>JACKJS010000001.1 GCA_020637815.1 Hyphomicrobiaceae bacterium | reverse complement strand
CTGTGTCTCGCAGTTGGGCGAGCAATGCAGAGTCTCACGCTTGACGCCGCGGAACACCGTCACGAAGCCGCCGTCCGGTTCCTGAACCACCACGCGCCGGTTCACAAGAAGCTGTCCATGCGTGTCCATCACGATGAGATTGGTCTCGCCGAAGGACTTGCCGGTCAGGACCAGCGTGTCCCCGCTCTGTACGGACACGTCGGCAATCGACGGATTGCCGACCACGATCTCCGCGGCGGGCCGTTCCAGGCGCAGCATCATGGCTTGGTCGATCAGAACTTCGATATCCCGGCCTGCGGCCAATCCGGGCGGCATGGACGCGCACACCAAAGCCGCGGCCAGTCCGAGCCCGCAGGCTGGCCGGCCCGGTCGAAACGGGAATGCCATTGGCTTCCTATCCTCTACGCTCAACTCAAATGAGGACCGACTGTCTATGCCAATCACACCGTCAAAAAGTGAAGGATTGGCAAACCTTGTTTGGCCCCTATCCGGTTAACGTCGCCTTTAGCTCTTGGCGGCAAGACTTCAGCTCTTGGTGGCAAGACTTCGCAGGGAATCACGCAACGGGTAGTCCCCGTGCGCGAGGTCTGGAGCGCGATGCTAGGACGTTACGGCGAATGGTGACCAACCTACTCATTATCTCGATCTTTCCGTTGGCGATGGCTTTCGCGGCAGCCTACGACCTGTTTTCGATGACCCTGCCTAACTGGATATCGCTTGCGCTGGTCGCCGGGTTCGCGCTGCTCGCACCGCTCGTAGGCATTGGGTGGGGCGCCGCCGGGGTCCAAGTCGCACTGGCTTTCGGTGCTCTCGTCGTTACGTTTGGACTGTACTCGATGGGGTGGATTGGAGGCGGAGATGCCAAGTTCTTCGCGGCCACTTGCCTGTGGCTGGGGCCGGAGCAGATGTTCGCCTACGCCATCTACGCCGCGGTATTCGGCGGTGCGTTGACGCTCGTGCTGCTGTTCATGCGTTCCCTGCCGCTCCCGGCGACACTCTATTCGCAACAGTGGATCACCCGGCTGCACGATTCCAAGGAGGGCGTGCCCTATGGCATCGCCCTCGCGGCCGCGGGACTACTCGTCTATCCGGATACGCCATTCATGGCCGCGCTCGGCGCCTAGCGCCTCTCACGAGTCCTTTCACAGACACTCTATCAGCCTCCAGCACCGGCCGTCCGGTGCCGGAACGTACCGTTGCGCCCGTGCCATGTCCGCCGGGGCGCGGCCGGAATTGGCACAGCCATTAACTTCGCGTTGAGGTTTGCTGGAGCAAAGTCAGCCTTGATCGGCGCCGAGTTTCTGGCGCCTTCAGGGGAGAGTCTGGGATGAAAAGAGGTAGGGTTGTCGTCCTCGCGATCGCTGCAACGGCGGCGTTGACCGCTGCCTGGATGGCAAATTCCATCGTCTCGCGCCCCCCCGAGGTGAAGCAGGTTGAGAAAACCGTGGGAGCCACCGACGTGCTCGTCGCCGCGAAGGATATCAATCTCGGCGATAGCGTCCGTGCGAACGATTTCAAGTGGCAGCAATGGCCCGTTGAAGGGATCACGCCGGGACTGATCACGAAGAGTTCCCAGCCCGATGCGCCGTCGGAGCTTTCCGGCGCGGTGGCGCGGGCGCCATTCATTTCCGGCGAGCCGATCAAGGATCAGAAGCTCATCAAGATTTCCGAGGGCGGAGTCATGGCGGCCATCCTGCCGCGCGGTATGCGTGCCGTGTCGACGCCGATCCGGGAGGAGACCGCAGCCGGCGGGTTCATCCTCCCGAACGACCGGGTCGACGTGATCTTGTCCCACAAGCGGCAAGTCGGCCGGAAGGAAGAGACCGTCAGCGAAGCCGTCCTTCGCAACGTTCGCGTCCTCGCGATCGGTCAGGCACTGGAGAATAGCGACGGCGAAAAAGTCGTCGCAGGCAAGACGGCGACGCTCGAACTAACGCCGCGTCAAGCGGAAGTTCTGACGCTCGCGCAGTCGATCGGCGAAATTTCCCTGTCACTCCGCAGTCTGTCGGATGCACAGGCGGACAACGAGGCGACTATCACGATCGGCGACGACGGCTCCAGCACGGTCAAGCTTCTGAAATACGGCGTGCCCTCGCACGCCTTCGGGGTCAATTGAGCAAGCGAATGACTCATAAGAAAAGAAAAGGCACATAGATGCGTCATTCTCGTCTTGCATCCCTATTGGCGCCTATCGCCGTGGCGGCCGCACTCGCCGTGGCGGCCGTCACGGTCGCGCCAATCGCGGGATATGCTCAGGTCTATCACCAGTCCTTGCTCCGGGTCGGCGACGGTCAGGTGCGCCAGATCAAGCTCGGACTCAACAAGTCGATGATCGTCGAACTGCCGCGGGCGGTTCGCGAGGTCATGGTGTCAAACCCGGATCAAATCGACGCGGTTATGCAGAGCGCGACCCGGGCCTATCTCATCGGCAAGAATCTCGGCGAAGCCAACATTCTCTTCATCGACAATGCCGGCAACCAAGTCGCGGTCCTCGAAGTGACGATCGAGCGCGATCTCGGAGCGCTGGAGAATCTGATCGCACGCCTCATTCCCGGATCGCGCGTTCACGTGGAGACGGTCGGACAGAACGTCGTCCTGACGGGCAGCGTGCCGACGCCGATCGATGCTACGCGCGCGAGCGAAATCGTGAACAGCTTCCTGGACTCCGGTGCGTCGCCGACCAGCAATTCGGCGGCCGGCGGCGGTGCGGCGATCACGATCAACAATAGCGGGTCCGGCGCAACGGGCGGAGACGAGGGGTCCAACCGGGTCATCAACATGATCACCGTCGAGGGGCGCGAGCAGGTTCTGCTCAAGGTCTCCGTGGTGGAGATGGAGCGCAACGTCGTCAAGCAGCTGGGCGTCGACCTGGCCGCGCTCGTCAACTCTGGCAATTTCGGCTTCGCGGCGCTTTCGGCCTTGCCGTATCCAATCAACGGCGCCGTCGGCGCGGCAGCGGGCGGACTGCTGGGTGCCGGCGGTCTTCCCGGTCTCGTCGATAGCAGACCTGGCGCGGCCCTTGCCGGTGCCGGGTGGTCGTCCGGAACCAGTCATGTAGACGCCGTTCTGCGCGCGCTTGAGCAGAACGGTCTGATCCATACGCTGGCCGAGCCGAACCTCACCGCTATCTCCGGCGAAACCGCCAATTTCCTCGCCGGTGGCGAATTTCCGATACCGGTTGCGCAACAGCTCGATCAGATCACGGTCGAGTTCAAGAAGTTCGGCATCGGCTTGTCCTTCACGCCCGTCGTCATGTCGGAAGGCTTGATCAGTCTAAAGATCTCCACCGAGGTCAGCGAGCTCTCGACCGAAGGCGCGGTTGTGCTCCGGAACATCTCCATTCCGGCCTTGAAGGTGCGGCGCGCCGAAACGGCGGTCGAGTTGCCGAGCGGCGGGTCCATCGTGATCGCTGGCTTGCTCTCCGATCAATCGCGCCAGGCGATCAGCGGCTATCCAGGCCTGAAGAGTCTGCCTGTCCTTGGGACGTTGTTCCGCAGCCGCGACTTCCAGAAGAAAGAAACCGAGCTCGTCGTTCTCGTCACGCCCTACGTCGTCAAACCGGCTGCGCGGCAGCAATTGGCCCGGCCGGACGACGGCTTCGCCTGGGCATCGGACGTGAACAGCGACCTCTTGGGTCAAATGAACAGAATTTATGGACGCGATCCCGAGCGGGCGCCTGTCGGCAATTACACGGGCGACGTCGGCTTCATCGTCGAGTAGGGGAAGAGGAAATCAGATGAGACCAACTGCTCGAGACATGCGGGTCCCGACACGGCACAGGCGCCTCTTGCTCGCTGCCTTGATCGTGGTTGGCCCGGCCTTGGCCATCTCGACGAGCGGCTGCGCGCAAGGCCCGCGTATGGAGGCGCCTTTCACTCTGTCCGATCCCACCGAGCGCCATCCGATCCAAGTCGGCCAGGGCGAGTCAATGTTCGATATTCCGGTTTCGCGCAGCGCGCGCGGTTTGACGGGTGCGCAGTGGAACCAGCTCTACGGCTACCTGGCGGGCTATCAGGAACGCGGAACCAGCGGCTTGGTGGTGAGGACGCCGTCGGGCAGCGCCAACCAGGCGGCGGCCAAGCGCGTTTACGCGGACATTCGTCACGCCATGCGGCAAGCCGGAGTCAGTCCGCGCGATGTGCGCGTTCAGCCGTACTACGCGAGACACGATCCGTCGGCGCCGGTGCGCCTGTCCTATATGGAGTATCGCGCCAAGGGGCCGGACTGCCCGGACTGGTCGGAGAATCTGGCGCGCGACCCGGCTAACCTTCCATCGCCCAACATGGGGTGCGCCACGCAAAGGAATTTGGCGGCCATGATTGCCGATCCCCAGGACCTTCTTTCGCCGAGGCCCGAGGCGCCACGGCCGGGCGAACGCCGCGACACGGTTTGGAAGAAATACGTCAAGGGCGAGCCGACAGGCGCGAAATGGGCGCCCCAGAACAAACCGCTGCCTGAGCGCGCGCTCACCAGCGAGTCCACCGTCGGAGGAAACTGATCGGGATGAGCAGCAACGTTGCATACTCGCTCGATGCCGAACCGAAGCAGGGCCGGGATTTGCCCGAGGAACCGCGCGCGCGGCCAATCCCGCGCGTCAATATACAAGCGTTCTGCGAGGACCAGAACACGGCCGTCGTCATCCAGAAGGCCTCGGAGGACAGGCGTCTCTCCAAAGCCTACATCACGGTGCAGATGGGTGGCGTCGAGGCAGCCATCGCCTATTATCGCAACGCTTCGACACCCAATCTCATTGTCATCGAATCGCTTCTGGGGCGCGCCGAAATGCTCGACGACCTCGAGCGCCTTGCGGACGTTTGCGATTCCGGGACGAAAGTGATCGCGATCGGTCATTTGAACGACGTTCTGCTTTATCGCGAACTCATTCGCCGGGGCGTGAGCGAGTATGTCGTCGCACCCATGACCGTTGCGCAAATGATCGAAAGCATCGGCTCGATCTATTCCGATCCGGCGACCGGTCCGGTCGGGCAGACGATCGCTTTTGTCGGGACGAAAGGCGGGGCGGGGTCGAGCACCATCTGCCATAACACCGCCTTTGCGATCGCCAACGTTGTCGAAAGCGATGTGGTCATCGCCGATATGGATCTTCCCTTCGGGACGGCGGGGCTCGATTTCAATCAGGACCCGCTTCAAGGTATCGGCGACGCTCTGGCGGCCCCGGAGCGATTGGACGAGGTTCTTCTCGACCGATTGCTGTCGCGTTGCTCCGAGCGTTTGAGCCTGTTCGCGGCGCCCACCGCACTCGATCGGCCGTACGACGTCGATACCAATGCATGCGAAACCGTACTCGACATCGTCCGCCAGAGCGTTCCTTGGGTTGCGATCGATGTTCCGCATCTATGGACGGGCTGGGTCAAGGAAGTCGTGCTCAAGGCCGATCATGTCGTCATGACCGCCATGCCGGATCTCGCCAGCCTGCGGAATACAAAGAACCTTGCCGATCAGCTGAAGGCGGCACGCCCCAATGACCGCCCACCAATGCTCGTGCTCAATCAAGTCGGCGTGCCGAAGCGTCCCGAAATCCCAGTGAAGGATTTCGGGCAGGCGATCGAACTCGAGCCACGCGTGGTCATTGAGTTCGATGCTCAGCTTTTTGGAACCGCCTCCAATAACGGTCAGATGATCGAGGAAGTTTCGGCCAAGTCGAAAGCCGCCGACGCATTTCGCGGGTTGGCGAGCCTTCTCACGGACAGGATCGAGCACAAGTCCGAGGCAACGTCGCTACTGTCCCCGCTGATCGAACGTCTGAAACTCATGAAAGCGCGCGGCTAACGAGACGAGATGTTTGGAAAACGAAACAGCGCCTCGCCCGAAGCGGCTCTCCAACCGCAGCCAACAGTCCCAGAACCGGCTGCTCCGGTTCCCGCTCGTCCAGAGGCAGCCGAGGCCGCAGAGCGAAGCCAGACTCCTCGCGCGGTCGCGAGTGCGCCGGCCGAAGCGCCGCCGGCACCCGTTTCGCCGCATCCGGCCGTACGAAAGAGCTCCGAAAGGGTGCGTTCGGAAGAGTATTACGACGTCAAGACGACGGTCTTCAACGCGCTGATCGACACGATCGACCTCACCCAGTTGTCCAAGCTGGATGCCGAGGCTGCGCGGGAGGAAATTCGCGACATCGTCGGCGAAATCGTCGCGATCAAAAACGTGGTGATGTCCATCGCCGAGCAGGAGGAGCTGCTCGAGGACATTTGCAACGACGTGCTCGGCTATGGCCCGCTTGAGCCGCTGCTGGTGCGCGACGACATCGCCGATATCATGATCAACGGTGCCGAAACGACCTATATCGAAGTGGGCGGCAAAGTCGAGGCCGCGCCCGTCCGCTTCGCCAGCAATGCGCAGCTAATGAATATCTGCCAACGCATTGTCAGCCAGGTCGGCCGCCGCGTCGACGAATCGAGTCCGATCTGCGACGCGCGGCTTCCCGACGGCAGCCGCGTCAACGTCATTGCGCCGCCGCTCTCGATCGACGGACCTGCGCTCACGATCCGCAAGTTCAAGAAGGACAGGTTGACCCTCGAACAGCTGGAACGGTTCGGTTCGATCAGCCCCGAGGGGCGCATGCTTCTTTCGATTATCGGCCGCGTTCGCTGCAACGTCATCATCTCGGGTGGAACCGGTTCCGGTAAGACAACCCTCCTGAACTGTCTGACGGCCTATATCGAGCAAGGCGAGCGCGTAATCACCTGCGAGGACTCCGCGGAACTGCAACTACAGCAGCCGCACGTTGTTCGGTTGGAAACAAGACCACCGAACCTAGAAGGCGAAGGCGAGATCACGATGCGCGATCTCGTCAAGAACTGCCTGCGTATGCGTCCCGACCGCATCGTCGTCGGCGAGGTGCGTGGCCCCGAAGCCTTCGACCTTCTGCAGGCCATGAATACGGGGCACGACGGATCTATGGGAACGTTGCACTCCAATAGTCCCCGCGAATGCCTCAGCCGTTTGGAGAGCATGATCCTCATGGGTGGATTTAGTCTTCCGGCCCGCACCATTCGGGAGATGATCACCTCGTCCGTCGACATCATCGTTCAAGCTTCGAGAATGCGCGACGGCAGCCGCAAGATCACCCATATCACTGAGGTTGTCGGCCTCGAGGGTGAAATCGTCACCTTGCAGGATCTCTTCATCTACGACCTCGTCGGAGAAGACGCGAACGGCCGCATCGTCGGCCGCCATCGCTCCACGGGCATCGCTAGGCCCTACTTCTACGAGAAAGCCCGCTACTTCGGCGAAGACAAACGGCTGACCGACTGTTTGGCCTCGGCCGAGGTCAATGACGAGCACGGCCGTCCCTTGGGAGAGAAGTTTGCTACCGCCTGATCTGATTCAGTTCTCAGCGATAGCTCTGGCCGCGCTCGCCGTGGGCGGCGTGGTCTACGTTCTCGTCGTTCCATATTTCAGCGGAGAGAGAAAGGTCAGCAAGCGCGTCGAGGTGGCCGCGCAAGGTCACAAGCCGGCGCAGAAGCGTACGGGCACGCCGCAGCAGCTCCAGACCAGACGCCGGCAGGTGCAGGACACGCTCAAGGAAATCGAAGCGAAACAGAGACGGCAAAAGCGCGTCACATTGCGGACGAAGCTCATGCAGGCGGGATTGAACGTCAAGCCTCAGAGTTACTACATCTTCTGCGTCGTTCTGGGGCTTACCGGCGGGTTGCTCTTTCTGGTATCTGGCTTTTCCCCCTTCATTTCGCTGCTCGGCATGATCGTCTGCGGCGTGGGCTTGCCGCGTTGGCTGCTGGGACGCCGCATTCGGTCACGGCAGGCAAAGTTCGTGACCGAATTCGCAAACGCCATCGACATTATCGTCCGGGGTATTCGGTCTGGTTTACCACTGGCGGATTGTATGGAGATCATCGCCACGGAGGCGCCGGAGCCCGTCAGGAGCGAGTTCGTCGAGCTGGTCGAACAGCAGAGGATCGGCATTCCGCTATCCAAAGCCTTCATGCGCCTATACGAGCGGGTGCCTTTGCAGGAAGTGAGCTTCTTCTCCATCGTCATCGCGATTCAGGCCCAGACCGGCGGCAATCTGGCTGAAGCCCTGTCGAACCTTTCCGGTGTCTTGCGCGACCGGTATCGCATGCAGGCGAAAGTTAAGGCTCTAAGTGCCGAGGCCAAGGCATCGGCGATGATCATCGGCGCGTTGCCGCCGCTTGTGGGCACTGCGGTCTATTTCATCTCGCCCGACTACATCTCTCTTCTATGGGAAGAAAAGATTGGGCAGTTCATGTTGGTTGCCGGAGGCACATGGATGCTGATCGGCATTTTGGTCATGCGCAAGATGATCAATTTCAACATCTAGCGGCTGGAAGAGCGATGTCGGCAATCATTGACACTCTGACCGATCCCCAAATCATGGTCGTGATTCTCACGGCCGTGGCGGCGTTCGCCACCGTCGCTTCGCTGATCATGCCGTTCTTTGCCGCGGATCGGTTCGGCGCCCGCATGAAATACGTGGCTAGCGAGCGAGACAGGTTGCGTGCCGAGCGCGCCGCTGCGCTCGCGGACCAGCAGCGCCAGGCGCGACTGCGCAAAGAGCCGAAGAGCTTCATGAAGCAAGTCGTTGAGAACTTGAATCTCAGCAAGGCTCTCGAAACGGACGCGATGCGCGACCGGTTGAAGATGGCCGGTTTCCGGGGGCAGGCGCCAATCGTTGCATTTCTGTTTTTCCGCGCCGCGCTGCCCTTGGTGGGGTTCGCCGTGGTCTTTGTCTATCTGTTCTTTGTGAACGGCTTCCATTTGCCGCCCATTGCCAAGGTTGGACTTTCGATTGGTGGGGCCTATCTCGGTTTCTACTTTCCGGACATCTTCATTTCGAACCTGATCCAACGCCGACAGAAATCGATCACGCGCGTTTTCCCGGACTCGCTAGACCTTCTTCTGATCTGCGTGCAAGCCGGTATGTCCGTCGAAGCAGCGATGAACAAAGTAGCGGGCGAGATCGGTCCCCGGTCGCTCGAATTGGCGGAGGAGTTCAGCCTGACCACGGCCGAGTTGTCCTATCTACCGGAGCGCCGGCAGGCCTACGAGAACTTGGGAAAGCGGACGGGACTGCCGTCCGTGAGAGCCGTCGGCACGAGCCTGATCCAAGCGGAACGGTACGGTACGGCGATCAGCGAGGCGTTGCGCGTTCTCGCGCGGGAAAGCCGGGACATGCGCATGTCCGAAGCCGAGAAGAAGGCGGCGGCGTTGCCCCCGAAGCTCACCGTACCGATGATTTTGTTCTTTCTGCCGGTCTTGTTCGTCGTCATTCTCGGACCGGCCGGTATCCAGGTGATGCAGAACTTCGGCGGCTGATCACACAAGCGGCGATCATGTATCCCAGCCTGCTTGCCGGTGGGCGCGGTCAACAATCGCGCGAACTTACCAAACCCGACAAGCGACAAGAAAGGCGCCCCGAAATGGACGCCTCCCTCGTTCCCTCAAAGTGCCAAGAAGGCGAATGCCTCCCAAATTAGCGCGCGGTCGCCGGTGAGCTCTTGGCGAACGTCGACATTCCGGGCGTAACGGGCGTGGCCTGTGCCACCTTCGGCGGTTCGGAGACGATTTCGTCGACGGGCCTCACCATTCGAACGATCGGAACCTGCCGTGTTTGTGGTTTCGCGGCGGCGGTGACGACGGGCGCCGCCGGCGCGCTGGCGACGCTCGGTCCGAATGGCGACCAGTCGCCGTCATCGCGCGATGGCGTTTGCGGCTCGGCGGAGGCAACGGCGGTTGAATTCGACAGCATGTTCTTCAGGTACGCCATGCTCTTCTTCGCCTGACTCTCGCCTACATCGACCGCGGCCACCTCGCGGGCTTCGTCGTACTTGCCCTGCACGCCAAGCACGAGCGCGAGGTTCTGGCGCAGGCGCTTGTCGTCATGTCCGTTGTCGGCGGCGGTGCGCAGCAGCTTTTCAGCCTGTTTGGCTTTGCCATCGAGCGCATAGGACAGTGCGAGATTGTTGATGACGGACGAGGAGTCCGGCTTCTTCTTCAGCGCTGCCTGGAAATATTTTTGGGCCTTGGCGTGGTCGCCCGCCTTGGCCGCGAGCGTGCCTTGAGCCGACAGCGTCTTCCAGTCTTCAATGCCCTTGTCTTCGGCGGTTTTGAGCGCCTTGCCGGCGAGCCCGACTTGACCGGTTTCGAGCGCGGCCCGGCCGAGTTCCGCAGCCAGTTGACCGTCGTTTGGATTGGCGAGATACGCGGTCTGGAGGACCTCGGCTGCCCGCTGGTTGTTGCCAAGGGCGCGAAGCGAGGCGGCGTAGCCGAGGGCGTTGCGGGCGTTCTTCGGATCCTTGTTGTAGGCGGCGCCCCATTTCGTAGTGGCCTCGAAGGCCTCGGCCGCGCTCATTTGAACTTCCGGGGGTTTGCGGTTGAAGATGCCGAGTCCCGTATTTGCCAGCCCCCCGCCAGAATGGCCACAGCCCCCGAGAAGCGATGCCGCGGCGGCCGTCGCTAGAAGCGATATCGCCATCGAGCGTCGCGGAGATGGGTGGCGTGCCATTGTAGATGCAGTCCCTCGCGGGCGAGTGGTGAGGCGCCCGGTATCGTTGGCGGGTTTCGTTGGGTGTCATGATGTGGGACAGGCGTATATAAAGTCTTAACCATAAGAGTCCGCGCTCACGATCGGGACCGTGGACGGCCGAAGCCGTTCGCCGTTCGGCGATGAAACCGCATCGAAAAGGATTTGCTCTGGGAGAGAAGGCCTAAATCAGGCCGCGTTCACGCATCTCGGCGTCCGCGCCCGCCAGCCATTCGGCCATCGCTGGCATGGCGTAGATTGCATCGACATAGGCGGCCGCGGTCCCGTCGTCTCCGAACTCGGACAGCGGCACATTGTAGGTACGGAACCGCGTGGCCACTGGCGCGTACATGGCGTCGGCGTTGCCGAAGGCGCCGAACAGGAACGGGCCGTTCTGGCCGAAGCGCGTTCGCGTCTCCTTCCAGACCTCGATCACGCGCCCGATATTGTTGGCCAACGTCTCGCTGAGCTCGGGCATGGCAAAGCTCGAAACGAGATCCATGGGCATATCGGTGCGCAGGGCCTGAAAGCCGGAGTGCATTTCGGCGGAGGCGCAGCGCGCGGCGGCGCGGGCCGCCGGGTCGGCCGGCCAGAGCATGGCGTCGGGATACTGTTCGGCGAGATACTCGACGATGGCAAGGCTGTCGTAGATCACACCGAGGTCGGTCTTGAGGGCTGGGACCTTGCCCGACGGCGAGCGCTTGAAGATTTCGGCCTTGCTCTCGGGCTGGCGGAGGCGGATCCGCTCTTCGCGGAACGGAATGCCGGAGGCCTTAAGTGACAGCCAGGGCCGCAGGCTCCATGACGAGTAGTTCTTGTCGCCAATGACCAGCGTGTACCCCGTATCCGTCATCGTTCCACCTTCCATCGTTGTCATGCTCCCGCTCCCCTGCCATTAATGCGCGACCCCTTCAAGACTCAGCCGGAATTTTTCATGTCACCACACGCGATGCCGCTCGATACGACGCGCCACCAACTCGAAGACTTGCTTTTGGCGCCGGGCGCCGAGGCCACGCCGATCCAGTTTGTGGGATCGGACGAGGATTTGGCGGTCTTGCCCGGGCGCGAGCGCCGATGGGTGGAGGCGCGAGGCTGGAAGCCGACGGCGGGAGCGGTCCTTCTCGTGCCGGACGAGGCAGGCGAGATCGCCAAGGTCCTCTTTGGCACTGGCGGCGGGGATTGGGGACAGCAAACCCCGATGCTGACCGGCGCTCTGCCTGGGGCGATCCCGGCCGGCGACTACAAGTTCTCCGGGGTCTTGCCGGACCCGGAACTGGCGGCGCTCAGCTTTCTGAAGGGGTGTTACCGCTTCAACCGCTACAAATCCTCCGCGACCGAAGAGGCAAAGCGCATCGTTCTGCCCGAGGGCGCGGACCGGGACCGCATTCTTGCCATAGCCGAAGGCGTCTATCTCGGGCGCAACCTCATCAACACGCCCGCGAACGATCTGGGCCCGGCGGAGCTCGAATCCGTGGTGCGCGATGCCGCCAACACATTCGGCGCCACCGTCAAGGTGACGGAAGGCTCCAGCCTCCTATCCGACAATTTCCCGATGATCCATGCGGTGGGACGGGCGAGCGATAGGGCGCCGCGCCTGATCGACATGCATTGGGGTGCTGAGAGCGCCCCCAAGGTCACGATCGTCGGCAAGGGCATCTGCTTCGATACGGGGGGGCTGAACCTCAAGCCCGGCAACGCCATGAGCCTCATGAAGAAGGACATGGGCGGCGCGGCCGCCGCGCTCGCCTTCGCGGTCATGACGATGCGCGCAAAGCTGCCCGTGCGACTCCGCGTGATCATTCCGGCGGCCGACAACTCGGTCGCCGGCAACGCCTTCCGCCCCGGAGACGTGCTGTCGAGCCGCAACGGCATGACTGTCGAGATCGGGAATACCGACGCGGAAGGGCGTCTCGTCCTCGCCGACGCGCTGAGCCTCGCCGACGAGGAGTCGCCGGACTATCTCGTCACCTTTGCCACCTTGACCGGGGCGGCACGGGTGGCTCTGGGGCCGGACCTGCCGCCCTTTTACGCCACCGACGACGATTTCGCGGATGCCATGCTCAGGGCCGCCCACGCGGTCGGCGATCCGGTCTGGCGTATGCCCTTCTGGGCGCCATACGACAAGCTGCTCAAGAGCAGTATCGCCGACGTCAATCACATCTCCGATGGCCCCTTCGCGGGTTCCGTGACGGCGGCGCTGTTCCTCAAACGCTTCGTGAAGAATGCCGCCCGCTATGCCCATCTCGATATCTACGGTTGGGTACCACGCGAGCAACCGGGTAAGCCGCGCGGCGGCGAGCCCCAAGGGGCCCGCGCGCTGTTCGAATACTTTTCCGGAGATCTGAACGCGTGACGAATCTCGATCCACGCCGGCATGCCTTTCGCGAAGACCTTGCCGCCGAAAATTTGCGTGGGTTGGTCGAGGCAAGGCGTTACGTGTCCGGAGAACGCCGTCAAGTGGCCGAGTCTGCGTTGCCGCTTCGACGCGCACCTCGCTTCGATGCGCCCCTCGATACCGAGGTGCTGCACGGCGAGACCCTGACCGTCTACGATGAGAGCGAGGGGTGGGCCTGGGTCCAGCTGGACCACGACGGCTATGTGGGCTACGTGCCGAATGCGGAGCTGGTTCCACCGCGCGCGCCCGCGACTCATCGGATCGCGACGCTCCGTACCTATGTCTTTCCGGAACCGGATGCCAAGGCGCCGCCTTTGGCGTTGCTCAGTCTCAATGCGCTCGTCCGTCTGGCGGAGGATGGGGGGCGCTACGCCCGGCTCGATACCGGCGGTTATGTCTATGCCAGCCACATCGTGCCCGTCGATCATCGCGTGCCGGACTTCGTCGCGGTCGCCGAGGGGTTTCTCGGTGCGCCCTATCTGTGGGGCGGCCGCACCAGCGTCGGGCTCGACTGTTCGGGCCTGGTGCAGCTCTCCGCCGCCACGGCCGGTCATGCGCTTCCGCGCGACGCGGACATGCAAGAGGCCGAGGCGGGGGCTTCAGTCGATTGGCAGCGCGGCGCGGAACTCCGGCGCGGCGATCTCATCTTCTGGGAGGGCCATGTAGGCATCATGACGAGCCCGGACATGGTCCTGCACGCGAACGCCTATCACATGGCGGTCGAGCACGAACCCTTCGAGGACGCACGGCGGCGCATCAAGGACGCGGGCTTCGAAATCACCGGCGTCCGGCGCCTTCCCGAGCACCCTTAAGTCGGGGCCTTACGTCGCGACCGCGTCCGCGGGCGTCGTCTCCAGCTCGAACGCTGCCGCCAGCAAGGCCTTGGTGTAGTCCGTTTTTGGATTGGCGAAGACCTCTTGCGAGGGGCCTTGCTCCACCACCTTCCCATGCCGGAGCACGAGGATCGAGTTGGCGAGCGCGCGCACGACCTTCAAATCGTGGCTGATGAAGAGATAGGCCAGCTTGTGCCGCTTCTGCAGGTCGCGCAGCAGGTCCACGATCTGTGCTTGAACGGAGACGTCGAGCGCCGACGTCGGCTCGTCGAGAATGAGAAATTTGGGCTCCAGAACCAGCGCGCGGGCAATGGCGATGCGCTGACGCTGCCCGCCCGAGAACTCGTGCGGGTAGCGGTCCCGGACATTGGCATCGAGCCCGACTTCTTTCAGCGCGCGGGCGACGCGCGCGGCTCGGTCCTCCCGGGAAATTCCCGGATTCTGGATGAGCAGGCCTTCCTCGATGATCTGTCCGATCGACATGCGCGGGCTGAGGGAGCCATACGGATCCTGAAACACGATCTGGAGCTCTTTGCGCAAGGGACGCATCTGCCGCGAGTCGAAGCCGTCGATGCGCTGGCCGAGATAGACGATGGGGCCTTCGCTCGAGATGAGACGCAAGATCGCTTGGCCGAGCGTCGTCTTGCCGGAGCCGGACTCGCCGACGACGCCGAGCGTCTGGCCTTCCTTAACGTCCACGTCGATCCCGTCGACCGCCTTGATATGCCCGACCGTCTTGCGCAGGAACCCGCGCTTGATGGGGAACCACACGCGTAGATCGTCCGTCTTGAGGATCGTCTTGGCTTGCGGGTCGACCGGCGGCGGCGAACCCTTTGGTTCGGAGGCGATGAGATGTTGGGTGTAGGCGTCCTTCGGATGCTCGAAGATATCCTTCGTCTTACCGCGCTCGACGATGTGCCCGTGATGCATGACGCAGACTCGGTCGGCCATTTTGCGCACGATGCCGAGATCGTGTGTGATGAGCAGCATGGCCATGTTGAATTCGGCTTTGAGCTGCAAGAGCAGTTCGAGAATCTGTGCTTGGATCGTCACGTCGAGCGCTGTCGTCGGTTCGTCCGCGATCAACAGATCAGGTTCGTTCGCGAGCGCCATGGCGATCATGACGCGCTGGCGCTGGCCGCCGGACAATTGGTGCGGGTACGAGCCGAGCCGCTGCTCCGGGTCCTGAATACCGACCTTGGTCAACAGATCGAGGACGCGCCCGCGCGCAGCCTGTCCGGACATGCCCATATGGATGCGCAAGACCTCGGCGATCTGGCGCTCGATCGTGTGGAGCGGATTGAGCGAGGTCATGGGTTCTTGAAAGATCATGGAGATCTGATTGCCGCGTACATGGCGCAGCCCGTCGGGCGGCAGTGCCAGAAGGTTCTCGCCCTTAAAGTAGATCGCGCCGGAGGGGTGCGATGCAGCCGGGTAGGGCAGGAGCTGTAGGATCGACAATGCCGACACGGTCTTGCCGGAGCCCGACTCGCCCACGAGCGCCAGCGTCTCGCCGCGCTCGATCTCGAAGGACACGTTCTCGACCGCGTGTGTGACCTTCTCGCCAGCGCGAAAATCCACGCAGAGGTCCTCGACGGAAAGCAGGGTTTTCGTATCGCTCATGCGCTCGCCCGATTGTGTTCGTCGGCCTCGTCGGCGCAACGGCACCGCTCGATTTCGACCGTCGCGTGATCCAAGTTGAACTTTTCCTTCAAGCGAGCCTTGACGCCTTGGACGACCGTATCGATCTCGTTCTCATCGCCGATTACCGCATGAAGCGTCGCCATGCGCCGGGACTGGGTGATGGACCAGACATGGACGTGATGGACCTCGTCCACGCCGGGCACGTTGCCGACAATGTCCGGCGCGATCTCGCGCGTGTCGAGTTCCTGCGGCGCGCCCTCTAGAAGAATATGGGCCGACTCCGACACGACGAACCAGCCGCTGCGCAAGATGATCAATGCCACGACCATCGACAAAATCGGGTCGATGGGCGTCCAACCGGTGAGCACGATCACCGCGCCGGCAGCAAGCGCCGCTACCGATCCGAGCAAATCTCCGAGCACATGGAGCGCCGCGCCGCGAATGTTGAGGTTCTCCCGGTCCGCCCCGCGCAAAAGTAGGAAGGACACGATGTTGACGAGGAGTCCCGCGACGCCGATCACGACCATGATGCCGCCGGCGACATGTGCTTCGCCCGCGATCAGCCGGTCGATCGCTTCGTAGACGATCCAAGCAGCGATTACGAACAAGGCGAGTCCATTGGTGAAGGCGACGAGAACCTGGAATCGGTCGAAGCCGTAAGTGCGCTTCCAGTCTGCCGGGCGCCGTGCCAAGCGGAACGCGAACCACGCTAGCGTCAACGAGGCGAAGTCCGTGAGCATGTGACCCGCGTCGGCGATGAGCGCGAGGGAATTCGCGACGATGCCGCCAGCGAGCTCGATGAGCATGAACGCGCCAGTGATAAGCGCGGCGATCCCCATGCGGGTCTCGTTCTTCGCATCGACTGCAACATGGCCGTGATCGTGAGAACCGTGCATGCGTGCCCCGTCAGTTCAGTGTTTTGCGCGGATCGAGTGCGTCGCGCACGGCCTCGCCGACGAAAATCAGGAGGCTGAGCATTATGGCAATCACGAAGAACGCCGTCAGGCCGAGCCACGGCGCTTGTAGGTTGTCCTTGCCTTGCGCAAGCAGCTCGCCGAGCGAGGGCGATCCGGGCGGCAAGCCGAATCCGAGAAAGTCCAAAGACGTCAGCGTCGTGATGGAGCCGTTCAGGATGAATGGCATGAACGTGAGCGTCGCGACCATCGCGTTGGGCAGGAGATGCCTAAAGATGATCTTGAGGCTAGGCAGACCGAGGGCTCGCGCGGCCGTGACGTATTCGAAGTTCCGGGCGCGCAGGAATTCGGCGCGCACGACACCCACGAGAGCCACCCAGGAGAAAGCAAGCAAGATTCCCAACAGGATCCAGAAGTTCGGCTCGATCACCGCCGCCACGATAATCAGCAGATAGAGCTGCGGCACGCTGGTCCAGATCTCGATGAAGCGCTGGAACAGAAGGTCCGTCCAGCCGCCGAAATAGCCTTGGACGGCGCCCGCCGCCACGCCGATGACCGAGGAGAAAATCGTCAGCACGAGCCCGAACAGAACCGAAATACGAAAGCCGTAAATGATGCGGGCCACGACGTCGCGCCCCTGGTCGTCGGTGCCGAGCCAATTCCACTCGAGGTCGGCATTGCACGGGTGGAAGCCTTTCTCGACCGCGAGCGCGCAATCCTTGTCGGTGAGGAGCCAGGTTGGCTTCACCGGGAAGGCCATGGGCGGGTTCTTGTTCTGCGTGTTGTAAGAGAAGCGGATCGGCGGCCAAATCATCCAGCCGCCCTTCTCCGTGATGAGGTCTTGGACGACCGGATCGCGATAGTCCGCTTCCGTCTCGAAGATGCCGCCGAAATCCGTCTCCGGGTAGGCTTGGAAGATCGGCCAATAATACCGGCCCTCATATTCGATCAGGATCGGCTTGTCGTTCGCGATGAACTCGGCGAACAGGCTGATGATGAACAGGAACAGAAAGATCCATAAGGACCAATAGCCGCGCCTATTGGCCTTGAAGGTCTGCCAGCGCCGCTTGTTGAGCGCGGACACCCAAGCGCGCGGCTGAGGAATTCCCTCCGACACGGCCACTTCGGTAACGCTGACATCCGTCGGCGCGTCCATCAGACCTCCCGTGTCTCGAAGTCGATGCGGGGATCGACCCAGGTATAGGTGAGGTCGGACAGGAGATTGATCAAAAGTCCAAGCAACGAGAAGATGTAGACCGTTGCGAAGACGACCGGATAGTCGCGGTTGACGATCGACTCGAAGCCGAGCAGCCCGAGGCCGTCCAAGGTGAAGATGGTCTCGATCAGGAGGGACCCTGCGAAGAACGCGCCGATGAAGGCGCCGGGAAATCCAGCGATGACGATCAGCATGGCGTTACGGAACACGTGGCCGTAGAGAACCTGCCGTTCGGTCAGACCCTTCGCACGCGCGGTGATCACATATTGCTTGCGGATCTCCTCTAGGAACGAATTCTTGGTGAGGAAGGTCGTGGTGGCGAAGGCCGACAGTGCCATTGCGGTCAGCGGCAGCACCAGATGCCAGAAATAATCGAGGACCTTCTGGTACCACGGCAGGGACCAGAAGTTTTCGGATACGAGCCCCCGCAACGGGAAGATCTGCAGGAACGAGCCGCCGGCGAACAGCACGATCAGAAACACGGCCACGAGAAAGCCGGGAATTGCATAGCCAATCACGATCACGCTGGAAGTCCAGACGTCGAAGCGGGCGCCGTCGCTGACAGCCTTGCGGATACCGAGCGGAATGGAGATCGCGTAGGAGATCAGCGTCATCCAAAGCCCGAGCGAGATGGAGACCGGCATCCGCTCCGCGATGAGCGTCAAAACGCTCGTGTCACGGAAATAGCTCTCGCCGAAGTCGAAGCGCAGATAGTTCCAGATCATCTGGCCGAAGCGTTCATAGGCCGGCTTGTCGAAACCGAACTGCTTCTCGAGGCTCGCGATGAATTCTGGGTCGAGACCTTGCGCACCGCGATATTTCGACGAGCCGCCGCTCACGTCGCCTCCGGGCATACCTTGCTCGCTGCTGCCCGAGAAGTCGCTGCCGCCGCCGCTGAATTTTGCCGTTGCGCCCGCGTCAGTGCCGGTCAGTTGGGCGATCAGCCGCTCCACGGGGCCGCCCGGCGCAAACTGCACGATGACGAAGGTCACCAGCATGATGCCGAGCATCGTCGGAACGATCAGCAAGAGTCGGCGAAGGATATAGGCGGCCAATTGTTTGGGGCTTCCTGTCGCTGCGCATCCAGTGGCAAACGGGTTGGGCGGCGCTCCGCCTTGGAGGGCCGGACGCCGCACCCGCAGCCTTTGTGCTTACTGGATTCTGGGTCCAAGTGGAACCCGACTGAGCGGCCTGTTTCATTGCAAGTTGGTAAGGCGCGGCCCGACACCCTGCCGCCTAGAACGGGAAAAAGCTACTGGCCTTGGGTTCCGCCCGGCTTGGCCGTCCCGTGCTACAGGATGGGGATGGCGCCGTTTTCGCCGTGAACCGCGATATCGGCAAACTGGCACTTGCCTTCCGCCTGCTGGAAGATGCAGACGGCGATCAGCCAGACCTTGACGATTTTCCCGGGCATCGGGCCGCCGATCCGTTCGGCATAGTCGGCGAACAGGTCCCGTTCCTCCGACAGCCATTTACCGAGATCCTCGAGGCCGCTCCGCACCACCACGTGGGTTTCGCGGTGGGTCCAGGTCGGGATCGGGCACCGGAAGGTTGTCTCGAGCGGCAATTCGCAGCTCCAGAAATAGGTGATGTCCTGGCCGTTATCGAACTCCACCGCGACGCTCAGATAATCGTGGGTGGAGAACGTGTCCTCGGCCAGTTGCGAGGGGAGCTGCTCCATGCGCCAGGACCAGGACAGTTTGGTGCCCGGCTTCAACGGCACGACGCAGTCCTTGGTCAGAAGCGCGCCGGTGTTGGCGCTGTGGCAGCAGATCGCGTTGGCGTGGCCGTGCTCGCTGCACTCCTTGTAGATCTCGGACGGACCGATAAACCACAAATACTCCCACCCCTTGGGGACCGGCACTTGATTGGCGAAGCGGTCGATTTCCTCCGCGACCATCCCTTTCACGTCGCCGGACTGTGCCAGCCGCTTCAGCCCCTCGAGCGGTTCGGTCTGCCAGCGCACGACCAGGAAGTTCAAGACGCCTTCGGCCATCCGATAGGTCTCCGGCGGAACGGCCAGCGCGCCGGTGGGGCTCGCGAATTCTCCAGGGAAACTCGTGCCGGCGTAAAGACGGCCGCCCTTCTCCACGCGATAGCTGTTGGAGGCGCGCGCGCCGCGGAAGATCTTGCCGTCGTCGCCGATTCGGCTCCAAACCTGCAGGGCGGCGGGAAAGGCGATCGTGGTGTCCTTGAGCGCGGTGGTTCCGAAGGCGAAGGTCGAGACCCGATCGCCGGCGGCGAAGTCGATGCCGGTGTCGAGCCAGGGCGGCTGGTTCGACGGGACTTGGATGAAGTGAAAATCTTTGATCGTGCCGGCGGGTGCCTGCGCCAGAAGCGCCTTGAACTGCGCTTCGAACGCAGCGCCGTCGAGTTGAAGCGAGTCTTGCATAAAGTCCTCCCTGAACCTCTTTTCGTGGCAACGCCGGATGGCGGCAGCACGAGCCTTTGTGGTTGCGCCCCGACCATAGACGCGGGACCATGCGTGCGACTTGCAGGAACCTGCTATGGATATGCTTCATCCGTTTCATTCGCAGCTCTATATCGGCAAAGGCCGCGCGGTCTATTGCGGACCCCTGCAGCACTTGGAGGACCATGTTTATGGCGCCCCTGTCCTGCATGTGGGGATCTACAAGCCTTTTCGGATGATGCTCGCCGATGGCGTATGGCGCAGTTACCGCGCCGTGCTAGTGCCCCCGGGCCTGCGTCACGCGCTCAATATCGATGGCGGCGTGCACGGCAAGCTCTTCGTCGATGTGGAGAGTGTATCGGCGCCGGCGTTCCGCAGACGCTACCCCTACAGGAAAGGGACGGTGAGCAGCTTTCGCGATCCGGACATCATCGCCCTGTTTCAGCAGGTCTTCGAGGACGACCCCCGCCAGCCCGAGGTCGAGGCGCTGCTCGACCGCATGTTTCCGGCCGAGCCTGGCAGTACGATCGACGCGCGCGTCCTGAAAGTGCTGGACCTCATCCGCAACGAGCCGGACCGCAATCACTCGCAAATTGAGCTCGCGGACGCGTTGGGGCTCTCGCCGTCGCGCGTGTTGCATCTGTTCAGTGAACAGATTGGTGTGCCCTACAGGCGCTACCGCATGTGGAAGCGGCTTTGGCTTTCCACCGAGCGCCTCCATGCGTCCGACAGCATGACCAACGCGGCGCTGGAGAGTGGCTTCGCCGACGCGACTCATTACAGCCACGCGTTCCGGGACACGTTCGGCGTGAACCCGGCGCCCGTGTTCCGGAAGATCGAGCGCTTCGAACGTTTGCCCTAGTTCTGAGCGGCCTTGGACCACCAGGTATCGAGAATCCCGCGATCGTATTTCGGCTTGGTCTCCGGCCGGGCGAACTTATCCCAATACGCGATCGTGTACGAGGCCTTGTACCAGTGCGGCACCCAATAGTAGGAGGCCCGGAGAACCCGGTCCAACGCCCGTGCGGCCGTGTACATCTCCTCGCGGCTTTTCGCGGCGACAATCTTCTCGATCAGTGCATCGACGGCCGGATCGTTGATCCCCGCGAGATTGAGAGAGCCCGGCACGCTGGCGGACTCGGAGCCGAAATAGCTGCGCAGCTCGACGCCCGGCGTCAGACGCATGCCGTAACGCTGCGTCGTGATATCGAAATCGAAATCCTTGAGGCGCTGTTGATATTGCGCGGGGTCGACGCGGCGAATCCGGGCGTCGATCCCGAGAAGCGATAGGTTCTTCACATAGGGTGCGATAATGCGCTCGAACGTGGGCTCGAAGGTCAGAAACTCGACCGAGAGCTGTTCGCCGTTGCCGTTGACACGTTTGCGATCCTTCACGCGCCAGCCGGCTTCATCGAGGAGCTTGCTCGCCTTCTGCAGCGAGGCGCGGTCGCGGCCAGATCCGTCGCTGACGGGCGGCAGTACGGCGGGGCCGAGCGCACCCTCCGGCACGGGCACGCCGAGGCTTTCGATCAAGGCGCGCTCGGCCTCTGTCGGTTCGCCTTCCGCTTTCATCGGCGAATTCTCGAAATAGCTCTGCGTGCGGTCGTAGAGGCTGTAGAACATGTTGCGGTTGGTCCATTCGAAATCGAAGGCCAAGGACAGTGCCTCGCGCACGCGCGGGTCCTGGAACTTCTCGCGCCGCGTATTGATGAAGAACCCTTGCGTTCCCGAAGGCGTCTCGTCGGGAAGCGTCTCCTTCTTCACGCGCCCGTCGCGCACGGCGGGAAAGTCGTATTCGGTCGCCCAAACCTTGGAAGTAAATTCTTCCCGCAGATCGTACGTCCCTGCCTTGAAGGCTTCCATACCGGCCGTGCGGTCGCGGAAATATTCGTAGCGGATCGCGTCGAAGTTCCAGCGGCCCTTGTTGACCGGCAGGTCCTTGGCCCAATAGTCCGGGTTGCGCCGATAGACGATGTTGCGGCCTTGCTGGAACTTGTCGACGAGGTACGGCCCGGAGCCGAGCGGCGGTTCCAGAGTCGTCTCGTCGAACGCCTTTTTCGAATAATACGCCTTGGAGAAAACGGGCAGGCCTGCCACGGTCAAAGGCAGGTCCCGTACGAGGTCGCCTTTAAATGTGTAGCGCACCGTTCGCGGATCAACCGCTTCGGCCTTCTCCACATCGCGTAGCATCTGATGGAACAACGGATGCCCCTTCTCCTTCAGGATATCGAAGGAGAACACGACGTCGTCGGCGGCGATTTGAGTGCCGTCGGAGAATTTCGCCTCAGGCCGCAAATAGAACGTCACGGACTTGCCGTCGCCGGCAACCTCCGCGCTCTCGGCGATCAAGCCATAGACGGCGTCCGGCTCGTCCGCCGCGGGCGTCATCAAGGTGTCGAACAACAGCTCCAACCCTTGGGCGGCGTCGCCCTTGAGGATGTAGTTGTTCAGGCTGTTGAAGGTCGTTACGCCACCCCAACCGATCAGCGATAGCGAGCCGCCTTTGGGCGCGTCCGGATTCGCGTAGGCGAAGGACTGGAAGTCCTCGGGCAGCGCAAGATCTCCGAATGCGGAGAGGCCATAGCTCCGCTCGGCGGCCGCGAGGGAGGCAGGGTGAGCGAGCGTACACAGAACGATAACGGCAAGAGCGGCCGTGGCGCGTGTTAGTGTCATCGAGCAAACGTCCGCTCTGTTGGGATCAATTCGAGGCTCGCGGTTCGGTTGAGGCGTTGGCATTGCTGTCCCACCAAACCTGCAGGAAGCCTGGTGTCAGCCCCGGCAATCTGTCGGGACGGCCGTAATGGCTCCGATAGGCGATGCGCTGATTGGGCGAGAACCATTGCGGCACGACGTAGTCATGCCACAGAAGGACGCGGTCGAGAGCGTGCGTCGCGGCAACAAGCTCCTCGCGGTCCTTGGCGTAGATGACATGGTCGATCAGCTTGTCGATCGCCTTATCCTTGATGCCAATGAGGTTCATGCTGCCCTCGCGGTCCGCAGCCTCGCTGCCCCAATAATCGCGCTGTTCGTTGCCGGGCGATTCCGACTGGGCGAAGTTGCCGACGACCACGTCGTAATCGAAATTGTTCAGCCTGCGCGTGTACTGCGCCGAATCGACCAGGCGGATATTGCCGTTGATGCCAAGCCGGTTGAGATTGCGCAGATAGGGCTGGACGATGCGCTCGAAAAGCGGCGATACGATCAGAAACTCGATGGTCATGGTCTCGCCGGTCTTCACGTTCGTGAGCTTGCCGTCCTTCACTTGCCAGCCCGCCTCGCGCAACAGCGTCATGGCCTGGCGCAGATTGTTGCGCATCTCGGTCTGATCGTTGTTGGTCGGATTTTGGTGGACCTTTGTGAACACTTCGTCCGGAACCTCGCCGCGCACAGTCTCCAGGATCTCGAGTTCGCGTCCTTTGGGCAGAGCCTTTGGCGCTGCAAGCTCCGAGTTCTGGAAGTAGCTGTCGACCCGCTCGTATTGACCGTAGAACAGGTTCTTGTTCGCCCACTCGAAGTCGAATGCCAGATTGAGCGCTTGACGCACACGCCGGTCTTGGAATTTCGGGCGGCGGAGATTTGGCACGAAAGCCTGCATCGGCATGCCGCGTTCTAGCCGGACTTCTTGCCGCTCGATGTTGCCGTTCTTGATGGCTGGAAAGTCGTAGGCCATGGCCCAATTCTTCGAGCTCGTCTCGTTCCAGAAATCGAGATTGCCCGCTTTGAAGCTTTCGAAGGCGACCGTCATGTCGCGATAGGAGTCGAAGCGGAGTTCGTCGAAGTTCCACATCCCTTTGTTTACAGGCAAGTCCTTGCCCCAATAGTCCTTCACGCGCTCGAATGTGATCGAACGGCCGGGGCTCACCGATTTGACCCGATAGGGCCCGGAGCCGAGCGGCGGCTCCATCGTAGTCTTCATGGGGTCGCGCCGTTCTCCCTTCGCGTCCGTGCCCGTCCAGAAATGCTTCGGCAGGATCGTGAGTTGCCCCATGATCATCGGCAGCTCGCGGTTTCCCTTGCTGTCGAAGTAGAAGGTGACCTCGTTGTCGCCGGTCTTCTCGGCATGCGTGACGTTCTTGTAGTAGAGGCCCATGCGCGGATTGGCCTCCTTATTCACTTTGAGACTGTAAATCACGTCTTCGGGCGTGATCGGCTTGCCGTCATGCCAGCGCGCATTGTCGCGGAGCTTGAACGTCACCGACGAATAATCGTCCGGATAGGACGCCCACTCCGCGATGAGCCCGTACGACGTCGATGGTTCATCGATACTGTCGACCATCAGGCTTTCGTTGACGAGGCTGATGCCGGGCGCCTGCTCGCCGCGATAGAGAACAGGGTTGAGGCTGTCGAATCCGCCGATGGAGGGCATGCGCACCACGCCGCCCTTTGGGGCGTCGGGATTGACGAAGTCGAAATGCGTGAAGTCTTCCGGATATTTCGGCTCGCCGATAAGCGACAACGCATGGTGCTTGACCGCGCCGGAGGTGTTGGCCGTGCTGACGGCGGACTGCTCGGCGGAGGCCGGTCCCAACAAAAGAACGGTCAGGGTTGCAGTAAGAGTTAGGCGTGAGAGGATCATGGGGAGCTAAGCACCGTTCTGCGTCGAAGGGATTGTCCGGTCGGCGCATATCGTGGCGCACCGTAACCGGAAACCGTGAGGCGCAAGCCCAGCAGGGAGCTCGGGACTGCGCGAGGGCCTTAAAAACTAGCATGAGGCCCCGCGCGGCCAAATGAATTATCGGTCATGTCTGCGCGCGGTCGGAATGCGCATCAAGAAAAAGGGCCTCCCAAGGGAGGCCCGTTTCAAATGCAGTTTGGATTGACCTGCGCGAGGCCTAAAGATCCTATGGCTTGCCGTCGGGATAAACCGGCTCGGGCTGCGACGAGCCGTTGTCCGTCGTGTCCGGAGCGGCATCGCTGTCCGTATCGTCCCTCGTCGTCGTCGAAGCACCGTCGTCCGGATAGACCGGCTGCGGCTGGTTCGCGGACGGTGGCTCACCCTTGTGAGGCTCGGACGGCGCATCGGCGGAGACTTCCGGCGAGACGACGATCGTCTCGTCCGTTGTCTCGCCCATCTTTTCCGCGGCAGCGTCTTGCTTCTCCGTCTCGGCAGCCGCGCCAGAGGCATCGGACGCGGGTGCTTCGTCTGCGGCGGGTTCCTCAGCAGCCGGTTCTTCGGATGGCGCAGCTTCCTCGGCAGGTGCTGCCTCATCTGCGGGCTTGGCCTCTTCCGCAGGCTTAGCCTCCTCGGCTGGGGCGGCGTCCTCTGCGGGCTTTGCCTCACCTTCGGCGGGAGCAGCCTTTTCGGCCGGGGCCGCTTCAGCGTCGCCGCCCGGCAGCGGAGGCGGATTATCCGTCTCCTTCCGAAGGAAGGCGATCACGTCGGCACGCTTCTTCGCATCAGGAATGCCGGGGAACGCCATGGCTGTGCCGGATGCGAAGGCTTGCGGGTTCGCAAGCCACTCGTCCAAACGCTCGTAGGTCCACGCGCCACCCTTGTCCTTGAGGGCCGGGGTGTAGCTGAAGTCCTTGTGATGGCCGACATCGGCACCGACCACATTGTGAAGGTTCGGTCCAACCGTGTTCGCGCCGCCTGCCTCGAAGGTGTGACAGACTTTGCAAAGCGCGGCCGCCTGCTCGCCCTTGGCCGGGTCGGCTTCGACAAGCAGCGCAAGGATTTCGGGCTTTCCGCTACCCGCCGCAGCTCCCTTGTCCGCAGCCCCTCCACCTTCCTCGGCGGGCTTTGCCTCACCTTCGGCGGGAGCAGCCTTTTCGGCCGGTGCTGCTTCAGCGTCGCCGCTCGGCAGCGGAGGCGGATTGTCCGTCTCCTTCCGAAGGAAGGCGATCACATCGGCGCGCTTCTTCGCGTCCGGAATGCCGGGGAAGGCCATGGTGGTGCCGGATGCGAAGGCTTGCGGGTTCGTAAGCCACTCGTCCAAACGCTCGTAGGTCCAAGCGCCACCCTTGTCCTTGAGAGCCGGGGTGTAGCTGAAGTCCTTGTGATGGCCGACATCGGCACCGACCACATTGTGGAGGTTCGGTCCAACCATGTTCGCGCCGTCCGCCTCGAACGTGTGGCAGACTTTGCAAAGCGCGGCCGCCTGCTCGCCCTTGGCCGGATCGGCTTTGGCGAGAAGCGCAAGGATTTCGGGCTTTCCGCTACCCGCCGCAGCTCCAGTGTCCGCGGCCTCTCCACCTTCCTCGGCAGCAGGCTCGGCTGTTGGCTCAGGAATTGGCTGCGGGCTATCGCTGTTCTTATTCAGATAGGCGATCACGTCGGCGCGCTTCTGCAGGTCCGGAATGCCGGGGAAAGCCATGCTTGTCCCAGAGGCGAAGGCCTGCGGGTTCGTAAGCCAATGATTCAAAGTCTCGAACGTCCACTCGCCGTCATGCCCTTTGAGAGCGGGGGTGTAGGTAAAGCCCTCGTGAGACGCGATCTTGTGGCCGACAACGCCATAGAGGTCGGGACCGATCATGTTCGGTCCACCCTTCTCGAAGCTGTGGCAAACCTTGCAGAGCCCGACGGCTTGCTCGCCTTTGGCCGGGTCGGCCTTGTTCAGCGCCACAATGAACGCTGCGCCCTCGTCAGTGCCCTTCTTCTTGTCGCCGTGCGCGGATTCGCCCTCGGCTCCAGCGACTTCGTAGCCCGGAGTCGCAGGCTCATGCTCTTCATACATGATGTTGATGAGTGTTCTCGTGCCAAAGAAGAGCAGCAGCGCCAGAAGCACCGCCATGGCGACTTTGTTAAAGTTGTAATATTTCATATTCGGTTTCCCCCGGCAGGCAAAAGGCTACTTCAAGGTAGCTCTTGCGACGCGGGCTGAGACTATAAGGGGCAGCCGGTTGTTGCAACTGAGAGAATTCCCTCAAAGAGCGGTGCCGTTGCCGGCAGGGGCTCAAACCTAACGCACGGAATATCATGACAAAATCCATAGTGGTCATTCCCGCGCGCCGCGCGGCCACCCGTCTGCCGGACAAACCTTTGGCAGAGATCGCTGGCGAACCCATGATTGTTCATGTCTGGCGCCGGGCCATGGAGGCTGGATGCGGTCCAGTTCTGGTCGCGACTGATTCGCAGGCCGTTCAGGACGCGGTGGCGCGTTCTGGGGGCGAGGCGGTTCTGACCGAGCCCGATCATGCGAGTGGGTCCGACAGAATTCACGAGGCGTTGCAGGCCACCGATCCGGAGCGGAACTTCGATGTCGTTGTCAATCTTCAAGGGGATCTGCCCACGCTCGATCCGCAGCTTGTGCGCAAATGCGTGGAAGCGCTTGAGGAAAGCGAGGCCGATATCGGGACGATCGCGGCCGAGATCGTGCGCGAGGAGGAGCGCACGAACCCCAATGTCGTGAAGGTGGTCGGATCTCCGCTCACGCGCGGCGGGATTCTCAACGCGCTCTACTTCACGCGGGCCACGGCCCCTTTCGGCGAAGGACCGCTCTACCATCATATCGGGCTCTACGCCTATCGACGGGAGGCGCTGGAGCGCTTCGTCGGCCTTCCGCCGTCGCCCTTGGAGATGCGGGAGAAGCTCGAACAGCTCCGGGCGCTCGAGGCGGGCATGCGCATCCATGTCGGCCTCGTTGACACGGTTCCGCTCGGTGTCGATACTCCCGCCGACCTTGCACGGGCGCGCGAAATTCTTGAAACGCCTTAAGAATTTCTGCCCGTTCAACCCGAACAACCGCTTACGAAACCGACGCAGCGATGTCCAACAAGCGTGCCGACACGATCGCCTTTCAAGGGGAACTGGGGGCCAATTCTCACCTCGCCGCCAGCGACGCCTACCCGAACATGGAGGTGCTGCCGTGCGCGACCTTCGAGGACGCGCTCGCCGCAGTGAAGACCGGCGCGGCGCGGCTCGCCATGATCCCTATCGAGAATTCTGTGGCGGGCCGTGTGGCCGACATTCACCACCTCCTGCCGCATTCGGGGCTCTTCATCGTCGGCGAGCACTTCGAGCGCGTACGCCATCAATTGCTGGTGTTGCCCGGCGTCGGTCTCTCCGAGGTTAAGGCCGCCAACAGCCACATCATGGCCCTCGGTCAGTGCCGGACCGTGATCTCCGAGTTGAAACTGATGCCGGTGATCCAGGCCGATACGGCAGGCGCGGCGAAATTCGTGAAGGAGTCGGGGGATCGTACGCAGGCGGCCATCGCCTCGAAGCTTGCCGCGGAGATCTACGGCTTGGACATCGCCAAGGAGGACATCGAGGACGCGGCGCACAACACGACGCGCTTCGTGGTGCTCGCGGCCGAACCGGCAACGACCCATGTCGACGACGGCCCCGTGGTGACGACCTTCGTGTTCCGGGTGCGGAACGTGCCCGCCGCGCTCTACAAGGCGCTTGGCGGATTCGCGACCAACGGCGTGAACATGACCAAGCTGGAATCCTATCAGCTCGAAGGCTCGTTCAACGCGACCATGTTCTATGCCGATATCGAAGGCCACCCCGATGCGCGGCCGGTGCAGCTCGCCATGGAGGAGCTCGACTTCTTCACGAGCGAGGTCAACGTGCTGGGGACCTATCCTGCGAGCCCCTTCCGCGCCGCGCTGAAGGCTCAGGCGAACGGCTCGAGCACCTAAGACGGTGTAGTGCCATAAACCGGCGCTACCGATTCTTTCGCCGGATTCGTGTTCGGCCCTGCCACCTTGGGCCATTTTCAGGAGAGGTCAGATGCGCAAAGAATCCCAGTCCCGACTTTGGAGTCTCATTCTCGGTGTGGCGTTGGCGGGCATGGCCGCCGCTGGCGCGGTGACAAACAGCGACGCCTGCACGCGCGTTCTCTACGAGACGGGCAGCAACGACTATATTGTCGGCCGCAGCATGGATTGGGCCGACGACACCAGGACCAATCTCTGGGCCTTTCCCAAGGGTATGGCACGCGATGGCGGCGTCGGCGAAAGCTCGGTGACGTGGACCTCGAAATACGGTTCGGTCATCGCCACGATTTACGACGTCGCCACGGTCGATGGCATCAACGAGGCGGGTCTGGTCGGCAATGTCCTGTATCTCGCGGAATCCGACTACGGTCCCGCCGACACCGACAAGCCGAAAATCTCGGTCGGCGCGTGGCTGCAATATGTGCTCGACAACTTCGCCACGGTCTCCGAAGCCGTGGACGCTTTGACGGCCGAGCAGTTCACTGTCGTGGCGCCGGCGTTGCCGAACGGCAAGGCGGCGACGGGTCATGTGGCCTTGTCCGACCCATCCGGCGATTCAGCCATTTTCGAGTATCTCGACGGGAAGCTCGTCGTCCATCACGGGTCGGAAACGAAGGTGATGACCAATTCGCCGCCCTACGATCAGCAACTGGCGATCGACACCTATTGGGAGGGGATCGGCGGCAGCACCTTCCTGCCGGGTACGAACCGGGCGGCGGATCGCTTCGTGCGCGCGACCTACAACCTGGGCGCAACGCCCAAATTCGAGGACAAACGCACGGCGCTCGCGAGCGTTGCGTCAATGATGCGCGCGGTCAGTGTGCCGGTCGGCATCAAGGATCCGACGCGGCCCAATATCGCATCCACGCAGTGGCGGACCTACGCCGATCAAGGCATCAAGCGCTATTACTACGATTCCGTGTTCAATCCCGGGCTGTTCTGGGTCGATCTCGACAAGCTCGACTTGTCGGACGGAGCCAAGCCCAAGAAGCTCGAACTCACCAGCTACCCGATCCTTTCGGGCGAGGTCTCCGGCAGCTTCGAGCCCGCCGAGCCGTTCAAGTTTCTCGCTCCTTGACCTCTGGCCGCGAGCTGTTGCGGGGCCGGTTCGAACCGGCAAAAGCATTGCTTCCACGGCCGATGTGATCGATTGCGGGAACTGCGGGTTGCCACAAGGCCCCGCTTCCCCGATATAGTGGGCCAGGGAGGTTGGCGGCAGGCGCGTGCCTCGCCAACCGGGTCAGGTCCGGAAGGAAGCAGCCCTAACGAGCGTTTCGCGGGTTGATTGTCCAGCCTCCCACCTTTCCCATGCGTCGCGTAAACTCCGCGGGAGTTGCGTTTCCGCTCCCCTTCGTTCCAGGGTCGGCTCCGTTTGACGCCATGGCGTGAGTGTCATTTTCACAATGTCCGAAGACTTCCCGATGTCCGAAGACCAAGCCGAACACCCAGTCCATAACGCGGCGATGAGCCACGCGGCGCTCGCGCGCAAATACCGGCCGCAAGTGTTCGCTGAACTCATCGGCCAGGAGCCGATGGTCCGCACCTTGCGGAATGCCTTCGCGTCGGGACGGATCGCCCAGGCCTATATGCTCACCGGCGTGCGGGGCGTCGGGAAGACGACCACCGCGCGCCTCGTGGCCCGTGCGCTGAACTATGAGGGGCCGAACGGCGAGGGCGCGACGATCGATATCACGGAGGAGGGCGTTCACTGCCGCGCCATCCTGGAAGGCCGGCATCTCGATGTGATCGAGATGGACGCTGCCTCCCATACCGGCATCGACGACATTCGCGATCTGATCGACAGCGCGCACTACAAGCCGAATTCCGCGCGCTACAAGGTCTACATCATCGATGAGGTCCATATGCTCTCCAAGCAGGCCTTCAATGGTCTCTTGAAGACGCTCGAAGAGCCGCCGGAGCATGTGAAATTCATCTTCGCCACGACCGAAGTGCGCAAGGTCCCTGTGACGGTGCTGTCGCGCTGTCAGCGCTTCGACCTAAGGCGGATCGACGTCGAGACATTGACCGCGCATCTCGCGCGCATTGCCAAGGCGGAGGGCTCCGAGCCCAATCCGGCGGCGCTCGCGCTGATCGCGCGGGCGGGCGAGGGATCGGTGCGCGATGCGCTCTCGATCCTCGACCGGGCCATCGCCTTCGGGGCGGGCCGCATCGAGGCAGAGACCGTGCGCGAGCTCTTGGGTCTTGCGGATCGGGGGCGCATCTTCGATCTGCTCGAAACCGTACTGAAGGGCGACGCGGGCGCGGCGCTGTCAGGGCTGAGCCAGCTCGATCGCGACGGGGCCGAGCCCGGCCAGGTGATCACCGATTTGGCCGATGCGGTCCACGCGGTCACGGTCGCCAAGGCTGCCGGAATGGGGAGCATCGACCCCGCCGCCGGCGAAGCCGAGCGCGGCCGGATCGAAGATCTGGCGAAGAGCCTTTCGATGCCGGTTCTGGCGCGGGCCTGGCAGATGCTGCTCAAGGGGCATGACGAGGTGCGCAACAGCCCCCGGCCGCTTGCCGCCGCCGACATGGTGCTAGTGCGGCTGGCGTATGTGGCGGACTTGCCGACGCCCGGCGACATGGCGCGCTACGCCAAGTCCGGCGGCAACGCTGAAGCGGCGCGCTCGCGTAGCGAGGCGGCACCCGCCGCCGATGCGCCGGCGTCCGCGCGCGTGGACACGCCCCCGCCCGTCATGGAGGAGACCGAAAATCCCGCGCCGCAAGGCTATCGCGACGAGCTGGAAGCAGACCCGGCGCCGGATCGTCCCATGCCGCAAAGCTTCGAGGATGTTGTTGCGCTGGTCGAGGAGAAGCGGGACCTCAAGCTGAAGAACGCGCTTCTGGAACAGGTGCGCCTCGTGCATTTCAAGCCGGGCGCAATCACGCTCAATCCTTTGCCCACCGCGGCTTCCGACCTGCTTCAGGAATTGACTCGAAAGCTGCAGACCTGGACCGGACATCGCTGGCTCGTCGTGAGAGTTGAAGGCAAGGAAGGCGCCGAGCCTCTTGGTGCTCAGCGCCGGGCGGAGGCGGCCCGCGAAGTCGAGGCGCTCGAAGGCCATCCGGCCGTGCAAGAGGTGTTTCGCCGCTTTCCCGGCGCCAAGATTAGAGAGGTTCGAGCGATCGTGCCGGAGGCGCCGGACGCCGATGACGTCTCGGGCGACTTCGGGGAACCGGATGTGGTCACGAACGATGGGACCAACTGACGCGGGCCGAACCAAGACACTCCACGGCTCGACTACGACACGACGCGATAAGATGGGAACGGAATGAAAAACTTCACGCAAATGATGAAGCAGGCGCAAGAGCTCCAAGGCCGCATGCACGAGATGCAGGCCGAGATGGAAGCCATGACCTGCGAAGGCCGCGCCGGGGCCGGCATGGTCACCGTAACCTTGAACGGCAAGGGCGAAATGACGGGCGTCGCCATCGACGCCTCCATGCTGAAGCCTGACGAGAGCGAGATCCTCGAAGATCTTATCGTCGCGGCGCACGCCGATGCGAAGGGCAAGGTCGAGGAAGCCATGAAGGAGAAGATGGCGGCCCTGACCGGCGGTCTTCCCATCCCGCCCGGCTTCAAGCTGTTCTAGGCAAGGCGCAAGTTCATGGCGCGCGCTGCGGCAGGTCCCGAGATCGAGCGTTTGATTCAGCTTCTGGCGCGGTTGCCAGGGCTGGGGCCCCGTTCGGCCAGGCGCGCGGCACTGCACCTCGTCAAGAAGAAGGAGCAATTGCTCGACCCGCTCGCTGCGTCGCTCGCAGAGACGCGCGACTCGATCCTCACCTGTGAGACTTGCGGCAATATCGATACGCAGAGTCCATGCACGCTCTGCAAGGATCAGACCCGCGACCGCTCGCTCATCTGCGTCGTGGAGGAGGTCGGCGATCTCTGGGCCCTGGAGCGCGCCGCGGTCGTCAACGGGCACTACCACGTGTTGGGCGGCACGCTCTCGCCGCTCGACGGCGTCGGTCCGGACGATCTCAATATTCCGAAGCTGATCGAGCGCGCGAGCGCTCCGGTGGTCACCGAGGTTCTTCTGGCGCTGAACGCGACCGTGGAAGGTCAGTCCACGGCGCACTACCTCACCGACCAGCTGGCCGGCTGCAACGTCACCGTATCGCGGCTCGCCCAAGGCGTGCCCATCGGCGGCGAACTCGATTATCTCGACGAGGGCACGTTGGCCGCGGCCGTCAAAGCGCGGAAGGCGATGGGCAGCTAGGACGTCCCCGTGGGCGCTGTTGCGCCGCTCTTGGAAGCCTCGTCGTCCGCATTCCAAGGTGCGACCTTGAACAGCAGAAGCATGCCTGGGATGGCGAGGGCGGTACAGATCAAGAAGAACTGAGTCCAGCCGACCGCTTCCACGATGAAACCCGTCGTGGCGTTGGCGACTGTGCGCGGCACGGCGATGAGGCTCGAGAACAGCGCGAATTGGGTTGCCGTGAAGGCCTTGCTGGTCTCCCGCGCCATGAAGGCGGTGAGGGCGACCGTGCCGAGACCAACCGCGAGATACTCGCCACTCACAACGACGAACAGCCCTATCAGCGAGTGCCCCGCCTGGCTCAGCCAGATATAGGGAATGATGGTGAGGAGTTGCACGAGGCCGAAGATCCAGAGCGCCTTATTGATGGTCAGTTTGAGCATGGCCGCGCCGCCGATTGTGGCACCGGCTAGCACGGCCCAAAGTCCGGCGAATTTGGCCACACTGCCGATCTCGGTCTTGCTGTAGCCCATGTCGAGATAGAACGGTGTGGCCAGCGCCGTCGCCATGTTGTCGCCGAGCTTGTACAGAAACAGGAAGGCGAGGATGGCGAGGCCGGCCTTGATCCCGTCGCGGCTGAAGAACTCGACGAACGGATCGATCACCGCCTCGCGCAACGTGTGCGGCGCTAACGCGTCATCGCTCACCTCCTTCACCAACAGTGTCGTCACGATGCCGATCAGCATGAACGCCGCCGTGATCCAGAACACCGTGGCCCAAGGCAGGTGGTCGGCCAGGATCAGCGCCAGCGAGCCTGGAACCAGGCCCGACAAGCGATAGGCATTGATCCAAAACGACGTGCCCGTCCCGAGTTCGTCGTCGGCTAGGAGCTCGCGCCGGTAGGCGTCGATGACGATGTCTTGGCTGGCGCTGAACAGGGCGACGGCGAAAACGATCCAAACGATGGACTGGATCGAGGTCGCAGGATTGAAATGACCCAGCAGCCCGATGGAGACCAGGAGCAGGACTTGTGTCAGCAGGGCCCAGCCGCGCCGCCGTCCGAGGAACGGGAGCTTGAACCGGTCCATGACCGGGGACCACAGGAACTTCCAGGTATAGGGCAGCCCGACCAAGGCGAAGAGGCCGATCGTGGCCAGGTCGACGCCGTTGTCGCGCAACCAAAGCGGTACCAGCGACACGAGCACGAATAGCGGCATCCCCGAGCTGAAGCCGAGAAAGATGCACGTCAGCATCTTCCGCGTGAACAGAATCTCGGTCCAGCTGCGGCGCTGGTCGGGTGCTGCGGATGGAGCGGGCGTTCCCTCGGTGGCCGTCATGAATCGTTCTTACCAGCCGTCCGCGCATCCGTCATGACTTCCCTCACGCCCGTCCCGAAAAACGCGGCGGACCGGCACGCGACATTTCAGCTATTCGAAGAGCCTGCCCAAAATCCTACTTGCGAATGATTTGCAACTACAGCTATGGTGCATCGCGAAACCGAAGGGCCGCTAGTGTACTTGGAGACCGAAATTGACTGAGGGTTGTGTTAGGCGAATCCGGGGCTTTTGCACTGCGCTGGCGATACTGGGAGTTGCGGCGCTGGCGGCGTGCGGCGAGTCGGATTCGAGCACGACGTCAAAAGACGGTTCGTCCGCGGACGGCAAGTTCCGTGTGGTCACTACCTTCACGGTGATCCAGGACATCGCGCAGAACGTTGCGGGCGATGCCGCCGTGGTGGAATCCATCACCAAGCCGGGTGCGGAAATCCACGACTACCAGCCGACACCGGGGGATATCGTCAAAGCGCAGGACGCCGACCTCGTGCTGTGGAACGGCTTCAATCTCGAGCGCTGGTTTGAGAAGTTCTTTCAGAACGTGAAGGACGTGCCTAGCGCCGTGGTGAGCGCTGGGGTCGAGCCGATGGGCATCGCCGAGGGTCCCTACACCGGCAGGCCCAACCCGCATGCCTGGATGTCGCCGACGAATGCCCTCCAATATGTGGAGAACATCCGAAAGGCGCTGGTCGAGAACGATCCGGACAACGCCGAGACCTACAACAAGAACGCCGCGGCTTATTCGGCCAAGATCAAGGCGATGGATGCGCCGCTGCGCGCGCGGCTCTCCGCAATCCCGGAAGACAAGCGCTGGCTCGTCACCTCGGAGGGCGCCTTCTCCTACCTGGCGCGCGATTACAAGATGCGCGAGGCCTATCTGTGGCCCATCAATGCCGACCAGCAGGGGACGCCCCAGCAGGTTCGGCACGTGATCGAGCTCGTACGCAAGAACGGCATTCCCGTGGTCTTCTCCGAAAGCACGGTTTCGGACCGCGCGGCCAAGCAGGTCGCCAAGGAAACCGGCGCGCACTATGGCGGTGTCTTGTACGTGGACTCGTTGAGCCAGGCCGACGGTCCCGTGCCGACCTATCTCGACCTGCTACGGGTCACCGTCGAGACGATCGCCAAGGGTTTCGAACATGATGAACCGTCTTGATACGGTGAAGCGCGGCGAGGCAGTCGCGCGGCCGGCGAGTATTGCCGTCAACGACCTGACCGTGACCTATCCGAACGGGTTCACGGCCGTCCGGGATGCTTCGTTCGAGCTCGGCCCGGGTTCGATCTGCGCGCTCGTGGGCGTCAACGGCAGCGGTAAGTCGACGGTTTTCAAGGCCATCATGGGGTTCGTGACGCCGACCGCGGGCCAAGTCCGCCTTTGCGGTCTGCCGGTGGAAAAGGCGATCTCCCAGAACATCGTCGCCTATGTGCCGCAGAGCGAGGACGTCGATTGGAACTTCCCCGTTCTCGTCGAGGACGTGGTGATGATGGGCCGCTACGGACACATGAACTTTCTTCGAATCCCATCGAAGAAGGATCGCCTAAAAGTCGACGAGGCGCTGGAACGCGTGAATATGAGCGCGTATCGCAAGCGGCAGATCGGAGAATTGTCGGGCGGCCAGAAGAAGCGTGTGTTCCTTGCACGCGCCTTGGCGCAGGAAGGGCGCATCATCCTACTGGATGAACCTTTCACCGGGATCGACGTGACGACGGAGACGGCGATCATCAACCTCTTGCGCGATCTCCGCGAGGCCGGACACTTGATGCTCGTCTCGACCCACAATCTGGGCAGCGTGCCGGATTTCTGCGACCAGGTCGTTCTTCTCAACAGAACGGTCCTCGCGGCAGGCCCAACCGCTTCGACGTTTACCCAGGAAAACTTGGAACGCACCTTCGGCGGCGTCTTGCGGAATTTCGAACTCGGCGGGCACGCACTCCACGAGGACGACGATGCCCGCAGGATCAACGTCATCACCGACGACGAGCGCCCGCTCGTGTTCTACGGCGTCAAGTCGCGCAAGAAAAAGAACGCGAAGAAACAGGATGCCAAAAAGAAGACCGCCAAGAACCAGGACGCGGACCAATGAGCGCACTCCTGGCCGAACTCGCGGTCCCCTTTACCTACGATTATATGTGGAAGGCCATGTGGGTCAGCGCGCTCGTCGGCGCGGTGTGTGCCTTCTTGTCCTGCTATCTCATGTTGAAGGGCTGGTCGTTGATGGGCGACGCGCTCGGCCATTCGATCGTACCGGGTGTGGCGGGCGCCTATATCATCGGCGCGCCCTTCGCGGCCGGGGCCTTCTTCGCCGGTATTCTCGCGGCGCTTGGCATGGCCTTCGTGAAGCAGCATTCGCGCTTGCGCGAAGACGCAACCATCGGACTCGTCTTCACCACCTTGTTCGCGCTCGGCCTGCTCATGGCCTCGCTCCATCCGACATCCGTTTCCATCCAGACAATCGTGCTCGGCAATATTCTTGCGATCGCCGATGAAGACGCGCTTCAGGTGGTGATCATCGCCGCCGCTTCCTTCGTGGTCCTCGCCTTCATTTGGAAGGACCTGATGGTCACATTCTTCGACGAGACCTATGCACGCGGCATCGGCCTCAAGACGCGGACGTTGAAGCTGGTCTTTTTCACGTTGCTCAGCGCTTGCACCGTGGCCGCGCTGCAAACTGTCGGCGCCTGTCTCGTCATTGCGCTCGTTGTGACCCCTGGCGCCACGGCCTATCTCCTCACCGACCGGTTCAACCGGCTTCTCGTTATCGCGGTCGCCATCGGCACGGTGACGAGTTTCGTCGGCGCCTATCTCAGCTTTTTCCTGAACGGCGCCACGGGCGGCATCATCGTCACCTTGCAGACGCTGATCTTCCTTGCCGCGTTCTATCTCGCGCCGAAGCACGGCGTACTCGCCGCGCGCCGCAAGGCCCGCGTGGCGAGAGACCGTGCTCTGGCCGAGTCGAAGAGCGCCTCCGTGGCGGAGGCCGCCTGATGGACCCGATCGGCTTCTTCTCCGAGCCGTTTGCCTACGACTTCATGCAGCGCGCGCTCGGCATGTCGCTGCTGGTTGGTGCGGTTTGCGCCGTGCTGTCCTGCTATTTGGTCCTGAAGGGCTGGTCGCTCATGGGCGATGCCATTTCGCACGCCGTCCTGCCGGGCATCGTCATTGCCTTCGTCCTCGGCATTCCGCTCGCGGTTGGCGCGTTCGCGGCGGGCCTCGCGTGCGCGCTTCTTACGGGCTACCTGAAATACAACAGCCGCGTAAAAGAGGACACGGTCATGGGCATCGTGTTTTCTGGCATGTTCGGCTTCGGGCTCGTGCTGTTCACCAAGGTCGAGACCGATCAGCACCTCAACCATATCCTGTTCGGCAATGTGCTCGGCGTCACCACCGCCGATCTTATCGAGACGGCCATCATCGCGGGCGGCACGCTTCTTGTCGTCCTCGCCAAGCGCCGTGATCTCCTGCTCTATTGCTTCGATCCGAACCATGCGCGCGCCATCGGCCTTCCCGTCAACGTGCTGCATTACGGGCTCTTGGTCCTGCTCTCGCTTACCATCGTCAGCTCTATCAAGGCCGTCGGCATCATCCTCGTGATCGCCATGCTGATCGCACCGGGCGCCACGGCTTACCTGCTTACCGACCGGTTCGAGCGCATGCTTCTGATCGCGGTGCTGGTGGCATGCAGCGCGTCCGTTCTCGGAACCTTCATCAGCTTCCACATCGACGGCGCGACAGGCGCGTGCATCGTGCTGGTGCAAGCCTTCTTCTTCCTCTTGGTGTTCTTGTTCTCGCCGAAGCACGGCCTGTTGCGTCTGCGCGAGCTTCGGGATCAACCCGGCATGCCCGCTGGCACGATTCCAGGTCCGGCGGAGCCTCTGCCTGCCTTATCCGGGCGTACGGACGGAGCGCTGCAACAGGTCGTAGACCAGGGCGGTCGACCAGCCGATCAGCATCACGCCATTGAGGGCCGTCATGGGGCCGAGTAAGTGCCAGGTCGGCACCGGTACCACGTCGCCATAGCCGAGCGTCGTGTAGTTGCCGAACGCGAAGTAGACCAGATCGGTGCCTGGCGGAACCGCCCCCACCCATTCATAGACATACGCCCAGACCGCGACCTCGGCGAAATGGCCGACCACCAGCAGCGTGCCGGTTGCGACGATCACCAGCGTGTACTGCACGAAGCCAGGGAACGATGCATCCGTGTTGGCGAGGTCGCGCAACGTGGCCGCGATCGCACCGACGAGCAAGGCGTGGATGAAGAGGTTCGCGAGGCTTGCACCGCCACCCACCACGACCTGGTCCAACATCGAGCCATCCACGGTTGGGAGCATTATTCGCCTGCCAGGAGATCGGGTTGCCGGATGATGCGCGGGCCTGCGCTGCGTGCCGCACCGGGTGGCGCGGGGCGCGGCGTTGCGGCGCTCGCCTGCGTCACGTTCGGCGCCTGAGCGGCCGCCGGCGGGCTGTTCTCGCGGAGCCGCGCGGCCTTGGCCTCGTCTTCGAAATCGAGGCGCTCGATCTTCTGGCCGCGCTTGGTGATCTTCTCCGCCGAGGTGAGAATCTTCTCGATATCGCCGTTGGCCTGACCGAAATGCCGCTGCAGGTCGAGGACCCGGTCGCGGAAGCGCCCCATGTCTTCCATCAGTGTGGCGACTTCGCGCTGGATGAGGTGGGCCTGCTCGCGCATCTGCACATCCTTGAGGATGGCCTGCATGGTCTGCACAGCCAGCATCAACATATTGGGGGCGCAAATGACGATGCGCGCGCGGTGCGCCTTCTGCACGATGTCGGGGAAGTGCTCGGCGAGATCCGCGTAGATCGACTCCGACGGCACGAACAGGATGGCGGTGTCCTGCGTCTCGCCGGCGATCAAATATTTGTCGGCCATGGCCTCGATATGCTTGCCGACGTCGGTGCGCACGCGGCGGCCTGAGAGCTTCTTCTCGTCCTCGCTCCGCGCCGCGCGGAAAGCCTCGAAGCCTTCCAGCGGAAATTTCGCGTCGATCACGACACCGGCCGGTGTGTTCGGCATATGCAGCAGGCAGTCCGGCCGTTTGCCGTTGGAGAGTGTTGCCTGAAACGTGTAGGCGCCGGCGGGCAGCCCGTCCTTGACGATGGCCTCCATGCGCATCTGACCGAAGGCGCCGCGTGCTTGCTTGTTGGCCAAAATCTCTTGGAGGCTGACCATGTTGCTCGACAGCTCGGTCAAGTTCTTCTGGGCGGTGTCGATCACCGCCAGCCGCTCGTTGAGACGCGAAATGGATTCATGGGTCTTGCGTGCGGTCTCGTTGAGATCGGTTCCGACTTTGTGTGTCATGCGGTCGAGACGCTCGTTGACCGCCCTGGCAAGCTCGCCATGGCGCGTGACGCTGATCTCCGCCAGCGTCTGTAGCCGCACCCGAAGTTCGCCGAGCTGTTCGTCCTGCGTGGCAGCCGATTGTTTCTTGTGGCCGAGCTGCACGATGAACACGATCGTCAGCACGACGAGCGCAAGCACCGCCAGACCCGCAAGCACGAGCCCGACGAGGACCGGGTCGAGCGTGACGCTCCCCACTTGGATGGGTTCAAAAGCCATGGAGGCTAGCTATAGGCTGATTCGGGAAGTCAGACCAAAACAAGAACACGGCTACTGCCGTTCCAAGGGATCGCTGGTGGATGGGGTGCATTGACCGGAGCCATTTCGGTCCTTATGTCAGCGTCAATCATGGCCTCTATCTATCCCATCCTCACCATCCCAGATCCCGTGTTGCGCCAGACGGCCGAACCCGTCGAGCGCGTGGACGACGAACTGCGCACGCTCATGGACGACATGCTCGCCACCATGTACGACGCGCCGGGCGTCGGGCTGGCCGCGCCGCAGATCGGCATCTTGCGCCGGGTGATCGTCATGGACCCCGCGCGCGACGATGAGGAACCGGCGCCGCTTGTCATGGCGAACCCCGTTATTCTCGATCGTTCGAGCGACATGCGGGTGCACGAAGAAGGCTGTTTGTCGATCCCCGAAGTGACTGCCGAGGTGGAGCGCCCCGCCGTGACGCGCGTGTCCTTCCTCGACCGCGAAGGCAAGCCGCAAGAGGCAGAACTCGAAGGATTGCTGTCCACCATTGTCCAGCACGAGATCGACCATCTGAACGGCATTCTGTTTATCGACTACCTGTCCCGGTTGAAGCGCGACATGATCGTGCGGAAGTTCACCAAGCAGAAGCGCGCTGCCGCTCTTTAGGTTTCCGAAGCGGCTTTCCTTGCGCCGAGAACCATCCTAAGACCGGCCCATGCGCATCATCTTCATGGGAACGCCGGATTTCGCCGTCCCGGCGCTTCTGTCCATCGCCAAGGCGGGACATGAGATCGTGGCGGTCTACACCCAGCCACCCCGTCCCGCGGGCCGCGGCATGGCGCTGCGGAAGTCGCCCGTACACCAAGAAGCCGACGAACTGGGGCTCGAGGTCCGTACGCCCGTAAACCTCAAGAGCCCGGTCGAGCAGAAGAGCTTTGCCGCGCTCGAAGCCGAGGCCGCCGTGGTTGTCGCCTATGGGCTGATCCTGCCGCGCGCCGTTCTGAACGGTACGCGGCGCGGCGTCTTCAATATCCATGCGTCCTTGCTGCCGCGCTGGCGCGGCGCCGCGCCGATCAACCGCGCGATCATGGCGGGCGATGCGGAGGCCGGGGTCGCCATCATGCGCGTCACCGAAAGTCTCGACGAGGGGCCGGTCTGCCTCATGGAGCGCGTCGCCATCGAGCCAGAGACGACGGCGGGCGAACTGCACGATGCGCTTTCCGAGCTTGGCGCGGAGCTTATGGTCGAGGCGCTGACCGCGCTCGGCCAAGGGTCGCTTCACTGCGTGGCGCAGGATTCGAATGCGGCGACCTATGCGGAAAAACTCAGGAACGAAGAGACCCGCATCGATTGGACGCGTCCCGCGCAAGAGATCCAAGATCACATCCGCGGGCTGTCGCCGTTTCCGGGCGCTTGGTTCGAGATGGATGTCGGCGGTGACGAGGGCAAAGAGAGCAAACCCGAGCGCATCAAGGTTCAGGGTTCGACGCGCGCGGACGGGCGTGGCGCGCCCGGGACCGTGCTGGACGAACACTTGACAGTGGCCTGCGGCAACGGAGCGGTTCGGCTCACCCGGGTCCAGCGCGCCGGCAAGAAGCCCATGCTGGCGGACGCGTTCCTGCGCGGCGTCCATCTGCCGCCCGGAAGCAGGCTCACTTAGGGATGCCCCGCTACAAGCTCACCTTGGAATATGACGGCACGCCGTTCGTCGGCTGGCAGTTGCAGGACGGGCAGATGTCGGTCCAGGGCCGCCTCGCGGAGGCTGTCGAGGCGTTCTCCGGCGAAGCGGCGATCCCGCGCGGGGCGGGGCGCACGGATGCGGGCGTTCACGCCATCGGGCAGGTGGCCCATCTCGATTTGGCGAAAGACTGGGTTCCAGCAAAGGTCCGCGATGCCTTGAATGCCCAAGTGAGGCCCGATCCGATCTCGGTGCTCGACTGCGAAAAGGCGAGCGAAGATTTCGACGCGCGCTTTTCGGCCAAGGCGCGCCACTATGTTTATCGCATCATTGATCGCCGGGCGCCTTTGGCGCTCGAACGGAACCGTGCCTGGGGCGTGTTCAAACCGCTCGATGCGGACGCCATGCACGAGGCGGCACAAGGCCTCCTCGGGCATCACGATTTTACGACCTTCCGTTCATCGGAATGCCAGGCAGCCTCACCGGAGAAGACGCTCGACCGGCTGGACGTGTCGCGCCATGGCGAGACGATCCGGATCGAGGCATCCGCGCGCTCGTTCCTTCATAATCAGGTGCGCTCCATGGTGGGCTCGCTGAAATGGGTGGGCGAGGGGCGGTGGACCAAGGCGGATTTGGAGGCGGCGCTCCAGGCCCAAGACCGCGCGGCCTGCGGGCCCGTCGCGCCCGCTTGCGGCCTTTACCTGGTCAAGGTGGACTATTAATCCTGGTCGGCCCACAACGAGTGGGGACACGGCGGGGGACAGACATTCATGATCAGGCGCATTGCCACTGTCGGCGGGCTCACGCTCGTCTCGCGCCTTTCCGGATTCGTCCGCGACGTGGTCATGGCCGCCATTCTCGGCGCCGGTCCGCTCGCGGACGCGTTCTTCGTCGCCTTCCGTTTGCCCAACCATTTTCGCGCCATCTTCGCCGAGGGCGCCTTCGCCGCGGCATTCGTGCCGGCCTATGCGCGCACGCTGGAGCAGGTCGGCCTGCCGGCCGCCAAGCTGTTCGCGGACCGGATCGCCTCGGCGCTGATCCTGATCAATCTGGTGCTGCTCGGGATCGCGCTGTTGTTCACGCCCGAGGTGGTTTCCGTGCTGGCACCGGGCCTGTCCGACGACCCGGAACGTTTCGAACTTGCTGTCGCGTTGACGCGGATCACCTTTCCGTATCTGGCGCTCGTGTCGCTCCAAACGCTGTTCTCAGGGATACTCAACGCCAACAATCGCTTTGCAACGGCGGCGAGCGCGCCTGTCCTGCTCAACCTGTCGCTGATTGCAACGCTCCTGCTCGCGCCGTTCTTCCCGGATGCGGGGCACGCGGCTGCTTGGGGCGTGCTCATCGCGGGCGTCTTGCAAGTGCTCGTAGTGGGAGGCGATGCGGAGACGCACGGCTATGGGCTGCGCTTCCGGCTGCCGCGGTTCGATCCGGAGACGCGTCGTTTCCTGAAGGCGCTCGGCCCGGCCATTATCGGGGCGGGTGGGGTGCAGCTCGCGCTTTTCGCCGACACGCTCATCGCCTCGTATTTGCCGACCGGTGCGTTGTCGGCGCTCTACTATGCCGATCGCATCAATCAGCTTCCCATCGGCGTCGTCGGCATCGCCGTGGGTACGGTGCTGCTGCCGGAGATGTCGCGCCGCTTGGCGGCGGGCGATACGGCTGGCGCCGCCTCCGCCCAGGCGCGCGGTATTCAGCTCGCGCTGCTGCTGACCATCCCTTGCGCCGCGGCGGCCATCGCTATTCCCGACCTCACAATGCGCGCGCTGTTCGCGCGGGGCGCCTTCACCGCCGAGGATGCACTGGCGGCGGGGCACACGCTGGCCGCCTATTCGCTCGGCCTCATTCCGTTTGTCTTGCTGCGGAGCTTCACCGCTCCCTTCTACGCGCGCGGAGACACCGCGACCCCGGTGAAGGCGGCACTGCTCGCCGCCGCCGTCAATGTCGGCCTCAAGGTCGTGCTGATGGGACCGCTCGCGCAAGTCGGCCTCGCGCTCGCGACCAGCATCGGCGCCTGGATCAATCTCGTCCTGCTCGCGATCCTCGCTCGTCGTCAGGGTTTCGCCGTGTCCGGTGCCGCTATCGGCGGTCCCGTCACCAAGCTGGCGGTGATCGGCGTGATCTTCACCGCGGCACTCTTCGCCGGCGCCATGGGTTTGGACACGGCGCTATCGGGCCTGTCCATGTTCCGCGACGAAATGGCGCTCGGGATTCTCGTCACGCTCGGGAGCGTTCTCTATTTCGCAATGGTGTTCCTGATTTTGGGCAGGCGCTGGTTCATGGGCCTCCTAAGGGAGGTCGAACGAGAAGCCGAACTGCCGGCGCCGAAGGAGTCGGTCTTGATCGAGGACGTCACGGACGATGCCGAGTCCCTGCCGGACTCCGAACCGCCACCGAAGTTCTAAACGCCGCACTGCGGCCTAGACCATCTTCAAGTCCACGAGCGTGACGTCGTCTTCATCGATGGGATGTCCGAGGAAGATCGCCCCGATCCGGGCGAAGCGCTCGGGCGAATCCGTGGCGAAGAATCGGATCGATTGGGCCTCGCTGGCATCCCTAGCGTGGAGGTTCCTTTCGGCCAATGCGTCGGCCACGGCGCCCGCCGTGGTCTCGGCCGAGTCGACGAGTGTAATGGCGTCGCCCACGTGGCGCTGAATGGCCGCCGCGAGGACCGGGAAATGGGTGCAGCCCAGCACCACCGTGTCGGGCGCATCCGGGCGTGCGAACAGAGGGCCGAGATAGTCCTCGACGGCGGCGGCCGTTGCGCGGGTCTCCGCCCAGCCTTCTTCGGCCAGCGCGACGAATACCTGGCAAGGTTGCTGAATCACGACGGCATCGCACATGAGGCGGCGGATGGCGTTCGCGTACGCGCCGCCCCGAACCGTCCCTTCCGTAGCGAGCACGGCAATGCGTTTGTTGCGCGTGGCGCCGACCCCAGCGCGGGCGCCCGGCTCGATCACGCCGATGACAGGCACGGGCGAAAGCGCGTCCCGAAGCGCTTCGAGCGCCACGGACGAAGCGGTGTTGCAAGCGATCACCACCATCTTCACGCCTTCGCTCAGGAGAAGGTGCGTGGCCTGAAGCGCGTAGGCCCGGACCGTCTCGGCGCTCTTGGTGCCATAGGGTAGACGTGCCGTGTCGCCGAGATAGACGAAGCGTTCCTGCGGCAGCCTTGCAGCGAGTGCCCGCAGCACCGTCAATCCGCCCATACCGGAATCGAACACGCCAATCGGGCGCGGATCACCCGGCATCGGTGTTCCCCAGGATTTCGAAATAATGTGCGATGAACCGCTGATAGATCGCGGTCAGCGCGCCCAAGTCTGCCAGCGCGACGTTCTCGTCCGTCTTGTGGATCGTCTGCGTGGTCAGGCCGAACTCCACCACGGGGCAGTAGTCCTTGATGAACCGGGCATCGGAGGTGCCGCCATCCGTCGACAGCACGGGCGTCCTTCCCGTGACCGTGGTTACGGCCTCGCCCAGCAGCGCGTCGAGATCGCCCGGCTCGGTGACGAACACGTCCCCATGCGGCGCGAAGTCCAATGCGTAGCGGAGGCCGGTGCTCGCGAGCGACGATGTCACCTGTGCCCGCAGCCTCTCCTTCAGGGAGTCGGGATCGTGGTTGTCGTTGAAGCGGATGTTGAAGCGCGCTTCCGCGCGGGCCGGGATCACGTTCGTGGCCGGATTGCCCACGTCGATGCTCGTCACCTCGAAATTGGACGGAGCGAAATGGACGCTGCCCTCGTCGAGCGGGGTGCCGTAGAGCGTCGCCAGCGCCGCGACGATGCCCTTCACCGGGTTTGCGGCGAGATGCGGATAGGCGACATGGCCTTGCTGTCCCGTCACGGTGAGGTGGCCGCAAAGGCTTCCGCGCCGTCCGATCTTGATCGACTCGCCGAGCATCGCAGGATTGGAGGGCTCGCCCACGAGACAATGATCCGGCGTGAGACCGGCTTCGGCCATCCACGCGAGCAGCTTCTTCGTGCCGTTGACCGCGGGTCCTTCCTCGTCGCCGGTGATGAGGAGGCTGATCGTGCCGTCGATCTTTGCGTGCCGTTCGGCGGCATAGGCGATGGCGGCGGCCGCGAAACAGGCAATGGCGCCCTTCATGTCGGACGCGCCGCGCCCATACAGGATGCCGTCGGCGATCTCCGCAGCGAAGGGCGGATGACGCCAAAGCGTCTCGTCACCCGGCGGCACCACGTCGGTGTGCCCGGCGAAACAGAGATGCGGCGCGCCGCTGCCGATACGCGCGAAGAGATTGTGGATGTCGGGCGTTCCGTCTTCGGAGAAGGTTAGCCGGTCGCAGACGAAGCCAGCCGCGGTGAGGCGCGCGGCCAGCACGTCGAGCGCACCTCCGTCGTCCGGCGTGATGCTCGGACAACGGATTAGGCTTTGCGCGATTTCGACCGCGTTCCCGGCCGGCGTTGGCATCTCAACATTCCTCATGTTCGTCGCCGCGTCATGGCTAGGCGAGCGTGTGACCATGACCGTGTGCCTATATGATGGCAAGCAGGCGCCGCGGCATCACCCGCGCGGAGGTCGCTCCAACGTTGTCAGAGGCTTGCCTGGGCGCCGCCGCGTGCAATCGAACCGGAGGGGTGGTTAGCTGAGCGCCGCCAATGGATCGCCGCCATACTGGTTCGGTCCGGGCGTACCCTTGAGAATGCCGAGCTCAACCAGAAACCAGAGGCCGACGCCGAGATTGACGAGAACGCAGAGCCAGCCAAGGCCATTGAGTTGATCCGGCGTGCCGGTCAGTCCCCACCCATCGAGCAGGCTTGCGACGAGAGACGGAACCAAGCCGTAAAGTGCCATCTTTCCGGGTTTGTTCCGGTCCTGGAAGCGCTTCGCGCAAACCGCATAGCTGGGAAAGAACAAGGCGAGGGCGATCAGTGTGGCCAGCAGGCCGCCGAAAAAGCCCCTGCCGAAGATAACCTCGATCAGGACGCCGAGGATGATGCTGATGATCCCGAGGATCACCGCACCGGCCCACCATTTCGAACGGTTGATGCGGCCCTCCAGCGACGTGAAGATATATTGCAGATCCATATTCCCCCCTAGGTCTGCAGTTGACGCTCAACGCAATTTTTAGAGCCGAACTGTGGCGCTGCGAAGGGCCCAATTCGGCCGCCATGCTTTTGCAACGGATGTTGCTGTCCGGTCTTGTCGGAATCCGCCAGCATGCGGAACGTCCTATCCTGCCCTAGTCGCGCAACAATTCGTTGATTGAGGTCTTCGACCGCGTCTGTTCGTCAACGGTCTTCACGATCACCGCGCAGTAAAGGGACGGCCCAGGCGTTCCGTCCGGCAACGGTTTGCCCGGCATGGAACCGGAGACGACGACCGAATAAGGGGGAACACGGCCCTGATGCACGAAACCTGTGGCGCGATCGACGATCTTGGTGGACTGGCCGATATAGACGCCCATCGAGAGCACGGAACCCTCGCCGACGACCACCCCTTCGGCGACTTCGGCGCGCGCGCCGATGAAGCAATTGTCCTCGATGATCACGGGGTTGGCCTGGAGCGGCTCCAGCACCCCGCCGATGCCGGCGCCGCCGGACAGGTGCACATTCTTGCCGATCTGCGCGCAGGACCCGACCGTGGCCCAGGTGTCGATCATCGTGCCGCTGTCCACATAGGCGCCGAGATTCACGAAGGACGGCATCAGCACCACGCCCGGCGCGATGAAGGCCGAGCGGCGGACGATGGCGCCGGGGACGGCGCGGAAGCCCGCTTCTTTGAAGTCTTTGGCCTTCCACTTTTCGAACTTCACCGGGACCTTGTCCCACCAGGACGACCCGTCCGGCCCGCCATCCATCTTCCGCTGATCGTTCAAACGGAAAGAGAGCAGGATCGCTTTCTTTACCCACTGGTTGACAACCCAACTGCCGTCGACCTTTTCCGCGACGCGCAGCTCACCCTTGTCGAGCAGGCCAAGGACCTCCTCGACGCCGTCGCGCACGGCACCTTTGGTGCCGGCATTGACGTCGGATGCGTGCTCGAAAGCGCCTTCGATGAAACTCTTCAGATGATCGTGCGACATGAAACCCCTCAGGTCATTGAGCGCTGTGGTCGCGGCCGGGGGCCTCCTGGCCTTCCGCTTCTTCCGCGATAGCAGCCGCGATGGCGGCAACGAAAGGCGCGAGCGCCTCGGTGCGATGGTGGATGTGCTCGGGCAACTCGGCCCAGTCCGCGCCGGACACGTGCTCGGGCCGGCCCATGGCGCGGCAATCGATCCAGACCGTGGTCATGCCGAGCGCGTGGGCCGTTTCGAGATTGTGGGGCAAATCGTCGAAGATGGCGGCGCGCGGGGCCACGATGCCATGCGCGGCCACGAAACGGTTGAAGGCCTCGAGCGACGGTTTGGGATTCACATATTCGAGGTCATGGATGTCGAAGATGTCCTCGAAACGGTCGAGGACACCGACCTTCGCGGCCACGGCTTCGGCGTGATTGCGTGAGCCGTTTGTGAACACCAGCTTCCTACCGGGAAGCGCATCGATGGCGGCGCCGAGTTCCGGGTTGGGCGCGACCACGCCGAGATCGATGTCGTGCACATAATCGAGAAAGTCGTGTGGTTTGACGCCGTGCAGCCGGATGAGGCCGGCGAGCGTCGTGCCATGCTCGAAATAATATTGCTTGCGTAGAACGTGCGCATCCTCGAGCGATAGATCCAGCGTCTTGGCGATGAAGGTGCCCATGCGGTGATCGATCTGGGAGAACAGATCGCACTCGGCTGGATAGAGCGTGTTGTCGAGATCGAAGACCCACGTCTCGATATGGCCGAAGCCGCGCCCCGGTCTTGAATTCCCTGTCCCGCTCATTGCGATTGCCTCGTGCGGCGGCCAGCCGGCCGCTTTCGTTCGATCAGCGTCCCGGCGCCGTGTTCGGTGAAGAGTTCGAGCAGGACCGAGTGCGGCACCTTGCCGTTGATGATGACGACGGCTTCCACGCCTTCGGCGATCACGTCCATGCAGCTCTCAATCTTCGGGATCATCCCGCCCGTGATAGTGCCGTTCTCGATCAGTTTGATCGCCTCTGCCGTGGTCATGGAGCGGATCAGCTGCCCCGTCTTATCCAGCACCCCGTCCACGTCGGTGAGCAGAAGGAGGCGCTTCGCTTTGAGGGCGACCGCAATTGCGGCCGCGAAGGTGTCGGCGTTGATATTCAGCGTCTCGCCTTCGGGGCCGACACCGATCGGGGCCACCACCGGAATGAGGTCGGAATTGATGATCACGTCGATGATGTGGGGTTCCACCAAGCCGGGATCGCCGACGAAGCCGAGATCCAGCACACGCTCGATATTGGATTCGGGATCGCGCACGCGCCGCTGGAGCCGCTTGGCCCGCATCAGATTGGCGTCCTTGCCGCAAATGCCGACAGCCTTGCCGCCCTGATCGTTGATGGCCGAGACGATCTCTTTGTTCACGGAGCCCGCAAGGACCATCTCGACCACGTCCACCGTTTCCCGGTCGGTGACGCGCAAGCCGCCCTGGAACTCGCTCTTGATATTTAGACGCTCAAGCAGCCGGCCGATCTGCGGGCCGCCGCCATGAACCACGACGGGGTTCACGCCGGCCTGCTTCAGAAGCACGATATCGCGGGCGAAGTCCTTGGCGAGCTCCGGGTCGCCCATGGCGTGCCCGCCATATTTCACCACGACCGTCTTCCGGTCGTAGCGCTGCATATAGGGCAGGGCCTCGGAGAGGATCTGGGCCTTGGCATGCACGGAGCCAAGCGAATCCGCCAGCGCGGCGCCGTGCGCGGCCGCTTCGTTGCCTGAGGGCGCGTTTGTCTTTGTCTTTGTCACGGGTGCGCTTATAGCGGCGGAACGCCTTAGGGTTCAACGCCGTTCGGCGTGAGCCCCGCGATCGTGGCGCGGAGCTCTGGAATGCCGAGACCATCGTGGGCCGACGTGACGAGAAGCCGCGGGTAGGCTGCCGGATGTTTGGCGAGCTCGGCCTCGGTTTTGGCGATGGTCGCCTCGAGCTCGCTCAGTTTCGGCTTGTCGGATTTGGTCAGGACGCCCTGATAGGATACGGCACTCTCGTCCATGAGCTTCATCGTGTCCCGGTCGTTGGCCTTGAGGCCATGGCGGGCGTCGATCAGCAGGAACACGCGCTTCAGCTCCCGCCGTCCCTTGAGATAGTCCTCGATCAGCCGCGTCCAGCCTTTGACCGCGGATCGCGACACCTTGGCATAACCATAGCCCGGCATGTCCACGAGATAGGCTCCGCCTGGATCGTTCGGCCCAGTAACGCCCAGCGTGAAAAAATTGAGCTCGCGCGTCCGCCCCGGCGTGACCGAAACCCGGGCAAGTGTCTTCCTCCCGGTCAAGGCATTGATCAGGCTCGATTTCCCGACATTGGACCGTCCGGCAAAGGCAATTTCGGGACGCCCGTCCGCAGGCAGTCCGTCGATGGCCACCACCCCGCGCACAAAGTCGCACGGAGCCCGGAATAGGGCGTCGCCGCGCGCGATGTCCTCTGCGGCGAATTCAGTCGTAGCGATTGCGGTCACAGCGCTCAATTCCGGTTCAAGTCTCCCATGCGCAGTCCCCCGCGCAGCGAACCGGGGCAATCTAGACCATCGACGTCTTGATGTATTCCACGAGCTGGTCGACGACCGTGCCCCAGCCCTGCTCGAAGCCCATCTCTTCGTGCTTCTTGCGGCCGGCTTCGTCGCGATGAAGCGCGATGGCCGTGTAGCGCGTGCCGCCGTTTTCCTCATCGAGGTGCAAGAACGCCGTGAAGAACGGCTTTTCGGAGGGGCGGAAGCCCGGCAGAAGTGCATCTGTCCAGACCAGCCGCTGCTGGGGTACGACCTCCAAAAAGCAGCCGACATTGGGGAATTCTTGTCCCTCCGGCGAGCGCATGACGGAGCGGAACACGCCGCCGGGCCGCAGGTCGACCTCGCAATCCGTGATGGTCCAGGGCCTCGGCACGAACCAGTGCTTGATGTGCTCCGGGGTGGTCCAGGCCTCCCACACCAGGCGGCGCGGCACGTCCACGAAGCGTTCGAGCTTGAGGTCCAGTCGCGGATCGAGAGTCATCATTTCTCGGCCTCCTTCATTTTCATGAGATACGAATCCAGTTGGTCCAGCCGCCGTTCCCAAAGACGGCGCTGGCGTCCGAGCCAATCCTCCGCGCAACGCAAGCGTTCGGGCACGAGAGAGTAGGTGCGCACGCGCCCCTTTTTGCGTGAGGCGACGAGGCCAGCGCGCTCCAGAGTCTTCATGTGCTCGACAAAGGACGGCAGCGCCATTTCGAACGGCGCGGCGAGCTCGCTCACGGACGAGGGGCCATGGGTCAGCCGTTCCAGCACGCTCCGCCGCGTGGGGTCGCTCAAGGCCCGGAATACCCCATCGATGGCGGCTGGAGATGTCGTTGGGGCAAGCCCGTTCATCGTCTCTCGTCCATGGCCCGTGCGGGCGGCAATTGTGTCTGACGAAAGGAGGCTAGTGTGGAGCAATACTTAGGTCAATACCTAAGTATTGCGGGCCAGCCGAGCCGCGGCCGGAAGGCCGGGCTCACTGAATGGCGTCGTCACTCCTAGGCGGGGCTTTCTCCGTCCGCTTCCTGGTCGGAGGCTTTAGGCGCGGCCTTCTTCTCGGCCTTGTTGCGGGAAGCTTCTTTCTTCGTCGCGGCATTTTCCGGCGCCGGGACGTCCGGCTCGTCCGAACCATTGGCGTCGGCCGGCTTGGCCTCCACGGCATCTTCGCCGCCGGCGTCATCGGATCCGCCTCCGCCAGCCGTTTGCTTGGCGGCTCGTTCAGCCCGCCGCGAAGCCTTGGCGCTGCGCTTCTCTTCCGCGCTCGCGAGCGCAGATTTCGACTCCCCGCTCGCGTCGGCAGGCTCGGCCGGCGGCTTTAGGCCGAGATTCTCGAGAAGCGGAATATCGACGCCCTGCCGCCACATGATGACCGATTGCTGGACAATGGACAGGAAGTTGTTCCAAGCCCAGTAGATCACGAGGCCCGACGGGAACGAAGCCAGCATGTAGGTGAACACGACCGGCATCCACGCGAAGATCTTCTGCTGTACGGGGTCCGGCGGCGCAGGGTTTAGTTTCATCTGGAACCACATGGTCGCGCCCATGATCAACGGCCACGCGCCGATCATGAGGAACATCGGCGGGCTCCAGGGAATAAGTCCGAACAGATTGAAAACGCTGGTGGGGTCCGGCGCCGACAGGTCCCTGATCCAACCGAAGAACGGCGCGTGCCGCATTTCGATGGTGACGAACAGCACCTTGTAGAGCGAGAAGAACACGGGAATCTGCACAAGGATCGGCAGGCAGCCTGAGGCCGGGTTTACCTTCTCCTTCTTGTACAGGTCCATCATCGCCTGCTGCTGGCGCATGCGATCGTCGCCGAAGCGCTCCTTGATCTTCTGCATCTCGGGCGCAAGCTTCTTCATCCGGCTCATCGATACGTAGGACTTGTTCGCGAGCGGGAAGAGCACGAGCTTGATCAGCACCGTGACGATGAGGATGGCCACGCCGAAATTGCCGACGAGGCGATAAAAGTAGTCGAGCGCGAAAAAGAGCGGCTTGGTGAGGAAGTAGAACCAGCCCCAATCGATCAGAAGATCGAATTTCGGAATGTTGTAGGTGCTGGCATAGCCGTCCACCACGTGCACTTCCTTGGCACCGGCGAAAATTTGGCCTGAGATTTGGACCGTCTCGCCGGGCGCAACCTCCATGGCGTCCATCAGATAGTCGGTCTGGAAGCGCTTGCGCCCAGCGTTGTCAGTACCCGAGAACCGCGCTTCGAAGGGGATGTTCTGGGCGGGAATGACGGTCGTCGCCCAGTACTTGTCGGTAATGCCGAGCCAGCCGTTCGTGCTCTTGAACGTGGCGGGTTTGTCCGCTTCGAGGGCCTTCTTGTAGCTGATTTCCTCGAGGCCGTCGTCGACCACGCCGATCAGACCCTCATGCAGGATGTAGAAGCCCTGCACCTCAGGCAATTCGTGGCGGGAAACCAGCCCGTACGGATAGACCGAGACGGCGTCCGAACCTGTGTTCGTCACCTTGTCGTCGAACGTGAACATGTACTTCTCGTCGACCGAGATGATGCGGGTGAATTTCAGGCCCTCGCCATTGTCGTAGGTCAGCGTGAGGGGCGAGTCCGGGGTCAGCGGACCCTGGCCTTCGGCGTTCCACAGCGTCTCGGCGGAGGGGAGCGTCGACTTCGACCCGTTCGCGCCAACGAAACCGCGCTCCGCGTAATAAGCGTGAGGGCTGCCGGCGGGCGAAAGCAGGATGACCTGCTCGCTGTCCGGATCGACGGTCACCCGGTATTCCTTCAGCGTCAGGTCGTCGAGACGCGCGCCTTTCAGCGAAATGGACCCGCGTAGGGCTGGCGTATCGATGGCGATGCGCGGCGAGGCGGCGAGGGCCTCCTTCCGGGTCATGCCGGTCGGCGCGCCCTCGGGCTGGGGAGCGCTGCCGCCGCTCCCGGGGCGCGGGGCTTCGCTCGCGGTAGAAGGCGAGGGGGCACCGTGTTCGACGGTTTTTTGAGACTGAGCCGTCTTCTGCTCTTCGGGCGGCGTGGGCGGCACGAAGAAAAACTGCCAGGCGAAGAGCACGACCATGGCCAGCACGATCGCCAGGATAAAATTGCGGTTGTTCTCGTCCATGTCGTTCCAGTGCCCAGTGGCTGTTGTCGTCTGCGGTTCGTGCGAGCGGAGAGCTAAGCGGAGTGGGGCTTCGAGCGCCGGTTCGCCCCGGTGGGTTCGTGCACCTTAGTCAGCGCGCGTCGCAGGTCCTTGATCAGCTCGGTGAAGGGCCGTTGTACCGCGCCTCCCCGCGCGATCAACACATAATCATAGCCCTCGACGGCGCTGGATGGGGCCGCGAGGCGTACGGCTTCCTTGAGACGCCGCCTAGCCCGGTTCCGAACCACGGCGCTTCCGAGACGTTTGGTCGCGGTGAAGCCAAATCGTGCAAGTCCGTGGCTCTGGGGGGCGCTCGAAAGGCGACGGCGCGCCTGCAATACGAGCGAAGGCGTTGCGAAGCGCCTGCCGCCCTTCACAAAGACAAATTCAGACCGGGTCTTGAGACGTCCGATGGCCGTCACCGGGATGAGGCGGTTGCTCCCGCCTAAGCTGACAAGCGCTTGCGCCCCTTGGCTCTCCGCCGCGCGATGACCTTGCGGCCACCCTTGGTGGCCATACGCGCGCGAAAACCATGGCGCCGTTTGCGGACGAGCCGCGATGGTTGATAAGTGCGTTTCACGGACTTTCTCCTGCCATCCGTCCTCGCCGTTCATAATTGGAACAGGGGCCTCGGAGGCGAAATCGTTCGGAGCGGCTTATAGGAGGGCAACACGGTCAAGTCAATCAATCCGGCCAATTTTTGCCGATCCGGCACGGCCGCGGGGCGGAGAACCACGGACAAGGACGCGGCAAGTCTCATCACGGGCGCTGACGGCTCATCACAAGGGCGCGACAGCCCATTCCCCGACCCATCGGCTTGGCCCTATCTGTAAGGAGCCGGAACGGCAAAGCTAGGTTCCGTTTTTCGGTGTACTGAGGAGCCCTATCCAGATGGAATCCGCGGAGCATATGACGCGCCAGACGGGAAACTGGCTGAAACGCTGGTGGCCGTTGCTGCTCTTGGCGAGCGTGAGCGTCTTCGTGGTGGCCATGGGCTGGCATCGCTATCTCACACTGGAGCAGCTGGCGCAGAATCGTGAAAGTCTCAGGGCCCTCATCGATGGCAACTATGCACTCGCTCTGGCGGCGTTCGCGGCCCTGTATGCCATTTCCGTTGCTCTTTCGATCCCCGGCGGCGTGGTCCTCACCGTGGCGGGCGGTTTTCTCTTCGGCTGGTTCACCGGCGGCGTTGTCTCGATCCTTGCCGCGACGGCAGGCGCGACGGTTATCTATCTCGTCGCCAGGACGACGCTGCGTGACGTCCTCGTCGCCAAAGCGGGCCCGCGGCTACAACGTTTCGCGGAAGGATTTCGCGAAGACGCGGTGAGCTATCTCTTGTTCCTCCGGCTGGTTCCGGTCTTTCCGTTTTGGCTCGTCAATCTCGCGCCGGGTCTGCTCGGCGTGGGATTTTGGACCTACGTCCTCACCACCTTCATCGGCATTATCCCGGGTACGTTTGCATTCTCGCTGGCAGGCAACGGACTGGGCAGCGTGTTCGATGCACAGCAGGCGGCTTACGAATCCTGCCTTGCAAACGCTGCAGGGGCTGGTCAAGAGTCGTGTGTCTATGGCATCGATCCAGGGGCTTTGCTGACGACGGAGGTTCTTGTCGCGATCGTGGCGCTCGGGGTGGTGTCGCTCATTCCCGTCGTGGCAAAGAAGTTCAGACGCCGGACGGCCTAATCGCCCAAGGGGACAGGGGACTAATGGAAGAGGAGCTAACACCCGACCTCTGTGTGATTGGCGGGGGGTCGGGCGGTCTTTCGGTGGCCGCGGCCGCCGCCCAGTTGGGCGTGTCTGTCGTGCTCGTCGAGAAGGGTCTGATGGGCGGCGATTGCCTCAACTATGGCTGCGTCCCATCCAAAGCTCTTCTGGCCGCCGCGAAACGGGCCGAAGCAGTGCGGACCGCCTCCACGTTCGGCATTGACGTTCTCGAGGCGCAGATCGACCACCGCGCCGTTCACGACCACGTTCATCGCGCGATCGCCAATATCGCTCCCAACGACTCCGCCGAGCGTTTCACCGGGCTTGGCGTCCGGGTCATTCAGGCGCAAGCGAGCTTCCTCGACAAGGACACCTTGGAGGCCGGGCGCGTGCTCGTCCGGGCACGGCGCTTCGTCATCGCCACGGGCGGTTCGCCGGTTATCCCCGCCATCCCCGGCCTCGACGATGTGCCCTATCTGACAAACGAGACCATCTTCGACATCGGTGAACGGATACAGCACCTCATCGTGCTCGGTGGCGGACCGATCGGGCTTGAGCTGGGTCAGGCCCACGCCATGCTGGGCGCCGAGGTCACCATCTTCGACACCGGAGAGTTTCTGACCAAGGAAGATCCCGAGGCCGCCCGCGTCCTGCTCAAACGGTTCTATGATTCGGGCATCGCGATGTATCCCAACACGCGCGTCGAGCGGGTCGAGCGCTCGGTTCAAGGGCTGGCAGTCCACTTCCATCACGGTACGGACAATGTTGTCCTCAAAGGCTCGCACATTCTTGTCGCCGCCGGCCGTAAGCCAAATTTGAAGTCGCTCAGTCTCGACCGGGCCGGGATCAGCCACACCGACCGCAGTATCAAGGTCAACGAACAACTGAGGACGTCCAACCGCAAGGTCTACGCGATCGGCGATGCGATCGGCGGTCAGCAGTTCACGCATCTGGCCAACTATCACGCCGGCATCGTTATCAAGAATGCGCTCTTCCGGCTGAAGCCCGACGTAAGCGCCATGAACATTCCGCGCGTGATGTACACCGACCCCGAGCTGGCGCAGGTAGGTTTGACGGAGCAGGAGGCGCGCGAAAAGTCTCGCCGCATCCGGATCTTCCGCTGGCCCTTCGCGGACAACGACCGTGCTCAATGCGAACGGCGGACCGAGGGGTTCATCAAGGTCATTACCAAGAAAGACGGAACCGTTCTCGGCGTCACCATCGTGGGGCCCGAGGCAGGGGAACTATTGCAGCTCTGGATCGTCGCAATCGCCAAGGAGATGCGCATTGGCGATCTAACCTCGCTGGTTCTGCCCTATCCCACCCTCTCCGAGATATCCAAACGGGTGGCCTTCACCTACTATCAGCCGCTGCTGACCAAGGGTTGGCTGCGCCGGATCATCGGTCTACTGCGTAAACTCGGATGATTCCTCGGCGGGCGGACATCGGTGCCGCTCCAAGCGTAGAGAATGTCGCCCCAATTCAGAGTACTATGAGCAGTGGCGCCGGATCGTGTGCACGGTATCCGGCGTTTTGAACCGAAGAAACGGACACCGCCGGTGAACGACCAGTCTGAGCGCAGGAGTTTGGCATCCACGCGGGTCACGCGCGCCGTGGCTGGGTTGTCCACGAAGCTGCTGTTGCTGACGATCCTGTTCGTCATGGTGGCGGAGATCTTGGTCTTCGTGCCGTCGGTCTCCAATTTCCGGCGACAATGGCTCATGGAGCGCCTGCAAGCGGCGCAGATCGCCTCGCTCGCCGCGGAGGCGGCACCCGGCGGACGTCTGCCGGCCAAGCTGCGCGACGACCTTCTCGATCGGGCGCGCGTGAAGGCGATCTCCGTGAAGCACGCGGACTCGCGCTCGCTGATCGTGCAAATGGATGCGCCGGAACAGGTCGATGCCTCCTACGACCTGCGGGATGCGTCCTGGACCGATCTGATTGGCGATGCGCTCATGGTCTACGCCGCGCCGGACAATCGCGTCATTCGCGTCGCGGGCGAACCGGGCTTCAATCCCGGAGAGATGGTCGACGTGGTGATGGAGGAGGGGCCGCTGAAGGCCGCAATGCTGAAATACGGACTCGATATTCTCGGCCTGTCCATCCTGATTTCCATCATCACCGCGACGCTCGTCTTTCTCGCGCTCGATTGGCTCTTGGTGAAGCCGATGACGCAGCTGACGCGAAACATGGTGCGGTTCGCCGAACAGCCGGAAGATCCGACACGGATCATCGCGCCCTCGAAACGCCGCGACGAAATCGGAACGGCCCAGCGTGAGCTGGCGGCCATGCAGAACGAACTGTCTCAGACATTGTCGCAAAAGACGCGTCTGGCCGCGCTCGGTCTCGCCGTGAGCAAGATCAGCCATGATCTGCGCAATATGCTGTCGAGTGCGCAGCTTCTATCGGACCGTCTTGCGGAGGTGAAGGACCCGACGGTGCAGCGCCTCGTACCGAAGTTGATCGCATCGCTCGACCGGGCCATCCGCCTTTGCGTTCACACGCTCGATTTCGGCCAAGCGCAAGAGGCGCCGCCAAGCCGCATGCGGTTCGAATTGGCGCCTCTGGTCGAAGAGGTCGGCGACTCGCTTGGGCTTCCGCGCGAGGGGCAGATCGATTGGATGCCGGACCTTGAGGAGGGGCTCGAGGTCGATGCCGACCGGGACCAACTTTATCGGGTGCTGGCCAATCTATGCCGCAACGCCGTGCAGGCCTTTGAAAGCGAGCCGGGATGTATCGGGACGATCAGCGTCTTTGCCCGGCGCGAGGGTGCTGTCGTGATGATCGACGTGGCCGACACCGGTCCTGGCGTGCCCGAGCAAGCGCGGGATCGCTTGTTCCAGGCATTTCAGAGCGTGGCGCGCAAAGGCGGGTCCGGGCTTGGCCTGGCGATCTCGGCCGAGCTCGTCAAGGCGCATGGCGGTCAGATCGAGCTGGTCGATAATGAGGGCGGCGCCACCTTCCGCATCACCATCCCCGACATGGTCGTGGAGCTGGAGCGGGCGAGGCAGCGCCGCGCCTGAGCTGTTTGCGGGCGAGATTGCGCCCGAAGGCTTTCTTTACTCGCTCTTCTCGGCGGCGACGGCCTCGCCGGTTTGCGTACCGTCTTGATAGGCGCTCTTGCTATAGCTGTCGCCGTCCTTGGCGATCTTCGTGGTCCAGTTGCCGGACCAGGTGATGACGGCCGTGCCACCTTCGTCCTTCCACGAACCGCTGATCTGTTCGCCGCCGCGTTCGCCGCTGGCGGACCCCTCTTCATCGAGGGTGATCGACATGGGGTTGCCTTGAGTATCTTGCGTCTTGAACGTGCCGACGAAGCCGCTGTTGTCGGTGCCGGCATCGCCCTCGGTTGCGTTGTCGCAACCGGCCAAGGTGAAAGCGAGCGCGGCGGCGGCAAGAACGGCCGTGCATTTGGACATAAGTCGAATCATTGTGCGTCTCCCTAGTAGGTTGTGAGGTCGCACCATAGCCGAAAACGATGCCGGGTTGTCTGTCGCTATCGTGTTGTGCTGGCGCGTCTCACTCCCAGTCGCTCCAATCAACGGACTCCTCGCTGACAAGCTCGCCTTTCATGGACGGGCCGTCTTCGTGGACGCGATTTTTGTCGCCGCAGATGAGATAGTGCCATTCTTCGAGCGGTTCCCCTCTGAACACCATGCGATAGGCGCACGTATGGGGAAGCCAGTTTAGCTGAGAGACATTTTGAGGCGTGATCTTGACGCAATCCGCGACCCTGGCTTGACGGTTTGCGTAGTCCGTGCAGCGAAGGCTGTCCAAGCAGAGTAAGTGGCAGGCTGCATTGGACAGTACGATCTCACCCGTGTCGATATCCTCGGCTCTGATCTGGCAGCAGAGCCCACAGCCGTCGCATAGGGATTCCCATTCTTGCTCGCTCATCTCGTAGAGAGGCTTGGCTAGAAAATCGGGCTGGTTCGTTGAGGACATCGTGTTCTTCAGGCTCTCCTATCCGAGAGTGTTGTGTATCAGCGTTTCAGACGATGCAAACTCGGACGATGCGAACTTGGGGGCCGCCCGGCTTTGCACCCCCTCTCTCGGGACCAATTTGCGACAAGTTTTGCCGGAAGCTCTTGCTATCGAGGTCTCCAGGTATTAGCTAGGCGGGTCTTGAGGGGGCCGCGCACGGTCCGCCCTCGATAGGCCTCACCGCTAAGCCATTGCGGTGCCATGGCTTTTGCGCCGGTAGCTCAGCTGGATAGAGCACCAGACTACGAATCTGGGGGTCGGGAGTTCGAATCTTCCCCGGCGCGCCATTTTACGATCCCGTCAGGATGAAGCCCGGCCGCGATTGGACCGCGCCCGTCCAAACCGTACTTTCGTTCTGCTGCGCCTAAGTGGCGCCTTAGATTTTGCTGAAGCAGCCACGTCCTGGCGCGCAAGGGATTGGGCAATTGCTACAGCTGAAGTGCGCGTCGCAACCTGTGTGCCGAACGGCCAGTCATTCCTATCCACGTCGGGGGCGTCCGGCGGCAAGGACTGCTCCCATCCGTTCGACCAGTTCCGCGGTGGGGCCCGTGCTGTCCCAGGAATAAACGGAAACGGTCATCGGACGCTCCGTACCGAAAGGCGTGTATTGCCGAATGCGATATCCGCACGCCGCGCTCTTGGGCAGAAGCGACAGGCCGAGCCCAGCTTCCACCGCCACCAAAACGTTGTGAAGGCTGCTGCCCGCGAGCGCGATGTACCAGCGGCGTTGTTCGCGCTCGACACGCTCGAACATTGCCTCGCGGTAGAGGCCGCCCGGTGGAAAAGCGACCAACGGAATTGGGTTGGGCCACTCGTCCGGCGCGTCGGCGCTTTCGAACCATGCCATGGCTTCCGGAAATGCCGCCCGGCAATCGGCGCTTGCCTGGTCCTCCTTGACAATCGCGATGTCGAATTCGCCCGAGCGATAGCGTCGGGTCAAATCGCGGCTCAGCCCCGCGGTCACATCGAGCTGGATCTCGCGGTGGCGCCGCGCAAAATCGCCGAACACATTTGCCATCGCGGCGCCGACGATATCTTCGGGAACGCCTATGCGGATGGACGTCGTACCCGCGCGATCTCCAAGCGCCGATTCTGCTTCCTGCTGTAGAGCAAGAATTCGTCGGGCGTAGCCGAGAAGCCGTTCGCCGGCCGTCGTCGGTTTGACCGGTCGCGCGGCGCGGTCGATTAACGTCAACCCGGCAGCGTCTTCCAGCCGCGCAAGCTGCTGGCTGATGGTGGATTGCGTCATATGCAGACGCTTCGCCGCGAGCGAGAAGCTCGCCGCATCGACGATTGCGGTGAAGGCGCGAAGTAGGCGTGGGTCGAACATGGTCTCCCAATGCGATCGGCATCGCTTCGATTGATATTTATAATCGTAATGTTATTGATCTGAATATTTAATTTCCAAATATAAGGCTTCGCTCCTATCTGAGCGTTGTGGTCATCCAACCGCAGCGATCTCTGGGCAGGCCGCCTTGGCCCGTCTTCACGGGACGCAGACCATGCTTCGCTGTTGAGTTTTTACCGGTGCCGCGTCTCTACGGCCGGCCGCTGGAGCGCACAAAAGAGACAAGGACTTCAGGCATGTTTGACGAAAGCCGTTTCCTCAACGACGCGATCGAACTTGCCCGTGCCAATATCGGTAAGGGCGGACGGCCCTTCGGCGCCGTGCTGGTGCGCGACGGCAAAGTGATCGCCACGGCGGTGAACGAGATCCACGCCACCAACGATCCGACCTCGCATGCGGAGATGAACGCGATCCGCGACGCCAGCCACGAACTCGGCACGCCGGACCTTAAGGGAAGCGCGATGTATGCCAGCGGACAGCCATGCCCCATGTGCATGGCGGCGATGCGGCTGGCCGGCGTGACCGAGGTTTTCTTTGCATATTCGAACGACGACGGTACTCCGTTCGGGCTTTCCACGGCGGCGATCTACGAAGACCTCGCCAAGCCGTTCGCGGAGCAATCCATGACCATCCGTTACGTGCCAGTGCGGCCGGAAGATAAGACGGATCTCTACGCCGAATGGGCTGAGGCCCGAAGCAAGCGGGCGTAGCGTATGGCTTCCGAAGCGTCCTCCCGCGCGGCACGCGTCCTGCTGCTCGTCGCCGTCGCGCTGGTCGGCCTGAACCTGAGGCCGTTCATCACTGGCATCGGACCGCTGGCCGCCGATATCGGCGCGCAGACGGGCCTCGACCTCAAGGGTATCTCGCTGCTGACGCTCGTGCCGATGTTCCTGATGGGCCTGTTCGCGTTTGCCGGACCCTTTTTGCAGTCCCGCATCGGCGCTCGGCGCTCGACCATCGCGTCTCTTGTCGTGCTCGTTGTCGGCTCCGTCTTGCGTCTGTTCGCGGCGAACGGCTGGCAGATGGTGGGCACTGCCGCCCTACTTGGGACCGGCGTGGCGATCATCCAGGCGGTGTTTCCCGGCATCGTCAAGCAGCAGTTTCCGCGCCATGTCAGCAGCGTCATGGGGCTCTATTCGGCCACGTTGATGGGCGGCGGTGCGCTGGGTGCGCAGGCCGCGCCGCTGATCGCGACGGCCACCGGAAGTTGGCGTATCGGTCTTGCGTGGATGGCAATCCCTGCTGTGCTGGCGCTGGTGCTGGCCGCATACAGCCTGCCGCGCGACGCAATCGGGCGGCATCGCGGCCTAAGCGCGATGAGCTTGCTCAGGCGGTCGCGCGTTTGGCTTTTGATGGTGTGCTTCGGCCTTGTCAATGGCGGCTATTCGACCGTCGTGGCGTGGCTCGCACCGTTCTACCGCGAATACGGCTGGAGCCCCGCCGCCAGTGGCGGCCTGCTGGCAATCATGGCGGTGGCGCAAGCGCTGACGGCGCTGGTGTTGCCCATGCTCGCCAGAAGCGATGATCGTCGGCCGTGGCTATGGCTGACGCTGGCCATGCAGGCGGCCGGCTTCGCCGCGCTGGCATTCTGGCCAGAGGTAGCGCCGCTCGCCTGGGCGATGCTGCTTGGCGCCGGTCTGGGAGGCTGTTTCGCCCTGTCGATGATCGTTGCGCTCGATCACTTGCCGGACCCGGCCGATGCCGGGGCCTTGTCGGCCGTGATGCAGGGCGGCGGCTTCCTGATAACCGCGCTGCCGCCGTGGATTGTCGCGGTCTTGCACGAGGTGACCGGCAGCTTCGCCGCCGGATGGCTGCTGAACCTGGTGTCGGTCATGGTCGTTGCGGTGTTGTATTGGCGCGTCGCTCCGGCTGGCTATGCCAGGGCGATGAGCCCTCTGGCACCGATGCGACCTGCATAAGATGTCGCCGCAGGGCGGGCATTGCAGCGGCAACGCAGCGCGACGATAGCCCGACTGTCCCGTCCAAGGCCAATGCTGCGAAGGGGCTGATCGATAGCAGCCCCGCACACCTCTCACTTCTCAGCAAGACGCGTGACGCCGTCCCAGTCTTCCGGGGGCGGGGTCTCGATCCAGTCGCCGCACATCGTGCGCAAACGCAGCGAGGGGCCGTCCTCCGGTTCGGCAGTCAAGATCGTGTCGAGCAGGTCCACGGCATCGGCAAAGTGGCGTTCGGTGGCGAGGCGCAAGGCCTCTTCATAGGTGCTGGCGCGCTCGCGTGCCGCATCGGACACCTGCGTCGCCTCGCCGAGCGGCTCATAGATGTCCGTGATCAAGTTCTTACCTTTGAGGCGTACGCGATCGATCCGCCGCCAGACGAACTTGGAGCCGGTCGCGGCAACGACGGACTCGGTGACCAGAATTTCCGTTCCATAGCGGATGTTCAGCGATTCCAGCCGGCTCGCCGTATTGACGGTGTCGCCGAGCGCCGTGTAGCTCAGGCGTTCCGGCGCGCCGACATTGCCGACGACAGCCGCGCCCGTGCAGAGACCGAAATGCGTTGGTAGAGCCGGCCGGCCGCTCGCCTCCCAATCGGCGTTTCGCTCGCGAAGCAAGCGCTGACAGGTCAGAACCGCGGAAACGGCGTGAACCGCGTGATCCTCGAGCGGGTCCGGCGCACCCCAAAACGCGACGACCCCATCGCCCACGATCTTATCGACCGTCCCGCTTTCGCGTTGCAGCGCGGTGATCATGAGCTGGAAGTAGTCCGACATGTGCCGGGTGAGCTTCTCGGGCGCCATGGATTCGGCGATGCGTGTGAAATTCCGGATATCCGTGAAGAGCACCGTGAGACTCGTCTTCTTGCCCCCGATCATCGCGACCTCGCCCCGCCGGACCAGTTCCCGGACCAAGGCCACGGACACGTAGCGCGAGAACGACCGGATGCCCGTCAGCATTTGCGATTGCGCTTCGGCGAGCTGTCTGATTTCGCGGACGCGGGACTGGATTTGCGGAGCTTCGCTTAGATTCAGATCGCGAATCTTGACGCTCTGTTCGGCAAGAGCCTCAAGTGGCCGGCTGTAGTAGCGGGTCGCGAGCCCGGCGAGCAGTAGCGCCAACAAGACCGCCGCCGTCGAGACCGCCAGCACCCAGTAGCGCTGGCGTTCGGCCTCGCCCAAGAAGTCGCCTTCCGGAACGGCCACGCCAATCCACAGAGATTGGTCCTGCAGTTTGAATTGCCGAAAGCCGCCCCACCAAAATCCCGCGTCGCTCCGATACCGGAAGACACCCTTGGGACTTTTTCCGGACCCCTCCCAAGCGGACACGGCGTCCCGCACGACGGTGAGGCCCAGATCGTCGGGCGTGAGCAGCGTCGCTTCCCGATCGGAGTCGGCTTGGTTGTTCGCCTTGCGCAATATCTCGCGAATTTGCGCGGAATCCGTCCAACGCGGATCGGCTGGCAGCCCGATCAGCGAGCCATCGTCGTGGAGCACGAACGCCTTGCCGTTCGGGCTTGGCCGGAGCTTCGATGTGAAATCGGACAGGTCCCTGAGGAGGAGATCGAAGGCGACGAGCTTGGTTTGTCCGGAGGTCGGATCGCGCCACTTTTGAGAGACCGTCAGCCCCGCATCCTTGGTGATGAAGAAGTAATAGGGCGTGGTCCAGTGCGTCGCCCCAAGCGCGGCTCCGGTGTAGAAGGGCCGGCGCCTCGGATCGTAATCTTTTGCATCGTCCGGCAGAGGTTCCTCGGAGTGGAGCTTCAGATCGCGTGTCCACCGAACCACGTAACCGGCATCCGGCCCCCGATCCGCCCATACGAGGCGATTGTACCATTCATAGTCATCGCCTCCGCGTAGATCGCGGAAAAGGAGATATTCAAGCCCGTCGTCCCGCGCGAGCATCATGGACGTGATCTGGCGATTCTGATCGAGCAACGGGATGTACAGCGCGTTCAGGCGTTGCAGGTCCGCGCGGCTGTTGTAATCGAGCAAACCGGCCTCCCACCAGGCCCCCGAGATATTCAGGAATTCTTCGATCGACCCGAAAAAGTGGCCCATCTCGGATTGAACCTGATTTGCCGATTGCTCGATGTAGCGCTGCGACAAATCACGCATCGTGCGCCGGGCGCCCCAGTCCACGACTATCAGGATCGAAGCGGAAATCAGGAAGATGAGCGCCAACAGAATGAGGAGAAGCGCATTTCTGGTGGTGATGGATCTGGGAGCGGTCATGATCTCGCTTGTTGGCGCCGGGTCCTCGTCCTGCGCGCCCCGCCGGTCTCCGCGCCCCATGGCGCCATCAACGTCACACTGCCACTCGAAGGGCCTGAAATTCCCGTTTTGCATCAAGAGGTGTGGAACAACAGGCACAGATCATTCGGATAACGTCCCTGGCTCCAGTCGATTCCAGCGAACGAGCCAATTTCCGTGTCGAAGCGTGATAGCCAAGACGGTGAAGATGTCAAAGTGCAGACATGCGTTCTCGCCATTGATGACCATCCGATCACGCTTGCGGGTCTTCGCACCCTGCTGACCGAATCCGGCACGATCGACCTGCATTGCGCATGCAGTTTCGCCGAAGGCCTCCGAGTTTGCCGTGACATAAGACCAAAGATCATCGTCGTCGATCTCGCCATGCGCGCCGGCGCGCTGACTGGCCTGTCCTTTATCCGGCGCCTCCGTCGCTACAACCCGGCAGTGCCAACGCTCGTATTCAGCATGCACCGCGATCCGTTGATCGCGCGCGCGGCTCTCAAGGCGGGCGCGAACGGGTACGTCGTCAAGGATGCCGCGCCCATTGAGATCACGCGAGCGCTGGCAGACATCGGCAATGGCAGGCGCTATGTCAGTCAGGACATCGCCGAAGACATCGCGTTTTCCGGAACCCGCGAAGGCCTGCCGAAGGCGCTCAAGTCCTTATCCGCGCGCGAACGCCTCGTGCTTGCGCATATGGCCGAAGGAAAGTCCTACACGCAGATCGCGAGCAGTCTCGCGCTCAGCTACAAGGCGGTCGCGCATATCTGCAATCGTTTGAAGCCGAAGCTCGGCCTGCAATCGCTTCCGGAACTCGTACATTTCGCGATTCGCTACTTTCCTGGCGGTTCCCCGCGCGGACAAGCGCGGAAGCCGCGCGATTGACCCTGGTCGCGGATGTGGTTTCGCGCGTCCGGCGAGCAAAGTGCCGGGAACGATTGCCCTAGGAAGAGGACGATCCGCTCCGGCGTGGCCATCCAAGGTCGGCGGCGATCAGGGCCGCTTGGGTACGGTTCGATGCGGAGAGCTTACGGAGAATGACCTTGACGTGGGCCTTCACCGTACTTTCGAGAAGGTTGAGGCTGCGCGCGATCTCCTTGTTGGACCGGCCGTCGATGATCAAGGACAACGTGCTGCGCTGACGTGGCGTGAGCTCGCGCAGCGGGTTGGTCTCTGACAGGCCGTCAAGGGTGCTGCTCTCCCTGTCCGAAGTCGCCGAAAGTATCTGACGGATGGCGCTGCGCGGGAGGTAAATCTCGCCCGCGAGGACGAGGGCGAGGGCGTGCCGCAAGACATCCTCGCTCACAGTCTTGGGAATATAGCCGCGTGCGCCGCGTTCCATGCACATGGCAATCTCCTCTGGGTGCGCATACGCTGCCAGGACGACCACCGGGACGGACGGGTCCTTCTCAACAAATCGCCGGATGCCCGGCCCGTCATGGATACCCGGCATCGCCATGTCCAACAGGACTAGATGGAATCCATCTTGCTTGTTAAGGACTTTCCAGGCCTCGGCCGTACTGCCCGTCTCGACGAGCGACGTCCCGGGAAACAGCTCCGACACGAGCCGCCTGAACCCAGCCCGGAACAGCGTTTGGCTGTCGCCGATCAGCACCCGCAGCGCTTCGGCTGGGTCGCTATCCCCGAATGGCACGTATTCCCGCGCGAGCGGCGTGGTCGGCCTAAAGCCTCCCTCATCCGTTTGAGCCAAGTCCCACCTCCCTTTGGATACCTCTTCCGCCATACAGGGGGGCGTCTCCCCCTTATGAGCCGTCGACAGCGACGAAGTATCGCACGAAGCTGGCCTGTCAGGAAAAAAAATTTCCCCTGCGGAAAAGTGAGGCCCGAGGAGGGACATCCTCGAGGGGCAATGGGAGGAGTGAAATGAGAAGCTTATCTGAGCGAATAGAAGCGATGTACGCAATGGATCGATTAGGGGCATGGACGTTCGTCGCCGTGCTCTGGGTCGTCGTCCTGTTCGTACTCTACATGGTTTGGCAAGCGGTTCCCGATCCGACGATCCGTCTGGTTCTGGCCTGCTCTGCCGGCGCCGTCCTCGTGTTCAACACGGCCTCTATTGGGGCGATGATTCGCCACTACAAAGAGGACAAGGACTTCATCTATGGCCTCGATATCAAGCATCTCGATGCGGCGCGCGAGGCCCGCGCGGAACAATCGCGTTCAGCCACGCAACGCGCTTAAGAGGGATACCGACAATGAGTGGAAAAGCTTATCGGCCGCCGGAACAAGGCAAGGCCGGGCAAATCTTCGATTCCATCTTCCTGCTAGTGCTCGTCTATGCGGTGCTGTTTACGCCGCTCGTTCTGGGCCTAACTGGCGGCGGCACCGTTACTAAGACCGTTGAGAACCCGACTTGGGAAACGCTGGGCCAGAACCCGACAATGGCGGCGCAGTGGGAAAAACTCGGTTTTACGCCGGACTCGGCCGCCGAAATGATCACCACCCGGTTCGATTACACGATTGATCCCGTGGCGCTTCTGATTACAGCGATCGTGATCCTCGGATACTTCATTTTCATGATCCGGTTCTCGGAGAAGGAGTATCGCGAGGTAATCAACGAACGTTTCGGCGAGAAGAAATAGGAGGGCCCAATGGATTTTTGGAACATATTTGAATATGCCGCCTGGGGGATCTCCGGGTTGCTCTTGCTGTGGATGTTGTTCGACGCGGTCCAAGTCAATCGGGACTTCAGCGAAGAATTGTTGACGTCCTCCCGCGAGGGTGAACTTGAGGACCAGAGCGAAAAGCACGAACTGACCTAGGCCACGAAAGGGGACGGCGTTATGTCATCGACTGATACGGCCGGTCAGGACCGGCAACGAATTTCACTCTTGCGCGTTTTGGGGCCTGCCCACGTTTGGGCCCTGGGCGTTGGTATCGTGCTTGTGGGCGAGTTCATGGGTTGGAACTTCACAGTGGGCAAGGGTGGAGCCATGGGCTCCCTTATCGCCTGCTGGGTCATTGGCCTGCTCTATACCTGCGTCGCCATGATCGACTCGGAGGTGACCTCGACGGTTGCCGCCGCGGGCGGACAATACGCTCAAGCAAAGCACATTATGGGGCCGCTCATGGCCTTCAATGTCGGACTGTACCTCGTCATGGCCTACACCATGCTCGAGGCGGCCGACGCATTGGTGGTGGGTGATCTGCTCAGTTCGGTTGCCGGTGAGATGGGCCACAATGCTCTCGATCCGCGACCGTTCGTGGTGCTCACGATCGCCGCACTCGCGTGGCTGAATTACCGGGGCGTGTTAATGACGCTCACGGTGAATTTCGTCATCACGGCTGCGGCGTTTATTTCGATCGTCGTTCTGTTTATCGGCGTTCAGCCGTGGAACCCAGGTCATATGCTGCAGCACCGGGAATTGCTCACCGACCTGCCTTATGGCTGGATCGGCGTCATCGCGGCTTTCCAATTCGGCATCTGGTACTACCTCGGCATTGAGGGAACCTGTCAGGCCGCCGAAGAGGTTCGTTCGCCGGCACGGTCTCTGCCCTATGGCACGATGAGCGGCATTATCACTCTGCTCATCGCGGCGACCATGACGTGGTACGTCGCCACGGGCTTGCTCCCTTGGGAATACCTAGGGCAAGCGGCAACGCCGCTCTACGACGCCGCGCGCGTCACGGGCAGCACCGCGCTTCAGGTCTTCCTGTTCATCGGAACGACCTTCGCGGCAATCGCTTCGGCCAACGGCTGCATCAACGATGCGTCCCGCGCATGGTTCTCCATGGGACGCGATCGCTATATGCCGCTGTGGTTCGGTGCGGTGCACCCACGCTACCGCACGCCGTACCGGTCGATCTTGTTCCTGATCCCCATCGCTGTGAGCTTCTCGTTCACAGGTCTTTTGGATCAGGTGATCACCTTCTCGATCCTATCCGGTCTGCTGGGCTACACGTTCATGCCCATCAATATGTGGATGTTCCGGAGGAAGTGGCCGCTCGGTACGATCCGCCGCGGTTACGTGCATCCGTTCCATCCGCTGCCGGCTATCGTGTTGCTCGCCCTGTGCATCACCACGTACTTCGCCACGTTCCTTGGCTACGGTACGCAGCTGCTCGCCATGATGTGCTTCTACATCATCGCGTCGCTGTGGTTCACGTTCCACCGGTACAAATATGTCCGGAGGGGCGATCAGTTCACCATGCCGTGGGCGCGGCCGCGCGGATATTAGGAGGCGAATATGATCAAAAATATCCTTTGCGCTGCCGACGGATCGACCGTCTCGGCCAAAGCAATCGACTTTGCGATTGATTTGGCCAAGGATCTCGGGGTCCCGCTCACCGTACTCGCGGTCGAGCTGGTCTCGAGGGAGGACATGGCGAATTCTCCCTTCTGGGACTCCCGAGTCCTGGAGGCGAGCGACGCCATCATGCGTGCCAAGTTCGAGAGCGTCGCCGAGAAGGCGAAGGCTGCGGGCTTGGATAGCGTGACATGCGCCACGGCGAGCAGCCGTAACATTCCAGAAGCGATTGCAGCCTATGCGGAACAGCATGGCTTCAATCACATTGTCATGGGATCTCACGGTCATACGGGGCTCTCCCGTATGATCCTGGGCTCGACGGCTTACGCCGTGACGGCCCGGGCCCACTGTCCCGTGACGATTGTACGGTAGGCGTCCATGACGGTTCTGGCAGTCATAACAGCAGTGGTGGGGCTCGCATATCTTGCCTACCGCCACCGCGAAGATCAAAAAGCGGTCCGCGCACGGCGGGCCGCATTCTTCAACGACTGCTGGACCGTCCTCGACGACCCGAAGCTCGCCCTCGACGTATTCGGATATCCCTCCATCGCCGGAACGTACGAGGGCGAGCCCATTCGGGCTGATGTCGTCGTAGATTGTCTGGGGCTTCGCAAGCTGCCCTCGCTATGGGTTCGAGTCACGCTCGAAGCGCCGGTAGCCATTGGCGCGGTTCTAGATGTCATGATGCGCCCGTCGGGGGCTGAATTCTTCTCCCCCTTCAATGACTTACACGAGCGGCTGGATACGCCGGCGGATTGGCCGGAGAGAGCGATCGTTCATACGGACGACCCGAAGCGGTTGCCTGATCCGGAAGTGTTCACGCCACATGTTGCCATTCTCGAGGAGAAGCCGGCGAAGGAACTGATCGTTTCACCGAAAGGTGCACGGATTGTTTGGCAGGCTGACGAAGCACAACGATCCGACTATCTTCTCCTGCGTCAGGCGCGCTTCGATGTCGTCCGGTTCGACGCGGAGGAGTTCCGAAAGCTCGTGGTCAAACTGGTTGGCATTCGGCGCGCTCTGGCCGAAAACGCTAACCGGGAGTTAGGTCATGAAGCAGCCGCGTGAAATCGAAAAACGTCCGTCGCCGACTCGGCGCCCGATTAATCCATATCTGGTTCTCGCAATCGCAATCGTTCTACCGGGCGTGGGGCACGTGGTGGCCGGCATGCCGAGCCGCGGGTTGGTCTTTGTCTTCTTCATGCTGTTGTTCGGCTGGATCACCTATCACCTAACCACGCCAGATCATTCCATCATTGGGCGTCTCGCGGGCGGGCTGTTCATCTACGCGCTCTCGATCACCGACGCCTATAAATGGGCGCGATTCCGCGCGGCGCAGTACGCAGCGGCGTCGTGATTGCGGAATGGCTGGTTTGCGTGACGCGGTTTTACGCGCCGGGCGCGGGCGACGGAGATGACTTCGCCCGTCGCCGTGTGGAGAGAGAGTCCGTGATCTGGAAGACGGAGATCGAAAGCGCCGGCAAGAAGGTCAGCGTGACGACAGCCGTACCGAGAATACCGAACAGAACGATGGCGCCGACCCCACGGTAGAGCTCCGTGCCGGCACCGGGAATGAACACGAGCGGCGCGAGCCCGCAGATCGTCGTGACCGTCGACATGGCGATGGGACGAAGCCGCGACGCGACGGCCTCCATCACGGCCTCTCTGGCATTGAGCCCAGCCTCTCGCACATTCGATAGCGCACGGTCGACGATGAGAATCGGATTGTTCACCACCGTGCCCATCAGAATGAGGAAGCCCAGCATGGTGATCATGTCGAAGGGTTGAATGATTGGGTCGATCCCGAGGCGCGGCAGAAGTGCGCCGACCCAATTCATCAACGCGAGCCCGACCAAGCCGCTGGCGACGCCGAGCGGGATCGTCGTCATGATGAGAAGCGGGTAGCCCCAATGGGTGAAGATGGCGACCAGCAGAAGATAGATGATTACTATGGCCACGAGGTAGTTGCCGGATAGCGCCTCGCGCGTCGCGTCGAGCTGGTCCGACGCGCCGGAGATGGTCATGCTGACTTCGTAGGGGATCTCCCCGGACTGCTGCAAATGCTTGACGAGCTGTTCCTGAACCATCGCGACGCCGGTCTCGAGAGCGACATTCTCCGGTGGAATGATATTGAGCGTCACTGTTCGCCGTCCGTCGATCCGGCGGATCGTGTTCGTATCGACCGTCTCCTCGATGTCGGCCACCGAGGACAGGGGTACGATCGTTCCTTGCGGCGTGTAGACCGGCATCTGAGAAAGCGTATCGAGTGCGGTGCGTTCCGCGTCCTTGCTGTAGAAGTAGATGTCGATCTTCTCGTCGTCGCGGAAGAACTCGCCCACGTAGGCGCCGTCCGTTAGCGCCGCAACGGTAAAACCGACATCATCCGAGGTCATGCCGAGTTCGGCCGCCCGGTCCCATTTCGGCCGTACTTCGAGCAAGGGCTGAGAGAGGGTCAGCGTCGACGGGTCGGCTTGGATGCGGGGACTGTCGAAAATCTCTTCCGCGCGGCTATAGGCACGGGCAGCCACCGCATAGACTTCCTCAAGGCTTGGCCCGGAAATGTCGAGACTGACACTGCGCGTGCCGCCGTCATTGCTGGTGATGATCGAGCCGCGCGAAACGAACGCGCTCATGCCGGCATAGGTCTTGTACTTTTCGGAGATCACCGCCATGAGGTTGTCGATGTCGCCGGGATCGATCGTTTCGGCGATGATGCGCAAGCCGTCGGCCTCGATCATCAGGAAGAAATATTTCAGCGCGGGCACGGTGGTCTCGCCGCGATGGAAACTGGCGGGGTCGTCCTCCACGAAGGGCATGAGCCATGCCTGAAGGTCCTCGCCGATCTCTTCCATCGTTTGGAGATTGTATCCGGGCGGCGCGTTGAGACGCGCGAACATCTTCGGCTCCTCGCCTTCGGGCAGATATTCGGCCGGCGGCGTCAGCAGCAGAATGATGGCGGCGCTCGCCCCCGCGACACCGAAAATGCAGAGCGCCCGCCTAAAGGCCGTGTCCATCAGCCAGCCCACACCCTTGACGATGGCACTGTCGGCCGCGTCGACGGTCAGGTTCTTGCTCGGCGTCAAATCGAAATGTGCCGCCGCAGTCGGCACCACCGTGATCGCGACGATCATCGAGGCGAGAATGGACGCAGAGACCGCGATGGCGATGTCCGAATAGAGTTGTCCGGCCTCCTCCTGAATAAAGACGATGGGGACGAATACGAGGACTGTCGTGAGCGTCGAGGCAAGAACTGCGGGCCAAACCTTGCGGACGCCCTCGACGGCTCCCTTGAGGCGGCCGAGACCGCGCCGCCGCTCCAGATCGATGCTCTCCAGCACGACAATGGTGTTGTCGAGCGTCATGCCGATGGCAAACGCCACGCCGGCCAAGGAGATCACGTTGATGGTGCGCCCCGTCAGCTGCAATCCGATAAAGGCGGCGATAGTACAGATCGGGATTCCGAGGATGCCCACCACGGTCGCTTTGGCCGAGCGCAGAAACAGGAACATCACCAGCGTCGCCAGCACGGCGCCAATGGTAAGATTGATCCAAACATTGCGGATCGACGCCTCGACATAGGTTACGTCGTCCGCGGTTCGCGCCAGCTCCATTCCGGCGGGGATCAGGACCTCGTGGTTGATCTCCTCGACCTTCTTCATCACGTCCCGTTTGATGGCGATGACGTTCGAGCCTGCCTCGCGGCGGATGGACAGGAAGATAATCGGCCGATCGTTGACGTAGGCGCGCGTATAGATCTCGAAATGGCCGAGGCGCACGTCGGCCACGTCCTTGAGCCGGATGATGTTGTCGCCGCGCCGGGCGATAATGAGGTCCTTGAGGTCCTCTGGGTCGTCGAAGCGCCCGATGGTTCGCAGCAGGTAGCGCCGTTTGCCGCTCTCGATCTCGCCGCCCGAGGTATCGCGATTGCGCGCGGCAACCGCGCGGCGCACATCGGTCAGCGAAATCTTGCGCTCGGCCAGCGCCGCCGGATCGAACAGGATCTGAATCTGCTTTTCCGCGCCGCCCCCGAGCCGCACGTCCGAGACGTCCTTGACGCCCTCCAGGCGTGCCCGCACATGGTCGTCGATGAAGTCGCGCATCATGTCCATGTTGAGATGGCGCGGATTGCCGGGCAGAGGTGACACCCTGAAATACATGAACGAGTTCGCGCTGAAGGAGCTTGCGCGGACACGCGGCTGGTCCACGTCCTCCGGATAGGAGGGCACTTGGCTCAGCGCGTTGTTGATGCGGATGAGGGTTTCGTTGAGGTCGATATTGTAGGGAAATTCCAGCTCGATCCGCGCTTCGCCGCTGGATGAGCGTGAGATGATCCGTTCGAGGCTGGGAATCGAGCGGAGATACTCCTCCTGCTCGATGATGATCTCTTTCTCGATATCCTGCGGGGTCGCCCCCGGCCAGCGCGTGAATACGGTGATCGTGCGGACTTCGAGGTCGGGGATCATCTGCACGGGGATGCGGAAGGCGGCGACGATGCCAAGCACGCACACGATAAGAGTGGCGACCGTGACAAGAGTTCCGCGCTGGACGATCCGCTCAAGCATCAAGGGCCCCTCTCTCGCCCGTCGATCTAGCTCGCGAGCCGGACGGTTTGCCCTTCGCGCAGGGATTCGTTCCCACGAACGACGACACGTTCACCCTCCTCGAGGCCGGACAGAACCTGGACCAGCCCGTCGAATGCGAGGCCGATCTCAACCCGGCGCTCGGTGACGCTGATCTTTTCGCCCTGTTCCTTCAAGACCCACACGGTCACGCGCCCGTCCGGATAGCGGATCAGAGCGTCGCGGCTGACCACTACGTCACGTCTGCCCGTGTCTAGGGCGACGAGAACGCGCGCGGACATGCCGGGTGTGATGGGAATGCCGTCGCGGGTCGGCAGGACGCGCAACGTGAACGTCCTGGCGTCAGGGTCGCTCACGGGGATCAGGGCGCCGATCTTGGCCGGGATGTCCTCGCCCGGAAGGGTGTCGATTTCGATCGACACGTCCGCGCCGCTGCGGAGTCGCGCGTAATAGTCCTGCGGGACGGGGACATCGACGCGGAAATTCTTCATGGCGACGAGTTCGAACACCGCCGTCCCAGGCGTGACCCATTGGCCCACTTCGACCATGCGCTTTGAAATGACGCCTTCAAAGGGCGCGTGCAATTTGTGGCGGTCGAGAACGACAGCGCGCCGTTTCTGTTCGGCGCGATAGCTACTTTGCGTCGCGGTGTCGATCTCGACTTCCGCTTCGCGGGCTTCTACCTCGTTCTGCGGCCCGTAGTTGCGCTTGGCGAGGCTTTCGGCGATGCGCAGGCGCCGGATGGCGTCCTTGACTTCGCCGGCGGCCTGCGTGGCTTGCGCTTCGGCCTGTTCGTAGGCGGCCTCCTCGAGCTCCGGATCGAGCTCCAGCAGCAGATCGCCCTGTTTGACGTAGGCGCCGCTGTCGAAATGGACCGCGCTGACAAGGCCCTCGACCGAGGTGGAGATCTGTGCGGCATGTGGAGACGAGACCGTGCCCGATAGTTCGAGCTTCCGGATTATGGGCGATTGGCGAACGGTTTCTGTTTCGACCGGTGCGATTGGCTCGGCCGTGCCCGGCGTGGCGGCAAGGATCAACGCGGCGACACAAAGGCCCAATGCGGTCTGGCCCTTTGCCGCCGTTCGGCGCTTGTCAGAAAACATGACTCCCGTGTCGGTCAATTGCCTTCCTATCGAGCTCTGAGATTGGCACAGGGCATCCATGTCAATGCTAACCCAGGCACATCGCCCCAGACATTACGATGACGAAAGGTCGAGCGGCCCAATCCGCCGGTTACACCGGCGTTTCACCTGCAATTTACGGTTAGAGCGGGAAGGGCACCAGGCCGACCAGTCCTCATGACCTGGATTTGAAAGGTAGAGCGTTCGCTACGCCAGCCCTGTCCGGGCTTCATCGTTAATGCGGACCCCACAGGGCAGGAACGGCCCTCGCCCGTCAGGCGGTCGTCGGTGGGCTTCCAGCCCAGCGCCAGGCAATTCTTGGCGCGGCACCCGTCCAAGGATAGGCCGCCATGGAGGGCCGGTGTTTGAGAATATTGTACGAGGAGGAAGCTAAGGCTTCAGGACCTTCAGCAGGTCGCTACGCGCACGATCGAGATGCTCGATCATGCGTTTTTGCGCGAGAAGTGCATCGCGCAACTCGATTGCGTCCAAGATCGCACGGTGCTGACGATTGTATTCCGCGATCGCCTCGGGTGTCAGAACGTCTTCCTTGATCGCCCCCCATTTTGGGTTCAGCCGGACATGGTTGATCTGCCGAAAAACGTGAATCAGGAAGGGATTGCCGGAGGCGCGGGCGAGGAGGAGATGAAATTCTCCGTCGCATTTGGCAAAGGCATCCTGGTCGCCGGTTACCTCGACACTCGCCAAAAGTGCTTCGAGTGCTTCGATGGTCTGCGCATCCGCATGTTGAGCGGCCAGGCGCGCCGTAAACGGCTCCACGGCAACACGCGCATCGATGAGCTCCAAGGGGCTCAGCGCGCCGATGAAATCCACGGGCTTCTTGGCCGTGTCGGACAGCGTCCCGACGAACGTGCCGCTGCCGAGGCGGCGTGAGACGAGACCTTCCTTCTCGAGTTTGTCGAGCGCGCGGCGTACCGTCGAACGCGCCGTGTTGAAATTCTCGGCGAGCTTGCGTTCCGGCGGGAGCCGTTCTCCTTCCGAGTACGCCCCCGTCTCAATTGCCCGCTGCAAATAGGCCGAGATCATCTTGACACCGGAGATCCGCTTCGTCTCGTGGGAAGCGGGGGTTTCGGGCGGGTTGGTTTGATACGGGTTCACGGTGGCATCTCCTCGTTGCCGCCATTCGGCGGCAGGCTGATCTTTGTGCTGAGTCTAGCCGATAGGAGAGCGCTCGTTGTTACCCCTTTGTGCATATCCGCGGGTAGAAAGACGGTAGCGCACAAAGCCGTCCGCTTCGGCGTAGCGGTCGTAAAGTTGCCGCGCCTTCTGGTTCGTGGCCTGCGTATGCCAGTACAGCCGCTCCCAGCCTTTGTGGTCCGCGATTGAAAGGAGGTCATCGATAAGTGTACGGCCAATGCCGTGTCCGCGCGCCTCCGGCGCTACAAAGAGGTCTTCCAGGTAGCAGGTCGGTTGTATCGTCCACGTCGAGGGGTGAAGAACCGACACCGTGAAGCCCAGCACCGATCCACTCCGCTCAGCGAGTCTTGCAAGTACTGGAATGTCGGGGTCGAGAATTCGTTCCCACGTCCGCGCGGTTACGACTTCGTGCACGTCCGCGTTGTAAAAATCCACGTACCCGGACCAGAGGCGGCGCCAGGCCGCCTCATCTCTTGTGTCCGGATCGCGGATCAGAAGTTCGGAAGCTTCTGCCACTAGCAGTCGAGCGTTTCTGCCCGTTCCCAACTCGTCAGGTGACGCGAAAAGTCGTTCCAGTTCGACATCTTCAACTTGACGTACGCGTCCACGAGTTCGTCGCCAAGCTCACGCCGGAGCATCGCCGAGTCATTCGTGGCCCGAAGTGCGTCGAGCAGATTGAGAGGCAGCTTCTTCATGCCGTCGGGCAGTTTGTGGCCGTCGGCGTACATGTCGATTTCGAGCGGTGCCCCAGGATCGGTCTTCTGCGCCATGCCGTCGAGACCGGCGGCGAAAACGGCCGCCGGGAACAGATAGGCGTTCGTGGCGCCGTCTGCGAGACGGAACTCGAAGCGGCCGCCACCCGGCACGCGGATCATGTGCGTGCGGTTGTTGCCGGCATAGGTCACGGTGTTCGGCGACCACGTGGCGCCCGACGTCGTTCTCGGTGCATTGATGCGCTTGTAGGAGTTCACCGTCGGGTTCGTGATGGAACAGATCGCGTCGGCATGATCGATCAAGCCGCCGATAAAGTGGTAAGCGTCCTTGGACAAGCCCAAGCCGTCGCTCTTATCGGCGAAAACGTTCTTATCGCCCTCCCACATGGAAATGTGCATGTGGCAGCCGTTTCCGGTCAAATGGGTGAACGGTTTTGGCATGAAGGTGGCGCGAAGACCGTGGTTTTCCGCGATGGTCTTGGTCATGTATTTGAAAAAGACCATACGGTCGGCCGTCTTGAGTGCGTCGTCGAATCCCCAGTTCATTTCGAACTGACCGTTGGCGTCCTCGTGGTCGTTCTGATACGGCCCCCAGCCGAGTTCGATCATGCTGTCGCAGATCTCTTTGACGACGTCGTAGCGGCGCATCAAAGCAGACTGGTCGTAGCAAGGCTTGGACTGTGTATCGGCTGGATCGCTCAAGGCTTCGCCGTCCGCGCTCACGAGGAAGTATTCGCATTCCACGCCGCTCTTCAGGCTGTACCCCATATCCTCTGCTTTCTTCAGCATCCGCTTGAGCGCGTTACGCGGTGCCTGTTCCACGGGCTTGCCGTGCATGTAAGGGTCCGCCGCGAGCCAGCCCACTTCGGGCTTCCACGGAAGTTGAATAAGGCTTTCGGGATCGGGTATCGCCAGCATGTCGGGATCGGCCGGCGTCATGTCGAGCCAACTCGCAAAGCCTGCGAAGCCCGCGCCGTCCTCGGCCATGTCGGCAATGGCGCTGGCGGGCGCCAGTTTCGCGCGCAATGTTCCGAACAAATCGACAAACGAAATCAAAAAATACTTGATGCCCCGATCGCGGGCCTCAGCTGCAAGATCAATCGCCATTTTACTCCCCTTCAAAATGAAACGAGGCCCGCGATTGCGAGCCTCGATATGTTCAACAAATTTATGCGCCGGTCAGGCCTGGGACCCATTGCGTGCCTGCCAGCGGCACCTGAGCCATGGCTGCGGCCTCGACGGTGAGAGCCACGAGATCCTCGGGCTCGAGGTTGTGCACATGGCTCTTGCCGCAGGCCCGCGCGATGGTCTGGGCTTCAAGCGTCAAGACGGCCAGGTAGTTGGCCAGACGGCGTCCACCGAGCTCCGGGTCGAGACGGACGGAGAGCTCCGGATTCTGGGTGTTGATACCCGCCGGGCACTTGCCCTCGTGCCAATCGTCATAGGCGCCGGCCGTGGTTCCGAGCTTGCGATACTCTTCCTCAAGAGCCGGGTCGTTGTCGCCGATGGCGGCAAGGGCGCCCGTACCGATCGCGACTGCGTCGGCACCGAGAGCGAGGGCTTTGGCCACGTCCGCGCCGGTCCGGATGCCGCCGGAGACGATCAGCTGAACCTTGCGGTGCATGCCGAGGTCCTGCAGGGCCTGAACGGCCGGGCGGATCGCGCTGAGAAGCGGCAGGCCGATATGCTCGATGAACACCTCTTGCGTCGCGGCGGTGCCGCCCTGCATGCCATCGAGAACCACCACATCCGCGCCCGACTTCACGGCGAGAGCCGTGTCGTAGTACGGACGGGAGGCACCCACTTTAATATAGATGGGCTTCTGCCAGTCGGTGATCTCACGCAGCTCCTGAATCTTGATCTCAAGATCGTCGGGACCGGTCCAGTCGGGATGGCGGCAGGCGGAGCGTTGGTCGATGCCCTTGGGCAAGGTCCGCATGTGGGCCACGCGGTCGGAAATCTTCTGACCGAGCAGCATGCCGCCACCGCCGGGCTTGGCACCCTGTCCGATGACCACCTCGATCGCGTCGGCCCGGCGCAAATCGTCCGGGTTCATGCCATAGCGCGAGGGCAGCAACTGATAGACGAGGATGGACGAGTGTCCGCGCTCTTCCTCGGTCATGCCACCGTCACCGGTGGTCGTCGAGGTTCCCATCTTGCTGGCGCCGCGTCCGAGCGACTCTTTCGCTTGGGCGGAGAGGGAGCCGAAGCTCATGCCTGCAATCGTGACGGGGATTTTGAGATGGATCGGCTTCTCTGCGAAGCGCGTTCCGAGCCAGACATCCGTCGAGCATTTCTCGCGGTAGCCTTCGAGCGGATAGCGGCTCATCGAGGCACCGAGAAAGAGCAAGTCGTCGAAGTTCGGCAGCTTGCGCTTCGCGCCGCCGCCACGGATGTCGTAAATGCCGCTCGCCGCCGCCCGCCGGATTTCCGAAAGCGTGTAGTCGTCGAACGTCGCGGACTTGCGCGGTGTCGTTATCGGTGTTGCGTCCATTAGTACTCTCCCGCGTGATCGACGTTGAAGTTGTAGAGTTTCCGTGCCGACCCGTAGCGCTTGAACTCGCTGGGATCGATTTGGCCGTTGACGCCGGCCCTGGTCAGGATGTCGTGCACGGCGGCTTTGTGCTCGTCGCGCATCTCCTTCTCGATGCAGTCGGCACCGAGGCTCTTGATGTTGCCCCGCACGAAGAGGCGGGCTTCATAGATGGAGTCGCCGAGCGCATCGCCCGCGTCGCCGAACACCACGAGGTTTCCGGCTTGGGCCATGAACGCACTCATATGGCCGACAGAACCCTTCACCACGATGTCGATCCCCTTCATGGAGATGCCGCAACGTGACGAGGCATTGCCGTCGATGCGCAGCAGGCCACCGCGGCCAGTCGCGCCAGCCGCTTGGCTGGCGTCCCCGCTGACATGCACGAAGCCGCTCATCATGTTCTCGGCCACGCCCACGCCGGCGCTGCCGTGGATTTGCACCGTCGCGAGCTTGTTCATGCCGGCGCAGTAATACCCAACAGGTCCGTTGATATCGACTGTCAGCGGAGCGTCGAGCCCAGCAGCGATCGCATGTCCGCCAGCCGGATTCTCGATGACCCAATGCGTTTCATTTGTATCTTTGGGGAGCTTGTGCAGCGCCCCGTTCAGTTCCCTAAGCGGCGTAACGCCGAGATCGATTTCAGGCATACTTAGCGCTCCCAAAAGTAGACGGTGGCGGGTTCCGGTTCCCAGACACGTGCCTGTCCAATGCCAGGCAGGTCGGCCAGCACCCGGTATTCGGAGCCGAAGGCCACGTATTGGTCGGTTTCGGCCATGACGGCGGGCTTGCAGGCGATGCCGTCGCGAAGCACGCCAAACCCGTTCTCGGTTCCGACCACGAAGGTGTAGAACCCGTCGAGGTCTTCGAGCCCCACTTCCAGCGCATCGCCCAAGGACAGGCCTTCGTGCATGCGCCATGTGAGGTAACCAGCAGCCACTTCGGTATCGTTCTGGGTTTCGAACGTCATGCCTTCGCGGCGCAGATTGCGGCGAACGTTGTTGTGATTGGAAAGCGACCCGTTATGGACCAGGCACTGGTCCTTTCCGGTGGAGTAGGGATGGGCGCCATCGGTCGTCACGGCCGACTCCGTCGCCATGCGGGTATGACCGATCGCGTGCGTTCCACTCATCGTGGACAGCCCAAAGCGCTCCGCAACGTCCGCGGGTAGTCCTACTTCCTTGAAGATTTCCATCCGCGTGCCGCGGCCGACCACTTCGGTGTCCTGGCCATCTTCGGCGAGCCACGCGTCCAACCGGGCCACGTCCTCGGTCGGCACGGAAACGACCGCATGGTTATCATGCAACGCCGCTTCGGCCCCCGGGATTGCCTTCTTGATAGCCGCGACCGTCGCTTTGATCGCCTCGGCCGAGGCGCCGCGCAAAGTGACCTTCGTCTGGCCTTCCACGCCAGCGCCGTAGACCGCAAAGCCCGCGCTGTCGGGGCCGCGTTCCGTCATCTTCTCGAGCATTCCAGCCGTCAGGCGGCCGAGCTCCGGCTCGAGAGCGGGATCCTTAATAAACAGTCCAACAATGCCACACATGTCATTGAGCTCCAGGTTTCAACGCCAGGCAGAATGCGACAAAGTGCCCGACGTCGTCAACCCAGAAGAAATATTATTTCCTAAGAGGAAATATCTCGATGTGTGGCCGGTGCGTTATTGGCGGGGATAGATGATGATCGAGAGATAAGTCATTGGCGTCACTACCAGTTCATCGGGGCCATGCAGGGCGGCCGCGTCGAAGAAAAGGGAATCGCCGGGCGACAAGGGATACAGCTTATCGGCATGGCGGTAGATCACCTTGCCGGACAGCATGTAGATGAACTCCATCCCGTGGTGCTGGAACTGGGTATACGTGCTGGCATCCGTGCTGAGCCGGATCAAATATGGCTCAACGACGATATCGCCAGAAAGAGTATGCCCCAGCAGCTCGTAATGGTGACCCGCCTTGGTTCCGCGCCGTTCGATGCGCACACCCTGTCCTGCAGGCACGAAAGAGCAATCCCGCCGTTCTTCGAATTCCGCGAAAAAGCCGGTCATAGGCACGTGCAGCGCCTCCGCCAGACATCGCAGGGTTGAGAGAGACGGCGAGGTTCCACCATTTTCGATTTTGGACAGCATGCCCGTGGACAGGCCGGCCTGCGCGGCGAGGTCGGTCGCGGTGAGCTGCAAACGCTGCCGCAGCGAACGGACGCGGCGGCCGATCGACACTTCGAGATTGATGTCGGTCGCGGGAGCGTTTGAGCCGGTAATATAGGAATCCGGCCCCATGGGATCCTGCGGCTTGCCGTTCTGGTCGCCGCTCGTCACAACATCGTCCCGTGCCCGCGTCCGTGCGCGAAGCTTTTTTGTTGTCAGTCGATGTGCCATTGCCTCCTCACATCAGGCTTTTACGTAAGGTTGTTTCATTAGCGGAAAGAAGCCTAGCACCAACGGTTTCACGCGCGCGACCATTTACGTCCGTGCTCTTGTGTGGCTAGGCGGCTCGCCGAAAGTCTTTGTATAGGCACGCGAAAATTGGCTGGCCGACGAGAAGCCGGTCGCGAGCGCGACGTCCAGCACTGGAAGCGAGGTTTCGCGGAGGAGGTGGCGGGCCCGCTCCAGGCGTAACCATAGGTAGTGCTGGTGAATGCCATGCCCGACATATTCATGAAAAAGACGCTCGAGTTGACGGAGCGAGATTCCCGCTTCGGACGCAAGTTCGTCGCGCGGGACCGTATGCTCCAAATTCATCTCCATCACGCCGAGCACGCGGAGCACTTTCTCGTCGGCGATGCCCAGCCGGTAGCGGAGGTCGAGGCGCTGGGGCCCATAGCCCTCGCGGATATGCGTATGCAGGAACCAATCGCCGACTGCGGCGGCGAGTTGGCGGCCATGGTCGCGTTCGATCAACGCGACCATCATGTCGAGAGCCGAAATGCCGCCTGAACACGTGATGCGGCTTCCGTCGATCTCGAACAGCGAGGGAACGACGGCCACGTGGGGAAAGGCCTCCCGGAAGGCGGGCAGATGCTCCCAGTGGAGCGTCGCGCGGTGATTGTCGAGGAGCCCAGCGCGGGCAAGGATGAAGGGGCCTCCCGAAATACCGCCGAGGATCGCCCCTTTCCTGGCAAGCCGCCTCAGCCATGAAAATGTCGGTCGATCCGTGAAGGTCGCGGGATTTCCGCCCGCACACACGAACACGATATCCGCGCTCCGCTCCGTGCCCGTCCCGCAATCGGGGATGACGGCAACGCCGTTCGATGCCGTGACCGGCTCGCCGGAAGGTGCCGCGTGCCACCAGCGATAGAGGTTTCGTTCCGACAATAGATTGGCCGCGCGCAGAGGCTCGATCGCGGCCGAGTAGGACATGAGCGCGAAGCCGGGGACAAGCATGAAGCCGACGGTCAGACAAGGTGTGTCAACGGCCATTCGAACTCGCTCCCGTCAGGCCTTGGCCCTCGGTGTAAAGTCGCTCACGCGCGCCGATTGCCATACGGCGTATACGGAACCCAACAAGTTGCGCGAGGGGTTATCCCTAAAGTCGTAATACTTCATAGGCGTAAAAAATCAAATATATGTCGCAAAATGTCAATCATTTCGAGGCTGCCCACGCAGTATAGCGATTATGCGTTACTCACTCGCCAGCCTCATCACGAATGCGCTATCCGGCAACCGCAACTGGAAGCCGGTGTGGCGCGAGCCAGAGCCGAAGCCGTCCTATGACGTGATCATCGTCGGAGGTGGCGGTCATGGCCTCTCCACGGCGCATTATCTCGCCAAAGAGCACGGCATCACAAACGTCGCCGTCATCGAGAAATCCTATATCGGTTCGGGCAACGTCGGGAGAAACACGACCATCGTCCGGTCGAACTATTTGCTCCCCGGCAACGAGCCCTTCTACGAATGGTCGATGAAGTTGTGGGAAGGTCTGGAGCAAGACATCAACTACAACGCGATGGTCAGCCAGCGCGGCGTGCTCAATGTCTTCCACTCCGATGGACAGCGCGATGCCTTTGTGCGGCGCGGCAACGCGATGCGGTTCTACGGTGCCGATGCCGAACTGCTCGATAAGGAGCAGGTGCGGGCGCTGGTGCCGTTCGTCGATTTCGACAATGCGCGCTTCCCCGTGCGTGGCGGTCTATTCCAACCGCGCGGCGGCACGGTGCGGCACGACGCCGTTGCCTGGGGCTACGGGCGGTCCGCCGATTCCCGAGGCGTCGACATCATTCAGAATTGCGCGGTGACTGGGTTCCGCATCGAGAACGGGCGGATCGTTGGCGTTGAGACGGAAAAGGGCTTCATCGGGGCCAAGAAGGTCGCGCTCGCCGTTGCCGGCAGCTCCTCGCGTGTCGCTCAGATGGCGGGCTTGCGCCTTCCCATCGAGGCCCACGTGCTGCAGGCCTTCGTCACCGAGGGCATCAAGCCGCTGCTCGATACGGTCATCACGTTTGGTGCCGGCCACTTCTATTGCAGCCAGTCCGACAAGGGCGGCCTTGTCTTCGGCGGCGACATCGACGGCTACAACACCTATGCGCAGCGAGGGAACCTTCCGGTCGTGGAAGATGTCGCCGAAGGCGGCATGGCGCTGATCCCCGCCATCGGACGTTTGCGAATCCTTCGTTCGTGGGGCGGTCTTCTCGATATGTCGATGGACGGCTCGCCGATTATCGACAAGACGCCGGTCGACGGCCTCTACTTCAACGGTGGCTGGTGTTACGGCGGCTTCAAAGCCACGCCTGCCTCCGGCTGGTGCTACGCGCATCTCATCGCCACCGGCGAACCACATCCTTACGCCGCCGCCTATCGCTTCGATCGTTTCGGTTCCGGCCGTGTGATCGACGAAAAGGGCATGGGCGCTCAACCCAATCTTCACTGAGGAAAGAGCGATGCGGATCAACTGTCCCTATTGCGGCGCGCGCGGTTTGGAAGAATTCACCTATCGGGGCGACGCCACGGTAAAGCGCCCGGAGAGCATCGAAGAAAGCGCGAGGGATGCGTGGGTCGACTATGTCTATCTTCGCGACAATCCGGCCGGCTTGCACAAGGAACTTTGGCATCATGGCGCGGGCTGCCATTCCTGGCTCGAGGTAACGCGCAACACGGTCACGCACGAAATCACAGCCGTCGAGCTCGCGGCGAAGGGGCGCTGAGATGGCTGGGAATCAAATCAATCGGCTGAGCGGCAAGGGACTTGTCGATCACGGAAAGACGGTATCCTTCCAATTCGACGGCGAAGCATTTTCCGGCCACCCTGGAGATACGCTCGCCTCCGCGTTGCTGGCTAACGGCGTCCGGCTGGTCGGCCGTTCGTTCAAATATCATCGTCCGCGCGGCATCCTGACGGCGGGCTCCGAAGAGCCGAACGCGCTGGTCGAGCTTCGTACCGGTGCGCGCCGCGAACCCAACACGCGCGCCACGACGATCGAGCTCTATGACGGCTTGGACGCCACGAGTCAGAATCGGTGGCCGTCCCTCAAGCTCGATGTCCTGTCGGTGAACCAGTTGGCCACGCCGATTTTTGGCGCCGGCTTCTACTACAAGACGTTCATGTGGCCGGCGGCCTTCTGGGAAAAGCTCTACGAGCCCATGATCCGCCGCGCGGCTGGATTGGGCTATCCGTCCAAACTGAGCGATCCCGATCATTACGAAAAATCCAATGCGTTCTGCGATGTTCTGGTTATCGGGTCCGGCGCGGCCGGACTGTCGGCGGCGTTGGCCGCTGCCAAGGCGGGCGCGCGCGTCATTCTTTGTGAGGAAGATTTCGAACTTGGCGGCCGGTTGCTCGCGGAGAGTGACGAGATCGATGGCAAGCCCGCACAGGAGTGGGCCCGTGCGGCCGCGGCCGAACTCGAAAGCCTTCCCGATTGCCGGATCATGCGGCGGACGACAGTCTTCGGTGCCTATGACGGCGGTGTTTACGGTGCCGTCGAGCGTGTCAGCGATCATCTTCCCGTACCGCCCGAGCATGCTCCGCGCCAGCGTCTCTGGCGCATCGTGGCGAAACAGTCCGTGGTTTGCGCGGGCGGAATCGAACGCCCCATTCTGTTTGGCAACAACGATCGCCCAGGCGTGATGCTGGCTGGCGCCGTCCGGACCTATGTCAACCGGTTTGGCGTGGCGCCCGGCCGTACCGCGGTGGTCTTTGCCGACAATCACGATGCCCTTCGCACGGCAACCGATCTTGCCGCCGCCGGCGTCGCCGTAAGGGCGATTGTCGATCCGCGTCCGCAAGCATCCGCTGCGGCCGAACAGGTCGCCGGGGAAGCCGGCGCGCTCTACATCCGGGGTGGCATCGAAAACGTACGTGGCGCCCTTGGCATCAAGTCCGTCCGGGTCAAAGATGCCCAAGGCGGCACCAAAGAGTTCGATTGCGATCTCTTGGCAACGTCCGGCGGCTGGAATCCGGCGCTCAACTTGACGACCCATTTGGGCGGCAAGCCGGCTTGGGACAGTGCGCTTTCTTGTTTGGTTCCTGGTGAGGATTTGCCGCCGGGTATGCAGGTTGCCGGTGCGGCAGCAGGTCAGTTTTCCTTGCAAGCGTGTTTGGCAAGCGGGGAGGCGGCGGGTGCCGAAGCTGCGAAACATTGCGGCTTCTCTCCCTCGGCGCTTCGCCGTCCCGCGCCAGCACAGGATCGTGCGCCTGCGACACCGGTCTGGTACGTGGAAAATAGCCGCGGCAAGGCGTTCGTCGATTTTCAGAACGACGTTGCCGTGTCCGACGTGAAGCTCGCCGCGCGAGAAGGCTTCCGCGTTCCCGATCATGTCAAGCGCTACACCACGCTCGGTATGGCGACCGACCAAGGCAAAACGTCGAACCTCAACGGTGCGGCCATTCTGGCCGAGGCGACTGGCCGCTATTTGGGTGCCGTCGGCTCCACGACCTTCCGGCCGCCCTATACGCCTGTCGCGCTCGGCGCTCTCGCCGGCCACCATCGCGGAAAGGATTTTCGCCCCACGCGCTTGGCGCCATCGCATCGGTGGGCCGAAGAGCAAGGAGCCGTCTTCGTCGAGGTCGGAGCCTGGATGCGCGCGCTGATGTATCCGAAGCCCGGCGAGGCCGCGCAGGAGACTGTCAATCGCGAGGTCAGCAATACCCGCACCAATGTCGGTGTTTGCGATGTGTCGACCCTGGGCAAGATCGACGTTCAGGGCCCTGACGCCGGCGAGTTGCTGAACCGTGTCTACATCAACGCGTTCGCCAAGCTTCCGGTCGGTAAGGCCCGTTATGGCTTGATGCTGCGCGAAGACGGGTTCGCCATGGACGATGGCACCACCGCGCGGCTGGCCGAAGACCACTTCTATATGACCACCACCACGGCGAACGCGTTGAAGGTCAGCCAGCATCTGGAATTCTGCCAGCAAGTGCTTTGGCCCGAGCTCGACGTTCAGACAGTGTCGGCCACCGAGCAATGGGCGCAGTATGCGGTCGCCGGGCCAAAGGCCCGCAAGGTGATCGAAGCGCTGCTCGATGCCGGTCAGGACATTTCCAACGACGCGTTCCCGTATATGGCGTGCGGCAAGTTCACGGTTTGCGGCGGTACGCCGGCGCGGATCTTCCGGCTCTCCTTCTCGGGCGAACTGGCTTACGAGATCGGCGTACCGGCGCGTTACGGCGACGCCTTGATCCGCGCCATCATAAAGGCGGGAGCCGAGCACGGCATCGCCCCGTACGGGACCGAAGCGCTGGGCGTCATGCGCATCGAGAAGGGTCACGCCGCGGGTCCGGAGCTCAACGGGCAGACGACCGCCCACGACCTCGGCCTCGGCAAGATGGCGTCGACGAAGAAGGACTTCATTGGCCGCTTCATGGGCGAGCGCGAAGCGCTCAATGAGGCAGGGCGTGCGGCGATGGTCGGTCTCAAGCCGCTGAATCCCAAGACGCGCATCGCCTCGGGTTCGCATCTCGTGAAAAGGGATGCCCAGGCAACGGGTGCCAACGATGAAGGCTACGTAACCTCCATGGCGTATTCGCCGGAGCTTGAGACCTTCATCGCCCTGGCGATGCTCTCGAACGGTCCGGCCCGCATGGGCGAGGTGGTCAAAGTCTGCGATCCCTTACGTGGAAACGAGACGCTGGCCGAGGTTTGCAGTGCCCATTTTGTCGATCCGGAAGGAGGGCGGCTCCGTGTCTAATCTGGAATCAACATCCGCCCTTCATGGCTTTGCCACCCCGGGCCGTTACGGCAAACGGGATGGAGAAGCCGGCGTCACCGCATCGGAGCGGAAGAATTTGGGGCTTGCGACAGTCGTTGCCCGCAAAGGGCAAGAGGCAGCTCTCAAGACGGCCATCCAGGGCGCATACGGCGCCGATCTTCCGGACGGGTCCAGGTCGGCGGTTGGCAAGGGCGTGCGCTTCATCGGTATCGGCCCGGGCCAGTGGTTCGCCGTGTCCGAGTCGCTAGCCAACGAGGCTTTGGCCGACGAGCTTGCGACGAAGCTGCAAGGTATCGCTTCCGTTGCCGACCACAGTAGCGGCCGGGCTGTCATGCGTATCGAGGGGCCTGCCGCGAGGGATGTGCTGGCGAAGGGGCTTATGATCGATCTCGATCCTCGCGTTTTCGTCGACGGCGCCGCGGCCACGAGCACGCTTAGCCACATGGGCGTTCTGCTCTGGCGGGATGGCAATGCCTACGATGTTGCCCTGTTCCGCAGCGTGGGTGGCAGCTTCTGGGGCTGGCTACGCGACTCCGGGGCGGCGTTCGGCTTGGAGTTCGTCACGACATCGTGATCGGCCTGGGAGGCAAGATGGCCTCCCAAGACACCATCGCCTATTTGGGATTCTCGGCAAAGGCCGGTAGGATCGACCGCTTGAGGGGGTCGGAGCATGAGCTCCGAGGCGGTCCCGGCCGGCCGCAGGCGAGGTTCTCGATGAGAGCGTGGCCGTCGCTCTCCTAGAGTGAGACTCATCAGATGAATCGTCCCGCGATCGTAACGCTTCTGCTTGGCGTCATGTGTTGGGGGCCAGCGGCGGCCGAACCGGATCAGCCGACCCGCATGGGCGCGGACAAGGACAAGACCGTCTACGTACAACTTATCGTCAAGGCCTGCCGCGCGGTCGAGACGCCGTTACAGCCCATCAATCAGGGCAAGATCTACGACAACGAAAAGCCGATGACGGCGGACGAGCGCAAGGCCGCCATTTTGGCCGCGGGTTGCATCGACGTGCCGGTTCCCATGGATTTCCTCGCCGATGCGATGTCGCCCAATGCGTGCATCGGCCGGGGCGGGTACATCGCTGCCATGCAGTTCCTGCAGCAGCGGCAGGACCTACATGAGTTTCCGGCCGTGGGCGCGTGGCACTGCGTGATCACCGACCACGAAATCGTCGGCGCCTCGACCATGTAGCGCAGAACATCGCGCCGCGAGGCGTGGAACACTCATGATCGTGACACGAAGAGGCATGGCGGCTGTTCGCCGTGCCTCTTTTTTGTGCCCGGAGCGGTTCGCGCCAAAAAGGCCAGGGTTCTGTAAAAACCACTCATGGCGTCGCTGCACGGATGCCGCATCGAGGTCTCTAGGGATTGCCGCCGGCGGAATTCGTTGTCACGCTGTGCGCGGGATTATCCGACACCCAGCCAGGGCCTCCAGAAATGCTTCACGTGCCGCCTCTCGTATCAACGCTTACGATTGGCCTCGTGCTCGCGTTCAGTCTGGGCCTGGTGGCCCATCGGCTGAAGCTGCCGCCGCTTGTCGGCTATCTGGTGGCGGGCATCGTCATCGGTTTCGCGCCAGCGGTCGGCGCCGACCAGAACATCGCCAACCAACTCTCCGAGGTGGGGGTCATTCTTCTGCTCTTCGGTGTTGGGCTGCACTTTTCGCTGCAGGATCTGTTGTCGGTCCGGGCCATCGCCATTCCCGGCGCGATCGTGCAGGGCCTGCTCGCCACGCCACTCGGCATGGCAGTCGGCTGGGCCCTCGGATGGAGCGCGGCTGCGGGGTTTATCTTCGGACTGGCCCTATCCGTGGCCAGTACGGTCGTGCTGTTGCGCATGCTGCAGGAACGGCGCCTCGTCGACACCGAGCGCGGCAAGATCACCATCGGCTGGCTGATTGTCCAGGACATCGCCATGGTGCTCGCTTTGGTCTTGTTGCCGGCGATCACCAGGCTGTTCCAGGGAGAAGCGCCGCCCGACGCGGTGACGATGCTGACCCAGACGGCGGAGGTCGCCGGCAAGCTGGTGGTGTTCACGCTGGCCATGCTGGTGATCGGCAAGAAGCTCATCCCTGCGCTCCTTCATTACGTCGCACATACGGGAAGCCGCGAGCTCTTTCGTCTTGCCGTGCTGTCGATTGCGCTCGGCTTCGCATTCTTGGCGGCTGAACTGTTCGGCGTGTCCCTGGCGCTCGGCGCCTTCTTCGCAGGTATGGTGTTGAGCGAATCTCAGCTCAGCCAACAGGCGGCGACGGAGTCGCTGCCTCTGCGCGATGCCTTCGCGGTGCTGTTCTTCGTCTCGGTCGGCATGCTGTTCCATCCGGCAATCATGGTGGACGCGCCGCTTGCAGTGCTCGCAACCGTGGTCATCATCGTCGCCGCGAAGTCCATGGTAGCCTACGCGGTCGTGCGCGCGTTCGGGCAGTCTCACGATACAGGGTTGATGATCTCCGTATCGCTCGCGCAGATCGGCGAATTCTCGTTTATTCTGGCCAATCTCGGCATGCGGCTCAACGTGCTGCCCAGCGAAGGGCGGGACCTGATTCTCGCGGGTGCGATCATTTCGATCCTGCTCAATCCGATTCTGTTCTCCGCGCTAGACCGGTACTTCGCCCGGCGCGACAAGACGTCTGGCGATACGGCGTCCGTGCCGGAGCCGTTGGAGGAAAGCGAGGCGCAAGCCGATGAGGCGACGCCGATCCGCGAGCACATACCGGTCACGAGCTTGACGGATCATATCGTCCTCATTGGTCATGGCCGGGTGGGACGGTTCGTCTCGAAGGCCCTGCGCGAGAGCAACACCCCGCTCTACATCATCGAGGACGATGCGGACGATACCGCAGAGCTCAAGGCCCAGGGCGTCGAAGTCTTGCACGGGAATGCCGCCGATCCCGAGGTAATCAAATCGGCCAACCTTGCCGAGGCGCGCTGCCTACTCATCGCGATTCCCGACGCATTCGAAGGCGGTCAAGTGGTCGAGCAGGCCCGCGCGATCAACCCCGACCTCAGGATCGTTGCCCGTGCCCATTCGGAGGCGGAGATCGACCACCTTGCCACCCATGGCGCGGACTTTGTGGTCATGGGCGAGCACGAGATAGGCAAGGCCATGCTCGGCGAGCTCAATAGCCAACTGGCGTCGCTGGAGGATGGCGGTGCGGAGTCGGCCGTGGCCGGCGCGGGCCCGATACGCGGCCGCTAGGAAGGAACTCCGCGAAGAGAGCTAGGCGCTGACCCGTTCCGCCTCTTCCACCGCGTCCGCCTCGTCGTCGGTGAATACGCGTCCGCGCGTCAGGAAACGCACCCCTTCCGGCGCCTCGAGCGAAAAGCCGGAGCCGCGGCCCTTCACCACGTCGATGATGAGTTGCGTGTGCTTCCAATACTCAAACTGATCGGCGTCCATATAGAACGGCGCGCCGCCGATCTCTCCGAGACGCACATCGTTGCAGCCGACCTTGAACTCGTTGGCCGGGTAGCACATGGGCGCCGAGCCGTCGCAGCAGCCACCCGATTGATGAAACATCAGCGGCCCGTGTATGCCTTTGAGAGTCTCGATCAATTCGAGCGCCGCATCCGTCGCGAGAACCCGCTGAACCATAATTATACCCCTTGAAAGAGCAAAGGCCCGGCGGGGAAACCCGCCGAGCCGCTGCAAACATCGCCGTGGCAAGCGGAGCTTGCCGTGAACGCCTCGGCCTAGAAGAAGCCTAGCGCTTTGGGGCTGTAGCTCACCAGCAAGTTTTTGGTCTGCTGGTAGTGATCGAGCATCATCTTGTGCGTCTCGCGCCCGATGCCCGACTTCTTGTAGCCGCCGAAGGCCGCATGCGCCGGATAGAGGTGGTAGCAATTGGTCCACACGCGACCGGCCTGAATGCCGCGTCCGAAGTGATAGGCGCGGTTGATATTGCGGGTCCACACGCCGGAGCCGAGGCCGTATAGCGTGTCGTTGGCGATCTCCAGCGCCTCGGCATCGTCCTTGAAGGTCGTGACCGACAGCACCGGGCCGAAGATCTCTTCCTGGAAGATGCGCATCTTGTTATGGCCGCTGAAGACGGTGGGCTTCATATAGTAGCCCTCGGCGAGATCGCCCGCGTGAATGACACGCTCGCCACCGGTCAGGAGCTCGGCGCCTTCCTTGTTGCCGATATCGACATAGGACAGGATCTTTTCGAGCTGATCGTTGGACGCCTGCGCGCCGATCATGGTGTCCATGTCGAGCGGATTGCCGAGCTTGATCTTCTCGACACGCGCGATCGCCTTCTCGATGAAGCGATCGTAGATGGATTCCTGCACCAGCGCGCGGGACGGGCAGGTGCAGACCTCGCCCTGGTTCAGCGCGAACATCGCGAAGCCTTCCAGCGCCTTGTCGAAATAGTCGTCGTCTTCGGCCATGACGTCGGCGAAGAAGATGTTGGGCGACTTGCCGCCAAGCTCCAGCGTGACCGGGATCAGGTTCTCGGACGCGTATTGCATGATCAGCCGGCCGGTCGTGGTCTCGCCCGTGAAGGCGATCTTGGCGATGCGCGGGCTTTGAGCCAGCGGCTTACCGGCCTCGACGCCGAAGCCGTTGACCACGTTGAGGACGCCCGGAGGCAGGATGTCGCCGATAACGTCCATGAGCACCATGATCGACATCGGTGTCTGCTCGGCCGGCTTCATCACCACGCAGTTTCCGGCGCCGAGCGCGGGAGCCAGCTTCCAGGATGCCATCAGAAGCGGGAAGTTCCACGGAATGATCTGGCCGACGACGCCGAGCGGCTCGTGGAAATGATAGGCCACGGTATCGTGGTCGATTTCGCTGAGCGCGCCTTCCTGGGCGCGGACGCACGAAGCGAAGTAGCGGAAATGATCGATCGCCAGTGGAACGTCGGCGGCCGTCGTCTCGCGGATCGGCTTGCCGTTGTCGATCGTTTCGACGGCGGCCAGGAGCTGGAGATTCTCCTCCATGCGGTCGGCGATCTTGTTCAGAAGCTTGGCGCGCTCGGCCGGTGCCGTGTTGGCCCACGCCTCTCGCGCCTTGTGCGCGGCATCGAGAGCGAGATCGATGTCCGCCGCTTGAGAGCGTGCGATCTGGCACACGGATTTGCCGGTGACGGGGCTGATGTTATCGAAATAGCGGCCGTCGACGGGGGCGACCCAGTCCCCGCCGATGAAGTTGTCGTAGCGGGTTCGGACGGCCACCCGCGCGTTCAGAGTTTCGATGACCTCGTGAAGCATTGATACCTCCCTAACAAACTGTTTTGAAAAGCATTCTTAGGCGTGAAAGCGCGACGGGCCGCGGGGCCTCGACAGCCTCCTTATGATCCAGGATCACAGCTTAGGCGGACACCTGATCCAATGCCTATTGTACTTTGGGCCGACGGCAAAACCGTGACCGTCCCGAAGACGCTTCGGCCGGACTACCGGCACCCATTCGCAGGTGTTATCCTGTATTCTACCAAAGGATAAGCGGTTCCGGGCCGGCACGGACGGCAACGTTCGCGGATCACAACGAACCACAGCCGGATATCGGAGCCGCGGGAGGAACGATTTGGATCGCTTGCCCCGCGCGAAGCGTCACTCCTGCGGCGTGCAAACGGCATGGTCCGACGCGGTCACCGCCGAAGCCGCCGTCGCCGATATTGCAAGCGTACTGGATGCAGCCGATCTCGGTCAGCTTCTGGTGTTCTACTCCCGCCACTACGAGCCCGAGCCTCTCGCCGAGGGCTTTGCTGCCGCATTCGATGGGGTCCCGCTCGTAGGTTGCAGCACGTCCGGGGAAATCACACCGGGCGGCTACGCCGACGGCAGCCTTCTCGTGGTGGCCTTTCCCAAGATTGGCTTCAGTTTCGTCAGCGGTCTCATCCCCCGCGTGCATCAGCTAACCGTCGAGGAAGGTACCGAGACACTGCGGTCATTGCGGGCAAAGCTGGATAGGCTCGATGGCGGCGGTTCCAATCACTTTGCGATCTCGTTGATCGACGGCCTGTCCAAATGCGAGGAAGTGATCGTTTCGGCCATTTCCCTGGCGCTCGATGATATCCCGCTGGTCGGCGGATCGGCTGGCGACAATCTGGCGCTCAAGGGAACCAGCCTCCTGCACAACGGCGGCGTCTTCCGCGACGCGGCATTATTGTTGCTCGTCGCGACGGACTTACCCGTGCGGATCTTCAATCATGACAATTTCGAGCCGACCGAGACCAAGCTCGTGGTCACGGCCTCTGACACCGAGACCCGCACCGTCTACGAGCTCAACGCCGAACCGGCCGCGTTGGAATATGCAAGTTCTGTGGGCCTCGAACCGTCCTCGTTGGTGCCTATGAGCTTCGCGGCCCATCCGGTCGTCGTGCGCGTCGGCGGTGACTACTATTGCCGATCCATTCAGCGCGTGAACGCTGACGGCTCCCTGTCCTTCTTCTGCGCGATCGACGACGGGGTCGTCTTGACCGTGGCCGAGCCCAAAGACATGCTGCACTCGATGGCCGCGGAGTTCGAACGCCTGGATGCTGCACTCGGCGGCATCGATTTGGTGCTGGGCTTCGAATGCGTGTTGCGCCGGCTCGATGCCGAGAACCGTCAGATCAAGCACAAGATGGGTGACCTATACCGCCGCTACCATGTTGCTGGATTTCAAACCTATGGTGAGCAGTACAACGCGATGCACCTCAACCAGACATTCACCGGGGTTGCGATCGGTGCCCAGGCGGCCGGCTGATGTCCGTTGAGGACCGCGGAGGCTTTGACACCGACGAAGCCGTGAATTTGCGGCGCAAGCTGGACAAGCTGGCCAAGATCAACGCCGTTCTGATGGATCGCGTCGAGCGGTCGATGGATCAGCAGGGGAACGCATTTTCCTTGTTCCAGACCGCGATCGGCCTGGACGCAAAGGTCCGCTCCCGGACCGAGGAACTGACCGCGGTGTTGCGGCGCCTCGAATGTTCCAACGAAGCGCTCGTGGTGGCGAAGGAAGAGGCGGAGCGTGCCAATCTCAGTAAGACGCGCTTTCTCGCCGCCGCAAGCCACGATCTCTTGCAACCGCTGAACGCCGCGCGCCTGTCGATTTCGGTTCTGTCCGATATGCAGGGGGATGACGATGCCCGCCATCTCGCGGGACAGGTCGATCAGTCCCTGCAGACCATCGAAGACCTCATCAAAACCTTGCTGGACATTTCAAAGCTCGACGCGGGCGTCGTGACACCGGAGTTCCAGTCGTTCCCGCTGGATTCCGTCTTGTCGGTGCTCGAAGCCAGCTTCGCGCCGCAAGCGGCGGCCAAAGGACTCAAGTTCAAAATCCGACGCTCGAATTTGCTCGCGCACAGCGATCCGCTGCTGCTTCAGCGGGTCCTGCAGAATCTCGTATCGAACGCGGTGCGCTATACCGCCAAGGGTGGTGTGCTAGTCGGAGCGCGGCGTCGCGGTTGCGATTGCGTGATCGACGTCGTGGACACTGGGTGCGGAATCTCCGAGAGCGAGCGCGAGACGATGTTCGAGGAGTTCTATCGCGGAGCCGCGGCCGCCGACAGTGCCCATACGGGCCTCGGGCTCGGCCTCTCGATCGTTCAACGCACGGTTCAGGCTCTCGGCCATACGCTCGACGTCAAATCGATCCCGGGGAAGGGGGCCACATTCCGGCTTGCGGTCGCTTGCGACGGTCTGGCGCCGACGAAGGGACCGCAGCCGGCACGGGAACACGCCAGGGTGGAAATCACCCGCGGCGCTGCGGTTGTGCTGATCGAAAACGACGATCAGGTCCGCGAAGCAACCGTCCGGCTGCTGAACAACTGGCAGTGCCGCACACTGGCGGCATCCCAGCTCAGTGCCTTGAAGCCCCTCCTGGCCGGTCTCGGACGGGCTCCCGATATTATTCTGGCCGATTACCACCTGGATGACGGCGGGATCGGGCTCGATGCGGTGAAGGCGCTGCGCGACCGGTTCGGTCCGAACATTCCGGCCGTGGTGATTACGGGCGACCGGAGCCCCTCCGTTGCGGCGGAAGTGACGGCGGCAAAGTGCGAACTGCTCCACAAGCCAACGAAGCCGGCGGAGCTGCGCGCCCTGATGACACACCTCTTAGGGGCATTTGCGACGGCGCATGCCTAGGGGCTGTCAGGCGTCGGGTCATCACCGAGGATTGCCTCGAAGTCGAGCTGAGAGGTCTTGATCACCGCCTGGGTCCGGCTGACCACGTTCAGCTTACGCAGGATTTCGGAAACATGGGCCTTAACGGTCGTCTCGCTCACCCCAAGTTCGTAGGCGATTTGTTTGTTGAGCTGGCCATGACGGATGAGCTGCAGAACGCGCATTTGCGCCGGGGTCAGGTCGGCGACGCGGTCAGCAATATCGCTGGTCCGGCTCGATGCGCGCGGGTCCAGCGCATTCGGGGCTGACTCGGCGGGCACGAAGACCGAACCGTTCAGCACTTCGGACAGTCCTTCCGCGAGCGTCTCCTTGTCGACCGATTTCGGTACGAATCCCGCGGCGCCGAGCCGGATCGCTTCCTGGATGATTTTGGGATCGTCCAGGCCCGAAACGATCATGATCGGGATTCGCGGGAAAGACGAACGCAGCAACATGAGGCCTTCGAATCCGGTCGTTCCGGGCAGCGACAGATCGAGCAGAACGATCTCTATGCCCGGCTCGTCCTGAATGGTTGTGCGTGCGGCCTCGATGCTGCCCGCCTCGAGAATCTCGGCGTCCCGCCGTGAAAATTTGACGGCGCTGCGCAGTGCCTCGCGGAACATCGGGTGATCGTCAACGATCAAGATTTTGGTCATCGGTCGCGGTCGCCCAGCTCTTGCTTCGTGGAACGCGGAAAGCCTGAAAGCGCGCATTGTGCCGCAATACTCGCGGAGCCGTAACGCTACTATGGAATAAGAACGGCGGCCCCCGTCAGGGCGCCTTCGCGCAGGCGCTGCAGCGCTTCGTTCGCCTGCGACAGCTTCATCGGAACGACCGTGGTCTTGACCGGGATTTGCGGGGCGAGCGCCAGGAATTCGCGCGCATCGTCACGGGTTAGATTGGCGACCGAACGAATCTCCCGCTCTTCCCACAGAATGTCGTAGGGGAATTGCGGAATATCGCTCATGTGGATTCCGCCGCACACGACGATGCCGCCTTTGCGCAACGCGCGTAACGCCGCCGGCACGAGCGGCCCTACCGGCGCGAACAGAATGGCCGCGTCCAATTCCTCCGGCGGCGCTTCGTCGGACCCGCCGGCCCAAGCAGCGCCGAGAGAGCGTGCGAAGTCTTGAGCCTGGCCGTCGCCGGGGCTGGTGAAGGCATAGGTCGCATAGCCCCGATGCCGGGCAACCTGGGCCACGATATGGGCCGCGGCACCAAAGCCGTAAATACCGAGCCGCTTGGTCTCGCCCTTCAGCGCCGCCTCGGCCATCTTCAACGAGCGGTAGCCGATCAGCCCGGCGCACAGAAGCGGCGCGGCTTCTGCGTCCGAGTAGCCTTCGGGAAGCGGGAAGCAGTAGCGTTCGTCCGCAACCGTGTAGGCCGCGTAGCCGCCGTCGATTTGGTAGCCGGTGAAGCGCGGTGCGTCGCAAAGATTCTCCTGGCCTTCGCGGCAATAACGGCATGTGCCGTCGGTATAGCCGAGCCATGGCACGCCCACCCGCATGCCGATATCGAAGCCCATCGCCTCTGGACCCATCGCCTCGACCCGGCCGACGATCTCATGGCCGAGAATGAGGGGGAGCTTGGGATGATCCAGTTCGCCGTCATAGATGTGGAGATCGGTGCGGCAAACCCCGCAGGCGAGAACCTTGAGGAGAATTTGGCGCGGACCGGGCGTGGGTATCGGCAGCGTCGCGGGATCGAGCCGCGTACCCGCCCTCTCCAGAAGCATTGCTGCCATCGTCCCTGTCATGGCGGACCCGCTACTTCTTCAACGCTCCATTGATCGCGGTTTGAATGCGTTCGTCGGGATAGCCGAGCCAGATGATTCCGGCACTTGCGGTCGCCATCAAGGCCCAAGCCTTGCTTCCGTCCGGCGCGAACAAAACGTAGAGCTGATTATCCTCGCACTCATTGGGTTTGCACGTAAAGCCGAGCGTGTAGGTGTGGCCGTCGATCGTGACGGGGATATTCGGCACCGGCGGTCCGTCCAGAGTTGCGGTATATTCGGTCACCCAATCCGGCGGCGTCTCCGACCCCAACAGGGCCTGCCACGCCTCGAAGTAAGCCGGCCGTTTGAGCAGATCTCCTAGAATGGGCCCTTGAGCGGCGGCTTGGCCAGCGTCTCCCGCGTGGTCTTGCGCTAACGCAGGCGAACTCGAAAATAGCAGCAAGGCCATCAGAACCGTGAGGCGCATTGGGAACTCCGTCGTCCGCATCGAATGCCGAACCGGTCGCACCAAAGGGTGACGATATTATAACGCCGGGACGGAAACGCCGGAGGTCAATGCCGCAGCAAAGGCCACCCTTCGGTTGGCGGTGTCCTGGTCGAGGGTGGTGCATCCTTCGCGCAACTGTCGGCGCAGGGGCGGTCAGCGGATGCAGGAATGTCCAGGAGGTGGTCAGGCAGGGGTTCGGATGCGGCCCAGAGTGCCTTGAAGGCATGGGACCCGCGGATGATGGCGTCGGGGCCGGTCTCGAACAGCGCCAACGCGTTGCGCTTGTCCGCGTCCCGGCGCATGGCGTCGCCCGTCCAACAGAGTTCCGGGCCGTAGACCGCCTGCTCGTGAGCGTCCATAAGCCGCGGGTGCCGCGCCCAGCGGACCAATCCGCCAAGTTCGGTGTCGGGCGAAAGTGCCGCAAGCACGCCGAAGAAACTGTGGAGTTGTTGCTCGGGATTGGCTTTTGTCAGCACGGCTCTCGCACGGATGCCTGCCGCCGCCAAAGTCTCTCTCGTGTTCGCAAGAGCGAAGGCCGGTACCGATTCGGCCGAGCGGAGCACTAGCGTACAGACCGGGGCCTCGAGTCCTCCTTGAAGGGCCAATTCGGCGAAGCGCGACAGGGCTTCCGAGTGGCGGTCGATTTCATTTTGCAGGGATTTTCGACTCGAATTCTGGGCCCTGTTCGGGCCGGCCACAGCGCGCATTTGTCCCCCGTCGGTTTCCTTCGCTGCCGGGCGGTCGCAGGAGCAATCCCGCCCTTCAGCCAAGAGAATGCGGCCGAGCTGGTTAATGAAGGCTTGACCGGCGTTTCTTTTTGAACGCGGGCGGTTGGCTCCAGATGGCCGTCGCGGTTGCAGAGGAGCGCTCGGAACGGGAACTTTTGTATGTTCCCCACGTTTAACAGACCGGCCCGGCGGGACGCGCACCCTACCCGAACCCAAGTCCCGCCCGGCCTATGGCTCTCCCCAAGCCCGAAAGCCCGGCGGCAACGCCGGGCTTTTTTCTTGGCGTCCAGCTCAAGCGGCGTAGAAAGAGGCCGGAGCCGGAAACGTGGCGGTCCATCGGCGCACCCTGTTCGACAGGTCCGTGGCTGGTGGTATTTGCCGCTAAGCCCTTGGAAATTTTGCACTGCGGCGTGTTCATCACTACATTCCCGGCAAAAGCCTAAGACAAAGACGCGGAAAATGACCAAATCACCAACTAAAGACCAGATTCTAGCAGCGCTGCGAGGCGTGAAGAGCCCCGATCTCACCGACAATATCGTGTCGCTCGGCCTCGTCTCAGAAGTCGTCATTCAGAACGGCAGAGTGTATTTCGCGATTTCGGTCGATCCGGCCCGAGCCGGTGAGTTCGAAGAGCTGCGGAAAGCCGCCGCGACCGTTGTGGAAGGACTGCCCGGCGTTGAGAGCGCTACGGTCGCGCTGACCGCAGATCGCGAACCGGGAAGCGCGCGACCGACGCCCGTCCGCGGAGCGGCGCCCGGGAATGGCTCTGGGGTGCCGGGATCGCCGGCGCAAGGCGGGTTCGCTCGTCCGGGGGCCGCCCGCGAGGCACGTCACAGGCCCGGCGGTGTCCCGGGCGTTCGCCACATCATCGCCGTTGCCTCTGGCAAGGGCGGCGTGGGCAAATCGACCACGGCGGTCAATCTTGCCTTGGCGCTCAAGGATCGGGACCTGAAGGTCGGCATTCTCGATGCCGACATCTATGGGCCCTCGATGCCGCGCCTGCTCGGGCTCAGCGGTCAGCCGCAACAGCTGGCGGGCAACAAGCTCGATCCCATGCGCCAATACGGGCTCAAGGTTATGTCCATGGGCTTCCTTGTGGACGAAGACACGCCGATGATCTGGCGGGGCCCGATGGTAATTTCCGCGCTCTCGCAGATGTTGAAGGATGTCGCCTGGGGTGAGCTGGATGTGCTGGTGGTCGACATGCCTCCGGGTACTGGAGACGCGCAGCTCACCATGGCCCAGCAAGTTCCGCTGGCCGGCGCGGTGATCGTGTCCACACCGCAGGACCTTGCGCTGATCGATGCGCGTAAGGGTCTCAATATGTTCAAGAAAGTGAATGTGCCCGTCCTCGGCATCGTCGAGAACATGTCTACCTTCCTGTGCCCGCATTGCGGTGGGCGGTCCGACATTTTTGGGCATGGCGGGGCGAAAGCCGAGGCCGCGAAACTCGGTGTGCCGTTCTTGGGCGAGGTGCCGCTGACCATGTCGGTGCGCGAAACGTCCGACGACGGAAAGCCAATTCTGGTGAGCCAGCCGGACAGCGAAGTGTCCAGCGCGTACCGCGATATCGCCGCCATGGCGTGGGCGGAAATCCAAAGGGCGTCGAGCGCGGCCAAGCAAGCGCCGAAGATCGTAGTGGAGAGCTAGACGCAACGCGCGTCGTACGTTTCAACCAGCGAGGAAGCTGCCGACGGCGCTTCGCTCAAGCTTGGCGCCAGCGCCTCTGAAGGAATGAATTCGCATGTGTGGCATCGCCGGATCGATTGACGTTGCAGGAAAACGGCTGCCAGAACGGGCCACGTTGCAAAGGATGGCGGATGCCTTGGTCCATCGCGGTCCCGACGATTCGGGTTTTCTTACCGTGCCCGGCGTCGGATTCGCGCATCGCCGCCTCAGCATCGTCGGACTCGAGGACGGCCAGCAGCCCATCTTCAACGAAGACCGCACCGTCGCCGTCATCTGCAACGGCGAGTTCTTCGATTATCCCGAACGCCGGACGGACCTCGAAGCCAAGGGGCACGTGTTCTGCACCCACAGCGACAGCGAAGTCCTCGTCCATCTCTACGAGGAGTATGGGGAGGGTCTGTTTCCCTATCTGAAAGGGCAGTTCGCGTTCGCCCTGGTCGATCTCGTCCGCGGCGTCGTCATTCTCGGGCGAGATCGCGTCGGCATCTGTCCTCTGTTCTGGTCGCGTCAAGGGGACACCATCTACTTCGCATCCGAGATCAAGGCACTCATCGCCACGGGCGCCGTGCGGCCCGAAGCCGATCCGCGGGGGCTCGATCATCTTTTCACCTTCTTCGCCCTGAGCTCGCGCCGCACGGCGTTCAAGGGCGTTCAAGCGCTCGAACCGGGTCATTATCTGAAGATCGAACTGTCGGACGGACGCAGCGCAGGGTCCGTTACCGAGCGCAAATATTGGGACTTCGATTTTCCCGATTGGGGCGACGAACTAGACGGAGACCTGCCGCACCTCACCGATTCGTTCGAACAGGTGTTCGCGCGCGCCGTGGATGTGCGGCTCCGTGCCGACGTCCCCGTGGTGGGTTATCTCAGCGGCGGGGTGGACTCCGCCTTCGTTCTGGCGACGGCGGCGCGTGTCGCGGGGCGCCCGTTGCCGAGCTTCACCCTTCGCATTCCGAAGAAGAATCTCGACGAAGTCGACGAGGCGATGGAGGCGGCCGAGGCCATCGGCGCGCATCCTTCGGTTGTTCAGGCGGGCTCCGACCTGATCATGGACTCCTATCCCGCGCTCACCCAAGCGGCCGAGTCTCCGGTTCTCGATACCTCCTGCGCCGCTCTCCTGGCGCTGTCGCGGGAGGTTCGGTCGCAAGGCTATAAGGTCGTCTTGACCGGCGAGGGCGCCGACGAAGGCTTCGCGGGTTACGTCTGGTTCAAGATGCGGGAAATGGCCCGCGTCCTCGACATGGGCGAGATGTTGGCCGTAACGCCGGGATTGAGCCGGGCGGTCCGGAAGATCGGTGCGAAGCAGAATGCCGACGAGCTGAGAAAGATCGACACGCTGGTTGGCGGTCCTCACGCGCAATCTGTCATGTACAGCTTGGTTGCGACGTCCCGGGACCGTTATTTCAGCGCTGGCTTCAAGGAAGAGCTCGGCGGTCACGTGGCCTATGAGGACCTCGACCTCGACGTGGAGCGCATGGCGCGATGGCACCCGCTCAACCGTTCTCTCTACTTCGGCTACAAAATCCATCTTCCAGGCTTGTTGTTGAGCCAGAAGGGTGACCGGATCGCCATGGCGAACAGCGTGGAGACGCGCTACCCCTTTTTGGACGAGGATGTGATCTCCTTCGTTTCACAGCTCAGTCCACGCTGGAAACTGCGCCGGCGCATGCGCGACAAATATTTGCTGCGCCAAGCGGCGGAGCGCGTACTGCCGCGAAGCGTCGCGCAGCGTCCCAAGCACATGTTCCAGGCGCCGCTGGCGGACAGCTTTTTGGTCAATGCCCCGGAGTTCGTGCGCGAGCTCGTCAGCGAGGAAAGCCTGAAGCGGACCGGCTATTTCGACGTCGATCAGGTACGGCGCGATTGCGCGCTCGTGGCGTCCGAAGGTTCGAGCCGCCGCCTTGGCCGCTTCTTCAGCCTCGGTCTTGGTGGTGTCGTGGCGACACAGCTTTGGCACCACGTCCATCTTGGCGGCGGCCTGTGCGGCCTGCCGGCCAACGCTCCGCCCGTCGTGACGGAGGAGCCGCGCTTGGATGAGGCCGTCTCGGCGTAAGAGATCGGGTTGCGGGCCAGCGGTTGGCCAAGCCGGCCGTGTCGCCGGGTAGGGTTGGAACCTAGGCCGCGCTTGGACGCTTCGGCAGTTGAGACATCGAGACGGCGTCGCTCATCGTTTTGTCCGCGTGTACCGTGGCTTTCTCGGGGCGTCCGTAGAGGAAGCCCTGCACCTGCGGGCAGCCCAGGCGCCGCAGCATGTCGGCTTGCTCCTGCGTTTCCACGCCCTCGGCGGTAATCGTGACCCGCAAGGACTCGCCGAGTGCGATGATGGTCTTGACGATCGCCCGCATGGCCGGATCCCGGGTCATGTTGCGAACGAACTGCTGGTCGATCTTGATCTTCGAGAAGGGGAAGCGCGCCAGATAGCTCAGGCTCGAATATCCGGTTCCGAAGTCGTCCATGGCGATCCGCACGCCGAGTTCGCGTAAGCGGTTGAGCTTGGCCAGAACTTCTTCGGTGTCGTTGATCAGGAGGCTCTCGGTAATTTCGAGTTCGAGCCTGTTTGCCGCGAGGCCGGTTTCATGAAGGATATCGGCCACGGTCTCGGCAATGTCTCCATCGTGGAACTGAGCCGGTGAGAGGTTGACGGCGACGGTGAGATGCTCCGGCCACTGTGTGGCGTCGGAGCAGGCCTGCCGGAGCACCCATTCGCCGATTGGAACAATGAGGCCGGTTTCCTCGGCCACCGAAATAAAGTGTCCCGGCGCGACGATGCCGTGCTGGGGATGATGCCAGCGGATCAGCGCCTCCGACCCGCAAGGCGTCTCGGTCTTGAGGTCGTATTGCGGCTGGTAGACCACATCGAACTCACCGCGCCGTAGCGCATGGCGGAGATCCTGTTCGATCGTGTGCCGCTGCTGCACGGCCTTGTCCATGCTTTCTTCGTAGAAGCACATGCGCTGGCCGCCGTCCAACTTCGCGCGCGACAGAGCGATCGCCGAGTGCCGCACGAGCACGTCGGCCGTATCGCCATCGGCCGGGGCCAGGGCGATGCCCAAGCTGGTGGTCAAGACGACTTCGCGATTGTTGACGTGGAAAGGCCGGGTCAGCGCCGATCCGAGTCGGTGAACGAATGCCATCACGTCGCTCAGAGCGGCTACGTCGGTCAAAGCGATGGCGAACTCGTCGCCTCCAAGCCGGGCCACGATGTCGCGGTCGCGCGCGACGTGCTGGATGCGCGTTCCGATGTCGTGGAGCACGCGGTCTCCGCCTTGGTGCTCGAGTGTTTCGTTGAGCTCCTTGAAACGGTCGATGTTCACCGTGATCACGGCCATATGCATGGCGTCGTCTTGGATACGCTCCAAGGCCTGGCCGACGCGTTCGGTGAACTTGGCTCGGTTCGCCAGCCCGGTCAGCGAGTCATGGCTTTGCAGGTAGAGCACTTCTTCGCGGGCCCGCCGCTGCGCGCGGCCGCGCGTCCAGGCCAGCGCAAGGGGAATGGTGATCCCCGCGCCGACAAGCGCGAGTATGACGAGCGCGATGACTCCGAAATAGCTGGTCAGAACGCCGGCCTGCTTGCTCTGATCGAGATAGATCTCCAGGGAGCCATGCACGTCGCTGCCGAGATTGATCGGAACATGCAGTCGCGCGAAGTGGGAAGGGCCGTTCGTTCCGTCCCCGGCGTAGAGTCCGATCGTCGCGCCGTTCCTGTTGGGGTTGATCGAGGCCGCGATTGCCGGACGATTGAGCCTCAGATTGGCGAGGCCTCTCGTGAACACGAGATCGCCCTTCGAATCGTACAATTCGTAGCGCAGAAGCCGTTGTCCAAAGCCGGCATCGTTGAACAGTTCCGTGAGTTGTGTCGCGCCGCCGGGAACCGTCAGAGCATGGGTCACGAGTTGCGGGTCTTCGAGAAGCTTTTCGCGAATCTGATTCTCCGCGGCGAAGGCTTCACGCTCCAACTCTAGGAGGCTGATGCGGTTCGGCGCAATGAGCGCCGCCAGCGCAATCAGCATCGCGAATAGCGTTAGTCCCAACCAATGCCAGTATTTGTGTAGCAGCTCTTTAGGTCGCATGTGGGATCACGACGAAGGGATGCGCTCGCTCTCGGGTTTTGTACCAAACGTTACGGTACACCACTGGAAGTTAAGAAACGACGTAAACGGAGCAGCTTACCCGCCAAAACCGGCCGTTTGTGCTCCGATTTCAGGAGGAGAGGGCCGATTCTGCACGGAAATTTCCGACGATTCCGGGCATAAAGAATTCGTTAATCCAAATGCCGACTAACCACCGGTTGCCGACATATGGCGTGTCACGGCGGGCGCTGAGTCCCTGTCTATAACGAAGTCGTGACCTTTTGGTTTCCGTGCGATGGCATTATTAATCGCGGCGTGGAGCAACTCGTCGGAATCGCTGGCACGCATCGGTTCCCTGAGATCCGCGGAATCTTCCTGGCCAAGGCACATATAGAGCGTGCCGGTGCACGTCACGCGCACCCTGTTGCAGGATTCGCAGAAATTATGAGTCATGGGCGTGATGAAGCCGAGACGCCCTCCGGTCTCGCGCACGCGGACATAGCGGGCAGGACCGCCCGTCCTGTCGGGGATGTCCTCCAACGCGAAGTGTTGAGACAGCCGGGCACGCACGAGAGACAACGGCAGATACTGATCCGTCCGGTCCGTGCCGACGTCTCCGAGAGGCATCGTCTCGATCAGGGTGAGATCGAATCCGCGGCCATGAGCCCAGCGCAGCAGGTCTTCGATCTCGTCCTCGTTCATGTCCCGGAGCGCGACGGCATTGATTTTGATCTTGAGACCTGCGCGGGCGGCGGCGTCGATTCCGCGCATGACTTGGTTGAAGTCGCCCCAACGGGTCAGGACGCTGAACTTGGCGGCATCGAGCGTGTCCAACGACACGTTGATTCGTTTGACGCCAAGGTCCGCTAGCTGATCGGCGAAGCGGTACAGCTGGCTGCCGTTCGTGGTCAGAGTCAGCTCGTCTAGCCCGCCACCCAGATGCCGAGACAGCGATTCGATCAAGCTCATGACATTTCGCCGCACGAGCGGTTCTCCGCCCGTCAGCCGGAGCTTTCGAACCCCACGCTGGACAAACGCGCTAGAGAGACGGTCGATCTCCTCGAGCGTCAGGAGATTTTTGCGCGGCAGGAAGGTCATGTCCTCCGCCATGCAATAGGTGCAGCGAAAATCGCAGCGATCCGTTACGGAAACGCGCAGATAGGTGATGGCGCGGCCGAACGGGTCGACCAGGTTGGCGGCGTGATCATCGGTCATGTCGGAATCTTGTAGCCTGTGTTCCTCGCTCGGGCGCTCGTTCTTATAGGTTTTTGTTCCTATGGCGCCGCTCATGCGGGCCGCGACGGCCAGTGTTCTTAACCTTCAAAGTTCCGCCTCTAACGGGCAGTTTCGTCTAGAGTATATTGAATTTGCAGCCATTCAATAGCGCCAGAAAAGTCGCGGCAGGCCCGGTCATGGGATCTCGATCTAGGGCGCTCAGCTAGAGGAGTTCAGCCATGGATGAAGACCGGTTCAATATGTCGTTGCGGCGCTTTCTCAAGGAGGTCGGCGTGACATCGCAGCAGGCGATCGAAAGCTTCGTACGGGAGTCCGGCCTGCACGGAGACGGCAAGCTGAAGATGAAGATGGTTCTCACGGCGGAGGGAACGGCCCTGCGGCACGTGATCGAAGGCGAAATCGATCTTGGGTGAGATCATGGAAGAGATGACGAAGCCGGCGACGTCCTGGCCGACCGAGCTGAAACTCGACAAGGACAAGCAAGTGCTGACCGTGTCGTTCGACGACGGGAAGCACTTCGCGCTGCCGGCGGAGCTGTTGCGGGTCCTCAGTCCCAGCGCCGAGGTGCAAGGGCACAGCCCCGAACAGCGGGTCACCGTTCCCGGAAAGAAGTCGGTGCGCATCCAGAAGCTCGAACCGGTCGGGACCTACGCCGTGCGGATCACCTTCGACGACGGCCATAATACCGGGCTCTATGTCTGGGACTATTTGCGCGAGCTCGGCGAGAACCAGGAAGCGCTGTTCAGAGCGTATCTGAACGAACTTGCCGACAAAGGTCTCTCGCGCTGACATCCGTCCAGCGACGTTCCGCCTTTCCAGTCATGCGTCAAGGACGATGCGGTACCGCGCGTTGCCGGACTTCAGGTGCTCCAGCGCATCGTTGACCTGGTCCATGGCGAAATGCTCGGTCTGCGGCAGGATGCCATGACGCGCGGAGAATTCGAGCATTTTAGCCATCACCGTAGGACCGGCGGTGGGCGACCCCGAGATGCTTCGCTGGCCGGCAATGAGATCCATCGCCAGAACCGGAATCGGTTTGAGCACGGCGCCCACGATATGCATGCGGCCGCGCGGCGCCAGCATGCCAACCATAGCGGGCCAATCGAGCGGTACATTCACCGTAACGAGGAGAAGGTCGAGGGATCCCGCCAGAGCCTTCAGCGCATTTCGGTCGCGGCTGTTGACCACATGGTGGGCGCCGAAACCCCGTGCCTCGTCAGCCTTGGCGTCGGTCGAGGTGAAGGCCGTCACCTCGCATCCCCAAGCCCTGGCGAATTTCAATCCGAGATGCCCCAGCCCGCCAATACCGACCACGCCTACGCGCTGTATCGGGCTGATACCGTATTCGTGGAATGGCGCGAACACGGTCGTTCCGCCACATAGCAGCGGCCCGGCATCGCGCGCATTGAGCCCGTCGGGGAGCGGAATGACCCATTGCCAGTTGGCCCGGACCCGGTCGGCGAATCCGCCGTAATGGCCGACAATGGTCGCCACGTTCTCGGCGCAGAGATTCCCGTCCCCCGCCAGGCATTGCGGACAATGCATGCAGCTCTCGGCGCTCCAGCCGATCCCGACACGCTGGCCTACGGACACTCCCTTGGCATGAGGCCCGGCCGCCACGATCCGTCCGATGATCTCGTGCCCTGGAACGGCGGGGAACGTGGAGATGCCCCATTCGTTGTTCACCACGGACAGGTCCGAGTGGCAAATGCCGCAGGTTTCGACTTCGACTTCCACCTCGTCGGAACCGATGGGTCCCGCGTCGTACTCGTAGCGTTCGAGCGTTTGTCCCGGCGCCATTGCGGCCCATGCGTGCACCATGCTTGTTCCCCTGGAGATAATCGGTGTTCCGGATTGCGGTCAGTTCTGCAAACAACAAGGGCCGCGATGTGGCATCAGGCTTTCTCCTTGTCGAGGAGAGTGCGCTTGCGATCGATCCCCCAGCGATAGCCGGACAAGGACCCGTCGCGGCGTACGACCCTGTGACAAGGAATGGCGACCGCGAGCCTGTTGGCGGCGCACGCGCCCGCCACGGCCCGGACGGCTGCCGGCGCGCCAATCGTTGCGGCGATTTCGGCATAGGACGCCGTCTTGCCGGGCGGGATCTTCCTCAGCGCCTCCCAGACACGGCGTTGAAACGCCGTTCCGCGAATATCGAGCGGAAGTTGACAATGCATGGCCGGGGCATCGACCAGGGCAACCACCGCCGAGGCGGTTGCGCGAAAACGCTCGTCCCCCTCCTGCAACGCCGCCCGCGGAAAAAGCATACGAACGTCTTGCAGAAGCTCTTCGGGCCGGTCCCCGAGGATGATCGCGCAAACACCCTTGGCGCTGCGTGCGATGAGAACGTGGCCGAGCGAGCAGGTGGCGATTCCGTATGCGATCTCCTCAGAGGCTCCGCCGTCGCGGAATGAGCGCGGCGCCATGCCGAGCGCGCCCGGCGCCGCGGAATAGAAGCGGCCGGACGAACTGAACCCGGCTTCGTAGAGCGCATCCGTCACGGACACCCCGCGCGACAGTGCCGCCCGGACGCGGCCGTTCCGCAAAGCGGCCGCGTAAGCCTTGGGCGTAATGCCGAGTGTGGCTTTGAATTGACGGTGGAAGTGGTGTGGGCTCAAACCAACCGCCTGCGCCAGGGCGGCGAGGGCAATCGTGGACTCCGCCCCTTCGATCAGGCGGCAGGCCTTTTCGATCCTGGCGGTGCTGTCCAGGTGCGGCCCTGGCCCCGCGGGCTTGCACCGCTTGCAAGGGCGATAGCCCGCCCGTTCCGCCGCCTCGGGGCTCACGTGGAAGGAGACGTGCGCTTGGCGCGGCCGCTTCGCCGGGCAGGACGGCCGGCAATAGATCCCCGTGGTCTTGACGGCATAATAGAATTGTCCGTCAAAGCGCGCGTCCCGCCTCGCGACCGCTTGCCAAAACGTCTCGTCGTCGAGCTTCGCGGTGTCGTGCGGCGGCAGTCCGATTCCGTTTGCCATTCGTCGAGCTTCCTCAGCGTCCGGGTTCCTGCGCTTCGACCTTTCGAAGGCGAGCCGAAGCCGCGAGTCTGCCACTGACCTTGCCAGCGCGCACTCCGGTCCTTGCTCCCGAACTCGACGGCTCAAATCCCGAGCGCAGCGGGGGACGATGCGAAAGACGGACTGGCGGCATTCGGCCACCGGTCCAATATATAACGGGAAGCACCGGAGCCCGTGCCTTTGTGCCAAAGCCGCGGCAAGTCATCTCTTCCGCATGCAGTTCGTTCGCGGGGGGGCGGCGGAATGTCGCGAAAAAGTGATAATTCAGGCGCAAACAGGCGGACCGGCGATGCAACGATGGGCGCTTGCATCAACAGAGAACGATGTTGACGGATCAGGCCGAACATAACGGGCATACGCTGCGGCAACGGCGCTCGTGGCGTGCCCGCCGTGCCGCCAAGCGGGGCCTGCAGGAATTGTCGGCCAAGCTGTGGTCGTCGTTCTGGCTGATCGCCATCTTTGCGGTGATCATGGCCGGCCTCGTGACGTTGGGCGACCTGTCCGTGAAGCTGGCGCTCGCATCCTTCGTCGGGTTCGTTGCCGCCGTCGTCCTGCTCCCGCGCCAAGAGACGGACCACGACGAGGACGCGGGATACGTTCCCTCGCCGGTGGTCAAGCGTGGCCGGTCGCCGGTGACGACGGTGGTGGATGCCCTTCCGGACGCTGGGATCATACTCAACCGCAACGGCCAGGTGCTGTTCTACAACGCGCCGGCCAAAGGCCTCTTCGCATCGTTGCGCGAAGGCAGTCACATTTCCTCGACCATCCGTGCACCCGAATTTTTGGATGCCATCAGTGCCGCACCGAAGACGGGCGAAGCCGTCTCGATGGTATATGCCGAGCGCGTGCCTGTAGGCCGGCGCCTGGAGGCGACGGTGGCTCCGCTCATGCGTGGGGACGATCACGACGGACATGTACTCGTCTTGCTGCGCGACTTTACCGAAGGCGAGCGCATCAATCAGATGCGCGCCGACTTCATAGCCAATGCCAGCCACGAGTTGCGGACTCCGCTGGCTTCCTTGCGTGGTTTCATCGAGACGCTGCAAGGAACGGCCAAGGAAGACGAGGCGGCACGCGAACGATTCTTGCCGATCATGGCCGAGCAGGCCTCGCGCATGACGCGGCTGATCGACACGTTGCTGTCCCTCAGCCGCCTCGAGATGAATGTCCACGTGCCGCCAAACGAGCTGGTCGATCTGAACGAGGTTCTCGGCCACGCCCGCGACACGCTGGAGCCGCTCGCCGACGACAGCCGCATGTCGCTGGCGGTTGAGAGTTTCTCCAAGCCTGCCATCGTGCGCGGCGACCGCGACGAACTTCTCCAGGTGCTTCAGAACCTGGTCCAGAACGCGTTGAAATACGGCAAGCCGCACGGCAGTGTACGGATCGAAGCCAAGCACATTCCATCGCTGAACCGGCAGGCTCGAGGGCGCTACGCGCTCTCTGTGGTCGACGATGGGCCCGGCATTCCGGCGGAGCATTTGCCGCGGCTGACCGAGCGTTTCTATCGTGTGGACGTGGACTCCAGCCGGGAAAAGGGCGGAACCGGCCTCGGCCTCGCGATCGTGAAGCACATCGTGAACCGGCATCGCGGGGAACTGGCGATCGCTTCCAAGCCGGGCCAGGGCTCCACCTTCACGGTTATGCTTAACGAGGCGCAGCCGGCTGGCAAGGGGGCTGCACTTTCCACAGCCCAAGAAAGCTAATCGTATTACGAATCATACGCTTAGCCTGTCATAATAGAGAATCATCATCGTCATAAAAGAATGATCGAGGGCAACTAGCGTGCCCCTGAGCTGGCGGCGTTGGGCACGCTAGCGCATGCGTTTATCCGAGCGCTTCAATCCAAGCCAAGGGAGTTCAATCGTGAACAGGATTGTTATCGCAGCGTCGACGCTCGCCGTCGCCGCGCTTTGCACGGGCGGGCCCGCGCTGGCTCGTGACCAGATTCAGATCGCAGGGTCATCGACGGTTCTGCCTTATGCGCAGATCGTCGCAGAGGACTTCGGCAAGACCTACTCGAAGTTCAAGTCTCCGGTCGTCGAGTCCGGCGGCTCTTCGGCAGGCCTGAAGCAGTTCTGCCAGGGCGTTGGCGAGGCGACCATCGACATCGCCAATTCCTCCCGTCCGATCAAGGACAAGGAAATCGAAGCCTGCGCCGAAGCTGGCGTGAAGAACATCATGCCGGTCCGTTTCGGCTATGACGGTATCGTGTTCGCGACCGATGCCAAGTCCGACGCTTGGGCTATCGAGCCGAAGGACGTGTATCTCGCCCTGGCCGAGGAGATCCCGGTTGACGGCAAGTTGCTCAAGAACCCGAACAAGACCTGGAAAGACGTGAACGACAAGCTTCCCGACTGGAAGATCGTCGCTTACATCCCGGGCGAGAAGCACGGCACCCGCGAAGTCTTCGAAGAGAAGGTCCTCGCGATCGGTTGCGAGGCCGCCGGTGGCATGAAACTGCTGGAAGAGGGCGGTATGGACGAGAAGGCCGCTGGCAAGGCTTGCGTCAAGGTGCGCAAGGACGGCGGTACGGTCGACATCGACGGTGATTACACTGAGACGCTGGCCCGCATTCAGTCCAATCCGCAAGGCGTGGGCGTGTTCGGTCTCTCCTTCTACGAGAACAACACCGACAAGCTGAACGTCGCCACGGTGAGTGGTGTTTCTCCATCGGTCGAGACGATTTCCTCGGGCGAATATCCGGTTTCCCGTCCGCTGTTCTTCTACGTGAAGAAGGACCACATCGGCGTGATTCCGGGCCTGAAGGAATATGTCGAGTTCTTCGCCAGCGAAAAGATGATCGGCCCGGACGGCCCGCTCGCCGATTACGGCCTCGTGCCGCTTCCGGAAGATCAGCTGAAAGCGCTCCAGGAAGAAGTCAAAGAGGGCAAGGTCCTCAGCATGTAACGCTGACGGCCTCATCCGGCTAAACCTCGTTGGGGGAGCGGTGCGGTCCAAGCGCCGTTCCCCCGATCCGGCCCCGCAGAGCGGGGCCACGACGAACGAGAACGACCGACTGAGAGAGAACGACGCGTGTCCAGCCTTACGATACTTGCCATTCTTGCTATTGCCGGGATCGTCGCCTTCTTTATCGGGCGGTTGCGCAGCATCCAGGTCTGCGATGGCCACCAGCAAGAGCTCCACTCGCGTCCATCCTATTACGGGTACTACCTCGCGATTTTGACCGCGTTGCCGGCCGTCGTCCTTCTCGCGGTCTGGAGTGTGGCGGAGCGGCCTGTAACCAAATACGTCGCCATGCAGGAGCTGCCGCCGACGGTTCTTCAGGGAACCGATGCGGAAAAGGCGCTGACCATGAGCGTGGTCGACAACATCGCCGAAGGGCTGCCGAAACTTGACCCCGAAGAGTACGAAGTGTTGCGCAAAGCCCGCTTCGGCTTCGTCACGAGTTCCGATGCGCGCGATGTGCTCGGCAAGCACGGTGTAGTCCTCGGTTCCGACCCCGATCGCTCTCTTCTCGCTGCCGCCGACGAACTGGCCTCTGCGCGGGCGACAAGCCGGCTGTGGCTACCGATCGCCTGTTTCGGCCTAGCGGCTCTGGGATTCCTCTGGGGCTACACGCGGATCCGCCCCGAACTGCGCAGCCGCAACATCGTCGAGCGCGTCATGCGCTCCGGCTTGTTCCTCGCCTCGACTGTGGCTGTGCTCACGACGGTCGGTATCGTCTTGTCCGTGCTGTTCGAGACGATCCACTTCTTCCAGTTCGTCTCGCCGATGGACTATTTCTTCGGGACGGTCTGGGATCCGCGTTTTGCGACCGTCGGCAAGGCCGAAGGTCAATTCGGCCTCTTGCCGCTTTTGTGGGGTACGCTGTTCATCTCCGCGGTTGCGCTCTTGGTCGCCGTTCCCGTCGGCCTCTTCGCCGCGATCTACATGTCGGAATATGCGGGCTCCAAGGTTCGTGCCTTCGCAAAGCCGGTCCTGGAGATCCTCGCCGGAATCCCCACGATCGTGTACGGCTTCTTCGCCTTATCGGTGTTCGGCCCGTTGCTGCGCGACGTGGGCGGCAATATCGGGCTCGACATTTCCGCATCGAGCGTGCTGACGGCCGGCATCGTGATGGGTGTGATGATCATCCCGTTTGTGTCTTCGTTGTCGGACGATATCATCACCGCGGTGCCGCAGTCCCTTCGAGAGGGCTCGTACGGCCTTGGCGCGACGCAGTCGGAGACCATCAAGAAGGTCGTTCTGCCGGCGGCCCTGCCGGGTATCGTCGGCGCGGTGCTGCTCGCCGCCTCGCGCGCCATCGGCGAAACCATGATTGTGGTTCTAGCCGCTGGTATCGCCGCCAACCTGACACTCAACCCGCTCGAACCCGTCACGACCATCACGGTGAAGATCGTGAGCCAGCTCACGGGCGACCTGGAGTTCAACAGTCCGCAGACGCTGGTGGCCTTCGCCCTCGGCCTCACGTTGTTCGTGATCACCTTGGGTCTGAACGTGTACGCCCTCTACGTCGTGCGCAAATACCGGGAGCAGTACGAATAATGACCGATCAAACCGCCTCCCTCGCATCCTTCACGAGCGAAATCGCCACGAAAAAGCTGCGCAAGCGGCATCGTGCCGAACGGCGCTTCCAGATGTATGGCATCGGCGCGATCCTGTTCGCACTGGCATTTCTGGTGTTTCTGTTCGCCTCGATCTTCAGCCAAGGATGGACAGCGTTTTTGCAGACGTCGATCAAGCTGCCGATCGATTTTAGCCAAGAGGTCATCAACCCGTCCGGCAATCCCGATGCCGAAGATGAGATCTTTCAGGCCAACTACGTGAAGCTGGCGCGCGAAGCGCTCTACAAGGAGCTCGGCGTCGATCCCAACGACCGCAAGGACCGGCGTGCGGCCAATGAACTCCTGTCGCGCGGCGTCGACGTTCAGTTGCGCGACATGGTTTTGAGAGATCCGTCCATCATCGGCTCGACGGAAGATGTATGGCTGCTGGCTAGCGACAACGCCGATGCCTTGATGAAAGGGTCCATCGACCGCAAGACCCCGAGCGAGCGCCGGCAGGTCAGCGACGAACAGATTGCGTGGATCGATCAAATGGTCGATGCGGGCAACATGAAGAAGCGCTTCAACACGGGGCTCTTCGTCAATGGCGCCTCGAGCAATCCCGAGACGGCCGGTCTCGGCGTCGCATTGATCGGCTCGTTCTTCATGATGCTGACCGTGGTCCTATTGGCCGTTCCGCTCGGAGTTTGCGCCGCGCTTTATCTTGAAGAATACGCGCCCAAGGGCAAGATCGCCGACACGATCGAGGTGAACATCAACAACCTCGCCGCGGTGCCGTCGATCGTCTTCGGTCTTCTCGGTCTGGCGGTGTTTATTAATTTCTTTGGCCTGCCCCGGTCCGCATCGCTGGTCGGCGGTCTCGTGCTGACGCTGATGACGCTGCCGACGATCATTATTACGACACGTGCCGCCATTCGGGCCGTGCCGCCGTCCATTCGCGAGGCCGCGCTCGGCGTCGGCGCGTCGAAGATGCAGCTGATCGGCCATCACATTCTGCCGCTGTCCTTGCCAGGCATTCTCACCGGTACGATTATCGGACTGGTTCAAGCCTTGGGCGAAACGGCGCCGCTGCTGATGATCGGCATGGTCGCGTTTGTCGTCGACTATCCCACCACGCCGCTCGAGCCGGCGACGGGCCTGCCGGTGCAGATCTATATGTGGGCATCGTCGGCGGAACGTGGCTTCGTGGAGCGCACGGCCGGTGCGACGATCGTGCTGTTGGCCTTCTTGGTCGTCATGAACAGTCTGGCCGTCTATCTACGGAATAGGTTCGAACGCAAATGGTAAAGGGGACCGCAGCTATGGAGGCGAAGGTGGAAGACAGACCCGCCACCCGGGTGGTAGCGCCCGCAGAGCCAAAGGAACGCGGCAACAGCGCCCCTGCGGCCCTTGGCGAATTGAAGATGAAGGCGAAGGACGTCAACCTTTGGTATGGCGAGAAGCAGGCACTCTTCGACGTCAATCTCGAAATCTTCGATCGGTCGGTGACGGCGCTGATCGGACCGTCCGGTTGCGGTAAGTCGACGTTCTTGCGCTGCCTGAACCGCATGAACGACGTGATCGACATTTGCCGGGTCGAAGGCGACATTCGTCTCGACGGCGAGGATATCTACGCTCCCCAGGTCGATCCAGTTCAACTCCGCGCCCGCGTCGGCATGGTGTTCCAGAAGCCGAACCCGTTCCCCAAATCGATCTACGAGAACGTCGCCTACGCACCACGGCTCCATGGCCTATGCGCGAACAAGACCGAACTCGACGAGGTCGTCGAGACGAGCCTGGTCAAGGCCGGCCTTTGGGAAGAGGTGAAGGATCGCCTGGACCAGCCCGGCACTGGCCTTTCCGGCGGTCAGCAGCAGCGGCTTTGCATCGCGCGTGCGATTTCCGTCAACCCGGAAGTCCTCCTCATGGACGAGCCCTGTTCGGCGCTCGATCCGATCGCGACCGCCACGATCGAGACGCTGATCGACGAGCTCAAGGAGAATCTGTGCATTGCCATCGTGACGCACTCGATGCAGCAGGCGGCGCGCGTGTCGCAGCGTACGGCGTTCTTTCATCTCGGTAAGCTCGTCGAGGTAGACGAGACTTCGACGATTTTCACCAATCCCGCCGACCAGCGGACCCAGGACTATGTCACTGGCCGCTTCGGTTGATACCGGCTCTCAGGAGTTCGCCCCCCATGGAACAGCAGAACGAACATATCGTCCGATCCTACGAGGAGGAACTTGCCCTCCTTAACAACAAGATTGCCAAGATGGGCGGTCTCGCCGAGAAGGTGCTCGGCCAGTCTCTCGAGGCGTTGGAGCGCCGGGATCCCGACCTCGCGGCAACGACGATCAGCGAGGACGAGGAGATCGACGAGCTTCAGCGCGATATCGAAGAGCAGGCCGTCGTGATGATCGCTCGCCGGCAGCCGATGGCCTACGACCTGCGCCAGATCATGGCCTCGTTGCGGATCTCGGCCGATCTGGAGAGGATTGGCGACCTTGGCAAGAATATCGCTAAGCGCGCCGTCGCCGTTGTCACCGAGCAGCAGCCGAAGCAGCTGATGCTGGGCCTCAAGCATATGGGCGAACTGTCTCTCGGCCAGCTGAAGGAAGTCCTCGATGCGTTTATCGAGCGCGACGCCGAACGCGCCCTCAGCGTGTGGTATAAGGACGAAGAGATCGATGCGATGTACAACTCGCTGTTCCGCGAACTCCTCACCTACATGATGGAGGATCCGCGGAATATCGGTCTTTGTACGCATCTTCTCTTCGGCGCCAAGAACATCGAGCGCGTGGGCGATCATGCGACCAATATCGCCGAAACCGTGTACTATCTCGTGCATGGACGTCCGATCACGGATCAGCGGCCCAAAGGCGACACCACGAGTTCGACAGCCTATACGTCGCTGAGAAGTTCGGCGTTCTAGGTCCTAGCTACGGGCGATGGTCATGAACGCGGGAGCTAAGGTGCTGGTTGTCGAAGACGAGGAGCCGTTGGCGCTCGTTCTTCGCTACAATCTCGAGGCCGAAGGATATGCCGTCGATGTGATTCATCGCGGCGATGAGGCGGAAGTCGCGATTGCGGAGAATTCGCCGGATCTGATCGTACTCGATTGGATGCTGCCGGGAATATCGGGCCTGGAGCTTTGCCGCCGTCTGCGGACGGGCAAGGAATCGCGCACGATTCCCATCATCTTGCTGACGGCACGCAGCGAGGAAAACGACCGCATACGCGGTTTGACCACGGGCGCCGACGACTATGTCGTCAAGCCGTTTTCACTGCCGGAACTGATGGCGCGGGTGCGCGCCATTCTTCGCCGCACCAGCCCCGAGCGGATCGCGTCCGTGCTGTCCGCCGGCGATATCGAGCTCGACCGGGAATCCCATCGCGTTACGCGCAACGGACGGCAGGTTCATCTCGGGCCGACGGAATTCCGGCTGCTCGAGTTCCTGATGCAGAGCCCCGGCCGGGTGTTCAGCCGCGCGCAATTGCTCGACGGCGTTTGGGGCCGGAACGTCTATGTGGATGAGCGAACCGTCGACGTGCATATCGGCCGATTGCGTAAGGCCATGATGCGCGGCCCAGAGCACGACCCGGTCCGGACCGTGCGCGGCGCGGGCTACGCGTTCTCCGATAAGCTGGAAGAAACCGCGTAAGTCTGCTCCGTCACCGCTTGCATCTGCATCTCCGGAAAATGAAAGAGGCGCCAGCTTGCGCGGCGCCTCCAGTCGTCCGTTTGCTGGGGAAGAGAGGCTCAGCCATTCGCTGAGCGCTTCTCCCGCCGCCGCGCCTGCACCGGCTGATATGCCATGCGAGCATGATGCTCGCAGTAAGGCAGTGTGCCGGTCTTCTTGCGCCCGCAAAAGTGAAACTCTTCCTCGGTCGGATCGCCGATAGGCCAGCGGCACATCGATTCTTTCAATGAGAGGATGCTCGCCCGCTCATGCAGCGGGATCACCAGTTCCTCGGCCCGCGCCGGTGTCGGGGCCACCTCGTATTCCTCCTCGAATGTCGGCTTCAGCGCGACGTTGCCGCGCGTGCCGAAGGTCATCGAGGGTGCCCGGGTCTGCCGCTGAGCCGGGCTACGCCTTGGCCTCGGGACGCTGGAACGCGAACTGGTCGCGCGTCCGGAAAGCCCAAGCCGGTGGACCTTGCCAATCACCGCGTTGCGGGTCACTCCGCCTAAGCGACCTGCGATTTGGCTGGCGCTCAGTCCTTCGGACCAAAGCTTTTTCAGCAGTTCTACTCTTTCATCAGTCCAAGCCATCTTCGGCCTCCTCGTTTGGACTCAGATTCCACCCGTCGTGAGAGACGGCAACTTTTCGCAATACTCGGATTTACTGCTGAGAAATGACCGCTCAGGCACCTGTCGCGCCTACGACATCTGGTAGCCGAACGATTATTACCCTACTAAGACCGGTAGAAACCGACAAGCGTCCGCCACGCTTGCGTGCCTCGTTTTCCACCGGAACGAGCGGATTCTGCCATTTCTATCCGTCGAGCACAAACCCGCTCGTGAACAGAAGCGTGGAGAAACTTTGGAAAAGCGGCTCATAACGACCAATTGACTCTCTGTTTGAGCAGACCTAACACTCTGACTCTGCTTGCTGCCGCCGGTCGGCGGCAATTTTGTTTCAGGAACACGGACGTTTCATGTCGGCCCTTCTTCCGACATATGCCCGCAGCGGATTGTCTTTCGCGCGGGGTGAGGGCGCCTTTCTCTTCACGGAGGCTGGCGATCGCTATCTCGACTTCTCGAGCGGCATCGCCGTGACCGCGCTCGGGCACGCGCATCCGCATCTTGTCGAGGCTCTGACGGCGCAGGCGCAGAAGGTTTGGCACGTGTCGAACCTGCATGAGATCGCCGGACAAGAGAGGCTAGGCCAGCGGCTATGCGATGCCACGTTCGCCGACCGCGTGTTCTTCACCAATTCCGGCGCCGAGGCAGTAGAGGCTTCGATCAAGTGCGCCCGGCGCTATCATTTCGCCAATGGCGCCCCTGAGCGGTACCGGCTCATCACCTTCGAAGGCGCGTTCCACGGTCGCACGCTTGCGACGATCGCCGCGGGCGGACAAGCCAAGCATTTGGAGGGCTTCGGTCCGCCGGTCGACGGTTTTGACCAGGTGGCCACGTTCGACATCGACGCGGTTGAGGCCGCGATCGGGGACGAGACCGCCGGCGTGCTGCTCGAGCCCATCATGGGCGAAGGCGGCATGCGCGAAGTGCCCTATCGCTTCCTTCAAGACTTAAGGGCGCTGTGCGACGAGAAAGGCCTCTTGCTCGTGCTCGACGAGGTGCAATCCGGCGTCGGCCGCACCGGCCGGTTCTACGCGCATGAATGGGCGGAGATCACGCCGGACATCATGGCCTCCGCGAAAGGGCTCGGCGGCGGCTTTCCCGTCGGCGTGTGCCTTACCACCGAAGCGGCCGGGCAGGCGATGGTTCCCGGCACCCATGGTTCGACATTCGGCGGCAATCCGCTGGCTATGGCCGTCGGCAACGCGGTTCTCGACGTCGTCTTGGAACCCGGCTTTCTCGAATATGTCGCGCAAATGGGCTTAAGGTTGAAGCAGCAGCTCGCCGGCGTTGCGGACGAGCACGGCGAGATTGTCGCCGAAGTGCGGGGGCAGGGGCTCATGATGGGGCTGAAGTGCAAACGGCCAAATGCGGAACTCATTTCGGCGCTGCGTGAGCGGGGAATGCTGACCGTGCCAGCCGGCGATAATGTCGTGCGCCTGCTGCCGCCCCTGATCGTGGGCGAAGCGGAAATCGATCTCGCGAGCCGCACCATCGACGCCGCTTGCGCCGCCCTGAAATCGCGCGCGGCCGAGCACGCCTAGCCATTATTTAAGTTCCAGCTTCTAGATTCCTCCCATGTCTTCGACGCCTTTGCATTTCCTCGATCTCAATGCCCTGGATACGCGGACCTTACGCGCCATCCTCGACGCGGCCGTGTCGCTCAAGCGCGCCCGCAACGTCCCGAAGGCGCTCGCCGTTCCGGATGGCGCCGTGCTGGCCATGATCTTCGAGAAGCCTTCCACACGGACGCGTGTCTCGTTCGAGATGGCCATGCATCAATTGGGCGGGGCCGCCATCGTGCTGAACGCGCAGGACATGCAGCTCGGGCGCGGCGAGACGATCGCCGACACCGCACGCGTCCTCTCGCGCTACGTGAATGCCATCATGCTGCGCACGGGCCCGCACGAGGGCCTGCTGGAATTCGCCGAATATGCGGATATCCCGGTCATCAACGCGCTGACGGCGCGCTCGCATCCGTGTCAGATCATGGCCGATGTTCTGACCTTCGAAGAGCACAAGGGGCCGATTAAGGGGCGCGTCGTCGCCTGGCTTGGCGACGCAAACAACGTCGCGACCTCTTGGGTGCACGCGGCGGCGCGTTTCGGCTTCACCTTGCGCATGGCCTCGCCCGCCGATTTCGGTCCCGATCCTGAATTGTTGGCTTGGGCTCGTGCTGAAGGCGCAAGCATCGAGGTCATGGGCGACGCGAAGGCTGCCGCGACAGACGCCGATTGTGTCGTCACCGATACCTGGGTCTCCATGGGCGACAAGGATGTGGAAGCGCGGCGAGCCGCGCTCGCTCCGTTCCGCGTGGACGAGGCGCTGATGGCGCTTGCTAAGCTCGACGCGATTTTCATGCACTGCCTACCGGCTCATCGTGGCGACGAAGTCACCGATGCCGTCATGGACGGTCCGCAGTCGGTCGTGTGGGACGAAGCCGAAAACCGGCTGCATGCGCAGAAGGCTATTCTGGTCTGGTGCTTGAACAACGGACGCCTTCCAGCCTTGCAGCCCGCGAAGAAAGCGAAGATGCCCGGTGCCAAGGCCGCATCGCGCCAAGCCGCCAGCAAGAAAGCTGGAAGCAAGAACGCATCCTCCAAGACCGTGGCTGCTAAGAAGGCCGGCGCAAAGAAGAAGACGGCCAAAAGAGCCCTGACCAAGAAGGCCCCGGCCAAGAAGCGCCCCGCGCGCGGAGGAAAACGTTGAGCGATCCCGTTTCGGGAGAGGCGATCGAGATTGCGCGCCCTACGGACAACCTCGTTTTGCCGTTTCAGGCCGAACAGGCGGACGTGCTGGGACGTCTTGCCAAACTCGGGCCGACCGTCAACACCATCCTTTCGCGTCACGACTACCCAGAACCCGTGTCGCGCCTGCTTGGCGAGGCGGTCGCGCTGACGGCGCTTCTCGGCGCCTCGCTCAAGTCAGACGGCAAGCTCATCCTTCAAGCGTCGACCGACGGTCCCGTGGATTTGCTCGTCGTGGACTTCGTGGTGCCGGGTTCCATGCGCGCTTATGCCCGGTTCGATGCAGATCGCCTGGCGGCGCTCGGTGCAAACGACGACGTGGTGCTGCTGGGGCATGGCCATCTGGCCATGACCATCGATCGCGGTATCGACGCGGAGCGCTATCAAGGTGTCGTGCCGCTCGAGGGCACCTCGCTCACCGAAGCCGCCGACACCTACTTTCAGCAGTCGGAGCAATTGCCGAGCTTCATCCGCTTGGCCGTCGCACCGCATTTTCAGGCGGGCGAGAATGGCGAGGGCGTGTGGACCTGGCGCGCGGGCGGCTTGCTCGTGCAAAAGCTGACCCGCGAAGGCGGGCTCGTGAGCCCGAAGACGTTCGAGGAGGATTGGACGCGCGCGAAGTCGCTCGCCGAAACGGTCGAGGACCACGAATTGCTGGACCCCACCCTCGCGCCCGAGCGGCTACTCTATCGGCTGTTCCACGAAGAGCAGGTGCGCGTCTACCGCGCTATTCCGCTGACGACCTATTGCAGCTGTTCGCGCGAGCGCGTCGGCGAAATGCTCCAGCGCTTCTCCGGAGAAGATCTGTCCGACATGGTCGTCGATGGCGAACTCTGGGTGTCCTGCGAGTTCTGCAACGCGCGCTATCATTTCGATCCGAAGGATTTCGGCATCGAATAGGCCCTATGGGCCGATCCGTTCGGCGAGCTTCGCGAGAAATTTCAGACAGGCTTCGATCTGCGCGATGGGCACGAACTCGTCCGCCGCATGCGCCTGCGCAATGTCGCCCGGCCCGCAGACGACCGCCGGACAACCGGCTTGTTGGAACAGCCCCGCTTCGGTGGCGTAGGACACGCCGCTAGTCCGGTTCGCACCCGTTAGAGACATCGCCAGGGCCACGGCATCGGAGTCGGGACTAGAGGCGAAGGCCGGCACCGATGTCTTGATTTTCGTTTCGATTGCCGCGCCCGGTGCGACCGAGCGCATCTCCGGCAGTAAGGATTTCTCGACGAACGCCGCAAGCCGCGCCGGCGCGTCCTTGGCCTTGGTGCCGGGAAGGCCGCGCAATTGCCACACGACCTCGCAATTTCGCGGCACGATGTTCGGCGCCGTCCCTCCCTGGACCATCCCGACCATGACAGTCGAGTAGGGCGGATCGAAATGCGGATCGTTTTCGGTTTGCGCGACCTCGTCCGCCATGCGGTCGATCTCCGTCACGAGCTTCGAGGTCACAGAGATCGCGTTGACGCCATTGGCCGGCTTGCAGGAATGAGCTTCCTTGCCGGTGACGGACGTCCGGTACACGTCGATGCATTTGTGTCCGTCGATGACTTGCATGCTCGTCGGTTCGCCGATGATGACGACGCGCGGGCGCGGCAGATCCTGCCCCAGCCGCGCGATCATGGGCCGCACGCCCTGGCAGCCCACCTCCTCGTCATAGGACACGAGGATATGAATCGGCTCGGCGAGAGTCGTGGACTTGAACATCGGCACGGAGGCGAGCACGCAGGCGATGAAGCCCTTCATGTCGCAGGTCCCGCGCCCGTAGAGTTTGCCGTCGCGCTCGGTCAGCGTGAACGGATCGGAGGTCCAGGATTGGCCGGTCACGGGAACGCAATCGCTGTGTCCCGACAGACCGACGCCACCTTCGCCCGCGCCGATCGTCGCGAACAGGCAGGCCTTCTTGCCGTCCTCGTTCGGGACGAGCGTCGAGGGAATCCCGTGCCCCTCCAAATAGTCGCGCGCATACGCGATCAATTCGAGGTTCGACACCGCACTTGTCGTGTCGAAGCCAACGAGCTTGGCGAGAATGTCTATAGCGTCTTGGGTGCTTGCGGGCGTGGCCATCATCTTAGGATTTGATCTTAGGGCTTGGCTGAGAGCGCATGATCGAGATCGGCCACGAGATCGTTCAAGTCTTCAAGGCCGACCGAGATCCTGACGGTGTTATCGAAAATCCCGAGCTCCGCCCGCGCTTCCGATGTCAGGCGCTGATGCGTCGTGGTCGCAGGATGCGTGGTGAGACTCTTCGCGTCGCCGAGATTGTTGCTGATGGTGAAGAGCTGCAACCCGTTCAAGAAGGCAAAAGCGTCTTCCTTCTTGTTTCCGACCTCGAAGGCCAGCATCGGTCCGCCGAATGCCATTTGCTTCTTGGCGAGGTCGTATTGCGGGTGATCCGTCCTGCCGGGATAATAGACCCGTGAGATCTCGGGGCGGTCCGCCAGGAAATCTGCGATCCGTGTCGCGGACTCGCATTGCCGGGCGACGCGCAAGGGCAGCGTTTCCAGTCCCTTCAACAAGACCCAGGCATTGAACGGACTCAAGGACGGTCCGGTGTGCTTGAGGAATGTATGCAACGTCTCGTCGATGTAGTTTTGCGGGCCCAGCACCACGCCGCCGAGGCAGCGTCCTTGCCCGTCGATATGTTTCGTCGCCGAGTAAACGACGATGTCCGCACCGAGCTCTATGGGCCGCTGGCCGAGCGGTGTCGCGAACACGTTGTCAACGACCGTCAGCGCCCCGCACCCCTTCGCGATCTTGGCCACGGCCTCGATATCCACCAGTTCGAGCGTGGGGTTCGTCGGCGTCTCGAAGAAGAACGCCTTCGTGTTTGGCCGCACCGCTGCTTCCCAGGCGCTAAGGTCGCGCCCGTCTACGAGCGTCGAGCTGATGCCATAGCGCGGCAGCAGGTCCTCGACGATGTAGAGGCAACTGCCGAACAGCGCGCGGCCTGAAACCACATGGTCTCCCGCTTTGAGAAAGCACAGGAGCGATGCCGCGACGGCCGCCATGCCGCTGGCGGTGCCGCGCGCCGCGTCCGCGCCTTCCAGCGCACACATGCGCCGTTCGAACATGGATACGGTGGGGTTCGCGTAGCGGCTATAGACGTAGCCTTCCGCCTCGCCTTTGAAGCGGGCTTCCGCCTGCTCGGGGCTGTCATAGACATAGCCAGAATTGAGAAATACGGCTTCGGAGGTTTCGCCGAATTGGCTGCGTAGGATACCCTCCTGCACGAGCCTCGTCGCAAGGCTCCAATCGTCGCGGCGGCTCTTGTCTGTTCCGGCCATCGTCCAGCACTCCTCAAACGCTTCTTACATGACCGGCGGCACAAAAAAACCCGGATTTGGCTGCCGCCAAAAGCCGGGGTTTCTACGTCCTCGGCCTTTTAGCGACTTGTTTTACGTGGCTGCAAGCCGGCCGGCCAAATCACCACGAGGGGATTAATGTCGCGCGCGGCGCGCAACGTCAAGAAAAAGGAACGACGCTCACGCGTTATCCGGCACTGCGATTCCGAGCTCTGTGGCAATGCCGCGCGCGGTTCTCTCGCGGCGCGCGGTCAGATCGGCGGTGGCGTTGCGCACGGCCTCGACCACGTCCCGTGGTGCCCGGTCTGGGCCGCCGGCGTCGAAGGGCGGCTCCGGCGCGTATTGCATGGCGAGCTGGATGGTCTCCGCCAATTTGAGTCCGCGCAAGATCGCCGCGACCTGCAGGGCCCCATCGATGCCGGACGTGACGCCGCCGGCGCAGACGAAATTGCCGTCGACGACCACGCGCGCATCCACCGGGGTTGCTCCGAAAAAGGGAAGGAGGTGCAAGACGGTCCAGTAAGTTGTCGCCTTCCGTCCGCGCAAGAGCCCTGCGGCACCGCAGATCAGCGCGCCCGTGCAGACAGAGAACACGAGCTTCGCGTCCGCCGCCTGGCTGCGTAGCCAATCGAGCACGGCGCTGTTGCGCATCAAGGCTTCCTGGCCTGGCCCGCCCGGCACGTGCAACACATCGAGTTGAGGCGCCTCGCTCAGCGTCGCGTCGGGCGTGAGCAGCAACCCGCCCGCATCGCGGACCGGGGCCGTCGAGAGTCCGTAGAGCCTGCAGCGTGCGTTCGGAATCCGCGTGAAGACCTCGAATGGGCCGGTAAGGTCGATTTGGTCGATTCCCTCGAAGAGGAGAGAGCCGATTTCGAGGGCGCCGCCGTCTAGAATCTGGCCTTCCGGGATCATGGGATGCCCTCTAATGTCTCTTGTGAATCCGGGGGAGAATCGTGTTCTCAGGATGACCCGGCACACGGCAAATGCAATGAAGATCGGTTATGAGCCAGCCCGACCCGCTTCTTGACGCCTCACATGGGGAGGCTTCCGCGGCAAGCGCCCCGGATGGGGGAAGCCGGGCACTGTCCCGCACGGGTGTGCTGCCGAGCCAGGCACTGCGCGCGCTGATCGCCGCTGGCGAGGTGGGGGCATCGGCAGGGATCGAAGAAGCGCAGATCCAGCCCGCGAGCCTCGATCTGCGCCTCGGAACCGTCGCCTATCGCATCCGAGCAAGCTTCCTGCCTGGCACCAAGGCCACCGTCCGCGACAAGCTGGAAGGTCTTACCTTTCACGAGATCGACCTCACCAAAGGCGCGGTGCTCGAGGCCGGTTGCGTCTATCTCGTTCCGCTGATGGAACGTCTCGATCTGCGTTCCACCATTGCCGCTTTCACGAATCCCAAGAGCTCAACGGGGCGTCTCGACGTATTCACGCGTTTGATCGCGGACTATCAGGAGAGCTTCGATTGCGTGGAGGAAGGCTATCGCGGACCGCTCTATGCCGAAATTTGTCCGCGCACGTTTTCCGTCAAGGTGCGCACCGGTTCGCGCCTCAATCAGATCCGGTTTCGGCGCCGTGTCAGTCAGCAGGCTGACGAATCGCCCGGCCGAATCGGCGACAAGCATTTGCGCGCCATCCATTCAGATGTGGGTTTGGTCGAGGGCGAGGCAGCCATCCGGGACGGGCTCAACCTGCGCATCAGCCTCGCGCCAGTCGAGCCCGGCGGTCTCGTCGGCTATCGCGCGAGGCGTTATGCTGGCGTGATCGATATAGACAATGTCGGCGCCTACGACGTGGACCAGTTCTGGGAGGCCGTGCGTCTTGGCGGCGACAAGCGTCTCGTCCTCGATCCGCACGAATTCTACATCCTTGCCTCGAAAGAGAGCGTGTCCGTGCCGCCGGAATACGTGGCCGAGATGGCCCCGTTCGATCCGATGATCGGCGAATACCGGGTTCATTACGCGGGATTCTTCGATCCGGGCTTCGGCTACGCGGCCGGCAAGGCGCCGGGCGCCAAGGCGGTGCTCGAAGTTCGCAGCCTCGATATTCCGTTCATCGTCGAAGACGGTCAGATCGTTGGACGTCTCGTCTATGACCGGCTTACGGAGGTTCCGGAAACGCTTTACGGCCAGGGCATCGGCTCGCATTATCAGGCGCAAGGGCTCAAGCTGTCGAAGCATTTTCGACAGTCTTGAGCCGGACATCCGCCGCACCGGCGGACGCTGCCCCGGGGGATCGGGCGGCTAGCATTCGGGACACGGGGGGACGTCAGCATGCAGACGATCACAGCAGCCGTAACGTGGCTGGACGACCTTCTATGGGGCGTGCCCATGCTGGTGCTGCTCCTCGGCGTCGGCCTCTTTCTGACGTTCGGCCTGAAACTCCGCACGATCAGGGATATGCCGCTCGCCTTCTGGATGCTGTGGCGCGGCCGCGTGGCCGCAGGCAAGGGCGATATCACGCCGTTCAATGCCTTGATGACGGCTCTTGCGGCGACCATCGGCACGGGCAACATCGCCGGTGTCGCCGCGGCGATCTTCATCGGCGGGCCGGGCGCGGTGTTCTGGATGTGGATGACGGCCCTGGTGGGCATGGCCACCAAGTTCGCCGAGGCTGTGCTCGCAGTGCGCTACCGCGAGGTCGATGAGGACGGCAACTATGTCGGCGGTCCCATGTACTACATCACGAATGGCATGGGCGCGCACTGGGCGTGGCTCGGCACCTGCTTTGCCCTGTTTGCGGGTTTTGCCGGTTTCGGCATCGGCAACATGGTCCAGGCCAACTCGGTGGCGGATGCGCTGGAAGCGGCGTTCGGCATGCCGTTTTGGGCGACGGGCGTGATGCTTGCTTTTCTCACCGGCCTCGTTCTCGTAGGCGGTATTCACCGTATCGGCGCCGTTGCCGGAAAGCTCGTGCCGTTCATGGCAGTCAGCTATATCGCCGCCGGCACCGCCGTATTGATCGCAAATGCCAGTGAAATTCCCGGAGCCTTCGGCCTCATTTTGACCCATGCCTTCTCGCCGATCGCCGCGACGGGCGGGTTTGCCGGCGCCGCCGTGTGGGCCGCAATTCGCTTCGGCGTCGCGCGGGGCGTGTTCTCAAACGAGGCCGGGCTCGGATCTGCGCCGATCGCGCATGCGGCGGCGGAGTGTAAGGGGCCCGTGAGCCAGGGGCTCATCGCCATGCTTGGGACGTTCATCGACACTATCGTGATTTGCACGTTCACGGCTCTCGTCATTCTGTCGACCGGGGTCTGGACCAGCGGCGAGACCGGCGCGGAACTGACCTCGCTCGCATTCGAGACCGGGCTGCCTGGAATCGGCAGCCTGATCACGTCACTCGCTCTGGCCATCTTCGCGTTCACCACATTGGTCGGCTGGAGCTACTACAGCGAGCGTGCCTGGCAATACCTGCTTGGCGTGAAGTCCATCGTGCCGTTCCGGATTATCTGGTCGCTCGCACCCATTGTCGGCGCCACGGTCAAGTTGAGCTTCATCTGGCTGCTTGCCGATGTGCTGAATGCCATGATGGCGATCCCGAATTTGATCGCGCTGGCGGTGCTCAGCCCCGTGGTGTTCGCGGCGACGCGCGAGTTCTTCGCTACGCGCGGCAAGTCGGAAGACAATCCCTTTTAGGCGGGTTTCTTATACGGCCCCGGCATGGACCGATCCCGCCCACATCGGTACGACGAGCGTGGCGGCGTCGAGCACCAACCGGATCCGTGCGAACAGCCCGACAGAGCTTGGCATCGGCCTGGCGAAAGGCCGGTTCGTATGCGATGGTGGCGGTTTCCAGGCGGCGCTGGAATCTTCCGGGATTTTGAGGGGCACGATGAAATACGTTGCGACTGCTTTTCTGTTGGCTCTCGTTGTGAATGCGAGCATTGGAAGTGCCGTCCGCGCACAGAGCGTCGAGGACCTCGCGAAGAGCGCCGCGGCCGACGCGAAGAGCGGCAAGAATCTCGAGGCCTACAATACGATTCGCAATGCGGCGTTGAAGATCTGGGTGTCCGGGCCCCTGCTGTTTCGTGAGGCTCGTTTCGTCAAGTCCTCGCCCACCGGTTACGGCATTTACGACCCACGCCCGAACAGCGTGTTCAAGCCCGGAGAGAAGCTCTTCATCTATGTGGAGCCCGTGGGGTTCACGTGGAAGGAGCAGAACGGGCTGAACCATGCCGAGCTCGTTTCGGACCTCGTTCTCAAGGATAGCGATGGCTCGGTCTTGGGGGAGCAGGCGGGATTTGGGACGTTCACCTTCGACAGCCGCGACCAAAACATGGAAGTGATGACGGCGCTGACCATCGATTTCACCGAAGCGCCGGCCGGAAAATACGTGGCGGAGCTGAAGTTCACCGACAAGCTCGGCAAGAAATCCGCAAGCTTCGAATTACCTTTCGAGATCAAGGGCGAAGGTGGGAATGAGGACAAGGCCGAGTAACACACGGCCGCATGTCTGCGCTGTGCAGTGCGGATACGGCAAAATCGTCTCAGACCTGTTGACTTGCAATTTTAAGCTGCAAGTATTCTGCACCGCAATTCGCTGCACAGGGCAGGGGACTTGGTGACTGTCACATCGCCATACGCGCACCGTCCGCTGGATTTTGTCCAAAAAATCGAGTCGCTCAAGGACTACGACGCGATTTGCGCGGCCATTACCGAGGAATTGGCGTGGTTCGGCTTCACCTGCGTGACCAGTTTTATCATGCCGGGGCCAGGCGAACCGTTCAAAAAGGGCGTGCAGCTCAATACGCGTCCGCAGGACTATATCGATCACTACGAAGACAAGAACTACGTCCTGCGCGATCCGGTCGTGACCGAGCTTCGCAATTCGGTACGGCCGTTCTCTTGGAGCGATGTGGTCAAACGGCGCGATCTCAGCCGTGCCGAGAAGCGGATTGTCGAAGAGGCCAAGGAATTCGACGTCAACGATGGTCTCATCGTGCCGATCGTGACCCTGTCCGGAAGCCTGTCGGTCTTCAGTCCATGCGGGCGAAATCCGGATCTGTCTCCCGAAGCGCGCCGCGCCGTCGAACTCATATCCCTCTACAGCCACCAGGCCTTGAAGCGCATCCTTTTGGATCAGACGCGGAGTTCCGAGGCGCATACGCCGCTGACACCGCGCGAAAAGGAAGTCATGCGCTGGATCGCGGCGGGAAAGTCGGACCAGGAAATCGCAAGCATCCTGTCGATTTCTCCAGCGACCGTAACGGTCCATGTCGAACGCGCGAAGCGCAAGCTCGATGCGTTCCGGCGGACCTTCGCCGTCGTAAAGGCCATTCGCTTCGGTGAAATCACGCTATAACGCGTTGATTCTGAAATATAATTCAATCAATACCAAGTTTCTAGGATAGCCCCGCGGCTCTCCTATAGGGCCAGATTGCCCCGCCAATCCAACGGGGGGCTTGAAGATGGTCCAGGTATTCGAGGGTAAGGACAGGAAGCGTCACGGGGGTCTGTTCGAGAAGATCTTTCGGGCCCGTTACGAAACGTTTGTCGTCAACCGCTGCTGGTCGCTGCCCGCTAGAAATGGCCTTGAGATCGACCAATACGACACCGACCAGGCGGTCTACTTCGTCGATTTCGATGAGGGCGGACATTTGCAAGGTGCGGTGCGGCTGACGCCGACGGTCAGCGCCTCGCTGACGGCCGATTACTATCCGCACCTGTCCGATGGCGGCACCGCATTGCGCGATCCGTTCGTTTACGAGGGCACGCGCTACATCGCCTCGCCGAAAGAGAAGACGCCGGCGAACAATCGCGTGGTCAAGGCGCGCATTCTCGGCGCGATGACCGAGTGGGCCTGGACCTTCGGTATCCGGCACATCCAGACCGTGATCGATGCCCCGCTGCTGAGAAGCTTCCAAAAGGTCAATTCGCAAACCTTCGCGCTCGGTGCCGCGCATCCTTACGGCGGCGGCAAGGGCGTGCCCGGTGGCGGGACTTGCCTTGCAATCCGGCTGCCCGTCACGGAGCGCGCGATCGGCGAAATTCGTAGCTACGGCGCGTTGGAAGCCTCGCCGGCGCCAGAGCCCTATTCCTATCAGCCTGCGGCCCAGCAGCTGAGAGACGTTGCCTGAAATTCTTCGCTGACAAGGAGTTGGTTTGATGCCGAACCATATCACACGTGCGGTGACGCAAGATGAAATTGCAGCCTACAAACAGGCTGGTGTTGTTCTGCTCAAGGGCATTCTCAGCCTCGACACTGTGAACAGCCTCAGACGGTCGATCGACCATGTGGTGAATACGCTGGACGACAGTCCAAGCGGCTACGACTTCACCAAGATCCTTCGCGCGACGGCGCGGAACGATTTCGATCAGCTTCGCGCCATGAGCGATGGCCAATATGATCTTGAAGCGATCATGGATTACGTGAAATCCACCGGGAAGCCGCTTCTCGCGGACGACAATTCGGACGCGCGCGAAGGCGCCTATTTCATCGACACCGGGATCGCCGCCAAACTCAACAGCTACCGCGAGCTTTGCGTGAAGGGCGCGCTGCCGGAGATCGCGGGCCAGCTGCTCCGGTCGGAGACCGTTCGCTTCTTCGGCGACCAGGTCTTCGTCAAGGAACCGAACACGCCCGGCAAGACCGCGTTCCATCAGGACGCGACCTATTTCGAGATCGAAGGCGAGCAGTGCTGCGTGATGTGGGTTCCGGCGGACCCGGTCACGCTTGAGAACGGCGCCATGATGTATGTCCGCGGCTCGCATCGCGACGGTACGCTCTACAAGCCCAACGTCTTCATCTCCCAAGCCCCGCTGCCGGGCTCCGAAGGCGCCGACCTGCCGGACATCGAAAACAATCTGGACGACTACGACATCGTTCATTTCGACGTCGAGCCGGGAGACCTGCTGGTTCACCACTACAGGACCATTCATGGCACCGGTGGAAATCAGAGCCGGTACCAGGTCCGCCGGGCGGCCTCGATCCGGTATTGCGGCGACGATATCCGCTTCAAGGAGCGCCCCTGGGCTCCGCAGCAGCTCCACCACACCTACCGTTTGAACACGGGCGATCCGCTGAGCGGTCCCGATTTCCCGGTAGTTTGGGAACGTCATGCCCCCGAACTGATGCCAGGCGCCATGGCGGCGGAAGCCGCGACGGGCCAACTGTCCGGGACTCGGGCCGCGTGAGGCGGCGTCCGCCAGGATCGTGGTGGCGTTTGCAGGGGGAGGCAGCGCCGGATCCAGAAGAGAGTGGGATCGAGGAGATTGCCGACCCCGATCCCACTGCGAACTTCCCGCAGTGGTCGCGATCTCTGCTGCTTTTGCTGGATTACGCGATCATCGAGGGGCTCCAGCACGATCTTCATACGTTCGTGCACTACCTCAAACTCGCCGAGGCGGAGCTAACCGATGTCGCGTCTGAAGCAACGGAGATGGACGAGGACGATCCGTCGTCCCCCCGCACGCATTAGGGGACAATTGCCTATTTGGATGCCTATTTGGAGCCGTTTTGCTCAGGACAGCTTTCCGCTATGCCTTCGACGAGGTTGACGACGGAGCGCCTCAATGCCGCGTCCTCAATGTCGGCGAAGGCCCGCACGAGACGCAATGCTTGCTGGTCGCCGACGAATTTGATCGGAGAATCCGTCTCGGGCGTTTCGCTGCCAGCGCCCTCGAAGAAAGCGTGAATCGGAACCTCGAGAGCCTCGGCGATCTGCATCAACCGGCTCGCGCCCACCCGGTTCGCACCGTTTTCGTATTTCTGGATCTGCTGAAATGTGAGGCCCAGCAGGTTCGCAAGGTCCGTTTGGGACATTTTGCGTTCAAGGCGCCAAAACCGGATGTTGTGCCCGACAACCACATCTGTCTGTTGCGGCGATTTCTTGCCCATTTTCACTCCCGCAATCGTTCGCTAGAGACAACTAATTATCGCTATTCGATGCGCCGCAATAGTGGCAATTGTTCTGCAGTCGTCCGATTTTGTCCCATTATAGCGTTCGCCGAGGTCGTGCAATACCGTCCTATGGGCACCCCCGTTCGGCGGGGGAGGATGAGCAGGAGCCTCCGCCCAGCACGCAAAACCGCGCGCAATGTGGATGGCACAGCTTGACGGCCCCATGGTCAAACATGCCGCCATGCGCCTTTTCCGCCTCCGCCAGGCTCGAGCCCATCGCGAAGGCGGGAATGTCCGTCAGGAGCGTGCAGGGCACGACCACCGGCGCGGTTTCCCCGCGCGGCTTTACCACCATGCGGCTCGAGGCACACATGACCGAATCCGGCGAAATCTTTAGGATATCCCAGCACGCATCGGTGATTTCGGATATGTCGGTCCGTCCGTCCATCTCCGGAAAAAGGACGAGTTGTTCCCGGCTGGCTGCGTCCACAGGCCAGCCGCGGGCGCGCGCCAGCGCGGCATAGCCAGCCCGTGCGTCCGTCTCGCTCTCGCCCCAACAGGTTCGACCCGCGAGGGCGATTGCAAAGCCGTGCGCGGCGAGCCAGTCAATTCCCTCGATCGTTCTGTCGAACGAGCCGGTGCCGCGTTCTTCGTCGTGGAAGGTCGTGCTGTAATGGTCGAGACTGATCCGTAAGCGGAGCTTGCCGCCATGGACCTTGCGCAGCGCCAAGAGCCCCTCTTGCACGCGTTGGCGCATCATCGGCTGCATGGCATTGGTCAGGACAAGCGCCGAGAAGCCGCATTCGAGCGCGTCCGCTAGCATGGGCAGGATGTCCGGATTGAGGAAGGGTTCGCCGCCGGTGAATCCGATTTCGGTCACGGGCCAAGCGTCGCGCCGGATCTCGTCGAGAAAGCGGGCCGCCTCGGCGCGGCGAATATAGGCCAGACTGTCATTGGTCGGGCTGGATTCGATGTAGCAGTTCCGGCAGGCGATGTTGCACAGCGTACCCGTATTGATCCAAAGGGTGCGAAGCCGGTCCAGCGGCACGCGCGCGCGGCGGGTGCCATCCGCGGTCCAATCTGGGTCGGCGAACTTTTCCGTGGAGTTGGCGCATGCGGCGTCGGTCATGGGCGTCCGGTTTCGGTGCGTTCCGTTCGCCTGCATTAACGAGCGGCGCCCCGGCATCCGCAAGTCCCACCGCCATCACCCTTGCGTGAGGGGCGCGTGCTTTTCATGCTTCCCAAGGACGGCTTACCAAGTCATTCTCGTCGCGCTACGCAAGGTGGCGACGGGCGGGTGTAGCTCAGTGGTAGAGCAGTAGCTTCCCAAGCTACGTGTCGTGAGTTCGATTCTCATCACCCGCTCCACTTCGCGTCATGGAGTCTTCGGAGCGTCCATGACGGTCCCGTGGTCGGTCTTCTCCCACATGAAGGGCGCCCGGGCAAATTGCCACAGGGCCCGGTAGGCCGCCACCGAGATCAAGAGCCAGTAGACCGGCATAAGTGGGACCTGCCAGAGCAGCCGTTCGAGCCGCCGCTGCCTCAAGGCGCAAAAGCCAAGCGCCATCGCGGCCGTATATCCGCCAACGAGGCTGAAAACCGACACTGCCCAGAACGGCAAGCCGAAGACGAGGTCCGGTCTTGCCAGGAACCCGCCTCCAGCGAGCTCTATCGCGAGCAAGACGTAGAACCACGGGTGGACGAGCGCGGACAAGATCGTGCCGCCGATCATGATCTGAAAGGCGAGGAATCCGCGCGGGCCGAGCTCGCGCCAAAGCGTTCGCGGCGCGCGCATATGCACGAGCCAGGTCTGTACGAATCCCTTGAGCCAGCGCGTCCGCTGCCGGGTCCAGTTGCCGAGCCGTGCCGGTGCTTCTTCGTAGGTGCTCGACCCGATCACCGCGCAGCGATAGCCGCAGCGGGCAAGACGCGTTCCGAGGTCGGCGTCCTCCGTCACGTTGTAGGGATCCCAAGCGAGAAGCCATTTGAGCGCCGCCACGCGAAAATGGTTGGACGTTCCGCCGAGCGGAATCGGCAGCTGCATCTTGTCGAGCACGGGCAGGAGTCCGTCGAACAGCGCCGAATACTCGACGGTGAACTGCCGCGTCAGCCAGTTCGTATCCGCGTTGTAGAGATTCAGCCGCGCCTGCACCGTGGCGAGGTTGGCCGGACCGTTGCGAAAGGCGTCGTAGGCGCGCCGGAGCTGGCCAGGCTCTGGACGGTCCTCTGCGTCATAGACGACGAGATATTCGCCGCGCGCGAACGGGAGTGCATAGTTCAGTGCCTTCGGTTTGGTCCGCGGGCCGATATCGGGCACGACCACGATCTCGACGTTGGGAGGTAGCGTAAGGGAGTGGGCCGCCCGCACGGTCTCGATGTCCGCCGCTTCCAGAATGAGCTTGATGTCGAGCTTCGCCGCAGGCCATTCGAGCCGCGCAAGAGCGTTCAGGAGCAGCGGCAGCATATGCGCCTCGCGGTAGAGCGGCGCGAGAATAGTGTAGATCGGAAGTTTGGCTCCGGCGATCGGAGCGGCAGCGGCGCCGGACGGGGCGGGCCCCGTGCCCGCGAGTTCGAAAGCTGCAACGAGGCGCAGCAGGATCACGGGAACGAACACGCATGCCAGGACGATCGTTGCCACGTGAACGGTGGCGAGAGGCGCGGTCAGACCGGCCGCGAGCAATGCGGCGCAGCCGAGGGCAAAGGTCCAAACCTGCCAGGCCAGGACCGGCCGGTGTGCGCTCAAATGAGGGCGCCGCTCCGCCAAGGTTTGAACCGCGCCTCGGGCAAGGGTCGCACTGAATCGATCGCGGATGGCACGGCGAAGCGCGCGCGGGCCGCAAAGGGCGATGCGATGAGACGAGTGCCGCGCCAGAAGCGCACGCAGAGCGAAAGGGCCCAAGCGGTTGGTCCCGAGGAGGAAGGCGCGCGCGCGTCCAGCCTCTTTGATGACGCCCGTACTCAGACATTGGCGAAAGCTTGCATTGCGGGGGATCGCGATGTCACGCGTCGCGACGTCCGCCCGGTACGGCACGCCGGCCGTTTCCGCCAAGGCTTGGACATACGAGTCCTCGGTGATGCGTCCTTCGGCGATCAGGACCTCGTGCGGGTACACGCCCCATTCGCGGGCAACGGCGCAAGCACGCGACAACGTTGCGTGATCGATATGCGTGCCAAGAAGAAAGCCGTACTCGACCGCCGCGGAAAGGGGCGCCTCGACGCATGTGGGGGCGTCTCGCGGCGACCCGGCGCGGTTTGATTCGACAAGTGACACGGGTATTCCCCAAAACGCACACCCGCTGGTATTTTTCCCTAATTTTCGCGAGAGGCAATGTCCGACTGCCGTGAAACGTCTGCATTCAGACGATTGCAGCTTTTAATTGCGGACGCTATGTGCACAACCATAAAGAGACATACGCCTCTGGCGAAGCCCACCAAGCCGCGCTAAGACGTCGTCACCGAAAGAGGTGTGGTGATCTTCAAATGATGAGACGATTGGCGGCGCCGATTGGCCTCGGTCTTCTGAGTCTGGTTTTTGCGATTGCTTGTTCGGCGGCACTTCCGGCGCGCGCGCAGGCGCCCGCGGCCAAGGCCAAGCCCATCGTCCCAGATGCCTGGCAGGGAGGGGCCTATCGTTCGAAGCCCGACATGAAGGGCATCAAGAAGATCCGCTTCATCACCGATTCCGACTATCCGCCCTTTCACTATTACGATGAGGTCGGAGCGTTGACCGGCTTCAATGTCGACTTGGCCCAAGCCATTTGCGACGTGCTCGAGGTCGAGTGCCAGATCGATGCGACGAACTGGAGCAGCCTAATCCCGGCGCTCGACAGTGGCGAAGCCGATGCCGCCATCGCCTCGATCCGCATCACGGCGGAGGCCTTGAAGTCGGCGGACTTCACATTGCGGTACTATGCGACGCCCGCCCGCTTCGCCGCGCGCAAAGAGAGCGAGATCACCGATATCCGCCCCGAGACCATCAAGGGGCTCAAGGTCGGGGTTGCCAAAAACAGCGGCCACGAAGCCTATCTCAAGACGTTCTTTCCCGATGCGGCGATTGCGGCCTTCGAGTCGAGCGAAGCGGCGCAGAAAGCTCTCAAGGAGGGCGCGATCGACCTCGTCTTTGCCGATGGCGTGTCGCTGACCTTTTGGTTCAACGGCGTCGACAGCGAGCAGTGCTGCGAGTTCCGGGGTGGCCCGTATTTGGATTCGCGATTCTTTGGCGAAGGCGTCGGCATCGCCGTGAAGAAGGGGAACCGGCATCTCACCCAGGTTCTCAACTATGCGCTCGAGCAGGTGCACGCCCGCGGAATTTACGAGGAACTGTTCCTGCGCTACTTCCCGATGAATTTCTTCTAGCCGGGAATTGTTCAAGCGCCCGGGGCGTCCGGAGGTCTTTCCTCTGGCGAATGGCGCCCATCTCGCGTTTCGCGTGCGAACGGAAGCCAGAGGCTCCACCCCAGATGCGCCGGCGCCTCGTCCTGATAGGGAAAAAGCCCGATGCGCATGCCTAAATGGCCGTCCCTAGGCTGAGCATTGTAGGTGCGGAACAGCCGGTCCCAGATGGACAGGTTGAAGCCGTAGTTGGAGTCGTGCTCGCGCCGGTAGACCGAATGGTGCACCCGATGCATGTCCGGCGTCACGATAACGAGGCGCAATACTCGGTCCAAGGGTTGCGGCAGGTTGAGATTGGCGTGGTTGAACATCGCGCAGCCGTTGAGGATCACCTCGAATAGGAAGACCGAGAGCGGCGGTGCGCCGAGCGGGATCACCACCGCCATCTTCCACAGCATCGAGAGGCCGATCTCGATCGGGTGGAAACGGACCGCGGTCGTCACATCGATATCGCGGTCGGCGTGATGCACCTTGTGGAGCCGCCAGAGGATAGGGATTTTGTGAGATGCGAGGTGCTGCGCCCAGATCGCAAGATCGAGCACCGCAAGGGCGACCACGACCTTGATCCACTCGGGCCAATCGACGGTGTTCAGTAGGCCAACTCCCGCTTGCTGAGCAGAGTAGGCGGCCGCGACCGCAGTCAGCGGTACGGCGAGCGCCGCCATGAGCCGCAAGAGAAGGCTGGCCGTCGCGCTGATGCCGAGATTGGTAAACCAGCGCCAGCCCTTCGAGGCGATCAGCCGCCGCCTGGGCAGAAGAAATTCGGCCAGGGCAAACACGAGGAACAGACCAGCGAATACGCCGAGCCGGATTGTCGTGTCGTCGAATGTGAACGGGTCTCGCATGGCAGGCAGTGTGCAGCGTGCGGCTAGCCAAACCAATGGAGCAAGCGATCAAAACGCCGCGACACGGCAATGTGGAGGCACGAGCGGCGCTAGCGGCGCTCCTGCTTCCGGGGCTAGGCGGGCGTGCTCGCCGGCGTCCCGTGCCCGCCCTTTTTGCCGCGAAGCTTGAAACCGAGGATGATCAGCAAGACGCCGAAGGCAATGGCATAGGCGCCGACCCACCAGGTTAGGACCACCGCGCCCACCACGGGTGAGACGAGCAGCAGAATGCCGAAGATGAGGGAGGCCACGCCCGCAAGCACCAGCCACCAGCGTCCGTGATCGAGCTTCAAGGCGAACGCGGCGTAGCTCAGGATGGCTCCGGAAATGATCGCCCAGATGCCGATAAGGAGAACCAGCGCGATGGCGGTCAGGCCCGGCCACAGGAAGGCGATGACGCCGGCCGCAATGTCCACGAGGCCTTCGAGGATCAGAAGACCCCAGCGTTTTCCATTGCGCGCCGCTTTGACCCCCGAGGCGATGGCGAGCGCGCCGTCGACAAGCATGTAGGCGGAGAAGAAGAGGATGGCCGCAAGGATTGCGGCGGGAGCGACGAAGATGCAGATCAGACCGAAGATGATCGCGATGAGGCCGCGCAAGGCAACGGCCCACCAATGATCGGCCAAGACTTCGCTGAGCGCCTCTTGGTGTTCCAAGCGTTCCGCTACGTTGGTGCTTTCAGCCATGTCAGCCCCCTCCGGCGTTCGAGTGATGCGATGCCCACACGCGGTTGGCCTGAACGACGGCGCGCGGCTGGATCGTGCGGCCGGACTATAACGCCGATGTTGCGGGTTTGGGAGTTGCGGCTGAGTCCATGCGTCAAGGGCACGCGGGTCGGCGGCGCAGTCAGAGTTCGAGACTGTCTTCCGAGACCAGCGAGGCGATGGTCTGACGCAGCCACAGATGGCTCAGGTCCTGGTTGAAGCTGCCATGCCAAAGCAGCGAGATGGTGAAGCGCGGCAGTTTGATCGGGACGGGACTGGTGGCGAGGGAAAAGGCATCCGCGAAATAATGCGCGAGCCGCGACGGCATCGTAATCATCACGCGCGAGCGGCGCACCACGAACGGAACCGCGAGGAATCCCGGTGTGGTCATTACGACCTTTCGCCGCAATTTCCGCTTCGCCAGCGCCTCGTCCACGACGCCGCGCGTATCGTCCGTGAGGCTCGTCAGGATGTGCGGGAAGGCGAGGTATTGTTCCAGTGTTAGCGGCGGCGACAGACGGAGCTGCTCGGGGCTGAACAGGCAAAGAAAGTGATCGGTATAGAGCTGACGCCGGAAGTGGTAGATCTGGCCGTGCTCGAATACGCCGATCCCAAGGTCGAGCTGCCCCGAATCGAGTTCCTGCAAGATATCGCCGCGATTTGCCGGCCTCAGCCTGAGCGAAACGCCAGGCGCGAGCGTTTGCAGCCGCTCGACGAGCGCGGGGATAATCGCCACTTCGATCGAGTCGGCGAGACCGATCCGGAACACGCGGTTTGCGGTAGCGGGATTGAAGGCGCCGCCCTGCAAAACGGCCGACTGAACTTTCCGCAGCGCCTCTTGGACAGGCTGCGCCAGCGCCAGTGCGCGCGGCGTGGGCCTCATTCCGTCCGCGCCGCGTGTGAAGAGCTCGTCGCCGAAGAGTCGGCGAAGGCGCGCCAGATTGTGGCTCATGGCCGATTGGCCGAGCCCGACCCGGCTCGCGGCTTTCGTAACGTTGCGTTCCGACAGGAGCGCGTCGAAGGCGACGAGCAGGTTCAAGTCCAAGCGGCTGAGATTAGTATGATCGATTTCCATCATCGACCCTATCGATTGGAATAATGCTAGGAGAAGGAGCATCCTTCTTGCAAGCGGATTGTCCGGCGAGGCTGGACACGCAAAATGAGTCCTACGGTGTCCTCGCGCGAACGAGATTGCTCCCTAGCGGCGTGAAGTGCGAGGCCCCGGCCGTCCTCCTGCCAAGCCAGCGGCGAGGGCGGCCGGACTTCAATGGGCGGGACGGCATGCTGCGCCGCCAAAAGCAGGCGCGATAGCCGTTTGTTATGGTTAATGCGCCGGCCTTCAAATCGCCACGAAACGCTTGAAAATCCTCATTTTCCGGAACGGGTGCGCTGCTCTGGCGTTAACCATCGGTTCCGATTCGTCAGCACTCTGGGGTCTGGGGGAGGAAGCTGATGAGATGCGTACCGTCTCGATCCTAGCGCTTGGCGCGATCGGCGCCTTTTGCGGCGCCGGGCCGTGCGCCGCGCAATCGTCCGATGCGCTCGCCGCGGAAGGCGGAACGGGGTCCAACAGCAGCGCTTTCTACAAGAGCGCACCTGCACAGCAAAAGAGCGCGCCTTCACTGCCGGAGAATGCCGCGACACCCGACCTCGCGCGCGCGCAACCGCAAGCGATTCAGCCCGTTGCGGTCCCGGCGCGGCAGACTGCGCCGTTATCCGCTGCGGAGCCTGCCCCGAAGGCCACGCCCGCAGGGACAGAACCTGCGCCGCCCTATCAGAGACAGTCCGAGACGCATTACGACCGGCCCGCGTTCACGCCTCAGGCGGCCCCCTTGCAGGAGCCAGCTCCCTCGGGCAGCGCGCCGCCGGCGAGCCTGGAAGCCTCCCAGATCGGCATGCCCGATTATTCCGGACAGGTCTCGGCGAGCACGGCCATTCCGGAGTTCGCGTCCGCCGAACGGCTACTTGACTGGGTGTCGAATTATCGCGACCAGCCGCAATATTGGAAGGTTCCCGCCGCAGTCCACGCAATGCGCGACCACCGTCTGTTTACGGACGAGGAACAGCGCTGGTTCTGCATCGGCTTTATCGCCGGCGTGCTGGGAACCAATCCCAAGGACGGACCGGGGCTGATCCCGAAAATGTTCCCCATGCCCCCGAAAGAGCAGGAAGTCATCGTCCGCGCCATCGCCTATTCCGGACGGCCCGATTGGCAGGACTTGCTGGTGAAGAGCGCGGCGAAGATGCCGCTGCGCAAGCCGCTGATCGACGATATGCTCGATGGACGCCGGCCGACATTGCAGGCCATGGCGTTGGATACCGAGGGCGCGAAGGCCGTCTATGCCCTTTGGGGCTACTACGTGGCCTCCGGTCAGCATGAGCCTGTCGTGCGCATCATGCAGGCGCTGCAATGGTCGAAGGGCGCGCAGAAGAAAGGGTTCTTCGGAAAGCTCGCCTCGGGCTGGGGCGCGGACGCCAACAATGTCGAGAAAGTCACGACCGGCGGCACCGCCAAATGGACGCTTGCCTCCTACGCGGAGCGCGATCGCGAATTAATCCGTCTCTATCAGGCTGAGCTCAAGAACCAGCCGGAGGAGATCGCCGAGCCGCTGAAGGACGTCATCGAGGCGGCGGAGCTGTTCGAGGCCGAGAAGATCCGCAAAGAGCAATACGGCGCCATCGAAGACGCCGAGCGGCAACAATTCACGGCCGATGCGGGCATGTCCAAGGGCTGGACGGCGGGCTCTATCGCGATCGCGACGGGCTGCATGGCCGCGTCCGCGCTCGGACAAGCGCAGATCGCCGTGCCTTGCGTGATCGGCGGTGCGCTCTATTCCGGGGCGGGCAAACTTGCGCGCTAGGCATCGTGCATGGATGAGGCGGAGCCGTGGCGCACCAGCTTGCCGCGGAGCGGCCGGAGCCTAGAGGACCTTGTTGCGGGCGCGGATGCCGCGCTCGATCGCCGACTTGGTGAGCATGTCGATCTCGAGCGCCTCCGCCAGAAGTTCCAGAAAACGGGTTTCCTCTGGGCGCACATCGAGATCCGCCGCCGCGATCTCAAGGGCCAGAGCGTAGGCCGTCTCGCGCAGGCGCACGGGAAGTCCGCTACGGATCAGTTCGAGGACGAGATCGAGCCCGCTCTCGCTTCCGAGAAGCTCGCCGCAGGCTTGAGAGGCGTCCACAAGGCCATCGGCGTTGTAGTCCGCGAAGATCGGCAGGTGAGAAACGATCTCCCCGATGCGCGCCAGTTCCGCGCCGGACATGGTCCGGTCGACCGCCGAGGTTGTGACCATCGTGTAGATCAGCGCTTCGTGATGGTCCAAGGACTTTGTCATCGGCTCTCAACCCTCTCTGTCCGCAAGGCTCCAAACGGGCGCGACGGTATGAAATTGAGACGGGCCCGGCAAGCGCCCGTTCGGCAAGAAATAGCGGGAAACACTGGCGCCGGATAAGAATCTGTGAAATTTGTTGCCCCAGAATGGCGCAAGACTACATCCGCGCCGGTATCCGCTTCTTCAGCTCATACAATTTGTCATGCCCGAGACCACGAACGCTGGCCGCGACGCGGCGCCCATTGAGATCAATTCGGAAGTCCTGGCCCACGCCCATGTGAGCAAGGCGTGGCCGTTCGAGGAAGCGCGAAAAGTCTTGAGCCGGTTGAAGCGCATTCCGCAGCCGACCGGGCCAATCATTTTCGAAACCGGATACGGACCGTCGGGCCTGCCGCATATCGGCACCTTCGGCGAGGTCGCGCGCACCACCATGGTCCGCCATGCCTTCCGCGTGCTCACCGAGGACAAGGTGCCGACGCGGCTGATCTGCTTCTCCGACGACATGGACGGCTTGCGGAAGGTGCCGGAAAACATCCCCAACAAGGAGATGGTGTCGCAGCATCTGGGCAAGCCGCTTACGCAGGTGCCGGACCCGTTCGGCAAGTATCCGAGCTTCGGCCAGCACAACAATGCGCGGCTGAAAGCGTTCCTCGACACGTTCGGCTTCTCGTATGAGTTTTTGTCGGCGACCGAGTGCTACACCTCGGGGCGATTCGATTCGACCCTGCTCAAGGTGCTCGAACACTACGACGCAATTCGCGACGTGATCCTGCCGACTCTAGGCCCCGAACGCCGCGCCACCTACAGCCCCTTCCTGCCGATCTCCCCGGAAACGGGCCAGGTGCTGCAAGTGCCGATCATCGATCGCGACCTTGCCGCCGGTTCGGTTCTCTACAAGGACCCGGACACGGGAAAGCTGACGCAGGTTTCCGTGACGCGCGGCCATTGCAAGCTCCAATGGAAGGCGGACTGGGCCATGCGCTGGGCGGCACTTGGTGTCGACTACGAGATGGCGGGCAAGGACCTGATCGACTCCGTGCGGTTGTCCGGCCAAATCTGCCGCATCCTGGGACGCCAACAGCCTGAAGGCTTCAACTACGAGCTCTTCCTCGACGAGAACGGCGAGAAGATCTCCAAGTCCCGCGGCAACGGCCTGACCATCGAGGAGTGGTTGTCCTATGCCTCGCCGGAGAGCCTGGCTCTCTACATGTATCAGAGCCCAAAAAAGGCGAAGCGGCTCTATTTCGACGTCATCCCCAAGGCAGTCGACGAATATGCAGGTCATCTCGCCGCGTATCCGAAAGAGGATCAGGCGGCGAAGCTGATGAATCCGGTCTGGCACATCCACGAGGGTCACCCGCCGGTAGGCGACCTGCCGATCAGTTTCGCGCTACTGCTTAACCTCGCCTCCGCGTCGAACTCGGAAGACAGTTCAGTGTTGTGGGGCTTCATTCAGCGCTATGCGCCCGAGGCGACACCCGAAGGCCATCCGCTGCTCGACGAACTGGTCGGATACGCGATCCGTTACTTCCACGACTTCGTGAAGCCTTCGAAGCAGTATCGCGCGCCGACCGAGAAAGAGCGTGCCGCGTTTGCCGATCTCGACGCGCGCTTGGCCTCGCTGCCGGAGAATGTTTTGGCCGAGGACATTCAGAACGAGGTCTACGCCGTCGGCAAGGAGCACGGCTTTGAGCCCCTGCGCGCCTGGTTCCAGGCGCTCTACCAAGTCCTCTTGGGCCAATCGCAGGGCCCGCGCTTCGGCTCGTTCGTGCAGCTTTACGGAGTGCCAGAGACCCGCGCCCTGATCGCCAAGGTGCTGGCCTAGCCAAGAACGCGGCTGCGACAAGCGCATTCCATTAAACTGCGTCTCAACAAGCGATCTGATAGTATAAATTACTACAGCCCGTGAAGTATTTTGATTTTAGGAAATTTTGTGGCAGGACGCTCCTAACACCATAAAGTCTATAGAAAATTCTGAGACACGAAATCGTCACAGCGTAGTTCGGAACGACACCGCATCTGTTTGCGTTTTTTCTGTAACGGGGCGCGCAAAAGCCTGCCTTTTGCGAGCCTTTGTTATGAGTGTTTTGTGAAACGCAAAGGAGGCTTGTGATGAAACTCACGATCCTGACGACTGTGATGCTATTGTCGACTGCGACATATGCCTTTGCCGGCGGCGGCGCTCCCGTACCCGAGGGCGCCATGAAGGACGATCCGTCTGGCCGTCCTGGCAAGATCTTGAGTGAGGCCGAGTGCACCAAGGCTTGGGAGATGGCCGGTCCTGACGGTGACACGCTCTCCAAGGACAAGGCCGCGCCATTCGTGACGAATTTCGAATTGGTCGATTCGTCGAAGGACTCGCAGATTTCATCCGAGGAATGGAAGAACGGCTGCGCCAAGGGTTGGGTGAGCGCCGACGCGGCCGCGGCCACCGACATGGACGGTACGCCGGCCGAACCCGAGAAGAAGCAGATGTAACCCGGCGAGCCTCTCGTCTTTCAGGATGCATCGGAACGCGGCTCCGGGTCCTCCGGGGCCGCGTTTGTTTGTGCAGTCAGGGGCGGAGCCTTCTCTAGCGCCAGATGCCGAGCTTCCTCTCGCGCGCGGCGTTCGCGGCTTTGACCAGTGTGACGTCCGATTGCGAGGCCGGCGTCGCCCAGCCCTGGCGGACCATCCAGTGGGACATATCGGTGCCGCCCACGGTGCAGCGTGCCGTCACGCCTTTGTGGCTGGCCGAAAGGGGAACGTGGCAGATCACGGCGCGCCCGCGAATGAGACGCGTGAGTGCTGCGCGCGCGTATCGGCCGCACGGCCAATCCCGGCCGCTCTTGTCCTTGCAAGTGCCTGCGAGACCTTCGACTTCGATCCCCTCGAGTGCGATCGTGGTGCCGCCTGCTTTCAATGAGCCGCCGTCGAGCACCTCGACTCGGTAAAAGCGTTTCAGTTGAAGTACGGGTTTCGGGGCGGCGCCGTTCGGCGCCGGATCGTCGCCTTTGGCGTCGACAGCCGCGAGGTTCGCCGACGCCTTCTCGTCCGGGTTCTCTCCCGCTTTCTCGGCGGGAGCCGCGCCGGGCGCTTCCGTCTCGCGCAACGGCTTCGTGAACAGCCCGCCGCCTTGCGTGGACTCGCGCGGCGTGTCGATGTGCACGACATTCGTGTCGCCGCCGAATGGCCAGAAGAACCACAATACGGCAAGAACGACGAAAGCGGTGAGCAGGTGGGACAGTCGGAACATGGCGGCAGATTAGCGTTTGTGCTTGGCGGCTTTGTGGAGGGGAATGCTCCTATTGGCTTGCCCAAATGATGCGGGCGATCCAGTCGACCCGGTCCAATGGAAAGACGAAATTCGGATGATCGGGATTCAGCGAGGCGAGTTCGATCGTCGTCGCGGTGCGGCGTACGAGCGTCTTGGCCATGACTTCGCCGTCCGTCGTCCGGATCACCACGCGGTCGCCGTTACGTGTGGCCGCGTTCGGCGAGACGATCAGAATGTCGCCGTTGCGATAGAGCGGCGCCATGCTCTCGCCGGTGACTTCGAGCGCATAGGCGTTCTCATCGTCCACGCGCGGAAACCGGACATGGTCCCAGCCGCCGCCGACCGGATAACCGCCGTCGTCGAAAAAGCCGCCGGCGCCGGCCTGCGTCATGCCGATCAACGGGATCGGTTCGTTGCGATTGCGCACGCGCGGCTCCGTGGATGCGAGCGTGCTGAAGTCGTCCAACGTCGCGCCGGTGGCCTCCAGCACCTTTGCGATGCTTTCGGTGGTCGGCCACCGCGGCCGCCCGTCGCGGGTCATGCGCTTCGATTTATTGAAGGCTGTCGGGTCTAGGCCGGAGCGTTTGGCAAGACCCGATGCGGACAGGCCGTAGCGCTGCGCTAGGGCATCGATGGCGGACCAGATTCGGTCATGCGTTAGCCTTTTCAAGGAATCGGCCCCCGCGATCATGTGGACGAGGAAATAATACCTATTCTTGAGTGTTATGACGTATCCGCGGGCTCCGGTCCACCGTGTAGGAATTGAAGGGCTGTAAGGTGTGCCGCCCAAGGCGTGTACCCGTGACGGCGGACTTGTTGGCCGACAGGACCGCCGCTAGTCTTGCGCCGCGCACCATGGCCGAACACATCTACAAAATCCTCGCGGATGCCGCTTACGACGCGGCCAAGAGCGAAGGGCGTTTCCTCGGAACGGCCGACGATCTTCGCGACGGCTTCATCCATTTCTCGGCAGGCCATCAGGTCGCGGCGACCTTGGATAAGCACTACCGCGGCCAGGAAGATCTTGTGCTGCTGTCGGTCGATCCGGAGCGGCTGGGTCCAGCACTGAAGTGGGAAGTATCTCGCGGCGGCGACTTGTTCCCCCATCTCTACGCGCCGCTGGAACTCGATGCCGTGGTCGCGGAAGCCCCGCTCACCGTCGACGACGACAATTGCCACATTTTGCCCGAGGGCGTGGCGTGAACCTGCTCTTCGGCTTCGGTCAGTCGCTTCTTCTTTCGCTCGATCCGGAGCGCGCGCACGAACTTACCCTCAAGACCCTGGAGTTGGGGATCTACCCCCGCCGGAGCGCGCCGGACGATGCGCGCTTGCGCCAAACCCTTTGCGGGTTGGATTTCCCCAACCCGATCGGAATCGCGCCGGGCTTCGACAAGAACGCGCGCGTCGCGCCGGCTCTGCTCGATATGGGATTCGGGTTTGTCGAAGTCGGCACGCTGACACCGCGCCCGCAAAACGGCAATCCGGCGCCGCGCGTGTTCCGCTCGGTCGAAGACCACGCGGTGGTGAATCGGCTCGGATTCAACAATGAGGGGCAAGCGGCGGCGTTCGAACGATTGAAGAAATCCGTGCCGGGCGTCGTGGGCGTGAATTTGGGAGCGAATAAAGACAGCGCTGACCGTGTCGCGGACTATGCGGAGGGCGTGACGCGCATGGCGCCCGTCGCGTCCTATCTCACTGTCAATATTTCTTCGCCCAATACGCCGGGCTTGCGGGATTTGCAGGCGCCCCAAGAGCTCGCGACACTTCTGACCAAGGTCGTGGAAGCACGCAGCGCGCTTCCCGGCGCCCAACCGCCGCTGTTCGTCAAGCTGGCCCCGGATCTTGCCGATGCCGATCTTCCCGAGATCGTCGGGATCATCCAGGGCAGCGGCGCCGACGGCATTATCGTCTCCAACACGACGCTCTCGCGCGATGGCTTGACCGACGCGGCGTTGGCCGGCGAGACGGGCGGGCTGTCTGGGCGGCCGTTATTCGCACGCTCGACCCGAATGCTCGCGCGCGTCTACAGGCTCACGGCAGGGACGATGCCCCTGATCGGCGTGGGCGGCGTGGATTCGCCCGAGGCGGCTCTTGCCAAGATCGAAGCGGGAGCGTCGCTGGTTCAGCTCTATACGGGGCTGATCTTCGAAGGCCCTGGCCTCATTGGCCGGATCAAGCGCTGCCTCGTTCATGCGATGGTGGAGGCGAATGCGAACACGCTCACGCCCCTCGTCGGCCGCCGGGCCGAAGAATGGGCGCTCAAACCCCTGCCGGAGACTGCCGAATGACCGTCACGATCTACCACAATCCGCGCTGCTCGAAATCGCGCCAAACTTTGGCCTTGCTGGAGGAGAAAGGCGCCGCGCCGAAGATCGTGGACTATTTGAAGACGCCGCCAAGCGCCGCCGAACTGAAAGCCATTCTGAAAAAGCTCGGCCTCAAGCCGCAGGACATCGTGCGCAAAGGCGAAGCCCGTTATGCGGAACTTGAGCTGAAAGAGCGCACCGTTTCCGACGATGAGCTGATCGAACTCATGGTCGAGAACCCGATTCTGATCGAGCGGCCGATCGTCGTCGCGGGCGGAAAGGCGGCTATCGGCCGCCCGCCGGAGACGGTTCTGACGATTCTTTAGCTGCTCGCGGCTCCCGTTCGGGCGGTACGAGATCGGCGGCCGCATCGTCGTCGCGGCCGAACAGCTTGAACACCCGCATTAGCAGCCACACCGGGAACACGATCACGGCGCCAAGCAGGAAGTAGCGGAAGCCCTTCTCGATCGCTGCGAAGCCCATGTCGTAGATGCGCTGAACGAGGTCGCGCACGGTCTGGATCAAATCGTAGGGGCTGAAGCCCAGCGCCGCCAGGACGACGCCGACGATCAGCGATATGATCGCGAGCCGGGCGAGGACAAGGGCCGGATTGCCGCCAAAAAACCGTTCCATATACACGCGCACCTCCGCATCGTGGGCGTTGCTTGGGATCTGTACCACAGTTGGTGCGGCGAAGCCGGAAGGTCAAGTCAGGCCCTGACAGCGGCGCAACCCGATGGGGACCAATTCAGTTGAGCGCGCGAACGCGGAAACCTGCAGCCGGGAACGATCAAAGCGCTCAGACGGCGCATTTGCCCAAGACATTCGCGGACTGGTTCGCGTCTCGGGGCTGGCATCCACGCGCCCACCAGCTCGAGCTGTTGGAAAGGGCCAGGAACGGCCGCGACACGCTTCTGATCGCCCCGACCGGCGGCGGCAAAACCTTGGCAGGATTTCTTCCGAGCCTTGTCGATCTCGCGGGCCGGCCTCTTGTCCACGGTCCGGCGCGCGGCGTCCACACGCTCTATGTCTCTCCGCTCAAGGCACTGGCGACCGATATCGCGCGCAATCTCGCGGCGCCCATCGCCGAGATGGGTTTGCCGATCCAGCTCGAAACCCGGACCGGCGATACGCCGCAATCCCGCCGCGCGCGGCAGCGCGTGCTGCCGCCCAATATTCTGCTGACCACGCCGGAGCAGATCGCCTTGATGCTGTCCCACAACAGCGCGGGCCCGCTCTTCGGAAATCTGAAATATGTGATCCTCGATGAACTTCACGCCTTGAGCGCCAGCAAGCGCGGCGATCTTCTGGCGCTGGATCTTGTGCGCTTGCGGACGCTTGCGCCGGACCTCACGGCCATTGGTTTGTCCGCCACCGTGGCGCGGCCCTACGAACTCTCCGCCTACTTGGTACCGCAGCGTCACGACCGTGCGCCGGCCATGCGGTTCGCGGAGATCGTCACCGCCGCGGGCGGTGTGAAGGCCGATATCGCGATCCTCAAATCCGAGGTGGATGTGCCCTGGGCGGGACATTCGGCCCGCTACGCGCTTCCCGAAATCTACGAGGCGATCAAGGCGCACAAACTCTCACTGATGTTCGTCAACACGCGTTCGCAAGCCGAGATGCTGTTTCACGAGCTGTGGCGCGTCAACGACGACAATCTGCCGATCGCGCTCCATCACGGCTCGCTCGATGTCGGCCAGCGCCGGAAAGTCGAAGCGGCCATGGTCGCAGGCAAGCTCCGTGCCGTGGTCTGCACCTCGACGCTCGATCTCGGCATCGACTGGGGCGACGTCGATCTCGTGATCAATGTCGGCGCGCCGAAAGGCGCAAGCCGCCTGGCCCAGCGGATAGGCCGAGCCAATCACCGGCTCGACGAACCGAGCAAGGCACTGCTCGTGCCGGCCAATCGTTTCGAGGTCATGGAATGTCAGGCGGCACTGGAGGCTGCCGAGGAGGGACAGCAAGACACGCCGCCCTCGCGTCCCGGTGCACTCGACGTGCTGGCGCAGCACATTCTCGGCACCGCCTGCGCCGAGCCGTTCGAGCCGGACCGGCTTTATGAGGAAGTGACGAGCGCCGCACCCTATCGCGATTTGCCCCGCGAAAGCTTCGATCGGGTACTCGCCTTCGTGGCGACCGGCGGCTACGCGCTCGCGAATTACGACCGCTACGCCAAGCTCAAGCAAACCAAGGATGGCACCTATCGCATCGCCCATCCGCGCTTCGCCCAACAATACCGGCTCAATGTCGGCACCATCGTCGAGGCGCCAATGTTGCGCGTGCGCCTCGCACGGCTGAAGGGCGGCACGCTCCGCCCGACCGGCATGGTCGCTGGCGGGCGGGTGCTCGGCGAGGTCGAAGAGCATTTCATCGAACAACTCAGCCCCGGAGACACGTTCGTCTTCGCCGGCGAGGTGCTGCGCTTCGAAGGTTTGCGCGAGATGGACGCCATCGTGACCCGCGCGCACGCCACCGACGCCAAGGTGCCAGCCTATGCGGGCGGCAAGTTCCCGCTCTCGACCTATCTCGCCGAGCGCGTGCGGCACATGCTGGCCGAGCGAAAGCAATGGACGAAGCTGCCCGGACAAGTGTCCGATTGGCTGCGGCTGCAGGCCGCGTTCTCCGTCGTACCAACGGCCGGCGAGATGCTGATCGAGACCTTCCCGCGCGGGCAGAGGCACTATCTCGTCTGCTATCCGTTCGAGGGACGCCTCGCGCACCAGACTCTCGGTATGCTGCTGACGCGGCGTCTTGAGCGCGCGCACGCGGCACCGCTCGGCTTCGTCGCCAACGAATACGCCCTGGCAGTGTGGGGCCTCAACGATATGAGCGCGATGATCCGCGGCGGTCGTCTCGATCTCCGGGAGCTTTTCGACGAGGACATGCTGGGCGACGATCTCGATGCCTGGCTAGCGGAATCCAACCTGATGAAGCGGTCGTTCCGGGTCTGCGCGATCATTTCCGGGTTGATCGAGCGCCGCCATCCCGGCCAGGAGAAGTCGGGGCGGCAGATGACCGCCTCCTCCGATCTCATCTACGATGTACTGCGCGAACACGAACCCGGGCACGTCTTGTTGCGTGCCGCGTTTGCCGATGCGGCGACCGGACTCATCGATCTTGGCCGGTTGGGACAATTCTTGAAGCGTATCGGCGGACGAATCAGGCATAGTGAAGTGAGTCGCGTTTCCCCGCTCGCCGTCCCTGTCATGCTTGAGATCGGGCGAGAAAGTGTACCGGGCGACGCTGGCGAAACCCTGTTGCGTGAGACCGCCGAAGAACTCGTTGCCGAGGCCATGGGAGACGACGCCTCGGTCAGCACGACGCAGAGCCCTGGGGGGGAGCATGCTGCAAGCTAGATTGGATCTCATGCCGGAGACAGCGCCGACGCTGCGCTCCCATCTTGTCATCGGTCGTCATACGCTTCGGCCGCTCATGGCGGGCGCGCTGTATTGGGAAGCGGAAGACACCTTGCTTGTCGCGGACCTGCATTTGGAGAAGGGCGCGGCGTTCGCGGCGCGCGGCATGTTGCTGCCGCCCTACGATACGCGGGCGACGCTGTCGCGGCTGGGCAAGCTCATCGAGGCGCTTGACCCGCAGCGCGTTGTCGCCCTCGGCGATAGCTTCCACCGCAGCGAATGCGCCGACAATCTCGTCGAGGACGACTTCGCGCTGTTGCGATCTCTTCAGGAAGGACGCGACTGGTTCTGGATTTGCGGCAATCACGATCCGCATTTGCCGAAGACGGTCGGCGGAACGGTCTGCGCTACGCTGACCATTGGCGGCGTCGTCTTGCGCCACGAGCCCTCGGACAAGGCCACAGGTCCCGAGATCGTCGGACACCTGCACCCCATCGCGCGCATTTGCCGCCGCGGGACGGTTGTCCGCCGCCGTTGCTTCGCGACGGATGGGAGCCGGCTCGTGATGCCGGCCTTCGGCGCCTATACGGGCGGCCTCAATGTCCTACACGAAGCATTCAAGCCGCTCTTTCGCTGGCAGCAGCTGGAGGCGTGGATGATGGGGCGGCGTGCGGTCTATCCGGTCCTCGGCAGTCTTCTCCTGCCCGACCAATAGTCCGTCAGTCGCGCCGGAACGCGAACCAGCCGATCAGACCCGCGATGACGGCGATCGCAACCCCGAGCAGGCCATAGAGAAACGGCTTGTGGAAGGCCATCTTGTAGATCACCGCTTCGATCCCAGCCTTGCTGATTTCCAGGGACCCTTGCGTCTTGCTTGCGAGTTCGCCATCGCGGAACAGATAGACATCGACCACGTAGCGGCCTGTCGGCACATTCACGGGCAACACCACGGTCGCACGGAACAGGCTGCGGCCGATGAAGACCACGCCGGAATCGTCCGCCGTGAACAGACGCTTGTCTTCCATCAGCCGGATCATGGCGGTGCGGAAGCTCTGTTCCTGAGGACTACCGGTCGTGTCACGGCCGAAGTTGAGTTCCGATAGGCCGATGCCAAGCCTACGCAGAACGTCGTCCGACGCGATGGCCCGGATCGGCCGCGACGACAGAACAGCGTAAAAACTCGGAACACGAGTATAGGTCTTGCCGGGACCGTTGACCCAAAGCCCGGCCATGCGTGTCTTCTTCCGCACCACGATCGGCTTGTTGGGGCCGCGGACCACGGTGATCACGTCATAGGACCCAAAGGCCGGCGTGCGCGTATCGCTAAAGTCGACACTGCCGAAAATAAGGATTTCGACGCCGGTGAAGTTCGACTGAATGGCGATTTCGCGCGTCGAGATGTCGGCTTGCACCTTTTCTTGGCTCGTCCCCGGCTTGGCGACGGGGGGAGGCGGCACGGCGTCCTGCGCCTGCGCGGAAGCGCCAAGCAGCAGCGAAAGCAGAAGCGCAAGGTGAAGGACGGCCGCGCGCATCAGCCACCCACCGCGGGAATGATGCTGTAGAGATCGGTCGGCCGTGCCACCAAGTCGTAGAGAATCCGCAAGGCGACGCCGAGCACCATGAGAGCCAGCATTGCACGCAGCTGTTCGCCGCGGAGCTTTTGTCCGGCGCGGACTCCGAATTGCCCGCCGATCACCCCGCCGATAATCAGGAGAAAGGCGAGCACGATGTCGAGCGTGTGGTTCAGCGTGGCATGCAATAGCGTGACGACGGCGGTGATGAAGATGATCTGAAAGATCGAGGTGCCGATGACCACGTTGGTCGGCATGCGCAGGATGTAGATCATCGCCGGGACCATGATGAAGCCGCCGCCGACGCCCAAGAACGAAGCCAAGAGCCCGACCATGCCGCCGATCACCAGAGGCGGAATCGCGCTGATATAGAGGCGCGACCGGGGAAAGCGCATCTTGAAGGGCAGTCCGTGAATCCAGTTGTGTTGTCCGGATTTCCGGGCGGAGACCGTCTTTCCGGCCCTCTGACGCCGCATTGCGTTGACGCTCTCCCACAGCATCAAGGCGCCAATGCTGCCGAGGAAAAACACATAGGTCATCGAGATGATAAGGCCCGATTGCCCTAGTCCGCGCAGATATCGCAGAAGGAGCACGCCGAACAGCGCGCCCGCGACACCGCCAGCAATCAGCACCGCCCCCATGTGCAGATCGACATTGCCGCGCCGCCATTGGGCGAGCGTGCCCGAGACAGAAGTGCCGACGATCTGGTTGGCGCCGGTGGCCACGGCGATGGCCGGCGGAATGCCGGACAGCATCAAGAGAGGCGTGAGCAGGAACCCGCCGCCGACGCCGAACATGCCAGACAGAAATCCGACCGCCGCGCCAAGACCCAGCATCACCAAGAGGTTCACTGAAATCTCGGCAATCGGCAGATAAATCTGAAACATTGGCTGGATCGGTAAGAGAGCGAGCGCCCCTGCAACCTGTTCGCGGGGAGCCAACGTGTCAATGCGCTAAGCGGATCGAACCTTAATTCTCACCGGATTTCCGGCGGAAGTGTGAGCGCGGGCGCTCGGGCGCCGCGAAGGCACGATGCTTAACCGGCGAGCGCCTCGAGCCGAGATACGAGCTCGACCGTGATCTCGCCGGTCTCGGCGAGGCCGTTGCGCTGCTGGAAGCGCTTCACCCCGGCTAGCGTCTTGTTGCCAGCCAGGCCGTCGGGCACGCCGACATCGTAGCCGAGCTTGTTCAGAAGGGTCTGGGCCCGGCTCACCAAGGTTGTGCTTTCGGGCGTCTGGTTCGAGGCCGACGCAGGCGCGGCACCCCACGCCGTGGGTTCGGCGACGTCGTTGGCCTCCGGCGAAACGGCCTTGGGCTTCCAGTTGACGACCTTCTCGTCGATGGCGACGATCATCTCCGACGTAAGCTGGCTGCTGACCGAGCTGCGGCGCTTCTGAGCTTCGGAGTCGCCTTGAGCGGCGGCGAGCGAATACCACTTGTAGGCTTCGGCGAGATCCTTGGAGCGGCCCAAGCCGTGCTCCGCGAGAATGCCGAGATTGAATTGGCTGTCGGCGAGGCCGCGCAAAGCTGCTTCTTGATACCACTTGGCCGCGAGGACGTAGTTCGGCGTGCTTCCGGCTCTGCCGCTGACGCTGACGGCGAGGTTGTGCATGGCCTTCACGTTGCCGCGTTCGGCGGCTGCCAGATACCAGCTCCTCGCCGTGTCGATATTCGCTGTTACTCCGACGCCGCGCTCATACATGGTGCCGAGCCGGTATTGCGCAGGCGCGAGCCCAGCGCGGGCGGCGCGTTCCAGCCACTCCGCGCCCGCTTCCGGATCCGCCGAGACGCCCTGGCCGTCGATATAGCAGATTGCAACCGTATACTGAGCGATTGGGTCGCCCTTCGCGGCGGCCTTGCGGAGGGTCTCGGGACCGATGGCCTCGGACGGCATCGGACCTTTCACCGAGGTTGCCGTCAGCGCTTCTGCGGTAGCCGCCTCGGAAGCCGTTCCGGGCTCTTCGATCGAGAAGATGACGCCGCCGGGAAGAGCCGGCGCATCGTTGGACTTGAGCGAGGCGAGCTGCGGGGCAGGCTTCAGCTCGTTCGCCGGCATGGGGTGCGTGGACGTCTTGGGGATGTCGGTCACGCCGGAGCCGGCCTGGCCGACCTGCTCGGGCAAGGTCATCATGCCGGGAACGGACGGGAAGGACCCGGATTGTTTCTCGCCGGGTGCCGTCGCGGCGTCTGCCGGTGCATTCGTGCCGGGCGCGGTCGGGCCTGCGGTGCCGTCGGCCGGTTCGAAGCTCTCGCTGACCGGGCTGGGATCGGCGACGGACGCGGTCTTCGACGTAAGCCGCCCGTAGAGGAGGAAGGCGCTGATCGCGAGCAGGATCGCAACCGAAATGATCAGATAAGGCCGCCTCCGGCCACTCGCCGGCTCTTCCTGAGGGGCGCTCAGTACCGGCTTTCGCCGTGGTGGTATTTCCTTTCGGGCTTCCGCATGGGCAGCGGCCGCTTGGGCGGCCCGGCGTGCGGCAGCTACCATGTCCTGAGACGCAGGCGCGTCCAGATCTGCGGCCGGTTCCATTCCGGAAACCGGCTCGGCTTCTTCGACCCGTGGGGCTCTGGCGCGTTCGAAGGCCGCGAGAAGGTTTCGCGGCTTGACCTTGCTGCTGCCGGCATTCAGCCGGTCGCGCAGCGTCTCTTTCAAGCGCCGCTCGGCATCGTCGGCACTTGAGTGCTCCGCTTGAGGCATCGCCGTCGAGCTCGATACTTCCGGGAAGCGTGGACGCTCCGGATGTGGGGCCTGGGCACTTGTGGCTGTTGTCCGAGGCGCGGGTGCGCTCGGCTGAGCGGGGCTCCGCCGTGGGCTCGGTTCCGGGGCATGCGGTTTTGCGGACGACGCTGCCGAGCCCTGGTCCATGGGTTCGGGTTCGCTCCATGACTTGGGCGCGGGAGCTTCTGGTGCAGTGGCGGCGGGAGCCGGAGCCGCGGGGCTGGGACGTTGCGGTGCGGGCTTCGCGGCAAATGGATTGGCTTGGGGCGAACGCGCTTCGGGACGCTCGACCTGCTGCACCAGCTGCTTCAGAGATTCGTGAACGGACTGCAGCGTGCTGGAGAGCTTGTCGTCCGATTGACGGCTGAAATCGCCGACGGCGTTCAGTTCCCGCTGCATTGCCTCGAGGCGGTCCGTCGTCTTTTGAGAGTTGTCGGCGACGAGGCGCGCGGCCTCCACCGCGGCCTTGGCCGCGATTTCCTGAAGCTGCGCCGCATCGACCTCGGCCGGCTTGGGACCCGCGTCCTTGTCTTCGAGACGCGCCAGCAGCGCGAGCAAGCGCTCTTCGACGCCACCGAGCCTGCCGAGCTGCTCCTCGGCACGGTTGAGCTGCTGGCCCATCTCGGCGATCTGCTGCTCGACGTGTTCCAAGGACGAGCGGCTCGGCGCCTGCTCGAGCGACTTGGCGATCTGATTCCCGATCTCCTCGATACGCGCGTTCAGAGCCTCGATGGTGCTGCTCGGCATCGCCGCACCAATCGACTGCTCCAAGCGGTTGGCCATCTCCGCGAGGCGATTGTCGAAATCCGGCTGCGCCGCCGGGGGCGTCCATGCCGGTTCGGCGGGAATGTCGAGGTCCAAAGCATGCTGGCCGTAGCTTTGGGAGGCCATGACGGACTGGGCGAACGGGCTGGGCTCGGGCTCGTAGCGCGGCGCACCGGCGGGTTCGTTGTCCAGATCGCCTCGAATGCCGCCAGTGACGGCGCGGCCCAGCCGTTCGAAATCGTCCAGGGGCGTCCTGGTGTCGGATTCCAAGCGGCGTGCCAGGTCGCTGACTTGCGCATGCAGACGGTCGAATGTGTCCGCATCCTCCGGCGCGCTCGTGCTCCGCGCGGCTTCGGTGGTTTGCGAGAGGCGATCGAGCCTCGTATGAAGTTCGTTGAGCGCCTCGCCGTAGCGGCGCTCGCTTTCCTCGACGCGATCCACCAGCCGGCGCAAAAGGTCTTCGACGGTCCGCTGGTCCATCGGTCCGCCGGAGCCGTTGTCCAAATATTTGTCCAGGGGATCGTCCGTGAGATGTCCGCCGCGCCGGCTTGACTGCCAGACTTCGCCGAAGCGGTCCGTTCCCCCGAATTCCGTGGTTTGCCAACCTGCCTTTGAAGCCATACCGTTCCCCATGGATCTGACGCCGATCCCGCGCCCCAAGCGGACGTTGGCGTGACCGCGTCGGAGCTCCCACCGCGGCTAGATTGACGGTGGCAAGGCAGGGTAAATTTTCTCTTAAGGAATGCCCGATATCGGGACAGGCAGGCCCTGGATGCCAATCACAAGTCCTGGAAACCAATCAAACGGGGAGGATGCGCTTGTGGCCGCATGGATCGAGACGAGCCATGTCTTGAACGTGCCGACGCGCGGCAAGGGGTTCGTCGATTTCACGCGGCCGGTCGCCGAATGGCTGGATGGGCTTGGTGCTCAAGGTGGTCTCCTCACCGTCTTCGTGCGTCACACGTCCGCTTCTCTGACAATCCAGGAGAATGCCGATCCCAACGTCAGAGTCGATCTGCTAGATGCGCTGGAGCGGCTGGCGCCGGAAGATCGCCATTACGCGCACCACGAGGAAGGGCCGGACGATATGCCAAGTCACATCAAATCGATGCTGACGTCGGTAAGCCTGTCGATCCCCGTTCGCGAAGGTGCGATGACTCTCGGCACCTGGCAGGGGCTCTATCTCGTCGAACATCGCGCCGCGCCGCATCTGCGTCAGGTTGTTCTGAGTTTTATCGGCCGCGCGGCTGACGCGTGATCAGTTGCCGGCATACATCCGTGTCGCGGCGACCAGGGCGTGCGTGATGCCCGGCTCCGTCATGGCGTGTCCGGCATCCGGAACCACACGTAGCTCCGCCAACGGCCAGACGCGTGAGAGATCGAAGGCGTTCTTGATTGGCGTTACGACGTCGTACCGTCCATGCACGATTATGCCGGGGATGTCGCTCAAGCGGTCGGCATCGCGCAGGAGCTGATCGTCGCGGTCGAAAAAGCCGCGATTGGCAACGTAGTGGCATTCGATCCGGGCGAGGGCGAGCGCGAAGTGATCCGCCGTGATGTGGCGCTCCCGGTCGATGTCGGGAAGCAACGATAAGGTCCGCCCTTCCCATGCGGTCCAGGCGCGCGCCGCCTCCAGCCGGACGGCGGGATCGTTGCTTGTAAGGCGCTTGTAATAGGCACCGATCAGATTGCCGCGTTCGTCCTTCGGAATGGCTTCGCAGAAGTCGGCGAAAGCCTCCGGGAACAGCCAGCTGCAACCGTCCTTGTAAAACCAGTCGAGTTCGGACTGTCTCAGGAGAAAGATTCCCCGCAGGATCATCTCGCCAACTCGCTTCGGGTATGTCTGCGCGTAGGCCAGCGCGAGGGCCGATCCCCATGAACCCCCGAACACCTGCCAGCGCTCGATACCGAGCTCTTCGCGAAGCGCTTCGATGTCGGCGACGAGATCCCACGTCGTATTGTTTTCGATCGAGGCATGGGGGTGCGACCGGCCGCAACCGCGCTGGTCGAACAGCACGATGCGATAGAGCCTCGGGTCGTGGAAGCGGCGCATGATCGGTGCGATGCCGCCGCCAGGACCGCCGTGAAGAACGACGACGGGCTTGCCGGCGGGGGAACCGCATTCCTCGAAATGGAGCTTGTGACCGCCCGCGACCGGAAGCTGCCCGCTGCGATAGGGCGCGATCGCGGGGTAGAGCGGGAAGCGTTCCGTTTGAGCCGAGATGTCCAAGCGTCACCCGTTACGTCTTTTTGCGCTGTGCGGCGGCGGCGCGTGCCAGGGCCTGGTCGTATAGCGTTTCGCCGTCTGGACGCCGCATGGCCTCGTAGAAATCGTTGTCCGCCTTGGTGGGCGGAGGCCCGTAGAGGCTGGCCCCGACACCGGCGGCAAGCGCCAAAGTGGCGGCGACGAGACTCGCACCCGCGGTCCCGGTGGCGCTTCCGGCTATGCCGAACAACCCGTCCAAGGTCACGCCCAGGAACATGACGACGAACCCCGTGGCCAGGCTGGCGAGCGCGCCCCGAACCGTGCAGCGCGGCCACCAGATTGCCAAAAGGAGAACTGGAAAGAAGGTCGCCCCCGCAAAGGCGAAGGCCGTCACCGCGTAGCTCAGCGCATCGACATCGGCGATGAAGAGATAGACCGCCATGAGGAGCGCGATTAGGCTGATCGCGGCCCAAGCTACGAGCAAGCGCGGCAGCACGACCGGTTGCGGGTCGATGGATCTGTAGATGTCGTCGGCCAAACTGGCGCCGACCGTGAAAAGATGAGATCCGGCTGCGGCGAGCGCGACCGCTAGGCCTGCGGCGGCGATCAGCGGTGTCAAGATGTGGGGAAGGGCGGCGAGGCTCGGTAACGCGAGGACAATGCCATCGCGCGCCACCAGTAGGTCGCTAACGCCGATCGTGCCCTCCGCGTTGAGGTCGCTGGGGCGCAAGATCTGTAGTTGGCTCAGGTTCGAAATCCAGGCCGGGAGTCCTTGTGTCGGAATGATCGCGACGTCGCCGAACATGAGGACCTTGGCGAAGACGACAAGTGCCGGCGCCGTCATGGCGAACAGGGCGACGAGGAGTAGAGCCCAGGCCGTTGAACGGCGCTGGTCGGCGACCGATGCTGTAACGCCGCTGCGCGACAACAATGTGGGCAACGCCGCCGTTCCGATCGTGAAGCATATGAACAGCGTGAAGAATCCCGCCTCGGAGATCGTACCGAACGTTTGAAGGAACGGCTTGACCGCTGCCAGCGGCTCTTGACCGGGAAACCCGGCGAGCATGCCGGGGGCGATCGCGGTAACGCCCGTGGTCGTCTCCGCGTTGCTGAGCGACTCCAACATTTCGCCGTAGGTGAATTGGGGCACTGGAAGGTTGGTCAGGACAACGGCAACCGCCGTCAACGGAATGGCGAGGCCGAGGCCGCCGGTGATGAACTCCGCGCTTCCGGACCACGTCAGCGCACGCATGCCGCCGAGGATTCCCGTTGCGGCAATAAAGACGACGACGATGACAACGGAGATCCAGTAGGCGGTGGGCAGGAACATCGCCAGCACCATCGCCGCGATTTTTACCTCTGCGGCGAGAAGCAAGATAGTGGGAGCGATCTGAAGGCCGCTTGCTAGCATGCGCGTTCGCTGCGACCGGAAACGTTGTCCCAGTAGGGCCGGAAGGGTGTAGGCGCCCGCCCGCCGCAAGTAGGGGACGAATAAGATGGACGCGAGCAATAGGCCGCAGGTCCAGCCGAGCCCGATTGCGAGCCCGTCGAACCCCATGAAGAACAGCGCGCCGGTATAGGCGAATAGACCCGTCCCGCCGACTGTGATCACCGCGAGAAGAAACGCGTTATAGACCTGCGGCACGCGGCGTCCCGAGACGAAGAAGTCTTCGACATTCAGGGTTCGCGCCGCGACGGCGACAGCTATGTAGAGGACCAGCGGCATCAGGATCATGAGCCGCGCGATCGAGCCGTCGCGCCAGCCGAGCTGCTCGGCCATGGCGAGCAGGATCGTCAGCGAGACGAAGGCGCTGGCGACGATGCCGTAATAGGAGCCGAGATGCGGATTGGGCGTGCGCTGACGCGATTGCAGAGCCATCGCCTAGGCGATCTCCTCGTTCATGCTGCGCGTAAGGTCGATTTTCTCCTGCACGCGCACATACCAAAATGTGACGAAGATCGCGAAAAACAGAATGCCTTGGGCCAGCATGTAGAAGCCGAGCGGAAAGTGCAGGAACCAAAGACGGTTGAGCGCGATGGCATAGATGATCGCCGCAATCACGAGGCCGATCACCGACACCACCGCCGTGACGGCCACCGCCATGGTGCGCAGTTGATGCTTGTCGCGCGCGGCGTTCTCGACCTCGATATGCTGTTTTGTATCCCGGTCGGAGTTTTGCTCTGTCACGCCTCGTCTCCCCTAGAGAAATTTGCCCGGGTCCATTTTGAGCGAGGTTCGAAGATCACCAAGGCCCTGGCAAGGCGGGCTTCGTCAGCACTTAGCAGCATGGCCGAGTTCTGAAAACCGTCCTTCGCGACGAAGGCGGCAAAAATGCGTTCGGTTCTGCCGGGGAGGCGGCGGTTTCCTCGACCGGAAGCGGGTGCCGCGCAGCTACCAGGAGATGCGCATCCCGGCCTTTGCGCTGACGCCCTCGGAATTGTCAGCGAAGATGTAGTCCATCTTGGCGAACACGGACGTTTGCGCTTCGGGATTGAAGAAGTTCACCCCGCCCGAGATCTCGCCCCAAACGTCGTCGGGCTCGTCGGTGAAAACGAAGGTGTTGCCCGTCGAGGTCAGCTTGGCGCTGGAATCGTCCGAGAGGAGGCCCCAAACGCTACCGATCAGGAACGGCTCGAATGTCGTGCCTTCCCAAATCTGCGAGGAGGTTCCGACGCGCATGCCGAGGCGCCCCCGGACTTGCTCGTCGTCGCTGAAGTCGATGGTGTTACCTTTATGCGAGAAGTCGTCGATATGCGTCCAAGAGACGGCGACCGTCGCAAGAGGCTCGACGAAGGGGCCGTCCTTCACACCGCCGAAGCGATAGCCGCTGTCGACGCGAAGGCCGTAGGTCTGCGTATCCAGCGTTTCCGGAAACTCGACCGCACCTTTGGGCTCAAGTGTTCCGAAGAACGCCTTGAACAGCGTGTCGAGGAAGAAGCCGCCGCGCAGATAGGTGGCGTAGGCGCCGGCTTCTAGGCTGCTGATATCATAGGACCGCGCCAGCGCGTTGTAATCGAGCGCGGACTTCACCGCGCCGCCGAGCACGCCGAGCACGAGGATATCGTCCGGCGTCAGGACGGCTTCCTTGCCGAAGTCCACTCCTGATTCAACCTGCCAGATATTGAGATCGTGGCCGAGGTCGTAGCGGTAGGTCCTACCGTTCGCCTTCGTCGTCGCGTTGCCGTCGAAGTTGAACCAGGATCCGGCGCCGCGTGCCCAGACTGCCGGCGTCACATCGTAAAGGTCTTGACACCTGACGCGCTCCTCCGGCCTTGCGATGTCGTCGCAGACCGAGCCGCGCGCCAGCAGCGCGCGCAAGTCCGTGGACCGGTCGAACCAGGTTTCCGTCGAGTTGTGGAATGTCTCATGGATGGTCGTCACGATCTGCGGCAGGACGTGCGCGCCGCCGCCCGCATGGCTTCTGAGCTCGAAGAAGCCGCTTCCGGTCGGTACGAAGAAGAGATCGTATTCGAAGAAGCCCGTGTCGATGGGCTTGTCGAGATAGAAGTTCGAGGCATTCACATTCCCATCGACGAACACGACGGGAATGCCCTCGCGGTTGAGGCGCCCCGGTCCAGGATTGACGTTGTTGACCGCAAGCCGCGTGCGCCCCTTGGCGCTGCCTTCGATCACGAGCGTGTCGGATTTCGACCCCGGTCCGCCGAGGAACGTGTCGACGCCGAGGGTCGAGCCGCTCGATCCGGTAAAGACGGTGTCGGTGCCGCCAGGTGTATTCGAGATACGGAACTGATCGCCGATCTGCCCATCGACCATCGTAATGAGCCCGCGGTTTTCGAACCGCTCCAATCCGATGAAGCGCGTCACCTCGTTGGCATTGTACCGGTCTGCTGTACGCACCGTCGCGCCGGTCTCGTTCTTGAAGAGATCGCTGCCGCCCCGGAAATTGCTAACGTCTTGCGCGTGGAATTCGCCGCCCGACATGTTCTTGAAGACGTCGGCGCTGTCGGTCAGGTCGACGAAACCGGTGATCAGGCCCGCGTTGTTGATGAACGAACTCGCACCCTCCGTGTCGATGGCAAGCCCGCTACCGGCGGAAATGTCGCCGCTATTGTTGACCGTGGTGGAGGTGGCGCTGTAGGCGAAGAGGGCTGCTGTCGAGCCGAAGAGGTCGCCGCTGTTGTTGACCGTGATCGGCGAGGCATTGCCGACCGTGACTGCGTAAATGCCATAGGCGCGGCGGCCGTTCGCGTGAATAGATCCGGAATTCTCGATGGACAGCGTGCTTCTCCGGCCACCCGTGTAGGCGTAGATGCCGTCGGAAAGCCGGCCGTGCGTTTCGATCTCGCCACTGTTCGCGATGGTCACATCGGCGTTGCGCCCATAGGTAGCCACGTTGACGCCTTCGGCAAAGGCGCCCCGGGTTTTGATCGATCCGCTCGTGTCCACCGACACATTCGAGTTGCGGCCGGTCGTCGTGAGGTGAAGACCTTCCGCATCGATGCCGGAGGTATCGATCTCTCCGGTGTTCGTAACCTTGATGTCGCTGTTGCGGCCGAAGGTTGCGGCGTAGACGCCATCGGCGTCCGCGGCGCGCGTGGTGACCGTACCGCCATTCGTGATGGTCACGTCGCTTCGGGGGCCGAGCGTAGTGCCGAAAAGCCCATAGGCGAAGATGCCGCGGGTCGTGACGTCGCCGGTATTGGTGATGCTGACATCGCTGTTTTGAGACAGCGTCGTGGCGAAGATACCAATGGAGCCGACCCCAAGCGTGGCCAGATTCCCGCTGTTCTCGACGGTGACCTTCCCCGGCTTGAGGAGCGTCGTGGCGCTGATGCCGATGGCGCCAACGCCGAGCGTGGCGAGATTTCCGGAATTGTCGATCTTGACGGAGCCGCCATAGACGGTATTCCCGACAATTCCGATGGCCCCGAGGCCGGCCGTGGCGATATCGCCGGAATTGTCGATCTTGACCGACCCGCCATAGATGGTGTTCCCAACAATTCCGATGGCCCCGAGCCCCGCCGTGGCGATATCGCCCGAGTTGTGGATCTTGATCGAACCGCCCAGCGTCGTATTCGCCGAAATGCCGATCGCACCGGCGCCGAGCGTGGCGAGATTTCCGGAATTGTCGATCTTGATCCCGCCACCAAGCAGCGTATTCGTCAGAATTCCGATCGAACCGATGCCAATCGTCGCGAAGTTGCCCGTGTTGGTGAAATCGATAGAGGCGCCCGGAAAGGTCGTGTTGATGAAAGCGCAAGTGCCTACAAAAACACAGTTATTCGTGTTGGTGACCGTAACCGGCGTAAACGACAATGGGATGAACACGGCCTGTTGTGCGCGGGCCGGGGCGGTGAGCATTGTGGATGCGAAAAGAGCCGATGCCAGCGCCGCGCCGGCAAAGAAGCGATGGCGGCGGGGAAGCGCGGCGGCATTCGTAACGTGAGGCGCAATTTCGTTGTCGCCACAATGATTTCCCGCGCGAATACGCGGATCGCCGGCCCCCATGTTTCCCCCAATTGTCCGTGTGCGTTTCATACCAGCTTGGCGGAAAACGTCCTGGTCAGCCAGGGGGCGAGGCCAGTTGGTCCACAACCGGTGGAAGATTCCTCCGCATAGTTGCGCGAAAGAAACAGTTTTTCCCAACCCGTGGGGCGCGGAGATTCTGGATGCAAAATACGCGGTTTGGAGAAAATGCGCCTCCATATGCGGGATAGAGAGAACAAGTTTGCACTAATTCAGGCGTATGGACTTTTTCTGTAGAATGATTTTTCAGTATCTCTCCTATCTTTGGGGCGTGGCCGGCCCGAAGGTCATGGAGGCTGGGTCCAGGGGCGAACGGTGGAGGGTCTGGCGGCAGCGCCGCTGGAACTCCGTTCTTTTCGCGCTCTTCGCGGACTTGCGAGGCGGGCTTCCGCCAAGTACATGGGCCGCTTGTTCGAACCGCGACGCCTTTGGGAAGGTGGCTTGAGAGATGTTCATTACCGTGCGCCTGCCCGATGGCTCCACGCATCGCCTCGAAGCGCTTGAGGGCTGGCGGGTCATGGAGGTCATCCGCGATTGGGGTCTGCCCATCAAGGCGGAGTGCGGCGGAGCCTGTGCGTGCGCCACCTGTCATGTCTGGGTGGAGGAGGGTTGGATCGGCAAACTCGTGCCTCCGTCCGACGAAGAGACCGAAATGCTCGATGGCGCCTTCTCGGTCGATGACCGGTCAAGGCTGTCCTGCCAGCTGATCATGACGCCCGAACTCGACGGGCTGGAAGTCGAGCTTGCGCCGGAAAGCCTCGCGGAGACGGCGGGCGATACGGCGGCGACGGGAACCTCTGGCTGATGCGGACCTTCCCCATCTTCGTGAGCTTCGATGGCAGGCCGCCGCTCGTGGTGGGCGGAGGCCAGCTTGCGGCCGTCAAGGCGCGGCTTCTCCTGAAGCGCGCCGACCTCGTTGACGTCGCGGCGGATGCGCTCGCGCCCGAGCTCGCGACCCTTGTGAACGCCGGCAAAGCCGTCCGGCTTGCGATCAGGCCCGGGATCGACGAGATCCGTGGCCGGCCGCTCGTGATCTCGGCTACCGAGGACGAGGACGAGGACGCGCGCATCGCGGCCATTGCCCGCGACCTCGGCGTGCCCGTCAACGTGCCGGACCGTCCGGCTCTCTGCACGTTCGCGTTGCCGGCCATCGTGGACCGCGGCGAAGTGACCGTCGCGATCGGAACGTCTGCGGAGGCCCCGGTCCTGGCCCAGCGCGTGCGCGCCTGGCTGGAGCACGAACTGCATCCGCGCATTGGCGATCTGGCCAAACTGGCGGGATCGTTCCGCGCGCGTGTGGCCGAGGCGTTGCCCGACGGTCCGCTCCGCCGCCGGCTTTGGGAATCGATTTTCGACGGTCCCGCCGCCAAGGCCATGTTGCAGGGTGACGAGGACAAGGCCCGCGTCCTGATCGGCGAGGAAATCGACCGCGCCGCGAATGCGGAAGAGGACCGGAAGGGGTCGCGCCGGGGACGGGTGCTTCTCGTCGGGGCGGGACCGGGCGATCCGGAGCTCCTGACGTTGAAGGCTGTTCGTGCGCTCAAGGCGGCGGACGTCGTGTTCTACGACAAGCTGGTGGGTGAGGGCGTCTTGGAACTCGCGCGCCGCGAGGCGGAGCTGATCCCGGTCGGCAAGGCCAAGGGTGCCCATAGCGTGCCGCAAGCGGAGATCAACGCGCTTCTTGTGGCGCGCGCGAAGGCGGGCGAGACCGTCGTGCGCCTCAAAGGGGGCGATCCTTTCATCTTCGGCCGCGGGGGCGAAGAGCTCGACGCGCTACGCGCCGACAATATCGCGATCGACGTCATCCCTGGCATTACGGCTGGCGCGGCCGCCGCGGCAAGCTTGCAGATTCCGCTGACCCATCGCGACGTGTCGCACACGGTTACGTTCGTGTCGGGTCACGAAGCGGGTGGGAAGGCGCCGAGCTTCGAGCATCTGGATTTGACGGCCTTGGCCGCGGGCAACAACACGCTCGTCGTCTATATGGGCGTCACGACCGGGGCGGTCATCTCGCAACGTTTGCTCGATGCGGGTTTCCGCGAGCAGCTGCCGGTCATCGCCGTGGAGAACGCCAGCCGCGCGAACGAGCGGCGCGTCGCCACCACGATCGCTGCGCTCGCGGGCGATCCCGAAGGCCTCGGCCTGCGCAGTCCCGCCGTCCTCATCTTCGGCGAGGTTGCGGGCCTGCCCCATGCCGGCGCCGTCGAAACGATTTTGTCCCACCAGGAGGTCGCCCGCGCCTATGCCTAGTGTCGTCACAGCAAACCGCTTGAACGATGGCGTCGTTGTCTATCTCGCCCCCGATGGCGGATGGATGGAGAGCATCGCCGATGCGGCCCGTGCCGAGTCCGAGGACGAGGTCAAGGCCTTGGAGGAAACGGCGGCGGCGGCCGAGCGGGATCGGCTCGTCGTCAGCGTTTATTCCATGCCGGTCGAGGTGAAAAACGACGGCACGGTCGATCCGATTTCCGTGCGCGAACGCATCCGTGCGTCGCACCGCACGACGCTAACAGAGGATTGGTACGATGTACCGCTATGATGAGTTTGACCACGCGTTCGTCAACGAGCGCGTTGCGGAGTTTCGTAGCCAGGTCGGCCGGCGTCTTTCCGGCGATCTGCTGGAGGACGAGTTCCGTCCCTTGCGGTTGCGCAACGGCGTCTATCTGCAGCTGCATGCCTACATGCTGCGCATCGCGATCCCTTACGGCCAGCTGTCGCCGCGCCAGTTGCGGCAGCTCGCGTTGATCGGCCGCAAATGGGATCGCGGTTACGGTCACTTCACGACGCGCCAGAATCTTCAGTTTCACTGGATCAAGCTCGTCGATATTCCCGACGTGCTGGCGGCGCTTGCGGAAGTCGAGATGCATTGCATTCAGACCAGCGGCAACTGCGTGCGCAACGTCACCTCCGATCCGTTTGCGGCCGCGGCCATCGACGAGCTAGAGGATCCGCGCCCGTGGTGCGAGGTCCTGCGTCAATGGTCGACGTTGCATCCCGAGTTCAACTGGCTGCCGCGCAAGTTCAAGATCGCTGTTTCGGGTGCGGCCGAAGACCGTGCCGCCACGGCCTTTCACGACATCGGCTTGCGCATCGTCCGTGGACCGAACGGCGAGAACGGCTTTCGCGTGCTCGTCGGCGGTGGCATGGGCCGCACGCCCTATGTCGGCCAGGTGATCCGCGAGTTCCTACCCAAGGAACACTTATTGTCCTATGTCGAGTCGATCCTGCGCGTGTACAACCTGCTCGGTCGCCGGGACAATCTGTTCAAGTCGCGCATCAAGATCCTCGTGAATGCGCTCGGAATCGAGAAATTCCGCGAGGCCGTCGAGGCAGATTGGGAGGCGACCCACAAAGCCGCCGTGGATCTGCCGGAGGATGAGTATCGCCGCATCGCCTCGTATTTCGCGCCGCCGGAATTGCCGGAGCGTGCACCGCGCGACGAAGCGCTCGCCGCTCGCCGCGAAAGCGATGCCCGCTTCGCCAATTGGTACCGGAACAACGTGCTGCCGCATCGCGAACCGGGTTACGGCTCGGTCGTGGTTTCGCTGAAAGAGACGGGGCGCACGCCGGGGGATGCATCCTCCGATGCGATGGACCTCATCGCCGATCTGGCCGAGCGTTTCGGTCACAACGAAGTCCGCGTGAACTACACGCAGAACCTCGTACTGCCGCATGTGGCGCTGGCCGATATCCCGGCGCTTTACGACGTGCTGGACGGCGCGGGGCTCGCCACCGGCAACAACGAGCTTCTCAGCGACATCATCTGCTGCCCTGGCCTCGACTACTGCAACCTTGCCAATGCGCGCTCGATCCCGATCGCCAAGGAAATCGCCAAGCGGTTCGAAGATCCCGCGCGGCAGGACCTGATCGGAAAGCTACGGCTCAATATGTCGGGCTGCATCAACGCCTGCGGCCATCACCACGCGGGCAATATCGGCATTCTCGGCGTCGATAAGAAGGGCACCGAGCTGTACCAGATCACGCTTGGCGGCAGCCCCAAGGACGATGCCGCGGTGGGCACCATCATCGGTCCCGGATTCCGCGCCGAGAAGGTCCCGGAAGCAATCGATACCATTGTCGAGACGTATATCGAAAAACGGAACGAGGGAGAGAGCTTCCTCGAAACCTGGCGCCGCGTCGGCGCCGCGCCGTTCAAGGAGGCTCTTTATGGTTCTCGTTGATTTGACAAGAGGCGGTGTCGTCACCGAAGCGGACACGGCGGCAACCGTTCTGGAGCCGACCGCGGATCACGATGCGCTGGTTTCGGCCGTGGGCGGCAATGCCGGCCCTATTGCGATTCTGTTTCCCAGTTTCGGCGACGGCCGGGGCTTCAGCCTGGCGCGCATCCTGCGCGACCGGCTCGGCTTCGGGGGAGAGCTCCGTGCGGTCGGTTCGCTCATTCCCGACCAGGCGCAATTCCTGCTCCGCTCCGGCTTCGACACGGCGGAGATCGCCGATTCCGGTGCGGCCGAGACCTGGAAGACGTCGCTCAAGATCATCGGGCATACTTATCAGCCCGCCGCGCGCAATCCGATGCCGCAGCGCTGGAACGCTTCGGACACGGCGGCACGCGCGCTCGACGAGGCGCTCGCGGGCACCGACGATCTGGTCGAACGGATCAAGCTGATCGCTGAGCGGATCGATGGGCGCATCGCGTTCTCGACCAGCGTCGGACTTGAGGATCAAGTCATCTTGCAGGCGATCGCCAAGTCCGGCGTGATCAAGAACGGCGCCGATATCGATGTCTTTACGCTCGATACGGGCCGGCTGTTCCCGGAGGTTCTGGAGACGGTCGAACTCTCCGAGCTTCGCTATCGCATACGCATTCGCCTGGTGTCGCCCGACACGCGCGAAGTCGAGGAACTCGTGTCTCGAGACGGTGTCTATGGGTTCCGTCACTCCGTTGAGAACCGGAAGAGTTGCTGCGAAATCCGCAAGGTTCGGCCGCTGAACCGCGCGTTGCGGGGCGCGCAAGCCTGGATCACCGGACTGCGGCGCGAGCAGTCGCAAGCGCGCGCGGACGTACCACTGGCCGAATGGGACGGCGACCGTGGGCTCATCAAGATCAATCCACTCGCCGATTGGTCGGACGAACGGCTCAACGCCTATATCGACGCGCACGACATTCCGGTTAATCCGCTCCACGCGCAGGGCTTCGTGTCGATCGGTTGCGCTCCGTGCACGCGCGCCATCGAGCCTGGCGAGGATCCGCGCGCCGGCCGTTGGTGGTGGGAGACCGAAGACAAGAAAGAGTGCGGTCTGCACGTTGCCGAGACCGAGCGGCGCCCCCTGGAAGCGGCCGCGCAGAAAGAGGTGGCCGCATGACCGCGCTGACGTCTCATCTGAAGCTTCTCGAAGCCGAGAGCATTCATATTTTCCGCGAGGCGGCCGCGCAGTTTCGCGCGCCCGTGCTGCTTTACTCGATCGGCAAGGACTCGACGGTTCTGTTACATCTGGCGCGGAAGGCGTTCTGGCCGGCCAAGCCGCCGTTCCCGCTTCTGCATGTGGATACGACCTGGAAGTTCCAGGACATGATCGCGTTTCGCGACCGGACCGTGTCGGAGATGGACCTCGATCTCATCGTGCACACCAATCACGACGGGCTGGCGAAGAACATCAACCCCTTCGATCATCCGCCGTCGGTTTACACCGACATCATGAAGACGCAGGCGCTGCGCCAGGCGCTCGACGCGGGCGGGTTCGATGCGGCCTTCGGCGGTGCGCGTCGCGACGAGGAAGCGTCTCGCGCCAAGGAACGCGTGTTCTCGTTCCGCGCCAGCGGTCATAGCTGGGACCCGCGTCTGCAGCGGCCGGAAATGTGGCAGCTCCTCAACGGGCGCCTCGGCAAGGACGAAACCGTCCGCGTGTTTCCGCTGTCCAATTGGACCGAAGCGGATGTGTGGCGCTACATCACGCTCGAACAGCTCGATGTCGTGCCGCTCTATTTCGCGAAAGAGCGCCTAACGGTCGTGCGCGACGGCCAGATTCTCATGGTCGACGACGAGCGCATGCGTCTGCTTCCGGGCGAGGAGCCGCGACTACGCAGGATCCGCTTCCGCACTTTGGGGTGCTACCCGCTCACCGCGGCGATCGAGTCCGACGCAACCAGGCTCGACGAGGTTGTGGCCGAGACGTTGGATGCGCGCGTGTCCGAACGGGCAGGGCGCTTGATCGATCACGATCAGGCCGGAGCGATGGAGATGAAGAAGCGCGAGGGGTATTTCTAATGAACATGGCGGCGCTTTCGGAAGCTCAAAGCTTCCAGCCGGCGGTGCATCCGGACGACAAGTCGGAAGCCATGCTGCGTCTCCTGACCTGCGGCTCCGTCGATGACGGCAAGTCGACATTGATCGGGCGGCTGTTGTGGGACGCGGCGGGCGTGACGGACGATCAGCGTGCCGCCATTCTCCATGCCTCCCATGCGCGCGCGGTGAACGGGGAACGGATCGACTTCTCGCTGTTGCTCGATGGACTGGTCGCCGAGCGTGAGCAGGGCATCACCATCGACATCGCATGGCGCTATTTCGAGACCGAGCGGCGCCGCTTCGTCATCATCGATTCGCCCGGGCACGAGCAATACACGCGCAACATGGCGACCGGCGCCTCGCACGCGGACATCGCCATCCTCTTGGTCGATGCGCGTCACGGCGTGAAACGTCAGACGCGGCGTCACGCCGCGATCTGCAACCTTGTCGGCATCAAAAAGGTCATTCTTGCCGTCAACAAGATGGACCAGATCGATTGGTCGGAGGAGCGCTATCGCGCCATCGAGTCGGACTTCCGCGGGATCGCCGGTAATTTCAACTTTAGCGATATCGTCTCCATTCCCGTCGCCGCGCTGACGGGAGCGAACGTCGTCGCCCGTTCGGTCGAAATGCCTTGGTACAACGGTCCGACACTGCTCGAATATCTCGAAAGCGTCGAAGCGCGGACAGAGCCGCTGGACGCGCCGTTCCGTATGCCGGTGCAACTCGTGCTGCGGGCCTCGAACGACTTCCGCGGTTATGCCGGTACGGTGACATCGGGTACGATTCGCGTCGGTGACCGTCTGGTGGATGCACGCAGCGGGCTCGGCGCGACGTTGGTCCGGATCGCGACGATGGATGGCGACTTGGAGAGCGCATCGAGCGGCGATGCCGTGACGCTTGTGCTCGACACCGATCTCGACATTTCACGGGGCGCGGTTCTTGCCGAGACGCAGCGGCGGCCAACCAACGCCGATGTCCTCGAAGCGCGCCTTGTTTGGCTCTCGGAGAAGCCCTTCGACCCGGAAGCCGGCTATTTACTGCGGTCCGCCACGGATCTCACGCCCGTGACGTCCATGAGCGTCTCGGCGCTCATCGACTTCGAAACGCTTGCGTCGGCGCAAGCCCACGAATGCGGCATGAACGACATCGCCGACTGCCGTATTCTCCTCGGCCGGTCGACCGCCATCGATCTCTTCTCCGAGTTACCGCTGACGGGCAATTTTGTCCTCGTCAATGCCATCGACGGTGCGACAGTCGCTGGCGGCGTGATCACCTGGGTGCAGACGGGCGCTGCCGCTGTCGGCGACAACGTGCTTGTTCTTGACCGGGCACGGCTGTCTGGCTTATGCGCGGACCTCGGCGGTTCCCCGGAAGACAGGGCCGAGTACGAGCGGCGTGCCCAAGAGGTGGCGATTTTGCTACGCTCGGCGGGTGTTCCGGTCCTGATCGACACGGATCGCTAATGGCCGTAAGAGCCGTTCTGGTTCGGATCGCACCGGCGGAGTCGGGGGAGGCCCTCATATATGATTGATCTCAGCGGGGTTATGGCCCTGCTGCCTTTGGCTGGCGCCGGCTTTGGCGTCGGCTTTTTGGTGGGACTGACAGGGGTTGGCGGCGGCGCACTCATGACGCCCCTTCTGATTTCGAGTTTCGGTGTTCCACCATCGGTGGCCGTGGGCACGGACCTGCTCTACGCATCCGTGACCAAGACGGTCGGCGGCTGGCGGCACCATGTCGAAGAGAATGTCGACTGGCCTATCGTGCTGCGACTCGCCATGGGATCGCTACCCGCCTCGCTCATCCTGCTGGCGATCGTTGCCTATGTGCCGCTGGACACGACGGCTTTGGCGGCGTGGATTCGCTATGGGCTGGCCTTTGCGCTCCCGGTCAGCGCGGTCGCGATCGTGCTCTATCCGATCATGATGAAAGGCCACATCACCGGGGACGCGGCGCCGGAACCGCGGGGACGCACGGCGATTACAATCCTCTTCGGGGCGGCGCTCGGGCTGTTGGTCACGTTGACCTCGGTCGGAGCCGGTGCCATCGGCGTCGTGGTTCTCGCCCTGCTATATCCCATCCTTCCAGCCAAACGAATCGTCGGGTCGGACATCGCTCACGCGGTGCCGCTGACCCTCGTCGCGGGCGCCGGCCACCTCGGGCTGGGACATGTCGACTTCGGAATTCTCGCCGCGCTGCTGTGCGGCTCCATCCCGGGCATCTTGCTCGGCACGCGCTTGGCGGGCGTTGCGCCGGATTGGCTGCTCCGGCCGCTCCTTGCTCTCACCTTGTGCTATGCGGCCTACGCGCTCCTCAGCAAGTAGCGCGTTCCGGACGCCGATTGGCGCGGCTCAAACAGGCCCCTAGGCCACGTGCCGCTCCGGTTCCGTTCCGAGATTGTCGTCGATTTGCCTCTTTGCGGCGGCCAAGGCTTCCGCGCGGCTGGACGAGAGGGTCCACAAGGGCGACAGGGCGAAAATGGGCACGTCATCCCTGAGGGGAAAGACGTTCGCGCACCAATTGGACCATTCCTGACGCAGTCTTATCTCGTAGCCACGATATTGGGACCGATCGCTTACCATTTCGGTTTCCTCCGCGATGTACGTCCCCCGTGCCGTAAGACATTGGGGTTGTCACAGAACATTCAATAGGATCGCATTGGCATCCAGCCGCCGGGCAAAGAACTGGCCGGTATGGTTAAGCTAGGTTTTTGAATGGCTTAGCGTTCGAGCCAAAGGGAGAGGCCTCGATGTTGCGAAGAATTAATTTCGTCGCGTCCGGATTCCTGGTGTTTGGCGCGCTTTTGGCGCCTTCGCTGGCGGTCCCGCGGCAGGCAGATGCGTTCGCACTTTCACCCGGCTCACTGGAGCAGCGGGCGACCCGCCCGATCGCGAGCCCGGTTCACTGCAAGCCCTATTTCCATTGCATCAAGCGGTGCCGCCGTTGCGCCCGAATCTGCCACCGCTGCCCATCGAAGCAATAAGCGCGCGCCCTAGTTCGGGCACTTCGTCTTGAGGAAGCCGCGATTCATGTAGCGCGGATTGCGCATGAACGGCGGAACCGGCCCTTTGCGGCAGTCCTTGCCTGCCTTGGGCGCCATCTGCTTCTGCACCGTATACGTGTTGTTGCTCGCGCTCTTCTTCTTGGCGAGGGCCGGGCCGGTTGCCGTGCTGCACGCTGCGGCGAGTGAAATCGCGGCAAGCAGTTGAAGAAGGCTTTTGGCATTCATCGGACGTCTCCTCGAAATGCCTAACTTGAGGATTGGGCGGCCAGGATGTCCGCAAAGACCCGCGGCAAGGTCACGTTGTGCGGCGCGCCAGCGAACATCGGGGCAATATCTTCAGGCCCGTAGCCCGCATTGTCGCAACCGATCGGGGTCACGTCGAACAGCAGCCAGGGGTGCGTTCGCGTATAGTCCAAGAATGTCGCGACGCCGTGGGCGATTTCATCTCGCCGAAGCGGGCGCGCCATCTCGCATCGTGTGGGGATGGCGTAGCAATTGCCTTGCGGTCCTGCGCCTTGGCCGTACACCGCGCCCCGGTTCCGAAGCGCCTCGAGCGCGGCGCCTTCGCGGTGCCGTCCGGCTCGGTCGGAGCCGAAGACAAACATGGGGCGGTCCATATGCATTGCAGGGCCTCACTTTCGGAACGGCTTTCGACGACGTCAGTTGGATAAGATCGGCACGCGGTTCGAGAAAATCAATCTGCGGCCGCCAACGGGCGGCCGCAGATGCGAGCTGCTAGCCCTCTATCCAGGCCGTCGGTCCTAGCGAACGCAAGCCTTGTACTTGTTGCGCCACTCCGCGGACCGGGTCTCTTGATAGCGCTTGTGATAGTAGTTGCAGTTGTGCGTCAGCACGGCGGCGCCCTCTCCGACACCGGCGCCAACCCAAACCGTTCGTGCGCCCCAGCGGGCCGACTGCGAAACGGCCTTGGCCGCACTGTCGACGGAACGCGAAACGCCTTTCGCGGCGCTGTTGACCGTCTTCCCGACTGTCTTCACGGGGTGGACCTGACCGGCTTCGGCCGGCACGTCGAAACTCATCGATGCGGCAGACGCCGTCAGAACGAAGATCGCAATGGCTGTAATGGCTCTCATGGTTTTGTCACCTCCCTGTCTTGGCCAAGACGAACGCTAGCACAACGCAACCGATCGTTCCTCATCCATGCGTGGGTATGGGAGGTCGGATTGTCGGTTGGCTTGTGCGAAAACTCGGAAACCCTGGTGCCGCCGGACAGGATCGAACTGTCGACCTCGTCATTACCAATGACGCGCTCTACCACTGAGCTACGGCGGCGTCCCATATGCCTCGGAACCTCACGGATCTCGAGGATCGAATTTTTGACCGGTGGGTCCGCATGGGGTGGCCCGATCCCAAGGGAATCGAGAACGTGCTCCATCCCGGCGCGGCGCGCAAACTGCCATAGCGGGCCTTGTGACGCAAGGATTGTACCCACTCTTACAGTCGCCGAAGCATTGGGGTAAAAGGCCCGGGCCGAATGGCGGCAAAGTGAGGATCGAGGTGGAAAAGGACGGAACGCGCGAGCCGAAATCCGCGAACGGCGGCAAGCCTGATGCCCGGCAGGAGCGGCTGGCTCAGGCGCTCCGGGCTAACTTGCGGAAACGCAAGGAAAACGCACGCACCAAACGAACCGTATCCACCGACCCCGATAAAGGGGGACAGACCTGAGGCGCAAAGGCTAAACTGGCCGCTTGCTGCATTGCCTCTTGCGGCGGCATTAGGGAAACGGGGGACGCGGCGGTAATCCGGGCGCGTCTGAGGGAGCTTTTCGTCATGGATCGTATCCGCATTATCGGCGGCGAACGGCTGGAAGGGACTATCCCGATCAGCGGCGCCAAGAACGCGGCACTGCCGTTGATGATCGCGAGCCTTCTTACTAACGAGACACTGACGCTGCACGGCATGCCACGCCTTGCCGACGTCTCGCTGCTCGGGCGCATTCTCGGCAATCACGGGGTCGACATCACCATCGCCGGCAAGCGCGCCGGTCAGAACACGAGCGACGGACAGACCTACAAGCTGACCGCGGCGGAGATCGTCGATACCACGGCGCCTTACGAGATGGTCGCGCGGATGCGGGCCAGCTTCTGGGTGCTGGCGCCGCTATTGGCCCGTTGCGGCGAGGCAAAAGTGTCTCTTCCAGGCGGATGCGCCATCGGCACGCGCCCCGTCGATCTTCATCTCGTGGCGCTGGAAGCGCTTGGAGCCGACATCGAGCTGGATGCGGGCTACGTTATCGCCAAGGCGCCGAAAGGGCTCAAGGGCGCGCGGATTCATCTTGGCAAGGTATCCGTCGGCGCGACGCACAACGCGCTGATGGCGGCGGTCCTGGCCGACGGCGATTCGGAAATCGTGAACGCGGCCCGCGAACCGGAGGTTGGCGATCTCGCCACCTGTCTCGTCGAGATGGGCGCCAAGATCGAAGGCATTGGAACGTCCACCTTGCGGGTTCAGGGCGTGCCGTCCCTTCACGGGGCCGAGCATTACGTGCTGCCGGACCGGATCGAGACGGGCACCTACGCCATGGCCGTGGCGATCACCGGCGGCGATGTGTTCCTGAAAGGCGCGCGCGCCGAACTGCTGCAAGAAGCGCTGGAGGCGCTGCGCACGACGGGCGTCGACGTCTATGAAGAGCAGGGCGGGCTGCGCGTGGCGCGCAATGGCCACGGGCTGGAGCCGGTATCCGTCGAGACGCAGCCGTTTCCAGGCTTCCCAACCGATCTCCAGGCTCAGCTCATGGCGGTGATGTGCACGGCGCGCGGGGTCTCCGAAGTGCGCGAGACCATCTTCGAGAACCGGTTCATGCACGTGCAGGAACTGGCGCGGCTCGGTGCGCGCATCGATCTACGGGGCGACACGGCACTGGTCCACGGCGTGAACGGTTTGCGCGGTGCGCCGGTCATGGCCACCGACCTCCGCGCGTCGGTGTCGCTCATCATTGCCGGCCTCGCCGCTCAAGGAGAGACGACCATCGGCCGCGTATACCATTTGGATCGCGGCTTCGATCGTCTTGAGGAAAAACTGCGCAAATGCGGCGCTCAGATCGACCGGATCGCGGGCTAGGCGCCGTTCCCGGAATGTCTTCCGGACCAGGCCGAAAGCATGTTAGGTCCAGGTTGGATATGCTCTTACCGGTGATTTCTTCCGATGACGACGCTTAAACTGCTGGCACTCGACGAGGAGGACCTCCAAGTCGTCTCCTCGCAACTTCAGGATGCGGTCGTACGGGTCGGCGACATGACGTATCTGCCGTCGCAGAATCGGTTCGCGGCAATCGTCAACCGGTTCGATTGGCAGAGTGCGGGCGGTGACGACAACCGCTATCGCCGGCTGCGTACGGCGCTGCGTTTCGACCGCGTGCTTGCCGCGCGCCACAAAGGCCTAGCCCCAGGCAATAAGGATCGGGTTCTGTCCCTGCTCGCCATCAGCTTCGAAGCGGGCGAGTCGCCGAGCGGCAAGGTGGTGCTGTACTTCTCGGGCGACGCGACGGTGCAACTCGATGTCGAATGCATCGAGGCGGAGATGCGCGATCTGGGCATAGCCTGGCGCACGCAAAACAGACCCGAGCACCCAAGCGAGGCCGAGGCGGACACGAAGGGCCCATCCGGCGAGGGCGCGAACGGCCCGGAAGCCGCGGGCGCCTGAGGTCTTACATGGTTCAAATGCTCGATACGCGTGACGGGGATTTTGCGGCTCGTTTCGAGGCGCTGCTCGGCGCGAAGCGCGAATCCTCCGCCGACGTGAACGATACGGTCGCCAAGATCATCGCGGATGTGCGCGCGCGCGGCGACGCCGCCCTGATTGGCTACACCGAGAAGTTCGATCATCTCGATTTGCGCAAAGTTGGGATCGCCATCGGCGAGGCCGACGTCGCGGCGGCGCTTGCCGCGGTCGATGAAGAAACCGTCGATGCCTTGAAGCTCGCTCACGCCCGGATTCTGGATCACCACCGCCGCCAGCTTCCCGCAAGCGAGTCCTATGTCGATGCGGTCGGTGTGGAACTCGGCCAGCGCTGGACGCCGGTTGCGTCCGCCGGACTTTACGTCCCGGGCGGCACGGCCAGCTATCCGAGTTCGGTGCTGATGAATGCGGTTCCGGCGAAGGTCGCGGGAGTCGAGCGGCTGGTCATGGTGGTGCCCTCGCCACGGGGTGAGCTGAACCCGCTTGTCCTTGTCGCTGCGGCGCTTTCCGGTGTCGACGAGATATACCGGGTGGGCGGTGCCCAGGCCGTTGCCGCGCTTGCCTTCGGTACCGAGACCATCCGGCCCGTGTCGACGATCGTCGGTCCCGGCAATGCCTATGTGGCCGCGGCCAAGCGGCAGGTTTTCGGCCAGGTCGGTATCGACATGGTGGCGGGGCCGTCCGAGGTTGTAGTGATCGCCGACAAGGACAACGATCCTGCCTGGATCGCGAGCGATCTTCTTGCCCAGGCAGAGCACGACGCCGTGGCGCAGTCCATTCTCATCACCGACGATAAGGACTTCGCGGACGACGTGGCCGCGGCCGTGGAGTCGCAATTGAAGACGCTTCCGCGTGCCGAAACGGCGCGTGCGAGCTGGGACGATTTCGGCGCGGTGATCCTTGTCGACAACCTCGGTGAAGCGCCCGCGCTGTCCGACCGGTTGGCGCCGGAACACCTCGAAATCGCCACCGAAGACGCCGACCAACTCGCGGCCAAGGTTCGGGATGCCGGCGCAATCTTCGTCGGCCGCTACACGCCCGAAGTCATCGGAGACTATGTCGCCGGCACGAACCACGTCTTGCCGACGGCGCGGAGCGCAAGATTCGCCTCGGGGCTCGGCGTGTACGATTTCATGAAGCGCACTTCTTTGCTGAAACTCGACGCGGACAGCCTGAAGAAACTGGGGCCCGCCGCCATGACGCTCGCGCGCGCCGAGGGCCTCGAGGCCCATCGCCGGTCGGTCGGCATCAGGCTAAACCTACCGGACTGATCATGACGGACGCGGACGACGACCACACTTTTCCGGAATATGCGCGCCTGACCGCCGTGACGCTCGACGAAGCCTCGCTCGGCCGCGACAGTCTGGAAGTCGAGCACGAGCGCGAGGTGGCGATCTTCGACCTTTTGGAGAAGAACAATTTCGCGCTGGAAGGAGAGGGACAGGAAGGGCCCTACGCCTTGCATCTGTCGCTCGCCGACAATCGGCTCGTCTTCGCCGTTTCCGACAACGACGGCATTCCGCTTCAGCAAATCATGCTGTCCTTGTCGCCCTTTCGCCGCATCGTTAAGGACTACTTTCTGATCTGCGACAGCTATTATGCGGCCATCAAGACACAGCCTGCCTCCAAGATCGAGGCCATCGACATGGGCCGCCGTGGACTGCACGATGAAGGCAGTCACCTTCTGATGGAGCGGCTCAAAGGCAAGGTCGCGGTGGATATCGCCACCGCCCGGCGTCTGTTCACGCTACTTTGCGCCTTGCACTGGAAGGGCTGATCGGTGGCGGCAGGCGGCGACCTGCCTGGCGCGGTGCTCTTTGCCTGCGCCAGCAACACCATTCGCTCGCCCATGGCCGCCGCACTGCTCCGCCATCTCGCCGGCCGCCGAATCTACGTGGAATCCGCCGGCGTCCGCCCCGGCGAACCAGACCCCTTCGCAATCGCCGTGATGGATGAGATTGGCATCGATATTTCAGATCACGTGCCGCGCGCGATCGACGACCTTCACGATCTCGGCTTCGACCTCATCGTCACTCTGGCGCCGGAAGCCCAGCACAAGGCGCTGGAGCTCGTCCGGGGCTATGCCATCGACGTGGTCTATTGGCCGACACCGGATCCGACCCTGACCACCGGCTCCCGCGAACAGATTCTCGATGCGTACCGGGCGGTCCGCGATCGCCTCTTTGCCCGGATCAAGGCGGACTTTCCGACGCCGGGCGCGCCAGGTATATAAGTGGCCCGGTGCCAGGGAGATTCTTTCTCGCTCCGGGGAACGGCTTGGCCCGCCAGCCGTTTTTTATCGTGTTCCTTAGTAACGATTGGACCGGACGATGAACGACGTCTCAAGAACAAGCGGTGCGAATCCGCGCCAGCCCCATTCCCAGCCAATGGATCTGTCCACCGACCAAGCGGTCGAACACGCGGCGCTCGCCGGCGCTGCCGCCATTCAGAAATTGGTCGAGGAACGCAACGAATTGCGGACCCGGCTTGTAGCACAAGAACAGGAAACGGCCGCCTATCGCGCGCTGAACAACGAGTTGCGGCGGCAGTTGCTCGTGGTCCATCAAAACTATGTGGAGGTGGCCAAAGGCATCGTGAGCGATCTCGAGCGGTTCGATGCGACGCTTCGGGAGACCGCGCAGGAAGCCCATTCGGCCATGGAGACGCAAATGCCCTGGCAAAACGCGGCGTCCACGGCCCAGGCCCGTGCACAAGATGTGGCGGCCGCTATGAATGGGACCAACCCGACCGACCGGCGCAAATGACGCCTTAGGCGTTCGGCGCGTCCCGATCGTCGCGCGCGCATCCGGGAAAAAATCTGTTCTTATGCGGCGCGCGGACAATCGGTGAGCCTCTGTTGCGCTTCTGCAGAAGTGACAATGCGCCGCGCCGTTGATCGTCGAGGACATGAGGGCCCCCAAGGTTTCCTGACGCGGGGACAGTCGCGGCCTTAGTAGGTTTTCTGTGAGCAATCCTCGGTCGCGGTGAGAATCATCGGGGGCCGAATGAACCGGCACAATCGGCGTCGGTCGTGGGTGCATACTGCCCGTAATGCACATTTGGCCCCGAGCGCTATCGTGCCGGTAAGGGGTGCTCCACCGGCACAACGCTCCTATCGGTCCACGACGGCGCGTCCGCTGGCGCTCCTTCTCGGCACGGCGCCCGCCTCGACATTTCTGCTCGCAAGTCTTTCGCTATCCACGTCAGCGCGTGCGCAAAAATCCAGCCGCGAACGACATCCGGCCTAACGGATCGACGGACGTGAATCCGTGGACGGCAAGCGCTTGCCGGGCCGCAATCAGCCGCGCGATTCCAGGAATTTCTTCAAGCCGTCGAAATTCATGACCGGAGCGATCTGATGCACGTTGAGGTCCGTCCACGGCTCGAACAGCGCCATGATGGCCTCGGCGCTATCCGATTCGAAGATGCTCCAAGTCTCCTGCTGGGTAAGCGAAATCCACGCGCCGTGCAGCTTCACGCCCGATGGCTCGACAACACCATGCTCTATGAAACGCGCCAGACTCTCATCGCGTGCTTCGGGGTCGATGGTAACGTAGCAAACAAAAAGCATATCGTGCTCCACTCGCTAGGCCTTCGCCAATGGCCGCACGGTCCTTATGCGGACAGGTTCGGCGAGGCCGTGCCGCCACAAGATAGGGGATTGTATACGACATTACTTTGACCGTAGGTGTCGCTGGCCGTGTCCGGAGAGCCGCGCCGGCGTCCGACAATTCCCCGGAATGCCCTTGATTTTGCCCGTGCACCCGACCATTCTCCGCGGCAATCCAAGGATGCGGAAGGAGCCTTATGGCGAAGGAAGAAATGCTCGAATTTCCGGGGGTGGTCACTGAACTCCTCCCGAACGCCACTTTCAGGGTGAAACTCGAGAACGAACACGAGATCATCGCCCACACGGCGGGACGAATGCGCAAGAACCGGATTAGGGTGCTTGCTGGCGACAAGGTTTTGGTCGAGATGACCCCCTATGATCTCACTAAAGGTCGGATCACTTACCGGTTTAAGTAGCAAGCTCGGGCTGAAGCGGAGCAAGACCGCCTCGGCCGAGCCTGTCGCGACCGTTCCGGGCGCCACAAAGGCGCCGAAACGGCCGCCGCGCCGCCGTGCGCCCAAACCCGGCTCGAGTTTCCGGCCCAAGCTGGTACTCGCATCCGCATCGCCGCGGCGGCTGCAGCTTCTGGAACAGGCCGGGATCGCGCCGGACGCCTTACGGCCTTCCTCTGTCGACGAGAGCGTGTCCAAGGGCGAAGTGCCGCGCCAGATCGTGCGCCGTCTCGCCAAGGCCAAGGCCGAGGCCGCGCTGAAAATCGTCAAAGGGGAGCCGGACCTTGCGAAGTCGTTCCTGATCGCCGCCGACACGGTCGTCGCCGTCGGGCGGCGCGTTCTCGGCAAGGCCGATCTTGAAAACGAGGCCGCCGACATGCTTCGCCTTCTGCGTGGCCGTGCACACCGCGTCTACACGGCGGTCTGCATGGTGACGCCGGAAGGGCGCTGGCGCGAGCGCGTGGTGGAGACCCGCGTCCGCTTCCGCAATATTTCCGATCAGGAGATCGGCGCCTATCTCGCCAGCGGCGAATGGCGCGGCAAGGCGGGCGGTTATGCAATTCAGGGCATCGCCGGCGCCTTCGTGGTGAAGCTGGTGGGATCCTACACCAACGTCGTCGGCCTGCCGCTGACCGAGACGGTCAGCATGCTGGCGGGCGAGGGCTATCCCGTGACGCTCCTGTGGCTTGCCAAGGCCGAGGTCGAGACCGAGTGAGCACGGGCATGAACGGGCGCGAGACGCCGAAGGCGGTTGCACGCTGTCCGATCTGCCAAAAGCCGGCCGTCAAGGCGCACCGTCCGTTCTGCTCGAAGCGCTGCGCGGACATCGATCTCGGGCGGTGGCTGAAGGGCGGTTATGTCGTGGCCGGGGAACCGGGCACCGCCACGTTGCCGGACGCTCCGGCCGAGTGGGACGAGGAATAGAGTAGGACCGGCGCAACGGCGGAATCGAACGAAGACCGGTCTCGACAGAGCCCGGCCGATTGCCTATAAGCCAGGGCCTTGCGCGGGACATACGCGCGCTTCGAGGCCCGCAAGCGGCCCCTATGCCGCAAGGCATGCCCAGGTAGCTCAGTTGGTAGAGCAGCGGACTGAAAATCCGCGTGTCGGTGGTTCGAATCCGCCCCTGGGCACCATTTTTTCCAAGAAAAGCCAACAAGTTATTGCTCATGCGCCGCGAGATTTCGTGTGGTGTGAAGTCTCAATGTGCCGCATAAGAGCGGCCCTGAACCCCTTGAATTTCAGGCCAAATGAAGTGGACACAAAAATGCCCACGGCCGTGAGGACTTGGGGCTTAGCTACGGCAAGGGCGTCGAGCCCCGCTATGCGTTCAGGAGCTTCTTGACGGGCACGGACTTCCACTCTCGAAAGAACGCTTGGATGTGTTCTGGATAGAGCTGCCGGATAGCTCTCCCATGCCTGTTCCATTTCGTCGATAGATTCGCCTGCTGCGCCAAGCCTCTTGATGACCGCTTCCACTTCGGCGGTCGTCTTCTCGATGGCGTCCCCAATGCGCGGAGCGCCTTCGACGACAATCTTGGCGATCTCGTATTCGGGAACATCCGGCTTCTCGAAATTGATCTTCATGCGGGGATCCTTCGAGGCGCACCGTTGGCGCGCCCGGCTTCCCGGTTAAACGGCCGAATTTCCTGACGCGCCATCTACAACTAGGTCGCGGCACTATTTATCCGTGTACTGCTTGCGTGCGGCACAAATCGTCCTATGCAACGCCACACGGGCAATTGATCGGCTTCGCAATATCCGTGCGTCCAAATAAGGCCCGCTGGCGACCAGTGTCAGCCTGCCAAAGGCCGCCGGAATCTCCCCAAAAATCACGCCGGAAACTGTTCAAGGATTGGGGAGTAGCTCACGCGGTCGACGCACGCATCGGTGAGCACAAAGTATGGATATGAAGCCTACGAAAAGGCAGGCGGTACGATCCGCCGCAATCGCTTCGACAACAACAGCGGCTATCTCCAAGACTCCCGTCCTTCAAAGGTGCGGGCCGGGCCTGGACGCAGGTCGTCCCGCACATCGCCTATGACGATCTTGCAGCCTTCAAGCGTCTTTACACCGGAAGCCTCACGCACTCGATAGAGGAGCAGACCGAGTACAACGCGCTGCAAGCCTACCGCGAAGCCAAGGGCCGCGACGTCGCCCCCGTCTTGGCTCAAGCTCAAGAAGTGCAAATTTGCCGATCGCGCAGCTGAATCGGCCATGGACACCGGCTGGCTTCCGGTCCCTCTCCGGAACGAAGCCCAGGCCGAAAATACTCCCGCCTAACAGCTGCGGGCGCTCACGAACGACAACACCCGCGAAGACGACACCGTCCTCGAGGCCGCTGAATAGCGATCTCTCTCTGTAACCTTCAAAGGCCGTGCTCATCACTGAGTGCGGTCTTCTTATTAAGCGATGAATTAGGTTCGATAGCCGGCCACCAGCATGATCACCACCCGCGGCCCGAGTGACCACTACGGTATCCGCGTCGGATAGCGCTGAGTTACTAGCGCTGACAACTGTCGCTCGCACGTTGCCACGACAAGTCCTTCTGGTATGTATGTCGAATTACGATATTCGTAATCACCATCACAAAACTATGCTGTTTTCACAATATTAGCCGTCAAAAATAATGTTTTCGTATTTTATGGCTTGTAAAGTGCGAAATACGCACTTACTGTGCCATGGAACTCAGAAACGGGATCGCTATGTCAGAGACATCGAACCGCCCCTCGCGAGGCCCGGCCGGCAACGGCCGCAAGGTTGCGGACCGCTCCGTGAAGGCGCCGCAAAAGGCATCCCCAGACGACGATCTAAACCGCGCCATCATCAACCTGCTGCAGCGCGACGGGCGCATGCCCTTTTCGGAAGTCGCCGAACGGCTGGACGTTTCGGAGGGCACCATTCGCAACCGCGTCGCGGCGATGAGGCAAACCGGCATGTTGCGGATCATCGCCATCGCGGATCCAGTCGTCGCTGAATACGAAACCGATGCGATGGTGGGGCTAAAAGTGGCCCCGGGTGCCACGCCGGCGCAGGTGGCTCAGCGGCTCGGTGCAGTCTCAAGCGTTGTCTACATCCTATGGGTCGCGGGGCAGTTCGACCTGTTGATCGAAGTCGTGACCAACGACCGAGACGAGTTTCTCGAATTTCTAAACAACGAGATCCACGACCAGCCCGATATCGCCTCGGCAGAAACGATGATGGGTCTCAAGAACTTCAAGAACCAGTTCCTGCTGAAAAGTGAATGGGATGAGACGGAAGGATGACCGAGCGACTTCTCTCGACCTTGCAAGGATCCGACGGCGACAACGAAACCGGGGACATGACGATGAGTGAAAAGGTGTACTACGACCGTATCGAGGATGCCATCGAACGGAACCGCCCGCGCATTGCCGAACTGCGCCAGCGGCTGGAGGCGGCCGGCGTCAAATATGTTCTGTCCAGTTGGATCGACTTGCACGGCATCCCGAAGACGAAGCCGGTGCCGATGAGCGATCTGGAGGATTTGTGCCTCGGCAAGGGACCTCAATTTGCCGTTCACTCCATTTCCTTCGTCCCCGAATTGACGCCCGCCGATAGCGACCAGATCATGGTGCCCGATCTGGACGCGGTCTATATTTGTCCCTGGGACAACACATTGGCGATTATCTTTGCCGACCTGTTCTGGGAAGGCGCGCCGTACAACGTCTGCCCGCGCCAAACGCTCAAGCGGATCATCCAGCAATCGCGCGACAAGGGTTATGTTGGCTTTGCCGGCATCGAGCCCGAATTCATCGCCATGCGCTACGACGATGCCGGGCGTCCGGTCAAAGCGATCGATGACGATCCTGTCGAGGGAGCTCGTCCGCGCCGTCAGGCGTTCGGTTATGACGTCGAGTACTCGCTTGAATCCATGCCCTTCCTGGGCGACATGATCGATATCCTCGAAGGCCTCGGCTGGAACCTGCACGATGTGGTCGCTGAGGGCGCCTACTCGCAGTTCGAGCTCGATTTCCACTACTCGCACCTTCTGGAGATGGCGGACCGCTTCGTCTTCCTTCGCATTCTTCTCAAGGAAGTCGCCAAGAAGCATGGCATGTTCATCACCTTCATGCCGAAACCGACGGTAGGCGACTGGCGCTCTGGCGCGCATATCAATCTGTCTCTCCAAGCCACGGACCGTCCGAACGAAAATCTGTTCAAGGACGGAAGCGGTTGGTCAGCCGAATCCCGATATGCGGTAGGCGGACTGATGGCGCATGCCGAGGCCATCACCGCAGTCACGTGCGCGACGGTGAACTCTTACAACGGCCTCGTCCCACGCGTGGGGGGCTTCGAAGGCGGCACGGTGACATGGGCGCCTACCAACATCACCTATGGACACAACAACCGCTCCGCCCAGTTCCGCTTGCCGCAAAGCCGGTACTGCATCGAAAATCGCGCGGCGGACATGACCATGAACATCTATTTGGCACTGGCGATGACGCTGGCCGCCGCTGTCGAGGGCATCGAGAAAAAGACCGACCCCGGTGATCCGACCGACCGCGATCTCTACCAAATGAACGACGAGGAATTCTCTGAACTCGGAATCCGCCGGCTTCCGCGCACGCTCTTTAGCGCAATCGAGGCGCTAAAGGCTGACTCGTTGGCTCGGGACATTCTCGGACCGGTCATGCTGAATTCCTACATCGCATACAAGAACGACGAATGGGAACGCTATCACCAGGCGGTAACCGACTGGGAAGTCCAAGAGTATCTGCGACTTTACTAACGCTTTGAGGGCCATCATGACGCTGGCGGAATCAAGCGCAGAGGATATCGACAAGGCCGCGCCGCGGACAGCCAACCCCGGCGGCGCACGCCGCCGCAAGCGTCGGTTGTTCGAGTTCAAGTCCGACATCCCAGCGTCTTGGTCGATAACGCTCGGCATCCTTGTTTGGGTCTTGTTCTTCGGCTTCTGGGAATTCGCCGTTTGGCAGAATTGGGCCAATGATATCTTGTTGCCTGGCCCTGGGAAGGTCTTGTCGGCGCTCTATACGCTGTTCACTGAGGAGTCCTTCCTGTACGACGTCGTCGTCAGCGTCACACGCATTCTTGTGAGCTTCGCTCTTGCGTGTTTGGTCGCCGTGCCCTTGGGCATTCTCATGGGTTCGTTCCGCACGGTCGAGGCGTTCTTCAACCCACTGGTTTCAGCCTGGAGATATCTGCCGGCGCCTGCGTTCATTCCACTTCTTCTGATGTGGCTTGGTGCAAGCGATGCGCAAAAGCTCGCACTGCTGTTTCTCGGCGTGGTTTGGTTCCTCACGACGCTGATCATGGACCACACGAAGTCGGTGCCGGCGGACTTTGTGCGCACCGCTGTGACCCTGGGGGGAAATCGGCTTCAGGTGTTGCGCACGGTTGTCGTACCGGCAGCTCTGCCCGACATCTTGGTCGCCATGCGCCAGATGCTCGCCGTGAGCTGGACCTATCTGGTCATCGCCGAGATCATCGCCGCCGATGTCGGCATCGGCGCCATGATGATGCGCGCCAAGCGTTTCCTTCACGTCGACCAGATCATGGCCGGAATTGTCGTAATCGGCGCGCTCGGCCTGCTCTTCGATTTTCTACTCAAGAAATTTCACGGGATCGCATTTGCCTATCTGGAGGAAAACGTCCGCTGATCGACCGAAGTCCGGTCGCGGCGCCGCGCTACGAGCCCAGCCGCAAATTGCGGACCCCACGTGTGTATTGGGTGCTCGATAAGGGAGGAAGTAATGAAAACTAGACAAAATTGGAGTTTGTGCATTACCGCCGCAGTGACTGCCGGTCTCATGGCGTTCGGATTGATCGGATCCGCTGTCGCAGCCGAAAGAGTTCAGATTTCTGGTCTTACATGGCCCGGTTACGGCTTCTGGGATATTGCGATCGCCAAAAAGCTCGCCCCTGATCTGGATATCAGCTACCAGCAAATTGAAGATCCCTACGAGAGCTTCAACTTGATGACGGCGGACAAGATGGACGTGGTTTCCAGCACGGCCGAGTTTGCCCCCGTTGGCGTCGAACGTGGAATGCCGATCAAGTTCGTTGCGTTCGCCAACTTGTCCTACGGCACCGACAAGATCGTCGGCGGACCGGACATCAAAGTTGCCAAAGACCTTTCCGGAAAAGAGGTGGCCGTTCTGGAAGGCGGATTGGCTCAAATCTTCGTCGCCATGTGGTTGGAGCAGAACGGCGTCCCCTATGACTCCGTGAAATACCGCAACATCATCGCGGATGACGCTTTCGCGGCCTTGGTGGGCGGCGGCGTCGCCGCATCGGAGTTTTGGGAGCCATACGGCAGCAACGTGCTCAAGGCATTACCCGGCTCCTCGGTGCTCGCGCAATCGCGGGAACCGTACTGGTTGAAGCGTGCCGTCGTCGCCGATGGACTCTATATGAGCGACAACTTCCTAACGAAGCGGCGCGATACCGCGCGCAAGACACTGAAGGCGATGTATGACGCGATTGCCTGGTGGAAGAAGAACCCCGCCGAGGGCAACCAAATCATCGCCGACTCCATGAAGATGAGCCTCGACGACGTCGAGTTGGTCCTCGGCAAGGACGGCAGCGGTGTTGATGGCGGACTCTATGTCTATGACTTCATGGAGGCGGCGCGCTTCTGTGGCGTCGTGCCGGGCGATCCGCCTTTCGGCCAGAAAAATGGCCAGGTCGTCGATCACTGGAATCTCATCAGCGATTGGTGGGTCAAGTTCGGCTTGATCAAGGAAGTCAAGGCGCCCGAGACCGGCGTCGAGTGCGATCTCCATCGAGAGCTCTATGAATCCGGATATCGCGGCTAGAACTGCCTCCCATGGCAACAACTACGGCCGAACCGACGACAAGATGTCGGTTCGGTCGCCTTTTGCAGATCGGAGAACCGGGAGGCCGGTCATGGCGTCGCATGTCAAATTGAGCGTCAACGGAGTTTGTAAATCCTTCGGGCATGGCGCTCACCGTGTCGAAGCCTTGCGCGATGTGTCGTTCAACGTATTGCAGAATGAGGTTTGCGTATTGCTGGGCCCCTCCGGCTGCGGCAAGTCAACGCTTTTGAACATCGTGGCAGGGTTGCAGGATCCTACGGTCGGTTCGGTTGTCCTAGACGGAACGGAAATTGATGGTCCGGCGCGTGAGCGCGGTATGGTCTTTCAGAGCTACACGTCTTTCCCGTGGCTCACAGTCGAACAGAACGTCGAATATGGGATGAAGCTGAATGGTGTCCCGAAGGCCGAGCGGATGGAGCGAGCATCCCATTTCATCGATTTGGTTCATCTCACAAAATTCAGGAAGACGTATCCAAAGAACCTCTCGGGCGGCATGAAGCAGCGCGTTGCCATTGCCCGCACACTCGCCAACAGGCCTGAGATATTGTTGATGGACGAACCGTTTGGCGCTCTGGATGCAGAAACTCGTTGGCACATGCAAGAGATGCTAATCGAGATCATGAAGAGCTCGCAGACGACAATCATGCTCGTCACCCACGACATTCCGGAAGCGATCTTCCTCGCGGACAAAATTGTTTTTTTGTCGAGCCATCCGGGACGGTTGAAAGCGATCCTCGGTTTGGAATTCAAAAAGGGCAAGGATATCCGCGACAAGGAAGAGCTGATTACATTGGACGGCTACCCCGAATGCGAACGGGATATCTTGGCGATGATGCGGGCTGAAGCGCGTCCGCAGGATGCCACGTAGCGGCGCGGCGATCGCCGGCGGATGGATGGATGGATGATCGAAGACTACGAGATTTTCGAACTGGGAGATGTCTCGCTTCAATCGGGCGAGATCCTTCGGAGCGCGAGGCTGGCCTACAAGACGTACGGTACGCTATCCTCCTCTGGTGACAATGTCGTCCTATTGCCCACGTTCTACACTGGCACGCACGTGCGCAACGAAGGCTTTTTCGGCTTCGGACGCGCGATCGACCCTGCACGTCATTTCATCGTGTCGGTCAATCTATTTGGCAACGGCCTGTCGTCCTCTCCGTCTAACACGCCTGCTCCTCAGGATGGGCCGCGGTTTCCAGTCATCACATTCTGGGACAATGTTGCGTGTCAGCATCGTCTGCTGACAGAGCGCCTTGGCGTCAAGAAGATGGCGCTCGTTGCCGGTTGGTCAATGGCGGGGTGTCAATGCTTTCAGTGGGCAGCGCAATTTCCAGAGATGGTTGATGCGATCCTGCCGTTTTGTGCATCGGCAAAAACCTCGCCGCACAACTTTGTTTTTTTGGAAGGTATCAAAGCTGCGCTATGCGCGGACCAGTCCTGGAACGGCGGTGATTACGCGATGCCCCCGGTTGCCGGACTGAAGGCCTTTGCGCGGGTTTATGCAGGTTGGGCCTATAGCCAAACGTTCTATCGCGACGGTCTCTATCGCAAGCTGGGCTTCGATACGATAGAGGAACTGCTGCGCGACTGGGAAGCCGACCATGTGGACAATTGGGATGCCAACGATCTGCTGGCCAAGCTTGCGACCTGGCAAAAGGGCGATGTCAGCGCCAACTCGCTCTACAACGGCGATCTCGCCCATGCGCTCGGTGCCGTGCGCGCGCGCTGCATTATAATACCGTGCACGCAGGATCTCTACTTTCCGCCCGAGGACAATGCACTTGAGGCGGACTTAATCGCAGGCGCGCAATTTCAACCTTATGACTCGCCTTGGGGCCATTGCGCCGCGAGCCCTGGCAACGACGCGGGATTCACATCAGCACTGGAGGCGTCGATCGCGGAACTTCTGCAAAAGGATTGAGTTTTGCCCTATTTCATCTGGTCGTCAGCACAAGGTAGCGCCTGTCCAAATGGGGGCAGGGGTTGAGAACCGAGCCTCAGATCAGGGTCCACGTGTCGAAGGTCACACACATTCTCGGCATCAATCTCAATGTTTGCCAAAGCCACTGACGTACATCGCGGCGTCGGGATGGGCTAGGTGAGAAATAGGACGCCGTCTCGGCGTAAAAGCCTCCATGGCATTAGATTTTCTAACTGTTGCTGGGCTCGGTGGCTCCATGCTGATCGTTCTTGCGTATTTTGCAAATCAGCAGGGATGGCTCAGTGCTGAGAACTGGCGGTACTCGCTGGCTAATCTCGCAGGCGCCGTTCTGATCCTCGCCTCGCTCATCACGGCATGGAATTTGCCAGGCTTCATTATTGAGTGCTTTTGGGCGCTTATTAGCGTCTACGGTTTGCTCAAACATAGTGGGTGGTTGAAACGACGGTAACAGCTTTCCGGCTCATATCTTGATCTCTAGAGCTATGTCCGATTCTGGTTGGCATTGGGGGCGGCTTTGATACCTCGGAACAGACCCTAGCAATCCCTGTTACCAGTGAGCTGGGCACTGCGTCCGCGCACCGCCGAGCGGGATAATCTTCCCGCCGGCCACAATTCAAATCTCCGTCGGCACCCGCTCCCGCATAAAGCGCCTTCACCCGCTCTTTCCACGCCGTCCCGTAGGGGAGCTCTGGAACGTTCCGCGCCGTGGTACCGGACGCGGAAGCCATCGCCATGTAATCTGCAACCCATGCCCGTTTCATCATCTGCACCGGACTAGCCGCCACAGAACCCCGCCTGGGAAAAAACCACTACAAACCGGATACAAACCACCGGGACCTTGCCCTGTGATGATGTTGGTGGACCGGGGCGTAGGGCCCGGTTGGTTCGGGCCTCCCAAAATAGAGGAAGAACACCCTGCCGCTTTTGACCGTCGCAGAATTAGCCCGCCGCAGCGAAGGTGAGCCCGGGACTGTGGTGCCGTGGCACAGCCACGATGACCGTCCCGCGATCATGAACGTCATTTCCGGCGAGCTCACCGAATACGCATCGCATTGTGCCGTGCCGGTGACGTACAAGGCTGGAGATCACGTGGCCGAAGGGCCAAGACTTTCACATTGGCGGCAGAACCACGGTAGCGAGACGACAATTCTTGTGTCGACCGATCTCCTGAGGAAGGACGGGAGCGATTAGAGATTGGGCGTATGCTGAGGCTTTGCTCTCAAAGCCAACGGTCGAAGCGTCTGCCGTCAACCCGGCACCCCACATCTAGCGAAGCCGGGACTCTTCGTACCTAGGTACCTCGCGCGCGGGCTTGGCGACACGCGGTCCTGGCGCCTCCGTATGAGCAGCACGGGATGAAAGAAGGGCGCCCGCTCCGAGGTGCTCGGGAGGGGGCGCCCCTTGGGAGCGGGTAATTATTGCACCTGACCACGTTGGTGCTCACAAGCGTTTAGCGGTCCAGCGTGGTTTTGTATGGGTTCGGAAAGCCCTCCGCCATGGCCGCAGGAGCGGCGAAAGAGGTAAGCAGGGTTATCGCGATCAGAAGTTCTTTCATCTTCGGTCTCCTTCGAGTGTTTCTGGCCTCTGTATTGTTGGAAAGCGCCGAACCGGCTGGCCAATGTCTCGGTTCGGAATACCCCTAACGTAGGAGCCGATACCCCTGCTTGCCCAATACCTAGATGCTATCGAACACGTTCATGGATTGAACCGAATAGCGTCCGGCTATGGTGTAGAAAGCCAAGCGGCATTTCCGTTCTGGCGGCTCACGAACGATCCTCTCGATCACCGAAGGATTAGCTCTTCCCTCCCCCCAAAAGGATGTGATTCCTTCTCCCCCCGAAGGAGCCACATCCTTCCTTTTCTTTTTTGGCAAATGAGCCGTGCACCCATCCGGGTGGCGCTTGCCGCGAGGACGACGATATGGCCGTTCGGTCCGGCTCTTAATTGTCTCGACTGTGTGCGCCCGAAGAGCGTAAAAACACAGCTGTACAAAGCTGCGAGTCAGAGCGCATCACACAGGTTGGATGGGCGATGTCGAGGCGGTCGAGAATGCATCCTCCCAGGCTAGACACCGGCTCCGTGTTCGCCCTGCAAGGTCTAGATTAGCGGAGCCGCCTGCATGGAGATGCATCAAGTCCGCTATTTCCTTGCAGTCGCGCGAGAGCTCAATTTCACGCGCGCGGCCGAGGAATGTAACGTTGCCCAGCCTTCGCTCACCCGCGCCATTCGCCAGCTCGAAGGGGAACTCGGGGGCGATCTTTTCCGGAGGGAGCGGCCACAAGCGCAACTGACGGAGCTCGGCCAACGCATGCTTCCGCATCTGAGGCAGTGCTACGACAGCGCCATGAACGCGCGGTCGCTGGCCGCGGCAATCAAGAAGGGGGAGATTGGGTCGCTCCGCCTTGCGTTGTCTTCCACAATCGACCCCGGTTTGGTTACCTCGCACGTTGTCGAGCTCGGCAAGCTGTTCAATAGCCTCGATCTGAAGCTGTTGCGCGGAAGCGCCAGCGAAGTACTGGATTATCTCAAGAAGGGTGAGGCTGAACTCGCGATCGCTGGGCCTATTGAAGAAGAGTGGGATCGCCTCGATCGCTGGGCGCTTTTCACGGAGGGCTTCTATCTCGGGCTCACCGCGGAGCACGCCCTGGCCCAAGTCCCGACCGCGACGCTCGATGATCTCCGGCAGGAGCGTCTGATGATCAGCACCGATTGCGAGAGCACGGAAGGTCTTCTCGCGCTGTTGCGTGCCCAGAACTTCGATGTGACCAGGTTCCACGAGGTGAGCGCCGAGCCGGATCTGTTCTCGTTACTCGAAGCCGGGTTCGGTGTTGCCTTTGTCCCGCACAGTACGCAAGGTCCACCATGCCTGAGGCGTATCGAGATCGTCGATATGGATCTTCAGCGCACTGTCTATCTCTACGGTGTCGCGGGCAGGCAGCGCACGGCGGTTGCCGGCGCCTTGATGAAGATGCTGAGGGCCTATGACTGGTCGTCAGCAGGGGGCGCCGAACGCGCCTCCCTGAATGCCGCCAGCAAGTCCTCGATCGCCATGCGCTTGCGGTAGTCCGGATCGACGAAGCGCGCCTTGACCAAGCCGTCCGCGCCGACCACGAACGTGGCGGGGATCGGCAACAACCAGGTGTCGCTGCCTTGCGACGGGGCGACGTCCCATCCCGCGTGGCACATCATCGACTGCATTTCATCGCCCACCCAGAACGCAATGTTGAGCGACATGGCGTAGCCGTTTTCGAAGTCCGTCAAGATCGGGAACGTCGCACCGGAATCCTCCTGAAGCGCGCCGGTGTAGTGCTGGCGGTCGGGCATGATGGCGACAATCTGGCCGCCAACGGCCGCGACCTGATCCTGACTTTCCGCGAGGGCCTTGGTGTTAATCCGGCAATACGGACACCAATTGCCACGGTGGAAGACAACCGCCACAGGGCCGTCTTCGATTAGCCTTTCCAGGCTGACGAGACTTCCCTGCTCATCCGGCAGGATGAAGTTGGGCATCGGCTCGCCTGGCTTCGGCGCGTGCTCACCCACTTCGTGCTCGCGCAGGCGGATGACGAGTTGATCGACGGAAGATTGAAATTCTTCGCCCATGCTGCGCACGGCATCGGCGAAAGCCTGCAGCCGGTCGCCCAGAGAGGCATCCATGTCACGGCATTCGGCGAAGGCTTCCTCAAGCAACTCCGAAAGAGGCCGCTGGTTCATGCGTTACTCCATAGGAGCGGCGGCGTCAGGTGCAAAAACACGCGAGACCCCGTCCTCGATCATTTGAATATCATCCTACAGGCCGTTCGGAAAGCGATCCCAGATCAAGCGCTTTTGGCTTGGTGCACGGCCTCCAGGAGGTCCTCAACGGCCATGCGATGGCGATAGTCTGGGTCGATGAACCGTGCAACGACGCGACCGTTCTGGCCCACGACGAAGGTCGCCGGGATCGGCAGGACCCAGCTGTCATTGCCCTGGTACTCCGGCAGATTGCGGCCCGTCTTCCGCATCACGTCTTCGATCTCCGCGCCGACGAGTATCGCAAGGCCGATCGAGAAGGCATAGCCGTTGTCGACATCCGTGAGCACGGGATAGCGCAGCCCGGCATCCAACTTCAGACGCGCGCCGAAAATTTGCCGCTCCGGCGTGATGGCGACGATGGACGCGCCTTCCGAGAAGATCTGCTCCTGGACCTCGGCGAGCACCCGAGTGTTGATCCTGCAGTAGGGGCACCAATGGCCGCGGTGAAAGGTGATGGCGACGGGGCCCTTCTGGAGCAGGTCCTGGAGGCTGACCAGGTGCCCGGTCTCGTCCGGCAGGCTAAAGGACGGCATGGGCTGTCCCGGCAGCGGCGCCCCGGTGCCGGCGCCGGATGCCTCGAGCCGTTCTACCATACGGTCGACAGCCTCTTGGGCTTCCGGGCGCAAGCTGCGGGAGATTTGTGCGAATAATTCAAGCCTCTCGCCCAACGGCGCGTCCAGGCCGCGGCAATGGGCGAAGGCGTCTTCGAGACTGGTAAAGCTAGACCGGACCATTTAGGCGCAGTCTCCCGGTTCGGCGCTGAAACATCCAAAAGGCAAAACGATCTCCTCTCAGCACGGTGCCATGCTGAGTTATGGGCTCAAACCTGTACGCTGGTCCAATAGCCGCCCGCTATGATGTTCCGCAGGCCCCCAAGCGGACGTTTTACCAGGGGCAAGTGCTCCGAACTTGTGCCGATAGCGCCGGGCTATAGAGATGGAAGCCAACCAGCATTTCCCTGCAGCTCGTGTCCGGGCCAGCTTTCTCTCATTGAAAGCGCCGTTCCCCGGATCGGCCCCCAAGCCAAAGGAGTCACAGGAAATGTTTCAGTATGCTGAGAAGAGCGGCTTCGGCCGCGGTCTGCTTGTCGTCGGCGTCTTGTCTGGCACCATTCTCGGCGCGAGCCTATTTGCCGGCAATGCGTCCGCCGGCGAATGTCCCGCGGACCAGACCAAGGCGGACGCCCGTGAGCCAGTCGGCGTGTCTGCTGTCGGCGAGACCGACACGGTCATCGCAACGATCGACGTAGAGAAAGAGCAGGGCGTCGACGGGCGCGTCTTGCGCATGCGCCGCCTCGAGATCGAGCCGGGCGGTGTCGTGCCGTGGCACAGCCATGCTGAGCGTCCCGCGATCATCTACATCATCAGCGGCACGGTCGAGGAGTATGCGAGCAATTGCGCGGTGCCGATTGTGCACAAGGCCGGCGATGTCACCGCCGAGAGCAAGGACATATCGCATTGGTGGAAGAACACCGGGGAAGAGCCCGTTGTTCTGATTTCCGCCGACTTGCCCAAGAGCTAACCTTGCCTCCGCGAAGGATGTGACGGCTGCCATTTCCGAATCGCCGTCACGTCCTGACCCTCTTGATCCAGGAGTGCCGCGCCATGGCCGATGACTCCGACGCCGCGCCCTCCGCCGCCGCCGATATGCCGAGTTCCGCTGCGGCGCTGCTGCGCTTCATCATCATCGCGGTCACCGCATTCCTTACTCTTGTCGACCTGTTCGCGACCCAAGCGATTCTTCCCGAGCTGACCCATCACTACGGCGTCTCGCCTGCCGCCATGGGCACCGCAGTCAACGCCAGCACGTTGGGCATGGCCATCGCTGGCTTGGCGGTCGCCTATTTCAGCAACGCCATCGACCGGCGCTTGGGGATCTTGCTCAGCCTGGCTCTGCTCGCCATACCGACCGCCCTGCTGGCGCACGCTCCGGATCTCACGACCTTCACGGCACTGCGCATTGTGCAGGGGCTATGCATGGCTGCGGCGTTCACACTCACATTGGCCTATCTCGGTGAGCATTACAGCGCCGCCGACTCGGCCACGGCGTTCGCCGCCTACATCACCGGCAATGTCGCCAGCAATCTGGTCGGCCGTCTGCTGGCCGCCGGCGTTACCGATCACTTCGGCCTCGCCTCCAACTTCTATTTCTTCGCGGTGCTCAACCTGCTGGGCGCCGTGCTCGTGTTTTCCACCGTGGAGAAGGCACCGAGGATGAAGGAGATGCGGGAGAAGAAGCGTTCGCCTTTCGCCGCTTGGATCGATCATCTGAGGAATCCGGCCTTGCGTGCGAGCTTTGCCATCGGCTTCTGCATTCTGTTCGCGTTCATCGGCACCTTCACATATGTGAACTTCGTTCTGGTCAAACCGCCGCTGGGCGTCGGAATGATGACGCTGGGCTTGATCTATTTCGTCTTCTTGCCTTCGATCCTGACGACGCCGCTCGCAGGCCGCGCCGTCCGCCGCTTCGGCACGCGTCCTACGTTCTGGGCCTCGATCGTGGTGGCCGGCATCGGCCTGCCGCTGCTGGTGGTGCCAAACCTCTCCGCGGTGCTGATCGGAATGGTGCTCGTGGGAGTCGGCACGTTCTTCGCGCAAGCCTGCGCCACGGGCTTTGTTGGCCGAGCCGCGACCACCGACCGCGGCTCGGCTAGCGGTCTTTATCTCGGGAGCTACTTTTTCGGCGGTTTGATCGGCAGCGCCGTGCTCGGCATCATCTTCGACATGTTCGGCTGGGCGGCTACCGTCGCCGGAGTCGGCTTGTCGCTGTCCGTGGCTGCTCTCTTCGCCCTGTCGCTCAAGACGCCTCTCGCCCCCGAGGCGGCTTAGCACCCTATTCGGCGGTGCGCCTGTTTGGAGACCGCTCGCCCGCAGTCTCCGGTGCCGTGCCCGGTTCGAACTCTGTGGCAGGCTCCGCGCCCGGCACCGGCTCGTGCAGGATGACGCCTTCGAGCTCGTCGAAATCCTCTAGCCAGGCTTGCGCCTCCAAGGCACGCTTCGTGTCTTTGTAGCCAGCGTCCCAGCGCGTCTTGATGCCCTCCGGCGAGAAGTCGATGTCCTTGATGTGGCTCTCATTGTCGAGCCGCGGCGCCAGCAGCCGCATCACATGCATGCGCGTGCGGCAGGCATAGCCGGCAAGTTCCTTGACCCTGGGATTCGCCCTGGCGTCGTCGGGTACATATTTGAGCAACTCGGTGATGACATGACGCAGGCGATGCGCCTCGCGCTGCCGCACGATGTGGTTGGCGATGCGGCTGGAGTACTGGATATCTTTGTGCCGATGCAGCGCCTCCCAAATCGTCGTTGGCTCGGGGCCGGTCGGGTTCCACAGATGTACGGCAAAGATCAGCCCGTTGCGCCGCGGGTTGTCCTCGAAGATGCGCTCGGCGGGCGTATTGGACAGGATGCCGCCGTCCCAATAGAGCTCACCGTCGACCCGCACGGCAGGGAACGCCGGCGGTAGCGCGCCCGACGCCATCACATGCTCGACGGTCAACGGCATGTCTCGCGAATCGAAATAATGCATCACGCTCGTTCGGACATGAGCCGCACCCACCGTGAGGCGCACTTTGCTGCGATCGAGGAAGTCGAAGTCGACCAAATCTTGAAGCGTGCCGCGTAGCGGCGCGGTGGAGTAGTAGCCGGCGTTGTCCGGACCGAGCGGCATGTGCGCGCCATAAAAGGCAACGCTTTGCGGCTCGAAGAATCCCGAGATGCCGCTGGCGAGAGTCGTCCATGACGACAAGGCTTCGGCCGCGCCCGCCCAAGCGGGAAATGCGCCCCAAAAGCTGCGCGCTTCGACGCGCTTCCAGAATTCCTTGAGCCGCGGCAAGCGGTACTCGGGCTCGTTGCCGGCAATGATGCTGGCATTGATCGCGCCGATCGAGGTGCCGACGATCCAGTCGGGCTCGACGCCAGCCTCGTGCAACGCCTCATAGACGCCGCCCTGATAGGCCCCGAGCGCGCCGCCGCCCTGCAGAACCAAAACGACCTGTCCACCGTTGTCGTTGCGAATCTCGTTGACCGCCTCAAGGGGCGAAACACGTTTGGCCGTGTGCATCGTTGCTCCTCCCGGCTCACTTGCGCCTAATGAGCTGTCCATCCGCCATCGGCGGTGATGATGGTTCCCGTAATTGATACCGCCGCGTCCGAGGTCAGGAACAGGGCGATGCCCCCAAGTTCGTCCGTGGTCGCGAAGCGCTTGTTTGGTTGCTGCGCCAGCAAGACGTTGCGGATGACCTCCTCACGCGGGATTCCATGGGCTTTGGCTTGGCCCTCGATCTGCGCTTCAACGAGCGGCGTGTAAACATAGCCGGGACAGATCGCGTTGCACGTAATGCCCTTCTCGGCCACTTCGAGCGCCGTCACTTTGGTGAGACCGAGCATGCCGTGCTTGGCCGCGACGTAGGCCGACTTGAAGGCAGAGCCAACCAAGCCGTGCGCAGAGGCGATATTGATGATGCGGCCCCAGCCCTTGTCCACCATGCCGGGAAGCGCGAGCCGCGTGGTGTGGAAGGCTGAACTCAGATTGATGGCGAGGATGGCATCCCACTTGGCGACAGGAAATTTCTCGATAGGCGCCACGTGCTGGATGCCGGCATTGTTCACGAGGACGTCGACTGTGCCGAAGTCGCCCAGTACGGTCTCGAACATCTCCTCTATGGACTCGGGCTTGGACATGTCGGCGTTGGAGTAGATGACGGGGACTCCGTAGTTGTCGCGAATGCCCGCCTGCGCGGCCTCGATTTCCTCCGGCTTGCCAAACCCGTTGAGGATGACCGCCGACCCGGCGGCCGCGAGGGCGCGAGCGATGCCGAGCCCAATTCCGCTTGTGGAGCCAGTCACCAGGGAAATCTTGTCCTTCAAGGGCTGGGTGGCGCGGGTACCTGACAGCGTTGCGGTATCCTTCATGACTGAACTCCTGGCTCGGCCTTGCGGCGCAAGGCTCTTCTCGAACCACAAGATGGCTCGTCCCGAGCCGAACAGAAAATGCCGAAAAGCTAGGAGTTCTATAGCGGGACGCTATTGGGGGTCGGCCAAACGAGCCATGGAAATTCTGTTCTGACCGCCGGCAGAGTCCGTTCCATACGTTGATTGGGAACGCCGTGCGCTGTGCGTCCTCCCAAGGATGCGGCCAGAGGCCTCTTCGCGTCTTACCTTCGGGACGTGCGCTCGATACGCCTCATCGCCAGCGCGCCGCGAGTCCACGCGTTGAGCACCGCCACCATAGACAGAAGGTATTGGGAAGCGGCATTGGCCGTCGCTAGCCTCCGATTGTTCCGGGCCGAACAGATAAGGCCCTTCGATCCGGAGACGGTGTCTTTGATATGCCACCGGCGCAACCCGGGCCCCTATGTTGGAGATTGAAGATGCAGAAAGTCCTCCCTGCGGCGAAGTACCTCCTCGCAGTGCTGTTGATTGGCTCCTTTGCGGCTCCTGCTTCGGCAGCCGGCTTCTATGTCATGTTCAACAAGGCGACCAAAACGTGCTCGATTTCGGAGAGAGCCCCTACCGAGAACGAGAAGTTCAGTATGATGGGCATCTACGCCACCAAGCGGGCCGCCAAGATGGCCATGGCCGGAATGATGAAATGTAGGGGTTAGTCGCCCCCCAGACCTCCAACGAGCGGCGCCTGGCCTAGACTGGGCGCCTCTCCGGTTTGGGCGGACTATCAGACGCATCCGAGCCGAGCGTAACGGCACACGTTAGCTTATTCACCCTTATCCATTCGAAGGAGGCCGGTGCCCATCTCTAACCCTCGCGCTGGATTCTTCACTCACCGGAGAACCTAGCTGCGGAAAGTGCCGAATAGCGGACGTCACCTATGTCCGGACGCTGGAAGCGTTTGCCTATCTGGCGGTCGTGATTGATCTCAACCCCCGCCGCGTCGTCGGCTGATCGATGCAGAGCCGTCAGAGGACGGACGCAGTCCTGCAGGCATTACAGATGGCGGTGTGGAGGCGGAAGCCAAAGCAAAGGGTGCTGATCCACCCGGATCAGGGTTCCCACTTCACCAGCTCGGTGCTGCGCGGGATGCAATGACAGTCCGCGGGAGCGGTAGAGCTCGCGGCGGTCACGCCACATCGCATTCGAGGTGTCTGCTATGCACCTTGCATGCAGACACCTCCAGCGGCTGTTTACGTGTCCGCCTCGTGCGAAAGTGGGCTCTATCGCCTCACTTGCTGGCTTGTGCCTTGTCCCACGCCGCCGTCGCATCGTCCAACATCTTGTCGAAGCTTCCGTCGGTGGTCAGATCCGTGATGCCTTGGCCGAACTCCGGAGCCAGAGAACGGCACGGCGACTTCTTCGAGAAGGCGGCGAACATCTCCGCCGTGAGCAACGCTTGGTCGAGTGGAACAATCTTGTCCTTGAGCCCTGCCTTGGCGGCACCGGCGAGACCGGGATGATATCCGGCGATGAGATAGTCAGCTTTCCCCGACAGGAGTTCTTCGAAAGCCGCTTCGATCCCCTTGGTACGGGTGACCTGAAGCTTGTCTTTCATGAAAGCGTCGAACTCGTTGCCATAGCTTTCGCCTTCGTTCGTCACGCCCTTCTTTCCGATCAAGTCCTGCTTTTCTTTGAAGGGAAACTCCTTCCCCTTGACTACAAAGACGGCCACGTCGTCGTACATGAAGGCCGGCTGGACGTAATCGAGATAGCTTGCGCGTTCGTCGTTGTAATAAATGCCGAAGATCATATCGGCTGTTCCAGCGCGCGCCGCCTGTTGCGCCTCTTCCCACGATCCCATGGCTCTCGATTCCAACGGAACGTTGAGCTTCTTCGCGATAGCCGCGACAAGAGTGGGCGCCGCGCCGGCGATACGGTCGCCGTCCTTGAAGGCAATCACAGGATATGCCGGATGGCCCGTCGCGATGATTTTGCTGCAATCGTCGGCGGCGAATGCTGGTCCGCACGAAAGTCCGAGGACAGCAAGGACAATGAAGCTGAGTTTTTTCATGATTGCTATCCTCTAACGGCCCATTTGCGCTTTAACGCGATCCACTTCGGCTTGCGAAATCTTCCCTGCGCGGACGAGAGCCTTGACGCAGGCTGGAGACAGGCTTGGACCCGCCTTGCGCATGCAAAGATTGAGCGCCGAGGACTGGAGTCCGTATTGCCCGCAGAACTTCTTGTAGTCGTTGACGCAGTTGTTCTGCATTTCCTTGGTGATTGTGCCCGCCTGCGCCCACGCCGTCGATGGACCGGCGGATGCGGCCATGCCGAGCGCTGCAAGCGCAATTAGGATTTTCGAGTGATGAGGCATTCGAACAATCTTTCTGTTTTGCCGTCTTTCCATAGTACCTGCCGCCCAGGAAGGTCCTGGGCGGTCCCTAAAGTTCGCGATGAGTGTGAAGCCTATAGGTTTCCTTCGTCGGTCATCGACATGACCTCATCGACGATACCGTCTTTGGCGTAAAACTTCCATGGCGCCTTATTGGGCCCAACGCCGGCCGTCACGATCGTATTGGCCTCGGACGGTCCGACACCGAGCGTCATCACTGCGTTGTTCGTCGCGGCCGCAACGGCCTTGAGGCAGGCTTGTTCGTCCTTGGATGGAGTATCGGTCACAGCCTTCGCCGCGGGTTTTTCCTTGGGCGGCGGATTGGTGGTTGGAGCGGCCGCTGGTGCTCCGGCCGGCGCGGGAGCTGGCGGACTCTCGGCGGCGGGAGCCTCGGTCTTCGCCGCAGATGCGGCAGCCGCCGCGAAGCCGAAAACAAGAAGTCACTGGGTTCGCAAGTTGCCGAACCGCCGGTGCGTGAAGACATGAAGGACATCCGCGCGCGGCAATTGGGGGAGCATCGCGGCCATCAATGTCAGTATACGGAACGCCTGCCAACCGGCACGAACCGGAGGCCTCCCTTCCGGATTGGAAGAGCGCTGTAGTCTGTCTTGCCGGTATCTATGGGGACTTAGACTCGCGAGGTCTTATGATATAGTTGCGCCACGCATAGCTTGCTCGCGCCTCACCGCCAACGTCATCGAAGTTTGGTTTTGCGAGGTTCCCCGATGCGACTTCCAGCTTTCATTGCGGCGCTCGCAGTCGGCCTTTGGCTATGCGGTTCACCAAGCGTTTTTGCCGAGAATCCTGCGCCTTCGGGCGACGTGTTCGACCGCACCCAATTGCCGATCCCTCTACCGGCGTTCGAAGGAAAGATTGGAAAAACCTATAAGGAGAGTGGGGAAGACTGGCCGAAGGTTCCGTCGCCGCCGCAAGGCGCGCCCAACATCGTGGTCATCCTGCTCGACGACGTCGGCTTCGGCCAGCCGTCGACATTCGGCGGACTGATCCCGCCCCCGCGGCTCGACCAGCTCGCCTGCGACTATGCGGGCGGCGGCGAGGGCAAGGGCGGCAAGGTCACCATCAAGGTCGACAGCGCACAAGTGGCGCAAGGCGACATCCCCGCCACCGTTGCGGCGCGGTTCGGCGTCCACCCCTTCGATATCGGGCAGGACAGCGGCCAGCCGGTCACATTCGACTACAAGCCCCCGTTCAAGTTCGACGGTGAGATCGGAAAGGTGGTCATCGACTTGAAGAGCTGAGGGAGACACCTGTCTGAGTAGCGTTTCGGTTGAGGAGGTTTCGTGATGAGGACGTGCACAGTATTCGCCGCCGCCGCGGCGCTTCTCCTGTCGGCTTCGATTGCTTCGGCACAAGACATCGACCGCAGGGTCCTGCCAATGCCAGATCCGCCCTTCAAAGGCACGATCGGGTTGACGCCCGCGGACTCGGTGAAGGATTTTCCGAAACCCGTGGAGGCGCCGGAAGGCGCACCCAATATTCTCATCATCCTGACCGATGACGTCGGCTTCGGCGCGAGCAGCACATTCGGCGGTCCGATCCCCACCCCGACCATGGACCGCATCGCCAATGCCGGCGTGCGCTTCAACGCCTTCCACACCACGGCACTGTGCTCGCCGACCCGCGCCGCGCTGCTGACCGGCCGCAACCATCACAGTGCCGCGACCGGCGTCATCATGGAGGCGGGCGTCGGGTTTCCCGGCTACAACACGCTAGAACCGCAGTCCAAGCGCGGGCTCGGCGATATCCTCAAGCTCAACGGATACAACACCGCCTGGTTCGGCAAGAACCACAACGTGCCGGACTGGCAGACCAGCCAAGCCGGTCCGTTCAGTCTGTGGCCCGTCGGGCTCGGCTTTGAATATTTCTACGGCTTCGTCGGCGGCGACACCAATCAATGGGCGCCGGCGCTCGTCGAGAACACACGGCCCATCGAGCCGCCCCACGACGATCCCAATTACAATTTCGACGAGGACATGGCCAACAAGGCCATCGCCTGGATACGCATGCAGCACGCCGTCGCACCGAAGAAGCCCTTCTTCGCCTATTACGCGCCGGGCACCGCTCATGCGCCGCACCACGCGCCGAAGGAATGGATCGAGAAGTTCAAGGGCAAGTTCGACCTAGGATGGGACAAGCAGCGTGAGATGACGCTGGCCAAGCAGAAGGAGATGGGCATCGTCCCGCAGAACACCCAGCTCACCACGCGATCAGAAGGGATCGATGCTTGGGACTCGCTCAACGACGACGAGAAGAAAGTCTTCGCCCATATGATGGAGGTCTATGCCGGCGCGCTGGCCCATGCCGACCACCAGATGGGTCGCGTCATCGACGCCATCGAGGAGTTGGGCGAGCTCGACAACACGCTCGTCATCTACATTCAGGGCGACAACGGCGCCTCCGCCGAAGGCAGCCGCCAGGGCCTCCTCAACGAGATGACGTTCTTCAACAATCTGAAGGAGCCCTTCTCAGAGGTTCTCGCCCGGATGGACGAGCTCGGCGGCCCGATGACCTTCAATCACTATCCGATCGGCTGGGCCCATGCGATGGACACGCCGTTCCAGTGGACCAAGCAGGTCGCTTCGCATTTCGGCGGCACCCGCAACGGCATGGCCATCTCATGGCCGAAGAAGATCAAGGCGCGCGGCGAGATCCGTCCGCAATTCGCGCACGTCATCGACATCATGCCGACGGTGCTCGAGGCCACAGGCATCCCGGCCCCGTTCTCGGTTTACGGGATTCAGCAGGAGCCGGTCGAAGGCGTGAGCATGATGTATGCCTTCGACGACGCGAAGGCGCCGTCGCAACATAAGACGCAGTATTTCGAGATGTTCGCCAACCGCGCGCTCTATCACGACGGCTGGGTCGCGGCTACGACGCCGGTCGCGCCGCCATGGGCCAGCGTCGTCGAATATGTCGACCCGATCGACGGCTTCAAATGGGAGCTTTACAATGTCGACGAGGATTTCAGCCAAGCCCACGATCTGGCCAAGGAGAACCCCGAGAAGCTGCGCGACTTGCAGCGGCTCTTCTATATCGAGGCGGTGAAGTACAACGTGCTGCCGCTCGACAACACCAAGGTCGAGCGTCTCGACGTGAACAACCGGCCGAGCAATATCCGCGGGCTCAGCGAATTCACTTATTACGACGGCATGACCCGCATTCCCGAGGGCAGCGCGCCGGACTTCAAGAACAAGTCCTTCGGTATCAGCGCCGTGGTGGACATTCCCGACGAGGGCGCCGAAGGCCTGATCCTGACCCAAGGCGGACGCTTCTCGGGGCTCGGGCTCTACCTGCTCGAGGGCAAACCCGTGTTCCACTACAACCTGGCGGGCGTCGAGCGGTACACGGTCGCGGGCGAGGAAAAGGTCCCGCCGGGCCGCCACGTCATCACGGTCGACTTCAACTATGACGGCGGCGGCGTCGGCAAAGGCGGAGAAGCGACGCTCACCGTGGACGGCGAGAAGGTCGCGAGCGGCCGCTTGGACCAAACCATCGCCTACCGCATGTCGCTCGACGAGACGCTCGACGTCGGCGAGGACACCGGCACGCCTGTGAGCGAGGACTACGAGGTGCCGTTCAAGTTCACGGGAGACATAGAAAAAGTCACCGTCAACATCACAGAGCACAAGCTCACAGCGGCGGAATTGGAGGAATATCGGGCCGGCCGCGTCCGGAGCGCCATCGCGCAATAACCGCGCGCGGCGCCTGCTTTCCGAAGTCTTCGCCGGTCCGCCATCCGGACACGTCTGCCGATGGCGCTTGCCACGGACTCAAACGCCAGAGCATGCGCGTGCACGGTAAGCCTCGGATTTAAATAAGATTATTTTTCAGGCGCCGGGGCGTCGTTTTGGCTGCAACTGAGAGACCTAGGCGGCAGCACCATCAGCGTCAGGCTTGCGCGCGCTGGTCGCGACGAAGCTGTTCTGCCAGGTCCAAAATTCGGCATTGCCGAACAGGGCCAGCGTCTCGTTCCAGAGCGTTGGCGTAATCAGGCCCGAGGCAAGGATCGGCTCGCGCAGTTCCTCGAAGGTCAGCGTCCAATACCGGGCGCATAGCGAGCCGCCCTGAAACAGGATCGTCTCGCCGTGGACGCCGATATCGGTCATGCCGGACTTGCTCAGGACCGGCGCGAGCCTGCGGCCGATAAAGTAGTCGATCCCGCAATTGGCGGCCCAGGCGATGAAGCCGCGCCAGAAATCGCGGACCGCCGGGCTGTCGGTGTCCTCCACAGGGTGGAAGTCCGGTTCCTCGAGCAGGATAAAGCCGCCCGGTTTGACCGCGGCCGCGAGCCGCGCGACCACGTCGAGGCGGTCGGGAATGTGATGAAGAAGCGCCCGAGCGCAGACGAGGTCGTAGTCCTTCCCCAGAGGATCCTTGGTGACGTCGATCTGTCGCACCTCGAGGTTGTCCCGCGCGAGCTTGCCGAGAAAGGCCGTATCGATATCGGTCGCGGTGACGTGTCCCGTGGGGCCGACCTGGTCCGCGAGCCATTGCGAGATCGTGCCGTTGCCCGCGCCCACTTCGAGGCATCGCCAGCCCTCGCCGAGGCCCAGTTGCGACAGCCGAAAACGCATATGAGGGTCGAGCATCTTCGACATCAGCGCGAGACGGTCGTCTTCGAGCGGGTCCGAATGCGGCAGGATGTAATGGCTCATGGTTGCACACCTCGGGACTTCACGGATGAACCTCTCTGGGCCGCGGCGCCGGGCCTGGAGCCGAAACTGCCTTAAATCTCGCCTCAAGGCCTCTCTTACGTCTCAATTCGCGCTCAAGGGAGATCAACCTAACGCTATTCGATGCTAAGTCGGCGTTTCAGTTGTCCAAATCGGCCCCATTGTCCAAATCGGCCCCTGGGCATCGCACCCTCGCTCGTGCTCTAATGGCTCGATGGGGCGCGCGATCCTCGGATTCGCGCGGGCTGCCGGCTAGGGTGGCCATAGTGGGGGAAAGTGCGATGTCGGCGATACAGCCCATTTCGAGGCCAGGGAGACTCCGCGCCGGATGACCGCGGGTTTTGGGCTCGAGAAGATCGGCTTGATCGCGCTGCGCTTTCCACGCGCCACGCTTCTGCTTGTCGCCTTACTTACGATCCCGCTCGCCTATGCCTCGACCAAGGTCGGTTTCTCCAGCGATGTCCGCGAGATCTTCCGTTCGGGAACTGCCGATTACGCCAGGTTCCAGCTGGTCGAAGAGCAATATCCCGACAGCGGGCAGGACGTCCTGCTGCTGATCCATGCCGACGATCTGTTCACGGTCAAAAATCTCGAGCGCCTGCGCGACCTCCACCTTGAGCTGAGCTTCGTGGACGGCGTCAGGGACGTCGTCTCGATGTTCTCGGCACGCTATCCGCCCGACGCCGAAGGCGGTGCCGAGCCCCTCTTTCCGCTGAAGCTTACGCAGACGGACCTGCCCACGGTCCGCGAGGCGATTCTGCACCACCCGCTCGCCTCGGGTAAGCTGCTCTCGCCGGACACGACGACGACGCTCATCGTCATCGCCATGGAACCGCAACCGGATATCGACGATCTGAAGGTCGTGGCCAACGAGCTCCGGAGCGTCACGGAGAAAATGCTCAAGGGAACGGACCTGAAGGTTCAATATTCGGGCATTTCGTTCTTGCGCCTCGAGATCGTGTCGACGCTCATGCAGGACCAGCTGACCTTCATTCTCGTTGGCTTTTTTATCGTCCTGCTGATCTCCTGGCTGTTCTTCCACAGACCGATCTATGTCTGCATCGCGGCGCTCCCCTCGATCATCGCGGTGATATGGCTGAGCGGAACGACGGCGTTGCGGGGTACCGAGGTCGATGTCATGACCGGCGTCGTGCCGGCGCTGGTGATTGTCCTCGTCGTCGCAAGCTCCTTGCACCTGCTTTTCAAGATGAGGCGCGAGCTGGGGCATGGCGCGACCGTCCACGATGCGATCGAAAGGTCCATTCGCGAGATCGGTCCGGCATGCGTTCTTGCGTCGATGACGACGGCGATCGCGCTGTTTTCGTTGACGCTCGTTCCGCTCAGGCTGGTGGCGGGCTTTGGGTTGACCGCCGCGATCGGAACCGCAATCGCCTATCTCGTGACAATCATCGTCGTGCCGTCCTTGGCCTATGTGCTCCTTTCGCGCGTCCACTCGAAACGGAATCTCGGCCGTAATGTCGACTTTGCATTCGGTACCGCCGGGACCTGCTGCCAAAAGATGGGCCGCTTCACGATGGCTCATCCGCGAAAGGTCCTGATAAGCGGCCTGCTCCTAACGCTCGTCGCCGGCGCGCTCTACATCGCGATCAACCCGCGCTATCAGTACCGGGAGTACCTGCCGGAGCGTAGCCCGGCGCACCTCACCATGAATGCCATCGACGAGCATCTCGCCGGAACGGAGACGCTGCTCGTCCACATCCAATGGCCGTCCGGCACGCAAATCGATTCGCCCGAAAATGTCGAACTGGTGAGGAAGGTCGACCGGATCGTCGCTGGGCTGCCGTTTATACGTAGCGTGACGTCCCTGGCGAGCCTCCAAGACTGGGCAGTAGCCGGCTCGATGACGCGAGACAAGTTCTTCAGTCTGTTGCGGGAATCCAAGTCGCCGTTGGTCTCGCGCATCGTTTCCTTCGACCACGATTCCACGCTCGTCACGGGCTACTTCCCAGGGGTCGATGCCGCCGAACTTCTACCCGTCGTGAAGGAGGCGGAGAAGAAGCTCGACGGGCTGCGAGCTGCAAATCCCGATGTGACGTTCACCGTCACGGGCCTATCGGCTCTATCCGCGAAGGCCAGCTACGAGATGATCGCGCAACTGAACCGAAGTCTCTTATTGGCGATCGCCCTCAATATCATCCTGGTCGGGGTGGTCTTCCGGTCTGTGCGCGCGGGCCTCTACTGCATCCTGCCCAACCTCCTGCCCATCGTGGTCGTCGGCAGTGTGCTCTACCTTACGGGACTCGGGCTGCAATTCACCAGCGTGGTCGCGTTTACGATCGGCTTCGGTATCGCCGTCGACAACACGATCCATATTCTGAATTATTACGGCCTGATGCGAACCCATGGCCGGGACGTCGTCACCGCACTCGATGAAACGATCGCGACGATCGGTCCGGTTTTGGCGGTGGGGACGATCGTCCTCATCTCCGGATTTGCCGCAACCCTCTTGAGTCAGCTGCCCAATCTGCGTCTTTTCGGCGAAGTCGCGATCCTACTTCTGGCCACGGCCCTGTTGGCGAACCTGCTAATCCTGCCTGCAACGATTGCAATTCTGGAAGGTGGTCCGGTAAAGAAGGGGGAATCGCGGCAGTGATGGCGGATCAAGCCCCGCTCCATCATGCCTTGGGCACTCTGTGGAGGATTTTCATGCAAGCGAAGATGAGCCGTAGCGGCCGCTTGGTATCGGTGCAGCCAACGCGAGGTTCGGGGCGTTTCCCCATCCGCGCTCTGTTGGGGTTCGCGTTCCTTGCGCCGTTCGCGGCCATTGTCCCCGGAAACGCCGCTTCGGCCACTGCGCTCGCAGGAGATTGGAGCGGCGAAGGCACGGTCACGGACGTGCAAGGACCGACGGAGAAGGTCCGTTGCCGGGTGAGCTACAGGCAGGAAAGCGCCAAGGTTTACGGTGTCGAGGCCCTGTGCGCGTCCACGTCGAAAAAGATGAGCCAGACCGGGCAACTCCTGGAAGTCCGTCCGGGCGTCTATACCGGTGAATTCAATTTGACCCAATACGACGTGACCGGCCGCGTTCGCGTCGTCATAGACGGCGACGGCGAAACACAGACCGTGACCTTTACGAGCTCGAGAGGCGACGGCGAGTTCACGCTGACCCGGCGCTAGCCTCCCGCGGTTGGACGTGCGGCGCCCTTCGCCTTCAGCTTCGCTTGCCAAATTTTCGTGTCGCCGAGAATGAACAGAACGTCGTTCTTGGGTCCGCCGAAGGTGAAATTGGCGACGCCCGGCGCGGCGATCTCGCCGAGCAGGTCGCCGTCCGGCGAGAAGACCTGAACGCCCGTCGCCGAAGACGTATAGACCCGCCCTTTGGTGTCCAACTTGAGTCCGTCGGGACACCCGGGACTGACGACGGCGAACAGTCTATCTCCCTGAAGATGCCGGCCGTTATGCACGTCGAATGCGCGGATGTGATGCGGTAGGTTCGGAAAATAGGTTCCCGGCGCCTGATTCGCGCCCGTGTCTGTCACGTAAAGCACACCCTCGTCGGGAGAGAAGGCGAGGCCGTTCGGCTTGTTGAACGAGTCCGCCACCACGGCGGTTTCGCCGGTCGCCGGATCGTGGCGGTAGACGAAGACGCCGCTTTCGGGCTTCGGCTTGAAGCCTTGGATCGCGCCATAGTCCGGATCGGTGAACCACACGGTTCCGTCCGACTTCACGACCACATCGTTCGGTGAGTTGAAGGGAAGGCCCCGCCATCGGTCAGCCACCGACTCGATCTGGCGGGTTTTGAGATCCATGCGGGCGATCCGCGCGTGTTCGGTCGTTGTACCTTGCTCGCAGATCACGAGCCGTCCCTTGCGATCGAGGCACATTCCATTGGCCATGTTCGACGGCTGACGCACCACTTCGAGCGGCCCGGCCGTGAAGGGAAAGGTGTCGCCCGCAAGAGGAAGGCGCATGATCGCGATATTCTTGGGGCCGGGTTCGGGCACCGTCGTGAAATAGAGCGCGTGCTCGGCGCGCGCATAGACGGGACCCTCATGAGCGTTCGTTTCGATCAGGACCGGTCGCCGAAAGGATTTCCCGAGAACCGTCCGGAACCCGTCACGGAAGACAGTGAACGTGCTCTCGTCATCGCCTGTGCCGCTCTCCGGCATTGCTCTGTCTCCCTTGCCGCCGGGACCGCGCGGTCGTCGTTTTACAGCATTGCTTCCACGACTTTGCCGACCGCGACGCCGAGCGCACGCTGATCCTCGGTGTCCAGATGCACGCCGTCGTCGGCGCTGACCCGCACGACGTCGCCCGCATCGAAAAAACCGATCCCGAACCGGTTGGCGACGGTCCGGTAGGCGGCGGAGAGGCCTCGCGACGTCCCTTGTCCACCGGAATACATCAGTGCCATCTCTGGATTGAGCGACCCAAGAGTCGGCGGCGCCATCAAGACCATTTTCGGTGGGCCGCCGTCGGGTCCCGACTGGCTCGCGAGGATCGCACGGACCATCGCCATGCTGCTGATGGCGATACGCCCCGCTGTGAGGCCGTAGCAGGGCGCGCTGTCGTTCGTCCCCAGCATCGTTACCACGACGTCCAATGGCGCGTGCGATTCAAGAAGCGGAGGCAGCATCGAGAGGCCGTTGCGGAAGGGTCGCGCCGGATCGTCCGTGGCGACGGTTCTGGCATTCAGGCCTTCCTCGATCACCCGGGCGCGGCCCTGAAGCGCGGCTTCGAGTGCACGCGGCCAGCGGTCCTCCGGCGCGAACCGCGTCCCGTCCTTGGGGTTGTAGCCCCAGGTGATGGAGTCGCCGAAGCAGAGAATGGATTTCGTCACGCAGATCTCCTCGGTTCGTTCGTGCCGCATCCCGCGGCGTCGTGAAAGTTCATTGCGATTGCGCCGCTGGCGCCACGCGCCAAACCGTATTGCCCACATCGTCGGCCACGAGAAGCGCCCCAGTCCGGTCCTCGGCCACGCCGACGGGCCGCCCAAGGGCTTTGCCGTCCTCGCTGAGGAAGCCGGTCAGGATGTCTTCCGGCTGTCCCGACGGCATCCCATTTTCGAAGGGAACGAAGACAACTTTGTAACCGCTCGGTGGATTGCGGTTCCAGGAACCATGCTGGCCGATGAACGCGCCGCCGCGATACCGCTCCGGAAACAAAGCACCTTCATAGAAGACGAGACCGAGCGAAGCCGTGTGCGGCCCGAGCGCGTAGTCTGGCACGATCGCCGCCTTCACCAGATCCGGCCGTTGCGGTGTCACGCGGGTATCCACGTGTTCGCCGTAATAGCTATAGGGCCAACCGTAAAATCCATTCTCCCGCACCGAGGTCATGTAGTCGGGAACGAGGTCGCTACCGAGTTCGTCCCGTTCGTTGACAGTCGTCCAGAGTGCGCCGCTATCGGGGTTGAACGCGAGACCGACTGGGTTGCGCAAGCCCGACGCGAAGATGCGTGAGCTTCCGCTGGACAAGTCGATCTCGTGAATGGCGGCACGGCCCTCTTCGCTTTCGAATCCGCGCTCGCCGATATTGCTGGTCGAACCGACCGAGACATAGAGCTTCGCGCCGTCCGGGCCCGGCAGAATATTCTTGACCCAGTGAATATTGACTGGGCCGGCTGGAAGCGCGGCGATGCGCTCGCCCTTCGCGGTGATCTCGGTGATGCCGTCCGTGTAAGGATACCGGACGATTCCATCGGTATTGGCGACGTAGAAGTCGGTGCCGATCAGCGCCATGCCGTAGGGCGAATTGAGACCCGTGATGAATGGCGTGCGGGTCTCCGCCACGCCGTCGCCGTCCGCGTCCCTCAGAAGTGTGATTCGGTTGGGACTCGCGACGCCGGCGCCCGCCCACCACATGCCGAGCTTCATGGCCCAGCCCATGAGGCTGTCCGTCAAGCCAGGTTGCGGCGGAGCCGCAGTCTCCGCAACGAGGACGTCCCCATTGGGCAAGACGTAGAGCATCCTCGGATGATCGAGACCGGATGCGAATGCATTGACCGCGAGACCTTCGGCCGCCCTTGGGATTTCGCCATCCGGCCACCCAGTGGCTTCAGCGACGACGACGGTGGGCAATAGCGTCTCGACCGGCGCGGGCAGTTGCGGGTTCGGTCCGGTACCGGCTTCGACCGGCAGGGTTGCCTGATCGCCACAGCCGGAAAGGACAAGGCAAGTGAGAACGGTGAGATATCCAGCGCGGCGCCAAGGCATCGGCGGCATCCATGAGAGTGCGCCTCGCCGGTCAAATGAGGCCCTTTGCGGGCAAGGGTGGTCAAATTGGTGTGAAATCACCCTAAGCTCTTTCAAATATTTGGCTTTTTCGTTGCTGTGCCATGGGGTCGCGCACTTTCGGTCTATGTGTTAGTGCTCCCGGATGAGATAAAGTGCTTCGTCCATGGTGAAGTTTGCGAGTCCGGCCGGACTCGCGAACTCCGGAAGCCAGCCTCCCGAGATTTCAGAATGCAGCAGAGAAACGAAAGCGCCAAGCACGGGGCAGCCGAGCCCAAGGAACGTACCCAGCCGGCCTCGGGTGAGCCGGAATCGAACAGTGCGTCGAAGGACGTGCAAACGCCGTCGCCGTCGCGGCGCGGCGGGCGGATCTTGTTGATTACGCTGGCCGTACTTGCCGCTGCCGCCATCGCCTACCGCTATATGGCCGCGCCGCAAGAAGCCCAACAGGCTACCACGCAGGCCGCGCCGCCTCCGGCGCCGCCCGTCACGGTCTCCAAGCCGCTCATCGAAAAACTGCGCGAGTGGAGCGACTTCACCGGCCAATTCGAAGCGCCGGATGCGGTCGAGATCCGGGCGCGTGTGAGCGGCTATCTAGAGTCGGTTCATTTCAACGACGGCGAATTGGTGGAGAAGGGAGACCTACTTTTCGTTATCGAACCGCGCCCGTTCGAGATTGCGCTCGATTCGGCCAAGGCTCAATTGGCTCAGGCCGAAGCAGAACTCGATCTTGCCAAGGTGCAGTTGGAACGCACGGCGGAACTGCGCAAGAAGGACTTCGCGTCGGAGCAGGCTTTCGACGAACGTGCCGCGGAAGTGAAGAATGCGACCGCCGCGCGGGACAGAGCCCGCGCCGCCGTGGAGGAAGCGCAGCTCAATCTCGATTATACGCGGGTTCTGGCACCGGTCTCTGGGCGGGTCGGACGTCACGAGGTCAGCATCGGCAACCTTGTGATCGGTGGAACCGGCGGAACGACCTTGCTGACCACCATCGTCTCTCTCGATCCGATTTGGCTGACCTTCAATGTCAGCGAGGGCGACGCCATGACCTACAAGCGGCTGATCCAAAAGGGTGAAGTGGAATCGGCGCGCTCCGGTGGCGTCGCCGTGCAGGGCCAACTCATGGACGAGAAGAACTGGCCGCTCAAAGGCACGATCGATTTCGTCGACAACCAATTCAATCGCACGTCGGGCACGATCCGGGTCAGAGCCTCTTTCCCCAATCCGGAATTGTTCATCACGCCAGGACAGTTCGGCCGGGTGCGCGTCCCGATGTCCCAGGAAAGGCCGACCATGCTCGTGCCAGACGCGGCCGTGGTCACGGATCAGTCGACAAAGCTGCTCTTCACCGTGACGAAGGACGGAACCGTGGTTCCGAAACCCGTCGAACTCGGAGCGGTGACCGAGGACGGTTTGCGCATCGTTCGTACCGGGATCACGCCTGAAGACGACGTCATCATCAATGGACTTCTGAGAGCGCGCCCCGGCCAGAAGGTCACGCCGGAGCCGGGCGAAATCGGACATCGAGGCAAAGAGACCGCCGAACAAAAATGAAGCTTTCGCACTTTTTCATCGATCGGCCGATCTTCGCCGCCGTCATCTCGATCATCATCACGCTTGTCGGTGCTGTCGCCTATTTCAGCCTGCCGATCGCCCAATATCCTGATATCGCTCCGCCCTCGATCCAAGTGACGGCGCAATACCCCGGCGCGTCCGCGGAGATCGTCGCGAATACGGTGGCGACGCCGATCGAGCAGGAAGTCAACGGCGTCGACGACATGATCTACATGACGTCTCAGTCGACCGGCGACGGTTCGATGTCGCTTACGGTGACGTTCAAGCTCGGCACGAATCTCGACACGGCCCAGGTCCTCGTTCAGAACCGCGTGGCGATTGCGACGCCACGACTGCCCGAAGAGGTGCGCTCCCTCGGCGTTCAAGTCGTGAAGCAGTCGCCGGACCTGATGATGGTCATTCATTTGAGTTCGCCGGACGACACGCGCGATCTTCTCTACATCTCGAACTACGCGACGTTGCATGTGAAGGACGTGCTTTCCCGCGTCGATGGCGTCGGCAACGTCACCATCTTCGGGGCACGCGACTATTCGATGCGTGTCTGGCTTGATCCGGACAAGCTGGCGAGCCGCAACCTCACCGCGGGGGATGTGCTCAACGCACTGCGCGGCCAGAACGTGCAGGTCGCCGCCGGCGTGATCAATCAGCCGCCGGTGCCCCAGCCGGGCGCGTTCCAGCTCAACGTCGAAACCCAAGGCCGTCTGACCTCGCCCGAAGATTTCGGCAATATCATCGTCAAGGCGGAAGGGCAGGGACGCGTTGTCCGCGTGAGAGACGTGGCGCGCGTGGAACTTGGAGCGGCCGACTACAACCGCAATGGCTATCTCGACGGACGCGTGGCGATCCCAATGGGTATTTTCCAGCGGCCTGGGTCGAACGCACTCGAGACGGCGGCGGCGGTGGAAGCGGCCATGGAGGAACTGTCCAAGTCCTTCCCGAATGGGCTGCGCTACGACATCGTTTACAATCCGACGGTCTTCATCTCCGACTCGATCGAAGCCGTGATTCATACGATGTTCGAGGCGGTGATCCTCGTTGTGCTCGTCATCGTCATCTTTCTTCAGACGTGGCGCGCGTCGCTCATTCCGATCGTCGCCATTCCCATTTCGCTGGTGGGAACCTTCACCGTCCTTTCGGCCCTCGGCTATTCGCTCAACAACTTATCCCTATTCGGATTGGTGCTCGCGATCGGCATTGTGGTCGACGACGCCATCGTGGTGGTGGAGAACGTCGAACGAAACATCCGCGAGGGTCTCGCTCCGCGCGAGGCGGCCTATAGGACCATGGACGAGGTTGGCACCGCACTAATCGCCATGACGCTGGTGGTGTGCGCCGTGTTCATCCCGACGGTCTTCCTCAGCGGCATTCTCGGCCAGTTCTTCCGCCAATTCGCCGTGACCATCGCCACAGCGACGCTAATCTCGCTGGTGGTCTCGCTCACATTGAGCCCGGCGCTTTGCGCGCTGCTCTTCAAGCCCCATGGCGAGCACAAGAAAAAGAGCCTCATCGGCCGCGGTCTCGACGGGGCCTTTGGCTGGTTCAATACCGGCTTCGACTGGGTGTCGACGAGATACGGTACGCTGACTGGGCGCCTTCTGCGCGTCTCCGGCATCATGCTCGCCATCTACGCGGGGCTCGTTGGTCTGACTGTCTACCAGTTCCGCGCCGCGCCGACAGGCTTCATCCCCAATCAGGATCTCGGCTACCTGATCAATATCATCCAATTGCCGCCGGGCGCGTCGTTGTCGCGGACCAACGATGTGGCGCTGAAGGTGACGAAGATCGCACTGGAGACGCCGGGCGTGGCCCATGCCGTGCCGATCGTCGGTCTCGACGGTGCGACGTTCACGACGGCGTCCAACGCGGCGGTCGTGTTCACGCCGCTCGATTCCTTCAACGAGCGTGCGAAGAATGGCTTGACGGCCGAGGCCATCTCCGGCGCGCTCAATCAAGGCTTCGCGAGCGTGAAGGATGCGTTCGTGCTGAGTATCTCACCGCCTCCCGTACGCGGCATCGGCACCACTGGCGGCTTCAAGATGCAAGTGCAGGACACCAAAGGCTCGCCCCTGCCGCAGCTCGAGGCCGTCGCCCAGGAACTCGTCGCAAAGGCAAACCAGGATCCGGGTCTGTCGCGGGTATTCACGACATTCAATACCCGTACGCCCAGCGTCTACGCGGATATCGACCGGGTGCGCGCCGAAATGCTTGGCGTCAACGCGGACGACATCTTCCAGACGCTTGAGGTCTATCTCGGCTCTCAATACGTGAACGACTTCAACTTCCTCGGTCGGACCTACAGAGTGACGGCGCAGGCCGACGGGGAGTACCGTCAGGATCTGCACGCCATCTCGCAACTCAAGGCACGAAACGTCGATGGCGAGATGGTGCCGCTCGGCTCCGTGGCCTCGTTCCGCGACATCACCGGCGCTTACCGGGTCCAGCACTTCAACCTCTTCCCCGCCGCCGCTGTGCAAGGCGGAACGATGCCCGGCTTTTCGAGCGGTTACGGCTTGGAGGCCATGGAGCGGCTGGCGAACGAGGTTCTGCCCGAGGGCTATTCGTACCAATGGACGGAGCTAGCTTTCCAGGAGAAGCAGGCCGGGGACACGGCGATCTTCGTCTTTGCCGCGGCGGTGGTGTTCGTGTTCCTTCTGCTCGCCGCGCAGTACGAGAGCTGGGGTCTGCCGCTCGCCGTCATCCTCATCGTGCCCATGTGTTTGCTCGCGGCTGTCAGCGGGCTCCTGTTGCGAGGAATGGATGTGAACATTCTCGGACAGATCGGGTTCGTGGTGCTCATTGCCTTGGCCGCCAAGAACGCGATTCTGATCGTTGAGTTCGCGCGTCAAAACGAGGAAGAGGGGCAAGATCTCGTCCAGGCGGTGGTCAATGCGGCGCGGGTGCGTTTGCGTCCCATCCTGATGACGGCCTTGGCCTTTATTCTCGGCGTCGTTCCGCTGGTCATCGCCACAGGCGCGGGCTCCGAGATGCGCCAGTCGTTGGGCACCGCCGTGTTCTTCGGAATGCTTGGCGTCACCGCGTTCGGGCTGATCTTCACGCCGATCTTCTATTCGCTTGTGCGGCGGTCCGGTTCCTCCCGGAAGGCATCGGCGGACGCGAGTGCCAAGCCGGCCGGCTAAGATCGCGTTCGCGGGTGACGATGCCGTTGCAATGCATAGCCCGGTATTGCCCAATCGAGCGGCATCTGTGTATGATGCCTCAAAAGACGACATTAGGGCGGAAATTAGCGTGAGGAAGGGGTGTTCGAGGCCGCTGAGTGAGGACGGGCGGGTTTGCCGCAAGACACGGATACGCTGACGGCAGAGGAAACGCCTCAAGAAGCCGCCAAGTATTATCGCAAATTTTTCAATGAGATGCGGGATGCCGATGGAACCGTGCGTCCCGCGTACAAGGAGCTTGCCAAGCTCCTTGACGGTCTTTCGATCGAATCGCTGGTCACCAAGCAAGAAGCCGCGGACGCGCTGTTCCGGCGGCTGGGCATCACCTTCGCGGTTTATAGCGAAGGCGGGTCCACGGAGCGGTTGATCCCCTTCGATCTGATCCCGAGAATCCTTCACCACTCCGAATGGAGCTTGGTGGAGCGCGGTTGCCTTCAAAGAGTGAAGGCGATCAACATGTTTCTCTACGACATCTATCACGACCAGGAGATTCTCAAGGCCGGGCTTGTCCCGCAGGAACTGGTGTTCAAGAACACGGCCTTCCGGCCTGAGATGTGCGGGGTCGATCTCCCGAAAAAAGTCTACGCCCATGTCGCGGGCGTGGATCTCGTGCGGACGGGCGAGCGCGATTTCTTCGTGCTGGAGGACAATGTGCGCACGCCGTCCGGCGTGTCCTACCTCCTCGAGAACCGCGAGATCATGATGCGCCTGTTCCCCGACGCCTTTAACGGCCAAGCCGTGTCGCCTGTCGGGAACTATCCCGAACGCCTTTTGGAGAACCTCCGGGCCGTCGCGCCGCGCGGTGCCGACGATCCCGTCGTCGTGCTGTTGACGCCCGGCCGCTACAACAGCGCTTATTTCGAGCACGTCTTTCTTGCCGAACAGATGGGGATCGAGCTCGTGGAGGGCGTCGATCTGTTCGTCCGCGACGGCTTCGTGTGGATGCGGACCACTGAAGGGCCGGTCCGCGTCGACGTTATCTACCGCCGTCTCGACGACGACTTCATGGATCCGCTGGCCTTCTATCCCGGATCGATGCTGGCGGTGCCGGGGCTGTTGTCCGTGATCCGATCCGGGCGCGTCGCTCTTGCCAACGCGCTTGGCACCGGGGTCGCCGACGACAAGGCCATGTATGTCTATGTCCCGCGCATGATCGAGTTCTATCTCGGCGAGCATGCGATTCTAAAGAACGTCCAGACCTACATGCTGCGCGATCCCAAGCAGTGCCAGCACGTGCTCGCGAATATGGAGAACCTGGTGATCAAGGAGGTTCAGGGATCGGGCGGTTACGGCATGCTGATCGGACCGGCCTCGACCAAGGACGAACGGGAAGCCTACAAGGCGCGGGTTTTGGAAAATCCAGCCAACTACATCGCCCAGCCGACACTAACGCTGTCCACCGCGCCGACATTGTGCAACGGGGAACTCGTGCCCCGGCATGTGGACCTCAGGCCGTTCGTGCTTTCGGGCAATGAGACGTCCGTCATTCCCGGAGGGCTGACGCGGGTGGCGCTGAGAGAGAAGTCCTTGGTCGTGAATTCGAGCCAAGGGGGCGGCACGAAGGATACCTGGGTCTTGGAGCGCGGATCATGCTGAGCCGGACGGCGGAAGATCTCTTCTGGATGGCGCGGAATATGGAGCGCGCCGAGAACGCCGCCCGCATGCTCGATGTGAGTTTCCGGCTGTCATTGCTGCCCTCATCGCTCGACCGTAAAGCCCAGTTCGAGCCAACCTTGTCCATCGCGCCGGGCGACGGCACGTTCTATGAACGCTACGACGAACTCAGCCAGGAGAATCTCGTCCGCTACGTCGCGCTCGATCCCGAGAACGCGGGCTCGATCTACTCTCTCGTTCGCAACGCGCGCGAGAATGCGCGGGCCCGCAGGGCCTCGATCTCCAGCGAAGCTTGGGAGAGCCTGAACGCGACCTGGCTACAAATGCAAAGTTTCGATTTCGATGAGGTCAGGCGCTGGGGTTACCGCGATTTCTTCGACTGGGTCAAAGAGCGCTCGCATCTTTTCCGCGGCGTTGTGTTCGGTACGATGCTTCACGACGACGGATTCCGCTTCCTGCGTCTTGGTACCTTCATCGAGCGCGCGGACAACACCGCTCGCATTCTCGACGTGAAATATCACGTGCTTCTGCCCGATACGGAGAAGGTGGGCGGCTATGTGGACTACTACCAGTGGGCGGCGCTGCTACGCTCGGTGGGGGCCTTCCGCGCTTATCGCAGGATCTATCACGACACGATCTACCCTTGGCGGGTCGCCGAGTTGCTGATCCTGCGGGAAGACATGCCCCGGTCCCTGCACCATTGTTACGGTATCGTTCTGGCGACGCTCGACGAGCTCGCCAAGAAACCGCTCGAATGCCGGAGGATCGCCGGTCAAACGCACGCGCAGCTTTGCTACGGCAATATTGACGATGTGTTCCGGGAGGGGTTGCACGAATATTTGACGAATTTCATCGAACGCAACAATGCGCTCGGTTTTCAGATCCAAGAAGACTTTCTGATGACCCCGATGATGATGGCGGAGGCTGTCTGAGCTCATGTTGATCCGCATCGAGCATTCGACGTCGTACGAGTATTCGGAGCCGCTTCTCGCCACGACGCAATATTTGCGCATGACGCCTCTTTCGGGCCGGACGCAGGCCGTGGAGAGCTGGGCGCTGACCTGCCCCGGAGCGAGCGCCGCCGTCTGGTACGACCAGTACGGAAATGTCTGCCACACGCTTACGGTCGTGAAGCCGGTCGATCGTCTTGAAATCCGGGTCAGCGGCCTGGTGCGCACGCGCGACACGAGCGGCGTCGTTGGCGTGGCCTCGCCCGAACTCCCGCTCATGCTCTATCTCCGCGAGACGCCGGCCACCGTGGCCACGGACGCGGTGCGGGATTTTGCGAGCCGGTTCAACGGGGCACCGGACCGGGACCGGATCGAAGTGCTCCACGAGATCATGCTCGGCATCGCGGATACCGTCTCCTACAAGCCCGGTGAGACGCATGTGCACACCACCGGCTCCGAGGCTTTGGAGCAGGGTAGCGGCGTGTGCCAGGACCACGCCCACATCTTCTGCGCCGCGGCCCGCACGCTCGATATTCCGGCCCGCTATGTCAGCGGTTACATGACCCATGGTCTCGGCCACGATGCTCACGCGGCAAGTCATGCTTGGGCGGAGGCCTTCGTTGACTCTCTCGGCTGGGTAGGGTTCGATCCAACCAACCGCGCTTGTCCGGATGAGTCGTATGTGCGGACCGCTATCGGTCTCGACTATTCCGAAGCGAGTCCCATACGGGGCGTTCGGGCCGGCGGCGGTGACGAGACAATGAGAGTCAGCGTTAGTTTTCCAAATCAACAATAGCGCCAATAAGGGTGGGGCGGTGACGTACTGCGTGGGCATTTTGCTCGATGAAGGAGTGGTGCTTGCTTCGGACACGCGCACCAATGCCGGGATTGATCGCGTCTCGACCTTTCGCAAGATGTTCAGTTTCGAGAAGCCCGGCGAGCGCTTTTTCACGCTGCTGACCGCGGGCAACCTGTCGCTTACCCAAGGCGTCATAAGTCTGATCGGGGAATGGCTGGAAACGGAGGACCCCGAGCGGGACCTCTATGCGGTCGGGTCGATGTTTGCCGCCGCGCGCGTCATCGGCCGGGCCTTGCGTGAGGTCCACAAGATCGATGGCGGTTACCTGCAGCAGCACGACGTGGACTTTTCGGCAACGTTCATTCTGTCGGGGCAGGTCCGGGGCGGAAAGCTCCGGTTATTTCAGATTTACGATGCCGGCAACTTCATCGAGGCCATGGGTGATACGACCTACTTCCAGATCGGCGAGGTGAAATACGGCAAGCCCATTCTCGACCGCATCATACGGCGGGACATGAACGTGAAGGACGCCGCCAAGTGCGCGCTGATCTCATTCGATTCCACCATGCGTTCGAACGCCTCGGTGGGCCCGCCGATCGACCTCATGATTTACCGGCGCGACACGCTGGAACGCCCCTTCTGCACACGGCTTGAGGAAGACGATCCGTATTGGCAGGAAATTCGAGAGGGCTGGGGCGAAGCGCTCTACGAGGCCTTCTATCATGTCGGTCGCGATCCAGGCTGGCGCTTGTGAGGCGCCGACGATACCGGGCTGCCGCACGGTCTTACGATGGGCGCCTGTGTCGTGGTCGATCCGAGATGAACTAGGAAGGATAACGATGATTCTGGAAGATGCCGGATCGCTGCTGCTGCGGCTCGCCATCGGCTGGCTTTTCCTGATGGGGGCTTGGGGTTCCGTCAAAGACCAAGGAGCACGGGATTTCACCACGTCCGAAACCGCTCTCGTTTTCAAGTGGCATCCAAGGCTCTTCGCCTATACCGGGATCGCCATGATGGGGCTTGGCGGTCTATCGATCGTCCTTGGCGTGTTCCCGCGGCTTGGAGCGCTCGTGCTCACCGTCTTCCTGTTCGGCGGCGCGATGATCCATTTCGCCAAGCGCGCCCAGCTCGCGGCCTATGAACAGCAAATCGCGCCGGCGCTGACCGGGGACGGCGCGCAACAGGCGCGCGAAACGCTACGGGCTCTGACCGATGCCGGCATCATGGGCCACTTCACGGCCGGACTGAAGAACTATGCGCTGGCGGGCGCCACCGCCTATCTTGTCCTTGCAGGCGCGCGCGCCCCGATGCTAATCGGCGTGGGGCCGGACGGGAATTGGCAAGGCTTGCTGGCCTGGTTCTAGGTGTGCCCGGGTACGGGGTCCGGCGCTCGGCCCGAGCGGTGGAACGGGAAGAGCAAGAGGAACGATGCCGGATACAACCAAGCCGACAGACCACGGCAGTGCCGCTCCGGCGCGCAAGACGGCGGCCCCCGCCAAACCGGCGGACGCCGCGAAGCCTCATGGCTTGCTCCATACACTCCGGGACGAGATCGGCCTGATCGCCGGTGTCGTCACCACGGCGATCTTCTTCACGGTCGGGAAGCCGTGGCTGGCGGATCTATCGAATCTGCCTTGGCTCGGCTTTCTGTTCGTGTGGTTGTTCGGCGTCATGATCTGGTGCGCATTCGGCGTGGTGCGCCACGCTGACGCGCTCGCGGAGATTTTGGGCGAACCGTACGGTACGCTAATCCTGACACTGTCCGTCATCAGCATCGAGGTCACGATCCTCGCGACGGTCATGCTCGGCAACATGCCGAATCCCACCCTTCCGCGCGAAACGATGTTCGCCATTCTCATGATCGTGCTGAACGGTATGGTCGGCACGGTTCTGGCGGTGGGCGGCCTGCGCTATGTGGAGCAGCAATACAGCCTGCAAGGTGCGCTGGCCTATCTTGCCGTAATCACGCCGCTGGCCTTTCTGGCCTTGGTCGTGCCGACCTTCACGGCTTCGACGTCTGGGCCGACGCTCGACACGCAGCAGGCGGTCGTGTTCGGCATGCTGACGGCACTGCTGTATGCGGCGTTTCTCACCATCCAGACGACGCGGCACCGTAACTTCTTCGAGCAGCCCACGACGGGTCGGGGAAAGAAGAATGAGGTCGCCGAACCGGCCAGCTCGGCACCGCATCATCACGGGCCCATATATTCGGCGCCCTATCACGGGGTTCTTCTGCTCGCGACGTTGATGCCGGTGGTCTTGTTGTCGAAGCCGCTCGCGGCACTGCTCGACCACGGCATCGAGCAATTGGGGTTGCCGAACGCTCTCGGGGGCGTCGTGATCGCGATGCTAATTCTCTCACCGGAATGGACGGCCGCGCTCCAAGCCGCGGCGCGCAACCAGCTCCAGCGTGCCGTCAATCTCAGCCTCGGCAGCGCGCTCTCCACGATCGGTCTCACCGTACCGGTGATGCTGACGATCAGCGTCCTGACTGGCACCCCGTTGCAGCTTGGACTGAACAGCGTCGAAATCATCCTTCTGTCTGTGACCTTGTTCGTCTGCCACATAACCTTCTCTGGGGCGCCGACCAACATCCTGTTGGGGCTCGTGCATCTGGTCCTGTTCGCGTCCTACCTGCTGCTGATCTTCAAGCCGTAGATACGGGCGTCTCCGCTTCCGCCGGTGCAGATCGTATCGTCCGACTCCGCTTTTTTCGGGCAACTTGTGGGGAACAAAACACGCATCCGCTTACCGGAGGTTGCGGAGTGGCGGAGTCCGCACATCGGGGTTGCCAGGCTCCGCGCGCCGCTCCGGTTACGATCAAGGACCAATGTCCATGGAGCGGGGCGGTGCCGGCGAAAATGCGGTTGTGCGCAAAAGAGCAAGTCCAGCGCCGCCGGCGAGCGTGCTGCCTGCCGATACTCCTCGTGGCAGGCCTGTCGGGGACAGCGGTCGCGGGCGAGGATCAACCGCGCCGGGAAGTCTTCAGCGGTGTCGAGACGACCAACAACTACACCGGCGTGTACGCCGGTGGTGGCTACGCCTTCGGCGAGGGACTTTACGGGTCCGGCTGGCGGGTCCGCGCGGTGGGAGCAGTGGGCCGGTATAGCTATGACGGCACGTTGTTCGAGAGTGGCTCCTACGTACCGACCGAATTCAGTGGCGATGTCTCGTTTCTTTCCGTTCAGGCTGGGTATCAGATCCGGCGCGGTCCGCTCGTCGTGAAAGCCTTCGCCGGGATCGAGGCCGTCGATCAGCAGATCTCGCCCTACGATCCCGGCAACTCGGTCCAGGGAACCGCGCTTGGCTTGCGCATCGCGCTCGAGACATGGGCCGACCTTACCGGCCGCTGGTTTCTATCGGCGGATGCATCCTTTGGCACGGCCTTCCAGGAGTACTGGGAACTCACGCGCATAGGGTATCGTTTGGGGCCGGTGCTGTCCGCCGGGCTCGAGGGCGGGGTGCTCGGCAATCGGGAATACAACGCCGGCCGCGGCGGCGGCTTCGTGCGTGCACACTTTAAGGCGTTCGAGGCAACCGTGTCGGGCGGTTTCACCGGCGACTATCTGCTCGACGAACCGAGCGGCTATCTCGCGCTCAGCCTATACAGGGCATTTTAGTTCGCGGGCTCGGGGTCGTGGCGAACGCGATCGCCTTTGAGCCGTGCATGCCGGCACAACGAAACAACCAAGGACGGAAAATAGGGGGCACTGCCGGCCCCGCCCCGGCAGTGCTTGGAACGCGGCGCATCCGCACCGGGTGCGCCGTTGGATGGTGCGTTCTGTGTAGAGTGTGTCCGGAAATGGGCCAGTTGCCCAAAGACCCGCTCCGTCGGGAAGGATGGCACGAAGCCGACGGGCGACGCAATTGGACGCTGCGATTGTACCCGCTATTTCTTTGGGCCCTGGGGACAAGTGCCGAGTGGCGACGATTCTACGGAGCCGCTTTCGCGGGCGCGTCCTTGGCGGCGGCAGCCGCCGCCTTGGCTTTGCGCTCTGCTTCGCGCGCGGCCGCAGCAGTGCGCACCTCGTTGGCCCACGCGTTGAAGCGTTGCGTGAGAGATGCGCCGCTGCGATCCCACCAAGCCTGATCGAACTTCAAGGCGCGCTGAAAGTTGCCCGGCGCAGTCGGGAGAAAGCTCTGCATGTCGACGCCGATCACGGGATGTGGACCCACTTTTGCAATGGCCGACGCACGCATGGGCCCGTAAGCGGTCAGCTGCGCTTGGGCCGCGAGCTGCGCAGGCTCCGTGGCGAAGCGGATGAAGCGCATCGCCTCCGTCTTGTTCGTCGATGTCTTAGGAATTGCCCAGGCATCGAGATCGTAAATCTGCCCATCCCATAGGATGCCGATATTGCGATCCCCGATCGCGGCGCGAAACAGACGGCCACTATAGCCGGCGGCCATCGTGGCGCGCCCATCGACGATCCAAGTGACAGGCTGCGCCGCGTTGTCCCACAGAAGGACGTGGTTCTTGATCCTATCGAGCGCGGCGAAGGCCCGGTCCGCTCCTTCGGGCGTTCCGAGCTCCGTATACACACTGCCGGGCGCGACGCCGTCCGCCAGAAGGGCGAGTTCGAGCGTCCGTTGCGGCGTGTTTGGCAACGCGCGCTTGCCGGGATAGCTCGCCGTATCGAGCAGAGCGGCGATCGATCCCGGCTTGGCCGTACGGAAGGCCTTCCGGCTGAATACAATTGCCGTCGACCACGCCATGCTGGCGACGCCGCATTTCGAAATCGCACCAGGCAGGAAATCGTCTCCGCTGTCGCCATCGCCGTTCAATTCATCGGTGTCCATCGGCGCAAGAAGCCCATCTGCACACAATTTATCCAGAGCGCCCGCCGAGACGTCGACAACGTCCACCGGCGTGTCGCTATTGTCGATGAGCGATTGAAGCTTCTTGGCGTCGCCGCCATAGATCTCCGTCGCGACGACCGTGCCGGTCTTCTTCGCGAACGGTTCGAAGAGAGCCTCTTCTTGCGCGCGGCCATAGGCCCCGCCCCAGGTCGCGACGTTCAATGTTTGCTGCGATAGAGCTTCGGACGGTGCCGCCAGCAGCACGGCCACCCCCAAGGCCGCGGCGAAGCCGCGCCGGCCAAGGAGGCTCTTCGAACGTCTGAGGGTGGTGAGGTTGTTGAGCACGAGCAGGGATCGTCGGTCGATGTCGTTTCCGTTATGGGCTGTCCACGCGGGGGCCTCTGTTGACTTGCGTCTCCTGTGTCGAGGCCCCAGCCTGAGGGGCCGGATGGGTGGTCCTCGCGATCTGAGGAACTGAGAGCGTACCATTCATCGTGATGCGCGGCTGGCTCTTTGAAACGGGTTCCGGAGGGTCGGCCGGCGCGACAGGGTCAGCCATCCGGAAGTTCCAATCAAGGGTCTGCTGCGCGATGTCGAGGCCGCCAGCGCCGGTGATCGCTCCCTTGTCGGTCACCAGATGGAAGGACTGGCACCACAGATGTCCGGCCGAGATGCTGCAATCCGCGTCGAGGGCGGAATAGTCCGTTCCTGCATTTTGACTCCAGCCGCTGGCCTCGGCATCCGATTTTGCCAGGAGAGCCGCAAGATCGACCGGCAACGATCCCTCCGCTGCCGAAACCTTGATCGTACCGGCCAGTCCGCGGATGAGTTCTTCGCGCGTCGTGCCGCCTGTCGAAATGTCCGCATCGAGGGTTCCGGAGCCTTTCACCGGCACGTTCAGCCCAAGAGATTGCAGGCAATTCGTCAGCGCAACGTTAGCGAGGGTGCCCGACAGGGAGGCCTCGCTGCGCGGTGCCGAAAGATCGAGATCGAGCCTTCCTTCGGCCTCTCCGCCGCAGAGTTCGAGCGCGCCGACCTCGTTCGAGATCTTTCCGTTCTTGGCGTTGATGGTGAAGCCGCCTTGGCCGAGCTCCAGACCGCGCGCGCTCAGCTTGGCAGCCGAGAGGCGCAAGTCGGCATCGAGATGTTTGAGCAAGACCCAATCGAAGAGACGCTTCCTCGGCGTTTCGGGTTTGAGATCGGGCAGGTAGGGATCGAGTGTCAGTTGCTCGAAGGCGAGCGTGCCGTCGAGTCGCGGCCGCGGCCCGGCCGTGATGGCAAGGAGGCCCACTGCCTCGTTGCCGTCGAAGTCGAACGTCCCATCGTCGAACGTCAGCGTGCCACCCGCCCAATGGACACGTCCGGAGGCGCTGGCGTCCTTCAAGCTATCGCCCTTGGGGAGAACCACGCCCGTCCAGCCCAGGAAGCGGCGAATGTCGGGAAGCTTCGCCTCGAGGTCGCCTTCGCCCTCGAGCGTGTCGGCCACATGAATCGTTCCGGAAAAGCGCGCGGTCAGGGGTGCCGACGTGACCTTGATCGCCACTGGCGCACTGCGCTTGTCGTCGTCTTCGACGAACTTTCCACGATCGAACGAGAACGTGACTGGCTCGCCGTTGAAATTGAACGATCCGTAGGTTTCCATGGCGCCGGACTGTCCGCGCGTGTTCAGCCGGACATCGACAGCGCTAAGGAGAGGGGCGCCTTGTGGCGGCCCGACCTTCCCGCCGCGGATACGCACGGTCTGCAACGGCGCATCGGCGAGGAATGCCGTGAGGCGCCCGAAAATGGCATCGGCCGATTCGGTGCTGTTTTTTGATTTCAGCGTGAGCGCCGGTTTGTCCAAGCGAAGCGCATTGAATTTGATATTTCCGAGAAGCAGGTTGGGCAGAGACAAGGTCAGCCGGAACGACGGCGCGGCGATTGATTGAACCGACGGCAGTTTCGTTGCGCTGGCAACCGTGAGGCCTCCCTCGAGAGACGGCGGGAAATAGCGGACGAGCAGGGGCTCGGCGAGAGTGACGGTGCCGCCGGTCCATTCCGAAAAGGACGACACTACCCGCCCTCGCAAGTCGGAATTGGTTCTTGCATGCCGGAGGAGCAGGGACGCAAGGCCTACCGCGATCAAGGCGGTTAGAACGGCAAGAAGCCATTTCCACGAAGATTGGCGCGGCCTCATTCCGACCTTTCCGATTACCTGGCTGCGCGGGCTTCTGTCGTGCGGACCGGCCGCCCGCGAACGGGCGGTACGCGATGCGCCCCGCGAGGTGCGCCGCATCAGATCCAAGCAAACCCTATAGCCTATTCTCTTGGGTTATCAGGAATTTCGCAACGCCAATTCCGCCTGCGACGCGGCGGAACGGGTCCGCGAGGCGGAAAAACCGGGTCGGCTGTTGGCAATAATGCCCTGGAGAAAGAGCACCGGCGCCAAACTCACCAGGACGATGGTCAACGCCGAGAGGCCGGCCTCTTCGTAGCGATAGAGCGAGGCCAGCGTGAACACCTGCGTGGCCAGCGTGTCGAAGTTGAAGGGGCGTAGCAGCAACGTGGCCGGGAGCTCCTTCATGGAATCAACGAACACGATCATCGCGGCCGCGCCGAGCGTCGGCCGGAGCAGGGGAAGGTGGATGCTCCACAACATCTCCGTCACGGATGCACCGAGGGTGCGTCCGGCCGCGTCGATGTTGCGCGAGATCTTGCTGAGGCCTGCCTCCACCGAACCGAGCGAGGCAGCGAGAAAGCGGATCGTGTAGGCCAGCACGATGGCGAAGGCCGTTCCGGAGAAGATGAGGCCGGTCGATACGCCGAACAGCGAGCGGGCGGCTCCGTCGATCGTGTTGTCGAGGCCGGCGAGCGGAATCAGAAGACCGATGGCGAGCACCGTCCCCGGAATGGCGTAGCTGACGGCTGGCACGAAACTCGCGACATGAATCAGCCGCGAGCGCGTCTGCCGCCGGCCATAGGCCAAGACGATTGCGAAAACCACGCCGAGCAACGCGGCAGCGAGGGCGAGGGCAAGGCTATGCATGGCCGCAAGCCAAAACTCCTCGGTGAGCCCGGACGAAATATGCGCGATCGCATCGCCCGCCAGGACATAGGTCGGAAAGACGAATCCCACCAGAACGGGAAGGGCGCAGGCCAGCGTGGCCAGAAATCCCTTCAGGCCCGTGAGCGTTTCTTCGGGCAAGTCGCGATATTTTCCGGTGGTGTGGTGGAACTGCCTGCCCCGGCGCAGGGCGCGTTCGAGTCCCAGAATGGCAAGCACGAAGAAGAGCATTACACAGGAAATCTGCGCCGCGCCCGCGAGACTGCCGCGGTCGAGCCAGGTGTCGTAGACGGTGACCGTGAGCGTCCGCACGCCAAAGAACTCCACGGCGCCGATGTCGTTGAGCGTTTCCATCAGCGCCAGCGCCGTGCCTGCGGCGAGGGCCGGCCGGGCAAGTGGCAGAGCGATCTGCCAAAAGGTTTCGGATGCGCTGCGGCCCAGCGTGCGGCTCGCCTCGATCACGCAAATTGACTGGGCCACGAAGCTCGCCCGCGCCGTGATGTAGACGTAAGGGTAGAGGACCGCCCCCATGACGAAAATGGCGCCGCCGAGACTTCGAATGTCCGGGAACCAATAGTCCTGCGCGTTCTTCCAACCGAACAGGGCGCGCAAGGCCGTCTGCACTTCGCCGGAATAGTCGAAGAGCTCGATATAGCAGAAGGCGATGATGTAGGTGGGCATCGCCAGCGGCAGAAGCAGAAGCCATTGAAACCAGCGCCGCCCCGGGAAGCGGTACATGGTGACGAGCCAGGCCGTGCCCGTGCCGACGGCAAGCGCGATCGCGGCAACGCCTGCCATCAGGATGAGCGTGCGCCGCACGGCGCCCGGCAAGACGTTCGCGACGAGATGAGGCCAGGTGTCGCCACTGGAATGCAGCGCCATCACCGCGATCGCAAAGAGCGGCGCAGCCGCGATCAGAGACAGCACCAGCGCGCCCGCGGACCAGGCGAGGTTGCCACTCTCGAATGGCTTGGCGAGCCGTCTTCGCAAGCGCTCCGGCTGCGAGGGTGGAATCCGTCCTTTGGGCTCGTCAGCGGCGGGCAGAGAGAGAGCCTCCGCGCGAGCGTGCCTCCGAGGCCACCAACGCAGCGACGGTCTCTTGGTTGAGGCGATACTCCGCCTCCTGAAGAGCATCGGCAAAGGCGTTGGCAGCGTCGATGACGGGATCGACAAGATCGGATCCCGTCAGCGCGAGCGCGCACGCTTGCATGGCCGGACAACGGTGATGCTGGGATGCCGCGATCAACGACATCGCCATGCATTCGTCGGCACAGAAGCGCTTACTGTCGAAGGCATTGTATTCGATCTTGCGGGATGCCGCGGCGCGTAGACAGCGGACCCAACAGGCGAGTTCGGTGACGGCACGCTTGGCGCGCGCCGGGCCGAGAACCCGGTTGTATGTATTCCAGCCGTTTTCCCAGCAGGTAATGTCGCCCGTGTCGTACCCCGCAAGCCAACAACGGAAACCGACACCGACAAGCCATTCCGGTCCGGAACATGCGTGAACTTCGGCGCGCGGCGCGTCCGTTCCTGCGAAACTTGATTGAAAGCCCATCTCTGCCCCCTTATGAGCTCGGCCCGTCGTCGAAGCCAACCTTGTCGATCATTTCGCTGGCCGCTTTACGTAAATCGGCGATCTCGTTGAGCGAAATCTCGTCAGCCTTGAACGTTCCCCACGATTGAACGAGTTTGGACCACGGAACACCCTCCTTGGTCGGGTACTCGTGGTTCACCTCGGCATACATATGCTGACCCGTGTCCGAGGCCAGAAACTCGATCAGCTTGACCGCATTGTCCTTGTTGGGCGCGTATTTCGCGAGCACCGCGCCGGACACGTTTACATGCGTTCCGCGGCCGTCGGTGTTGGGGAACAGCATCTTGACGGAGTTGGCCCACTCCTTCTGTTCGGGATGCTTTTCGTCTGTCAGCATCTTGCCCATGTAGTACGTGTTGCCAACCGCGAGGTCGCATTCGCCCGCGTAGACGCCCTTGACCTGAAGCCGGTCGTCGCCGGCGGGCTTGCGCGCAAGATTGGCTTTCACACCGCGCAGCCAAGCTTCGGTCTTCTCCGGTCCGAGATGAGCGATCATCGAGGCGACAAGAGCCACGTTGTAGGAATGTTGCCCCGACCGGATGCAAATCTTGCCGCGCCATTTCGGATCGGCCAGCTCCTCATAGGTGATGCTGTTCTCCGCCACGCGGTCTTTCGATGCATAGACGACGCGCGCCCGGCGGGTCAGACCGATCCATTCGTCATTGGCGCCGCGATACGAGGCCGGGATGGAAGCGTCGATTTTCTCCGACTTGACCGGCTGCGTGATGCCCGCGGCGACGGCTTGGCTGAGATTTCCGATATCGACCGTGAGAACGAGATCGGCCGGGCTGTTACGCCCCTCGGCCTGAATGCGTTCGATCAGCCCCTTCGACGCGAAGATGACATTGGTTTTGATGCCGGTCTCGTCGCTGAACTCTTTGAGCAGCGGGTCGATGAGATAGGGCTGACGATAGGAGTAGATATTCACTTCGCCCGCATCAGCGGCGAGGGCAGGAGAACCGGCGGAAGTGGTGATAAGGGCCGCGAGCATCGTCGCGCACGCCAAAGTCCAGCGCATAAGAACCTCCAATGGCCAGGGTTCAAGGCCCTGGTATCGGACAAATGGAACGTTCCCCAGCACGAGCTGGAGACATATATTTCGCTTAAACCCGGGTGGTGGGCGGGTGTCAACAAGATTATGTAAATGGAAATAAACTTAGAAGCCTTCTAATTCGTAAGATAGAATTAGAAGAGTTCAAGAATATAAGCAGTCTTCAGTAAAGGCAGCAGCTCAAACCCAATTTGGTCTGTTCAGAATAAGGCTAACTCTCCGGATGTGAGTTCAGCCCAAGCATAACCCGATCATGCGGCGCTTGGTCGCTAGGTCCTCGAAAGCCGGTCGTTCGGGAAGATCACGTCCGCGGACGTGCCGACGCCGGGCTCGCTGGTGAGTTCGAGCCGGGCGCGGATGGCGTCGGTCAAAGCCTTGGTCAACGGCAGGCCGAGCCCGGTTCCGGATTGGTGCCGCGGCGCGGTGTCGAGCTGGTGGAAGGGCTGCATGGCATAGGTGATGTCGTTTTTGCTCATGCCCACGCCGCTGTCGTGAACCCGAAGACGCAAGTCGCCGTCCACCATCGTTCCGGAGGCGATGACCTGGCCCCCTTCTTTGGTGAACTTGATGGCGTTGGTCAGGAGGTTGAGCATGATCTGCCGCAGGCGCCGCGGGTCGGCGACGACCAAGGGTAGATCGTCGGCGAATGACGTCCGCAGCACGATTCGCGTCCGTTTGGCGAGCGGCTGAAGGCTCGCGACGCACGACTCCACCACCTCGGCCACGTCGACCGCCGTGAAATCGAGTTCGAACTTCCCGGCCTCGATCTTCGAGATGTCGAGCAGGTCGTTGAGGAGGCTGAGCGCGTAGAGCCCGCTCTGGTGAATGTCTTCCGCATAACCTTTGTAGCGCGCATTGCCGACTGGGCCGAAGCGCTCGTGCAGCATCAGCTCGGCGAAGCCGATAATGGAGTTCAGCGGCGTGCGGACTTCGTGGCTCACCTTGGCGAGAAAGTCGAGCTGCCGTGCGGCGGCCTCCCGGTCTCTCTGACGGGGTTCCGCAGGCTTGGTCCCATCCTCGCGGGTCGCCAAAGAAGCGTCCTTAGGCGCTTCGTGATCCGCCGGCGAATTACGGTCTTCGGGTTCTGCCGGCGCCGCCGATCCGGCCGCGGGCACGGGCGTGACCGGTGGCACGAGCGTCAAGGATAGGATCGAGGCCTTCATTTCGACGTCTGGCTCGGGCGCGGGAGGCGCGGACTCGAGGAGTGGACGGTCCACTGGCTCGGGTGCTGGTGGCTCGCACTCGCGACGAGGAGGCTCCATGGGTTCGGGTGCTCGCGGCTCTGGTTCGCGGTCGGATGGATCGATCAGACGCAGCAGGCGAAGCCCGGCGTCGTCGTCGAGTGTCGCCAGCAGGAATGTTACCGTGAGCCGGCGCCGGGAGCGCGTCAGGGCGGCGATGTCGGCAATTCGCCCGTCCGGAGCCTCCGCGCGAAGATCTGCCGCGCCGCCGGGTAGAACGGTGTCGAGACCGCCCGCTTCGAGCAATTCCGCCGGCGAACGGTAGCCGAAAGCATAGGCGAACGCGCTGTTGAGCGTGAGCAGCGCGTCTCCTTTCAGGATCCCTATCGCGGCGGGCATCGCCTCGATCAGGCTTTCGACGCCCGCGGGGCCAAGCGCAAGGCCGGGGCAATCCGGCGCGGCGGATTTGCCCGCGCCGGCCGTTTCGAGCCCGTTTGCCTCGCCGTTGACTGTGGAAGACGCGTCAGCGGCGGCGCCAGGCAACAAACGGCCCTCGAGGGCGCGCGCAATATGCTCGAGCGCTTCGCGGTCGCTATGTCCTATCCGCTGTTGCAGCCTGAGGTCGGTCATAATCCGCCCCGCTGAGAGACTCCGAGAACAAATCGTCCACGCAAACGTTGTGCAAATTTGTTCGGCTACGAAATGCGCCCGTTGGGGCGCCTAATCGACTCAACCACTAAATTTAGGCGAATTCGATCCGATACATAGGCCGAAAGCAAGATTTTCGTCCAGCTTTGGAAAAAGAGCCCTTGATGACGGCAGTGGGACTTGAAATATCGCGGCGCACAAAATAGAGTGCAGCGCAACAAGAGCGGGGGCTCAGAGTTAAATCCGCGTTCGTTCGCAACTGGCGAATCGAGGAAAACAACGGAGAGGTGCCACGATGGCTCAGACTTCAAAACTACCCCAGACCCCCATGGAAGCCTTGGAAAAGGTGACGGAGTCGTTCGAGACCGCCGCCAAGGAATTCGAAGCTTTGAAATTCGACGCGCAGGTGCCCGAGAGCGTGCGGGCCATGGCGGAGAACACCGTCAACCAGACCCGCGAGGCCTACGAGCGCGGGAAGGAAGCGCTGGACGAGTCCATAGACGCGCTGGAACGCTCGTTCGACGCCGCCGGCCAGGGCGCGACGGCGTTTAACCGCAAGCTGATCGACATTGCGCAGCGCAATCTGAATTCGGGCTTCGACTTTGCCAAGAGCCTTGCCGGAGCCAAGACCTTCGCGGAGATCATGGAACTCCAGTCGGCGTTCATTCGAAACCAGTTCGAGGTTTTCGCAAGCCAAGCCGCCGAGGTTCAGGAACTCACCAAGAAGATTGCAACCGATGCGTCCGAGCCGCTCAAGGATCAGATGACCAAATCTTTCGAGGCGGCGCGCAAGGCCTCCTAGGGCCGCAATGTCCGCTTCGCGTAGCCGAGTACGCGTAGCGTAGAGAGTTTTCCAGTACCAAAAGAGTCGCGTGTTGTTGCGTGTGTTGGTTGCTCGTTTCAGTGACGACTATCGAGGTCCGGGCTATGTCCCGGGCCTTTTATTTTTGGCGCCCCTTGATTTTCCGCCCATGTCGTGAAATCTGCGCCTCCCGGAGAGGTTCGCGGGCGTCGCGTCGCCCGTTGCAAGCCTGAAGGGCTGCCTTTAGGGTCCCGGCAGGCATAAGCTCGCCGGGAAACGGCCTTCCGTAAGGGACGCGCGGACCGGCGCGTGCCATGGCCGTCGTGCCGCTGTAGCTCAGTTGGTTAGAGCGCTTGATTGTGGATCAAGAGGTCACTGGTTCGAATCCAGTCAGCGGTACCATCGGCACGGCCTGAATCGGCTGTTTCGTTTTCGCCATAAATTGCCAACTTGTAACGATGCGGTGGGCGCGAATAGGCGTATACCAATTCGCGCGGCGGGATACCTCCCCCCTCCCGTCTGCACGATCGATCAGAACTGAGGAAGCCCTGGCCCCCCCCCCCGCGCCGGGGCTTTTTCTCGACTGGTCCCGATGCGGTCCGCCGCTATCTGACGCGCCACCAGCTCCGCGACGAAGAAGAACCCTGCATTTCACGGATGCGGTTGCAAGAAAGGCCGTGGGCAGTTTTCCAAAGGGCCTTCAGCCGCTTCTTGGAACAGGACGTGCGCGTACCGTTCGATTCGGCGCGCTCAAGTCATTTGGTTCTCGAGCACAGCAGAAAACCCTCCTTGTACTTTCAATCCCAGGCGCCTATATGCGGCTATCGACTTTTGGCCGGACTATTTGGCCGTCGCGCCGCGGCGCACGTTCAGACCCTCCCAAACATCGACGACCTCGCTTCAAGCCGTGCCCCGGCACGTCTTTGAGCACGACCACTTATGTATAGACGAAAGGAGCCCCGGATGACTTCGGGCACAGTTAAATTCTACAACGCGACACGCGGCTTCGGCTTTATTGCACCGGCCGATGGAGGCAACGACGTGTTTGTCCACGCGACCGCGCTGGAGCGCGCCGGTATCGCTGGCCTGGTGGAAGGCCAGAAAGTGACCTTCGACACCGAGATCGATCGCCGCAGCGGCAAGCCCGCCGTCGCGAATATCGAGGCAGCCTAACCTTCCAAGGTTTGCCGGTTCGACGATTTTGGAGCCGTCCCCTTGGGGGCGGCTCGTTCGTTTTTGGGCCGTGCAGTGCCGGACTAGGCCCTGCAACCGTGCGTTTGGCCGTCGAGTGCGCGTCTCTTCAAAAAACGCAAACTGTGGCATGAAGGGCACAGCATCTCGCAGCGGGTTGGGCTATAAGATTCTTACCAATGTCGATTCTGCAGGGAATTTTGGGGGATCCAACCATGCGCATTTTCGTCGCTTTCGCGATTGTCGTTTCTGCCGCTATCGGTCTCGGCGGTTGCTTTGGCCACCACGAGAAGGCCGTCGTCGTCGAGCCGTTGAAGCTCGGCTAAAGATTGACGACGAGGTAGCTTAGCAGTCTATCTCTCCGGCAATGCCAACCCCGGTCAGGGAAACCTGACCGGGGTTTTTGCATGCGATGACGAACGGCGGAAATTGCGAAGGACAGCGCGCGCGAAGCACGTCCTGCGGAATGAGAATTTGAGACTGGCGCTATGCGTCGAGCTGGGTCTCGCACCGCGAGGCACTGGCCTCGAGCTCGGACAGCCGGACATCGTCCGTATCGAGAACGGAACGCTCAAGGGAGCGAGTTGCTGGAGCCCATGTGGCTGCTAGATCCAGCCGAGAGACTTCGCCTCGCTGTAGGCGGCCTTCCAGGCTTGAGCGGCAAATATCGCTTCGTGACCGCTGATATTCGGAGCGTTCAGGATCTCCTGCGCTTCCAGCATCCGGCCTTGAGCGTTTCTGAGGAAGGTCACGGCATAGGACGTTCCGGGCCGTGTCACGCGAAGACCGTTCTCAAGCACTTCCACGCTGATGTCGCTCATGGCGCTCGTAATCCTTCTGACTCGAGGCGATTGCGGCAATTCCGATGCGCATGTGCGCAGACAAGCCATGCAAAATCAAGACGAGCGCACCGACGTCCAATCGTCACATACGAGCCGCTTCCGGCGCCGACGCAACCGGCAAGCCTCCGCAAGACGTCGAGCAAGACAAGAAATCGCTGCGATGTGCTCACACGTCACGCACGCTTCTGGGCCTTTCATGTGTTCGTGACTTGATCTCGAAAAGGGGCCCACGATAATTGCCGTGCACGTCGCTATTTCGTGTGCGGTTGCCGCTTGAGTCCCCCTCGGCAACTGATCGGCCTGTATGGCTTACGTCCAACCGAAAGGAAGATTCAATGTTTCGCCACATCTCACTAGGGATTTGCGCGGCGGCACTTCTCAGTGTGGCCACCGTTGGCGGCGCGGCTGCGCAGTCCAACATTCGCGGTGCCACGACCGGACCGACAACCGCGCCGGGCTTCAGCCATCCCGAGCAATACATGCATTTGACGCCCAAAAAACCGGCGCCGAACATGTATCCGGTGATCGAGCACCCTGAACTCGACAAGAATGCCGCTGAGAAGCTGGCGGCCCTGGCGGAAAAGACGGGCAAGAAGCCGAACATCCTGATCTTTCTTTTGGACGATGTCGGCTGGATGGACCCTGGCTTCAACGGTGGGGGCGTTGCCGTGGGCAATGCGACGCCGGAGATGGACAAGTTCGCCGCGGAAGGTCTGATCCTGACGTCTGCTTATTCGACCCCGTCCTGTTCGCCGACACGAGCGACCATCCACACCGGCCAGAACCCTCTTCATCACGGCATCCTGCGCCCGCCGATGTATGGCGAACCGGGCGGTCTCGACGGTGTCACGACGATGCCGATGCTGCTGAAGAAGGAAGGCTATGTGACCCAAGGCGTCGGCAAATGGCACATGGGCGAGAACACCGGGTCGTTACCGCAAAATGTCGGTTACGACGACTATGTCGGCTTTCTCGGCGTGTCGGACATGTACACCGAATGGCGCGACATGTACTTCAATCCGGAAGTCGCGCTATCGCCCGAACGCTTCAAGATGATGCAGGAAGACGACTTCAATCATTACGAAGTGCACTGCACGCCGGCCGACAAGCAGAAATGCGAAGACGGCAAGCTCATCGACCTCGACTATATCAAGGTTCTCGACAAACACTGGCTGGAGACGAGCTTGGCCTTTCTCGACAAGATGAAAGGATCGGACAAGCCGTTCTATCTCTACCACGCGACCCGCGGCTGCCATTTCGACAACTATCCATCGGATGAATGGGCCGGCAAGTCCATGGCGCGCACCGTGTACAGCGACTGCATGGTCGAGATGGACTACGTCTTCGGCCAGCTCATGAAGAAACTGGAGGACATCGGCGAAGCCGAGAACACGCTCGTCATCCTCACATCGGACAACGGGCCGGAATGCGAGATCCCGCCGCACGGCCGCACGCCGTTCCGCGGTTGCAAGGGCTCGAGCTGGGAAGGTGGCGTTCGCGTACCGACCTTCGCCTATTGGAAAGGCATGATCGCGCCTCGCAAGTCCGACCAATTGTTCGACCTCGCGGACATCCTGCCGACCGCGCTGCATTTCGCCGGCTATCCTGGCGGCAAGCTAGCTGAACTGTTCGACGACAAGACCTATATCGACGGTGTCGATCAGGCCACGTTCCTTGTCGCCGACAAGGGGCTGTCGGCCCGTCGCAGCCGCATCTACACGCTGAACCAGTACTACTCGGCCGTTCGCATCGACGAGTTCAAGGGTGTGATCACCGGCGAGATCGAAAACGGGGTCGTGCAGCGCGGCGATACGGGCGGTTTCTCTGGATCGATCTTCACCGATAGCGGGGGCGGCATCGCCTTCAACCTCTATACCAACCCCCAAGAGGACGTATCCGTCGGCATCCGCCACATTCCCATGGCGGTGCCGCTGGCATCGACCGGAGGCTGGTATCTGAAGGAGCTGTTTGAGTATCCGCCGCAGTTCAAGGTTGGATTCTTGTCCAACAACCCGCCGGTCTATGACGTCCTGCCTGTCGGCGAGATGGCGATCAAGGCGTGGCTCAAGAAGCACGGTTTCGGCCGCTTCCAGAACTAGCCGCCGGCGCGAGACGCCGTCACCGGACGAAAGGAGGGTGCGCCCGCTCGGGTGCGCCCTCTTTTTGGTTTGTGGTCCGCCGAGGGAGGCAAGCTGTTGTTTCTGCGCAACAAGCCGCAGGAATTGCACGGCCGCGCGCAAATTCGATCAACGGCATGGCCAAGCCGCATTAGTCTGTGCGCGAGCGATCTGGGGGAACGTGTATGTGGCGTAAGGTCTGGTTGTGCCTGCTTGGGGGGATTGTTACCGCCGGAGTCGGGCCGTCGGCGGTGCAGGCGGGCGATGCCACATCGGCCTCCGGTTGGACCATGACCGGCGGGCTTTACGGCTGGTTTCCTTGGGTCGAAGGCACCGTTACCGCTCGGGACGAGGCGTTCAACATCTATGCGACGCCGATTGACCTGATCGAGCACTTTGACGCGCCTCCCGCCATGGCCAATTTCGAAGCACGACGGGGCAAGGTCTCGCTCTGGGGCGATGTCCTCTATGCGAAGTTCGCGTTCGGCGACGACTTTGCGAGCGAAGCGGAGCCGATTCCGATTTTGAAGCTCAGCGGCAAGGGATCGAGCTCAACGGACTACTCGCTCGGCGTCTATCAATTCGGCGCCTTCTATCAGGTTGCGGATTTCGCCGGCGACAACGGCCACACCTCCCTCGAAGTCGGTGCGGGCGCGCGCTTCATCGACCAGAACTTTCGCGTCAAGGCGAGGATCGACACCAGCGCCCAAATCCGCCTGGGCAAGCTGGCGGATCGCATCGAAAATCGGATCCAGAAGATTCAGAACCAAGAAGAACGGCTCGAGTCGCTCGCCGCGCTCAACGCCTTACGCAAGGATCTCCTGAACAAGGAGATCGGCCGGGCGGCGGACAAGGGGCGCCAGAGGCGTGTCACCAAGCTTCAAAACACACTCAAACGTGTCGACCGCCGGGGTGAGGCCATCGCCGCCCTCGAGGCCGTCGAGCAGCTGCGGCTGGAGTTGCTGCGGGCGGCCTTGAATGTCGATGGCGATGAGTTCAACAAGCAATTCGCGTTTGTCGGCACCGGCGATATGGATTGGGTCGATCCCACTATTTCACTGCGCGTGCAGCACCATTTCGGCAACGGTCAGTCGATCACGGCCGTGGGCGACTTTGGCGGCTTCAATGTCGAGGACGGACTCAGCTCGCAAATGATCCTGACCTACGACATCGACGGCACGCTGTTCGGGTTCGATACGACGACTTCGCTTGGCTACAAGGCCTTATGGTTGCGCTACGAAGATCAGACCTCCCGCGGCAAAGTCGGTATGGATGCCTGGTTGCACGGCCCAATCGCCGAAGTCGCATTTCGGTGGTAGACTTGCCGTGACAAGCCGACCGAGCCTTGGTCGGCTTGCCGGAACGAATGCGCCCAAGGAATGTCCGTGGCGTTCCTATTTATCTTGTCTGAGCCGAACGCCTTCGACGATATCTTTGCCTACGAGGCATTTTCCGTCGTGATATGCCAAGTGCCTGACGTGACTCTCAATTAGAGATGCGCCCGCGACGGCTCTCTTCCGCGTGCCGCGTGCGAGCCCGAGACTGGGCGACCAAACAAGCAACGATTGAAACGTCCAGCCCGCCGATAGGAGATCAATCCGATGGAACTGCTGACGATGAGCTTGAAACGAGTGAGCGTCGTGATGGCCGCGGCCGCGCTGCTGTCTTTCACGTCCGTTGCTAGCCCGGTCTCGGCCCAAGAGGCCGAAAAGGCGCCTGATGCGAGCACCAGCCCGAAACCCGAGGCCAAGACCGACAAGCCCAATATCCTGGTGATCTGGGGCGACGATATCGGCCAGGGCAACATCAGCGCCTATACCAAGGGCCTGATGGGTTACCGCACACCCAATATCGACCGCATTGCCAATGAAGGCATGATCTTTACGGACTACTACGGCGAGCAGAGCTGCACCGCGGGCCGCTCGTCATTCATCACCGGGCAGAGCGTGTTCCGCACCGGACTTTCCAAGGTCGGCCTGCCCGGCGCCGATCTCGGCCTGCGCGCCGAGGATCCCACGATCGCCACGTTGCTGAAAGCGCAGGGCTACGCGACAGGCCAGTTCGGCAAGAACCATCTTGGTGACAAGAACGAGTTCCTGCCGACGCTGCATGGCTTCGACGAGTTCTTCGGCAATCTCTATCATCTGAACGCCGAGGAAGAGCCGGAGAACGAGGACTATCCGAAGGACCCGGCCTTCAGGGAGAAGTTCGGTCCGCGAGGCGTGCTGCATACTTGGGCGACCGACGAGGACGACGAAACCATCGATCCACGCTTCGGCAAGGTCGGAAAGCAGAAGATTGAGGATACCGGCCCGCTGACGAAGAAGCGGATGGAGACGGTCGACGACGAGACGGTCGCGGCGGCCATCGGGTTCATCAAGAAGGCCAATGAGGAAGGCAAGCCCTTCTTCGTGTGGTGGAACGGAACGCATATGCATTTCCGGACCCACGTCGCCGAGAAGGATCGCGGCATCTCCGGGCAGGATGAATATTCCGACGGAATGGTGCTGCATGACCGGGCAGTGGGCGAGCTCCTAGACACGCTCGACGATCTCGGCATCGCCGACAACACGTTCGTGCTCTACTCGACCGACAACGGACCGCATCAGAACACCTGGCCTGATGCCGGTACCACGCCGTTCCGCAGTGAGAAGAACACGAACTGGGAAGGCGGCTGGCGTGTCCCGGCCATGGTGCGCTGGCCCGGCAAGATCGAGGCGGGTTCGGTGTCGAACGACATCATGCACCATATGGATTGGCTGCCGACTTTCCTTGCCGCCACTGGGCAGACAGACGTCAAGGACAAGCTGCTCGATGGCTATGAGGCCGGCGGCAACACCTACAAGGTCCATCTCGACGGTTACAACTTCCTACCGTTCCTGACAGGCAAGGAGGACAAGGGACCGCGTGACGAGATCTTCTACTTCTCCGACGACGGCGACCTCATGGCGTTGCGCTATCACGACTGGAAGGTCGTGTTCATGGAGCAGAGGGCTCCGGGCTTGCTTAAGATCTGGGCCAACCCGTTCACCGATCTCCGTGTGCCTAAGGTCTTCAATCTCCGCCGCGATCCGTACGAGCGCGCCGACATCACATCCAACACCTATTACGACTGGATGCTGAGCCGGGCCTACATTCTGGTCCCGGCCCAGGCCTATGTCGGCAAGTTCCTTAAGACCTTCGAGGCCTATCCGCCGCGTCAGAGGCCGGCCAGCTTCAACGTCAGCGGTCAGATGGAAGCGCTGGAGAAGGCGCTCATCAAGATCCAAAGCGATATGCAGTAGCCGCATCAAAGTGCCGGGCGGGCACCGGTCCTCGCCTGGCACTTTCCCCGCCAAACAGGGCAGAAAGAAAAATGAATCAAATTCTCCGCACGATCGCTGCGGCCGTAGCGGCTGTCACTCTCCTGTCCGGGCCCATGTGTGCAGAGACGAGCGACCCGCTTCCATCCTGGAACGATGGGCCGACGAAGGAGGCGATCGTCGCCTTCGTGAACAAGGTGACCGACGAGAACGGGAGTGACTTCGTCGCGCCCGAAGACCGCATCGCCACCTTCGACAACGACGGCACGCTGTGGATCGAGCAGCCCATGTACGTGCAGTTGGCCTTCGCGCTCGACCGCGTGAAGACTTTGGCGCCGGAACATCCCGACTGGAAGGACAAGCAGCCGTTCAAGGCGGCGATCGAAGGCGACATGAAGACGCTTGCCGCATCGGGAGAGAAGGGCGTCGCGGAATTGATCATGGCGACTCATGCGGGGATGACGCCGGACGCGTTCCAGAAGATCGTCGGCGATTGGCTCGCCACGGCCAAGGACAAGCGGTTCGACCGTGGCTACACGAAGCTCGTCTATCAGCCCATGCTCGAACTGTTGTCCTATCTGCGCGACAATGGTTTCACCACCTATATCGTCTCGGGCGGCGGCATTGAGTTCGTGCGGAATTTCTCCGAGCCCGTTTATGGCATTCCGCCTGCACAGGTCGTGGGCTCGAGCATCAAGACCAAGTACGAGATCATGGACGGCGAACCGGCCCTCATACGCCTGCCAGAGATGAACTTCATCGACGACAAGGACGGCAAGCCCGTGGGCATCAACCAGCATATTGGTCAACGTCCCATCGCGGCATTCGGGAACTCCGACGGCGATTTTCAAATGCTGGAATGGACCACGGCGGGCGAGGGACCGCGCCTTGGCGTGATCGTGCATCATACCGACGCGGAGCGTGAATATGCCTACGACCGCGACTCGACGTTTGGCCATCTCGACAAGGCGCTGGACGCAGCCGTGGAGAACGGTTGGATCGTGGTAGACATGAAGAACGACTGGAAGCAGGTTTTCCCCTCGGCCGAATAGACCGCGATCCAGCCGATCGCTGCGGTAACGACGTGGCTGTGTTTGGTGGAATACAAACAGACGTTGCCGATTGATTGTGTCTGGGCGATATAACGACCGTAAGACCAACGCAGCTGGACGAGGGCTGCATTTGTATGCGGTGCCACATTGGGACCGCGATGAGGCGCCGACCCGGCGCCACCCAAGGAGAGGAACCTCATGAAACGTTTGAGCCGCGTATTGTGTGGCATCGCGGTCCTGATGATGATCGCGGGAGCTGCCTCCGTTGCCCATGCCCAGGCTTTGCTGGCCTACAAGGAAGGCGTGTCGGCCGAGCAGGAGAGAAGGGACCGTGCCGCCTGCCACGAATGGGCCGTGCAGCAGACGAATTTCGACCCAACGGCCACCTTCACCGCGCAGGAAGCCGGTATCAACACCAGGACGATTATGCGGGTCACGACGGCCCTGAACACCGCTTCGGGCGGTACGGATCCGCGCTGGACCGCTGGCAGCTTCGGCAATACGCGCACCTCCGCCGACATCCGGCGGCTTAACGCGCTTTACGCCTCATACCTCAAGGCCGGGGCCCTTTGCCTCGAAGGCCGCGGCTACGTCGTCACGCAATAGGAGCCACATAATGCGATCGATGATTTCAAAAGCAGGCCTTGGCCTGATCTGTTTGGTTGCGGCTCCGGCATCCCTCGCCGCGGCCGAAGGCACCTTTACGTGCGCCTTCACCGACGTCTACGAGTGCGTCGACGTGAAGGGCTGCCATCGGGTGTCGCTCGATTTCGCCAATCTCGCGCCGGTTCTCAAATTCGATTTCGACAAGAAGGTCATGACGTCGGACGACATCGGCAGCGAGCCGCGTGAGATCAAGTTGGAGAACATGGTCGAGCAGGACGGTGTGATTCTTGTTCACGGCATTGGACAGAATTCGATCTCTCCGAGGTCCTTCAGCGGGGCAATCTCGACCAAGACCGGCAAGATCCGCGCCGGAATTGCGACGGAAGACGCGACGCTCTCCCTGAGCGGCGACTGTGTGGACGACTTCTAGGCACCGCAGGGCTTGGAGCATTCGGCCGGTTCACCGCCGGCCCCGAAGTCTCAAATGGGCAGGCGCTAGCGCCTGCCCATCGTTCATGGGAAGGTCGTTCGGTTAGGCGCCCGCTGCAATTCTGAGGAACGGCGATACCGTGGACAGCCGACAGAAACGTTCTCGCCACGACACGCCCGGCAGCGGTGCGACGAACAAATGCACCAATCCGAATTCGGCCATGGAGAGTCCGTCGAGACTGCCGCGGCGCTCGCGCCTGTTCCTCCTGATCGGCGTCGCTGCGCTTGCGGCGCTGGCGGTTCTCGCCGCCGGTTTGATCTTGAACCTGCTGGTCTCGGGCGAGGCGATCCCCGCCACCCAGGCTGAGGATAACGCCGGAACGAACGCAGACGCGCCAACCCAAGCATCGTCTGGAAAGCTGGCGTTCGTGGGCAGCGAAACCTGTATTTCCTGCCACCAGGATCAGGGAAAGCTCTGGCATCCATCTCAACACGCCCATGCGATGGCTCACGCCAACGCGGACACCGTGCTTGGCGACTTCGACGATGCGACGTTCGACTATTTCGGCGTGACGTCCCGCTTCTTCAAAAAGGACGGCAAGTTCTACGTCGAGACGGACGGGCCGGACGGCGAGCTCGAGACATTTGAGGTCAAGTACACGTTCGGCCTCGATCCCTTGCAGCAATATCTCATCGAGTTTCCGGATGGGCGAGTGCAGGCGCTTACCGTTGCTTGGGATAGCCGCCCAAAATCGGAAGGCGGCCAGCGGTGGTTCCACCTCTATCCCGACGAGAAGATCGGTCATGACGATCCGCTGCACTGGACCAAGCTGAACCAGAACTGGAACTTCATGTGCGCGGAGTGCCACTCGACCGGCGTTGCCAAGAACTACGATCCGGCCACGAAGCGCTATCACACGACGTGGAAAGAGATCACGGTCGGCTGCGAGGCCTGCCATGGCGAAGGCTCCGCGCATGTAGCCTGGGCCAAGGAGGGAGGTTCCGCGAGCGCGGACGATAATGCGCTCGGCCTGCTGACGCGTTTCAACGAGCGCTCCGGCATCTCTTGGTCGCTCAACCCGGAATCGAAACAGCCTAAACGAAGCGCGCCGCCGATGACCGTGCGCAAGGAGGTCGAGATGTGCGGGCGCTGCCACGGGCGGCGCGGCATTATCTCCGAGGCGTTCGTTCCCGGCCGCTCCCTGTCGGACAGCCACCACGTCTCGCTGATCTCGCGCGGGCTCTATCAGCCCGACGGGCAGATGCTCGATGAAGTCTATAATTACGGCTCGTTCAAACAGTCGAAGATGTTCGCGGCCGGCGTTACCTGCAGCGATTGTCACGACCCGCACAGCGCCAAGCTCCTCATGCCGGGCGCGCAAGTTTGCACGCAGTGTCACGCACACAGCTACGAAGAGCCGAGCCACACCCATCATGAGGGCGCGTCGGCGCCGGACTGTATCTCGTGCCACATGCCGGCGCGGAAATTCATGGTCATCGACACCCGGCACGATCATTCGTTCCGCGTGCCGAGGCCGGATTTGTCCGTGACACTGGGTGTGACCAATGCCTGCACCGATTGCCATTCGGACAAGTCGGCGGAGTGGGCGGCGAGCGCGATCGAGAAATGGTACGGGCCCGAGCGCAAAGGCTATCAGGCCTTCGGTCCGGCATTTCATGCGGCCTGGTCGGGCCCCCCGGATGCCGCCGCACTGCTGGCCGCTGTCGCGGAAAACAAGGACACACCCGCCTTCGTTCGCGCGAGTGCGCTAGAGGAATTGACGGCCCATCCCTCGGTGCGAACCGCGAATGCCGTGCGTGAAGGGTTGAGCGACCCGGATCCCTTGGTCCGGCTCGCCGCACTCGATCACCTGGAAACCGCCACAGGCGAGCAACTGTGGCCGCTCGTTGCACCGCTTCTCGACGACCCCGTCCGCGGCGTCAGGATCGAGGCGGCGTTCCTGCTCGCGGGCACGCCCGCCGAGACGTTGTCGGCCGCCGACCTGGAGCGTCTCGAGAAGGCCGAGGGGGAGTTCGTCGCGGCGCAAATGCTGAATGCGGACCGGCCCGAATCCCAATCGCTCTTGGCGCGCTACTACATTCGCAAGGGCGCACCCGACAAGGCGGAGGCGGCGTACAAGACGGCGCTTGAGCTCAGTCCGCATTTCACGCCGGCAGCGGTCAATCTGGCCGATCTCTATCGTCAACAAGGCCGCGACGACGAGGGCATCGCTGTCTTGCGCGAAGCCATTCAGCTCTCGCCGAACGACGCGGGCTTGCATCACGCCTTGGGGTTGGCGCTGGTTCGCACCAAGAAGCAAGAGGAAGGCGTCGCGGCTCTTGGGCGCGCGGCCGAGCTACAGCCGGACCGCGTCCGCTATGTCTATGTGTACGCCGTAGGCCTCGATTCGATTGGAAAGCACGGCGAAGCCATCGCGGAGCTTAAGGGTGCTTTGGCCTCTCACCCCGGCAACAGCGAAATTCTGACGGCACTGGTGAACTTCGCCCAGGCGCAAGGAGACCTGAAGAGTGCCTTGGATTACGCGCAGCGTCTGGCCAAGGCCAATCCGGCCGACCGGAACGTCAAGCAGGTGATCGAAGCCTTGACCAAGCAGGTCATGCAGAAGCAGGACGCGCAATAGGGTTCAGAGGCCGCGCGCGGACAAGATCAAGAACGCACCGAAGAGCAGCACCAGCGCCGCCCCGCCTATCTCCAAGAGTCTTCCCAGAGCCTGCCGCGTGCCTTCGGTCCGCGAAAAGAAGGCCATCAACCTGTCGCGTGAGATAGTCGCCAGAACCGCGACGCCCGCGACGGTCAGGACCATGCCGGCCGCCATGGCCGCCGTTATCGCAAGCCCCGCCGCAAGCAGATCGCGGGCGAGTGCGTAGCTCATGATGAAGGTCGTTAATGGGCAGGGCACGAGCCCGGTCGCAAAGGCCAGTGCCTTGCCATTGCGGGGCGCGGCTCCGGCGCACAACTCGCCATGCGCCGCGCGTGTGGATGCTCGCCACAGCAGGAAGGTGCCGATCAGCGCAACCAGGACACCGCTTGCCATCTCGAACTGTGGTGTCCGTCCACCATAGGCGAAGGCGCGCGCCATGACAGCGAATCCGGTCAGCACCAGCACAACTGCGGTGCCCACATGGGTCAGCACCAGGATCGCCCCATTGGCGACGCTCGACAGGAGGCTGCTCTTTTCGCCGAGATGGTAGGAGAAAAGTACGGTCTTGCCATGCCCAGGCATCAGGGCATGGAGGATGCCGAAAACCATCGCAGCTCCCAGGGCGGCGGCAAGTGCGAGCGTGCCGCCTGCCGCAGCCTCGCGAAGCCCGCTCGCCATACTCTCGTAGAGCCAGCGCTGGAGGGCGATCATCTCGTGCATGACTTGGCTGTTTCACACGCCGCCATGCGCACGGCAGGTCACGTCCGCGAGCGGCGGCGACGTGGCATCAAGCGACGTGGCAGTGGGAGTTGCGGGGCTTAGCGGAAATAAGGACCCGAACGCCAAGCCGGGGTCGGCTGGCTGACACCGGGGGCGGGGATGGCGATGCCGTTCCCGTAGTCCGACACAAAGCCGCTCGATTCGCCGCCGTTGGCGAAAGGCATGGCCAAGGAGCTACCCTCGAACTGGGGCATCGAATAGGTCGAAGATAGGCCAAGCTGCTCCGCTGCGCTCTTCGGAATTTCGGCGTCTTCGCCTTGAATCTCAAAAGCTTGCGCGCTGAGCGGCAACAGGGCCAAGCTCGAAGCGGCGCAAAGCGCAAGGTAGAATGCGCGCATCAGTACCATCCCTCTAGAGGCGATTTCCCGTCTCATGAACGCCAGCCCAGGCCTTTTCGGCTAGCGGAAGCCCAATTCTAACGTGATTTGGAAGGGCGCGCCAGCCGTTGGCAATGCGTTCTCCGCATCGCGAGCCAAGGCGTGGCCGGACCGCAACAAGCCGATAGCCGCCAGGAAACCGGACCCTACGGCGAAATTGCGGCGTGCCCCGCGACCCGCTAAAGCATGACCCATGGCGCCGCGCATCCTCTATGTCGTTACCGAAGACTGGTATTTTCTGTCTCACCGCCTGCCGATGGCCCGTGCGGCCACGGAGGCCGGCTACGAGGTGCATGTCGCCGCGCGGATGAACGACGGTCTCGCGGCCATCGAGCGCGAAGGCTTTATCCCGCATCCGTTGAAGTGGAGCCGGGGGAGCATTTCGGCGCGCGACAGTCTTGCCGCCGTGTTTCAGCTCCGGTCTCTGTTTCGCGACGTCAAACCGGCCCTCGTCCACAACGTGGCGCTGAAGCCCGTTCTGCTCGGCACGATGGCCGGACTCGGCATGAACGACATCGCCATCGTCAACAGCCTGACCGGCATGGGCGCGCTGTTTGTCGATGGCGGCGGAGCCAGTCCGCTCACGCGCAAGCTCGTGGTGATGGCGCTGAGCCGGCTGCTGCGGCGCGCCCGGTCGGTGACGGTCGTGCAGAACCCGGAGGATCGGGACTTCGTGGCCCGGCTCGGCGTGCCCGGCGAAGCGATCACGATCATCGCGGGATCGGGCGTGGACATCGAGAAGTACGAGCCTCTGGCGGAGCCGGACGGCAAGGTCACGGCAGCCTTTGTCGGCCGCATGCTTCACCATAAGGGCGTGCTCACGCTGATCGAAGCATACCGCCGCGCGACGGATGGCGGTGAGGACGAAGGTGCTCCTGAATTCCATCTTTTGCTCGCGGGCGATTGCGATCCCGAGAACCCCGGTTCCCTCGCGCCGGAGCAGCTCAGAGAGTTCGCGTCCGCCTACGGCATCGACTGGCTAGGCCATGTCGGAGACGTCCGCGAGGTCTGGAAACAGGCGCATTTCGCCGTGCAGCCGTCCCGTGGCGGTGAGGGGCTGCCCAAGAGCCTCCTGGAGGCGGCGGCTTGCGGGCGCTCCATGGTCGCCACGGACGTACCGGGCTGCCGGGAAATTACGATCCCCCGCGAGACGGGAATCCTCGTGCCGATCGATGACGCCGACGCTCTAGCCGGAGCCATGCTTGAACTGGCGCGCGATGCCGAGCGCCGGAAGCGCTACGGCGCCGAGGCGCGGCGGCTCACCGAAGAGAAGTTCTCGTCGATCGCGATCGGTCAGGAGACGGCTGCTCTCTACGGGCGGTTGATCGCGCGCTAGGACGCGGGGCGCGCGCTGGACCGCATCATCCGCACGATGCCGTCACGGCTCTCGATTTCGGGACGCCACCCGGTCGCCATCAGCTTCGACGGATCGATCTCGAACGCGCCGCAGACGCGCTCCCAATCGGCTTCGCGTCCGAACGACTTCATCAGCCGCCGGATCGCGCCTTGCGGCATCTTCACGAGGTGCGGCGGGCGCCCCAGCCCTTCGCGCATGGCGCTCACGAGATCCGCGACGCTGATGGGCGTGGCATCCGCCACGAGATAGGTCTCGTTGCACGTGTCCTTCGACTGAAGGACATGGGCGACGGCGGAAATGAGATTGTCGATCGACAGTAGCGACCGGCGGTTCGCGAGCCCGCCGAAGGGCAAGGGCATCGGCGTCCTGGCGATGGTGGCGAGCGCCGCGATATTGCCTTTGACGCCCGGCCCGTAGACCACCGCGGGTCGAAGCACGGTGAAGTCGATGCCGCTGGCGGCCAAGCGCCGTTCCGCCTCCAGCTTGGTCCGCCCATAGATCTCGGTCGGCTCGGGCGTATCCGCTTCGGTGATCGCCGTCTCGGACGACAGCCCGGCCTGAGCCCGCACGGACGACATCAGGACGAAGCGGCCGATGCGGCCTTTGGCTTGGCTAGCGAGCTCGGCCACCGCATCGGAGTTGATCCGCGTATAGACGTCGTCGGGGAGGGCGCCCGGCGCATGAGCGATACCTGCAAGATGCACCACGTGGCTGACCTCATCGAGGGCCGCCGTCCAATCGGCCGGGCGGGCAAGATCGGGCATCGCGACAGGCTCGATATTGGGACCTCGTGCAATTCGAGACGGATCGCGCGCCGCGGCCCGCACCGTAAATCCCTTCCCTGCCAGGGCCGGGACGAGGCTCTGGCCGATAAAGCCGGTCGCGCCGGTGACGAGGATGCGCGTCATCGTTCAGCGCCCCCGCGCGAAACGGGTCAGCACGAACGTGACGCCGCCGATCCCGAGCGCCAGCGCCGCGAAGTCGACGGTCAGCGAACGGGCGAGAGCGGCCGCGACCGCCAACACCACAAGCCAGGAACACAGGAGGAAGACCCGCGCCGTGACGTCCGGCACGCGGAAGCCGCCGGACACGGCGCGTTGATAGAAATGCGAGCGGTGCGCGGAAAGGACCTGTTCGCCGTTGCGCCAGCGCCGAAAGAAGGTGAGGGCGCTGTCGGTCAGCGTGTACAGCGCAAGCAAGAGGGCCGAGACGAGATGGGCCTCGGCAACCCAGATCAGCATATAGGCCAGGAGCAATCCGACCGGCAGGCTGCCTGAGTCGCCCAAGAAGATGCAGGCCGGATGCTTGTTGAAGACGGCGAAGCCGAGCGTCGCGCCAAGAAGGGCGAGTGCGAGAAGGCCAATGCCGGGCGGGACAATACCGAGCCAGCACAACACCGCCACCCCGAGCGTCATGGGCACCACTTGCGCCACGGTCATCCAATCGAGACCGTCGAGGAAGTTGACCACGTTTACGAACCCGACGATCCCCAGCGCCAGCAGGATGCGCTCGGCCACGAGCGGCAGGATTCCCGGCAGGACCTGGAAATCCTGCGGCAGAGCGAGGATCAGCCCGAGGGCCACGGCGCCTTGAACCAGGAGACGCCAGGACACGGAGAGTGAATAGGCATCGTCCAGCCCGCCGAGAACCGTCAGGACCGCGGCGCCCACGAGAACGGGAACGAAGCCGGGTTCTGGCACAAGCTTCCAAATGAGGATCGCGCCGCAGACGACGAAGACCGCTGCCATGACGCCGAACCCTGCGCCTTCCGGCGTCGCCGTGGCGTGAGATGAGCGTTCGTTCGGATGCGCCATCAAATGTCGGATGAGGAGCGGCCTCAACAGATAAATCAGGACCGCGCTCAAAATCGCGCTTGCGCCCAACACGGCGGCACTGGAAACGAAATCGGCCTGGTGCATGGGGTCAGTGCAAGGTTTGCGACTGCGGTTCCCAGTCGTCCGTTCCGGGCGCGAGGGCCTGTGCGGTTGCCGACGGCGCATAACCTTCGACGGTGGCCCGCAACATCTCCTGAAGCTCCGCCAGATCATTCTTCGAAATGGCCCGTTCGAACCGCTTTAGCGCGGCGATTAGGACGTCGTAGGCGAGAACCGGCTCCGAAGTCTTGAAAATCCTCGGATGGTTTGTGCCCGTCGCATTCTCGCCGATGAGAAGCTCCTCGTAGAGCTTTTCGCCTGGGCGCAGCCCGCAATAAGCGATCTCGACATCGCCCTCCGGATTGGCTTCGTCCCGCACTTCGAGACCCGAAAGGCGGATCATGGTGCGGGCCAAATCGTCGATCTTCACCGGCGTTCCCATCTCCAAGACGAAAACCTCGCCGCCTTCCGCCATGGCTCCGGCCTGGATGACGAGTTGCGCGGCTTCCGGGATCGACATGAAATAGCGGATGACTTCCGGATGGGTAACAGTGACGGGGCCGCCCGCCTTGATCTGGTTTCGGAACAGCCGGACGACCGAGCCGGACGAATCCAGGACGTTGCCGAAGCGCACCATCGTGAAGACCGTTTTGCGCGGTTCCTCCGCCATGGCCTGAAGGATGAGCTCGGCGAGGCGCTTGCTCGCGCCCATGACATTGGTCGGCCTTACGGCCTTGTCGCTTGAAATCAGCACGAAGCGCTCGACGCCGGCGTCCCGTGCCGCTTCGGCCGTGACGAGTGTTCCGAACGTATTGTTCTGAAGGCCGACGGACGGGTTCACCTCGACGATCGGCACATGTTTGTAGGCGGCGGCGTGATAGACGACCTCGATGCCATGCTGCTCGATCGTCCGGCGGACGAGGGTGCGATCGAGGACCGACCCTAGAACCTGAACGATCTCGGTCTCCTGCGCCGCGCCGCCGTTCTCCAGGCGCATCCGCCGTTGCACCTCGGCGATCTCAAGCGCGATTTCATAGAGGGCGGGCTCGGACACATCGAGCAAGACAAGCGTCTTGGGAGCGAGACGCAGCAATTGACGCGTCAGCTCCGAGCCGATCGAGCCGCCCGCGCCGGTAATCAAGACGGCCTTGCCTTGCACTTGCGACGACAGGAGTTCCTTGTCGGGCGTGACGGGATCGCGGCCCAGGAGATCTTCGACGTCGATCAGCCGGAGATCGCTGACCTCGACACGGCCGGAGGCGATCTCCTCCAAAGCGGGCAAGGTCTTCACCACCACGGGGAATGCCTCGAGCGCCTTGAGCGCGACCCGGCGTTCGCCCCGAAGCGCCGACGGGGTGGCCAGAAGGACCTCGTCGACCTTCTCATCGGCGATGACTTTGCCGATCTTCTCCGGTCGGATGACTTTCACGCCATGCACGACCTGCCCGGCCAGAGAGGTGTTGGAATCGATGAAGGCGACCGTGCGGTACGTCCCCGTCTCGTTGAGCGCGCGCAGCAACTGAATGCCCACGGGACCCGCGCCGTAAATGATGACGTTCTTTCTTGCGTCGGAGCGGACCGGCTCGAACTGAGGCGCCGACTTGAGCAGCATCGCGCCGGCCCATTGACGGCTCAAGCGGATGAGACCGGCGGCGACCAGGGCGTAGATGACGACGACGGACCGCGGTTGTCCTTGGATGCCGCTCATGAGGACCACGAGTGCCCAAAGCACCGCGGCGATGATCACGGCAATGTAGATTTGCGTCGTGCCGGACGGGCCGATGAAGCGCGTGACGAGCTTATACAGGCCGCGCCAATAGAAAACGAAAACGCCGATGATGGGCGCTGCCAGCATCAGCAAGAAGATGGGCCAGGTCTCGGGAATGTAGACGCGGCTGAGGCGCAAGGAATACGCGGCCCACAATGCGATGCCGAGCATCGCGAAGTCGTTCGCGATGAGGAGCATCCGCTTGAACCAGCGGGGGCGTTCGATCAGCCAGACGGCGAAGTTCATTGAGCCCGTCCACGTACCAGACTTCGATCAGTCTAGCCTAAGAACTCGATGCGTGTTGGAAAGTTGGCCGAACCATAGCGGAAGCCCAATCCAAACGGAAGCAACGGGTTGAGCTCGTCTGATCTTCCGTTCAAGCTCCGCGCCGGACAGGCGATGCTGGCGGCGATTCGCGATGAGGTCGATAGTTTTCACAGCCTTTGGGACGGCTGGAGCGTTTCTGGCGGCCGTCGTGGGCGCACAGGGAGCCCAGGGAGCCCAAGGAGCCCAAGGCGAACCGGTCACGCTGGTGACGCCAGTTGCTTTCGGAACGCATGTTCCAGGATTGGGGACCCCGGCGCGCGAACTGGCGAAGCTCCTGAAAGAGCGCTCGAACGGCACGCTGCGGCTCGATTTGAAAGAGCCTGGCGAAGGAACGGCGCCTTTCGAGATCCTGGATAAAGTGTCCGACGGCAAGGTCGACGCCGGCTATGCGACGGCAGGTTATTGGGCGGCGAAGCTCCCGGCCGCCAGCCTTTTCGGCGGATTTCCGTTCGGTCCCGATGCCAAGGGCTACATGGATTGGTTCAGCCGCGGCCACGGCCGCGCCCTCTATCAGGAGATGTACGACCAGGCGAAGGTCGATGTTCATGTGATCCCGTGTGCCTTCGGCGGCGCCGAAGCGGGCGGATGGTTCGCCAAGGAGATCGGTTCCAAAGAGGACCTCGATGGCTTGCGCATGCGCATCTTCGGGCTCGGCGCCCGGGTGATGATGCGCCTCGGTACCGTCCCCGTGCTCGTTCCGGGCAGTCAGATTAAAAAGGCCTTCAAGGACGGCAAAATCGATGCGGCGGAGGCCTATACGCCCGCCGTGGATCGCTCGCATGGTCTGCAAGACGCGGCCAAGATCCTTTACGAGCCTGGCTGGCACCAGCCGGCAACCGTGTTCGAGCTTCTGGTCAACCAGCGCCGGTGGGACGCCCTCGGGCCCGAACACCAGTCGCTGATTGAGAGCACTTGCGGCGAGCTCCTTCAGCGAACCCTTTCGGAAAGCGCCAATCTGCAGGCAGCCGCGCTCACGGCATTCGCCAACCAGGACAATGTCGAAATTCTCAGCTTCCCCGAGGATGTCCTGGAGGCGCTGCGGAGTGCGTGGGCCGAAGTGGCCCGGGAGGAGGGGGTACGGGACTATCTGTTCAAGGAAGTGCTCGACGATATCGAGCGCTTCCGGTCCGGAGACGGAGCGGACGGGAAAGCCGGGCCGGAACCCGAATCGTCCTCGGAGGAGGCCATGCCGCCACCACCGCCACCAGGCGAGGCCACACCGGCTGGCCCTTAAGGGGAAACGCCGGCCTCGATCCGCTGGCCCTGATACGTGGGCCTTGCGCGTTTCGCTTGCAGGCACGCCTTGCTAGACTGCCGGCACATATTGCCCACGCCCCCGGCAAAATGCGAAGAGGGGTGGGCGTCCTTCATCGTTGCGGCCTCTTGAGCGGCTTGGAGCCTGCTTGCATGTCCACATTGCCCTTACCAGATCCCGACCGCGCGGTTTTGGCGCGCCGGAACGATGTGGTGAAGCAGCTCAAGAAGCTCGCGCCGCAGGCGGTTTTGATCGCCGATGTCGAAGGTCGGCGGACATTCGAAGCCGACGCGCTCGCCGCCTACCGGCGCTTGCCGCTCGTGGTCGTGCTGCCGGCCTCGACGGAAGAGGTCTCGGCCATTCTCCGCTTCTGCTACGAAAACCACGTCAAGGTGGTGCCGCGCGGCGCCGGAACCTCGCTTTGCGGTGGGGCGACGCCGCTCGAGGACGCCATCGTGTTGTGCCTCTCGCGGATGAACAAGGTTCTCGAGGTCGATGCCGCCAACCGTGTCGCGCGGGTCGAGGCCGGAATCACCAATATCGCGATCACGCAAGCGGCCGCCGCTCAGGGCTTTTTCTATGCCCCCGATCCGTCGAGCCAGATCGCCTGCACGGTGGGCGGCAACATCGCCACCAATTCAGGCGGCGCGCATTGCCTCAAATACGGGGTTACGGTCAACAATCTGCTCGGTGTCCGGATGGTTATGGTGGACGGCGAGATTATCGATTTCGGCGGACATCATCTCGATTCGCCCAACTACGATTTCCTACCGCTGATCACGGGCTCCGAAGGCCAGCTGGGAGTCATCACCGAGGCGAGCGTGCGCCTGCTCGCAGCGCCGGAGGGCGCGCGGCCCGTCCTGATCGGTTTCGATTCCGCGAAGGCGGCGGCCTCATGCGTCGCCGCGATCATCGCTTCCGGTATCGTCCCCGTGGCAATCGAGTTCATGGACCGCCCCGCGATCCATGTCTGCGAACATTTCGTTCCGGCCGGATATCCGCTGGATGCCGAGGCGGCGCTGATCGTCGAGGTCGAGGGGTCGGAGGACGAGATCGAATATCTTCTGGGGAAGATCGAGGATATCGCCCGCGACTACGATCCGATCAGCATGCGGCGCAGTCAGAGCGACGAGGAGAGCGCGTTGATCTGGAAAGGCCGCAAGGCGGCCTTCGGCGCCATCGGCCAGATTTCCGATTACATGTGCATGGACGGCGTCATTCCGCTTTCGGCGCTGCCTCAGGCGTTGGAAGCCATCAGCTTGATCTGCCGGAAATACCGGTTCGACGTCGCCAATATCTTCCATGCCGGCGACGGCAACCTGCATCCGCTGATCCTTTACGATGCCAACGATCCGGGACAGCTCGAACGGGTGGAGCTGTGTGGCGCTGAGATTCTGAAACTCTGTGTCGAACTTGGCGGCTGCCTCACCGGGGAGCACGGCGTTGGCATCGAGAAGCGCGAGCTCATGTACGAGCAGTTCACGGACGAGGACATCGATCAGCAGGTTCGGATCAAAGAGGAGTTGGATCCGTCTTGGCTCCTCAACCCCGGCAAGGTGTTTCCGATCCTCGGCCGCGACGCCTTGAAGATGACCATCGATCTTACGAATCTCGGTGCGGCCCCGGCCGTGCCCGGGCAGGACGCCGAGGCCGTGGCCGGAGCCGTGCTTGTCGAAGGTGAGGAGAGGTCGTGACCGCTCATATGCGCCTTGGCTTCCACGCGCCAGAGACCGACGAGGAACTCTCGCAGATCGTTCTCGAGGCCGCGGAATCGCGCACGCCGCTCGAAATCATGGGCAAGGGCACGAAGCGCGAGCTGGGGCACGCGGTCCGCGCTGGGGCGGTCGTCAGCACCGAGGCCATGTCCGGCATCACGCTCTACGAGCCGACCGAGCTCGTAATGGTCGCGAAAACGGGAACTCCGATTTCGACGATCGAAGCGGCTCTTGCCGAGAACGACCAGGAACTGGCTTGCGAGCCGGTCGACCTCGCGCCGGTCATGGGGTACGCGGCTGGCGAGGGTACGATCGGCGGGCTCGTCGCCACGAATATCTCGGGCAGCCGCCGCATCCTCAAGGGCGCGGTGCGGGACCATGTACTCGGGATCAAGGCGGTCAACGGCCGGGGCGAGGTCATCAAGTCCGGCGGCCGCGTGATGAAGAACGTGACGGGATACGATCTGGCCCGGACGCTCGCGGGGTCCTGGGGAACGCTTGCCATCATGAGCGAGGTCGCGCTCAAAGTGCTGCCAGTGCAGCGTGAGTCCCGCACGCTCGTCTTTTTCGGCCTGACCGACCAGGCGGCCGTCGAAGCGCTCTGCATCGCCATGGGCACGCCCTACGAGGTGTCCGGCACGCTTCATCTTCATGCGAGCGTTGCCGCGCATCTTCCGGACGAGGGGCTGGCCGGACATGGCGCCGCCGTGACGTTGATCCGCGTCGAGAATTTTCCGGCCTCGGCCAGGTACCGCACGAGCCGCCTGAGACAAGCGCTTCTGGCCTACGGTCCGGAGCTGGAATTGGACCCCGACCGCAGCAAGGCGCTGTGGGATGCTGTGCGCTCGCTGAAAATGTTTCAGGGGGGCAACAATCCGCTATGGCGTGTCTCGACGGTCCCGAGCCGGGCGGCGAGGTTCATCGGCAATCTCGCGCGGAAGATCGACATCAAAGCGGCCTACGATTGGTCCGGCGGCCTGATCTGGATTGAGACGCCGTCCTTGACGGACGCGGGCGCCGTTGAAATCCGGCGTCAACTCGCCGAATTTGGCGGCCATGCGACGCTGATCCGTTCGGATGCCAATACGCGCAGCGCGACGGACGTGTTCCAGCCGCTGGAGTCGCCGCACGACATTCTTGCTGCGAAGCTGAAACATGCATTCGACCCGCTTGGCTTGTTCAATCCAGGCCGGCTCTATCGGGACCGGTAGGCGCAACATGGAAACCAATTTCAACGCTCTACAGCTCGGGGACCCGACGATCGCGCGTGCCGACGAGATCTTGCGCCGCTGCGTTCATTGCGGGTTGTGCACGGCCACCTGTCCCACCTATGTGCTGACAGGGGATGAGCGGGACAGTCCGCGCGGGCGCATCTATCTCATGAAGCAGATGTTCGAGACTCGCGACGTGCCGGCGTCCACGGTGCATCACATCGACCGCTGTTTGACCTGCCTCGGCTGCATGACGGCCTGTCCGAGCGGCGTCGACTATATGCATCTGGTCGATCTCGCCCGCGTGCGCATCGAGCAGCGCGGTCACCGCAGCCCGAACAAGAACACGATGCGGATGTTCCTGAGCCGGGTGCTGCCCTATCCCAGCCGGTTCAAGGCCATGCTGATGCTCGGCTGGTTTGCACGGCCGTTCCGCAACCTGATCGGTAAGCTGGGCATGAAGCGGATCGCGGCGGCGCTTGAGCTCGTTCCCAAAGACGCGCTGAAGCTGAAAATCTTGCGGCCCAAATCCGCCTACAATCCCAGGGCGCCGCAGCCCAAGCGCGTGGCGATCATGCTGGGCTGCGTTCAGGAGGTCCTGGCGCCTCAGATCAACAAGGCCGCGATTCGTCTGCTTCGCCGTCACGGTGTGGATGTGATGGTGGTCAAGGACGAAGGCTGCTGCGGCGCGCTGTCTCACCATCTCGGACGTGAGGAGGAAGCGCGCGGCCACGCTCGGCGCAATATCGACGCGCTGACCGGCGTGATGCGCGAGCGGCTTCTGGATGCGGTGATCCCGACGGCCAGCGGCTGTGGGACCATGCTGAAGGACTACGGCAATCTCCTCTCGCGAGACCATGGCTACGCGGAACGGGCTGAGTATGTGGCGGGCCTGACCCGCGACGCCACTGAGTTCCTCAACGAGATCGAACTCAATCCGCCCGTGATGTGGACTGGCCTCAAGGTCGCCTACCACTCGGCCTGTTCGCTCGGCCATGGGCAAAAGCTCGATCAGCTGCCGCGACAGCTCTTGGAGCAGGCCGGTTACACGCTGGTCGAGATTCCCGAAGGGCATTTGTGCTGCGGTTCGGCGGGCACCTACAACATCGTCGAGCCGGAACTGTCGGGGCAATTGCGCGACCGCAAGGTCAAGAACATCGAATCGGTCAAGCCCGACGTGATCGCTACGGGCAATATCGGCTGCATCACCCAGATCAAGAGCGGCACGGACATTCCCATCGTCCATACGGTGGAGCTTCTGGACTGGGCCACGGGCGGCCCGTGCCCGCCTGCCTTGTCCAAGATGCGCGGCCGGGCGCACCCGATCGAGGCGCTGGTGGAGATGGCCAAGGCCTCCGCCAAGGAAAAGGCGCTTGTGGACTAAGGCCCCGTTGCTTGCTGGGCGGGGAGCGATGGGCTAGAACGCGGCGGCTTGAGCATTTTTTCACATTCGCCCGCATCCCGCATGACCAAGACCGACGATAAGCCCGCCCAAGGGCCCGATAACTCTCGCCCAGAAGCGCGCCTGCCCAAAGGCTTGCAGGATTCTTCGGCGCAAGAGATTCGCGCGACCGAAGCCATGCTGGCGACCATCAAGACGGTGTTCGAGCGCTACGGCTTCGAGCCGCTGGCGACGCCCGCCATCGAGTACACGGACGCGCTCGGCAAGTTCCTGCCCGATCAAGACCGGCCCAATGAGGGCGTGTTCTCCTTCCAGGACGAGGACGAGCAATGGCTGTCGCTGCGCTACGATCTGACCGCGCCGCTCGCCCGCTATGTCGCCGAGAACTACCAAACCCTGCCGAAACCCTTCCGCCGCTATCAGACGGGCCCCGTCTGGCGCAACGAGAAGCCGGGCCCCGGCCGCTTCCGCCAGTTCACCCAGTTCGATGCCGACACGGTCGGCGCTGCGTCCATCGCGGCCGATGCGGAACTCTGCATGCTCGCAGCCGATACGATGGAGGCGCTTGGCGTCCCGCGCGGCGACTATGTGGTGAAGGTCAACAGCCGCAAGATTCTGGACGGCTTGTTGGAAGGCGCTGGGCTCCCAGCCGACGACACCAAGACTCGTCTCACCGTCCTGCGTGCGATCGACAAGTATGATCGACTCGGAGAAGACGGGGTGCGGGCGCTGTTAGGCAAGGGTCGCAAAGACGATAGCGGTGACTTCACCAAAGGCGCAGGTTTACCCGAAGACAAGATCCAATTCATTTGCGACTTCCTGTTTGGGCGCGATCTGGAACGCTTTGAGAACGACGGGTCGTACTCCAACGTGAACACGCTAGTGGGCCTGTCGGCTGCTCTGGGGTCGTCGCCGTCAGCCGAGGAAGCTATTGAAGATTTGGAGGAGTTGTTCGAGCTCGTCTCAGCATCTGGCTACGGCTCCGACAGGATCAGGTTCGATGCCTCCATCGTCCGCGGCCTCGAGTACTACACGGGGCCCGTGTTCGAGACAGAGCTCACCCCGACCATCAAGGACAGTCGCGGTCAGACCCTCCGCCTCGGCTCGGTGATGAGCGGCGGGCGCTATGACGGCCTCGTGGCGCGCTTCACCGGCGAGCAGGTTCCCGCAACCGGCATCTCGGTCGGCGTGTCGCGACTTCTGTTCGGCTTGCAGCTTCTCGGTAAATACAGGGGCGACAGCGCACAAGGCCCCGTGGTCGTTCTCGTTTTCGACAAGGACCGGCTCGCCGATTATCAGCGGATGGTGCAGACCTTGCGCGCGGCCGACATCCGCGCCGAGCTCTATCTCGGCTCGTCCGGCATGAAGGCGCAGATGAAATATGCCGACAAGCGCGGCAGCCCTTGCGTCATTATTCAGGGCGGCGACGAGAAGGCGCGCGGCGAAGTTCAGATCAAGGACCTCGTGCTTGGCGCGACCCTCACAAAAATCGAGGATCGCGAGGAATATCTGAAGAAGCAGGCGGATGCGCAGTTCCCCGTGCCTGAGGCCGATCTCGTCGCGGGCGTGCGCAAAGTCCTCGGCCGGTACGAGGCCTGAGGCCATGACCGCGGAATCGGCCAAAGCATTCGAAGCCCTCGAAGGCCAGGCCCGGGAGCTGGTGGCTCTGTTCGGGCGCGCGGGCTACGAATTCGTCGCGCCCGCGATTCTGCAACCGGCCGGCGTATTTCTCGATCAAATCGGCGAACAGGTGCGCGGCCGGTCTTACGTCTTCACCGATCTCGCGGGCGAGGAGCTGTGCCTCCGGCCCGATCTGACGGTGCCGGTGTCGCGGCTCTATCTCGAGCGTCACCCGCAAGCCGGGACGGAAGCCCGCTATTGCTACAACGGTCCGGCCTTCCGCTTTCAACCGCTGGGCCCCAGCGCGACGCACCCGCGCGAGTTCCGCCAGGCGGGGGTCGAGTGCTTTGGCGCGGCCGACAAGGCCGCCGCCGACACCGAAGTGCTGCTGCTCGCGGTCGAGGCCGTGCGTAGCGCGGGCCTCCGCGATTATCGTCTCCGCTTCGGCGACATCGCGCTGTTCTATGCGCTCGTCGATGCGCTGGACGTGCCGGAACGCTGGCGGCTCAAGCTCCGCCATTATTTCTGGCGCCCGCCGAGCTTCCACGCTCTTCTCGACAAGTTGGCGAAGGCGGAGCGCACGGAGCCCAACGACGTTGTCGCCAAGCTTGGCGAGACGATCGCGGGCAAGAGCCAGGAGGAGGCAGAGGACATCGTTTCCGCCTATCTCGATGCGAACGGCATTCCGATCGTGGGCAATCGGACGTTGCGCGAGATCGCGGCGCGTTTGCTCGATCAGGCGGCGGATTTGTACGCGGACGCTCTGCCGAAAGAGGTGGCAACGATCATCGAGTATTATCTCGCGGTCGAAGCTGCTCCACGCGCGGCGGTGGACAAGATCGGCCTGATCGCGCGCGGCGCCGGTCTCGACATCGACGGCGCGCTTGCGACGGTCGCGCGCCGCTTCGATCTCCTCGAAGAAGCTGGTGTCGATCTGTCCGGCGCGATCCTATCCACCGAGTTCGGCCGCAAGCTCGAATATTATTCGGGCCTCGTGTTCCAGATCGAAGCGCCCGGGATGGACGAGACCGAGCCGGTCGCGGGCGGCGGCCGCTACGACAATCTCCTGACAGCGCTCGGCGCGCCGCGTCCCGTGCCCGCCGTGGGTTCGGCCATTCACACCGAGCGCCTGCTCGCCGCTGTCGGAGGGACGCCGTCATGACCGCGCCCTCCCTCGTCATCGCCGTGCCGTCGAAGGGCCGTCTGAAGGAGAAGGCCGCCGCGCTGTTCGAAGCGGCCGGTTATACGTTGCGCGTGAAAGGCCACGAGCGCGGCTATCGCGGCCAGCTCGACGGGCTGCCCGATGTGGCGGTGGAATACACCTCGGCGGCGGAGATCGTGCATCAATTGCGAGCGGGGCGCGTGCATCTCGGCATCACGGGCGAAGACCTCGTGCGCGAGGCCTTGTCCGATGTGGACAGCACGGTCGAGTTTGTCGCGCCGCTCGATTTCGGCCATGCGGATGTGATCGTCGCCGTGCCCGAATGCTGGCTAGACGTGTCGCGCATGGCCGATCTCGAAGACGTCGCGGAACAGTTCGCGCGCAATCATGGCCGGGGTCTTCGCGTCGCCACCAAATATATGAATCTGACGCGGCGGTTCTTCGCGAAGAAGGGCGTCACCGGATACCGCATTGTCGAAAGCGTCGGCGCCACCGAGGCGACGCCCGCCACCGGCACGTCTGAGCTGATCGTGGACATCACCAGCACGGGCACGACGCTGAAGGCGAACCACCTCAAAGTGCTGGAGGACGGGCTGATCCTGAAATCCGAGGCGCATCTGATCGCGGCCAAACGCGCCGGCTGGCACCCGCGCGCGGCCGAGCTGAGAGACATCATCGCGCGCGCGCTCGCGGGCTGATCACGTTTTCGTTGGCCTCCCTTCCGGCGGCGGTCTGCCGCGGCTAGGCTCGCCCCGGTTTCGAATTGAGAGAGGGGACGGCCCATGTTTCGCGCCATGATTCTCCGCGCCACAATTGCGAGCGTCGTGTTGACTGCGCTGCCGGTCGCGGCCACGGCGGCGCCGGCGCGCATCGTGATTCTCACGAATTCGGAGGCAGCGGACGCATGGCGGCTCTGCGAGATCGGCCAGCAGCGGGCGGAAGCTTTGCGCTACAACTATCTCGGCGACAAGGCGGCGAAGTCGCTCTTCAAGGAAGACGAGCCGCCCGCCTTCTTCTTCGCCATCACGCCGCTCACTGTGGCGACCGCGACGCCGGCGTCGCTGAGCTGGCGCAAGCCGATCATCCACTATTCGGTCATGCCGCAGGACGACGCGAAGAAGACCGAAGAGGCGCTGCACGAGCGCACGCGCGAAGCTGCCGGCAATATCCTCAATAACCCCGCCTTGCGGGGAAAGACAGTCGTCATGGTTTGGGACCGCCGGCACATCGCCGACCCGGACTTCGAGGCCAAATACGAGCGGGAGTCGGCGGTGACCCTGCGCCAGCTCTTCCATCTCGACATCGTGCCGGGCGTCCCACGCGAATGGCCGAAGGACAATCACGACTATTTTTGGATCGTGGATTTCCCGGACGGCTCGAACGTGCCGCTTAAATTCGAGATGATGAAGCAGGACTTCGGCAAGTCCTTCCCCAATGTGCCCGCGAACGAGTGGGACGAACAAGGTGGGCTCGACGCGGGCAGCGGATGCGCAGCGACGCCCTGACGCGATGGCCGGTGGAGGTCTCCCGCCACGAAAAAGGGCCGCCCCGAGGGACGGCCCGTTCGACGTCTGTCAAAGGACGATGGACTACATCATGTCCATGCCGCCCATGCCTCCAGGAGACATCGGCATCGGGTCGTCCTTCTTCGGCGCTTCGGCCACGCCCGCCTCGGTGGTGATCAGAAGCCCCGCCACGGAGGCCGCGTCCTGCAGCGCCGTGCGGACCACCTTGGCCGGGTCGATGATGCCCTTGGAAACGAGATCGACATAGGTGTCGTTCTGAGCGTCGTAGCCGAAGGACGGCGACTTCTGCTCGAGGACCTTGCCGACCACGATGGAACCTTCCACGCCGGCATTCTCCGCGATCTGACGGATCGGCGCCTGGAGAGCACGGCGAACGATATTCACGCCCGCTTCCTGGTCGTCGTTTTCGCCCTTGGCCTTCAGGGTCTTGGAGGCGTGAAGCAGCGCCACGCCGCCGCCCGGCACGATACCTTCCTCGACGGCCGCGCGGGTCGCGTTCAACGCATCGTCGACGCGATCCTTCTTCTCCTTCACCTCGATCTCGGTGGCACCGCCGACCTTGATCACCGCGACACCGCCGGCGAGCTTCGCCAGACGCTCTTGCAGCTTCTCGCGGTCGTAGTCGGACGTGGTGCTCTCAATCTGCTGTCGGATCTGGGCGACGCGCCCCTCGATCTCGTCCTTCTTGCCGCCGCCACGGATGATCGTGGTGTCGTCCTTGGTGATGGTGACGCGCTTGGCCTTGCCGAGCATCTGCACCGTGACGTTCTCGAGCTTGATGCCGAGATCCTCGGAAATCATCTCGCCGCCGGTCAGGACGGCGATGTCCTGCAGCATGGCCTTGCGGCGATCGCCGAAGCCGGGCGCCTTCACGGCCGCGACCTTCAGGCCGCCGCGCAGCTTGTTGACCACGAGCGTGGCAAGCGCCTCGCCCTCGACATCCTCGGCGATGATGAGCAGCGGCCGGCCCGACTGCACCACGGCCTCGAGCAGAGGCAGCATGGTCTGAAGACCGGAGAGCTTCTTTTCGTAGATCAGGATGTACGGGTTCTCGAGCTCCGTCGTCATCTTCTCGGCATTGGTGACGAAGTAGGGCGAGATATAGCCGCGGTCGAACTGCATGCCCTCGACGACTTCGAGCTCCGAGTCGAGGCTCTTGGCTTCCTCGACGGTGATCACACCCTCATTGCCGACCTTCTTCATGGCCTGGGCAATCATGTCTCCGATGGCCTTCTCGCCATTGGCCGAAATCGTGCCGACCTGGGCGATCTCCGCGGAACCGGAGACTTCCTGAGACTGCTTCTTGATGGTCTCGACGACTTCGGTCACCGCCTTGTCGATGCCGCGCTTGAGGTCCATCGGGTTCATGCCCGCGGCCACGGCCTTCAGGCCCTCGCGGACAATCGCCTGGGCCAGGACTGTCGCGGTCGTCGTGCCGTCGCCAGCCGTCTCGTTGGTCTTCGAGGCGACTTCTTTGAGCATCTGCGCGCCCATGTTCTCGAACTTGTCCTCAAGCTCGATTTCCTTGGCCACGGTGACGCCGTCCTTCGTGGTGCGCGGGGCGCCGAACGACTTGTCGATGATGACGTTGCGGCCCTTCGGACCGAGCGTCACCTTCACCGCATTGGCCAGCACGTCGACGCCACGAAGCATGCGCTCGCGGGCTTCGGCGGCGAACTTCACGTCTTTTGCTGCCATTGAATTTGTTCCTCATTGCGTCCACACCCTGAGAAGCAGGCGTAGCCTCGCGTCTCGAAGGGTGGGTTTTGGAAAGAGCCCCATCTTTGCAGGACGCGCGCCTGCCGCGCGCCTCCCCGGATGAGGAGACTGCTGTTAGCCGATCACGCCCATGATGTCGGATTCCTTCATGATGAGAAGGTCGTCGCCATCGATCTTGACCTCGGTGCCGGACCATTTGCCGAATAGCACCGTGTCTCCGGCCTTGACGTCGAGCGGCTGAAGCTTGCCATCGTCGTCGCGCAAGCCCGGGCCCACGGAAACGATCTTGCCGGTCTGAGGCTTCTCGGCTGCGGTGTCCGGAATGATGATCCCGCCTTTGGTCTTCTGCTCCTCCTCGAGCCGCTTGACCACGACGCGGTCATGCAGGGGACGGAATTTCATGGATTTGTGCTCCTATTCGCTGGAACTCTGTGGGTTTGGCACTCGGCTCCCCCGAGTGCCAACAAGCCCGCTTGTACGAAGGCCTTGGGCAGGCGTCAAGACGCGCGGCACGGTGTGAAAGAAACAACGTAAGCGGGCAGCCGGATCAGCATAATCGGGTTGTCCACCTGTCCGGCCACGCCGCCGTGTAGCGCCCCGCGTATTCTTGCAAGCAAAGGGAACGAGCGTCGCGACCGTTCGATCCGAGACGGCAGTGTCGGCGATTGCGCCGGAAGCGCGTACACGGCCAATTTGATGTTGCTTTGCAATAGCCTGTCGCCCATGATTTCCAGAGCGAGGGGCGGCGCGACCAGCCAGGACCAATGAGAACGGCAATGCCATGTCTTCATGGACGCGCCGTCTATTCGAGCAGGTCTTGACGGGGCCGGACGCCGCTTCAGGAGGGCTCGCAATGCTGGATGTCATCGTTCTCGTTGCAATGGTCGTTACGGCGGCGGCGTTCGCGGCCGGATTGACCATGCAGGCCGGGTTGCCGTTGCTGCCCGTGCTGATCGGCGCCATCGCGCTACTGCTGGTCATGGCGGCGTCCTTTTTCCGGACAGGCCGTGGCGGCGGGGGCGGAGGCGGAGACCGGCTCGACGATCTCGAACAGGCCCTCGAAGTGATCGATACGGATTTGCAGCGCCTCGATCGGGTCGAGGACGGGATGTCTCGCCTGCACGCCCTGCATGACAAGGTGGAGCGGCTCGATCAGGCGGTCGCCAGCGGTGGAACCGGTGGCGCCGGCGCCGGTGCGCTGGGGGCCGACCTGCACGAGGTTTATGCGCGCATCGAGACCGTGCGTTCCGAAGTCGTGGCGGAAAGCCGCGCGCAACGCCAGAAGATCGTCAACGATCTCGGGGCCCTCGAAGGCTTGATCACGCGTCTCGCGAGTCAGGCGGCCGTTCCCACGCAGACCGCCATGGCGGCTCCTGCCGTCGAAGAGCACGCCGTGACGGAACCCGAACCCATATTCGAGCCGGAGCTCGTGATCGAGCCCGAACCGGCGGCCGTTGCCGAGATCGAGCCGGAGGATGCGTCCGAGCCCGAGCCGGTCGTGGAACTAGAGCCGGTCACAGAAACCGAGCCGGAACCGGTTGTGGAGGACGAGCCGGAACCCGCCGAGGAAGCAATCGAAGAAGCCGAGCCGGAACTGGCCGAAGAGGCGATCGAAGAGACGGAGCCGGACCTTTCCGAAGAGCCGGAGCCCATTGCGGAGGCCGAGCTGGAAGAACTGGTGCTCGAGGCTGAACCCGAGCCGGAGCCCGAGGTCGAATTCGCGGACGAGGTGGAGGAACCCGCTTCACATGATCACCAACCGGGCCGGGAGGAGGAGCTCTTGGCGGCGGCCCTGGCCGCGGCACAGCCCGCGCCCGAACCGGAGCCTGAGCCCCAACCGGAAGAGGTTCTTGACGAGTTTGCCTACGACGTCTCGGACGAGGATGACGACGATGCGATGCTCGACATCATTCGTGAAGGCATCGAACAGGGCCGGGTGGATTTGTATCTTCAGCCCACTGTGACTTTGCCGGATCGCAAGGTCCGCTACTTCGAAGGGCTCACCCGCATCCGGAAGAGCGATGGCGAGATCGTGATGCCGCAGGACTACATGCCCGTGGCCAAGCGCTCTGCGCTGATGCCGCTGATCGACAACGTTCTGGTGGTGCGCAGCGTTCAGGTACTACGGCGGCTCGGGCCCGACACGCCGATTAAGGGCGTGTTCGCCAACATGTCGATGCATTCGCTGCTCGACCCGGACTATTTTCCGGAGCTGATCGAGTTCATGGAAGAGAACAACAATCTCAGCGACAGCCTGGTCTTCGAGATCAGCCAGGCCGAGCTGCATGGGTTGAACGAGTCCGAGATCGCCTGCCTCGACACGCTTGGTGCCTTGGGGTTCGGCTTTTGCATCGACAACGTTGCCGATCTGGAGACAGGCTTCGACGGCCTTAGCGACCGGAACTTCCGGTTCGCCAAAGTCGGCGCCGCGCAATTCCTCGGGGGACCGGGGCGCAACGCGGCCGACCTCAAGCGGCGCCTCGACGGGGTCGGCATTCAGCTGATTATCGAGAAGGTCGAGAAGGAAGGCGACGTTGCGCGCCTGCTCGACCACGGCATCGAACTCGCGCAAGGCCATCTCTTCGCCGAGGCATTGCCGATGAACGCCGCGCTGTCGCGGGAACTTTCGAACGCCGGCTAGACCGCGCCTTGCGCAGGCGCATGCGGCGCACCGGTTCCGTCCCGCCTAGTCGCCCGTCTCGAGATCGTGCTTGACGGTTTCGTCTTCGATGTCGCCACTATCCTCACCCTTCGGCTCGGGGGCAGGTTCCATCCGGTCTTGGGACTTCTTCATGTCGTCAGGAACCTCATCGGGCACCAAATCCTCTTCGACGGACAGATCTTCCTGGTCCATGACGGGCACCACCAAAGATGAACCCGGGTCGATTGCATGCGGGGACAGCGCAAGCGCTGGGCCGCAGGCAAGGCCAAAAGCCGCAAGACCCGCGATCCAAACTTTCTCATTCCAGTGACGCATGTTCGCCTCCGTAACAGCGTGAGCCAATATCCGTGGATACATGCTACCACCGCTCGGTGTTTGCCCGTAGCGCTTCGACACGCCGCGCGGGCTCGTCCTTGACCGGCGCCCCTCAAGCCTCTAACCGAGCGCCATGGAAGCTTCCCTGAAAATTCCCGTGATCGAGTCCATCCGCGAGATCGGCGGCCGCCGCCGCGTCTGGTTCGTCGACATTTGGGGCGTCATGCACAACGGGCGCGACGCGTTTCCCGATGCGTCCGTGGCCACACGCACCTTCCGGGAAACCGGCGGCGTCGTCATCCTGTTGTCGAACTCGCCGCGGCCCAGTCCCGACCTGCAGGACCAGCTCCGGCAATTCGGCGTGCCGGACGAGGCCTACGACGCCACGGTATCGTCGGGCGATCTCACGCGCCACGAACTCGCGAAGCACAAGGGCGCGCGCGTCTTTCATCTCGGACCGGAACGCGACCTGCCGATCTTCGATAATGCCGGTGTCACGTTGACCGGACCGGAGGACGCGGACCTGATCGTCTGCTCGGGCCTGTTCGACGACGATGTCGAGACGCCCGACGACTACGTCGATTTGCTCTCCAGCCTTGCGGCGCGCAAGCGTCTGATGATTTGTGCCAATCCCGACCACAAGGTCGAGCGCGGAAACCGGCTGATCTATTGTGCCGGCGCGCTGGCCGCAGCCTACGAGTCCCTTGGAGGCGAAACCGTCTATGCGGGCAAACCGCATCGGCCGGTCTACGAACTCGCGCTTGAGACGGCGGCCAGGATTGCCGGGTTGCGCGGAAAACGGGTCGCGAAATCGGACGTACTGGCCATCGGCGACGGCGCCAAGACGGATATCGTCGGGGCCGGTGTTTTCGGGGTGCCGTCCGTGTTTGTCGCGAGCCGGCTGCACGTACCCGAAGAGAGCGCCGAAATTCTCGATGCGGCGCATCTGGCGTCGCTGTTCGCCGAAGAGCCGAGCCCGCCCATCGCCGCGATGCGCGGGCTCCGGTGGTAGTTGGAACGCCGCTAGGCGCCGTCGCCGAACAGGGCTTCGATTTTCGACCTTAAGGTGACCGCGTTGAACGGTTTGAGAAGGTAGTTGCTGGCGCCGGCCGTCCTCGCCACGGTCTCCGTCTCGGCCCCGGTCTCGCTCTTGGCCCCGGCCGTGACCACGATGAACGGGGTCCGCGAGAGATGATCGTCCGAGCGAACCTCCCGCAAGAGCTCGTAGCCGGTCATAGGCTCCATGTTCCAATCGGAGATAACGAGCCCATAGTCCTTCTCATGCATCATTTTGAGTGCCGCGCCGCCGTCGCTGGCGCCGTCCACATCGGCGAAGCCGAGCTGATTCAGGAAGTTGCGAATGATTCGAACCATCGTCCTGTAATCGTCGACAACGAGCACCGGCATATTGAAATCGAGTGCCATGGCCATCCTCCCCCTGCCTGGGTCAAGGCTAGGGATCATTGGTGAATGGACTATTAAATGTCTGTTTTGTATCGGGTTTTCTGAGCCTGGCGCGCGGGGTCGAGTCTTGTTGCAGCGCAGCAGCGGCTTCGCTATTTTGCGCGCCTCATTGAATAGTCCAACTCTGCAGGGAGAATAAAAATGAGCCTCGGACACGGCTACTATATCGAGGATTTGTCGCCGGGAATGGAGGCCAGCGTCTCCAAGACCATCACGGACGACGATATCACGACCTTCGCGGAGCTATCCGGCGACATCAATCCGGTGCATCTGAACGAAGAATTCGCGGCTGGGACGATCTTCAAAAAGCGCATCGCCCATGGCTTCATGACGGGCGCTCTGTTCTCGACCGTTCTGGGCACCAAGCTGCCGGGACCCGGCTGCATTTACATGTCGCAGACCATGAATTTCCGGGGTCCGGTTTTCATCGGTGACGAACTGGTCGCCACCTGCACGATCACCAAGGTAGACCTGGAAAAGGGCCGCGCGACGTTCGATTGCGTTTGCTCCGCCAACGGCAGGCCCGTGCTTGTCGGCGAGGCTCTGATGATGGTCTCCCGCCGTCCCACCGACGGTTCCGGCGACGAATAAGCGCCTCAACGCGAAGGACCTCCGATGGACATCGTCCGCTCCTGGCGGGAAACGCCGCCCGATCTCAAGAGCGCGGTCCTTGCCATCGGAAACTTCGACGGCGTTCACCGGGGGCACCAGGCCGTTCTCGGAGCGGCGAAAGAGATTGCCGACAGCGAAGGGCTCCGCACCGGCGCTGTCATCTTCGAACCGCATCCGCGCGAGTTCTTCGCCCCCGGTACGCCGTTCTTTCGGCTGACGCCGCTTCCGGTCAAGCTGGAGCTTCTCGAGGCCCTGGGGCTCGACGTCGCTTTCGTGCTGCCCTTCGACCGGGCGTTGTCGCAGCTCTCGGCGGACGCCTTCGCCACGGACGTTCTGGGCGGGGCGTTCGGCGCCCGCCACGTGGTGGTGGGCTACGACTTCACCTACGGCAAGGGACGTGCGGGCTCCGTGGAGCACCTCACGGCCAAGGGGGAAACCCAAGGGTACCGGGTCGATATCGTCGAGCCTGTGCGTCTCGATGCGGACATGGTCTTCTCCTCCAGCGCGATCCGCGAGCATCTGTCGAAGGGCAGGGTGCGGGCCGCCGCCGAACAACTTGGCTATTGGTGGCGTGTGCGCGGCGACGTGTCTCACGGCGCCGGGCGCGGTCAGGGGCTCGGCTTTCCCACGGTCAACTTCAAGCTCTTGCCCGGTCAGGATGTCTGTCACGGTATCTACGCCATGCGTGTGCACCACGATGGCGGCCGTCACGATGCGGCGGGATATATCGGGCCGCGACCCACATTCGGTGCGGGCGAGCCGGCGCTCGAAGCCTTTTTGTTCGACTTTTCCGGCGATCTCTACGGACAGACGATCGAGGTGGAGTTCATCGACTTCATCCGGCCCGACCGGACATTCGCAACCGAGGACGCCCTGGTGAAGCAGATGGACGAGGACTGCGATGCGGTCCGCGCCGTGCTTGCGCGCGTCGCTGCCGACGATCCCATGCGGAAATTCCCGCTTGGAGCAGCGCTCGCCACGCGGGCACTGGATTGTGGCTAGCCCGGTTGCTAGAACGCCCCGCAAGTCGAATCGCGGCCGAACGGCCGAACCCGGGCGGAACTTGAGAACCATGGTCACTAAGTCGAAGAGCGGCAAGACCGCCGCTAGCCGTACGCGCAAAGCCGCAAGCAAGACGAAGAAGACGGCGCCCAACGCGAAGACGGCGGCGCCGGCAAAAAAACGGCCGCCAACCGTGAAGACGTCCGCTGCGAAGAAGGCCGCGACGACGGCGTCCAAGAAGGCCGTCGCGAAGAAGACCTTGGCGAAGAAAAAGACCGCCAAGAAAGCCGTGAAGAAACTCGCCAAGAAGCCAGCGAAGCCCTCGGCGTCCAAGAAGACTTCGCCTGCAAAGAAAAACTCGGCCGCGAAAAAGGCGACGCCAAAAAAAGCCGCTCCGAAACGCGCTCTGAAAAAGACCGCGCCGAAGAGGGCCGCGCGCAAGACGGCCGTTCCGAAGAAGGCCGCGGTCAAGAAGAAGCCCGTGACCGAGAAAGCGGCCCCACGGACGGCAGCGAAGAAAGCCGCTGCGAAGAAGACTACGGCCAAGAGGTCCGCCGTCTCCAAGGCGACGGCGGCACGAACGCCTCTCAAGAAAGCCGCGCCTGCAAAGGTCGCGAAGAAGGCTGCCGTCACCAAGACCCGTGTGACGAAGAAGACACCCGCGCCGAAGACGCCGGAGCCCTCGAAAAAGCGCGTGGCCAGCACCAAGGCGACTCCTGTGCAAAAGGCGGCACCAGTGCAGAAGGCGCCTTCGCTTCAGAAGGCCTCACCGCCGAAGAAGGCACCTTCACCGAAGAAGGCATTGGCTCCGAAGAAAGCGGCGGCGGCGAAGAAAGCTGCTGCGCCGGAGACGGGCGCGAAAAAGACCGGGATGACGGAAACGGCCACGCCGCCCATACCTAAGAACGAGCAGGCCCCGATCGAGCCGCAAGCGGACCGCGATTGGAGCGAGACGCTGTTCCTGCCCAAGACTGAGTTTCCGATGAAGGCAGGTCTGCCGCAGCGCGAGCCGCAACTCTTGGAGCGCTGGGCCAAGATGGGGCTTTATGAGCGCCTGCGCGAAAAGGGGAAGGGGCAGGCCAAGTTCGTGCTTCATGACGGCCCGCCTTATGCCAACGGGCATCTCCATATCGGGCACGCGCTCAACAAGATCCTGAAAGACGTGATCTGCCGTTCTCAAACCATGATGGGCAAGGATGCCAACTACGTGCCGGGCTGGGACTGTCACGGTCTTCCCATCGAGTGGAAGGTCGAGGAGGAGAAGTACCGGGCCAAGGGTCAGTCGAAGCCGGATTTCGCCGACTCCGAAGCGATCGTCGCCTTCCGCCGTGAGTGCCGCGCTTATGCGGAACATTGGCTCGGCGTGCAGCGCGAGGAATTCAAACGCCTAGGCATCGAGGGCGACTGGGACAACCCTTACACCACGATGAATTTCAAAGCCGAGGCGACCATCGCGCGCGAGCTGATGAAGTTCGCCATGAACGGACTCCTCTATCGCGGGTCGAAGCCTGTCATGTGGTCGGTGGTGGAGCGCACGGCGCTCGCCGAGGCCGAGGTCGAATATCAGGAGATCGAGAGCCCGGCCATCTATGTGAAGTTCCCGGTGCTAGATTATTCGGGGCCAGCGATCGACGTCGGCGATTTCGGTCCTCTTGCCGATCTGGGTCATGAGAAGTCGACTCGAATGCCCGAAATGCTCATCGGCGCATCCGTTGTGATCTGGACAACCACGCCTTGGACAATTCCCGGAAACCGAGCCGTGTCTTTTTCCAAAGACATCGGTTACGGCCTCTACGAGGTCACGCAAGTGCCCGAGGACAATTGGGCCAAGGCCGGAGAGAAGCTCATCGTGGCGGACGCACTTGCCGAGACGGTCAGAAGTGCGGCGCGGATCGACGAATGGACTAGGGTGGGTGACGTTCCCTGGGATGCACTCGAAGGGACGACCCTCGCCCATCCGTTGCGCGACGGCGAAGCCTATCGCTTCAAGGTGCCGCTTCTTGCGGGCGATCACGTCACCGAGGACGCCGGTACGGGCTTCGTTCATACCGCGCCCGGTCACGGCGCCGACGACTTCGAGGTCTGGTCCGAGCACGAGGCACTTCTGCGCGACCGGAACATCGACAAGACCATTCCGTTCACGGTCGATGAGGCCGGGTTCTTCACCAAGGACGCGCCGCGCTTCGAAGGCAAGCGCGTCGTCGACGACAAGGGCAAGTTCGGCGACGCCAACGAGACTGTCATCCGTGCACTGATGGATGCGAACGCGCTTCTGGCCCGGTCCCGCTACAAGCACGACTATCCGCATTCCTGGCGCTCCAAGAAGCCGATCATCTTCCGGGCGACGCCCCAATGGTTTATCGCCATGGACGATGCCTTCGACGGCGGCGAGACTTTGCGCGCCCGTGCGCGGGATTCGATCGGCACGACGCGTTTCGTGCCGCCGCAAGGCGAGAAGCGCATTCGTGGCATGGTGGACACGCGCCCCGACTGGGTGGTCTCACGCCAGCGCGCCTGGGGCGTGCCCATCACGGTCTTCGTACACAAGGAGACTGGCGAGGTCGTTCCGCGCGCCGGCTTCAACGCCTCCGGGGAGTTGATCGACCGCATCGCTGCTGCCTTCGAGACGGAGGGCGCGGACGCCTGGTTCGCCGACCGCGCGACGGAGCGTTTCCTAGAGGGACTCGTCGAGGACCCGTCCGCCTGGGAGAAGGTCGGCGACATCCTCGATGTGTGGTTCGATTCCGGTTGCACCCACGCCTTCGTGCTCGAGCAGCGCCCGGACCTCAAATGGCCGGCCTCGCTCTATCTGGAAGGCTCCGACCAGCATCGCGGCTGGTTCCAGTCCTCGCTTCTGGAAGCATGCGGCACGCGCGGCCGCGCCCCGTTCGACGAAGTCCTGACCCATGGCTTCGTCAATGACGAGGACGGCCGCAAGATGTCGAAGTCGCTCGGCAATGTCGTCGTGCCGCAAAAGGTGATCGAGCAGTCGGGCGCGGAAATCCTGCGCCTCTGGGCCATGAGTTCGGACTATGCGGAAGATCTGCGCATCGGTCCCGATATCATCAAGGCGAATGTGGATTCGTATCGCCGCCTGCGGAACACGCTGCGCTTTCTGCTCGGCAATCTCGCCCATTACCGCGACGGTCTCACGGTGGATTACAGCGACATGCCGGAGCTTGAGCGCTACATGCTGGCGCGAATCGCCGAGCTCGATGCGTTCGTGCGCGACGGCTATATCGTCTACGACTTCAAGCGCGTGTTCCATGCGCTGCTGAATTTCTGCGTCAACGATCTCTCGGCTTTCTATCTGGATATCCGAAAAGACGCGCTCTATTGCGATCCGGAGGACAGCGTCACGCGCCGCGCCGCGCTGACGGTCATGGACCGCCTTTTCGCCGCGCTGACGGCGTGGCTCGCGCCAATGCTCTGCTTCACCATGGAAGAGGCCTGGCTGACGCGCTTCCCCGAGGACAAGGGTTCGGTGCATCTGCGCGAATTCCCCGATGTGCCCCAGGAATGGGACGATACGGCGCTTCGCGAGAAGTGGCGGAAGGTGCGGCAGGTGCGCCGGGCCGTCACGGGCGCATTGGAGATCGAGCGGCGGGAACGGCGGATAGGATCGAGCCTGGAGGCCGCACCGAAGGTCTATGTCGCGGACGTTGCGCTGCGCGGCGCGCTTGAAGGCGTGGATCTGGCCGAGATCGCCATCACCAGCGGGGCGAGCCTCGTGGCGGGCGAAGGTCCGGCGGAAGCGTTCCGTCTGGAGGACGTGCCCGAGGTTGCCGTCGTCTTCGCGCGTGCCGTCGGCACCAAGTGCGCAAGATCGTGGAAGATCCTCCCCGAGGTCGGATCGGATCCCGAGTTTCCATCCTTGTCGCTCCGCGACGCCGAAGCCGTACGCCAATTCGACCGGCTCACGGCTCAGCCCGGATAGCGCCGATGCTCCGTCACTGGTTCTGGGGACCGTACTCACCGCTCGGGCTCATCGTCGCCTTGCTGACTCTGATCGCCGATCAGGGGAACAAGGTGTGGATGATCTATGTCTACGACATCGGCACCAAACAGCCAGTCAGGCTCACGCCGTTCTTCGATCTCATCCTGGTGTGGAACAAAGGCATCAGCTACGGGATGCTCCAGCAGGATGACCCGATGGGACGTTTGGCTCTCGTCGCGTTCGCGGTGGTGGTGAGCCTTGCGCTAATCTTTTGGCTGGCGCGCGTCACGACGGCTCTCACGGCGATCTCCATCGGCCTGATCGTCGGCGGGGCGGCCGGAAACGCAATTGATCGCGCCATTTACGGCGCCGTGGCGGACTTTTTCTCGCTCCACGCCTTTGGCTTCCAATGGTACATCTTCAATATCGCGGATGTAGCCATAGTTGCCGGGGTGATCGGACTTCTGTATGACTCCCTGTTCGGGGGTCACAAAAAGGCCGGAAACCCCTCTAAAATGTAAGAAAATCCAGGTTTTACCGGATTTGAGGGGAGCACTTGGGGCACATCACCGTCAGAAGCGCCGGAAATCGGCTCCTTGGGCTTGCGGCAGCTTTGGCTTGCGCCGCGGCTTTGGGCGGCTGTGGCGGTGTCGAGCTGGAAGGCAAGGTCTTCGACTATGCGGGGCTTTCGGGCAGCCGTCAGAAGGTCGACCCCACGATGAGCTCCCGGGCGCCTCTCATGGTGCCGCCCAATCTTCAGAAATTGCCGTCGCCGACCGAAAGCCGATCCGTCGCCGCCACCCGCCAGGATTGGCCCGACGATCCGGAGAAGGTGCGCGTACGCGTGGTCGAAGAGCAGAAGGCCGCCGAAGCCGAGGTCGCCAAGAAGGACGATCCGCTGAACGCATATGCGGGCAAGGAAACGCTGCTCGACAAACTGTTCAAGCGCAAGGAGACGGTCGAAGAACCCGTTGCCGACGTGCCGGAACCGGACGAGTACGGGGGTTCTCAGGGCACGGCTGTGGCCACATCGCAACAGCCGATCACGCCACACGTCAACGAAGCGCCGCTGCCCGATCAGAACACCGGCGCCTTCAAGCCAGCCGCGCCGAACAGCTACAACTCTATTACTTCTGGCCGAAATCGCGCTTTCTAAGCCTTTGGCCCGACCGCGCGACAATTGTGCGTGAACCTGTCCAATCGTTAAGTATGGCGTCCGCGAATCGCGGGCTAGCTTTACTTGAAACAACTGATCGGACGTCCAACATCTTACGGTAGGGGTGCAATCCCGACGCGTTCCGATTTGTGTGATGTTTGCTTGCCGCCAACGTCTCTGGCCGTCTGCCAAAGGTGCCATGAATGTTTGAACCCCGGATCGCCGCGCCCCGCCTTTGGGCCGGTTTGGTCGTAGCCCTAATGAGTCTGTCAATGCCGGTTGCCGCCCTCGCCGCTGACGCCGATAAGGTCCCACCCCAGACTTCGCCTACAGAGAATTCCGACCAGAAGGCCGTCGAGTTCACGCTCGGCAACGGTCTCGATGTGGTCGTCATTCCGGATCACCGGGCACCGGTCGTCACGCAGATGGTCTGGTACAAGGCAGGCGCCGCCGACGAGCCACCGGGGAAGTCTGGTATCGCGCACTTCCTCGAACATCTGATGTTCAAGGGTACGGACAAGATCCCGGCCGGCCAGTTTTCGAAGCTCATCGCGATCAAGGGTGGGGACGACAACGCCTTCACCAATCAGGACGTCACGTCCTATTTCCAACGAGTAGCCAAGGACCGTCTGGCTTCGGTGATGGAGATGGAAGCCGACCGCATGGTCAACCTCCGGCTCACCGAGAACGATGTGAAGACCGAGCGCGACGTCATTCTCGAGGAACGCCGGTCTCGGGTCGACAACGACCCCGGCAGCTTGCTGCAAGAGCAGATGATGGCGGCGCTCTACCGCAACCATCCCTATGGCATCCCGATCATTGGATGGGAGCACGAGATGAGGCAGCTCGATCGGGAAGACGCGCTCACCTTCTACAAGCGCTTCTACTCCCCCGAGAATGCCATTCTCATGATTGCCGGCGACGTGGAGCCGGACGAGGTGCGAGCGCTGGCCGAAGAGACATTCGGAAAAATCCCAAGGCGTGGCGAGGCCGTCAAGCGCATGCGCCCGCAAGAGCCTGACCACGATGCGTCCGTCACTGTGACTCTCGAAGATCCCCGCGCGGGCCGCACCTCGGTTCAGCGCTACTACATCACGCCGAGCTACGCCTCCGCGAAGCCGGGCGAAGCCGAGGCACTCGACCTCCTCGCGCGTATCGCGGCGGACGGGACCACGGGCCGCATCTACAAGCAGCTCGTCGTGGACAAGAACGTCGCGGCGTCCGCCGGTGGTTGGTATGCGGATTCGGGCCTCGATTCCGGCCGCATCGGTTTCTACGCGATCGCGGGCGAAGAGAACACGCCTGAGGAAATGACCGCGGCGATGGACGAGGTGGTCAAGGATCTGCGTGAGAACGGCGTGACACAAGACGAACTCGACCGCGCACGGACTGGTCTCTTGGCCGAGTATGTCTACAATTCTGATTCCATTTCGCGCATGGCTCGCCAGTATGGCTGGCGCCTATCCGTCGGCCTGAGCCTCGATGATGTGGAAGCCTGGCCGGACCGCATCAAAGCCGTCACGGTCAATGACGTCCGGAACGTCGCGCGGAAATACCTTGTGGACGAGAACTCGGTCACGGGCATTCTCAAACCGGCGCCGCGGCACACGACCAGCGTCGAAGAGAAGCAAGTGCCGGCCTCTGGCAATGGCAGGTCCTAGAATGCGGAACACGGTACGTACGTCGCTGACGGCGATCGGCGTGTCTCTGATTGTCGCCTCGCAAGGCTTGCTCGCTTCGTCCGCGCTGGCGCAAAAGGCGCTTCCGGATGCGACTGCTCCGGCCGCCAAAGAGACCGCTCAAGGAAAAACGATGAATATCCAGGAAGTCACGAGTCCGGGCGGCATCAAGGCTTGGCTCGTGGAGAGTCACGTCAATCCGCTGATCGCCATTCGCTTCGCATTTTTCGGCGGCGCGTCTCAAGACGAACCCGGCAAGGAGGGGCAGGCCTATTTCGTGACCTCGATGATGGACGAGGGCGCCGGAGAGCTCGATGCGGCGGCCTTTCAGGAGCGCGCGCAGTCTCTAGCTATGCGGCTGGATTTCGACGCCAGCCGCGACGTCATGCTTGGGTCGCTTCAGACCCTCACCGAGAATAAGGACGAAGTCTTCGAGCTAGCCCGTTTGGCGATGACGGAGCCGCGTTTCGACGAGAGCGCGATGAAGCGCGTAAGAGCGCAGATCCTGGCCGGACTCAAATATGACGAGAACGATCCAGCGACGGTCGCCTCCGTGGCATGGGACCGGCTTGCGTTCCACGATCATCCGTACGGGCGCCCCATCAAGGGGACTCCAGAGTCCATCGCGGCGATGACCACCGACGATCTTCACGACTATGTCCGCCGCGTCTTCGCGCGCGACCAGCTCGTTGTGACTGCCGTCGGGGATATCACGCCGGAGGAACTCGGCAAGGCGCTGGATACGTTGTTTGGCGGCCTTCCGGAGAAATCGGACTTGCGCCCGGTCGCGGACGCGAAGCCTCCGCTCGGACCGGCGCGCGAAGTCATCAAGATGGACGTTCCGCAGTCGGTCGCTCAGTTCGGTTTCCGCGGTATTCCCCGCAGCGACGACGACTTCATTCCCGCCTACATCCTGAACTATATCGTTGGCGGGGGCGGGTTTTCTTCGCGCCTCATGGAAGAGGTGCGCGAGAAGCGCGGGCTCGCCTATTCGGTGGCGTCCAATCTCTTTCCTTACCGGCACGGATCGGTGTTCATCGGTAATGTTGCGACGAAGAACGAAGCCGTCGGCCAGTCGCTGCAAGTCATCCAATCCGAGCTGGAACAGGTGGCGAAGGAGGGGTTGAGTGCCGACCAACTCGACGCAGCCAAGGCCTACCTCACCGGAGCCTATGCCTTGCGCTTCGAATCCTCGACCAGCATTGCCAACCAGCTTCTGTGGATTCAAATCGAAGATCTCGGTATCGACTATGTCGCCAAGCGAAACGCGTTGATCGAGGCCGTCACGCTCGACGACGTAAAGCGCGTCGCTGCGCGGCTGTTGGCGCCCGACCAGCTCATCACCACGATCGTCGGCCAGCCTGCCGAACAACCCGTACACGCAGGCGCTCCCGGCTAGGCGTATCTCGCATCAGAATCGGTTAAGGTGACGCCGCGCCGGGCGGACGGTTCCTCCAGGTGAACTGAGGCAGGGCATGGCCATTCGTCAGCTGCCGCCGAACCTCATAAATCGCATTGCCGCGGGTGAGGTGGTCGAGCGGCCCGCTAGCGTCGTCAAGGAATTGGTCGAAAACGCAATCGACGCTGGCGCATCGCGGATCGATGTGACGGCGAGCGGCAGCGGACTTCAGCTCATTCGTGTCGCGGACGACGGCACCGGCATGAGCGCCGAGGATTTGGCACTTGCCGTCGAGCGGCACGCCACGTCGAAACTGGCGGGCGATGACCTCTCCCACATTCTCACGCTTGGCTTCCGGGGCGAGGCGCTCCCGTCCATCGGCGCTGTCGCACGGCTCGCCCTCACCAGCCGTGCGCGGGGCGCGGGCGAGGCGTACCGCATCGAGGTCGATGGGGGCCGCAAGGCACCGCTGAGACCGGCTGCTCGCGCGGCGGGTACCGATGTCGAAGTGCGCGATCTCTTCTACGCGACGCCGGCGCGCCTGAAATTCATGAAGTCCGAACGGGCCGAGAGCGCCGCCATCGTAGACACGGTGAAGCGCTTGGCGCTGGCCCATCCCGAGATCGCATTTTCGCTGTCCAATGGCGAACGGACGACGCTGCGCCTCGATGCCTGTCCGCCAGGGCTTCTGGACCATGCGTTGTCGCGTCTCGGGCGTATTCTCGGGGCCAACTTCGTGGAGGACGCACTGCCTGTCTCCGCGTCCCGCGGCAATGTCCGTGTCGAGGGCTACGCGGGCCTGCCGACGCTTCACCGGCCGAATGGGCTCAGCATCTATCTCGTCGTCAACGGCCGCCCGGTTCGCGACCGCTTGATTGCAGGAACTGTGCGGGCCGCCTATGGCGATCTCGTGCCGCGAGGTCGCTATCCCATGGTCACGCTGTTCGTCGATATTCCGCCGGAGGAAGTCGATGTGAACGTGCATCCGGCCAAGACGGAACTGCGCTTCCGCGACGCCAACGGGGTGCGTTCGCTTCTGATCGGGGCGGTACGCGAGGCGCTGGCGCGCGCGGGACACCGCACCACGGCGAGCCTGTCGCAAGAAGCGTTGCAGCGCATGCGCCCGCCGGAACGCGGACGGACGCCGCAAGCAGGCGAACCGGGCAACGGCGATGCCGCGCCGGAGGTTTTCGGCGCGCCGGCCTATCGCAGTCTGGTCCGGCCCTATCCGGGCACGCCAAGGACCGCCTACCGTCCCTCCGGCGGTGCGGCGTTCAGCGATCGGGCGCAGGCTCCGCTCGAGGGCGTGTCCGTGCCATCCGCCGACATGCGCGGTGCGGCGCCGGACGGCGAAGAGCCGTCCGCCTATCCACTCGGTGCGGCACGCGCCCAGGTCCAAGACACGTTCATTATCGCCGAGACGGGCGATGCCCTCGTCATCGTCGATCAGCATGCGGCCCATGAGCGGCTGGTCTATGAGCGCCTGAAACGCGGCTTCGAAAGCGGTGGGGTGTCTCGCCAGCTGCTGTTGATCCCGGACATCGTGGAGCTCGCGCCCGGCGCGGCCGAGGCCCTTCTTGCCGCCAAGGACGAGTTTGAAGCGTTTGGGCTCGTGATTGAAGGTTTCGGAGCGCAGGCGGTTGCCGTGCGCGAGGTTCCGGCGCTGCTGGGGACGTGCGACACGCGAAGCCTCCTCACCGATCTCGCAGGGATGCTCATGGAGGCCGAGGACGGGGAGGGAGGACACGTGCTGCGCGACCGGCTCGATCACGTTCTCTCCACCATGGCCTGCCACGGCAGTGTCCGCGCGGGGAGGCGGCTATCGCCGGAAGAGATGAACGCGCTCCTGCGGGATATGGAGAAGACGCCGTTCTCCGGCCAATGCAACCACGGCCGTCCCACCTATGTGGAACTCAAACTGACGGACATCGAGAAGCTGTTTCAGCGCCGCTGACCGCGCCCTACAAATCGATGCGGCTCTTTCCGCGATGGCTCTCCACGCACGCTTTCAGGGCTTCCAAGGCCTTGCCGGTTCCGGAGCGCTTGAGGGTGAACTCTTTCTCCCGGACGGTGACGCGAAATTCTTGCCCTTCGCTGATGGCCCGGACGAGTGGGCCGCCGCCCTCGAGCGGAATGAGGATGCCATTGTCGGCCACGACGTCGGCCATCGCTGCGAGCGAGTCCACTCCTTCCACATGCACCAGCGTGGGTCTTCCTTGGCCTGGTTTCAGTTTCAGCACCGGGTCGGCTATGAGCATGCCGAGGTCGCTTCCGGAGGTCATGACGAAGCCGAGCGTGGTATTCTCTGGGTCGGGAAGCAGGACCGTGCAGTCAGTGAAATCCCCTTGGTCGTTGAAATTGGCGCGGCCTTTCCAGTCTCCTGCCTGGAATGTGTCTCCTGCCGGCGTGGCGGCGGCAAGCATCAGCCCGAGATATGTGAGTGCCCATAGTCGCATCGTCTGCTCCTTCACTCGCCAAAAAATGCGACGGCGATTTCCGTGTCGCCATAGCGCCTTCGGTCGATCTCCGCCAAGCCTTGCGGCCAGCCGGGCGGCTCGCCGGCGCGCTCCTCCAGAACCGCCACGGCGCCGGGTGTGAGCCAACCGCCCTCGGCCGCGGACTGGAGCGCCCGTGCCCCTAACTCTTTGCCATACGGAGGATCGCAGAATACGAGGTCGAACGGCGTGATATTGCCCGCAGGCCCCAGCCGGGTCGCATCGCGCCGCCAGATTTTGGTGGCGCCCGTTAGGCCGAGCGCTTCCACATTCCGGCGGATGACGCCGCGCGCGCTGGCGTCGTCCTCGATGAAGAGGCCATAGCGTGCGCCGCGCGACAATGCCTCAAGCCCAAGCGCTCCCGATCCGGCAAACAGATCGAGCACCCGGCTGCCCTCGAAGGAGATCTGCGTTGTACCGTGCTCCAGCACGTTGAACAGCGCTTCGCGCACCCGGTCGGACGTGGGGCGCGTGTTGAGACCCTTGGGTGCATCGAGGGTCTTGCCTTTGAAGCGGCCGGCGATGATACGCATCAGCTCTTCACGCCCAGGGTGCGGGACAACTCCGCCCCGAGCTGTTCCGCCAGGACCTTGCGCTTCACCTCTTCGACAGCGCCCACGCGCAACTCGCCCAGCACGAAGGGTCCGAACGAGGTGCGGATCAGCCGGTTCACGGTCAGCCCGAGATGGGTGGCGATGCGTTTCACTTCCCGGTTCTTGCCTTCGCGCAGACCGATATTGAGCCAGACGTTGCTGCCCTGTTTGCGCTCGAGGCGGGCGTCCACGGGACCGTAGCGAATTCCGTCGATGGTGACGCCCTGCCTCAGTGCATCCAACGCGCTTTGGGAGAATTCGCGGCCAGGCTCCACATGGGCGCGGACCCGGTAGCGCCGGACCCAGCCCGTGCTGGGCAGTTCGAGATGGCGTGCCAGGGCTCCATCCGTCGTGAGAAGCAGCAGGCCTTCGGTGTTGATGTCGAGCCGCCCGACGGAGACAACGCGCGGCATCTCGTCGGGGAGCGCGGCGAACACGGTGGGCCGTCCCTCCGGGTCCTTATGCGACGTCACCAACCCTTTCGGCTTGTGGTAGCGCCACAAGCGCGGCGCGGCGAGCGCCGGCAGCGGTTCGCCGTCGACGAGGATCGTATCGCCGCTGCTGACGACGTGAGCCGGGGTGGTTAGGACCGTGCCGTTCACCACGACGCGCCCCGCGGCGATCCACTTCTCGGCGTCGCGCCGGGAGCAGAGACCCGCGTGCGCCATGGCTTTGGCGATGCGCATGGGCTCCATCGCGCGTGGGGGCTGTGCGCGTCCCTGGCGGCGCGGCGCTTGACCCTGGGACTTAGGCTCGTTCACTTTGGTCGGCATGACGGCGAAGCTTGCAGATGCCGGGCTCTCCGGCAAGCGCCCCTTTTCGAGTCCCATGGATTTGGCCTTGGCCGAAGCGCGGGATGCGGCCGCGCGCGGGGAAGTCCCCGTTGGCGCGGTTGTCGTCGATGCCAAGGGAGATGTGCTGGCGAGGGCCGGGAACCGCACGCTCGAGCTGCGCGATCCCACCGCCCATGCCGAAATTCTCGCGCTTCGGGAAGCTGCCGCCAAGGGCGGCAGCGAGCGGCTGCTCGATTGCGATCTCTACGTAACGCTGGAACCGTGCGCGATGTGCGCCGGCGCCATCTCCTTCGCCCGCATTCGGCGCCTCTATTTCGGCGCTGGCGATCCCAAGGGCGGGGCCGTGGAGCATGGGCCGCGCTTCTTCGGCCAGCCCACATGCCACCATGCTCCGGAGGTCTATGGCGGGATCGGCGAGACGGCCGCGTCGGAATTGCTGAAGGCATTCTTCGCCGCGCGCCGCTAGCGGCGCCGGACGGACTGGCAGATTTGCGTCAGGGGAGACTAGCGGCCGAGGCCGTAAGGGCGCGGGACGGGCGCGTTCGGATTATGCGGCCAATAGCGCATCGGGTATTGGGTCCGCTGGATCGCCTCGTCCTCAATATTGCCGGGCGTGTACGGCACGAAACCCAAATAGGACGACCAGCCTCTCGGCCCCGGTCCCTGGATCGCATAAGGGTAGACGGGCGTGCGGTCGCGCTTGAAAATCTTGGCTTGATGGATATCCGTGCCGAACGCCGGCTCGGCGACAACGCCGCTCATCGCGTTGGCGGGGCCGGCCCAGATCAGCAGCCAGAGATAGAAAAGAATCGCAAGCACGCCCACTACGCCGGACACGGTCTTTTTGGAAATGGGCAGGTCGAACGTCATCGTGCGAATCTCAAAGGCTGAATTGGGCTCCACATGACGTGCACATAGTGACGTCATCGTGAAAACACAACAGCTGTCCGTGGCAAAAGCCGGGCGAAATGCTGTCTAGCGTCATTGGTACGGCCCTAGGGTGAATTTCTCCCTAATGGGGAACGGTGGGCCCAGACCCTACGTGCCGCGGTTCACGGCGCGCCAGCCGATGTCGCGGCGGCAGAAGCCGCCCGGCCAATCGATCGTATCGACCACGGCATAGGCGCGGGCTTGGGCTTGAGCGATGTCCGCGCCGCGCGCGGTCACGCCCAGCACACGGCCGCCGGTCGCCAGAATACGGTTGCCGTCGCGGACCGTGCCTGCATGAAAGACAACGGCGTCGTCTTCGACGGAAGCTGCGTCGAGCCCCTTGATCTCCGTGCCCTTCTCGTAGGCGCCGGGGTAGCCCTCGGCGGCCATGACCACGCACAGGGCCGCATCCTCGTGCCATGCGAGAGTCATACCGCCGAGCCGCCCTTGCGCCGTGCCCAGCAGCGCGGGCAGCAGGTCGGACTTCAACCGCATCATGAGTACCTGCGCCTCCGGATCGCCGAAGCGGACATTGTATTCGATCAACTTCGGCGCGCCGTCCTGGATCATGAGGCCCGCATAGAGCACGCCCTTGAACGGGGTGCCGCGCGCCTTCATGGCTTTGACGGTCGGCAGGACGATCTCGTCCATCACGCGTGCACAAAGGTCGGGTGTCATCAGGGGGGCCGGAGAATAGGCGCCCATGCCGCCGGTGTTGGGGCCTTGGTCGCCGTCATAGGCGCGCTTGTGATCCTGCGCGGTCGCGAGCGGCAGCGCTGTCTCGCCGTCCACCAGCGCGAAGAAGCTAGCCTCTTCGCCGGTCAGGAACTCCTCGATCACGACTTCCGCGCCGGCTTCGCCGAATGCCCCTTGGAAACAGGCCTTGATCGCGTCTTCGGCTTCCGCGTGCGTTTCGGCGATCACGACGCCCTTGCCGGCCGCGAGCCCGTCCGCCTTGATGACGATCGGAAGCGCTTGGCCGGAGAGATAGGACTTCGCGGACGCCGCACCCGTGAAGCGTCCATAGGCGGCGGTCGGAATGCCGTATTCGGCGCAGAGGTCCTTGGTGTAGCCCTTGGAACCCTCGAGAGCGGACGCCGCCTTGGACGGGCCGAACACCGGGATTCCGGCGGATTCCAGATCGTCCGCAAGACCCGCCACGAGCGGCGCTTCGGGTCCCACCACGACCAACCCGATCTGCTTGTCCGTGCAGAAGGCGGCGACGGCCGCGTGGTCGCTCACGTCGAGCCCGGCAAGCTCGGCGACGTCCGCAATGCCCGCATTGCCCGGCGCGCAATAGAGCCTGCCGAGCACGGGACTTTGGGCCAGTTTCCACGCCAGCGCATGTTCGCGCCCGCCGCCGCCGATCAGAAGTACGTTCACGCTTCAGAAGCCCCGCTTGTTCCGCCATGCATGGGCTTGTATGCCCTAGATAAGATGTTGCCGCCGAGATGCCGCGCTCTTAGCACGAGAACACGCATTTTCGAAAAGAGACGAACGTATATGGCCTCCAGCAATCCACAGCCTGAGCCGTCGAACATCACCGAGTATTCGGTGTCGGAGCTCGCCTTCGCGCTGAAGAGGACGGTGGAGGAGGCCTACGGTCTGGTGCGGCTGCGCGGTGAGGTGTCCGGGTACCGGGGCCCGCATGGCTCCGGCCATTGCTACTTCACGCTCAAGGACGAGAACGCCGCGATCGACGCGGTGGTCTGGCGCGGCGTGTTCAGCCGCTTGAAGTTCAAGCCCGAGGAAGGGCTGGAGATCGTTGCCAAGGGCAAGATCACCACCTATCCCGGCCGGTCCAAATATCAGATCGTGATCGACGAGTTGGAGCCCGCCGGCGCCGGGGCGCTGATGGCGCTTCTGGAGCAGCGCAAGAAGCAACTCGCCGCTGAAGGCCTGTTCGATGAGGACCGCAAACGGCCGCTGCCCTTCCTGCCGGGCGTGATCGGCGTGGTGACCTCGCCTACGGGCGCCGTCATTCGCGACATCCTCCACCGTCTCGGAGACCGCTTTCCGTCGCACGTCATCGTGTGGCCCGTGCGGGTGCAGGGTGAAACGAGCGCGGCCGAAGTGGCGGCCGCCATCGCGGGATTCAATGCCGGGACGGCGACGGATGGCATTCTCCCGGACCTGATCATCGTGGCGCGCGGCGGTGGAAGTCTCGAGGATTTATGGGGTTTCAACGAAGAAATCGTCGTGCGCGCGGCGGCGGCAAGCGACATTCCGCTCATTTCGGCGGTCGGCCATGAGACCGATTGGACGTTGATCGATCTCGTGGCTGATTACCGGGCCCCGACACCGACCGCCGCGGCCGAACGCGCGGTCCCCGTACGGTCGGAACTCATCAACGGCGTGCGGACCTTCGGCACCCGCATGGGCGGCACAATGCGCCGCGCGTTGGAGCATTGGCGTAGTCGAGTCACCGCCTCATCACGGGGCCTTCCCCGCCGCGACGCCATTCTGGGTCTGCCGCGACAGCGCCTGGACACGGCGAGCGGGCGTCTCCTGCAATCCTTACGAGCGAATACGCAAAGCCACCGTGCGGTGCTCGCGCGCGAAGCGGCGGCTCTGCGGCCGAATCTCGTGGCCCGGCGCCTTGCGAATGCCCGCGATCTCTTGACCCGTCTCGACCGGGATCGCGCACGCGGCTTAAGGGCCCGCGTCGAGCGGGCACGGCACCGCCTCGACGCCCAAGGAAAGCTGCTCGGCACGCTCGGCTATCACAACGTTCTCGCGCGTGGCTTCGCGCTCGTGCGCGATGGGCAGGGCGCCATGGTGCGCAGCGCTGGTGCGGTCCATGCGGGCGAAGTCCTCGACATCCAGTTTGCCGATGGCCATATCGGTGCTGAGGTCTCGAAAATGGCGGGAGTCCGATCCGGGCCGGACAGCGCCGCGGGAAAGAGCGCCGGCAGTGCGGCACTTCAGCCGGCGCGGCGCAAGACACCGAAGCTGGAGCCGGATGGCGGGCAGGGAAGTCTCCTCTAGCTCGGGCCACTCCATGATATCTGGTAACTCCAAGGCCACGACGTTAAGCTGAGGCGCTAACGAGAGAGTACCGCAACCGTGATGAATCGTTTCGAACGCAATTTCGGCTTCAAAGGCGAGGCCAAACTCCGCTATCTCGATGGAGAGGTGCAGGTGGTCGCGCCGGGTGAGTTCGTACGCTGCGCCGTTACCGGCGAAACCATTCCGCTCGACGAGCTGCGCTATTGGAGCGTCGCACTGCAAGAGCCATACGTGGACGCGGCCGCCTCGTTGAAGCGCGTGCTGGAAACGGCGGGGAAAGCCAAAGGCGCCTAGCGTCCGCCGCCGATCGCTTCGCTCAGAAGCGACTTCACGGCCTCTTCGTTCTCGAACGCGATGACGATAGGGAAGGGACGCGAGCGCTTCTTCAGTTCGGCGAGCGCGCTGCCGTCTTCGTCGTCATCCTCGTCCGCAAGCCGCGCCCAGTCCTTCTCTGTCGTGACCAGCATCGCCTTTTTCTCTTCGGCTTCGGCGAGGAGGTGCTTCGCCTCTTTCTCCGTGAAGCGATGATGGTCGCCGAAGGCATGGCTGGCGATCAGGCGCGCCCCGTTGGCTTTGAGCGTGGCGAAGAACTTGGCGGGCCGCGCGATCCCGGCGAAGCCGATGGTCGGAAGTACGGATAGCCAGCGCGGGTCGCAATTGGGCATGACCTTTGCGCGGAATACGGGCTTTCCGGCAGCCTCGAAGCGTTCGATCAGGCGGTCGCATTTCTTGCCGTCGCCGATCACGAGCAGCGCATCCGCGCGCGGCAGTTGCGTATCGAGCGGCGCACGCAGCGGACCGGACGGGATCACGCGTCCATTGCCGATCCCTGAGGATGCGTCGGCAACGATCAGCGAGAGATCCTTCACGAGCCCCGGATTCTGAAAACCGTCGTCCATGACGAGGACGTCCGCGTTCGTCTGTTCGATCGCCTTGGCGCCAGCGGCTCTGTCTGCGGAGACGAACGCCGGCGCGGCCGCCGCCAAGAGAAGCGCTTCGTCGCCAACCTCCTTCGCTTCGTGGCCGGCAACCGGAACGACGCCTTTGGCGTTACCGCCATAACCGCGCGTGAGGAACGCCGGAGCCTTGCCCATGGTTTTGAGCAGGGCCGCGATGGCAATGGCCGTCGGTGTCTTGCCGCCGCCGCCGGACGTAAAGTTCCCGACACAGATCACGGGAAGCCGGGATCTGTGCGCGGGCTCGCGCGACAGCCGTGACGCTGCTGTCCGGCCGTACAGCGCGGCGATCGGAGAGAGCAGGGCTGGCATGACCTTCGCGGCCGTACCGCGCTTGCCGTACCACCAAGAGGGCGTCTCAAGAGGCATGTTGCAACGGCACCTTTTCCGGAAGGTAGGCGTCGATCGCATCCTGCGTCCGCGGCAGCGCGCCGCTCATGGCGGTGACGCGCTCTTCGGCGCGGCTATACATCTCGTGCCGGGCGGTCTCGTTCTGCAGCAAGTCGATCACCGCGCGCGCGAGACTGTCCGCATCTTCGACGGTTCCGGCGCCTCCGGCCTTCACAAGCACGTCGTAGGCATCGCGAAAATTGTGGACGTGAGGCCCGGCTAGAACCGCGGCGCCGAGCTTGATCGCCTCTACGGGGTTCTGTCCACCGTGCTTCACCAGCGAGCCGCCGATGAAGGCCACTGGCGCGAGCGCATAGAACACGCCGAGTTCGCCGATCGTGTCGCCCACATAGATATCGGTGCCGCTGTCGATATGGCCGCCGTGCGAGCGCAGGACGACCTTCAAGCCTTGTGCCCGCAGCCTGTCGGCTATGGCCGCGCCGCGCTCCGGGTGCCGCGGCACGATGATCGTCGCGATATCGGGTAGAGCCTTTTTGATCTGCGCGTGAGCCGCGCCGATGATTTCGTCCTCGCCAGGATGCGTGCTGGCCGCGAGCCAAATGGGACGTCCCCAAAACGCGGCGGCGAGGTCCGCCTTGGCCGCCTGGTTCACGGGCGGCGGCGGGGCATCGGCCTTGAGATTTCCAACGGCCATCGATTTGGGGGCGCCGAGCTGCGCGAATTGCTCGGCGAGGCGCTCGCTCTGCGCGAGGACGAGATCGAACGCGGAGAAGATCGGCCGGCTGAGACCCGGACGCCGCCGCCACCGTTTGTAGGACGGCGGCGACATGCGTGCATTGATGAGAAGCAGCGGAACCTTCCGCGCCTTCGTCTCAAGCACGAGATTCGGCCAGATCTCCGATTCGACGAGCAAGGCGAGGTCGGGACGCCAATGATCGAGAAAGCGCTCGACATAGACGCTCCTGTCGAGCGGCACATATTGGTGGATCGCGCCTTGCGGCAGGCGCGTACGCGCAAGACGGGCCGATGTGACCGTCGCCGTCGTGAGCAAGACGCGGATGTCGGGCCGCGCCTTCACGATGTGCTCGATCAGCGGGAGCGCGGCGTTGGTTTCGCCGACGCTGGCAGCGTGAAACCACACCAGAAATCCCGGGGGGCGCGGGCCGCTCGCGATTCCGTAACGTTCCGGATGCCGATCCGGTTCTTCCTTGCCTTTGCGCGTCCGCCAGGCCAGCAGCGCCGGGGCGACGGGCGCGGCGAGCTTCGTGGCGAGCCGATAGGTCTTGAGCGACAGGCCGGGCTTCAGCGCCTCTTCCGCGCTCAAGGGATCGGTGGCGCCGACCAGTGCATAGGCCCGCGCCGTCGTTTCCGCCAGCGCACGTTCGATCGCTTGCCGCCCTTTCTCGATTTCGTCTTGGTCCTCCGTATCGGGCACGAACACGGGTTCGCCAACGACATACGCCATCTTCGAGAAGGGCAGGTTGATGGTCAGGGCGCTCCAGGTCGGCAGCGCGATGTAGCGGCTGGTGGCAATGGCATGGGGGACGACGGGGCGTCCCGATCTCGCGCCGATCGTGGCGATACCGGAGCCTGCGCGCCGGGCGGGGCCTGGCGGCACGTCCGCAGTCATGACCACGGTGGCGCCCGATTCGAGGGCCCGCAAAGTCTCGCGCATGGCGGTCGCGCCACCACGATTGCGTTTGCGTTTGCCGGCGCCGGCACCGCGGATGAGTTCCATACCGAAGCGGCGCAGCACCTCCCCGATCAGCTCGGCGTCACCGTGGCGGGAAACCATGGCCTTCACGACGGCCTCGCGCTTCGGCTTCATGATCGGCAGCATCATGAACTGGCCGTGCCAGATCGAAAGGACCTGAGGGTGTTGACCGAAGAGCTTCGTGTCGGTGTCGGCCGGATCGCGCACCAGAGTGCTCGTTCGGAACACGAGCCGGATATAGCCGGAAGCCAGCGCGCTCACGAAAGCAATAAAGGGCTCCGATTCTAGGAGGCGCTTGAGCATCGGACGGGTTCTCTATTCGCCGGGAACGGCGACGGCGCGCTCCTCGCCGGACGGCGCCGGTTCGAAGCCGCCGGAAATGCCGAACTGATTGCGGTGGAGGCGCGTATAGAGACCGCCCTTGGATACGAGCTCGTCGTGACGGCCAACCTCGACGATGCGGCCTTTGTCGAGGACGCAAATCACATCGGCCTTCTTCACGGTGGAGAGCCGATGCGCGATCATCAGCACGGAACGCCCCTGCATCAGCTTTTCAAGCGCCGCCTGGACCTTGGCCTCCGACTCGGAGTCGAGCGAGCTCGTGGGCTCGTCGAGCATCAGGATCGGCGCGTCCTTGTAGATCGCGCGCGCGATCGCGATGCGTTGCCGCTCGCCGCCGGAAAGCAGCGCGCCGGCCTCGCCGACACGCGTGTCGTAGCCGCGCGGCAGAGCCACGATAAAATCGTGTGCCGCCGCCGCCTTGGCCGCCGCGACGACCTCCTCCTCGACGAGTGGCTTGGCGCCGTAGGCGATGTTGGCGCGGATCGTGTCGTCGAACAGAACCGGGTCTTGCGTGACGAGTCCGATCGCTTCGCGCAAGGACGATACCGTGACGTCCTTGATGTCCTGACCGTCGATCAGAACCGCGCCCTCCTGCGGATCGAAGAATCGCAGCGCCAGGTTGACGAGCGTGCTCTTGCCTGAGCCGGATGGGCCGACAAGCGCGACCGTCTTTCCCGGCGGCACAGTCAGCGTCACGCTCCTCAGGACGATATTCTCTGGATCGTAGTGGAAGCCGACGTCTTTGAAGGCGACCTCGCCCTTGGTGAGCTCCAGCGGCTTGGCGTTCTCCGCCTCGACTAGTTTGCTCTCCCGGTCGATGATGCCGAAGACCCGGCTCGCGGCGGCCACACCTTCCTGCAACTGCGTTTGGAGTGTCGCGAGGCTCTTCAGCGGTCCGTAGATCAGCAGCGCCGCCGTGGTGAAGCCCATGAAATGGCCAAGCGTGGCATCGCCCCGCACGCCGTCGATTCCGGCGACGTAAACGGCAGCGGCAAATCCAAAGCCGACGATAAGCTCCATGGCAGGGCTCGACATCGCCCGGGCGCGCATGCCGCGCATGGTGTATTCCAGCGCCCGATTGATGGCGGCGGCGGCTCGCTCTTCTTCCTGAGCTTCCTGCTTGTAGGCGCGGACGACGCGCATCCCCTGGAGCGTCTGGCTCACCAAAGCGGAGAGATCGCCGGTCTCCTGAAGGGACTTGGTCGTCGATTTGCGCATCTTCCGGCGCTGCCGGGACAGCATGAACCATGCAAAGGGCATGAAGATCAGCACCAGCATCGACAGCCGCGGCGCCATGTAGAACATGGAGCCCACGAGGATCACGACCTTGAAGGCGTTCTCGCAGAGCGTCACGATGGTGCGGCTCGCTGTGGCGCGGATCAGCGTGGCGTCATTGAGGAAACCGGAAAGAATACGGCCTGAATGCACCGTCTGAATCCAACCGAGATCGGCTTCGGCCAGCTTCCGGAACATTTGCAGGCGCAAGTCCGCGATAAAGCGGTGGCCAAGATAGCCTACCGTCACATCGGCCACATATTCCGAAATCGCCTTGATCACGGTGATCACGACGATCGCAACCGTAATCCACGTCACTAGACTCGCGTCCTTGTTGACGAAGATGTCGTCTGCGGTGCGCTGAATTATGAACGGAATAGCGCCCGTCGTCGCGGCCGTCAGCAGCATCGCCACTGCGCCGCAAGCCAGCAGCGCTTTGTGAGGGCGCAGATGCTCCCGCCAAATCCGTTTGACGATCTGCGACGCGTTGAACCGCCGGTGCGTGAGGTCGTCGGTCTCCCGAGTGGCCACGCGGGCATCTATGAAGACGTTGTCTTTCAAGGGTTATCCCGATTTCTGCAAGGCGCGGCGTGCGCCGCCGCGTCCCTTGGTTCCCCTGTCTAGCACGGGAGTCCGCCGACCATTAAGGCGAAAAGCCGTTCGAGACCAGTGTGGAAGAACGGCGCGGGTCCAGAATGTGTACGACGCGCGTTATGCCGCCTCCGGGTCGAGGAGACGGTGCAGATGCACGATAAAGTAGCGCATATGGGCATCGTCCACCGAACGCTGTGCCGCGTCCTTCCAAGCGTCGTAGGCGGCGGCGTAGTTGGGATAGATGCCGACGATATCCAGCTGGCTCAGATCGTCGAAATGGACCTTGTCGAGCTTGGTCAGCGTTCCCCCAAACACGAGGTGAAGCAGCTGCTTGCCACCATCATTCGCTTCCGGTGCGCCGTTTTTCGCGGCCATACTCGCGCCCCCTCCGTCGTTCACTTGCCGGGCAATGTGCCGAATTGTGCCCTAGACGTCCACGAGGCTGGTCCGCTCGATCAGGGCAGGGTGCAGGGCCAACCCGCTCGAGACGAGGCTCGGGAATTTCGGGTCCTCACGGTTGTAGATATGCGGGTTCCCCAGATGGTCGGTGATGATGCCGCCTGCTTCTTCCATGATCACGGCCGAGGCTGCCAAATCCCACTCGGCTTTCGGCGTGAGCGAGATGGTGGCGTCGCCGCGCCCGCAAGCGACCAGCGCCAGGCGGTAGGCAACGGAATTGATCCACTGCGCGGTCACGTTTGGCCAAGGCTTTTCCCAGATCTTCTTTTTGAAAAGACCGCCGCTGGCAATCATCTTGGCGCCTTCGAGCGTCGACTGGTTGCTCGTATGGATCGGCTCGTCGTTCAAGAAGGCTCCGGCGCCGCGAATGGCGTGGAAAAACTCGTTCGTCGAAGGATTGTAGACCACGCCAACCACGGGAACGCCGTCCTCGACCAAAGCGGCCGAGATTGTCCACTCGGGTAACTCGTGCAGGAAGGCACCGGTCCCATCGATGGGATCGATCATCCACACGCGCGAGTGCTTGAAGCGCGAGCGGTCGTCGGGGCTCTCTTCGGAGAGCCAGCCATAGTCCTTGCGCCGCGTGGTCAGATCGAGCTTCAAGGCCGCATCCACCGCCAAATCCGCCTCGCTGACCTGCGAGCCGTCGGCTTTCTTGAAAGCCTTGGGAGAGGTGCGGAAATAGCTGCTGGCCAGGGCCCCGGCATCGCGGACCGCGCTTTGCAAAATTTCAAAATCGTCTTCGCGGGAATGCAAAGGCTCGGAATATTTTTCGGGATTAATCGCAGTCATTTGGCAGTAGGAACACTCTCTAAACCATGCTGGAAGCTACCGGTCGTTAATGACGTCCATTAAGCGTCCGGGAAGTCTTCCGTGGCACCATCACGGCAATCAAGGCTACCTCAAGGCGGCCAACAAGGAAGCTAACAGCAAGGCGTCACACGGGCCTCGGATGCGATACGCACCGGGGCCCGCTTGCATTGCGGAAGAAGCTTACGTGAGTCGCCCTTGCATTTCTCGGACCAGATCGTCCTAACCCGACAAATCGGACTTCTAGAGCGCAGATGCAAGCGCCATATCCGCCAGAATTGCGAAAAAAACAATCAAACCAAAGTCTCGATTGGAGCGAAAACGAGCGAGACAGTTCTCTGCATCGTCAATATCGAGGGTGGTGATCTGCCACAACAACTGTCCGCAAGCGAGTGCGAGACCCGCAAAGAACACGGGACCGGCGCCGGCGAGACCGCCCGCCAAGCCCATGGCGCAGATCGTGATTGCATAGAACCCACTCAGCCAGATTTTCGTGTCGCGTCCGAAGCGGAGCGCGGTCGACTTCATGCCGATTAAGGCGTCGTCTTCGCGGTCCTGGTGCGCGTAAATCGTGTCGTAGCCGATCGTCCAGGCGACGGCGCCCACATAGAGCACCGCCGGGGCCCAATCGAGCCGCCCGAGGACCGCCGCCCAGCCCATCAGCGCGCCCCAGTTGAAGGCCAGGCCGAGGACAGCTTGCGGCCAATGGCTGATCCGCTTCACGAAAGGATACAGCGCCACGATCGGCACGACCCCGAAGCCGAGCCAGACGGAGAACGTGTTGAGGCTGAGAAGCACGGCCAAGCCCACGAGGCATTGGCCAACCATGAAGGCGAGCGCCGCCTTGAGGGAGACCTGGCCGCTCGGCAGGGGCCGGGAACGCGTGCGCGCGACCCGCGCATCGATGTCCCGGTCGACAATGTCGTTGTAAGTGCAGCCCGCCCCGCGCATGACGATGGCGCCGACGGCGAACAGGACGAGCAGCCAGGGGTCGGGATAGGCTGCCCCCGCATGGAGTCCGGCCAGCGCCACGGACCAGAAGCAGGGCAGGGCCAAGAGGTAGAAGCCGATTGGCCGGTCCGCCCGCGCGAGCCGCAAATAGGGCAGGATCCAGGCCGGCGCGTAGCGGTCAGCCCAGTTCTGCATAGGAGCGTCGGCCACGGGCGCATCGGAAACGCTGCCGGCTTTGCCTTCAACCTCTGGACGTGGCATGTGTCCTGCCGTTTTGCTCGCTCAGTCGTGTGTTGCCCATGCCCTCTAAACTGCCACGGCTCTTCGTCAAGTCCCCGTTGTCCACGGACGCCGATATCGTGCTGAACCGGGACCAGGCGCATTACCTCGCAAACGTGCTTCGATTGAAGGCCGGCGCCCAAGTCCTCGTCTTCAACGGTGTGGACGGAGAATGGTGCGCGCGTGTGACAGCGATCGGCAAGAGAGACATGTCCCTCTTGGTCGAGCACCAAACGCGGCTGCAAGAGACCGGACCCGACCTCCACTATCTCTTCGCACCCATCAAGCGTGCGCGGGTCGACTACATGGCGCAGAAGGCGACGGAGATGGGGGCGAGCGTTCTGCGCCCGGTCGTTACGCGGCGGACCATCGCCGAACGTGTGAAGGTCGAACGTCTCGAAGCCAATGCGATCGAGGCCGCGGAGCAGTGCGGCATTTTGCGCGTACCGGAGGTGAGGGCGCCCCAAAATCTTGAAGATGTGCTCGCGAGCTGGGACGAGGAGAGGCTTCTCATCTTCGCCGATGAGAGCGCGGCCGTGTCATCGCCGCTCGAGGCCTTGGCGCCGCACGCGTCCCATCCGCACGCCGTTTTGATTGGGCCGGAAGGGGGATTCGATCCCGAAGAGCGCGAAATGTTGTTGAGACGCGACTTTGTGTTGCCGGTCTCGCTCGGGCCGCGCGTCATGCGCGCCGACACCGCCGCCGTCGCATGTCTTGCACTCGTCAATGCGGTGTGCGGCGATTGGCGGTAGACGGATCGGTGAAGCTCTTTGCTACCATGACTCGATTGTCACAAGTTGTGCACCGAGCGTCATCTAAACTCGCAATATCGGTCGCGAGCGACTACGGTCGTACGTCATCGAACCACCTTGCCTATGAATCGAAGCCGCGAAGACATGACAGTCAAGAACGCGCGTGCCCTTCGATGGCAGTCCTGCGCGTCTACCATCCTTGCCGCCGCGGCCGCGGCTGTGTTGTGCGGCGGCTGCTCGGTTCTTGACGGGCCAGTGCTGTCCCCAAGCGGGCCGATCAGTCTGGCGCAGCGCGATCTTCTCTTCAAAGCCGTCGCGATCATGATGATCGTGATCGTGCCGGTCTTCGTCATGGCCGCGATCTTCACGCGGCGCTATCGCGGCACCAATCGCAAGGCGCGCTACACACCGAATTTCGATTTCTATTGGCCATTGGAGATTATCGTTTGGGGGGTGCCGGCCGCCATCATCGTCTGGCTAAGCCTCCATCTGTGGCACTACACCTACCAGCTCGATCCGTACAAGGAGATCGATCCGAGCGTGAAGCCGCTCCAGGTGCAGGCCATCGCGCAGGATTGGAAATGGCTGTTCGTCTATCCTGAGCAGAACATCGCCGTCGTCAATGAACTGGCGATGCCCGTGAACACGCCTGTCAGCATCGCGATCACGTCCGACACGGCAATGAACTCCCTCGTGATCCCGGCACTCGGCGGCCAGATCTACGCCATGGCCGGTATGCAGACCCGGCTGAACCTGCTCGCGGACAAGACCGGCACGTTCTGGGGCCGGAACGTCCAATATAGCGGGCGCGGCTTCGCCGATCAGCAATTCCGGACTCTCGCGCAGCCGCCGGCGGACTTCGATGCGTGGGTGGAAAAAGTGAAGCAATCGAGGAAGGCGCTGGACGCGACAGCTTACGATGCGCTGGCGAAGCCAAGTCAAAAAGTTCCCGTGACGTATTTTTCGGGCGTCGAGCCGGGCCTCTTCGACAAGATCATCGCCAAATATTCGCACGGCGATTCGGACCGCGCGCCTCATCATGTGAACGCCGGAACGACGGATTAGGACCAGTGGATATCTTCGGACGACTGACAATCGAGTCCCTGCCGTTCTACAGCGCCATCGCAGCGTCCGGTGCCGCCGTCACCGTGCTCGGCGCGTTGTCGGTCGCCGCCGTCATCACCTATTTCGGCGCGTGGCGCTTGGTGGTGTTTCAATGGCTGTCGAGCGTCGATCACAAGAAGATCGGCATCATGTACATCATGCTCGCCTTGGTGATGCTGGTGCGCGGCTTCGTCGACGCCGCCATGATGCGCAGCCAGCAGGCGATCGCCCTCAATAGCGACGGTTATTTGCCGCCCGGCCATTTTGATCAGATCTTCTCATCCCATGGCACGATCATGATTTTCTTCATGGCGATGCCGTTCCTGTCGGGTCTGATCAATTTGATCATGCCGCAGCAGATCGGTTCGCGGGACGTGGCCTTTCCCTTCATGAACGCGGTCAGCCTGTGGCTCTCCACGGCGGGCGCCGCGCTCGTTCTCATTTCGCTGGTGATCGGCAAATTCTCCACCGCGGGCTGGACCGGCTATCCGCCGTATTCGGGTTTGGAATTCACGCCGGGCGTCGGCGTCGACTATTGGATCTGGGCGGTGCTCATATCGGGTTTCGGCTCGACCATGACGGGCATCAATTTCCTGGTGACGATCATCAAGTGCCGCGCGCCCGGCATGACGATGTTCCGCATGCCGCTCTTCACCTGGACCGTGTTCATTACCTCGGTCTTGATAATCTTCGCGTTCCCCGCCCTGACGGTCGCCTGCGCGATGCTCGCGCTCGACCGGACGCTCGGCATGCACTTCTTCACGAACGGCATGGGCGGAAACATGATGAACTACATCAACCTATTTTGGTTGTGGGGCCATCCGGAGGTCTACATCCTCATCCTGCCCGCGTTCGGCGTGTTCTCCGAGGTCGTCGCGGTCTTCAGCCAGAAGCGCCTATTCGGCTACATCTCGCTGGTTCTGGCGACCATGGCCATCGGACTTCTGTCCTTCACCGTGTGGCTGCACCACTTCTTCACCATGGGATCGAGCGCGCGCGTGAACTCGTTCTTCGGGACGATGACGACGATCATCGCGGTGCCCACCGGCGTGAAGGTGTTCGATTGGCTGCTGACCATGTATCGCGGACGCATCGTCTTCAAACCGCCGCTGCTGTTCACGATCGGATTCCTCGTGACCTTCGTCATCGGCGGTTTGTCCGGCGTTCTGCTTGCGCTGCCGCCCATCGACTATTTGATGCATAACACCACGTTCCTGATCGCGCATTTCCACAACATGATCATTCCGGGCGTGCTGTTCGGCTATCTCGCGGGCTACATGTTCTGGTTCCCCAAAGCGTTCGGATTCAAGCTCAACGAAAAATGGGGCACGCGCGCCTTCTGGTGCTGGATCGTCGGATTCTACGTCGCCTTCATGCCGCTCTATGTGCTGGGCCTGCTCGGCATGCCGCGCCGCATGGAGCATTACGAGATCGCGGCCTGGCAGCCGCATCTGATCGTCGCCGCGTTCGGCGCGTTCATCATCTTGCTCGGCATGATCTGTCTTGGCGTGCAGCTTTGGGTCAGCATCCGTGACCGGAAGGAGGCGCTGGACCTCACCGGCGATCCCTGGAACGGCCGCTCGCTCGAATGGGCGACGTCGTCGCCGGCCGCGCCCTATAATTTCGCCGTGCTGCCCAAGGTCGAGTGCCGCGATGCCTGGTGGGACATGAAGCAGCGTGGTGTCGCCTACCAGCGCCCCGAAAAATACGAAGACATCGTCATGCCGAAGAACACCTTTGCCGGCGCCGTCATCGGGGCCGCTGGTTTTGCGTTCGGATTCGCCATGATCTGGTGGATCTGGTGGCTCGCGCTTCTATCGCTGGCGGTGATCGGCGCTGCGATCATCGTCCGCGCGAGCAATGACGACGATGAATTCGTGATGCCCGCGAGCGAGGTGAAAGCCATCGAGGACGCGCGCTTCGCTCAGCTCGCCAAGGCGCCGAAGAACGCAATGGAGGGCGAACCCGGTTTCGCCGGCCAACCCGCACCGGAGCCCGCCGCATGAGCAGCGCCGCAACCATGTCCGTCAGCACGCGCGATACGGAACGATACGAGGAGAAGGATTTCGGCTTCTGGCTCTATCTGATGAGCGATGCCGTAATCTTCGCCTGCTTGTTCGCCACCTATCTGGTCATGGTCGGCAACGCGGCGGGCGGTCCGGTCCCGAAGGATGTGTTCAGCCTCAACCGTGCCGCCGCCGAGACGGCGCTGCTTCTCCTCAGCAGCACCACCTTCGGCATCGCCGCCGTTTCGTTGTGGGCGGGTGATCGCTCGAAGGTTCTGCTCTGGCTCGCCATTACGTTTCTGTTGGGCGCGGGCTTCATCGCGCTCGAATTCAGCGAATTCAGCGGCATGATCGCCAAAGGGGCGGGGCCCGATCGCAGCGGTTTCTTGTCGGCGTTCTTCACGCTGGTCGGCACGCACGGCCTTCATGTCAGTGTCGGGCTCGTCTGGATCTTGGTGATGATCGGTCAAGTCTTTGCCAAAGGACTCACCGCGCCTGTCGCGTCCCGGCTGATGCGGCTCGGGCTCTTCTGGCATTTTCTCGACATCATCTGGGTCGTGATCTTTTCTGTCGTCTATCTGCCGGGGCTGTTGTGATGGAGCTCAAATCTGGAATTCCGGTCGAGCGGACCCTGAAGCCGTACCTGATTGGCCTCATGCTCGCAGTCATCCTCACGGCCATTCCCTTCGGGCTCGTGGCCACGGGCGCGCTTCCGCGCGAGACCGCATTGGTGGCGATCGCGGCGCTCGCCCTGGTCCAGATTCTCGTCCATTTGCGGTTTTTCCTGCATATCGACTTGAAGACCGCTCCGAGGGAGAATCTCGTGGCGCTCGCCTTCGCCGCCGTTCTGATCTGCATCATGGTGGGCGGCAGCCTCTGGATTATGTTTGACCTGTACCATCGCATGATGGTCTAGCCCGTGCCCTGGCGGCCGGAGCGGTGGCGGTAACGCGTTCGGGGAATTCGCGAATTGCGCGGAACTGTCGCTTGCCGCGCCAAGCCGGCCGTACGATATAGTGCAGCATTCGAGGTTCGGAGGAGCGCCGCGGCGCGCCGTTATCCGAACCCTCAAGTCTCACCGACCCAAGCGGAGTTCTCCTGACATGTCGACACGCGTTGGCGGGCCACAAAGCCCCATCATCGAGTCACGGGATGAGCTCGTCGCCTATTTGGAGTCCGGGTGCAAACCGGAAAGCGAATGGCGCATCGGCACCGAGCACGAGAAATTCGGCTTCAATGTCACGGACAATTCGCCGGTTCCCTATAACGGGCCGCGTGGAATCGGCGCGCTCCTCGAGACCCACCACAATTGCTTTGGCTGGGATACTATCCGCGAGAACGGCAACATCATCGCGCTGTCCTGTTCGGACTGCCCCATCGGCGGCTCGATCAGTCTGGAGCCCGGCGGCCAGCTAGAGCTTTCCGGTGCACCGCTGAAGACCATTCACGAGACCGAGGCCGAACTTCGTCAGCATTTGTCTCAGGTCGGTTCGGTGGCTCGCCAACTCGGCATCGGATTCCTGGGCCTCGGCTTCTCGCCCAAATGGACGCTCGAGGAGATGCCGCTGATGCCGAAGGACCGCTATCGCATCATGATGCGCTATATGCCGAAGCGCGGCCTGCATGGGCTCGACATGATGTTCCGCACAGCGACGGTCCAGGTGAACATGGATTTCGGCAGCGAGGACGACATGGTGCGCAAGCTTCGCGTCGGTCTCGCCTTGCAGCCTGTCGCCACGGCGCTGTTCGCGAATTCACCGTTCATCGAAGGGAAGCTGAACGGCTTTCAGTCCTACCGCGCGCAAATCTGGCAGGACACCGATCCCGATAGAACCGGAGCGCTTCCGTTCGCATTCGAGGACGGCATGGGCTTCGAACGCTACGTGGACTACGCGCTCGATGTACCCATGTACTTCGTCTACCGCGACGGGCGCTATATCGACGTCGCAGGTTCGTCGTTCCGCGATTTTCTGGAGGGCAAGCTGGCGGCGTTGCCGGGGATGCGGCCAACCATGGACGACTGGGCCGATCATCTGACCACGCTCTTTCCGGACGTTCGTCTCAAGAAATTCCTCGAGATGCGCGGTGCCGATGCGGGACCGCTCGGTCTTCTCCTCGCGCTTCCGGCCTTGTGGGCCGGACTGCTCTACGACAAGTCTGCGCTGGACGGTGCGGCAAGCCTCATCGCGGGCTGGACTGAGGAGGAGCGGAGGACCATGCGCCTAGACGTGCCGAAAACCGGTCTCAAGACGCCGTTCCGGGGCCGCACGGTACGCGATATCGCCCACGAAGTTCTGGCGCTCGCCGAAGGCGGCCTGTTGCGGCGGGCCCGTGTGAATGACGAGGGCCAGAACGAAACCCGCGCGCTCGCGCCGCTCATGGAGATCGCCGAAACCGGCCGCACCGAGGCGGATCGTCTGATCGCCGCCTATGAGGGTCCTTGGGACGGCGACATCAACCGGCTATTCGAGACCGAAGCGCTCTAACGCGCGCTTGCGCGCTGAGGAGAGCTCGGCCGTGCCTCGATGCCCGTGAGCTTCAGCGCGCCATCTCCCCAAGTCGTCGGTACGATGACCTTGTATGGGACGTAGAGGCCCGTTCCCTCGACTGGCACCAGCCAGGCTTCGATTCCGTCCGATTCCTGAAGAAACTGGACGGCGTAGGTCTCCCGGCGGTAACCGCCGATCGGCTTGTAGGCCACCCGGCACACGGCGGCTGTATCGGGCAGACCGTCCGGGGCGCCGGCTCCGAGCTGCTCGGTACGCTTCGGAGATAGGGTCAGATCGAAACGCTGCTTGCCGTCGAAGACCCGCAGCGTCCGGTCGCACACCGCAAGGTCGCCGGCCGGAGCGTTCGACTGAACGGACATGAACGCGGCGGTCAGCGGGTCGAGTACGTCGCGGAGTTCTCCTTCCGGAATGGGAACCGCCTTCCGGTCGGCGTTCTTCTTGGGTGTTCTCTTGACCGATTGAACCGCACCCCGGTCGAAGCCGATCTGAACCGTCTGCGTTTTCTTCGCGTCGGTGAAGGAGAATTGGTAGCGCTGCGGCTCCGGACCCGAGCCGGCGCGCGCGCCGTTGCTCTCGGTCTTTCCCGCCGCCCTGTAGAGAAGCCCGGCAAGGATCGAGACTTCACCCGAGGCCGTCAGCGCATAGTCGTTCCGGCCGAGCGTCGCCGTCATATCGAACGTACCGAGATTGAGGTTCGCGACGCCCGCGTTGTATGTCGCGCGGACTTGTCCGGCCTGGAGATCGCTTGTCTCCGCGAAGCCGGAACTCGGCAGCACAAGGCACACGAGCACGACGCCCTTGCGCACAATCCCCATAGTACGTCCTCCGAACTATCCGAGGCACCCGGCGGGCGCGCGCTCAGTGTACCCAAGACCGCGCCGAAATTGTGAGCGTTAGTGGGAGGGCGCCAAGTGAGGACGCCAAGTGAGGACGCCAAGTGAGGACGCCAAGTGAGGACGCCAAGCGAGGACACCGAGGGAGGGAACCGTCCCGCCGGTTCGCCTCCCGCAGAATCCATTCGGCTAGGCGGCCTGGTCGAGTTCTGGGTAGTCGGTGTACCCCGCGGCGTCGCCGCCATAGAAGGTTTGCGGGTCCGGCGTGTTCAGCGGAGCGTTCGCCTTGAAACGCGCAACGAGATCGGGGTTCGCGATATAGAGCCTGCCGAACGCGACGAGATCCGCTTGGCCCGACTCCACGGCATCGATGGCGATTTGCCGGTCGTAGGCGTTGTTGGCCATGTAGGCGCCTGAGAAATTGGCGCGCAGGGTCGCGATGGCCTCGGGGGGCAACGCGCGCGAAATGCCCGTATCGCCCTCGATTAGATGGACATAGCCGAGACCGGCCTCACCGGCGCGTGCCATGGCCACCGCGAATGTGGCGAGCGGATCGCTGTCGGCAATGTCGTTGAAGTTCGAGAACGGGCTGAACCGCACGCCGACGCGCTTGGCGGGGAAGACACCGGTGACGGCCTCCAGGACCTCACCCAGGAAGCGCGTGCGGTTTTCCGCCGTGCCGCCATAGGCATCGTCGCGCTTGTTGGTGCCGTCGCGCAGGAACTGGTCGATCAGATAACCGTTGGCCGCATGAATCTCGATACCGTCGAACCCGGCGGCCTTCGCGTTCTCCGCCGCCTTCCGGTAGTCCTCAACCACGCGGGCGATCTCGCCGGTTTCGAGCGCGCGCGGCCTCGAAACGTCCTCGAAGCCCGAGGCGGTGAAGGTCTGGCTCTTGGCTGCAATAGGCGAGGGGCCGACCGGAGCCTGCCCTTCGGGCTGCAGTGAAACGTGCGAAATGCGCCCCACGTGCCATAGCTGCGCGAAGATCCGTCCCCCGGCCCGATGAACGGCGTCCGTTACCGTCTTCCACCCGGCTACCTGCGCCGGGCTGTAAATGCCGGGCGTCTGAACGTAGCCCTTTCCTTCGGGAGAGATTTGCGTCCCTTCGCTGATGATCAGACCGGCGCTCGCCCGCTGCAGGTAGTAGGTGGCATTCAGCGCGTGAGGGACGTCGCCCTGGGGCAGCGCCCGGTTGCGTGTCAGCGGGGCCATGACCATGCGGTTTGGGAGTGAGAGGTCTCCAAGTTCGAGAGGGGTAAACAGCTTCGGTTCCATAATCTGCCGGTCTCCTGTGTCGCAGCGAATTCGTGGCGAAGGCCGGTGCTGACATGCGCCGGCCTTCGGTTCCCGAATGACTTGGCGCTTGAGGTTTCAAATATCAACCAGTATACTTTTTGTAACCTGAGGATAGGTGATCTGCTCCCAAGGAGGGGGCCGCCGATGTCGGATCGTCGTGCGAATCGAAGCGAAACGGACTTTCTTGGTCCCAAGATCTGCAATGAGCCCTGTCCCATCGAACGGGGCATGCGGGTTCTCGGCGGCAAGTGGAAAGGCTCGATCCTGTGGCATCTCCGGGATGGACCGATGCGCTTCAATGCCCTGGCACGGGAACTCGGCGGCGCCAGCAAGAAGATGATCAACGAACGGCTGAAGGAGCTAGAGGAGGCGAGGCTGGTTCATCGCGAAGTCGTCAGCACCAAGCCGGTCGCCGTAACCTACGAGTTGACGGATTTTGGCCGGTCGGCCCTGGGAATTCTCGAGTCCTTGGCGGGCTGGTGCGAGGAGCACGGGCTCTAAGCTCATGGCAGCGCCGCGGCTTGAACCGGCGTGTCTTCCGGCCCTATACTTTGCGCGCCGCGCCCGTTCTCGATCCCTGCACGAAGACCGGGTGCCTTCCGTCCCCCAAAGACGGACGAATCGGCGGCGGATTTCTCCTTTTCTGCCGCCGATTTTCTATGCGGTAGCCGAATAGGCGCGGACTATTTGAGGCCCGCGAAGGCTTCGGAAAAGCCCTGGAGCGATACCGGGATGCCGATACCGGCTTCCGGCGTGTCGAACACGATGAACATCGCGTTCTGGCCTGCCTTGAGCTTGGCGATGACCTCGTCCTGAAGCACGACCTCGGCCACGCAGCCGCGTTTGCCGCATTTCAGGAAAGGCGCATTGCCGACATCCTCGCCGTCGATCTTGAGGCCGAGCCCGGTCGGCAGCAAGACGCCGAGAGGAACCACGACCCGCAACAGTTTCTTGTCCTCGCCGATGGCCTTATAGAACACCACCGTCAAACCGACATTGGGCCGGTCGTCGGCCGTCACGCTTTGAACCAGCGCGCATTTCTCTTCGCGGGCGCCCGGTGGGACACGGCAACTGAGCTGCCAGGCGCCATGGGTCTCGCGGACGACACTGCCCGGGCCAGTCGCGCCCGGCGTGACGTCGGCATTCTGAGCACCGGCGGATGTGGCGATTCCCAAAATGAGTACGAGCGCGGCCATCGCAAGCAGAACGGCGCGCGTTTTCGCCCGAGGTGCGTCGATTAGACTTGTCGAGGCCAAGGAGGGAAGCATGAGCATAGAGGGGTCGGCCTTCCAGGAACTTTTCAAGTGCGGTTACGAATCTGCGGGCACGCGACAGAAACCCGAAACGCGTGACATTCCGGTAAACAGGCAGAACATGGCCCTTCGCCGAGTATTAGGGCCAAAATTCGGCGGAATGTTCTAAGGTAAGACTGTCGCAAAACCGACCGTCGGCACCGTGCCGCGCCTGTTCATCACCGAATCGACCCGCGAGCGAACGTGTCCTGCGACGGTGCCCGGAAGCAACTGAATCATGACTGTTGCCAATCAATATCCTTTATGATTTTAAAAATACATAAGAACCGCCAGCATCCTTGCTGACCAAGGCTGGCAAACAAGAACGTCTTTTGACCGGGGGCGACGCCAAAACTTTGCGCCGTTTGTTCGCGCCGCCGCCGCAAGATTGGGCGCGGGACTTTAGTGCCCGTGCTCGGCAATAACCGGATTCCGACCCCTCCACTGAATTCGGAGTGGCCGGAAAACAGGCTTTAGGAGTGAAGGGATGGGGATGTTGCACCGTGCATTGATGGTTCTTGCTGCGCTTGTGGGGCTCAGTGCAAGTGGTCCCGCTTTCGCCGACATGGGGCAGGCTTCGCCGTGGCAGATCAAATTTCAGGATGCGGCGACACCCATCATGGAGCAGATCACCCACTTCCATAACTATGTGACGATCATCATCGTCGCCATCACATTGTTCGTTCTGGCGCTGATGATCTACGTGATGGTCCGCTTCAACGAGAAGAGCAATCCGGAGCCTTCGCGCACTTCGCACAACACGTTGCTTGAGGTCGCATGGACCGTAATTCCGATCTTCATTCTGGTCGCCATCGCGATTCCCTCCTTCCGCCTTCTGTTCGCGCAGTACGATTTCCCCAAGGCGGATGTGACGATCACCGCGACGGGAAGTCAGTGGTACTGGACCTACGACTATCCGGACGAGGGCATCAGCTTCGATTCGATCATGGTGCCGGAAGCCAATCTGAAGCCCGGCCAGCCGCGTCTTCTGACCGTGGACAATGAGCTCGTCGTGCCCGTCGGCGCCAACGTCGTCGTGGGCCTCAAGTCCAATGACGTGATCCACGACTGGGCGGTGCCCTCCTTTGGCGTCAAGCTGGACGCCGTGCCGGGCCGCTTGCAGCAGACTTGGTTCCGCGCGGAGCACGAAGGCTGGTTCTACGGCCAGTGCTCCGAACTTTGCGGACGCAATCACGCCTTCATGCCGATCGCCGTTCACGTCGTCTCGCAAGATGAGTACGATGCCTGGGTCGCCAGCAAGAAGTCGGCCGCAATCGACGCGAAGGGGAAGGTGGCTTCGGCTCGCGACTAGGGCTCCAGCTGCAATCAATCAGACGGTCCTAGGGCCGGAAACGAAGACAAGAAGGACGATAGAGGAAGACAGTCATGGCTAATCACGCCCAGGCAGAAGCGGCCCATCACGATCACGACGATCATCCGCACGGTTTGCGGCGCTGGCTGTTCTCGACGAACCATAAGGATATCGGCACCCTCTATCTGATCCTGTCTCTCGCCGGCGGTCTCGTCGGCGCCTTGTTGTCCATGGGCATGCGCGCCGAGCTGATGGAGCCCGGCATGCAGATCTTCGGCAATCCGGAGATGTTCAACGTCTTCGTGACGGCCCACGGTCTGATCATGGTGTTCTTCGCGGTCATGCCGGCCACGATGGGCGCCTTCGGTAACTGGATGGTGCCGCTGATGATCGGCGCGCCGGACATGGCCTTCCCGCGCATGAACAACATTTCGTTCTGGCTGCTGGCCATGGCCTTCGTCCTGCTGGTGACGTCGCTGTTCATGCCTGGCGCTCCCGGATCTACTGGCGCCGGCGCGGGCTGGACGATCTACGCGCCGCTCTCGACGAGCGGCACGCCGGGTGTGGCGGTCGACTTCGCCATTCTTGCGCTCCATCTTGGCGGCGCGTCGTCGATCCTCGGCGCCATCAACTTCATCACCACGATCCTGAACATGCGCGCGCCGGGCATGACCCTGCACAAGATGCCGCTGTTCGCGTGGTCGATCCTTGTGACTGCCTTCCTGCTGCTTCTGTCGCTGCCGGTGCTGGCTGGTGCCATCACCATGCTTCTGACGGACCGCAATTTCGGCACCGCGTTCTTCGACTCGAAGCATGGCGGCGATCCGGTTCTGTGGCAGCACCTGTTCTGGTTCTTCGGTCACCCGGAAGTGTACATCATGATCCTGCCGGGCTTCGGTATGGTCAGCCAGATCATCTCGACCTTCTCCAAGAAGCCGGTGTTCGGCTATCTCGGCATGGCCTACGCCATGGTCGCGATTGGCGTGATCGGCTTCGTGGTCTGGGCGCATCACATGTATGCCGCGGGTCTCGACGTGAACACGCAGGCATACTTCGTGTTCGCCACGATGGTGATCGCCGTGCCGACCGGTGTGAAGATCTTCTCGTGGATCGCGACCATGTGGGGCGGCTCGATACAATTCAAAACGCCGATGGTCTGGGCTCTCGGCTTTATTTTCCTGTTCACCGTCGGTGGTGTGACAGGCGTGATGCTGGCGAATGCGGGTGTGGACCGGTCGTTCCATGACACCTATTACGTGGTGGCGCATTTCCACTACGTGTTGTCGCTCGGCGCGGTCTTCTCGCTGTTCGCGGGCTGGTATTACTGGTCGCCGAAGATGTACGGCTACATGTACTCCGAGTTCATCGGCAAGCTTCACTTCTGGATGATGTTCATCGGCGCGAACCTCGCATTCTTCCCGCAGCACTTCCTGGGTCTTGCCGGCATGCCGCGGCGCTATGCCGATTACCCGGATGCCTTTGCGGGCTGGAACTTCGTGTCCTCGCTTGGTGCCTATCTCGCGTTCGCTGGATTTCTCGTCTTCTTCATCGGCGTGATCGTGCAGTTCTCCCGCAAGGAAAAGGCAGCCGCCAATCCGTGGGGTCCCGGTGCAACGACTCTGGAGTGGACGCTGCCCTCTCCGCCTCCGTTCCATACCTTCGATACGCTGCCGCGCATCAAGTAGGGTCTGGAGCGCCAGGCTAGAGGCGCCGGAGTAAGTAGGTCGATGACAGACGCAACCGTCGAAGCGATACAAGGCAAGCTGGATGCCGCCCCTGGTGGCGACGTCTCCGACTATGCCGCTCTGTTGAAGCCACGGGTCATGTTTCTCGTGGTCTTCACGGCGCTGGTCGGGTTGGTCGCGGCGCCTGTGCACCTGCATCCGGTTCTGGCCGTTGCCGCGCTGATTTGTATTGCCGTCGGCGCGGGCGCGTCGGGTGCGCTGAACATGTGGTACGACGCGGATATCGACGCGCGCATGGCACGCACCGCGTCGCGCCCGCTGCCGCGCGGAGCCCTGACGCCAAACGAAGCCTTGGCCTTCGGTTCCGTCCTCGCAATTGGCTCGGTGCTCTGCCTCGGGCTCATGGCGAATTGGGTCGCGGCCGGTCTTCTCGCCTTCACGATCGGCTTCTACGTCTTCATTTACACGATGTGGCTGAAGCGCTCGACGCCGCAAAACATTGTTATCGGCGGCGCCGCCGGCGCGCTGCCGCCCATGATCGGCTGGGCCGCTGCGACGGGGACCGTGAGCCTCGCGTCTTTCGTGATGTTTCTCATTATCTTCATCTGGACGCCGCCGCATTTCTGGGCGCTGGCTCTGATCCGCAGCTCGGACTACGAACGTGTCGGCGTTCCCATGCTGCCGGTCACTCACGGCGCAGACGAGACGCGCCGCCAGATCCTGATCTACAGCATTATCTTGGCGCCGCTTGCCATGGTGCCGTCGGTGATGGGTTTCGGCGGGTCCCTGTACACGATCGTGGCCGCGATCTCAGGTGCATTCTTCCTTGTGCTCGCCTTCGATTGCTACCGGATCCGGGAAGGCGAGGCAGCCGACCGTGCGGCGAAGAATTTGTTCGCCTATTCGATCCTCTATCTGTTCATTTTGTTCGCGGCGCTGCTCGTTGAGCACGGCTTTGGGTTCGGGAGCGGCCTGACGCCGCTTATTTGGACGTCGTGATGGAAAATGTCGAAGCCGAACGCAAACGCCGTCAACGCAGAAGGTCTATCGCAATCGCGTGGACTCTCGCGGCGCTTGTCGTTCTGTTCTTTATCGTCACCATCGTCCGGCTCGGCGGGAATGTCGCCATGCGGCAGATTTGAGCGGTGAAGCGCATGGACAAAAGAAACGCCGGGACTGCGGGACGCGACAAGAAAGGCCTCGTCGCGCTCATGCTCGCCGGTCTCGTGGCCGGGATGGTCGGCCTGTCCTTTGCGGCGGTCCCGCTCTACCGCATGTTCTGCCAGGCGACCGGCTATGGCGGTGTCCCGCAAGTTGCGGACGTCGCGCCCGACAAAGTGCTCGACCGCAAGATCAAGGTCCGATTCGACACGAATGTGGACCGAGAGCTGCCATGGCAGTTTTCGGCCGAGCAGCGCTCCGTGGATGTGCGAATCGGCGAGAGCACGCTTGTCTTCTTCAGGGCGCACAACAATACGGACAAGTCCGTGAGCGGCACGGCAGGCTTCAATGTATCGCCCGAGATTGCCGGACGCTATTTCACGAAGATCGAGTGTTTCTGCTTCAAGCAGCAGACGCTTGCCGCGGGGCAGAGCGTCGAGATGCCGGTCACGTTCTTCATCGATCCCGAGTTCGCGGACGACGAGAGCACGAAGAATATTGAAGAGATCACGTTGTCCTATACCTTCTACCGGAGCGACGATCCGTCGGATGTCGCGACCGCGCCGGGGAATAGGGCGTCGGGATCGTAAGCCATGCGGCGCGGTCGAGTGCGCCACTGAGATTGATTGGGGAGGAAGGGGAACTCAAGATGGCCCAGGCCCACGCAAAACCACAACACGACTACCATCTGCTCAATCCGAGCCCGTGGCCGCTGGTCGGCGCGTTCGGCGGATTGGTGCTGGCGCTTGGCGCTTTGATGTTTTTCATGTCCAAGAAGGCGGGCGATCCTCACCTTTGGTACATTCTGCCCGGTCTTGCGATCGTGCTCATCACCATGTTCGGCTGGTGGCGCGACGTCATCAAGGAAGAGGCCGAGGGCTTTCAGTCGCCGGTGGTTCAGCTCCATCTGCGCTATGGCATGATCTTGTTTATCGCCTCCGAGGTGATGTTCTTCGTCGCGTGGTTCTGGGCCTATTTCGACGTCGCTCTGTTTCCCGATAGCGTGGTTACGTATGCGCGCACGCAAGTCACGGGCGGTGTCTGGCCTCCGATTCCGAGCGCCGAGACGGACGTGCCAGGCCTTGGCTATTTCGGCCACACCTTCAATCCCTGGAGCCTGCCTTGGGTGAACACGCTGATCCTGCTGACATCCGGCACGACGGCGACGTGGGCTCACCACGCCATGCTGCAGGACGACCGCAAGGGTCTCACTTGGGCGCTGACCTGCACGGTGGCTTTGGGCCTGCTCTTCACCTGCCTGCAAGCCTACGAATACATGCATGCGGGCTTTGACTTCGCCAACCACATCTACGGATCCACGTTCTTCATGGCCACCGGCTTCCATGGCTTCCATGTGATCGTGGGCACGATCTTTCTGCTGGTGTGTCTCCTCCGTGCTCTGAAGGGGCATTTCACGCCGCACAAGCATTTCGGCTTCGAGGCCGCCGCTTGGTATTGGCATTTCGTCGATGTGGTGTGGCTGTTCCTTTTCTGCTCCATTTACATTTGGGGCGCCGGGGCAAACCCAGGCCACTAGCCGCAGAGAGAAGCCGATTCAAGGAAAGGGGCGGTCTCACGGCCGCCCCTTTCTGTTTTTGCTGGGGTTGAATTATGACTGGTTCACAGGATCGCAAGGCGGACTTGCCTCTAAGCTCGACCATTTGGTCGGGGATGCTCGGGCGCTGTCCGTCCTGCCACAAGGGTAAGATGTTCAATGGCTATCTGACCTTGGCGCCGTCCTGCAATGTGTGCGGTCAAAACTTCGATTTCGCCGATTCCGGCGACGGACCCGCCATCTTCGTCATGCTCGTGACCGGCTTCATCATCGTTGGCGCCGCGCTCTATGTCGAAGTCGTCTATCAGCCGCCCTATTGGGTCCATGCGATCGTCTGGGGGACCGTCGCGCTCGTCCTCCCCCTTCTCCTGCTGCGCAGTTTCAAAGGTGTCCTGATCGCGCTCCAGTTTCAGCACAAGGCCGAAGAAGGCAAGCTGGACTCGGATCGTTAGCGCGGCACGATGACTACACCCGCTCTCATTCGGCTCACAATCGCCACGCTGATCGGCTTCGCCGTCTTGGTGTGGCTTGGCGTTTGGCAACTGCAACGCCTCGAATGGAAAGAAGGGATCATTGCCCGTATCGAGGCGCGCACCGAGCGCAAGCCCGTCACGCTGGAGCGGGCCATCGAGCTCGCCAAAGAGTGGGGCGATCCAAGCTATTTGCCCGTGACGGTCGAAGGCCGCTTCCACAACGAGCGTGAGCGCTATCTGTACGCGATCTCGCTGGACGGCGAGGCCGGCTGGCATGTCATCACGCCGTTGGAGACCGCATCGGGGCGCGTCGTCCTCGTGGACAGGGGCTTCGTGCCGGAGGCGTTCCGGGATCCGCACACCCGCGATCAGGGGGAGTTCAAGGACGTCGTCGCGGTCACCGGTCTACTGCGCACTTCCGAGAAGCCGAATCTGTTCTCGCCGGACAACAACGAAAAAGCCAATCAATGGTTCACTCGCGACCTCGGAGCCATGGCGCGATCGATGTTTCCCGGCGGAACCGTCAATGTCGTGCCCTTCTTCCTGGAGCAGGTAGAGACGGACATTCCGGGGGGATGGCCAAAGGGGGGGCAAACGCGGCTGCAACTGCCCAACAGGCATCTCCAATACGCCCTGACCTGGTTTGGCTTGGCGGGCTGCCTTCTGGTCGTCTACGGCGCCTTTGTTTGGACGAACCGGCGGGGCAAGCCGTCTTAACCGTGCCGCCGGGCCGTATTGCGGGGCCGCGCTCCGGGGGCTAGGGTCTGGCGAAAAGTCCCAGATTTTCCGGGGAGAGGCTGATCTTGAAGTTCATTTCCACGCGCGGGTCTGCCCCGGCGCTCTCCTTCGAGGGCGCGCTTCTGGCGGCGCTCGCTTCCGACGGTGGCCTGTTCATGCCAGAGGCATGGCCGCGGCTTCAGAAGGACGAGATCGCCGCGCTCGCCGGGCTCGACTACGCCGATGCGGCCTATCGGGTCATGCGGCCGTTTCTCCTGGGCGATCCTTGCCTGGACGACCTCGAAGACGTGCTGTCGCAGGCCTATGAGGGGTTCCATCATCCCGCCATCGCGCCGCTCGCTCAGATCGGCCCCAATAGCTTCATTCTCGAGCTGTTTCACGGCCCGACCCTCGCCTTCAAGGACCTCGCAATGCAGGTCGTATCGCGGTTCATGAACCGCGCGCTCCGCAGGCGTGGTCAGCGCGCCACCGTCGTCGGCGCGACGTCGGGCGACACCGGCGCGGCCGCTATCGAGGCGTTCCGCGGTCTCGATGCCATCGACGTCTTCATTTTGCACCCGAAAGGGCGTGTCAGCGACGTCCAACGGCGCCAGATGACCACCGCCACCGAGGCCAATATTCACAATATCGCTGTGGAAGGGACCTTTGACGATTGCCAGAGGATCGTTAAGGCGCTGTTCGGCGATCGGGACCTGAATACGAAGCTCGGCCTGACGGGGATCAACTCGATCAACTTCGCCCGGATTCTGGCGCAGATCCCCTATTACTTTACGGCGGCCGTGACGCTCGGGGCCCCTTACCGCCCGACGGCCTTCACGGTGCCTACCGGAAATTTCGGCGATATTTTCGCGGGTTATGCCGCAAAGGCGATGGGCCTTCCGATGCAACGCCTCGTTATCGCCACGAACCTCAACGACAGTTTACCCCGCGCCCTTGCCTCGGGGAGGTACGAGCCGCAAGGCGTCATCGCGACCTCAAGTCCCAGCATGGACATCCAACTCGCGAGCAATTTCGAGCGCCTGCTGTTCGAACTTGCTGGGCGGGATGCATCCAGGGTGCGGGGCTTGATGGACGATTTGCGCAGTCATGGCGCGTTCCAATTGTCTCAAGGCGAACATGGGCAGCTGAGCGAACTTTTTAGTGCCCACTCCGCCGGAGAGGACGTGACGGAGATGACCATTCGGGGCGTATTCGAAGAAACCGGTATGGTGGTCGATCCGCACACAGCCGTCGGCGTCGCGGCGGCCCAGCAAGAGACGTCCCTCGGTTCTACGCCAATGGTCGTCCTGTCGACGGCCCATCCGGCCAAGTTCGCCGATGCCGTGAAGCGCGCGATCGGCATGGAGCCGGCGCAGCCCGAGCGCCTGACACTGAAGCTCGGCAGCGAAGAACGCTGCACCGTTCTGGCTCCCGATTTCGAGACCGTCGCGGACTTCATCGTCAGCCACGCTCAGGCTGCCGCGCCACTGTCTGGAGCGCAGGCGTGACCGTCACCCGGTCGGCGCTGGCGAACGGCCTGACCGTTGTCAGTCATCGTATGCCCGAGGTGGAGACCGTCTCGCTGGGCATCTGGATAGGCGCCGGCAGCCGGTCGGAACAGCCGGCCGAGCATGGCGTTGCGCATTTCCTGGAGCATATGGCCTTCAAGGGCACCAAGCGGCGAAGCGCCCGCGAGATCGTCGAGGAGATCGAAGCGGTCGGCGGCGACCTGAATGCTGCGACCTCCGTCGATTCGACCGGTTACTACGCGCGTGTCCTGCCGGCGGATCTGCCGCTCGCGCTGGACATCCTGAGCGACATCATCTTGGAGCCGCGCTTCGACGGCGCCGAACTCACCCGCGAGCGTGACGTCATTCTCCAGGAAATCGCCGCCAGTTCCGACTCGCCCGACGACATCGCCTACGATTTTCTCTCCGAGGCAGCATATCCGGACCAGCCGGTGGGGCGTCCGATCCTCGGCACGGCGCAAAGCGTTCTCGGGTTCGAGCGGAAGCACCTCGGCGCTTATCTGACGGCCCACTACCACGCGCCCAACATGGTGCTCGCAGCCGCAGGCGCGGTGGACCACGCGGTTCTCGTGGCCGAGGCCGAACGCCTGTTGGCGGGGCTGTCCTCCGAGCCTACGCCCATTCCGCAACGGGCGGTCTATATGGGCGGACGCCGGCAATCGGCCAAGGCGTTCGAGCAGACCCATTTGATGATTGCGCTTGAGGCTCCCGCCTACCACCAGCCCGATTACTTCAAGTCGCAGATTTTGGCGGGCGCGCTGGGCGGCGGGATGTCGTCCCGGCTCTTCCAGGAAGTACGCGAGCGGCGCGGGCTCTGTTATTCGGTCTACGCTTTTTCGTCCGGCCTGACCGATAGCGGGATGTTCGTCGTCCACGCGGCGGGAGCGCCCGACAAGACCGATGAACTCTTCTCCGTCATTCGCAACGAGTTGGAGCGGGCGGCGGACCGGGGCTTCGACCAGGCCGAACTCAGCCGCGTGAAGGCGCAATTGAAGATGGGTCTGCTTGCGGCGCTGGAAAGTTCCAGTGCGCGCGCGGAGCAGCTCGCGCGCCACAGCCTATTCTGCGGACGAGTGCTGACCACGGCCGAACTGATCGAACGGATCGAGGCTGTCGGCACCGCCGATCTTCAGGCACTGCTTCAAAAAATACTTGGGTCGCCGCTGAGCCTTGCGACCGTCGGACCCATTGCTAATCTTGCTAGATTCGAAGCCGTGGCGGACAAGTTTACCGTTCCGGCAAGCAGAGCCGCGTGACGAGGGTACTGACCGATGGCCTTGCTGCGAGCTGCTACCCCAAGTGATTTCGGTCCGGTTCTGGAGAACGGGCGTGTGGTGCTACGTACGCCGCAAATGTCCGACTATCCGGCTTGGGCGGAACTGCGGGGATCCAGTCGCGAATTCCTCGTTCCGTGGGAGCCGCGATGGGCTCCGGACGAGTTGTCCCGCTCCGCGTTCCGCCGGCGTATACGCCACTATTTGCGCGACATGCGCGAGGACATGGGCTACGCGTTGTTCGTTTATGACGCGCAGTCGGACGCGCTCGTGGGGGGACTCACCTTGTGCAACGTGCGCCGGGGCGTCACCCAGTCCTGCACCCTTGGCTATTGGGTCGGAGTCAAATTTGCCAAGCAGGGCTACATGACGGCCGCGGTTCGCGCGATCGTGCCGTTTGTCTTCGACTCGCTCGAATTGCACCGCCTCGAGGCGGCGTGTCTGCCGACGAATACGGCGTCCATGCGCCTTCTGGAACGGGTAGGGTTCAAGCGCGAGGGGCTCGCGCGCCGCTATTTGCGCATCAACGGCGAGTGGCGCGATCATGTGCTTTATGCACTCCTGGAAACGGACCCGTGCGGCTAGGGGGGAACGGAGGGTGATTGTGGCGACACACGGCTCGGCTAGCGCTCGAAGCGCCGCGCCAAGACGCTCAGCACCAAGACGCTCCGCGTTCCGGCAGTGGTGCCGCGCCGGCGCGCTTGCGGGCGCCCATGCGCTGCTGCTCGCGCTGTGGCTGCTGCTGCCGCCCTTGGCCGGCATTGCGGACGCGATCGAGGCCATCCCTGTCGACCCAGACGCTCCCAAGGTTGAAGTCACCACAAAGGGAGAACTCTACGAGGGCCGCGGCGACCGGCTTCAAATCGAGACGGCGCCGGGGCCCGACGGCTATGTCGGCCGGATGGCGGTACCGGCTTCGACTCCCGGCACCGATCCGAGCTGGCTGGTATTCGCGCTCTCGAATCCGACGGATGAGCGCATCGTGCGCTGGCTCGTTGCACCGCGTTACACTTTGGCGAATTCCGGCGTGTTCCGGCCCGAACTCGACGCACCGCGCATCACGGCCGTGACACCGTCTCTCGGCTTCCGGCCGGAGCTCTTGCAAAGCGATCGCGCCGACATGTTCCGGGTGACGCTGGAGCCGGGCCAAACCGTGACCTATGCGGCTGAGCTTGCCTCGTCGAAGGTTCCGCAACTCACGTTGTGGACGCCGAAGTTCTACCAGGCGAAGCAACAGGACAGCATGCTGTTCAAGGGCGTGCTGCTCGGCATCACCGGCCTTCTCGCGATCTTCTTGACGGCGATTTTTGCCGCCAACCATCGCGCGATCTTTCCGGCGACCGCGCTCGTGGCCTGGGCCGCGCTGATTTATTTCTGCGTCGACTTCGGGTTCTGGAACAAGCTCTTCCCCGTTGGCCCGGATCGTACGGCGACCTATCGCGCGGCGGCGGAGGCGGGGCTCGTGGCAAGCCTTGCGCTGTTCCTCTATACGTTCTTGCGCATCGGTCTATGGCACGTGTGGATCAAGACCGTGTTTTGGGTGTGGATCGCGGCCCAGTTCGCGCTCGTCGCAGTCGCCATTGTCGATGCGCAGACGGCGGCCGGGCTTGCGCGGGCCTCGACCATTGTCATCGCCGGCGTCGGAACCGTCCTGATCGCCTATTTCGCGCTGCGCGGTCAGGACCGTGCCATGTCGCTGATCCCGAGCTGGATGCTGCTGATCGTTTGGCTGTTCGGGGCCACGATGATTGTCACCGGAAAGCTGTCCGGCGAGGTCGTCGGATCGAGCCTGATCGCCGGGCTTGTTCTTATTCTCGTCTTGCTCGGCTTCACCGTCACCCAGTTCGCTTTCCACACGGGCGGATCGGCGATGAGCCTCGGTCCGCCAAGTCTCGTCCAGATGAAGTCCCTGGCGGTCGATGGCTCCGGCACGCAGGTGTTTCAATGGCATGCTGGGCGCGATCTCATCACCGTCGGGCACGAGGTGGAGTCCGAACTCGGGCTTGAACCCGGGGCGTTGAACGTCTCGGTGGACGAATTCCTGAAGCATATGCACGCTTCGGATCGGGAGCGCTTCAAGCTGCTCATGCAGTCGCTGCAGGAGAGGAAAGGCGGGTCGTTCCAGACGGATTTTCGCCTGCGCCGCCACGACGGAACCTATCTTTGGTACGAGCTCAACGCGCAAGCGGCGCATAACGAGAATGTGCGGCTGCTGCGTTGTGTCGGTCTGTTGCGCGATGTGACGAACATCAAGCGGTCGCATGAGCGTCTGATGCACGATGCCGTGCATGACAGCCTGACGGGTTTGCCCAATCGCGAGCTGTTCATGGATCGTCTGCAGGGCGCGATCACGCGCGCCGCGGAGGGGCAATCGATCCGGCCGACGGTGCTCGTCATCGACATCGATCGCTTCAAGAACGTCAACAAGAGTTTCGGCCTCGTCATCGGCGACTCGATGCTGCTGACGCTTGGTCGCCGGCTTGCGCGTCACCTCAATCCGCAAGACACGCTTGCGCGTCTTGGCGGCGATCAATTCGCGATCCTACTGATTTCCGACAGCGACCCGCATCATGTCGCGACTTTGGCCGAGCGGGTGCGGCGCGCGCTGCGCACGCCAATGAAGATCAGCGCCAAGGAGATCATCCTCACCGCGTCCATCGGCATTGTCGTTCACGACGGATCGCAAGCCTCTGCGCAGGAAATGGTGCACGATGGCGAGGTCGCGATGCTTCGCGCGAAGCGTAAGGGCGCCGACCGTATCGAGATCTTCAATCCGGCCATGCGTACGGAGGAGGAGAATCGCCTGCCACTCGAGAGCGAGCTGCGCATGGCGCTTCAGCGTCAGCAGATTTCCGTCCTCTATCAGCCCATCACCCGGCTTGCGTCGAACCAGCTCGCGGGCTTCGAAGCGCTTATGCGCTGGGATCATCCGACACGGGGACGTTTGGCGCCGCAGGACTTCATCCCTCTCGCCGAGGAATCGGGGCTGATCGTCGAGCTCGGCAGCTACGTTCTCAGCCAGGCGTTGGACGAGGCGGCGACGTGGCATCGCGTGCTGCCGCGCGATCGCGATCCGCTGTTCGTCAGCGTCAACGTCTCGAGCCGCCAGCTCTTCCGCCAAGACATGGTGCAAGAGATCAGGCTGCTCCTGGCGCGGGAGCAAGTATCCCGCGGAACGCTGAAGCTCGAAGTGACCGAGTCGTTGGTGATGGAGAACCCCGAGCGCGCGGTCGAGATTCTCACCTGGCTCAAGACGTATGGAGCAAGTCTGGCGCTCGACGATTTCGGCACCGGCTACAGCTCGCTCAGCTATCTGCACCGCTTCCCGTTCGATATCATCAAGGTGGACAAATCGCTCGTGCACGACAGCGCGCACAACGATCAGACGCCACTAATCCTTCGTTCGGTGGTCGCGCTTGCGCATGAGCTCGGCAAGGAAGTCGTGGCCGAGGGAGTCGAGACCCAATCCGATGCCAGCTATCTGCGCTCTATCGGCTGCGAGTTCGGTCAGGGCTTTTATTACGGCGAGCCGATGTCGGCGCGGGATGTTGGCGCGCTACTCAACGCACTCGCCAATCATCGCAAACGCAAAGAACGCGAAAGAGCGCACGGCACCGAAACGCCGCCGGACATCGAGGTCGAACCGCAGACACAAACCGATATCCGTGCCTTGCCCGGTCCAACCACCGCTCAGGCGTAGCGTGCCGGTCGAGCCGGGCTGTCCCTTGAGAATGTCTTGAAAACCGTCCGCGCCGTTAGGCGTGACCTGAATCGTTGACGAGGCGGATGGGGTCGACGCCAAGTCTGTCGAGCGCGCGGTTGTACTTCCGGTCGATCGCGGCATCGAACACCAGTTCGGGGTCAGCCGGACAATTGAGCCAGCCGTTGGATTGAATCTCGTCCTCGAGCTGACCGGGCGCCCAACCGGCATAGCCTAGCGCCAGCAACGCCTTAGCCGGTCCGCTGCCTTTTGCGATGTCGCGCAGGATATCGATCGTCGCCGTCAGGCACACGCTGTCATTGATGGGGAGCGTGCTGTCCGCCTTGAAATAGTCGGCGCTGTGCAGCACGAAGCCGCGTCCGGTTTCCACGGGACCGCCGAGATAGACATCCATGGCGTTCAGAGCGGACGGCAAGGAAATGCGATCTTCCGACGGTACGATTTTCAACTGCTCCAACAATTCGGCGAAGCTGATGTTTGGCGCTCGCTGATTGATGATGATGCCCATCGCCCCTTCCGAGGAATGTGCGCAGAGATAAATCACGGAGCGCGAGAACCGCGGGTCTCCCATCGATGGCATCGCAATAAGAAGCTGACCGTCCAGATAGCCTTCGTCATCCAATTGAAGGTCCAAGTCCATACCAACATGCTACAGCAGTTCTCGGTTGAGGGAAGAGGGAACGATCAAATAAGGCAGGTCCGCGCGTTCAGGTCACGGCACTCACAAAACCGTGACCCTTTAGGAACTTGCTCGGGCTCGCGCGGGTCGCGGGTAACGAGTAGATTGCCGAACGATGTTGGACTTTGGGATGATTCGCGCATCGATGAGTCGAAAGCGCCGCGCCATTTTGGCGGTTGCGATCCTATGTTGCACTTGTGTTTCGAGCGGCGCCGAGGCGGCCCAGCTCGGCCAGTCGCCATGGGTCGATCAAACCAATTCGAAAGTGCGCTTGGTCAGCGGAACGCTCAGCGAAGATGGCAAACCTGCTCTTTATGCGGGTGTCCAGCTGCGCATGGACCCAGGGTGGAAAACCTACTGGCGCAACCCCGGCGATTCCGGTGTGCCTCCGAGCTTCGATTGGTCGAGGTCCAAGAACCTGAAACATGCCGAAGTGCTCTATCCAATTCCTCACCGCTTCGCCGACGCCAATGGCACGGCGATCGGCTATGACGACGAGGTCGTCTTTCCGGTTAGAATCACGCCGAAGGAAGCGGACAGGCCTGTCCAACTGTCGCTGACGCTCGACTATGGCCTGTGCAAAGAGCTGTGCATTCCGAACTCCGTCGAACTGAACGCCAAACTTCCGGCCAATCTCGGCAAGGGCGACGCGGCTCTCATCCGGCAGGCGAAGGCGCGCATTCCACAGCCCGCTGGCGATGAGGCGCTGCCGCGCATCGACACGATCACGGCCAAGCTGGACGGCCCCACTCCACGGCTCGAGTTCGAAGCGGTGTTCCCGGACGATGCCACGAACACCGATCTCTTCGTCACCAGCGCGGAGATTCTCGTTCCGGTGCCCAAGGCTGTCGGGCTGCTGAAGGACGGCAAGCAGCGCTTCGCCGTTACCCTCGCGTCGCCGGACGAAGCGGCCGCCGTCAAAGGAAAACCGCTGACATTCACCCTGGTCTCCGACCAGGGTGCGCATGAGATGACGAAAGTCGTTCCCTAGCCGGTTCGGTTCACCGTGCCACGCTCGGAGCCGTCGCGGCCCCCGCCGCGGCACCGGCAGCAGCCCCGATGGGACCCGCGATCGCCGCGCCGAAAACGCCACCCACGGCTGCGCCGCTAACGCGCTTTTGGCCGGTTGTGCACCCCGCGGCCGCCACGGCGAGCGCCGCGACTACGACGATACATTTCCAATGCATGGTTCCCCGTCAACTCCCTGTTTAGGGGATATAACGCTCATCCCTTGGCAACGTTCCACGTTTGGTTGGCGCGCGTCCCGGCGAGCTTGTATGGTGCCCTGCCGCCAAAACCAAGCAGTGAGGAGACGACCAGCATGACGATCGTTCAAGGAGACAGCCTTCCCGACGCTACCTTTCGAGTCGTTGGGCCCAACGGAATCGAGACGTTGAGCACAAAGGACGTGTTCGGCGGCAAGAAGGTCGTTCTGTTCGCTGTCCCGGGTGCCTTTACGCCGACTTGCCACCTCAAGCATCTTCCTGGATTCGTGTCCCAAGCTGACGCGTTCAAGGCGAAAGGTGTGGATGACGTCGTCTGCGTTGCCGTCAACGATCCGTTCGTGCTCGAAGCTTGGGGCAAGGCGACGGGAGCCGGCGGCGCGGTGACGATCCTGTCCGATGGCAACGCGGAATTCACGAAGAAGATCGGCATGGATTTCGACGGTGGCGGTATCGGTCTCGGCACGCGCTCCAAGCGTTACGCAATGGTCGTCGAGGATGGCGTGGTCAAGACGCTTCAGACCGAGGAGAATCCCGGTGTCGCGGAAGTCTCCTCCGCCGAAGCGATCCTCGCGGCGCTGTAAGAGGACTCAGCTTCGGCCGAGGAACGGGGCCATGCCTTCGCGGGCCAGTTCGTCGGCCCGCTCGTTTTCGTCATGGCCCGCATGACCTTTGACCCAGTGCCAGTTCACACGATGCCGGGCTTCGGCTTGCTCGAGCCGCTGCCATAGCTCGGCATTCTTGACGGGTTTCTTGTCGGCCGTGCGCCAGCCGTTTCGCTTCCAGCCCTTGATCCAGCTGGTGATTCCGCCGCGCAGATAGTTCGAGTCCGTATGTAGCTCGACATCCGATGGGCCCTTCAGGGCTTCCAATGCTTCGATGGCCGCGGTCAGTTCCATGCGGTTGTTGGTGGTTCGCGCCTCGCCGCCGTTGATCTCCTTGCGGTGCGGACCGGACTCCAAAATCGCGCCCCAGCCTCCCGGCCCGGGATTGCCCGAACACGCACCGTCCGTATGAATGACGACCTTGGGGCGGCTGCTCATCGCGGCGTCCTCAAGTGGACCCGAGACCGTAGTCGCGATAGGAGCGCACCAGGCGGTGAAAGCGCAGCTTGCGCAAATACTCACGCGGGTCCTTGGTCTTCACCAGCGCGTTGGCATCCGTATTGAGGAAGTCGTAAGTACGGGTCAACAGAAAGCGCAACGCCGCGCCGCGCGCGAGGAGGGGAAGCGCGTCGAGCTCAGCGTCCGTCAAAGGCCGCTCATCGCCGTAAGCCTGCAACATCGCGCGTGCCTTGGTGACGTTGAACGACGCGTCGGGCTCGAAGCACCAGGCGTTCAGACAAACCGCCAAGTCATAGGCGAGCATGTCGTTGCAAGCGAAGTAGAAGTCGATCAGACCCGACAGCTTGTCGCCGAGAAAGAATACATTGTCGGGAAACAGATCGGCGTGGATCACACTGACCGGCAAGTCATTCCGCCAGTGGCTGCCGAGAAAGTCGAGCTCCCCGGCGATCTCGTCGCGCAGGCCGGGGATTACTGTGTCGGCTTGGTCGCGGACGTCGTCGAACAGCGCGCGCCAACCGGGAAGCGAAAGATCGTTGTCCCGGCGCATGGGAAAGTCGAAGCCCGCGCGATGAAACTTCGCGAGCGCGGTGCCGAGCTCCGTGCAATGGGCGATTCCAGGGCGCCGGATCCAAACGCCCTCCAAGAAGCTGATCAGGGCGGCGGGGCGTCCGGCGAGTTCCCGCAAGACACTGCCGTCACGGCCGCGGACCGGCAAGGGGCAGGTGATTCCGGCCGCCGCCAGGTGCTCCATCAGCGAAAGGAAGTAGGGTAGATCGTTGGACCGCACGCGCTTCTCGTAGAGGGTGAGAATGTACGGTCCCGCCCCGGTATGAACGAGATAGTTGGTGTTCTCGACGCCTTCGGCGATGCCCTTGAACGATGTCAGGGCGCCGATGTCGTAGCTCGCGATGAAGGCTTCCAGCTCCTCGTCGCTAACGTCGGTGTAAACAGCCATCTACGCCGCCGACACTTCTCGCAATTGACGCGGGAGCTTGAAGGAGATGTTCTCCTGCGCGGTTGTCACGGTCTCTACCGTGACATCGAAGCGCTCGGCGAATGCATCGATCATGCTGTCCACCAGGACCTCGGGCGCGGAGGCGCCCGCCGTGACGCCGAGGCTGCGAATACCCTCGAACTCGCTCCAATCGATTTCGCTACTGAGTTCCATGAGCATGGCGCGCGGACAGCCGGCCCGCTCGGCGACCTCGACGAGGCGCAGCGAATTCGAGCTGTTCGGGGAGCCGACCACGATCATCCGCTCGCATTGGGGCGCGATCCGTTTGACCGCATCCTGCCGGTTGGTCGTCGCGTAACAAATATCGTCCTTACGTGGAATGACAATGTCTGGGAAGCGATCCTGCAGGATCGCCAGGATGTCGCGCGTATCGTCGACAGACAATGTGGTTTGGGTGATGACCGCGAGCTTCGTAGGATCCTTGGGGCTGAAGCTGTTCGCGTCGTCGATCGTTTCGATCAGATGCACGGCGCCTTGCGGCAATTGACCCGTCGTGCCGACGACTTCGGGATGACCCGCATGGCCGATCAACAAAATTTCTTGGCCGCGCTCGAACAGCCGTTCCGCCTCGATGTGAACCTTGGACACAAGCGGGCATGTCGCGTCCAAGACGAACATGCGCCGGTTGCGTGCCGCCGCCGGAACGGATTTCGGAACGCCATGGGCCGAGAAGACGATGGGCGCATCCGTTTCGGGAATCTCATCCAGTTCCTCGACGAAGACCGCGCCTTTCGCCTTCAGCGAATCGACCACATACCGGTTATGCACGATGGCGTGGCGCACATAGACCGGCGCGCCGTATTTCTGAAGCGCCAGCTCGACGATCTGAATTGCCCGATCCACGCCCGCGCAGAACCCGCGCGGCGATGCGAGATAAATCGTCAAAGGCGGACGGCCGTCGTTCCGTGGCTTTGCTGGATGAGTACCAGTCATCGACGCTCCAGATATAAGGTTCCTCGGACTATAATGGCCCCAATTCAGCCTAAAACAGTGCCAAGTTTGGTCCCTAGAAATAATTCCGTGCCCGAATGACGAATCCAACACTGGTCTTGTAGGGACTGACACGGGCCGATAGTTTCGGCACCATTGGTGGCCCGGAAGCGCCCCGGTCGTTCAAAATACACGTCGCGGCGCGCTCGGGCATATCAGGCTTGGACGCCGGGCATGTCAAGCGAAGGACGGCGAGTGGTGAGGCGCAGAGACGGGCGGTTGTTGCGAGATGCGATCAGGGTCTGTGCACTCTGTGCGGGGCTGACGTTCGTCTCCGGTTGTGGCGGCGGTGAGGGGCTGGGAGCGTCCGGGTTTTCGAGCGAGCGTTTGCCCGACAGGCTGCCAGCGGGCGCCGATTTGGCCATGGCCCCTGCAGAGGTTCCCACGGCCGTGCCTGCCGCTGCGCCCGCCGCGAATTATGCCGATGGCCGATCCCCGACGTGTCCACAGGTCGTCGCTTGGCCGAACGAGAAGCTGAAAACCGTTTATCAAAACGGCCATGACGGCGATGCGAACTTCATCGTCTATCGGGGTGAAATCACCAAGCTCTCCCGTGAGTGCCACGTCTATGGCGGCCGCGTCGTCGTGAAATACGGCTATGCCGGCCGCGTGCTTCTTGGGCCCAAGGGCTATCCCGGCAGTTTCACACTGCCGGTGTCGGTGACCGCGCAGGATGCCTACCAGGCACAACTTGCGCGCAACCGTGGGTCGGTTCGAGTGACAGTCCCCGGGGACCAAACGGTTGGATATTTCTCCATGGTGAGGGAGATCTCCTTGCCCGTGCGAACCGGCACGCGGCTAGAGGATTACAAGATCTTCGTGGCCCTGAAATAGGGATGCCGGTTCCGATCGTGCGAAGGCTCGCTCTGCTTCTTATCGTTGCCGCCTTGAGTTCGACCCTGAGTTCGATCTTGGGATTGGCCTTGGGCGCCAGCACGGCCCCGGCCAGACCTTGCCGCGACCAAGCCCTTCTCGGTACGTCCTATATCGTCTGCCGGTTCGACCCCGCCGTGGACGATCTTCGGCTTTTCTGGCTAACACCGGACGGGCGTCCCTATCGCACATTCGACGCGCTCTCTCGCGCGCTTCAAAGAGAGGCCCGGACGCTCCTCTTTGCCATGAATGGCGGCATGTACGAGCGAGATCTCAGTCCCGTCGGGCTTCACATCGAAAACGGACATGTCCTCTCGCGGGCCAACACAAAGACCGTGAAAGGCCAGCCGGGCCAAGTTCCGAATTTCTACAAAAGGCCCAACGGCGTGTTCTTTTGGGGAAAGGGGGGCGCCGGCGTCCTGGAAACCGGACAGTTTCTCGCTCGGAAGCCCAAAGCCGCCTTTGCAACCCAGTCGGGTCCGATGCTCGTGATCGACGGCGTCATTCATCCGGCCTTCATCGCGAACTCCAAGGACGTCAAACCGCGCGACGGTGTCGGCATTGGCCCCGACGGCAAGATCTATTTCGTGATGACGCGGGGCCAAGTCAGCTTCTACGACTTCGCACGCGCCTTTCGGGACGGTCTGGGAGTGAAGAACGCCCTGTTCCTCGATGGCGGCTGGGCGCCGGGGCTCTACGTACCGGAACTGGAACGCAACGATCCGCCTGCTCATGGCGGCTATGGCCCAATCATCGCGGTGATACGCTAACGCACGAACGCCGGCTTCCCGCCACCGGCGGGCCGGAAATGTGCGATGAGCAGAACGGTGTCCCGGCGCAAGGCCGGGAAGACGTTTGGGGAACGGTTGCCCTAGTTGAGCTTCGACTTTAGGTCGTCGATTCCGGCGCCGATCAGCTTGTCGGCTGTCTCGGCGGTCAGCGATCCGGAGATCACTGCTTGGGCAGCGGCGACGGCCGCGTCAGCGGCGGCGGCCCGCACGTCCCGGAGCGCATCGGCCTCGGCCTGAGCGATCTTTTCCTCGGCGACCTTCATGCGCCGCTCGAACTTCTCGGTCATTGTGCGAGAGGTTTCCAGGGCGAGTGCCTCGGCTTCCTTGGCGGCCAGCTCGATGATGTTCTGCGCCTCCTCGGCGGCATTGCCCGTCTTCTTGCGGTAGTCGGCGAGGACGGCTTCGGCCTCTTCACGCAGGGCCTTGGCGTCCGCGAGTTCCTTGGCGATCGCAGCGGCCCGCTCGTCCAGCGCGACCGCGATCTTCTTGTGAACCCCGAAATACGCGACGAGGCAGAGGAACAAGAAGAAGGAGACCGCGACCCAGAATTCTGCCGTACCGAGGAAATCCATCTCTTTACGCTTTCCGCGCCGCCGTGACGGCCTTTTCGAGGTCTGCCTTTGAGGGAGCCACGCCGATGAGCTGCCGCACGATATCGGCGGCGGCATCGGTCGCAACGCTGTTGATGTCCTTCATGGCCGCCTCTGTGGCCTTTTCGATCCGTGCCGCGGCCTCCGCCGATTTGGCTGCCAGTTCTTGTTCGAGCTTGGCACGTTCCGCATCGGTCTCGGCTTTCAGCTTGGCGCGGCCTTCTTCGATGATGGCGTGCGCCTTCTGCTTTGCCTCGGCAAGGGCCTGCTCGTAGCCGGCCAGGGCCTCTTCGGTATCCCGTTTCGCTTTCTCGGCGGCTCCCAGATCGCCCGCGATTTTCGCCGCGCGCTTTTCGATCACGCTGCCAATGCGCGGCAGCGCGATCTTCAACATCAGCACGTAAAGAATGCCGAAGGTGATAGCCAGCCAGATGAGCTGCGGAGCCCAATCGAGCGGATTGAGTTGCGGCATGGATCGTGTCCTCTTGCGAGAGCCTAACGCGGCTCAGACTAGAACACGAACAGGATGATCAGCGCCACCACGAGGCCGAACAGCCCCGTCGCTTCCGCGAGAGCAAAGCCGAGCAGCAGATTGGCGAACTGCGACTGAGCCGCCGACGGATTGCGCAGTGCGCCCTGAAGGTAATTGCCGAAGATGGTGCCGATGCCGACACCGGCGCCGACTAGGGCGATCGAGGCAAGGCCTGCGCCGATCAGTTTTGCTGCTTCTGCTTCCATAATTCTGTCTCCTTGGAACGATCGATTTGACGTGATGCCTCAGTGCATATGAAGCGCATCGTTGAGATAAATGCAGGTGAGGATGGCGAACACATAGGCTTGCAGGAACGCCACCAAAAGCTCGAGACCCGTGAAGGCCACCATGAAGGCAAGAGCGGCCCATCCGCCAAGCAGGCCGAGCGCCACCACGAAAGAGCCGAACACTTTCAGCATGGTGTGGCCGGCCATCATGTTGGCAAAGAGACGAACCGAGAGGCTCACAGGCCGCGTCAGGTAGGAGATGACCTCGATAACCACGAGAAGCGGCAGCATGACGAAGGGTACGCCGGACGGCACGAAGAACTTCAGAAATCCAGCGCCGTGCTTCCAGAAGCCGATCAGCGTCACGCCGATGAAGATGAATGCGGCGAGCGCGAACGTCACGGCGATGTGGCTGGTCACGGTGAAGGAGTAGGGCACCATGCCAAGCATGTTCAGCGTGAGCACGAAGACGAACAGCGTGAAGATGAAGGGGAAATATTTCATCCCTTCGGTTCCGACGTTGTCGCGCACCATGTTGGCCACGAACTGATAGGAGAGTTCCACCACCGACTGCATACGGCCCGGAATCAGCGAGCCGTTGCGCATGGCGAACAGAGCAGCCAGCGTGATCACCGCGGCGGCAATAGCCATGAAGAGAGCGGAGTTCGTGAAAGACGCGTCGAAACCGAAGAGCTCTAGCGGGATAAGCCGCCTGATTTCGAACTGGTGCATCGGATCCGGCAGCCCGGTTCCGCCGCCGTGTCCACCCCCGTGTTCTGCGCCTTCAGAAGCGTAAGCTGCCCCAATCCAATTCAAAGCTCCGGTCCTCGCCCCTAGTCGTCGTCGTCCACCACCTTACGAAGATGATGGCCTGGCATCGGTTCGCCCTGCATTTCCTTGGCGGTTCGTACCACATTCATGATGCCCGCTGCGGCTCCGAGAACCACGAACGTCAACATCAAGAACGGCGTCGTACCAAACAACCAATCAAGTGCCCAGCCGATGCCTCCCCCAACAGCTACGCCCGCGACCAGTTCTGTCGCTAGCCTGAGGGCCTGGCCCATGGCCTTGCCCCGTCCTTCCGGCGGCTCTTGGTGCGGGCGGCGGCCGTGCGCCTCCGCCAGCTTTCCTTCGAGAGCGTCAAGCCGCCGCCGAATAGCCTCCGCGTCGCGTCCGTTGTTCGCGGAACCCGACTGTTTTTCGGCTCCGGGCATTGGCGTTACTCAATCTCCGGGAGAGCCATCAAGAACCGGCTGGTCCTCAAGCTTGGGGCGCACTTTAGTGAGGGATTCTTGACTGTCAAGAATGTCCCACTTCGCAGTCGGACTGTTTTCCAAAACGATGACCAGCGGTAGGAGAGAACCACGCGTGGTTGCTGCCGCTAGCTTGCATCGCGTAGCTGCTCGGCCGTTTCCAGATCGACGGAAACGAGCTGGCTCACGCCCCTTTCCTGCATGGTGACGCCGAACAAGCGGCTCATGCGGGCCATGGTGAGCGGATGATGGGTGATGATGAGGAAACGCGTATTCGTCTCCTTCGACATCTCCTCCATGAGCCGGCAGAAGCGGTCCACATTCGCATCGTCGAGTGGCGCGTCCACCTCGTCCAGCACGCAGATGGGCGAGGGATTGGTGAGAAACACCGCAAAAATCAGCGCCAGCGCGGTGAGGGCCTTCTCACCGCCGGACATCAGCGTCAGAGTCTGCGTCTTTTTGCCGGGCGGCTGGGCGAAGATCTCGAGGCCCGATTCCAGCGGATCGTCGGAGTCTACAAGCCGTAGCTCCGCGGTGCCGCCGCCAAACAGGGTCTGGAACAGGCGTGTGAAATGCGCGTTGACCGTATCGAAAGCCTCCAGGAGCCGCTTACGGCCTTCCCGGTTAAGGCTGGAAATCCCCTGGCGGAGCTGGGCAATGGCTTCCTCGACGTCGCCTTTTTCCCGCTCCATCTCTTCTAGCTGCGCCGCCAGCTCGATCTCTTCGTCCTCGGCGCGAAGGTTCACCCCGCCGAGGCGTTCGCGATCGGCTTTGAGTTTGCCGAGACGTGTCTCGACCTCTTCGAGCGGCGGCAGTTCCGTTCCGTCCTTTTGGTTGGCGCGCTGCAGGCACTCTTCCGGAGCGCAGTCGATCTGCTCCCGGATGAGCCGGGCGAGCCCCGAGCGGCGCTCGCGGGCCCCTTCGAGCCGGGCCTCGCCGCGGGCCTTGGTCTCGCGGGAGCCGGAGAGCCGTTCCTGTACGGCGCGGAGCACCTTGTCCTGCTCCCGCAACGACGTCTCCGCCAGGGCGAGATCGTCCGCGGCCTTGGCGCGGTCCCGCTCGGCTTCGGCGATGGTGTTCTCCAACTTGCTCCGCCGGTCCTCGATTTCGGCGGGCAGTCTTGCAAGAACCTCGAGGTCGGAAGAGGTCTCGTTCTTGCGGTCGGTCAAAGCCGCGATTTGGTCGTGGGCATTGGCGATGCGCTTGCGCCACAGGTCCTCTTCCGCGGAGATTGCCTTGATCCGCTCCGAGCGAATCCGGACCTCGTTCTCGAAGCCCTTAAGATTCGCCTGGGCCTGCGCCGCGTCGGAGCGGGCGCTTGCGGTCCTATTTTGAGCGGCTTCGAGCGCGGCTTCGAGCCCATCGAGCGCGGTCAGGGCGGCCAGGGCCTCCGTTGCCGCGCCGGCCTGTTCGTCGGCTTCGTCGCGCGCGGCCTTGGTCCGGCTCAGCGCTTCGGCAAGAGCGCCCAATTGCTTGCTGTTGGCCTGGATCTCCCGCTCGACCGCGCCGATGGCGCCCCGAGCGCGATCGAGTTCGGCGCGATCCTCCTTGATTTTCGCGCGCAAATCCTTGGTTGCCTGACTGGCCGCCTGGCTCGCCTGCGCGGCCGCTTCCAACTCGGCTTCAGCGGCGTGCTGCTTGTCTTCGGCCTCGACCTTCGTGGTCTTCAGGGCCTCGAGTCGCGTGCGCTCCTCGAGGCGCGCGCCCTGCGCCGTGGTGGCGCCAGCCCGGACGCTGTAGCCGTCCCAGCGCCATAGATCGCCGTCCTTCGAGACCAGGCGCTGACCGGGCTTCAGCGATGCTTGGAGCGCCGACCCTTGATCCGCATCGACCACGCCGATCTGCGCGAGCCTGCGCGCCAAGGCCTCGGGTCCCGTAACGAATTGGCTGAGCGGAACCGCACCGTCCGGAAGGGCGGGATCCTCGCCAGTGCCTGCAACCATGCGCCAATGCGCCGGTGCGGCATCCTCGGCCGCCGCGTCCAAATCGTCGCCAAGCGCGGCGCCAAGCGCATGTTCGTAACCGGCTTCGATCCGGACGTCCTCGACGATGGGCGTCCAATCGTTCGGCGGGGTCAGGAGCTTCAGCAGCGTCGCCAGCTCCGTCTCGATCTCCTGACGGGCGAGCTTGGCATCGGCCAGCGCGGACCGCAGGCGCGTCTCGTCGGCACGGGCCTGTTCCTCGCTGGCTTCCGCGTCGGTGAGGGCCGTACCGGACTCCTCGATAAGCGCGGAAAGACGCTCGGCCTCGGCCGTAAGTTCGGCGAGCTTTGTCTCGCTCCCGCTCTCGGCCTCCAGCTTTGCAAGCTGCTGTTCCAAATCCTCGGACTGAGATTCGAGCTGCGCGATGCGGCTTGCAAGGCGCGTCTTTTCATTTTCCAGGCGGTTGCGCTCGGCGCGCGCCTCGGCAAGGTGCGTCGTTGCCTCGCGCAGTGCCGTCTCGGTCTCGGCCAGCACGCTCGCGGCAGCGGCAGCGGCTTCCCGCAACTGCGTCTCGTGGCCATCGTCCGTGCTCACCGCCTCGAGCTTGCTCTTCTCTGAGCCCAGGCCTTCCAGCATCTTTTCCGCTTCGGCGATTTGCTCTTCTTCACGGGCCAGGTCGCGGGAGGCGTGTGCAAGCTGTGTCTCCAGTTCCGCCTGCCGGGCCTTGGCCCTGGCTTCCTCGCGCTCCAGCGCATCCCGGTCGACGGTGAGGCGATGGAGCACGGCCGCGCGGGTAGCCTCTTCGTCGCGCAAGGGCTGGAGCTGTCCGGCCGCTTCGGACTGGAGGCGCAGGGCCTCGGCTTCGGCTCTCGTCTCCTCGGCCACGGCTTTGAGAGCGTCCTGAAACGCCAACTCGTCGGCCTCGACCTGGGCGCAAGCCGCGACCCACTGCAGATGGTAAAGCAGCGCCTCCATCTCATGGATTCTGGTCGAGATGTCGCGATAGCGCTTGGCCTGGCGGGCCTGGCGCCGCGTCGCCTGGAGTTGCGTATTCAACTGGCCGATCAGATCCGCGAGGCGCGCGAGATTGCTTTCCGCCGCCTTCAAGCGCAATTCGGCCTCATGGCGGCGGCTGTGAAGCCCGGCGACGCCGGCGGCATCTTCCAGGACGCGCCGCCGCTCGAGCGGGGTCGCGCTCACGATCTCGCCGATACGGCCTTGTTGCACGAGGGCCGGTGAGCGGGCGCCGGTCGCCGCGTCTTCGAACAGAAGACGAATGTCGCGCGCACGCACGTCCTTTCCATTGACGCGGTAGGCCGAGCCTGCCTCGCGCTCGATCCGGCGCGTGACCTCGAGCACGTCGGCGTCGTTGAACTCCGCCGGTGCGAGCCGCTTGCTGTTGTCGATGAATAGAGTGACTTCAGCCATGTTCCGCGCGGGCCGGTCTTGGGCACCGGCGAAGATCACGTCGTCCATGGCCGAGCCGCGCATGCTCTTGTAGGACGTCTCGCCCATGGCCCAGCGCAAGGCCTCGAGCAGGTTGGACTTGCCGCAGCCGTTCGGACCGACAACGCCGGTCAAACCGTGCTCGATCACGAGTTCGGTCGGCTCGACGAAGGATTTGAACCCTAGAAGGCGGAGTCTGGTGATTTGCACCTGCTGACGATCCTTATCTGGAATCGGGGAACGCGCACGCCACGACAAATACGCGACAAGACTCGAACTTGGCGGGGGACGGCGCGATTCGCAATGCCGGAGACTAAGAAGCCTGTGGTTCAATCAAGGCTTTCACCTCTTCGAAGGTGACAGTGCCTTGAAGCTTTTGGCCATTGATAAAGAGCGTAGGCGTCCCGACGACGCCCAATTTGCGTCCCCGCTGCTTCATCTCCGTCAGCCCGTCTATAATGCTTTGATTCGATAGGCATTTGTCAAATTGCGCGCGGCTCATACCCTGAGACTTGGCGATCTTGTAGAGAGCATCCGGACGCACTTCCTGGCTCACCCATTCGCGCTGCCGGGAAAGATAGGCTTCGATGAGCGGCAGATATTTGCTTTTCGGAGCGCATCGCGTGACGACCGCGGCCGTGCCGGCCGTTTGGCCGATCGCGAACTCACGGATGATGTAGCGAACCTTGCCCGTGTCCACATAGACGCGCTTCACGCGCGGAAACACGTTCGCGTGGTAGGCGCGGCAGTAGGGGCATGTCAGCGACACGTACTCCACGATCGTGACGGGCGCGTTGCGGTTGCCATACTCCCGGTCGCCGAGAGGGCCGGGCACGAGCAATTGGTCCTTTAAAGGCACCGGCTCGGGCGCGTTGGCGCCGGGACCCCCGCAAGCCGCTAGGCCCAAGACGGCACCGGTCAAAACAGCGCCGATCAAGACGAATGTGGCTGCCCTGCTAAGCCCCAACAAACCTCTCCCGAGGAAACCTCTCACAAGGACGTCGGCCCCAGGGCCCGCCTGTTACGGAGCGATCGGATTGCCGCCGCGCCTATCCGTTCGGAGCCTGCTCCGGCTCCGGCTCGGGCTTACCTTCGATGGCCGCGTCGAAAGACTCGATCCCAATCCCAGAGAGGCGCTTGCCGTTGACGAAGAACGACGGCGTGGCGTCCACGCCATATTCCTCATGCGCCTTCTTGCGGACAGCGACGATCTTGTCGAACAGTTCCTTGTCCCCAAGGCACTTGTCGAAGCTCTCTTCGGAGAAACCGGCCTGTTTCGCGATGAGCTTCAGCTTCTCCTTGCCGTCGGCTCCGGGCACGGCCCAGGTCTCTTGCGTCTCGAACAGCCCGTCGACCATTGGATAGAAGCGGTCCTTGCCCGAACAGCGCGCGAGCATCGAAGCCGCGACGGCAAGCCCGTCCAGCGGGAACTCGCGGAAGATGAAGCGCGCCTTACCGGTGTCGATGTACTTCTTCTTCACCTCCGGAAAGACCTCGGTATAGAAGTGGGCGCAGTGAGGGCAGGTCATCGAGGCGTATTCGATGATCACATTGTCCGCCTTTGGATCGCCGAGTACGATGTCCTCAAGTGGCCCGGCTTCCATGAGCGCTGCGGATTGCGGGTCCATTTTTGGCGCGTTGGGGTCCGCCGCCGACTTAGTATTGACGAAGTAAAGGCCCACAGCCGCTAGGATCGCGACAAGGGCGGCAATTACGATAAGTCCGGTCTTGTTGTTGCCGCTCTTGGCTGAAGCCTCGATCTGCTTCTTGTCGGGTTTTGCCACGATGAATTCTCCGGCGTTTCTGTTCTGCGGGCCCACGCACGAACGGGCGTTCACAATCGTGACGGCGCTCCGATCTGGCGAGGACGCGCAAAGACTTCCAATTCAACCCCTCATGAGGGGACGTTTAGACCTGCCGCGAGCAAGACTCAACTCCGGTTGTCGCCTGACTTTGGCCGACTCGCGTTGACGCTCATGGCGCCTGCGCCCAGCCGCGCAAGTGCCCGGGCCAAGCCTTTGTCGTGGATGCCAGCGGATTTCGGCAAGGCGTAGGCGGGAAGAGGTGGCTTTTGCGCACGCTTTGGCCGGGCAACGCGGCCGATCGGCGCTTGCAGGAAGCGCATCTCGGTCACGGCGCGATAGCCGAAATAGGCGTTGATCCGCTCCAGGATCTGACCGGCGCGATGTTGCACCTCGATCGCGCGAGGCCCCTCGATACGCAAGACGAGCGTCGCGCCGCCGCTCTTGTGGCCCCGCACGGGCGCGTCGCCGCCGTCTCCGCGCCAATCGTCGCTGCGCCGTGGCCAGATGATGCGGTCAGGCATGGTGTAACGGGCAAGGTCCGCCCCGGCGATCGTGCGCCAGTCGGTCAGGAGGGCCGTCGTGGCGAAGCCGCGCCCGCGCGCGGCGCGGTCCAGCGCCTTGTCGACAAAGGCGCCGATGGCGCGGGCGCCGCCTTTGGGCTTCGGTGCTCTGCTATACATGACCTGTCCGCTCCGGGCTTCGGCGTTGCGCCACGTTCGGACCGTCGCGGAATCGCCGTTGGCCCGATAACCTACACCATGGCGCCCCGCGATGGAGCGTGGCATGGGGACTTATGCAAGACGTACACACCCGAGGCGCGGACTTGACCGGTACGGACGGGCGGATCGCCCACGCGCTGCTGGCTTGGTACCGGCGCGAGGGGCGAACGCTGCCTTGGCGGGCGCCGCCGGGAAATTTGCAGGACCCCTACAAGGTCTGGCTCAGCGAGATCATGCTCCAGCAGACCACGGTGAAGGCGGTGACGCCGCGCTATATCGACTTCCTGCGCCGCTGGCCGGATGTGACCGCGCTGGCGCGTGCCGAACTTGGCGACGTGCTCGCCGCCTGGGCGGGGCTCGGCTATTACGCCCGTGCCCGCAATCTCCATGTTTGCGCACGCGCCGTGGCCGAGACCCATGGCGGGCGTTTTCCCGACTCCGAGGATGCTTTGCGCCAACTTCCCGGCATTGGGGCCTATACGTCGGCCGCAATCGCCGCGATCGCCTTCGGGCGGCATGCGGCCCCGGTGGACGGCAATATCGAACGGGTGATCGCGCGGCTGTTCGCCATCGAGACGCCGCTGCCGGCAGCCAAGCCGGAGATCAAGGCGCTGGCGGAGCGGTTGACGCCAGCCAAGCATCCCGGAGATTTCGCGCAAGGCTTGATGGACCTTGGTGCATCGATCTGCACCCCGCGCCGTCCGGCCTGCGGCCTCTGTCCGCTCCGTTCGTTCTGTCACGGATTTGTAGCCGGGCTCACCGAGCAACTCCCCTACAAGGCAGCGAAGGCCGAGCGACCGACACGGCGGGGCATGGCTTTCGTCGCGATTCGGGAGGACGGCGCGGTGCTGCTGCGGGAGCGGCCGCCGAAGGGGCTACTCGGTGGCATGCAGGAGGTACCCTCGACCCCGTGGGTGGAGACGGCGCCTGAGCATGCCATCGAGAAGCGCACACCGCTGCGTGCGGACTGGAAACGCGTGCCGGGCCTTGTCACGCACACCTTCACGCATTTCCATCTGGAACTGACGGTCTATCGCGCCGAGGCTGGACAGGACCCGGAACTCACCCCTGCCGCAGACCCAGAGCGCTGCAGTTGGGTGGGGCAACGCGCGTTGCCGGGTGCGGCTCTGCCGTCGGTCATGCGGAAAGTCCTCGCCCATGCCTTGGGCGAGGGTGGCCTTGCATCGAAAACGCGCGGCGCTAGGACGTCAGCCTCTGGCGTGCCTCGGCGCGGAGGTCGTCGATCGGCTTGAGCGTGCCGCCGGCTTCGTAGTGCCAGAAGGTCCAGCCGTTGCAGGCCATGGCGCCTTGCACCTGAGCGCCGATCTTGTGGATGGACCCTTGGGCGCCGCCGCAGGCGATGGAGCCATCCGCGCGCACTTTGGCCTCGTGGCGCGCGGCCGGATCGTAGAGCGCGGTTCCGGGCGAGAGCAGCCCGAGCTCGACCAGAGCCCCGAAGGGAACGCGCGTCTCCGCCCGCTTGCCCTTGGAAACTTGCAGCGAGGCGGGATCGAGAGTCTTCACGCTCTTCAGCCGTTCGCGGGCGGCATCCGCATAGGCCGTCTCGCGTTCGATGCCGACAAAGGCGCGGCCCAGGCGCTTGGCGGCGACAGCGGTGGTACCCGATCCCATGAACGGATCGAGCACGACGTCGCCCACATGGCTCGCCGCCAGAATGACGCGCTGAAGCAGCGCCTCCGGCTTTTGTGTCGGGTGGGTCTTGCGCCCGTCCTGCTTCAACCGTTCGGCACCCGAGCAGATCGGCAACAGCCAATCGGAGCGCATTTGCAGATCTTCGTTCAGCGCCTTCATGGATTCGTAGTTGAAAGTGTAACGCGCCTTCTGACCCGTGGACGCCCAGATCATCGTCTCATGCGCATTGGTGAAGCGCCGTCCGCGAAAATTCGGCATCGGGTTGGTCTTGCGCCAGATGACATCGTTCAGCACCCAGTAGCCGAGATCCTGGAGCGCCGTGCCGACGCGGAAGATATTGTGATAGCTGCCGATGACCCAGAGGCTGCCGTTCGGCTTCAGCACCCGGCGGCAGGCGCTCAGCCATTCGCGGGTGAAACCGTCATAGGCGCCAAAGCTGGAGAACTTATCCCATTCATCGTCGACGCCGTCGACGCGGCTGTTATTGGGCCGGTAAAGCTCGTTCGCGAGCTGAAGGTTATAGGGCGGATCGGCGAACACGAGATCGATGCTCCTTGCGGGCAGCTTCTCAAGTTCCTCGATGCAATCGCCGACAATGATCTTGTTGCGCGGAAGCCGCGGCTCCCCCGTATCCCCCAAACCCATGATTCACCACTCGCGCTACGCAGAACTAATACGCGCTTGCCGTTTTGCGTTTCGGCAAGACCGGCCCATGCTGGCGGAGTGGGGTAAAGGTGGCCTTAATCCGCCGCCGGGCGCCTGGCGATGTGTCCGGGAGGCGCGTCGGGAAGGAGAATTGCATGACAAAGACGGTCGTCATGGTGCACGGCGTCAATTGCGGCGGGTGGTGTTTCGAGCCTTTTCGAGAGGTCTTCGAGGCGCGCGGCTATGACTGCCACACGCCCGACCTCATCGGGCACGGGGCCGACAAGGCCGATGGCATCGCCAAGCTTACGGGCGTCGGCATCGCCGATTACCGCGAACAGATGACGGCCTTTGTCGAGGCGCTGCCCGAAAGGCCGGTCCTGCTGGGCCATTCCATGGGCGCGGTCATCGCGCAGCAGCTCGCCGCGCGCGGGCTTGCGGAGAAGCTCGTCCTGGCGAGCCCGGCGGCGCGGGCGGGCATCTTGCCGTCGTCCGATTCCGAAAAACAGCTCGGCCAGGATCTGATGTCGCTCGGTCCGTTCTGGACGCGCGCTTTCGATCCCAACTTCGAGATCGCCTGCAACATCAGCCTCAACGGCCTGTCGCCCGCCCGTCAGCGGCAGGTGTTCGACGCGTTCGGGCCGGAGTCGGGGCAGGCGCTGTTCGAGCTGTTCCTCTGGATGTTCGACCGGACGGGGGCGACCGCCGTCGATACGAGCGCCGTGGACTGTCCGGTGCTCACGCTATCGGGTACGGAGGATCGCGTCGTGCCGCTCGCCACGGCGAAGGCGACGGCGCACTCCTATCCCGGCAGCGCGTTCTGGACGCTGGACGGCCACGCCCACATGCTCGTCATGGAAGACGGCGCCGGCGAAATTGCCGGGCGCATCGCCGGCTGGCTCGGCTAGCGACCGGGCAGGGCGCCCTCGTTCTGCAGCGCGAGAATGCGCTGGATGGGCGCGAAGGAACGGCGGTGATGCGGACAGATGCCGTGCTTCTCGATACCGCTCGCATGTTCCGGCGTGCCGTAGCCTTTGTTGTTCTCCCAGCCATAGCCGCGATAGCGCTTTGAAAGCCGCACCATGATCCGGTCTCGCGTGACCTTCGCGACGATCGAGGCAGCCGCGATGGACACAGACAGGCCGTCGCCGCCGATCACGGCCTGGACCGTTCCCGGAAAACGCTTCGGCACCGCATTGCCGTCGATCAGGGCCGCGGCTTGCGGCACTTCGAGATTCCGGAAGGCCGTGCGCATGGCCCAAAGCGTCGCTTGCAGGATGTTGTCGCGGTCGATGCGCGCGACCTGTCCGATGACCACCGAGACGCAGGCCGTCGCCATGATTTCCGCATAGCGGTCCTCGCGGGCCTCCGGCGTCAGCTTCTTCGAATCGTCCAAGCCGTCCGGAATCCGATCGGGATTAAGGATGACCGCCGCGGTCACGACGGGGCCGGCCCAGGGCCCGCGCCCCGCTTCGTCGACGCCGGCCACGGGCAGGCCATGCAAATCCATCAGTTCCGCTTCGAGATCGTAGTTCGGAAAGCTGTTTGGCGGCGGTTGCGTCGGTTCCATGGTGGGACTGTCCGACGAACAGCGCGCCTCGTGCAACCTGCGAGACCGGAAGAATGCTCCACTTGTGGAAAAGCCGCTAGAGTAGGCTCAGTTGCTGGCCTGGCAGAGTGGGCGGCGTGAACAAGTCGGTCCGCAATTTGTGGCGCTTGTCGAGGCCGAGCCGTTCGGCGGCCATCTGGAAGCGGCGGCCGATCATCCAGGCATAAGGCCCGTCGCCCTCCATGCGGCTCTGCCACTGTGCATCGTAGAGCTTGCCGCCCCTTGTCTGCCGCACCAGCGACAGCACGCGGTTGGCACGATCCGGGCAATTGGCTTCCAGCCATTCCACGAAGAGATCGCCGATCTCCAACGGCAGCCGCAGCAGGATGTAGCCGGCCTCGGCCGCGCCGGCCGCGGACGCGCGCTCCAAGATGCGCTCGATTTCCGCGTCGGTGAGACCCGGCACGACCGGCGCCACCATGACCGAAGCCGGGATGCCCGCGCTTGCAAGCGTCTCGATGGCCTCGAGGCGTTTGTCCGGCGTGCTGGCGCGCGGCTCCATGGCGCGGGCCAGCTTCCGGTCGAGCGTCGTCACCGACAGCGCGACTTTCACCAGTCCGCGTTCCGCCATGGATTGCAGAATGTCGAGATCGCGCAAAACCAACGCGGACTTCGTGACGATCCCCACGGGATGGTTCGCGGCGTTCAAGACCTCAAGGATCCGCCGCATGATCCGATAACGCCGCTCCACCGGCTGATAGGGGTCGGTGTTCGATCCGATTGCGATCATGCGCGGGCGATAGTCCGGCGCCGCCAACTCACGCTCCAGGGCATGCGCGGCATTGGTCTTGGCGAACAGCTTGGTCTCGAAGTCGAGGCCCGGAGACATGCCGAGAAAGGCGTGAGTCGGGCGCGCGAAGCAATAAACGCAGCCGTGCTCGCAGCCCCGATACGGATTGATCGAGCGGTCGAAGCCGATATCCGGCGAATCGTTCTTGGTGATGATGCGGCGGGCCGGGGTTTCCTGCACTTCCGTCCGCAGAGCCTCGAGATCGCCGAGCGAATCCCAGCCGTCGTCCACCGGCTCGTAGGTCCGCGCCTCGAACCGGCCCGACCGGTTCGTCTGGGCGCCCCGGCCATGGCGCCGTCCATAGGCGATGCCTCCCGCCTCGTGGGGCAGGCTCTCGTCGCGGTTCGGTTTTCGAAGGGCGATGCTCATGCCCCGAATATAGGCGGCATAGCAGAACAAATCAAGAACATAGAATATTGGGTTGGCCTTGCGTCCTTTGGAGGCGATTGCCGCCAGAACCGCAACCGCTATAGTCCGGCCCATGATTTCTGTCGTGATTCCGACGCTCAATGCCGAACGGACCCTCGTGCCGACCTTGTCGGGGCTGGTGCCCGCCGTGGTCGAAGGGATCGTGCAAGAGGCGATCATCGCCGACGGCGGTTCGACGGACGGCACCTATTTGATCGCGGATGCGGCTGGGACGCATTTGGTCAAGGCCCCTCGGGGCCGGGGCATGCAGCTCGAGGCGGGCGCACGGGAGGCGAAGGGCGACTGGCTCCTCTTTCTCCATGCCGACACGGTGCTGGAGCCCGGCTGGGCCACCGAGGTGGCCAACTTCATCGAGCGGATCGAAAGCGGGCGCCGCCCGCACTCGGCAGCCTATTTCCGCTTCGGGCTCGACGACGAAGGGTTCATGCCGCGCCTGATCGAGACGATGGTCGGCTTGCGCTGCGCCTTCTTTTCGCTCCCCTACGGCGATCAGGGTCTTCTGATCTCGCGCACCCACTATGCGCGGCTCGGCGGGTTCCGGCCTCTTCCGCTGATGGAGGATGTGGACCTTGTCCGCCGCCTCAAGCGCCGCGAACTCCATGCCTTCAGGACGCGGGCCGTTACCAGCGCCCGACGTTACCAGGAGGACGGCTATCTCCTTCGCAGCGCCCGGAATCTCGGGCTGACGCTGCTCTATCTGCTGCGCGTGCCGCCGCGGCTGCTTGCCAGGCTGTATGAATGATGTCCGGCCCGCGCGGGGTGCCGCGTTCGGGCAGAGCCTCGTCGTCATGGCCAAGCAGCCCAAGGCGGGTGCCGCGAAGCGGCGCCTGGCGCACGGCATCGGCGATGTCCCGGCGGTGCGCTTTTACCGGACTGTACTCGGCCACACGCTGCTTCGCTTAGGGAGCGACCCGCGCTGGCAGACCTATTTGGCCGTCTCGCCCGGCAGTGCCTTGCATGAGAATTGCTGGCCCGGCGCCTCGCGGATTGTGCGGATTTCGCAAGAGCAGGGCGATCTCGGCGCACGCATGCAGCGCCTCTTCGATGCGATGCCGCCGGGCCCCGTGGTTCTCGTCGGCAGCGACATCCCCGCCATTTCCCGCGCCCATATCGCCGATGCGTTCCGCAAGCTCGGTAGCGCCGATGCAGTGCTCGGGCCGGCGCGCGACGGCGGCTATTGGCTTGTGGGGCTCAAGCGAAGCCCCCGGAAGCTGGCGCCATTCGAGAACGTACCCTGGTCGACGCCGGATGCGCTCTCGGCCACGCGCGCCAATCTGAGAGGATGCGCGATCGCCACGGCGGCGACGCTGAGCGATGTCGACACGGCCGAGGCTTGGCACCGCCAGCGGGATGTGGCCGAACGTCTATGTCTCAGGGCACACGGCCCGGCCTAACGGGCGCCTCTAGTTGAACAGCCAGGTGAAGCGGCCCTTGACGGCGTTGCGGGCGAGCGGATCCGAGCAGGAGACGCTCGCGATCCCGCACAGCCACCATGCTGCAACAGCCGGCTCGTCTTCAACGCGCGCGGTCCTCTAATCTGCCTTCTTCTTCTTGCTCTCGGTGAGGCGTGGCATCAGCTCGATGAAGGAGCAAGGGCGATGGCGGTTGTCGAGCTGGAACTTGAGAATGCCGCGCCACGCGTCCTCGCACGCACCAGGAGAGCCGGGGACGCAGAAGATCAGCGTGCCCTTGGCGAGACCGCCGCAAGCGCGGCTTTGGATCGTGGACGTGCCGACCGTCTGATAGCTGAGCATGTGGAACAGGACGGAGAAGCCTTCGATCTCCTTGTCGAAGATCGGGCGAACGGCCTCGGGCGTCACATCGCGCCCCGTGAAGCCGGTCCCGCCTGTGGTGATGACCACGTCGACGTCCTTCGCCTTCACCCATTTCTTCACGGCCTTGCGGATCGATTTTTCGTCGTCCGGGGCCACGGCGCGGCCGGCGAGCGTATGGCCGGCCTCCTCGATCATCTGCGCCAGAAGCGGGCCCGACTTGTCCGTTTTCGGCGTACGCGTGTCCGAGATGGTCAGCACGGCGATGCGCACGGGGACGAATGGGCGGGTGTGGTCGATACGGGCGGTCATTGAGCGAGTTCCTCCAGCCTTGCCTTCAGCATGAGCAGATCGCGCCAAGCTAAGCGCTTCGCGTCCGGCGTGCGAAGCAGATAGGCAGGATGTAATGTCGCAAGCGTGGGAATGTCCCGTCCTTTCGCGTTGTATAGTTTCCACTTGCCGCGCAGGCGCATGATGCCGTCCGTCGTGTCGAGGACCGATTTCGCGGCCGCCCCACCCAAGAGCACGATGACCTGCGGTTCCAGCAATTCGATCTGGCGCGTCAAGAACGGCATGCAGGCGCCGATTTCCTGTGCTGTGGGTGTCCGGTTTCCGGGCGGGCGCCAATAGATCGTGTTGGTGATGTAGACGGCGTTTTCGTCGAGACCGATCGTGGCCAGCATCTTGTCGAGGAGGCGGCCGGCGCGGCCGACGAAAGGCTTGCCTTGCAGGTCCTCGTCCCGGCCCGGCGCCTCGCCGATGAGCATCACCTTGGCTTTGTCGTTGCCGCGGGCGAAGCACGTGTTCTTCGCGGTCCGTTTCAGCGCGCAGCCGTCGAAGGCCGCGACGGCCTTTTCGAGGTCGGCAAGCGTCTCGATCTCCTCGAGCGAGGGCGCCGCTGCGCTTGCGGCCGGCGGGGAGGTACGCGCCGCCTTGGGCGGGCGAACCCGTGCATCGGGGGAAGCCGCCGGCGCGCGCTTCCGCTCCTCGGCGGAGGATTCGGAGGAGGACGGCGCGGCTGGTGCGGCGAAGCGGTCCACCGGCGTTTCTCCAATCGCCTCGTCCACACCCATGGCTTCGTACCAGGCGAGCAGGTGCGACGCGTTTTTCGCGGTGCTTTCACTCATTTGCGATGCCCGGTTCGATCCTCTATGTGTCAATTCAAGGCAACATCAGGAATGTTAGCACCAATTCGCCGGGGGCGCGGCGTGGTGCGGCATAAGAACGGAAAGGGCTGAGATGAGCGATCAAGTCGAACGGGATATCATGGAGTTCGATGTGGTGATCGTGGGAGCGGGGCCGGCTGGGCTCTCCGCCGCGATCCGGCTCAAGCAGCTTGCGGCCGAGAAGGACACGGAGATTTCCGTCGTCGTCTTGGAAAAGGGCTCGGAGGTCGGGGCCCATATTCTGTCGGGCGCGGTCGTCGATCCGGCCGGTCTCGACAAGCTCATCCCCGATTGGCGCGAGCAAGGCGCGCCGCTCAAGGACGAGGTGACCAAGGACCTTTTCTACTATCTCGGCGAGGGGGGCGAGATCAGGCTGCCCAACCTATTCATGCCCCCGCTGATGAACAATCACGGCTGCTATGCGGGCAGTCTCGGCAACCTCACCAAATGGCTCGGCGAGCAGGCCGAGTCCATGGGCGTCGAGATCTATCCGGGGATCGCGGTCGCCGAGGCGATCATCGGCGCGGACGGCGAGGTCGAAGGCGTGATCACCGGAGATCTCGGCGTGGCCCGCGACGGCAGCCCCAAGGACAGCTACACGCCGGGCATGGCGCTGCTCGGCAAGTACACGTTCTTCGCGGAAGGCGCGCGCGGCTCGGTGACCAAGCAGCTCATCAAGAAATACGGGCTGGACGAGGACAGCGGCACGCAGAAATTCGGCATTGGCCTCAAGGAACTTTGGGAGATCCCGCCAGAGAACCACAAGCCTGGCCTCGTGCAACACACGATGGGCTGGCCGCTCGATAACAACACCGGCGGCGGCTCCTTCCTCTATCACTTCGGCGACAATCTCGTGTCGGTCGGCTTCGTCGTCCATCTCGACTACGCGAACCCCTATCTGAGCCCGTTCAAGGAGTTCCAGCGCTCGAAGACGCATCCCGTCATCGCGCGGCACCTGGAAGGCGGAAAGCGCATCGCTTATGGCGCGCGTGCCCTGACCGAGGGCGGCTGGCAGGCCATCCCGCAACTTGCCTTTCCAGGCGGCGCGCTGATCGGCTGCGCCGCGGGCTTCATGAACGTGCCGCGCATCAAAGGGTCCCACAACGCCATGCTGTCCGGGATCATGGCGGCGGAGGCGGCTTTCCAGGCTCTCGAAGCAGGCCGCGCGCGGGATACGCTTCTCGAATACATCCTGGCGGTCGAGAACAGCTCCATGGCCAAGGAGCTCAAGAAGGTCCGCAACGTGAAGCCGCTGTGGTCGCGTTTCGGTACGCGGCTTGGCGTCATGCTGGGCGGCTTCGATATGTGGCTCAACACGATCTTTCCGTTCCTCGGCTACACGCTGAAGCACAAGAAGCCCGACTTTGCGAGCTTACGCCCGGCGGCGAAGTCCAAGCCCATCGACTATCCGAAGCCCGACAACACGCTCACCTTCGATATTCTGTCGTCGGTGTTCTTGTCGAACACCAACCACGACGAAGACGAACCGGTACATCTGCGGCTGACCGATCCGGAGATTCCGATCGATCAGAACCTGCCCAAATATGACGAGCCGGCGCAGCGCTACTGTCCGGCGAATGTCTACGAGGTCGTGGAGGAGGGCGGCACGGTCCGCTTCCAGATCAACGCACAGAACTGCGTGCACTGTAAGACTTGCGACATCAAGGATCCGGCCCAGAACATTACCTGGGTGGTGCCGGAAGGCGGCGACGGGCCCAACTACGCGAATATGTAGGCCCGGCAATATTACGAAATGCTCATGTAGCCCAAAGGATTGGGCCACAAACGCGCCGTCTTTGCGCCGGATTATTGTTTTCAGGGCAGGCCAAAGCACTTAGCCTGTCCTTTGCTGGGTCAATAACCTTGAGGCGGCGCGAGCCGGGCCGACACGATGACGAATCCCGAGAGTGGGCGCGAAGGCGGACAGATGAGTAAATGGGCGCTGCGGTCTGTCCTGCTGATCGCAATTCTTGCGGCGCCGGCCGCCTATTCCGAAGTCCTCGCTCCAGCACCTGAAGATTCGGCCGCCGGAACGCTCCTCGGCAACTACCTTTCGGGGCGCGTTGCCCGCCAGAACCATGACACGGACGCGGCCGCCGAGTTCTACACCAAGGCCCTGGAGGCCGATCCCGAGAACGAGGCCATTCTTGAGCAGGCCTTTTTGCTGGAGGCCGCCGCGGGCCATTGGAATCGGGCGACGAAGCTCGCAAACGATCTGGTCAAGATCGAACCCTCGCATCGCTTCGCCCAGTTCCTGCTCGGAATCGATGCCTTCAAGCGGGGCGACTACAAGAAGGCCGATACGCATTTCGCCGCGGCGCGGCAGGGACCGATCGCCGATCTCACCTCGACGCTGGCGCGCGCTTGGGTTCTGGAAGCCGACGGCAAGCATTCCGAGGCGTTCGAGATGCTGGATACGCTGAGCAATGCCGATTGGGCCCAGTACTACCAGCGCTATCACCGTGCTTTGATCGCCGACGTGGCCGGCCGGCATCGGCTCGCCGACAAGTCCTACGACGAGGCCTTCAAGCGCAGCCCCACGACACTCCGGATCGCCGACGCCTATGCGCGCCACGCCGTGAACCGCAATCAGAAAAATTTGGCGATCGCGACGTTGAAGATGCACATGGCCAAGACGGCGCCGCACCCGCTGACCGAGGGCCTGCTCGAAGAGATTGAGAAGGGCGGTAAGCCGGAACTGATTGCCCAGAACCCGACCGACGGGCTCGCTGAGGTCTTTTACGGGATCGGCGATGCCGTCGCCGGCGAAGGCGGTCTCGATATGGGTGTCGTCTACCTCAAGTTCGCTCTTCTCCTGAAACCCGACTTCCCGCTGGCGCAAATCGCGCTGGCCGAGGCTTATTCGACGGCGAACAAATACGATGCGGAGATCGCCGCCTTCGACGCCATTCCGCGGTCTTCTCCACTTTGGGTGAACGTTCAGATTCAGAAGGCCTTTGCCCTGAATTCCCTCAAGCGAGTCGACGAAGCCAAGAACCTGCTTCACGACATCATCGACAACAACCCGGGCGATATCCGGCCGCTTGATGCGCTGGGAAACATCATGCGCGCCAACGAGCGCTATGACGAGGCGCTCAAATATTACGACCAGGCGGTCGCCCTCGTGGACAAACCCGCAAAACGAGACTGGGCGTTGTTCTACTCGCGCGGCGTCTGCAACGAGCGTTTGAAGAACTGGCCGGGCGCCGAGGCGGATTTCAACAAGGCGCTCGAGCTCAACCCGGACGAGTCTCTGGTCCTCAATTACCTGGGCTATTCCTGGGTCGATCAGGGTATGAACCTGAAGCAGGCCATGGACTACATCCGCAAGGCTGTGAGCCTGAAGCCCGATGACGGCTATTATGTCGACAGTCTCGGCTGGGCCTATTACCGGCTGGGGAACCTGCCTGACGCGGTCGAATATCTCGAGCGGGCGGTGGAGTTGCGGCCGGACGATCCCATCATCAACGATCATCTGGGCGATGCCTATTGGCGCGTGGGCCGCAAGCTGGAAGCCAAGTATCAGTGGCAGCAGTCTTTGTCCCTGGAGCCTGAGGACGATTTGCGCAAGCAGCTGAATGCGAAGATTGCCTCGGGCCTGGAAGAGACCTCTGTGACTAAGTCCGCATCCGGTACGGTCGACGCCAAGCAGAAATCCTCGCAATAGAATCCGGTTCGCGATACGTCACGTCGCGATATGGAATTACGGGACATTGCTTGGGCGAAGCTCAACCTCACACTTGAGATTCTCGGCCGCCGCGCCGACGGCTTCCACGAATTGCGGAGTCTGGTTGCTTTTGCCGGCGTCGGAGACACGGTCGCGTTCGCTCCGAAGACAGAACCGAAATTGAAGATTGTGCCGCCGGGCGCAGACGCATCGCCGCGACGCGCGTTTGCGCTCGATGCCGCCGGTCCCTTTGCAACCGCGCTTGGCGAGGGAAATCTGATCTTGGATGCGGCCGAGGCTGCGCGCGCGCGCGTTCCCGCACTCGCTGAAGGACGCTTCCGGCTGGTGAAGACGCTCCCCGTTGCGGCGGGGCTCGGCGGCGGGTCGGCCGATGCCGCGGCCGCGCTGAGATTGCTCGTGCGGGCGAGCGGCGGCGCTTTCTCCATGCGGGATGCGGAGGCGATCGCGCCGGACCTGGGCTCCGACATTGCCGTCTGTTTGCACAGCGCCCCGGCTCTGATGATGGGACGGGGCGAAGTCGTCGCGCCGGTGGCGGGCTTTCCTCAATGCGGTGTGGTGTTGGCCAATCCGCATGTGGAGCTTGCGACATCGGCGGTCTATGGCGCCCTGAACGCCTCTCCCTTCGAGGGTGTCCGGGAGGCCGCGCCGCAGCCGGATTTCGGCGGCAGCTTTGAAGCGCTGATCGCCTATGCGTCCATGCGGAACAACGACCTTGAGCGTGTCGCGATCGATCTCGCGCCAGAGATTGATGCCGTGCTCGAGCGGCTGAGGGGGTTGGACGGAGAGAGGCTTGTCCGGCTGTCGGGTAGTGGCGCGACCTGCTTTGCGGTATTCGAGAAGCCCCGCGAGGCGCTGCGTGCCGCGATCCTCCTGGCCGAGCAGGAACCCAACTGGTGGGTCATCGCCGGAACGCTCGGCGATCCTTCGGCGGGCTGAGGTCTAGTAGGGCCGGTTCACCGAGAACTCGATGGCGCCGAGCAGCGCAGACTTGATGTCGTTGTCCGGGAAGATCGCCAGGGCGTCACGGGCGATGGCACCGTAATGGCGCGCCCGCTCCATCGTGTCGGCCAAGGCGTTGTGCCGGGAAATCAACTCCACCGCCTTTTCGAGATCGTCGTCGCCGATCTCGCCCTCTTTGAGCGTCCGCTCCCAAAAGGCGCGTTCCTCCGCGTCTCCACGCCGGTAGCTCAACACGACGGGAAGCGTGATCTTGCCGTCGCGGAAATCGTCGCCGACGCTCTTGCCGAGCTTCGATTGCTCGCCCGAATAATCGAGCGCATCGTCCACGAGCTGGAATGCGACGCCGAGATTCCGGCCGAAGGAGCGTAGCGCCGCCGCCTCTGACTTGGGCCGTTCTGCGACCACCGCGCCCACTTCCGCGGCTGCGGCGAACAGGGCCGCCGTCTTCGCTTCGATGACCGAGAGATAGTCGTCCTCGGTGGTGTCGGTGTTATTGGCAGTAATGAGCTGCATCACCTCGCCTTCGGCGATGATCGCCGCCGCGTCGGATAGGATGCGCAGCGCGCCGAGCGAGCCGACATCGACCATCATCTTGAAGGCTTGCCCCAGCAGATAGTCGCCGACAAGTACGCTCGCTTCGTTGCCCCAAAGGAGTCTGGCAGTGGTCTTACCGCGCCGCAGGCTACTTTCGTCGACCACGTCGTCATGGAGCAGAGTCGCGGTGTGCATGAACTCCACGGACGCGGCGAGCCGCCGATGTCCTTCGCCCTCGTAGCCGCAAAGCTTCGCCGCTGCGATCGTCAGCATGGGGCGCAAGCGCTTTCCGCCCGAATCGATCAGATGCCGGGCCAATTCCGGGATCAGGTCGACGTTGGATCGGGCCTTGTCCAGGATGATCTGGTTGACATAGCCCATGTCCTCCTCGACAAGCGCGAAGAGTGGGGCAAGGCTCGCGCTTGGGTCGCGCGCGCCGGAGAGCTTGACGACGATGCCCACGGGCTAGTCTCCTCCGATGAGGTTTTCGTTTCCCCAAGTGCGGGGGCTTATAGCACGCGTATTGTCGGCGGTCTCAGACGAAGATCAACCCGTCCAGGGTTTGCCGGGAGCAGTTTTGGCAATGAAGGAATTGATACGGTCGAACGATCCCGTGCTCCTGTCCTTTGTGAGTGCGCTCCTCAAAGAGTCGGGGATTGAATTCATCGTCCTCGACACGAATATGAGCGTGATGGAAGGATCGATAGGAATTCTGCCCCAGCGCATTCTTGTGCGGGAAGGCTCCGTCGATAAGGCGCGCGTGCTGCTGACCGAGGCGGGCGTCGGCGATGATCTCGAACGCGAAAAAAAAATCTGACGGCGCGGACCGGCAGGAGACGACCGCCGATGCGTTCCTCGGGGGGCGGATCGAAGTCGTCCAGAACAAGGCGGGACATCGGGCCGGGAGCGATGCGGTCTTTCTCGCGGCGGCAGTTCCGGCAAGAAGCGGCGAGAGCGTGCTCGATGCGGGCGCGGGCGCCGGGACAGCGGGACTATGCGTCCTCGCCCGCGTTCCCGAGACCCATGTCACAGCCGTCGAGATCGACGGAACCCAATGCGCACTGGCCAAGACGAACGCGGTCCGAAACGGCTTCGAGGCCCGGTTCCGGGCGATCGCGGCCGACCTCACCGCCCCGTCCAAGGTCTTGAGCGAGGCTGGATTGATCCGCGAGGGATACGGCCACGTCATGGCCAATCCGCCGTTCTACGCCGAAGGCTCGGTCCGAGTGGCGCCGGACGCATCGCGCGCGGCGGCGCATGTGATGCCGCAAGGCGAATTGGAGCGCTGGGTCCGGTTTCTCGCGACCATGACCGCACCAAAAGGAACGCTGACCCTCATTCACCGCGCCGGCGAGCTGGGCAACGTCCTGGAGGCGTTGAAGGATCGCTTCGGCGATCTTGCCATCTTCCCGCTGTTTCCGAAGCCTGGAACTGCCGCGGGCCGCATCATCGTCCGGGGGCGGAAGAACAGCCGCGCGGGATTACGCGTCTTGCCGGGGCTTGTGCTGCATGAAGCCGGCGGCGCGTACACGAAGGAAGCCGAAGCCATCTTGCGCGGCGGGGCGGCGCTTTCCCTCGATGCGCCTCGAGACTAGCGGCGTCTCGGCAAAGAAGAGGGGCGCCGCCATGGGGGATCGGCGGCAGCCCCGAAGGTGCCCGGAACTAGGGAGGTGTCCGGGGCGCGGAAGGTCTGCTAGGCGCAGACTCTCACGTCTTTCCAAACCCATTTGTGGTAGGGGTTGCCCCTGCGGTCCCAGACCTTGATGGAGACTTTCCGGGGCACGGTGCGGCAATGCGGGCGGCCGCGGTAGTCGAACCAGCTCGGCCCGTAGCGGTCCCAATGCCGCCAGCCGTAGCGGTCATGGCCATCGTGGCGGTAACCGCGATAATGGGCCTCGTGCGCCGCGCCGCCGTACTTGTACTCGGTGCCGCCACGGCCGTGATCGCCATCGTGACTCGCATGGGCGGACGTGACCCCGAAGGCCATCACTACGGCAGCCGCGAGAATTGTCGTCTTCAGCATCTCTCATACCTCTCTTTTGGCGCCTGTCGCGCCGTCTCAAGTCCTCGGTCTTGAGGAGAGGTTTAGAGGCGAGGGGCTGAACTATGTCTGAGGGCCCCATTCATGGGAAGTTCAGCGGCAACGCAAAGGGCCGGTCCCTTGTGTGGAGACCGGCCCTTTAAAAAAAGTCGCAGAGACGTATGTGGCGCTAGTAGTACCAGCCCCGGTAGGTCCGGTCGCGCCAATAGGGGTAGTAGGCGTATGGATAGGCGCCACAGCCATATCGTACCCGATAGCAGCTGCGCGGCGCGTAATACCCGGCGCGCGGCCGGACATAGTCGTAGCGATCGGGGCCTACGATGCGCCGGCCATAATAGCCCTGGCTGTAGTAGCCGTTCTGCCAGGCCTTGCGGCGCCAGCCCGCGTCAGCGGAAGGTGGCGCCAGCGTGACGCAAACGAGCGCGACCGCCGCGGCCAAACTTGCAAGGATCGCAAACTTTCTCATGGGATGTCCTCCTCGGGACGGCACGCCGGAACCGCCACCGGTGCTTTTCACCGGACCGGAACGTCCGGCGGGAATCGACCTGTAGCATGTTCGCAGGGCGGTCTCATGTCCGATCGCGCATGGACGTTAATGGACGGCGTTAATGGAGTGCGGAGGCGGCGCTTTTCCTTGCCCCCGTCTAGCCTTTATTGGTCCCGATCTAGTGGACAACTCTTGATCTGGTCGGGTCTCACGATACGGTGCATTTATGAGCGAAAATGGTTTTATGACTGCGATGAAGTCCGTGCTTCCGGAGAAGTGGACAAAGCCGCGTCCCCTCGTGCCGGTGCTGCGTTTCAGCGGCCCGATCGGCGTGAATTCTCCGTTCAAGCAGGAACTTTCGCTGCCGACGGTCGCGGCCTCGATCGACAAGGCCTTCGCCATGCGTGGAGCCAAAGCGGTCGCCATTCAGATCAATTCGCCGGGCGGCGCGGCCGTACAGTCCACGCTGATCCACAAGCGCATTCGGGCGCTTGCCGCGGAGAAGAACCTCAAGGTCTACGCGTTTTGCGAGGATGTGGCGGCGTCGGGAGGCTACATGCTCTCGCTCGCCGGCGACGAGATTTACGCGGACCCGAGCTCAATCGTCGGGTCGATTGGCGTGATCGCCGCAGGGTTCGGGTTTCCAGGCCTGCTGGAGAAGATCGGCGTCGAGCGCCGCGTCTACACGGCCGGTACGAGCAAGGACACGCTCGATCCCTTCCTGCCGGAAAAGCCCGAGGATGTGAAACGCATCAAGGACATCCAGCTCGACGTCCACGAGGCCTTCATAGGAATGGTGAAGTCGCGGCGCGGCGGCAAGCTGACCAAGGCGGACGACGAGTTGTTTACCGGCGCGTTCTGGTCCGGCAAGACGGCACTCGAACTCGGCCTGATCGACGGGCTGTCAGATTTGCGCACCAGGATGCGCGAGGTCTTCGGCGAGGATGTCCGGTTCAAACTCGTTGCGCCCGCGACATCGTGGCTCCGCCGGGGAAAGAAGTCCGTTTCGGCGGGCGTAAGTGGATTAGACTTCGGCCAATGGCCGCACGGCTTCGCCGCGGATGTCATTTCCGCGATCGAGGCCCGCGCGCTGTGGTCGCGTTTCGGATTGTAGAGCGATGCCTCAGCTTCTTCTCTTGGCGGCGATCGGCGCGGGCCTGCTTCTGGTCAGGCGGCACCTGAAGCGGGAGCAAGAGCGGGTCCGCGCGGAGCTGCGCAAGGCCGAGGAAGCCATGGAACGGCGGGATATCGAGAGCGCCGTGCCGCTGGAGCAGGACCCCGAAACCGGCATCTATCGCCCCAAGGAGACCCGCTAGGTCCGGAACCGGCCCTATCCCGTTGGCAATGGCCGTCCTTCTATGGCTTCCATTGTCGGCCGCAACGAAATAGCGTGCGGCGGAAATCCCGCCCCTGACGAATCGGACATGTCCAAGCCTTCGAAATCCACAAAAAGGTCCGCCGCGCCTTCGTTCCAGGATCTCATCCTGAAGCTGCAGCGCTTTTGGGCCGATCAGGGCTGCGTCATTCTCCAGCCATACGACATGGAGATCGGCGCCGGCACGTTCCATCCCGCGACGACGCTGCGCTCGCTTGGCCCCAAGCATTGGCGCGCGGCCTATGTCCAGCCCTCGCGGCGGCCCAAGGACGGCCGCTATGGCGAGAACCCCAACCGGCTCCAGCACTATTACCAGTTCCAGGTCATCCTGAAGCCATCGCCGGCGGACATTCAGGACCTTTATCTCGACAGCCTCTACGCCATCGGCATCGACCCGAAGAACCACGACATCCGCTTTGTCGAGGACGACTGGGAGAGCCCCACGCTCGGCGCCTGGGGGCTTGGCTGGGAAGTGTGGTGCGACGGCATGGAAGTCTCGCAGTTCACCTACTTCCAGCAGGTGGGCGGGTTCGATTGCGACCCGGTCTCCGGCGAACTGACCTACGGCCTCGAGCGCCTGGCCATGTATGTGCAGGGCGTCGACAACGTCTACGACCTCAACTTCAACGGCGGGGAAGGTGACGCCAAAGTCACCTACGGCGATGTCTTCCACCAGGCCGAGCAGGAATATTCCCGGCATAATTTCGAGCATGCGAACACAGCGAAGCTGTTCGAGCATTTCCGCGATGCGGAGGCAGAGTGCAAGGCGCTGTTGGAAGCAGGCGAGAACGGCGGCCGCCATTTGATGGTGCTGCCCGCCTACGATCAGGCCATCAAAGCCTCGCACATCTTCAATCTCTTGGATGCGCGCGGCGTGATTTCCGTGACGGAGCGGCAGGCCTATATCCTGCGCGTGCGCGATCTTGCCAAGGCATGCTGCGCCGCGTGGCTCAAGACCGAGGCGGGCGGTGCGTCATGAGTCAAGCGACGATCTTGCATCAAGCCCCCGTGCTGTTCGCGCGCGATTTGCCGAAGACGATTTCCTATTGGGCCGACAAGGTCGGTTTCCGCACGCTCGGCGTGTGGGGCGAGCCGGCGGATTTCGCCATCGCCGCGCGCGATGGGGCCCATGTCATGCTGACCCAGGTGCCCGAAGCGCGCGAGGCCGTTCCCCATTGGCACATCAAGGACAAGATGTGGAACGCCTATTTCTGGGTCGACGATGCGCGCGCCATGTATGACGAACTGACGGAACGCGGTGCACTGATCGACTACCACCTCGGCGAAAAGCCCTACGGCGTTCTCGAATTCGGAATCCAGGATCTTGACGACCAGGACATCGGTTTCGGTCAAGACCTCGCGCGGAAAGGAGCCTAGCGCGCGATGGCTGAACTCTTGCTCGAGTTTTTCTCCGAGGAGATTCCGGCGCGTATGCAGACGCGCGCGCAAGGAGACCTCGCGCGGCTTCTCGACGAGAAGCTGAAGGCGGCCGGTCTCGACTTCGACGAGATCAAGACCTTCGCCACGCCGCGCCGGCTGACGGCCGTCGTGAACGGTCTGCCGAAACGCTCGCCGGACGTGCGCGACGAACGCAAGGGTCCTCGGGTCGGCGCGCCGGACAAGGCCGTCGAGGGTTTTTTGAAGGCGGCCGGACTAGGCTCGCTGGACGAGGCGGAGATCCGCGAGGACAAGAAGGGCGATTTCTATGTCGCGCTGATCGAAAAGCCGGGGCGCGACACGGCCGATGTCATCGCCGAGATCGTGCCGGAGATCGTGCGCACCTTTCCGTGGCCGAAGGCCATGCGCTGGGGCGCGGGCAAACTCCGCTGGGTGCGTCCGCTCCATTCCATCCTCTGCCTGCTTGACGGCAAGGTCGTGGCGTTCGACATCGACGGCATCGAAAGCGGCAAGGTCACGCGCGGCCATCGCTTCATGGCGCCTAAGGACCTCGCCGTGAAGGACTTCGCCGACTACCAGGCAAAACTCAAAAAAGCCTTCGTCATTCTCGACGGCGACGTGCGCGCCGCCACGATCCTGGACGCGGCACGCGCGTGCGCAAGCGAGCATGGCTTCGGGCTCGTCGAGGACGCTGGATTGCTGGCCGAGAACGCGGGGCTCACCGAATGGCCGGTGCCGCTCATGGGAAGCTTCGACGAGGACTTCTTGAGCGTGCCGCCGGAAGTGCTCGCCACCTCCATGAAGGCGCATCAGAAGTGCTTCTCGGTGACGAAGGGCGATGACCTCGCCAACCGCTTCGTGCTGGTTGCCAATCTCGAGGCCGAGGACGGCGGGACCGCGATAACCCAAGGCAATGAGCGCGTCATCGCCGCGCGGCTGTCGGATGCGAAGTTCTTCTTCGATCAGGATCGCAAGGTCTCGCTCGAGACTTGGGTGCCGAAGCTGAAGGAGATCACTTTCCACGAAAAGCTCGGCAGCCAATACGACCGCATACAGCGCATCTGGCATCTCGCGAAGGACCTCGCACCAATCGTTGGTGCGGACGCGGAGGACGCCGAGCGCGCCGGCATTCTCTGCAAGGCCGACCTCGTCAGCGACATGGTTGGCGAATTCCCGGAGTTGCAGGGCGTCATGGGCCGCTACTACGCGCTCGACCAGAAGGAGCGCCCCACCGTCGCCAACGCCATTGCCGATCACTACAAGCCCGCCGGGCCTTCGGATGAAGTCCCGACTGCGCCCGTGTCCATTGCCCTGGCGCTCGCCGACAAGCTTGACACGCTGGCAGGCTTTTGGATGGTCGACGAGAAGCCAACCGGTTCGAAAGACCCTTACGCACTGCGAAGAGCGGCGCTTGGCGTCATTCGAACCATAATCGAAAACAAAATTGAGCTATCTCTCTGGTGGGCATTTGCGAAAGCAGTTGGACAGTACACGGACCAGAAGAACAGGTTTGTTGAAGAGGGCGTGCGCCGACTGCTTGGACCGTCGGAACCGCTCGGGTCCGTTCGTGACACCTTAGCGAAGGTCGTATCGGCTTTGGGTGCGTCCGATGCTCAAGACTTCGTCCGGGACCGACTCCGCGTTCAGTTGCGCGATCAAGGTGCGCGGCACGATCTGGTGGACGCGGTGTTCGCGCTCGGGGGCGACGATCTCTTGATGATCGTGCGCCGTGTCGAAGCGCTGGGCCGGTTTCTCGACACCGACGACGGCGCGAACCTGCTTGCGGGAACCAAGCGCGCGGCGAATATTCTTCGCATCGAGGAGAAGAAAGATAAGCGCGCTTACGACGACGCGCCCGATTCGAAGCTGCTCGAAGCGCCGGAGGAAAAGGCGCTGGCAAAGGCGGTCGATGTGGTCGAGAAGGCCGCGGCCAAGGCCGTCGCGGACGAAGATTTCGAGGCTGCCATGGCCGCCATGGCCAAGCTCCGCGCGCCGGTCGATGCCTTCTTCGATGCGGTCACTGTGAACGCCGACGATCCCAAATTGCGCGAGAACCGCCTGCGGCTCCTGAACCGCATCCGCAGCACGACCAAGACCGTCGCCGATTTCTCGAAGATCGCGGGGTAGGGCCGATCATGGCGCCTCATATCAGCTTGGTGACGCTCGGCGTTCGGGACGTCGCAGCTGCCACGGCATTTTACGAACGCTTGGGCTTCAAGAAATCAGGCGCCAGCCAAGAAGCGGTGACTTTTATTCAGGCCGGTCCGGTCGCTCTCGGACTATTCGGCCGCGATGCGCTTGAGAATGACGCAAAGGCGAGCAGTCTCTGGACCGGCAATGGCGGCATTACGGTCGCCATGAATTGCGCGAGCGAAGCAGAGGTCGATGCCATGATGGCGACCGCCGAGACTGCCGGGGCGAAAATCCTGAAGCCGGCGGAGAAGACATTCTGGGGTGGCTATGGCGGCTATTTCGCCGATCCCGATGGGCATGCTTGGGAGGTCGCCTACAATCCATTTTGGCCGTTGGGCAGCGATGGGCGCCTTGAGCTACCGGTGTGAGTGATCCCGGACACATTTTCGTCTATGGCACGCTCCGCCAGGGTAGCAATCACCCCATGGCAAAGCGTCTGTCCGCTCAGGCGCGGCATATCGGCAAGGCTCACGTGCCGGGCCATCTCTACGACATGGGCTGGTATCCTGCCGCGCTGTTCGACGAGAACGCCGCGGCCCGAATTGTAGGCGATGTCTTCGCGCTGCCGCGCGGCGGGCGCCTCCTGGCGGAGATCGACGCCTACGAGGCCGGAGATCCGAATTACGAGCGCATCGTTCTCCAAGTGTCCGTGGCCGGGGCAGGGCGGATTGCCGCCTGGACCTACGGCGTGGCATCGCCGCCCAGCCCCCGGATCATTCCCGGCGGCGATTTTTTGGCGCATTGGAACGCGAAGACGCGGCGTCCCGTTCGGCTTTAGGACCGTTGCGTTGGACGGTTGGGTTCTGGCGGTTTGTGCCTCATGCGTTCGCCGCGCTAAAAGAGGTGGCACTGGGCAAACTGGGAGTTGAATGTGAGCGAGGCTTCGATGGCGGACCAAACGCCCAAATGGGTGTACAGCTTCGGCGGCGGTGCCGCCGACGGTTCCGCCGCGGACAAGGACCGCCTCGGCGGCAAGGGTGCCCATCTCGCTGAGATGTCACGCATCGAGCTCAACGTTCCCGCAGGTTTCACCATCTCCACTGATGTTTGCGCGGCCTACTACGAGCAAGGCCGAAGTCTCCCCGAAGAGCTGAAGCCGATGGTGGATGAAGCTCTCGAAAAGATGGCGGCGATCGCAGGCGCTCATTTCGGCGATGTGGAACATCCGTTGCTGGTCTCCGTCCGCTCCGGCGCGCGCGCCTCCATGCCGGGCATGATGGACACGGTTCTCAATCTCGGCCTCAACGACAAGACCGTCGAAGGTTTGGCTAGGCGAACCGGCGATCGCCGTTTCGCCTACGACACCTATCGCCGCTTCATTCAGATGTATGCGGACGTGGTGCTCGGGCTCGACCATGGCCTGTTCGAGGACATTCTCGAGAACTACAAGGCATTGAAGGGGTTCGAGCTGGATCCGCAGCTCCAGGCGGAGAACTGGGTCGAGATCATCGGTGCCTACAAGGCGCTGGTCGCAAAAGAGTTCGGCATGCCCTTCCCGCAGGATCTGCGCGAGCAGCTTTGGGGTGCGATCTCCGCCGTGTTCGGCTCCTGGCAGAACGCCCGCGCCATCGCCTATCGGCGGCTGCACGACATCCCGGACGATTGGGGCACCGCCGTCACCGTTCAGACGATGGTGTTCGGCAACAAAGGCGACCAAAGCGCCACGGGCGTCGTGTTCACGCGCAATCCATCCACGGGCGAGAACGCCCTGTTCGGCGAGTATCTTTTGAACGCGCAAGGAGAGGACGTGGTTGCGGGCCTGCGCACGCCCCAGCCTCTGACTGAAAAGCAAAGCGCGGCGAACGGCAACGGAAAGGCATCTCTCGAGGCGCTAATGCCCGAGGCGTTCGCCGAGCTGAAGGCGTCCTGCGCGGCACTCGAAAAGCACTTCCGCGATCTTCAGGACATCGAGTTCACGATCGAGGAAGGCAAGCTCTTCATGCTGCAGACGCGGTCCGGCAAGCGCTCGACCCAGGCGGCGCTGAAGATCGCGGTCGATATGGCCGAGGAGGGCATTATCTCGAAGCAAGAGGCGGTCGCGAGCCTCGATCCGGCACGGCTCGACCAGCTCCTGCATCCGACGCTCGATCCGAACGCGGAGATGACGGTGCTTGCGAAAGGGCTGCCGGCCTCGCCGGGCGCCGCCTCCGGCGAGATCGTGTTCGACGCGGACGAGGCAGTGCATATGAAGGCGCAAGGCCACACTGTGATCCTCGCGCGTATCGAGACCTCGCCCGAAGACGTTCAAGGCATGCACGCCGCGGTCGGCGTCATCACCACACGTGGCGGCATGACGAGCCACGCGGCCGTGGTGGCACGCGGCATGGGACGTCCGTGTGTGGCAGGCGCCGCCGCGGCGCATATCGATCTCGAACGGGAGACGTTGGAGGCCGGCGGTGCGGTCATGCACAAGGGCGACATCGTCACGATCGACGGATCGTCCGGGAAGCTGATCAAGGGGCGCGTGACCATGCGCCAGCCGGATTTGTCGCCGGATTTCGCGACCTTGATGGAATGGGCCGACGGCTTCCGGCGCATGGACGTCCGCGCCAATGCCGATACGCCCGCCGATGCGCGGCATGCACGCGATTTCGGTGCCGAGGGCATCGGCCTGTGCCGGACCGAACATATGTTCTTCCAAGAGAACCGCATCGTGGCCATGCGCGAGATGATCCTCGCCGAGACGAAGGAAAGCCGCCGCGCGGCGCTGGCCGAACTTCTTCCCGCGCAACGCCAGGACTTCATCGAACTGTTCGAGATCATGGCGGGGCAGCCGGTGACGATCCGCCTGTTCGATCCGCCCCTCCACGAATTCCTGCCGAGCGAAGAGGATGCGATCGTCGACGTGGCCGAGGCCATGGGGGTTGGCGTCGCCCAACTGAAACGGCGCATCGCCGTCCTCAGCGAATTCAATCCTATGCTGGGACAGCGCGGGGCGCGACTGCTCGTCACCTATCCGGAAATTGTGGACATGCAGGCCCGAGCGGTCTTCGAGGCGGCGATCGAGGCCGGGGCGGAACTACACGATCGTGTCCGGCCCGAAATCATGGTGCCGCTCGTAGCCACCAAGCGAGAACTCGATATCGTCAAGGAACGCATCCTAGTCACTGCGCGCGCTGTCGAGGAAGAGCGCGGGACGAGCCTCGCGTTTCAGGTCGGTTCCATGGTCGAACTGCCGCGCGCCTGCCTCATGGCCGGGGAGATCGCCGAATCGGCTGAGTTTTTCTCCTTTGGAACCAATGATCTAACCCAAACCACATTTGGCCTCAGCCGCGACGATGCCGGGCGATTCCTAGGCGAGTACGCAGACAAGGGGATCATTAACCACGATCCGTTTATGACGCTCGACGCGGCGGTCGGCGAGCTCATGGAAATCGGCGTTACGCGTGCCCGCGCGGTCCGTCCAGACCTCAAAATAGGCATCTGCGGCGAGCATGGCGGCGACCCGCAAACCATTGTATTTTGTGAGAAAATCGGGCTCAGCTATGTCTCCTGTTCGCCATACCGGGTCCCCGTCGCACGGCTGGCCGCGGCCCAGGCGGCGCTGAAAAGTCAGCTGTAACGGATCGTTAGCCAGTTTTCGCCGAAATAGTGGGGCGTTGCCGAAATGCACAGTTTGCTCTAAAATCTTGAGCACTTGCTAAGGCAAGAAACGGGGTTCCGGACACGATCCGGCAGGGGGGCGAAGACGGGAAAGCTGTCGGGGCGCTTCTAGCCAACAGTCTGGGAAAATTTGGGGACGCTCCTGGAACGTGCGGTTCTGTCAGTACGTTTGCATGGAGTAAGTAGTTTCGGAGGCTTTCCAGGGGGGCACCTGGTAAGCCGGCCGTACGGGGACCTGGAGGGAAAATGGGCCGGCGCTCGTTTCGTCGGATGTGGTACGCGGCCGTTACGCTCGTCCCACTCCCATTCATCGGCGTAGGATATGCGGTCGCGTCCGGCAGTCTGTTCGGCTCGGAAGTCGAGCTGTTCCTGCCAGCTCCCGGCACCGTCTCCACCGCCGTTCGCACCGTCTCCGCGACAGGCCCGAGCATTGTATCCAGCGCAGCCTCGCGTCTCTTCTACACCGACGGAAAGGGCCCGCGAGCCGATCGATTCGCCGTTTCCGACACCCCCCCGATACGCCCCTTCGTCACCGCGAGCCTCACCGGCATGGTCGGCCTGCCGAAGGGCGCGAACGAGGACGCCGCCGAGGCTAAGGACGAAGAAGCGGAGAAGGGCGCTCCGAAGATGGAGCTGGTGGATGAGGAGCGCCGCGCTCCCGAAAGTTCGCTGTTCCAGCCCGTGGGTTACGCATCGCCCTTCAATTCAGATTTCCAGGTCGATGCCTTCCGCCCCGATCCGCACGACATCGCCTACCGCCCGACCGAGGAAGCGCTGAACTTCCGTTATCAGGGTGAGACGCAGGCCGAGTTCGAGGATCGCGAACGCCGCTGCCTGGCCACAGCCATCTATTTCGAAGCGCGTGGCGAGCCCCTCAAGGGTCAAATCGCCGTGTCGCAGGTCATTCTCAACCGCGTGCGCAGCCCCAAATTCCCGCAAACGATCTGCGGCGTCGTCTACCAGGGGCAATACCGCAAAGGCTGCCAGTTCTCGTTCACCTGCGACGGCCAATCCGACACGCCGCGCGACAAGGCCCAATGGGCTCACGCCCAGGAGCTCGCCAAAAGCTTCATGGCGGGCGAACATTGGCTGCCCGAGGTTGGCTACTCGACGTTCTACCACGCGAACTATGTCCAGCCGCGCTGGGCAAGCCGCATGAACAGGATCGACAAGATCGGCAGGCACATTTTCTATAAGAAGCGCGGCGAGGAACCCTACGCGGTCGAAGCCGCGCTAGATACCGATGCCGCTACCGCCGAGGACGACGATACCGACTCCGATACCGGCTATCTCTTGCCCACGATGTCGCTGGCTTCTGCCGTGCAAGCCGTAACAAGCTCGGTGACGAGTTCCGTCACGGCGGTTGCGGGGACCCGCTCTACCGCTCCCACTCAAGCGATGAGTCTAGGTTACGCGGCGAGTGAGTGAGGGCTCCGACCGAGATCAGGTCCACACCCGTCGCGGCAATTTCCCCAACCGTTTCTAGATTAACCCCACCGGACGCCTCGGTGACGACTTTTCCGCCGGCCAGCGCCACCGCTTCGCGCAGGGTCGCGATATCCATATTGTCCAGCAGCACCACATCGATCGGGAACCGCAGCGCTTGGCGGAGCTGATCGAGCGTATCCACTTCCACTTCGATCTTGACCATATGGCCCGTGACGGCGCGCAAACGCTCCAGCGCTTGCGCAAGACCTCCGGCCGCCGCGATGTGGTTGTCCTTCACCAGCACAGCATCGTAGAGCCCAAAGCGATGGTTCATTCCGCCGCCGCAGCGCACCGCGTATTTCTCGAGGCCGCGCAGGCCCGGCGTCGTCTTGCGCGTGCAGGCGATGCGCGCGTTCGTTCCTTCAGTCTTCGAAACGTAAGCGGCCGTCAGTGTGGCGATTCCACATAGACGTCCGAAAAAGTTCAGCGCCGTCCGTTCGCCCGTCAGCAGCGCGCGGGTCTTCCCTGCGATGCGTGCCACGGCAGTGCCGGCCGTGGCGTCCGCGCCGTCCTCGATCAATCGTTCGAAGGTCGCGTCAGGGTCGAGCGCACGGAAGGCGGCTTCCGCGAGGTCGAGCCCGGCGATGCGCGCCGGCTCGCGCACGACGATGGCAGCGGCGCCGCGCGCATCCGCGGGAATGATGGAATCCGTGGTGATGTCGCCGGCAAGTCCAAGATCCTCCTCCAGAGCCTCTTGGACAGCCTTCTCCACCAGATGTCGTGGCAGTTCCAGATATCTTGGCGATTCCATGAGAAAGTCCGTGCCCCGCGATGCGGCGGAACTCATCCTTGGCTGACGATCCGCAGGCGCGGCGGGCTCGAAACGCCCGTGGCCTCGCGTGCGATCTCGTCGGCCCTTTCGAGGGTCAGGAAGCTGCGGCTTGCCTGCGCCTCGTCCGGCGCCGGGTAGTCGCTGCGGAATTGCGCGCCACGGCTTTCCGTGCGGGCGAAGGCGGCCGTTGCGATGAGCTTGGCCGTTGTGAGCATGTTCGCGAGTTGCGGATCGTTGCCACTCTCCCGTTCAAGCGAAACAATGGTCGCAAGCGCATCGGACAGACCGTCCGCGTCGCGCACGACACCAACCTTCGACGACATGGTCTCGCGCAGCGTCCGAATGCTGTCCTTGTTGGGCCGCACGGCAACGGTGCCGCGTGTCACGGCCTGCAGGTTCTGAGGCGGCAGAGGTGGCATGGCCATCGAGATGTCGTCTGCCACGCGCGCGCCGAACACGACCGCTTCCAGCAAGGAGTTCGATGCGAGGCGGTTCGCGCCGTGCGCGCCGGTCGAGGTGACTTCGCCGCAAGCCCATAGGCCGTCGACGGTGCTGCGTCCCCGGACGTCGACCAGAATGCCGCCCATGTGATAATGCGCCGCCGGCGCTACGGGGATCGGCTCTTGCGCCGGGTCGATCCCCGCCGACCGGCAGATCGAATAGACCGTGGGAAACTGCTCGGCGAGGCCGGGACCGATCAGGCGGCAGTCGAGAAACGCCCCGCGTCCGCTCGCGGCTTCGCGATAAACGGCACGCGCCACCACATCGCGAGGTCCGAGCTCCGCATCCTCATGCACGGCGCGCATGAAGCGCTCGCCCTTGCCGTTGATCAGCAGCGCACCCGCGCCACGCAGCGCTTCGGTCGCAAGCGGCGCCGGGTCGCGTCCAATATCGATCGCCGTAGGGTGAAACTGAACGAACTCCGCATCGGCGATGATGGCGCCCGCTCGCGCCGCGATGGCGACGCCTTCGCCGCGCGCTTCGACCGGATTGGTCGTCACCGAATAGAGATGTCCGGCACCGCCCGTTGCGAGCACCACGGCGCGCGCGGGAAGGACGAAGGTGTCGGTTTGGGAAACGTCACCAGTGGGCGCGAGGACAACGCCTTGCACCCGCCCGCTCCGTACCACCAGGTCTCGCGCGCTCACGCCCTCAAGCACGGTGATGGAGGGGGTCTTGCGTACAGCCGCCGTTATCGCGCTCATGATGGCGCGGCCAGCGGTGTCGCCTTTCACATGCAAAATGCGATTGGTCCCGTGCGCGGCTTCGTGGCCGAAGGTCAGCCGGCCTTCGAGGTCCTTGTCGAACGGCACGCCGTAATGCAGCAGATCTTCGATCCGCGAGCGCGCCTCGCGCGCCATCAGCAGCGCCACGGCCTCGCCGACGATGCCGGCCCCCGCACGGACGGTATCGGCCGCATGATCCTCAGGCGTGTCGCCTTCGGACAGCGCGGCGGCGATGCCTGCTTGAGCCCAAATACTGGACGCGCCTTCGCCGATCGTCACCGGAGAGACGACCGTAACCTTGAGCGGCGCGAGCTTCAGGGCCGTGAAGAGCCCAGCAAGGCCGGCGCCGACGACCACGACGCCATCGGCGGCATTCATCGGCACGGGGCATGTATTGCCGGAGTTCATCGCTGTCCTTTCGAAATGCGACCCAGGGCCTTCGGTCAGTGATTGAGGTTGATCATCCGCTCGACGGCGGCGCGGGCAGGTCCCGCCACGGCCGGATCGACGGTCACCTCTTCCTTCATGAAGACGAGGCTATCGAGGATCTTCGGCAGCGTGATCCGCTTCATGTGCGGGCAAAGATTGCAGGGACGCACGAATTCGGTGTTCGTCGCCTCGACCGCAACGTTGTCGCTCATGGAACATTCGGTCACGAGCAGCACCTTGGACGGCTGATTGTCCTGGACCCATTTGATCATGCCGGACGTCGAACCGGTGAAGTCCGCTTCGCCGATGACATCGGGCGGGCATTCCGGATGGGCGATGATCTTCACGCCGGGATCGCTCTCGCGATAGGCGCGCAGTTCTTCGGCGGTGAAGCGCTCATGCACTTCGCAATGACCCTTCCACGTAATGATCTCCACATCCGTCTGGGTCTGAACCCATTTGGCGAGAAACTCGTCGGGGATCATGATGACGCGTTTTGTGCCAAGCGACTCGACCACGCGCACCGCGTTCGAGGAGGTGCAGCAGATGTCGGACTCCGCCTTCACATCCGCCGACGTATTCACGTACGTCACCACCGGGACGCCGGGATAGGCCTCCCGCAGCGCACGGACATCCTCGCCGGTGATCGAATCCGCCAGCGAACAGCCTGCGCGCGTGTCGGGGATCAGAACTGTCTTGCCGGGATTGAGCAGTTTCGAGGTCTCGGCCATGAAGTGCACGCCGCACTGGACGATCACCTCGGCGTCCGCCTTCGCGGCCTCACGTGCAAGCTGCAACGAGTCGCCAACCACGTCGGCGACGCAGTTGAAGATCTCCGGCGTCATGTAATTGTGGGCCAGAACGACCGCATTCCGGACCTGCTTAAGATCGTTGATCGCCTTCACATAGGGGGCGAACTGAGGCCACTCCACGGGCGGGATCACGCGCGCGACGCGCTCGTAAAGATGCGCGGTCTCGCGGGCGACCTCCGGCGTGTAGGAGAGTTCCGGAACGAGGGACGGCGGCAGAACGGCCTGCGCCTTGGCTGTCCACTCCTGGCTCCCGGTTTGAACTGACTCCATCTATTTGTGCCTCCATTAGATATACTCAATATGAGTATATATAGGGTGTAAAAAGTTCCGGCACAAGGCCGGCGCGGTTCTCAATGCGCGGAAAGGCGCTGCTATTCTCAAGATGAGTATAGGGATTTGTCCTTGTACTTCAAGTCGTCGCTGCGCCGCACAAATTCCATGGGCGAAGTCAACGTGTTATCGGGAAGCCGGACGCGGCGCTCGACGGCCGGCCGAAGCGCCAGGCCGGTTCTGGTTGGCATAAAGGGGCATCCCGGACTAACCTACGCCCATAAGCGGGGTTGGTAGGATGCGTGAACGATCTTCATTCGCGATCCTTGAAGTGCTGGGCGTTTCCGCCCTCACGGCCGCGTTCGGCCTCATGTCCTTCGCTTCGTGGCGACCGGCCCTAGCCGAGTCGAGCATCGTCATCGAAATCCCCGATCACCCGTCCAAGCAGAAGGATGGGGAAGCAGCACAGTCTCCTGCGAAGGAGGAAGCCGCCACCGAAGTGGCGCAGGACCTTTTGATTGCCGATGAAATCAAAGAGAGGCTTGCCGTTCCCGGCTTGAGAAATGGGAGGAACACGGACGATTTTGCTGCAGTCGAGACGTTCTACAAGGCGTGGACCGGCCCAGCGCTCTGGCTGACCACGACGGGGCTCTCGGATCGTGGCAAGGCGACCGTGAGTGCGATCCGGAGGGCCGATGACTGGGGACTCGACCCGACCTTGTTCCATGTGCCGCCGGACGACTACCGTCCGCAGACGCCCGCGGATCAAGCGGCCACCGAACTCGCGATCAGTCTCGCCGCCTTGAAATATGCACGTGCGGCTCGTGGCGGGCTGAGCGAGACCAGGACCGGCGGCGACGCCGGCGATCGGATGCCGGCATTGCGTCCCCCCGACGACGTTCTGAAGGAACTTTCGACAGCAGCAGCGCCCGATGCGGTTCTGCTCGACCTTCATCCCAAGCACAAACAGTTCGCGCGGCTGCGCCAAGCGCTGCTGACGGCGAAATCCGAACAAGAGGATTTGCTCTTGCGCCGAAACATGGATCGTTGGCGTCGGATGCCGGAGTCGCTTGGACTGACCTATGTCTGGCTCAATATTCCAGAGTTCATGGTGCATGCGGTTGATGATGGGAAGACGGTTCTGTCGGAGAAGGTCGTCGTTGGGGGCGCTTCGTCGCCGACGCCGGTGCTCTCGGCCGATCTGACTGAAATCGTCGTCAACCCCGAGCGTGTCGTGCCCTTTGCGGTCATCCGAAAGGATATCCTGCCGAGGCTTCAGGGGCGCGGCTCATTCTTCGGCGGCGGGGACACCGGCATTCTCGACAAATACGGGATCACCGTGAAGCGCGGCGGCAGGACGGTGGACCCCGGCACGATCGACTGGAGGAAGGTCAACGCGTCCACCTTGACCTTCGTGCAGAAGCCTGGCCGCACGAACATCATGGGTAAGGTTCAATTCCTATATCCGAACGGCAGAGACGTGTTCATGAGCGGAACGGCGCTGCGCGGCGCATTCGCGCGCGATGACCGGGCTCAAGGCCCGAAGGATCCGCGTGTCGACAATGCCCCCGATCTCGCCGCGCACCTCCTGGTGGCGAGCAACGGCGAGAGCGCCGAAAAAGTGAAGCAGCAGATCGCAAGCGGCAAGACGAGCCGCATCAAGCTCGCCAAACCCATCCCCATCTATATGACCTATTTCACGGCGGTCGTGGACGAGACGGGCAAGGTCACGACCTTCGGCGATGTCTACAAGCTCGACAATCTTGCCGTTGCGGACGACGACGGCGCGGCATCGCAAGGCTCGTCGCAAGACCCATCGCAAGACTCATTGCAAGACTCATTGCAAGACATGGCGTCGCCGCCCCAGGCTAACGAGACGCCACGCCCGGCGCGAAAGCCGATTAACGGAAGCCTCGCAACGACGGTGCGCTAACGGAACGCGCGAGGCTAAGCGTCTTCACGCCCGATTTCGCGCATCGCTTCCGGATCTAGCATTCGCATGAGCAAATAGATCAGGAAACAGCCGAGCAGCAGCCCGCCCGCAATCGCCGGAGCGCGCCAGTCGCCCGTAGAGACGCGCACGGCGATCAATCCAAGGCAGACGAGAAATCCAAGCGCCGGAATGATGCGGGGGATTTCGAACCTGCCGGGCGGTTCGCCCTTGCGGCCCTTCAAAATGAACAGGGAACCGTTGACCACGGCGAAGACGGTCAACAGCAAGAGAACCGTGGCGGCGGCCAGTTCGGCAATCGTGCCCATCAAGGCGAGCGGCACGAGAACGAGAAACAGCACGAGGATGGCGATATGCGGTGTCCGGCGATGGCGGTGAACCCGGCCGAGGTGATTGGGCAGCAGATTCTGCCGTGACATGCCGTATAGAAGCCGCGAGGCCGTGACGAAATTGACGAGCCCGGTGTTGGCGACCGCAAAGATCGTGATCGCCGTGAACAGAATTGGCGGGACGATCGGTGCGGCGCGCGCCACCACTTCGGTGATGGGGCCGGGCGCGGCGGCCAATTCCTGCCACGGAACCACCGACACAGCGGTAATCGCGACAGCGATATAGATGACCGCCGCAATCACCATCGCCGATACCAGCCCGAGCGGTATTGTCCTCTCCGGCTCGCGCACTTCTTCGGCGACGTTGTACATGTCCTCGAACCCGATAAAGGCGAAGAAGGCGAGCACCGCGCCCTGAATGACGATCAGGAAGGTCTGTTCCCCGCCCGACGTGGGTGGCGTCTCGAGATAGTCGACGGAGCCCCAATAGGAGACTCCCACCGCGACGACGAGCAGGAGACCAGCGATCGAGACCACGGTGCACAGAACATTGACCCACATGGCTTCCTGAATGCCGCGAAACACGATCACCGTCATGGCGAACAGGTAGCAGAGCGCAATCGCCACGATCGGCATGCCGTTGAGACCGAAGAGCTCGATGAAATTCGCGCCGAACACGCGCGATTGCGTGGCGACCGAGGTAAGACCGGAACACACCAGCGCAAGGCCCACCATGAAGCTCAGAAGCGGAAATCCATAGGCTCGATGGGCGACGTAGACGGCGCCCGCGGCCCGTGGATAGCGCGAGCCGAGCGATGCGTAGGACAAGGCCGTCAGCAGTGCCGCGACAAGCGCGACGAGAAAGGCAAGCCACACCGCGTTGCCGACTTCGCCGGCGGCTTTGCCGATCAAGCCATAGATACCGGCGCCCAGCATGCTGCCCAGGCCGTAAAGCGCCATCTGAAAAGGACCAACCGAGCGGTGAAGCGTCGGTTCGTCGCCCGAGTCCGTCTTTTTGTGAAGATCCCCCATAGGCCGTTCAGTAGCACGCGGCGGCCTTGGCGCCTACGCTTCCGAGGATCTGGCGCACTTCCAGTCCTCGCGTTCCACAGAAATCGCGTGGCGACAACGTGTGCCACCGCCGCGACTTCTAGCTCTTGAGTCGGTAGCCGGTCTTGAAGACCCACCACACCGCGCCGAGGCACAGGGCGAGGAACACGAAGATCATGACCAAGCTGACTTCGACGCTAACATCGGCGGTGCTGTAGAAGCTCCAGCGGAAGGCGCTGACCAGATAGACGACGGGATTGAGTAAAGACACTGTCTGCCAGAGCGGAGGCAGGACACTCAGCGAATAGAACGTCCCGCCGAGAAAGGTCAGAGGCGTGATGACCAGGAGCGGCACGAGCTGAAGCTGTTCGAACCCTTCAGCCCAAAGACCGATGACAAAGCCGAACAGGCTGAACGTGATGGCGGTGAGTACGAGAAAGAATGCCATCCAAACGGGATGATCGATCCTGATTTGCACGAACAATGTCGCGGTCGCGAGGATGATGAGCCCGAGAACGATCGATTTCGTTGCCGCGGCGCCCACATATCCGGCGACAATCTCGATAGGCGAAAGCGGCGCGGAGAGCTGCTCGTAGATGGTTCCGGTAAAACGCGGGAAGTAAATGCCGAACGAAGCGTTGGCGACGCTCTGGGTCAGAAGGTTCAGCATGATCAAGCCCGGCACGATGAAGGCGCCATAGGGCACGCCGTCGATCTCACTGATGCGTGAACCGATCGCGGCACCGAACACGACAAAATACAAAGAGGTGGCGATGACGGGAGACACTAGGCTTTGCAGCAACGTGCGCACCCAGCGCGCCATCTCGTACCGATAGATCGCAAGGATGCCAGGGAGGTTCATCGGTCGCGCCTCACAAGGCCGACGAATATCTCCTCGAGAGAGCTTTGAGAGGTATCGAGGTCCTTGAATCGGATGCCGGCGTCGGCGAGGTCCGTCAGCAAATGTGTGATGCCCGTGCGCGTGCCTTGGCTGTCATAGGTGTAGATCAGCTCGGAACCGTCTTTCGCGAGCACAAGGTGATGGCTTGCGAGTGAGGCCGGGATAGCGTCGAGAGCATCGTGAAGTTGGAGTGTCAGCTGCTTCTTGCCGAGCTTGCGCATCAGTTCGTGCTTGTCCTCGACGAGGATCAGCTCGCCATTGTTGATCACGCCGATCCTATCGGCCATGTCCTCGGCTTCCTGGATGTAATGCGTCGTCAAAATGATGGTGACGCCTGAATCCCGCAGACGTCTCACCAGCTCCCACATGTCGTTTCGCAATTCCACGTCCACGCCGGCGGTTGGCTCGTCAAGAAATAGAATCGACGGTTCGTGCGCGAGAGCCTTGGCGATAAGGACGCGCCGTTTCATGCCGCCCGAAAGCGTAATCAACTTCGAATCCTTCTTGTTCCAAAGCGCGAGGTCTTTGAGGACCTTCTCGACATAGGCGGGGTCGGGCCATTTCCCGAATAGACCGCGGCTGTGGGAGACCGTGGCCCACACCGTCTCGAACATTTCGGCGGTTAGTTCCTGCGGCACGAGGCCGATCATGGATCGGGTGGCGCGATAGTCGCGAATGATATCGTAGTCACTGACCGTCACCGAGCCGGAGCTCGGCGTGACGATCCCGCAAATGATGCTGATCAGCGTGGTCTTGCCCGCACCGTTCGGTCCGAGAAGCGCGAAGATTTCGCCTTTCTCGATGTCGAGGTCGATGGTCTTGAGCGCTTCGAAACCCGATTTGTAGGTCTTCGACAAGCCCTTTATGGAGATGATCTGTGACATGGACGCTGACAAGCAGACATTAGATTGGGCGAGGATCGCTCGCATGGACGTCCCGTGCGGCACGGGTCGCAATCGGATCTTTGAGTGGGTTTACCCGGATTCGGCTTCCAACCTAAAGCGTTCGACGACGCTCGGCTGGATCACATTTGCATGAAGTGCCAACAGGATGAGCTTGGCATCGTTTCCGGTTTCGTCGTCAAGGGCCGCATCGATGCGCGATTCGATATCTTCGGTCAGCACTATTCCGTTGGCACGCGCAAACGGGTCGGCGCCCAGCATGCAATAGGCGAGGAGTTCGACGGCTGCCCGGCGCCTGGCGGAGATGGGCTCTCTGCCGCCCGTTTTCTCCATCAAGATTCGCAGCGCCGCGAGCTTGACTGCCTCCGGCACCAGATTGGGGTGCAGGTCGAGGGCCCGCAAATCCGCGTCGAAGGCCCGCAACGGCGCAGAGCGCCCGAAGCGGCCCATGAACCCGAGCGAGAGCGGGAGGATCATTGGGACTCTGCCGTGAGGCGCAGGATCTTTCCGTCGTCTTCGTCGGTGAGCGCGTAGACGGCTGCGTCCGGCCCCTGGATCACGTCGCGAATCCTGACACCGAGAGGGATGCGTTCCTCTCCCGTCACCGTCTCGCCGTCGATGCTGAGACGAATAATGCTTTGCGACGACAAACCGCCGACGAGCAAGTCCCCTTGCCATGCCGGAATGGCTTCCGCCGTCCAGCCCGGAACGGGCTCGGCGGTGTAGAACGTCGCGCCCGAGGGTGAGATGACGGGCGTCCAATGACGGACAGCGTCCGCGAATTCGGGGCGCGTCGGCGGATTGGGAATGTCCTTGCCGTCATAATGTTTGCCCCAACTGACGAGGGGCCAGCCGTAATTTTCGCCGGGCGCGGGGCGGTTGAGCTCGTCGCCGCCTTTGGGGCCAAACTCCAGGATCCAGAGCTTGCCGGTTCGCGGGTCGATGGCCGCGCCCTCCACGTTGCGGTGGCCGTAGGACCAGATCTCCGGCTGCGCGTCCTTTTGTCCGATAAAGGGGTTGCCTTGCGGCACCGATCCGTCCGGATTGATGCGGACGACTTTCCCGAGATGGCTCGTCAGGTCCTGCGCGGGCTCGAATTTGAATCGTTCGCCGAGCGTGATGAAGAGGGTACCGTCCGGCGCGAACGCCAGCCTGCCGCCGAAATGATTGGGTCCTTCGACCTTTGGAGTCTGGCGGAAGATGACCTTCAGGTCCTTGAGCGTCTCGCCGTTCAGTCTGCCGCGCGCCACGGCTGTGCCCGCGCCGCCTTCGCCGGGCTCCGCATAGGACAGGTAGACAAGCTTGTTGGTGAGGAAGTCGGGATCGAGCGCGACGTCGAGGAGGCCGCCTTGGCCTTTGGCCTCGACCTCCGGCACACCCGAGAGGGGCTCGGAGACCGAACCGTCCGCACCGACAATGCGAAGCGTACCCACGCGTTCGGTCACCAGCATCCGGCCGTCGGGCAAGAAAACCATGCCCCACGGGTGGTTCAAGCCTTGTGCAACCGTCTCGATCGTGAGCGGACCGTTCTGGGTATCGACCGTTTTTTCGAGTGCGAATGCCGGCCGGAGCGCCAGGACCGACCCGAATCCCAAGGCCAAAACGGCAAGAAGCGCGGCACGAGTCGTGAACGAAGCGATTCTCGGGAATCCGGAGGGGCAAGGCGAGGTCATGAGCGGCAGAAACTCGAAGCTAGGCGGCAGGGTCCGTTTGCAATGTCGTTTCTCGGCGACCCTCGTTCAAGATGCAACCGTTAGCCGCGGCTTGCACTGACCCGCAGGCCCGGCGCGGGGCGCTCCAGAACCACTTCGCGGCGGAAGCGGTAAAGCCGGGCAGGGCGCCCGCCTGTTTCGGTCGAGACGTTGCCCGTCGGCTCGACCAGACCGCCTTTCTCCACAAGCCGCCGGAAATTCTGCTTGTGCAGCAAGGTGCCGGAGATTGCCTCGACGGTTTTTTGCAGGTCGTAAAGCGTGAACTCCGGCGGCAGCAACTCGAACACCACCGGCCGGTATTTCAGCTTGCCGCGAACCCGGCCCATGGCCGTGGCCAGAATGCGCCGATGGTCGAGGGCCATGGGGCGACCGAGTTCGGGTAGCTCGTCCCAACGGTTCGCCGCCGACCGTCCGTCGCGCTTCGCTTCTTCGACGAGGCCGGCCTCGTAAAGCAGTTCGTAGCGCTCGAGCACCTTCTCTTCGTCCCAGCCGCCGCCGATGCCGAAACCGATCTTTAGGCGCTCGGGACGGCGCAGTGGGCGGATCGGTTCGCTGTGCGAAGGCGGCCGCTCGGCCCAGGCCTTCAGTCGCGGTTCGATTTCCTCGGTCAGGATTTGCGGTTTGCCCTTCCGCCAATCCTCCCAAGGGAAATAAGTGTACCAGGGCGACCAATGGGCGCCGCGCATCTCTCCCGTGGCGCCACGGGTAAGCGCGAGATAGCCGACCGAAAGCGTATGGGCGCCGCCAGGCTCCGCATGCCGGCCGCGATCGCCAAACGTGTAGAGTTGCTCCACATAGCCGAGCTCGATGCCGGTTTGCCGTTCCACCCACTCTCGCAGGCCGATTTCGAGTGTGCGATGCTCACGCGGCTCGAACGGGCCAAACGGCAAGGCGTCCCCGGACTCGTTTCCGGCGATGCCGGGCCGCACCACGAGAATGTGCGGCTGCTGATTGCGGACCATCACGATGGCCGCGTTCAGGCCCAGTTCTATTTGTGGATTGTTGACGGAAGGGTCGCCGTCCGAAAGATCCCTGGCAGCCGCGTCGTTGGGCCGGCCGCTGGACATGGCCTACGCCGCGTGACGCGCGGGAAGTGAGAAGACTTTTCCTTCCTCGGCGAGAACGCCGCGCCCGATGTGGTCCACGGCCGCGCTCATGCGGCCGCCACGTCCGAGCACGTTGTCGGCCAAGGCGACGATCCGCCGGTTGGGGTAGGCGGTGGGCGAGGCGCGGCGCAAGGCGCGCGCCAGGGAATGCTCGTCGGCACGCGGATTGAGGGCGCAAAGCGCGACAAAGGCGCCTGCGGTCGAGCGGCTGATCCCGGCCCAGCAATGAATGAGGAGCGGGGCCTGCTGGTCCCACGCCGTTGCAAACTCGATGAGCTTCGCGACATGGCCTTCGGTCGGTACGACGAGGCCGTCCCGCGGCTCGCTGATATCGTTCATGGCGAGCCGCAAATGCCGGTCCTGCCCGATGCTTACCGGCGTGTCGATGAGAGTTTCCCCGTTGATCAGTGTCACCAAATGGCTGACTCGCGCCGTGGTCACCGTCGTTTGGACGAGGCTCAGCGGGGAGACGAGAATGGTCTCCGGAGACATCGTCTCCAGGTCGGCGCAACCGTCTCTATCGAACGTCAGCGTATCCATGGGTCCCTCTAGTTTAGCGATTCGACAGCGATATGTACGCTATTCATCTGGCAAGCTCATGAAACCGTTTCAAGAACCGATCCTCGCCTTCTGACGCGGGAAGGGGGCGCAACGCGGTCAGAGTTGTGACGAGAGCGGGGCTAAGCCCCTTCGGCTGGCCGAAGAAACGCCGCGCTTCGCTTTGGGAAAAACCGGCGAGGCCCACCGCCTCGTAATAGGCTGCGATCTTGTCGGCGCGCTTGATCAGTTTGGCCGTCTCCTCCGGTAGCTCGGTCGGCAGCCCGAAGCGGAGATGGATCGCGGACAGAAGCCGCGCTTCGAATGTGCGGTAGTCGAACGCCAGGGCGGCCTTGAAGGGACTGATCAGGTCCCCGATGACATATTCGGGGGCGTCGTGGAGAAGGGCGGCAAGCTGATGTTCCGCCGGCGCATTGGGCGCGAGATCGCGCGTGATCGCCTCGACCAAGAGGCTGTGTTCGGCCACCGAGAAGGTATGATCGCCGCGGGTTTGACCGTTCCAGCGTGCGACGCGCGCCAGCCCATGAGCGATATCTTCGATCTCGATATCGAGCGGCGAGGGATCGAGAAGGTCGAGCCGCCGTCCGCTCAACATGCGCTGCCAGGCGCGCGGGGCTTCAGTCTTCGCTTTGGCGTTCACGGGTCTCTCGTCGTTGTGCGTTGTGGCGCGACACTGATCGGAACCGCGCGCCGAAGTCAAACGAGCGGCGCGGATGCCGGACGGCCTGCCAAAAAAGACATGGACGATACAACGTGTGGATGCCATTCATAGCGGCCTCGCGAATGCGGGAGGAAGCAGCCAACGAAGAAAAGGGGAGAACGTTCGATGGCAAAATTGCCGAGATTTTCTCTCAGCTACAACGACAAGAACAAGAAGTGGGAGCTGAAGAGAGAGGGCTCTGGAGAAGTCGTGAAGCGGTTCAAGACGAAAGCCGACGCGACGAAAGGCGGCGTTCTTGAACGCGCCGTCAAGAAGATGGGCTCGGTGCGCATCAGAAAGCGCGACGGAAAAATTCAGGAAGAGCGCACCTATCCGCGCAGTATGGATCCGCGCGGCCGCGGCTGAATTTGCCGATGGCTAAATGCCGGCGCACACTTTGTGCCGGTGGCAACTCGTCAAATGGTCGTTGACGAGCCCTGTCGCTTGCATAAACGCATAGATAATGGTCGGTCCGCAGAACTTGAAGGCGCGCGCCTTCAGCTCCTTGGACATCGTGCGCGATAGCGGCGTTTCGGCCGGCACCTCTTGCATGGATTTGAAGCGGTTGACGATCGGCTTTCCGTCCACGAAGTCCCATAGGAAGGCAGAAAAGCCGGGTCCCGATTCCATCATGTCGAGCCAGCTTTGGGCGGAGCGGATAGCGCCCTCGATCTTCATGCGATTGCGAACGATACCGGCATCCTGCATCAGAGCTTCGACCTTCTTGGCATTGTAGCGGGCTATTTTTTCAGGCTGGAAACCGTCGAAAGCCTCTCTGAAGGCGTCACGTTTCCGCAGGATCGTGATCCATGCGAGCCCGGCCTGAAAGCCGTCGAGTACGAGCTTTTCGTAGAGTGCGCGGTCGTCACGCTCCGGAACGCCCCATTCGTCGTCGTGATAGGCGACGTAAAGCGGATCCGTCCCGGGCCACGGACAACGCTTGAGTGTTTTGGCGCTCATGCGCTTTCCACCGCCGGCAATTCGAACGTGGCGAAAGCCGGCAGATGAAGCGTGATCGTTGTCTCGCCAGCGCGCAACGGAATGCCTTGGGCTTCAGCCTTGGCCGCCCGGTCGAGACGAAGGAGCGCGAGGCCGCGCGTGCCGTCGACCGAACCAATCTCGCCGGCGGGGAGGTCGCCCGCCATAATCTCGATCCCCGATTCCAGTGCCGCATTGCCCGCTATGGGGACAATGCGCTTACGGGCCGTGCCCCTGTGCTCCATGCGCGAGACGACTTCCTGTCCCACGTAGCACCCCTTTTTGAAGTCGACGCCGTTGAGTTGATCGAACAAGGCTTCGTGCGGAAACGCATCCCCATAGGCGTAGTCGCGCCCGCCTTGCGGCACACCGAGCGCGATACGATGAGCGTGGTAGTCCTCCGTGGGTGCGGTGGCGCACGCCAAATCGTCAACGGAGATACCGTCAGGCAGCAGGACGCGCATGCCGAGTTCCGCGAGCCTCGGGTCCGCATAGACGATTGCGCCCGCGGGTGGGGCTGGAGCACCGTTCCAAAGGGCCGCGACCGCAAACTCCGGCGCCTCCTCGATCGTCACATCGGCGCGCAGCCGATAGAACGACAACCGTTTGGCCAATTCTCCGAGCGTGTCCTTCGGCGCGTCGATTACGTATCCGCTGCCGGACGGGACGACGAAGAAGTCGAACAGGATCTTGCCTTGCGGCGACAGGAGACCGGCATGGATCGCGTTGCCGCTTTCCGTTTTTCCCATGTCGTTGGTCAAGAGGCCTTGCAGGAACGTCTTCGCGTCGGCGCCAGTGACGCGCAAAACACCGCGATCGGCGAGAAGCGATACGCGGCACGGAGTTTCTTCGCGGTGACTCATGGGGTGGCCTTCTGCTACCAAGGCCAGAAATCTAAGTGCGGGGCGCGAGGCCCGCAAGGAGAAGCCGGAGCGAGATGGCCGAGACCTTCGATATCGTTTTCAAGGGCGGAACGCTGGTGAACCACGCGGGCGAGGGCCTCGCCGATATTGGCGTGCGCGACGGCCAGATCCGCGCCATCGGCGATATCGCAGAGGCCCAAGGCAGCAAGGTCGTCGATGTGCGCGGCCTGCACATCCTGCCCGGCGTGATCGATACCCAGGTCCATTTCCGCGAGCCCGGCATGGAGCACAAGGAGGACCTGGAGACGGGCAGCCGCTCTGCGGCGCTCGGCGGCGTCACGGCCGTGTTCGAGATGCCCAACACCAGTCCGCCAACCACGAGCGCAGAAGCATTGGCCGCGAAAGTCGCCGCGGGCACCAATCGCATGCATTGCGATTTTGCATTCTTCGTCGGGGCAACGCGCGAGAACGCCGGAGACCTCGGCCGTCTCGAGCGCTTGCCGGGTGCGGCCGGCGTCAAGATTTTCGCGGGCTCCTCCACTGGCGATCTCCTCGTCGAGGATGACGAAACCCTCACCCGAGTGTTTTCGACGATTCGCCGCCGCTGTTCGATCCACTCCGAACTTGAGTCACGCTTGCGGGAACGTCTCTCGATACGGCGTGTGGGCGATCCGACCAGCCATTATGAGTGGCGCGACGAGATCGCCGCGCTCGAATCGACTCAGCGTCTTTTGCGGCTCGCTCGAGCCACGGGCGCGCGCATCCATATCCTGCATGTCTCGACGGGTGCCGAGATGGAACTATTGTCGCACCACAAGGACATCGCGACGGTAGAGGTGACGCCGCAGCACCTGACGCTTTCCGGCCCCGAAGACTATGAGCGGCTCGGGACGAAGGTTCAGCAGAACCCGCCCATCCGGGACCGGGCGCATCAGAACCTTTTGTGGTGGGGGCTGGAACAAGGCGTCGTCGACATTTTGGGGTCGGACCACGCGCCGCATACTCTCGAAGAGAAGGCGGCCACCTATCCCGCGACACCGTCCGGCATGCCCGGGGTGCAGACGCTCGTGCCGATCATGCTCGATCACGTGAATGCTGGCCGCCTGAGTCTTGCCCGTTTCGTCGATCTCACTAGCGCGGGCGCCCAGCGTCTGTTCGAGATTGCCTGCAAGGGCCGCATCGCCGTGGGTTACGACGCGGACCTCACGATCGTCGACCTCAAGGCCGAACGCATCATCGAAGACGGCTGGATCGGCAGTAAGGCTGGTTGGACGCCCTTCGCTGGACGCAAGGTCGTGGGATGGCCCATGGGTACGGTGGTGCGCGGGCATCTCGCCATGTGGGAGGGCGAGCTCGGAAAGGCTGCGGGTCAGGCAGTCCGATTCGGCGAGGCGCTGCCGAAGGGCTAGCGCCCGGCCGTCACTCGGCGTGCTATTTCAGGAAGTAGTGCCAGATGCCGTTGGGTGCGACTCCGAGGCGATAGCCGGCATATTTGCCGCTCGCGATCATCGCCTTGGCTTGCTTCGGCGGCACCAGGCGGTAGAGCTCCACCTGCTGCCGCGGGGAGAGCTCGGTCAGATCGGCTTCCGCGAAATAGGGCCAGACATACATCGCATCGTTGCCCTCGCCCGTAAGAACAAAGCCCGTGCTCAGCATATTCAGCATGGTGGCCAGGATGTCCCGGCCCGTGCCGTCCACGGACTGTTCCTTCCAATAGGCGATGGGATCGTCGATGTGTTTGGCCGCCACCATCGGCTTCAATTCATTCGATTCGAGCACCGCGCGCATCTCCTCGATATCGCCCGTCTCGGCGGCGAGGATGATCATCTTGAGAATGCGTTGGACGAGTTTCGGTGTGGCCGTGGCGTCGTATAGCACCTTGGGCCCAATGCGGGATTGCGCCTTTTCCGCGTCGGGATCGGGCAGTTTGTCGCTCGCCGCGACCTCTCCGACCGAGGCGTAGACAAGCATCGCGGCGCCCGTTACCAATGCCGCGAGGGCGACCATGACCACGTTTTTCCGCTGCTTCATGCCAGACTCCATGCGATTTGCGTCAATCTCGCAGAACCGCGGTCAGTTGCAAGTTCAGGTCGTTAGGAAGCAACAGATGGAACAGGGTCTCCAAACCCGGCCCGTAGTCAGCGAATAGGCCAAACACTTTGCAGGCAGGCGCGCAAATTGTGCTGTCCGGCATCCAACTCGTGCTTGCGGGGCTGGGCATCGGATTGCTGATGGCGGCGCCTATCGGGCCCGTGAACGTGCTCGTGATTCAGCGCGCCGTGGCGAAGGGTTTCTGGGGCGGCTTGGCCGCGGGAATCGGGGCGGTCCTCGGCGACGGCGTTCTCGCCGCGGTGGGAGCCTTCAGCGTGGCAGCGATTTCCGACGTCATGCTCGCCCATGGCGACACCATCCAGGTCGTCGGCGGCGCGCTCCTGGTGGCGTTTGGACTAGCACTCCTCCTACGGAAGCCGGTGATGACGACGCCGCCCCATGAACGCTCTCACCTTCTGGAGCATATGGGCATCATTCCGCAGACCTTCATCCTGACCGTGACGAATCCCGGCGCCGTGCTCGGCATGGCGGCCATGATCGGCGGTCTCGGTTCGTTGATCGGCGGTCTCAACACGAATTTGGAAGCGCTGATTCTCGTTGTCTCGGTGATGGGTGGCAGCTTGTTGTGGTGGCTCGGCCTATCGGAGCTGATCGCCACCGTCCGGCACAAGCTGACCGACGGCCGCTTGAAGCTGATCAACCGGATCGCCGGCATTGTCCTATTTGGCTTCGGAATCGGCCTGATTGTCGAGAGCGCCTTGCGCTATTTCAGCCAGGGATAGGCGTGCTACTGGGCGGTGCGCCGCAAGGTGAATTCGCCATGATGGATACGGCGCGGCAGACGCGACGTCATCTTCGCCACGGCGTTTTCGCCATAGATCTCGATCAGGTCGGAAAGCGCGGCGAAGAGGGCAGCATTCGCTAGCATCTCGGGTTGGATGCCGTCATGGAGGGCATCGTCCCAGGCGTCCAGGATGTAGCGCAGCGCCACCTGCCTTTGGGCAGCTCCGTCATCCCGTTGCAGTTCCGTCCAAATTTCAGAGCCCACGGTCAGGGTACTCCCACGCATACGAATACGTTTCGCCCGATATCCTTACACCCGGCTCGGCGCAGTGTCGGAAGAGAGTAAACTAACGGTTAATTTCTGACCGGGTTGGAGACACCCGGCTGGGCTGCCTCATTGCCGTCCTGCGGGGTCTGAATTTGCGCCTGCGGGCCGCTGGCGAAGACCGACGTCTGGGAAAGGGCCGTCGCGATCTCGGCACCCTCGGTCGAGAATCGGCGCGTGGCGCGAGTGGCGGAGTCCGTGCAGCTCCGGTAGGTCCGCCGGTATCCCCGGTAGCCGTCATTGAACTTGTTGACGAGTTTGGCGCGGCGGACTGCGGTCGTTCCCTCGTTTCGAAGGATCTCTTGCATCTGGTCGCGCCACAACTGGCCTTCGTCGGCGCCGCAAAGCTCTCTCAGATAATGGACGGCGCCGAGGATTTCGGCGAGCCGCATCAGCTTTTCGTCATATGGCCGGTCGTCCGGCGGGGGAGGAGCAAGGACCTCTTCGGCGGGCGGCTTGATCTTCGGGAGGTCGTTGCCGCGGCGCGGGGCGGTTCTGGCCCGCTTTTTCGGCTCCTTTTTCTGGTCGAAAAACCAGAAAAACTGGGCGTTTGCGGGTGGAACGTAACTCAACGTGCCGACGCCAGCCCAAACAAGCCCGCATAAAAGCAGCGCCAAAGGTTTCGCAAGCCGTCCCATAAGGTCTGACTAGCGCCAATTCATGGTGAAATCTAGCCGTCCGAGCGGGCGCGGGGTCGTGGAAGTCCAGTTTCGGTCTATGCCTTTCGGAGCCGGAAAAGCGTATCGATGGTGATCTGGTTCAACGCATTGCCTTTGCGGCCCGCCTCGTCGGTGACGTAGCCGTTGGCAATGGCATTGGCATTGTCGATGAGAATCCGCAAGCGGGACACCGCTCCGTCGCATACAAGTTTGAGGTCGGATTTTTTATCGAGCGCATTGCCGACCGAGGCCACCAACCTCAGCGCTTCGCTTTGAAGGCGCGCGACGGCGGAATCGAAACGTTCACGGACATTCTCGGGAGCCCGCCGGTAGGCCGCGACGGCGAGATCCTTGTCGCGAAACTCGGAGCGGGCGAAGTGCTCTTCGTAGTTCAGCGGCTGCCAGCGTTGCAGATCGGCTGCGAAATTTCCCGGATCTGCCGCTAGGGCCTCGAGCAACATCACCAGCTCGCGGAACTGATTGAGATAGTCCGAGGCGAGAAGAGTGTGTTCGTTGATATTGGTGCCGGGCATATGGGAGCGCAGATGGCTGACCATGGCCTTTCTAAATGCGTCGGCGATAGCATCGCGACTGACGTCTTCGTGGATTTCCGCGCTGGCCGCGCGAGGCTCTTGTCTTTTGTGCAACATCATTTTGTCGATCCTCAAGGACAGGTTGCAGCATTATGGTTACGGAACGGTTAACAAGTGTTGAGACGCATCGGCGCTAGGTGATGTGCTCCCGTTACGATCTAACGTCGCCGCCGGAAGCGGTGCGCGCCTATTTCGGCTATAGCGACAAGCCGAACTTTCCGCCGCGCGACAATATTCGGCCGACGGAGCCCATCGCGGTCGTCCTTCTCGACGAGACAGGCGCAAGGCGGTTCCGCTTGATGCGCTGGGGCCTGCTGCCCCACTTCGTGAAGGACCCAAAGACCTTTCCCACGCTGTTCAATGCGCGCTCGGAGGAACTGTTGAGCAAACCGTCCTTCAGGAATGCGGTGCGCCGGCGCCGTTGTCTCATTCCCGCCGATGGCTTTTACGAGTGGACGGGTCCCAAAGGGCAGCGCCGCCCCTACTACTTACGTCCGCGGACGCCGCATCTGTTTGCGTTCGCCGGACTCTACGAAAGCTGGAGCGAGCCTGAAGGCGGCGTGATCGACACTGCCACGCTGCTGACCTGCGAACCGAACGCAACCATCGCTCCGCTCCACAACCGAATGCCGGTCATCCTCGCGCCGGATCGCTACGGCGCATGGCTCGACACGAAGGATGTGAGCGCGGAGGACGCCCTAGCGCTGACCGGGCCGGCGCCCGACGACTTTCTTGAGGCGATCCCTTTGAGCGGCAAGAAGTCCGAGGGGAACCGGGACGGTCCCGGCAATAGCGATAAAAACGACAAAAAAGAACCGCGGCAGCCGCCATTGCTCTAAGCTGTCCCGAATAATGGGGGAAGAGATGCTGCCAACGAAGATCCTCGACCGCTACCGCGTCACCAAGGGCGACAACTTCAAGCTCAAGGACTATCCCCCCGACGACTCTGGAAATGTCGACTTCGAAAAGAAGGACGGGCAAGAGCTTCTCGAGGTCGGCGTGAAACGCCTCTCCCGGTTGCAGCAGCGTCTCTATGCGGAAGGCCGCTGGGCTGTCCTCATGGTACTGCAAGGGATCGATACGGCCGGCAAGGATGGAATCATCCAACACGTTTTGACGGGCGTGAATCCGCAAGGCGTGTCGGTGCATTCATTCAAACAGCCCAGTCATCTGGAACTCGCCCACGACTATCTTTGGCGCGCCTACAGGCTTTTGCCGATGCGCGGACGGATCGGCATTTTCAACCGCTCCTACTACGAAGATGTCCTTGTCGTGCGCGTGCACCCCGAGCTGCTTCAAAATCAAAATCTGCCGTCTGACCTCATCACCAAGGACATTTGGAAAGAGCGCTATCAGGACATCAACAATTTCGAACGGCACCTTGCGCGCAACGGAACCGTGCCGATCAAGTTCTTCCTCAACATCTCCAGAAAGGAACAGCGCGAGCGACTGCTGGCGCGTCTGGAGGATCCCGACAAGATGTGGAAGTTCTCGGCGGCGGACGTGGCGGAGCGCAGGCTTTGGGATAAGTACCAGGACGTCTATGAGGACATGATCCGCAATACCGCGACGGAACATGCGCCCTGGTATGTCGTGCCCTGCAACAAGAAATGGTTTGCGCGCCTCGTCGTCGCCGCCGTGTTGTCGGAACACATCAAGGCACTCGACCCGAGCTTCCCGAAAATGTCTACCGAAGACGCCGCCGAGATCGACGCCGCGCATAAGGAACTCTTGGACGAGAAGGACTAGTTCGCGCGCGCCTCACTGGGCATCGATTACCTGTACGATCGCCAGGCCGTCATGGCCTTTGTGCCCCACGGTCTGAAAAGCGGTGGCCGTGACGCGCGGATCGGCTGCCGCGCGCGCATAGAACGCACGCAGACCTTTGACGTGCTTGTTGTCGCTCTGCGCCGCCAGGATCGCGCCTTCGCGCACGACATTGTCCACGACGATGAGCGTGCCCGCACGGCCAAGCTTCACCGCCCACTCGAAATAATCCGGCGTGCGGGGCTTGTCGGCGTCGATAAAGACGAGGTCGAACGGACCCGCGCCTTCCGCGTGAAGTGCTGCCATCGTCTCGAGTGCCGGACCGACGCGCACATCGATGCGGTCGCCCAGCCCTGCATTGCCGAAATTGCGGCGCGCGACTTCGGCATGACCGGGATCGAGCTCGAGCGTAGTGACCCGTCCGCCATCGCTGAGACCGCGCGCGAGCCAGATGGAGCTGTAACCGCCGAGTGTACCCACTTCCAGAATGTTGCGGGCCTGTAGGGCGCGCGCAAGCATCATCAGGAACTTGCCTTGGAGTGACGCGACTTGAATTCGCGGGAGCCCCGCGGCATCGCTCGCGGCCAACGCCCCTTCGAGCGCCGGATCGTCTCCGAGAAAGGTCTCGACGATGTAGTCGTCGATGGCGAGCCACTTCTCGTCCTGCGTCATATAGGGTGGCTTCTCGGGCGGCGTTTGTTGGGTCATAGCAGCTTGCTCGGGTTGAGAATGCCGTTCGGATCGAACTGCGCCTTGATCGATCGCATGAGGTCCATCGCGACCTCGCCCTTCGCATGGGGAAGGAGCCCGCGCTTCATGCGCCCAATCCCGTGCTCGGCACTGATGGAGCCTCCAAGATCCAGAACGATCTCGTGGACCGCCGCATTCAGCGCCTCCCAATTGGACAGGTAGACGTCCTTGTCCATGCCGGCGGGTTGGCTGACATTGTAGTGGATGTTTCCGTCGCCCAGATGGCCGAACGGGACGGGCCGCGCGCCGGGAATCATCAACTCCACGAGCTGGTTCGCGCGTGCGATGAACTCGGGCACCCGTGCGATCGGCACGGAGACGTCGTGCTTGATGCTCCCGCCTTCGTATTTCTGCACCTCGCTCATCACCTCGCGCAGGCGCCACAGCTCACGGGCCTGTGTGAGGGATTTCGCCAAGACGGCGTCGTCGATCAGGCCGGCCTCGATAGCCTCGGCAAGCTGGGACTCGACCAAATCGCCGGCTGTATCGCCGGCGAGCGGGCAGGATATCTCGAATAGAACATACCAGACGTGCGGCGCCTCGAACGGGTTGCGCAGATCGTTTCCGTGCTTGACCGCGAACTCGACCCCGATGCGCGGCAGGATCTCGAAGGCCGTCAACATGGGCCCTGCGGCGTCGCGCATGCGGGTGAGAAATTCCATCGCGTTTTCGAGGCTGCTCAGCGCGGCCATGGCAGTGACGCGTTCGGCGGGGCGGGGGAAGAGACGCAAGACCGCGGCGGTGATGATGCCCAACGTCCCTTCGGCGCCGATGAAAAGGTCTCTGAGGTCGTAGCCGGTGTTGTCTTTCCGCAAGCTCGTTAGGCCATGCCAAACGCTACCGTTCGCAAGTACGACCTCGAGGCCGAGCGCGAGGCTTCGCGCATTTCCGTACGCCAGCACCGCGACGCCACCCGCATTGGTCGACAAGACGCCGCCGATTTGGCAGCTGCCTTCCGAAGCAAGGCTAAGCGGAAACAGCCGTCCCACGCTGTCCGCCATCTCGCGCGCGGCCGCGAGCGTGAGCCCCGCCTCCACGGTCATGGTGTTCGAAGCGAGATCGACGTCGCGGACATGGGTGAGCCGCTCCAACGACAGTACGACCTGGCCGCCGCTCTCATCGGGGATCTGCGCGCCGACGAGCCCGGTATTGCCGCCTTGCGGAACGATGGCGGTGCGGGCCTCGTTCGCGCATTTCAGCACCGCCGCCACTTCGTCCGTGGAGCCGGGCTTCAGCACGAGCGCCGCGCGGCCCTGATAGCGGTCGCGCCATTCGGTGAGGTAGGGCGCCATGTCCTCCGGGTCGCGAAGGACGTGAGACTCGCCCACGATATGCGCGAGCGCGGTGAGCGTCTCCTCGGATGGAGGCTGGAGCGCGGGGCTTGTGCTGTTTGCGGGCTCGCTCATGGCAAAGGGCTAACGCGCCTTGGCCGCGCGCCGCAAGCGGTCGTTGATAGCCTCGCCTAAACCTTCGTCCGGAATGGGCATCACGGCGATCCCGAATGAGCCCGCCTCGTCCAGTTCGCGCAGCGAGGCGAACAATTTGGCGGCGGCTTCGCCGAGGTCGCCGGCGCGGCTAAGGTTGATGGCTTTGCTGTCGCAGGGAAGCGGGTCCGGACCGAAGGCGAGCAAAACTTCGCCGGGCTGCACGTCGGCCGCATTGAGGCGAAGTGGGGTTTGCGGCGCGTAATGGCGCGAGAGCTGACCGGGCGAGGCGATGGGCGCGTCGTCCTCGGCCCGCGCGACCGGCCGCGACAAGGCGGCTTCGATCTCATGGCGCGGGACCGCGCCGAGGCGTAGCAGCACGGGCTCGGCTCCGGCGAGGCTTACCACCGTGGATTCGAGCCCTCGGGCGCATGCGCCACCGTCCAGGATCATGGCGGGGGTTTCGCCAAGTTCCGCCGCCACGTGGGCTGCCTCCGTGGGGCTGATGCGCCCCGAGCGGTTGGCGCTCGGCGCGGCGATGGGACACTTCGCTGTTTTCAGCAGGGCTTGAGCGACGGGATGTCCCGGAACGCGGACGGCGATCGAGTCGAGCCCGGCCGTGACGAGATCGGCGATGCCGCAATCCTTACGCTTCGGTGCGACCAGCGTCAGCGGGCCGGGCCAGAAGGCCGCCGCGAGCGTGCGGGCGTCGTCATTGAAGGCCACGAGTGTTTCGGCGGTGGCGAAATCGGGAACATGCACGATCAAAGGATTGAACCGCGGCCGTTCCTTGGCCGCGAAAATCTTCGCCACGGCGGTCCCGTTTCGGGCATCGGCGCCGAGCCCATAAACGGTCTCTGTCGGGAACGCGACGATCGCTCCCTCGGCGAGGGCGCCTGCGGCCTGAGCGATGGCCTCATCTGTGGCGGGGACAACGGGCATGGCACGATCCATGTCGCTTGTCCGCCCTGAGAGGTCAAGCTATCGCGCTCGGCGAAGTAGGGTATCATGACCCCGGAAACGCCAAGGATAAGATGACAACGCTGCTTCTCACCCATCCCGCCTGCCTCGACCACGACACCGGATACGGCCATCCCGAGCAGGCCGATCGCTTGCGCGCCATCGAGGGAGCGCTTGGCGCCGAGGCGTTCTCGGGGCTGAAGCGCGAGGAGGCCCCGCTCGCGGACCTCGCCGCCATCGAGCGGCTGCACCCCAAAGCCTATGTTGAGGCCGTACAGGCCGCGATCCCGAAAGAGCTGCACAACTGGCTGGACCCGGACACGGTGGTCTCGCCCGGAAGCTGGGAGGCGGCTCTGCGGGCGGCCGGAGCTGTTCTTCATGCCGTCGATCAGGTCGCGGGAGGGCCGGCGAACAATGCCTTCTGCGCCGTCCGCCCGCCGGGCCATCATGCGGAACCCTCCCGCGCCATGGGTTTTTGCCTCTTCAACTCCGTCGCGGTCGCGGCCCTGCACGCCCGCGCCGCCCATGGGGCCGAGCGGATCGCGGTGATCGACTTCGACGTCCACCACGGCAACGGAACCCAGGCGGCCTTCTGGAACGACAAGGACCTGTTTTACGGTTCGACGCACCAAATGCCGCTTTTCCCGGGGACGGGTGCCAAGGACGAGACGGGTGTCGGCAACATCTGCAATGCGCCGCTGTCCCCTGGAGACGATGGCCGGGAGTTCCGGGCCGCGTTCGAGGCGCGCATCCTGCCCGCGCTCGATGCCTTCGCACCGGATTTCGTTCTTGTTTCGGCGGGGTTCGATGCCCATTTGAGGGACCCGTTGGCGCAACTCCGGCTGCGGGAAGCGGATTTCGCCTGGGTCACGGAGCAATTGCTGACAGCCGCGGCGAAACATTCCGGCGGCCGGCTCGTTTCAACTCTGGAAGGCGGTTACGACCTCGAGGCGCTTGCGTCCTCGGCCGCCATCCACGTCAAGACGCTGATGGGCGCTTGAGGGGCTGAGCGGAAACGGCTAATTCAAACCATGGCTAAACCTTCCAGCACTGCCGACATTTCGGCCATGAGCTTCGAGGATGCGCTCAAGGAGCTCGAGACCATCGTCGATCGCCTGGAAAAAGGCGATGTGGCGCTCGAGGCTTCGATCGCGATCTACGAGCGGGGCGAAGCACTGCGCGCTCATTGCGATAAGCTCTTGCGCAGCGCGGAGGCGCGCGTCGAGAAGATCACCCTCAGTCAGAGCGGAGAGCCGGGAGGCGTCGAGCCGCTCGATGTGGAGGACTGAACGGTTGACCGATGCAGGACGGATCTTGGAGTTTGGCGTGGGCGTTGCAAGCATGGGGCAGGCCCGATAGAGTTATAATAACGCGCTGATATTACGAAATATTTTTTGCGGTCCGTCGTTGACGTAAGCCGCCGACAGGAAAGCGAATGAGCGCCGAAAACGCTACGCCACTGCTGGACAAGGTTCAGACGCCGGACGATATGCGCCGGCTCTCCGACGACGAGTTGAAGCGCCTCGCGGATGAGCTTCGTCAGGAGACCATCAGCGCCGTTTCGGTCACGGGCGGACATTTGGGGGCGGGGCTTGGCGTGGTCGAGCTCACGGTGGCGCTCCATCACGTCTTCGATACGCCGAACGACCGCCTCATCTGGGACGTGGGTCACCAGTGCTACCCGCACAAGATCCTGACTGGCCGCCGCGACCGTATCCGGACCTTGCGCCAGCCGGGCGGGCTGTCCGGCTTCTGCAAGCGCGCCGAAAGCGAATACGACCCGTTCGGCGCGGGCCATTCCTCTACCTCGATTTCCGCAGGCCTTGGCATGGCCGTCGCGCGCGACCTGTCGGGCGGCGCCAACAACGTCGTTGCGGTGATCGGCGATGGCGCCATGAGCGCCGGCATGGCCTACGAAGCCATGAACAACGCAGGCGCCATGGACTCGCGGCTGATCGTGGTCCTCAACGACAACGATATGTCGATCGCGCCGCCTGTCGGCGCCATGAGTGCTCATCTGGCGCGCTTGATCTCCGGCGGGACCTATCGGCGCTTCCGCCGCTGGATGAAGCAAGCCGCGCGCAATGTCCTGCCGCATAGCTGGCAGCGCCATGCGGCCCGGGTCGAGGAATTCACCCGCAGCTTCATGACCGGAGGCACGCTCTTCGAGGAACTCGGCTTCTACTATGTCGGGCCCATCGATGGGCACAACCTCGACCATCTGCTGCCCGTCCTGCGCAATGTGAAGAAGATGCAGAACGGGCCGATCTTGGTTCACGTGGTCACGCAGAAGGGCAAGGGTTACGGCCCGGCCGAGGAATCGGCCGACAAGTATCACGGCGTCAGCCGCTTCAATGTCGTCACCGGCACCCAGGAAAAGGCCGCGCCGGGCGGTCCGCCGAGCTACACGAAAGTGTTCGCCAACGCGCTGATCGAGGAAGCGCGCGCGGACGACAAAGTCGTGGCCATCACGGCGGCCATGCCGTCCGGCACGGGGCTCGACAAGTTCGGCGAGGTCTTTCCCGATCGCTGTTTCGACGTCGGTATAGCCGAACAGCATGCGGTGACCTTCGCGGCCGGACTGGCGGCCGAAGGCTACAAGCCGTTCGCTGCCATCTATTCGACGTTTCTTCAGCGCGCCTACGACCAGGTGGCGCACGACGTCGCGGTGCAGAAGCTGCCGGTGCGCTTCGCTATCGACCGCGCTGGCCTCGTCGGGGCCGACGGTCCCACCCATGCGGGTTCGTTCGACACGGCCTTTCTAACCTGCCTGCCGAACCTGATCGTCATGGCGGCCGCCGACGAAGCCGAACTCATGCATATGACGGCGACGGCCGCGGCGGTCGACGATCGTCCCACGGCCTTCCGTTATCCGCGGGGCGATGGTTCCGGCGTGCCGCTGCCCAAGCGGGGTACGCCGCTCGAAATCGGAAAAGGCCGCATCGTACGCGAAGGTTCCGCCGTGGCGCTCCTGTCCTTCGGCGCGCGGCTTGGCGAATGCTTCGCGGCGGCGGACGAACTTTCCGGGTTCGGACTGCCGACGACGGTCGCCGACGCGCGCTTCGCAAAGCCGCTCGATGTCTCGTTGATCCGCGATCTCGCCAAGAACCACGAGGTGCTCATTACCGTCGAGGAGGGGGCCGCGGGCGGATTCGGGGCCCATGTGCTTCATCAGCTTTCCGCCGACGGTCTGTTGGACGGGTCCCTCAAGGTTCGGACGCTGGTCCTGCCTGACCGCTTCATCGACCAAGGCAAACCAGCTGCCATGTATGCGAGCGCGGGGCTCGATGCGGACGGGATCGTGAAAGCCGTCTTCACGGCACTCGGCAAGAACGAAAAGGCGGACGCGGCCCAGCGCGCTTAGTCGAGCGTGCAATCCTTCGAGAATTCGGCAGCAGCCTCGGCGCGGCCATTCGCCGAGAGGTCGACGGTGTTCGCGCCCGATGTCATCGTCACCGTCCCCTTCTCCTTTAGGATCTTGAGTATAGGGGTAACGGCGATGTCGCCGGCCTCCGCATAGATAATGCCGGTGCCGTCCTCGGCGGCCGTCTCGCCGGCCACGGGCGCCGTTTGGCCGCCCGCGCTGAAGTTGATCGTGATTGCGTCTCCGGGCTGATTCTCCGGGAAGTCCGTATAGACCGACAGGACGGCAATTCCGACGCCGTTCAAACAGGACAGCAGGAACACCGGCTTTTCCCGCTCGTCGGGTGGCCCATAGCGCAGCGTCACGAAGCCACCGCTCGTCTTCGCTTGCCAAAAGTCCGTCGCGTGCGCGGGGCGGCTTGGAAGCGCGGCACCGATCATCAGAACGGCGAGAAACAGACCAATTGGCAGGCGTCGCTCGATCATGGAACGCTCCGGCGGGAATACAGGCTGCACCTGCTTAGTTCAGTCGCAGGCGCTTGGCAAACCCGGCAGGCAGCCGCAGGAGAGACCGCACCGGCGGGACACAGCCGCATCGGCTCGGGCCTTTAGAGCGTTATCGAGCCAGAAGGCTTGCGGACCCATTGAGCGCGGCCTCCGGCTCGCCGGTCAGGAAGCCTGCAAACCCCGGATCGAATTCGTGATAGTTGCAGGTGATCTCTTCGCCCCGGGCAATGTCCATCAGCGCATAGCCGCGGTCGAAAATGCGGAAGTCCGTGTTCGGCGTGAGGCTGTGGTTCATGTACTTGCCATTGTCCACGTCGATCACGCGGTAGCCGGGCAGTTCGAGATGCGGGAAGCTGTAGCGCTTCAGGTACATTTGCATGTGAGGGGGCAGCGTCGGGAGTTCGGTGTCCGGAACAAGGATGTCGAACTTGGCGTCGAGCCGCCAGATCAACGATCCAGCCGATATGAAATCGTCCGCGAAGACGCCAAGCCCCTCGATCCCGCTGGGCGCGACATAGGTGCTAATGAGCAGCATTCGTTCTCACCCTCGAATGATAATCTTGGATTGAAGGGCGGCATGCGGCGGGCTCGTGCGTTTCAACACATCGATGCGCCGCTGAAGGTAGGGGGAAAAATGACCGGCATAGCGCTCCCACAGCGCGGGCATGCGCCAATCGTCGCCCGAGATCTTGCCGCGGCAGAGCGTCGAACCGCAGGCGCAGTCGAACTCGTCGTAGGGTGACCCATCGCACATGGCGTAGTCGATGGTCACTTCCTCGCCTGGCAGGATGCGCCGCAAGGCCACGATGGCGATTTGCCCGTCGAGCCCCGCATTCGGTTCGCAAGAGTGATTGATGTAGTCCGGCGGCTCGTCCGGCGCGACCGAGGCGAGATAGAGCGCTTCCTCGATCTGCACTGTATGATGGCGGATCTCGTCGGGCAGATCCTCGATCGCGTCCGCGCCGACGATGCGGCCGCTCCACACGCCGATGAGTTCACCCGGCTCGAGCACGGACCTAGCATAGACGGCATAGCCGCCTGCCACGTCTCGATTTCGAACTTCGCATTTGTCAGTAAGGTAAGCCGAGCTATCCCGGCTGACGGCATCATCGCTCAATAAGGTCGGGCCTCACGAAACACCTGCGCGAGGACTCTCGTCGCAGGCCGAGCATATGAGAACGCAATTTGGCCAGCTACAGAAAAAAGCGCATCGACCAACGATTGGTGGAGGAGGGACTGGCGCCGTCGCGTGCGCGAGCCGCCGACCTCGTGCGCCGGGGCTGTGTCCTGATTGGGGGCGAGCCCGCGCTCAAGCCCGGTGCCACGATCGCGGACGATGTCGTGCTCGCGCTAGCGCCGGGCACGGACGCTCATGTCTCACGTGGCGCACTCAAGCTCGCCGCCGCCTTGGAGGCCTTTGAGTTTTCGCCGGAGGGGCGTGTGGCGCTGGATGTCGGCGCGTCCACTGGCGGCTTCACGGAGATACTGCTGGCGCGCGGCGCGGCTAGGGTCTACGCGGTCGATGTGGGCCGGGACCAGCTTCACGAGAGCCTCCGCGCCGATCCGCGTATCGTGTCCTTGGAGGGAACCGACGCGCGGACCATCGACGCAGCGCTCGTGCCCGAGCCGGTCTCGGCCATCGTTGCCGATGTCAGCTTCATCAGCCTCACCCAAGCATTGCCGGCGGCGCTGACCCGCGCCGCGCCGGATGCGTGGCTGGCCGTGCTGGTGAAGCCGCAATTCGAAGCGGGCCGCGAAGCGGTCGGGAAGGGCGGTCTAGTGCGCGATGAGGCGGATCGTCAGCGCGCCATCGCGCGCGTTCGCGGCTTCCTCCAGGGTTTAGGCTGGGGCGTGGTCGGCGTGATTCAGTCTCCGATCACAGGCGGGAGCGGCAATGTCGAATATTTGATCGGGGCACGGAATGATTGTTGAGCTGACCATCGACCGTCTCGGTGCCCAAGGCGACGGGATCGCCGAGACCTCGGATGGGCCGGTGTTCGTGCCATTCACGCTGCCGGGCGAGTGGGTCCGGGCCGATCTCGCGGAGGACGGAAAGCACGCTGAAGCGATTGACGTACTGGATGCCAGTCCCGCGCGCGCCGAACGGGTTTGCCCGCACTTTGGTGCATGCGGCGGCTGCTCCCTGCAACACTTCGAGATGAACGCCTATCTTGCCTGGAAGCGGGACCTCGTGGTGCAGGCGCTCCGGTCGCGAGGCCTGGCTGTTCCGGTCGAGCCCTGTCGCGCCGTCCCGCTCGGGAGCCGAAGGCGCGCGACTTTTGCATTGGAACGGCGCGGCAAGGATGTCGTGCTCGGCTACCGGAGGGCAAGGTCGCACAACACGATCGGCATCGACGTCTGCCCCATCCTGTCGCCGAAGATCGTCGCAGCGTTGCCGACCTTGAAAGCGATGCTGGCGCTGCTGCTCGGCGGCAAGCATGAGGCCCGTGTCGCCATCACCGAGACAGACACCGGGCTCGATGTGGTGGTGGAGGGCGTGCGCCCGCCCGAGGCGGCGTTGGCGAAACTCGCGGGCGAAGCGGCCGCGTTTGGGCTGGCGCGCATCACCGCGGGCGACGAGACCGTGATGCTCGCACCGCCCATGCTGCATCTTGGCAAGGCGGAAGTCCGGCTGCCGCCAGGCGGGTTTCTCCAAGCTTCGCCAGCCGCCCAAGACGAGATGACCGCGCTCGTGCGCGAAGGCGTCGGCAAGGCGAAGCACGTCGCGGATCTGTTCGCGGGGCTCGGCACGTTCACCTTCGCGCTGGCTGAGCGCGCGGCCGTCGATGCCTATGAGGAAAGCGCCGCGGCACTGACAGCTCTCGTCGATGCCGCGCGGCATACGCCCAAGCTGAAGCCGGTCCGCTCGCACCGGCGCGACCTCTTCCGCGATCCGCTCGGCTGGCAGGAGCTCAAGCCTTACGACGCCGTGGTCTTCGATCCGCCGCGCGCGGGTGCCGCCGCGCAAGCTGAGCAACTGGCCAAGTCGAAGGTGAAGCGGCTCGTGGCGGTGTCGTGCAACCCTGGAACCTTGGCGCGCGACCTTCGCATCCTCGTCGATGGCGGTTACGAGATCGCGCGCGTCGTCCCTGTCGACCAGTTCTTGTTCTCGAGCCATGTGGAAGTGGTCGCGTATTTGACGCGCTGATCCGCCGGCAGTTAGGGCTTTAGCAGCGACTCCACGAAGGCAGGCACGATCTCCGTCGCGGCGCCGTAGTGCTTTTCGGCGAAGAGGCTCGCCCCTTCCGACGGATCGAGATTGAGCTCGACCGTGTGGGCGCCGGCTCCTTGAGCCTCGGCGACGAAGCCCGCCGCAGGGTAGACTGTGCCGCTGGTCCCGATGGAGACGAACAGGTCGCACTTGGCCAGCGCTGCATAGATCCGCTCCATCTCGCGCGGCATCTCGCCGAACCACACGACATCGGGGCGCATATAGCCGGACTCGCCGCAAGCCGGGCAGTCCGTCGCGAGCGAGAGGTCTTCGGTCCAGGGGCGGCTCGCGCAACAATAAGCGCAAAGCGCGCTGGCCAACTCGCCATGCATATGGATCGGTGCCTTGCTTCCGGCTGCCTCATGCAGCGGGTCGATGTTCTGGGTGACGATCAAGACCTCGCCGCTGTGCTCGCGCTCGAGCTTGGCGAGGGCGAAATGGGCAGCGTTGGGGCAGGCCTCGCGCAGCCAGCGGCGGCGCATATTGTAGAAGTCGTGCACCTTCACGGGATTGCGGGCAAAGCCTTCCGGCGTCGCGACCTCTTCGAGATCGTATTCGTCCCAAAGCCCGCCTTTTCCGCGAAACGTGCCGAGCCCGCTCTCCGCCGAAAGGCCCGCGCCGGTCAGGATGACGATTCGTTCGGGAGCCATTCCAGATTCGCATCGATGTCTTGCGCGGCGTCTTGGCCGGTCTGGCCGCGATGACGCAGATAGTGGTCGGCCAGGACGATGGCGACCATGGCCTCGCCGATGGGCACGGCGCGGATGCCGACACACGGATCGTGCCGTCCCTTGGTGACGACCTCCGTGTCGTTGCCGTTCTTGTCGATCGTGTTCCTCGGATTGAGGATCGACGAGGTGGGCTTGACCGCAAAGCGCGCGACCACGGGCTGGCCCGTGGAGATGCCGCCGAGGATGCCGCCGGCGTGGTTGGAGAGGAAGGTCGGCCAGCCGGGCGGACCGTTCCGCATCTCGTCCGCATTCTCTTCGCCGGACAGGGAAGCGGCAGCGAAACCCGATCCGATCTCGACACCCTTTACGGCATTGATGCTCATGAGCCCGGAACAGATGTCTTGGTCGAGCTTTGCGTAAAGCGGGGCCCCGAGGCCGACCGGCACGCCATCCGCTACGATCTCGATCACGGCTCCAGTCGAGGAGCCGGCTTTCCGGACCTCGTCGAGAAACGTCGCCCATGTCTCGGCAGCTTCCGGATCAGGACAGAAGAAGGGGTTTTCGTTCACCGCGTTCCAATTCCAGTTGGCGCGGTCGATTTTGTGCGGACCGACCTGCACCAGCGCGCCGCGCACGCGCATGCCTGGCACGACCTTGCGTGCCACGGCCCCGCCCGCGACCCGCGTGGCCGTCTCGCGGGCCGAGGCCCGGCCCGAGCCGCGCCAATCGCGCACGCCGTATTTCTCCAAATAGGTGTAGTCCGCATGACCGGGGCGGAACTTGTCCTTGATGTCCCCATAATCCTTGGAACGCGCATCGACATTCTTAATCTGAAGCGCGATGGGCGTGCCCGTCGTGACCTGCTCGCCGTCTTCGGTTTCGAATACGCCGGATAGAATCTCGACCGTGTCGGGTTCCTTCCGCTGGGTCGTGTATTTCGATTGGCCCGGACGGCGCTTATCCAAATAGCCCTGGATATCCGCCTCGGTGAGGGGAATGCCGGGCGGGCAGCCGTCGACCACACAGCCGATGGCGGGCCCATGGCTCTCGCCCCAGGTCGTGACGCGGAAGAGATGTCCGAAGCTGTTATGCGACATGATCCTTCTCTAGCCGCTTCTCGCCCAAGCGTCTATCCGGCCATGAAATGGTCCCATCGGGGCCACCTCAGTAGCCCTCTTTCGTCTTATTTTTCCTTAGCTTGCGCCCATGCGCGGGTTTCGCGCCGGCCGGCTTGAACCTTCGCCCGCCGCACCCTTCCCAAGACACAACCGAAAAAGGAGTCGCCGATGCGTGCGCTGCATGCGTGTCTGCTGACATTGACTGTTATCTTTCTGTCGAGCGCGTTGCCGCTCACGCCTGCCGCGGCTTTTCCGGGGCCCTTCGCAAAGGCGGCTGCGAGCACGAAGGCCACCAAGACCCTCGTCAAACCGGACAGTGCGGGGCGCCACAGTGTCGGGCCCCGGCCTTCGCGCTGGTGCGGCTGGTATATGCGCACCCAGCTCGGTGGCGGTCCGGAATACAATCTGGCGCGGAACTGGGCCAAACGCGGGCGGCCCCTGAACGGCCCGCGTGTCGGCGCCGTCGCGGTCTGGTCTCATCATGTCGGCCTGATCACGGGCAAGACCAAGGACGGCCAGTGGGTCGTGCGCTCCGGCAATGACGGCGGCCGCGTGCGCGAACGTCCGCGCTCCGTGGCCGGCGCGGTGTTCCGCAAGGTCTAGCGCTCGATCTGAATGAACGGGGCGGGATGCGTCCCGCCCTAATCCTTCGCCACGGAGATGTCGGGCGCGTCTTCGTTCTTCATGCCGACCACGTGATAGCCTGCATCGATATGCAGGACCTCGCCGGTCACGCCCGAGGATAGATCCGACAAGAGATACAGCCCGCCGCCGCCCACATCGTCGATGGAAACGGTGCGCCGGAGCGGCGAGTTATACTCGTTCCACTTCAGAATGTAGCGGAAGTCGGAGATGCCGGACGCGGCCAGCGTCTTGATCGGACCGGCGGAGATGGCGTTGACGCGGATATTGTTCTTGCCGAGATCCGCGGCGAGATATTGCACGCTCGTCTCCAGCGCGGCCTTGGCGACGCCCATCACGTTGTAATGGGGCATGACTTTTTCGGCGCCGTAATAGGTGAGCGTCAGCAGCGAGCCGCCGTCCTTCATCAGCGGTTCGGCGCGCTTGGCCATGGCGGTCAAGGAATAGCAGGAGATCAACATCGTCTTGGCGAAGTTGTCTTCCGTCGTGTCCACATAACGGCCGTCGAGCTGGTCTTTGTCGGAAAAGGCGACGGCATGGACGAGGAAGTCGAGCCCGCCCCATTCCTTCTCGATGGCGGCGAAGACCGCGTCCATGGAAGCGCTATCGGTGACGTCGCATGGCAGGACGAGCTTCGCGCCGGCTTCGGCGGCGAGCGGCTCAACGCGTTTCTTTAACGCATCGCCCTGATAGGTCAGAGCGACTTCCGCGCCCTGGCCGACAACGGCCTTGGTGATGCCCCAAGCGATCGAGCGATTGTTGGCGACACCGAAAACGATGCCGCGCTTTCCCGCCATGAGATTTCCAGCGCCCGCCATGAGCCCTCCTTCGGATGATCTGGGGGCTTCTTATACACCGGGCTGGCTCTGCCGAAAGGGCTTTCGCCTCCTCCGAAAGGGCCAGCCCGGTGCGATGGGGGGCGAGTCTTAGTTCTGGCGGCGTCGAACCGGCACGAGCTGGGACAACGTCTCTTCCCGGTCGGTGGCGGGTGCGCGGTCTCGCGGTACAATATTGGAGCGCAGCGGCGTGAAGCGCGGATTGCCCGGCTGCGCGGGCGCGTCCGTCTTGCCAAGACGTGGCGAAGGGGACTCGGTGGTCACGTAACTCTCAGACATGGAAAGCCCTCTTGGACGTCTTTCTAGCCGGCGATGGCCCAGCGGCCGTCCGCCGACCGGCACGCGACGCCTTCGACCTCGTTTTCCTTCCCGCCCCGCGTCAGCGAATAGATCACGGTGCGGCACAGACGCCCGTCCTCGTCGCGGAACGCGGAGACCGGCTTTACCCGGCCCGTGAGACGGCTCTCAGGACGCCGCCACACGAGGGTCACTCCGTCGCCGAGCTCCGTGAGGGCCATTTGCAAAGCCCGGAGAGCGACTGCCCTATCTGAACGATCAAGATGGCTTTTGAGTTCCGTCAGGGAGCTCTTCGTGTCCCTGGACGTTTCGGCCGGCGCGGTCTTGGTGACCGGCACCACCACTTGTGCCCCTCTGTCCTCTGCCTTGAGAGGAACGAGGGCGGGGAGCAATACACACAACACGAGAGCCCCCGCCCCCACGATAGGGGCGTTCCACTGGAACGTACGCATAACAAACCGTCCCCAAACTGTGACGCGGCTACTGAATTCCCCCCGCGCCCTCTATCAACACGAACGATCCTGGCCTATCAGGGTGAGGAAATCGTAAATGCCCGTATCGTGGCGGGAAGTTTTTCGCCGCGTGTAGAGGGGCGGGTGACAGGCAAAATATGACGGACAATCAAGACTTCACCGCCGCCGAAGATCCATTCGATCTGTTTCGGACGTGGCTGGCCGACGCCGAAAAATCCGAACCTTGCGATCCGGAAGCCATGGCTCTGGCCACGGCCGATTCGTCCGGGCTCCCGAATGTCCGGATGATTCTCTTGAAAGGCGCGGACGAGCGCGGCTTCGTGTTCTACACGAACTGCGAGAGCGCGAAGGGCGGAGAACTGGCAGCCAACGCCAAGGCGGCGCTGCTGTTCTTCTGGAAGAGCCTCGGCCGCCAAATTCGCGTGCGCGGGCTTGTCGAGCCTGTGACGGATGCCGAAGCAGACGCCTATTTCGCAACCCGTCACCCGCAAAGCCGCATTGGCGCCTGGGCGTCGAAGCAATCCCGGCCGCTCGAGAGCCGTGCCGTATTGGAAAAGGCCGTGGCGCGGTACACTGCGGAGTTCGAAGGGCGCGAGATCGCGCGGCCGGACTATTGGCGCGGCTTTCGGGTCCGCCCGGTGGAAATCGAGTTCTGGCAGAACGGAGACTACCGTCTTCACGACCGGATCGTGTTCCGCCGCACGGAGCCCGATGCGCCCTGGACCAAAACGCGCCTCAATCCGTGAGCTATGCTGTGCTATTTCCGGGCATTCACGGATAGAATGCCGTCCAGCGGGGATGGGCATGAGGATGAGATAACGTGACTGCGGAAGACACGATCGAACGCTATGCGACCGCACGCTACGTGGTGAAGGAAGCGCGTGAGGCCAAATGGGCGCGCCGGATCGCCGTGTTCTTCCTCCAGCTCCTGATTCTCACGGCGTTGCTGCACCGCTTTTTCGACCTCAGCACGCCCGCCGCCATCAATCTCATCGGCGTCGCCATCGCGGGCCTCGCGCTCGCTGTCTTCATCGCAGTCGTATCGCTGGTGCGCATTTGGTTCAGCGGACAGACAGGGGCAGGCAACGACTTCGCGGCCCTCATCGTCGGTCTGATTGGGCTGGCGCTCCCGGTCTTCTTCCTATCGAAGGCCTATTTGCTGCCGCGCCTCAACGATGTGGAGACCTCGCCGGCCGATCCGCTGCAGTTCACGGTGCTTCTCGAACAGCGGCCGCGTGACGCCAATCCGCTCGTACCGCAATCGCCGGAGGTGATCGAGCTTCAGGCCGAGGCTTATCCAGATATTGGACCTATGGTGGTGGACCGCCCCGCAGCGGCGGTATTCACCGTCGTCGCCGAAGCCATGAAACAGCTCGGCTGGAACGTAGTGGCTGAGGAAGCGCCCGGCGAGAGCGGCGTCGGCCGGATCGAAGCGACCGACAGCACCATGATCATGGGCTTCACCGACGACGTGGTGGTGCGGGTCAAAGGCGACGATACGTCCGCCGTGATCGATATCCGCTCCGCGTCGCGCTACGGCAAGCACGATTTCGGAACCAACGCCGAGCGTGTCCGCGCCTTCTACGAAGAGGTCAACACGGCGCTCGAGAAGGGCGAGAAAACCGTGCTCGAGCAGAATGCCGCCGAGAAGAAGGAAGAGCCGGTCGCCGCGCCCGCAAAGGACGTTAAGAAGAAGCAGAAGCGGCAGCCCCGGAAGCGGCGCGAATATAGAACGCGCTAAGTCCGTCGTTCGACCCTTCGGCCGAGACGAAGCCCCGCGCGATCAGAAATTCCAGATGGGCGAGTACCGACAAGGCTGCGGCGACCTTCAGATCCGCATCGAGGCCGCCATAGAGTCTGGCCACAATGGCCGGGATCGTGCCGACGCCCTCGTCGATGCAGGCGAGGATCGTCTGCTCACGCCAGATGCGGTGGGTCATATAGGCGCGCACGACGCGCCGGGGCGTTTCGATGCGCCCGCCGTGACCGGGGAAGAACACCTTGTCGTGCCGTTGCGCCAGGCGTTCCAGCGAAGCGAGGAAATCGGCCATGCTGCCCTCGGGCGGCGCGATGACCGTCGTATTCCAACCCATCACATGATCGCCGGTGAAGACGGTCCGCTTTCCGACAAGAGCGAAGCACAAATGATCGGGTGCGTGTCCGGGCATGTGCAGCACGTCGAGGGTGAAGCCGCGCCCTTTGATCGTGTCGCCGTCGGACACCGGGATGTCGGGCGTGAAGGCGGAATCCACGAAGCCGTCGCCAAGACCGGGCGCGACCGCGCCGCGTTGCGTGCCGGTGGGTCCAAAGGCGACGATTTCGCCGCCGAGACGCTGCTGCAAGGGCAGCGCCCCGTCGCAGTGATCGCGGTGGCTATGAGTAATGAGGATATGGCTGACGCGCCGCCCCCGTGTGGCCTGAGCCATGGATTCGAGATGGGCGTCGTCCACCGGGCCTGGGTCGATGATCGCGACGTCATCGGTCCCGACGACATAGGTGTTGGTTCCGAGAAAGGTGTAAGGACCGGGATTGTTGGCCACGATGCGCCGCACGCCCGGCGCGACCTCTTCGGCCACGCCGTAATCGACATCGACACTTCGATTGAATGCAAGTTCCGCGGACATGATGAGGGCGATGTCTTAAATGAACTGCGACCGTCTCGGGTGTTCGGAATTCTTGGGCTTTTGAAACTCAGTCTGCGCGACGTAATCTCGTGGAGACGCGGGACGATAGCAGAATGGCCGGTGAGGCGCATTTCCTTGATTGCCGCCAACCTTTCACCGGTTTTTGCGCAAAGTATGACTGGATTCCGGCAGATTGCGGGTGCCGGATGAACACTTCACCGGGCCCGTTCGGCGCGCGGCACTGTTGCAGCGGACCCGATGAGACCACATGGGCGTCCGCCATATTTCCGTCAGGAGGAATGGGCCGCATTCCGGTTCGCCCGAAAGTGAATTTACAATCGGAACAAGCCGTCCTAGGCCAAGCCCGGACGCCGCGTTCCTGCAAAGAGGCCTCGTGCAGCCGCGCAGCGGTTCAGATCGGACAAAGAGCGGCAAGTGAAACGATGATAGGTTCGACAATGCGTTTGTTCATGATCCCCGTGGCTCTGGTTTTCGCTCTTTGTGTGCAAGGTGCGGCCTTTGCGGAAGACACGCAGAGCGGAGCGACGGCTGGAGAGGCCGAACCGGCAACGGACGCGTCCGCTGCGGACACCTCGCCGGAGACGGCGCAGGACGAAAATCTCCTCAGCGAGGCTGAGCTCGAGCAGCTCGTGGCGCCGATCGCGCTCTATCCCGATCCGCTCCTTGCCAACGTCATGATCGCTTCGACGTATCCGTTGGAGATCGTGCAAGCCGATCGCTGGTACCAGAAGAACAAGGAGCTGAAGGGCGACGCGCTGCAAGAAGCGCTGGCTGACCAGAACTGGGACGACAGCATCAAGGATCTCGTCGCCGTGCCGGACGCGCTCGAGATGATGAACAAGGATCTCGACTGGACCCAGAAACTCGGCGATGCCGTTCTGGCTCAGCAATCCGATGTCATGGATGCGGTTCAGGCTCTGCGTGCACGAGCAAAAGAGAACGGCAAGCTCGAATCCAATCCCCAGCAGACCGTAACCGTGACGCAAACCGTGATCCAGAATGGGAACGGTGCGTCCGACGGAGGGCAGGCGACCTCGCAGGGCGCACCGCAGACTCGAGACGTGATCGCGATCCAGCCGACCAATCCCGAGACGGTTTATGTCCCGTATTACGAGCCCTCGGTCGTTTACGGCTCATGGCCTTACCCCAATTACGAACCCTATTACTTCCCGCCGCCGCCCGGCTACGCATTCGGCAGCGCACTGGCGACCGGGCTCGTGTGGAGCGCCGGCTTCGCCATCGGCAATGCGATTTGGGGCGACGACCTCAACTGGGGCCGGAATGACATCAACGTCAACGTGAACCGCAACATCAGCGGCAACACGATCAACCGCAACAACGTCAACGCCCAGAAATGGGAACACAACGCCGAACATCGGCGCGGCGTGCAGTACAACAACGCGGACGTCCGGAACAAATTCAGCAACACGCAGATCGACCGCAACAACGTTGGCAACAAGGTTGGGAATAACGTTGGGAACAAGGTCGGCGACCTCGGCGACAAACGGCCAGGGGGCGGAAACCTCGGCGACCGGCGTCCCGGCAATGGCGGACAAAACCGGCCGACGGTTGGCGACATCGAAGCCGGGCTTGAAAGGCCGGGTGGCGGAAATCTCGCCGACAAGCGCCCCGGCGGTGGGAACGGCCGCCCCGGCGGAGGCAATGCCGGCGGCAAGCTGCCGGGGAATGCGGGCGGCAAGCGTCCCTCGGTCGGCGACATCGAGGCTGGTTTGAAAAAGCCGGGCGGTGGAAACCTCGCGGATAAGCGTCCCGGTAACGGCAATGGCCCGGGCGCGGGCGGCGGCAATCGTCCCAATGCCGGAGGTGCAAAGCGTCCGAATGCTGGCGATCTCCAAGCCAATCTGAAGAACAAGGCCGGCCCCAACAAGCCGTCGGTGAACAAGCCTTCGATCAACAAGCCGGATGTCAAGAAGCCGTCCGTGAACAAGCCCGCCGCCAAGAAGCCGTCCGTCAGCAAGCCTGCGGCCAGTAAACCGAAGAGCCAGCCGAGCGGAAACGCGTTCAAGAAGGAAAGCGGTTCGGCGGCGCGCAAGGCATCGGCGCGCGGCCATGCGAGCGCGGGACACCGTGATATTTCAAGAGGACGTGGCGGCGGAGGTGGCCGTGCGGCCGGCGGCCGGCGCCGCTAACTCCAGACAAGAGCAATGAGTGACAACCAATATTGGTGGATGGCATGCCGATAGTTCGACAATTGAGCCACGCGCTGTTCGGCGCAGCGCTCCTGCTGACTTGCGTTCCGGCGCAGGCCGAGGATCAGTACGAAAGTCCAGAGGCCGCGATCGAGGCGCTCATCGGCGCGGCGCGCGCTGGCGATACGGACAAGCTGCTGGAAATCCTTGGACCGGACGGCGAGGAGGTCATCAGTTCCGGGGATGAAGTGGCCGACAAGAACGCCCGCTCCGGGTTCCTGGCGGCCTACGACAAGAGTCACAAGCTGGAGACGGAAGGCGACGACTTCGCCGTTCTGCTCCTCGGCGACGATGACTGGCCCTTTCCAATTCCCGTTGTGAAGACGGACGGCGGCAAGTGGGAATTCGACACCGAAGCGGGCCTCGAGGAGATCCTCATTCGGCGCATCGGCCGCAACGAACTATCCGCCATCGAGGCCGCACGAGGCTATGTCGGCGCACAAGAGAAATACGCCGCGCTCGATGTGGACGGGAAACAGCCGCCCGCGTTCGCGCAGCGCATCGTCAGCTCGCCCGGCAACAAAGACGGCCTGTTCTGGCCGCCGAAAGAGGGTGAGGCGCAAAGCCCCCTGACCAAGAAGTTCGCCGAGATCGCCGAGGAAGGCTATGCGCCAGACGGCGTGAAGCCGATCCCCTATCACGGCTACTACTTCCGCATTCTGCGTAGCCAGGGTGAGGGGGCGGAAGGCGGTGCGCGCGATTATGTGAGCGACGGCCGCATGACGGGAGGCTTCGCGCTGATTGCCTATCCGGCCGAGTACGGCAATTCCGGCATCATGACCTTCATCGTCAGCCAGGACAGTGTCGTGCTGGAGAAGGACCTCGGCGACGATACCGAGGAGATCGCCAGCAAGATCGACTCGTTCTCTCCCGACGACACCTGGCAGCCCGCGCAGACGCCGTAGCGCGTTCCACTCGGTGCCGCCGATCCTCTCGGCACAAATTTTTTTCGATCTCCGCCAAGGAAGTCGGCGTCCGGGTCGTCTAACCTTCCGACATGCGCATGCCGACCGGGGATAACGAACTGGCGGAGCGGGCCGCGGCGGGAGACGCCGAGGCCTTTCGCGCCCTGTTGGTGCGCCACTATGACGGTATTTTTCGTCTGGCCTACCGCTTCACAGCCAACCGCCCGGATGCTGAGGACATCGCGCAAGATGTCTGCGTCGGTCTAGTCGACCGGCTCGGCGGGTTTCGTGGCGATGCCCGGTTCAGCACCTGGCTCTACCGGGTGGTCGTCAATGCATGCCGGGATCGAGTGCGCCGTCAGGCAAGCGGTTCGCGCGCAACCGCTGAGTTCGCGGCGACCGAGGACCTGCGCCGGGCGGCCGACGCGGAGCGGGACGCGCAGATGGATTGGGTCTTCGAGATGCTGTCGCGCTACTCGGAGGACATCCGGGAAACGGCCGTTCTCGTGCTTGCCCAACAGCTCAGTCACGCCGAGGTGGCCGACATTCTCGGCGTGAAGGAATCCACCGTCTCCTGGCGCATGCACGAGCTGCGCAAGGGACTGAAACAGATGGCGGACGACGACCGATGACCGATAATTTCGACAAGCTCAAAGAGGCGCTCCAGAGCGATCCACCGCCGCCCGGCCCCGATGCGAAGGTGCTGGCGCTGGCGCGTGCCATGGAAGGCTTTGCGAAAAAAAACACGAGCACAGCCCAAGGAATGGCCGCCGGGATGCGTCCTAACTCCAGCGACGGCATGGGGCTGTCGGCAATCTGGAGCTCGATCATGACCGCACTGAAACCTTCGAATTGGAACTGGTCGCCGGTGGTGGCCACCGGCGCAAGCCTTGCCGTGCTGACTCTCGCCGTGATCTCGACGCACAATATCCGGCCGGATCTGTTCGATCTCGACGACGACGTTTCGCCGCCGCTCACGAAGCCGGCGCCCTTGGACGCGGCGAAGAACCTCGAGTCCGTGCCGAAGCAGCGCAGCCGCGCGCGCCGTGACGCGATGCCCTCGCCGCAAGAAGAGGACGTAGCAGCCGCACCGCCTCAGCCATCGCCGATCCCGCGGGCGGCAGGGAATTACCAAGGCGTCGCGCCAATGGGCACGGTCGCCGAGATACCGGCGCCCATCTATCGCGATCAGGGCCGTGACCGGTTCGAGGCGTTCGACCAGAATCCGGTTAAGGTCGCCGTGGAAGATCCTGTCTCGACGTTTTCCATCGACGTGGACACCGCGTCCTATGCCTTCATGCGCGCGCGCCTGAAGGATGGCGTGCTCCCTCCTGCGGACTCCGTTCGGGTCGAGGAGTACGTGAACTACTTCCCCTACGACTACGCGGCGCCCGACAATCTCGACACGCCGTTCAAAGCGAATGTCTCGATCATGCCGACGCCGTGGAACAGCGCGAGCAAGCTGATGCGCATCGGTATCAAGGGCTACGTGCCTCCGGCGGCGGCGAAGCCGCGCGCCAATCTCGTCTTCCTGATCGACACGTCGGGCTCGATGCAGGCGCCGGACAAGCTGCCGCTCCTGCGCAATGCCTTCAAGATGCTGCTCACGTCGCTCGATCCGGACGACACCGTATCGATCGTCACCTATGCGGGATCGGCGGGGACTGTTCTGGAGCCGACGAAAGTCTCGGAGGCCGCGAAGATCTCGGCGGCTCTCGACAAGCTCTCGGCGGGTGGATCGACCGCTGGCGGCGAGGGCATCCGCCAGGCCTATGCGCTCGCTGAAGCCAACAAAGTCGACGGCATCAACCGCGTGATCCTCGCCACGGATGGCGACTTCAATGTCGGGATCTCGGACACGGCGGCGTTGAAGGACTTCGTGTCGCGGAAGCGCGACTCCGGCGTCTCGCTCTCGGTGCTCGGCTTCGGGGCGGGGAACTACAACGACGCGCTCATGCAGGCGCTGGCCCAGAACGGCAACGGCAATGCGAGTTACATCGATACGCTGTCCGAAGCGCGCAAAGTGCTCGTCGACGATGTTCGCGGCACGTTCGAAACCATTGCCAAGGATGTGAAGATCCAGATCGAGTTCAATCCGGCGGCCGTTTCCGAGTACCGGCTGATCGGCTACGAGACGCGCATGCTGAAGCGGGAGGACTTCAACAACGACAAGGTAGACGCCGGCGAGATCGGCGCCGGTCATACCGTGACAGCGCTCTATGAAATCGTCCCTGCGGGTTCGAATGGACGGCGTATCGACAATCTGCGCTATCAGCCGTCCGAGAAGGCAACCGGCGCGGACGGCGAATATGCCTTCGTCAAGATCCGCTACAAGCAGCCGGACGGCGACATGAGCAAACTGATCACCACGCCCGTGACCGGCGCGAACGAGGTGTCGTCAATATCCGCTGCCGACGACGATGCGCGCTTTGCCGCGGCCGTCGCCGGCTTCGGCCAAATCCTCAAAGGCGGAAAATACACCGGCACATGGTCCATCGACGACGCGACGGCGCTTGCCGAAGGAGCGCGCGGCGCCGACGGTTACGGCTATCGCAGCGAATTCGTCAACCTGACGCGCCTGGCCAAGACCGCCGCGGCGATGGAGCCTCTTCAGCGGCAGCGCTAAGTCGACGTTACGTGTCTGGCTCTTCTTGCATGCGCTGTCGCAAAGCGATCGCTTGAGCACGGGTTTCCCGTGCTCAAGCCCGTGCGCGCCCAGGAGGGATCGTTTGCGGTCAGGATTGCGGGCAAGGGTACCAGCGGCGAGACCTAACCTATTGATAAGGCTGGTCGGAGTGGCAGGATTTGAACCTGCGACCCCCTCGTCCCGAACGAGGTGCGCTACCAGGCTGCGCTACACTCCGCCTTGGCTGGAAGAGGGACCGTATATAGACGGCGCACGCCGTGCCCGCAACAAGGAGTAGGGCGCATTTGGCGGAAAGTTTTTTGGGCTCATTCCCGCCCAGCCATTGCCGAACCGGCCTGATATTGGTAGGACGGCAGCCCGCTCTCTTAAGGCAAGACCGTCCGTCGAGTCGTGTGGTTCGCCGGGCCGTAGAGCGGTTTCTTCCAAAGCGCGATGGGGCGTGGCCAAGCGGTAAGGCAACGGGTTTTGGTCTCGTGATCCCAGGTTCGAATCCTGGCGCCCCAGCCACGTAGTCGTGGCATCGCTCGCTCTCTCGAGACACTCACCAAACGGCGCCGAAGAACCGCGGAAGTGCGCCACTACTTGGCGGCGGTTCTGCGGAATGGGTGTAGAGAGACGCCAGCCTTTGCGCGAGCAGGGGTGTTTCCCGCGCTTTTTCTCTACAGGCCGATTTCGGGGATCACACTCTGCGAGGACCAGATGGTCTCACCATCGTCCTAGCATCATGATGTGTGCCGAAGTTCTGAATCGACTGACACCTAGTCGGGCACGGCCGCATCAAAAGGGCACTCAAGCCACCCCCGTCTATTGTGAACCTCGCTCGGCCCTGAATCTCTCTAGGCACCTTTTTGTCAGGTCCACGCCGATAACGGTGATGTCCTCGACCCAGGGAAACTGCGGAGAGACTCGCATCCAATACGACTGAAGCGCCACAACGAGTTCCTCAAAAGCTGCCCGGTTGGCTGAACCTGGCAGGTCCCAGCCCGTCTTCGCGCCGCGATACACGAGAATAAAGAGGCCGCGATTAGATCGATTGTCACGAAGGGACCGAGCATTCACTACCAAAGGCAGAACTCGGTGCACCCCGGTGAGGTGCTATTAAGAGAGATTGGGCTTCGACGGCTTCGGAAACCGGACCTGCCATCGGCAGGTGATTCGTGATTCCCATCCACAGGTGTCTCCCTATGGGATTGGGCCAACATCAAGCCCAAGGTCGGCAATGTCGGCTCAGAGGTGCTAATCAGACGCCGCCAATTCGGACCCCTATGTCCGCTTCTGACCCACAGCAGACGTGCGCGCCGATCGGGGCCGGCAACGTTGGGTCGGCGGACTGCAGGTCGGATGGACGGTTCCTCCCAAAGGGGGTACCCTGAACGCTGGTTCCGTGACTCAGCCGATCCCGGTGTTTCCGACGCCTGCGATCTTGGGGAGACGGACATGGTGACGCTTGCATTCGTACGCGACTTTGGCAGTCGACGTGACGAGGCTTGGCAGCGGGCTTGCCGACGCGCCCACGGATCGCGCAGAGGTCGCTCCGACCGAGCCTCCAGTTCTGGGCAATCCGCTAATTTCCGAGCCGAATTTTAGGGAGCGAACGCATAGAGTGGGCGAGGCAACGCCCATGGGGAGGTCGATTCAATGTTCAGGACGATGTCACCAAGACCGCAACGGTCGGAGCGCCCCGGCCTCGCCGCGCTCATTCTCGCAATCTGCATGGCCGCCGCGATCGCCGGAGGTCCCTCGCCCGCAATGGCCCAGTCGGAGAATGGGTCCAGCTCGAATGTCGGAGAGGCGCGCAACCAAGACTCGCTGAAGCGTCTCGACAAAGAACGGCGAAGCGGGGTGGAGAAGGAAACGGAACTTCTCAAACAGCTCCGCGAGACCGATGCCGGCTCCAAGGAAGAACAAGCGGTGAGGACGAAGCTCGAGAAGGTTAGAGACGAGCTTCACAAGGTTCGGCACGAGATAGAATCGAGAACTGCAAACAAAGACGACTTTGTGCAGATCATACAAAGCGACGAAGGAGACATAGAGGCTACGAGGCAGGCCCGGGAGCGTTCAAAGAAGAAAATCGAGAATCTGTTTTGCAACAAAAAGGACACCGCCAAATGGCGCGAGGAACTAAAGAAGGCTGAGGAGGAGCACAAGAAGAACAACAAGAGATATTACGATGCCAAAAAACAGCTGAAAAAGGACATGGAGATCGCGTCCCAACGCTTCGGTAGCGGCGAGATTCAGAGATACCGTGAGGCCAAGGAGAAGGCGAACCGCGAGTTCCGGCGGGCAAATCTTCGATTCAAGTTCAGCAAGTCGGACCTCCGCCGCATGTTCGAGCGGATGCGAGGCGACAAGCAGGGTACCACTCTGGAAAAGGGGGCGGATGATCAGTACGACGAGGACTATGACGACGAGTACGACGATATATCGAGCCTCGAATTCGACCCTGAGCGGTGCGGGGATGGAACGCTTACCGCGCTGACATTTCCCGACGAGCCCCAGACCGTGCGGATCGCGGTTCAAGTTCCTGAGGTCTGCGTCGGCACCACCTATTATGTGAACGAGCAGGAAATTTACGACGAGGCCACGCCTCGCGTGACGGACCACGGCGACAACGGGGAACCCCGCGATGTGCCGCGGCCCGATGTCCCGGTTGCCTCGGTTCCGAAGGACCAGCCCCAGGACTCCGACGAGCCGCGCGACGTCCCGCGTGAAGAGACCCCGAAAGAGGTGCCCGTCGCTTCGGTCCCGGAGACGACGGATGAGCCGAGGGATGTTCCGCACGAAGAGACGCCGACGGAAAACACGCCCGATGAGGATACGCCACACACCAGCGTGCCGGTGACGTCGACGCCTGAGGACGAGCCGCGCGACGTCCCGCAAGACGAGTACGAGGAGACCGACCTTGGTCTCGTCAAAGCCGTTGTGGAAATTGTCGCGCTCGCCGTCGTCGATGCGCAGACCGGCGACAAGATCAGAAAGGTCGGCGTCAAGCTGCTGCCCGACACGCCGCCCCTGCCTGGCGGGGAGGTCATCGAGGTGTCCGCGACGAGCGAGGAAACGTTCGACGACGCGTCATTCTTCGACGACGACGCCGACGGTGGGTTCACGGACGACGACGGGGAAATCGTGCTTGCGTCCCTGACGACCCCGAGCGGCAACGAAGCACCCGAAGCCGAGACGCCGGAGCAGAAGGAGCTCAAGCAAAAGGAAGCCGAGCTTCGCAGGCAGGCTGAGACAGAGTCCGGCAAGCTTCGCAAGCTCCGCGATGGCCAAAAATTGAGCCCGGAAGGAGAAAAGAAGAAGGCGGAGGCAAAGGAGGAAGCGCGCGAGAGATGGCTTCGCAATGTTGAACTGCAAGGAAAGGTCGACGACAGGGGGCACGCCGATCAACTCAAGCCGGAGGACCTTGAAGGTCAGGATCCGGACTTCGTGAAGAAGCTGAAGGAAATAACCAAACACGGTGGCGGGTCGTGCTGCGGAGGTGGCCTCAAGGTTAGAGACGACGAGCACCAGCTTCAGGCCGAGTTCAAGGATAAGTACGATCGCGACGCCCAGGAGAAGATCGACAAGATTATTGACGAGGAGATGTCGCGCGATCCGGCCAAGAAGGCCGAGCTTGAGACGCAGAAAAAGAAGGTCGAAGAGGCCAAAGCCAAGCTCAAACAGACGGAAGAGGCGCGCAAGGCGCTCAACCGGCGGATCAAGGAAGCCAAGAAGAAAGAAAGGGAACGGCAGAAGCTGCCCAATCCAGGCCGGATAGACGCGAGCGATCAGCCAGCGGACACCGGCGAGGTGGCGTCTGCGCAAGGCCGGGAGGCCGCCTCGCGCTCGGCCGACGGCAAAGCGAGCGCCACGCGGCGGGTCTCGTTACCAGTCGATGCGGAGCCTAAGGACTCCTATGTGGCGGCTTTGCAGGACGCGGACGCGTTCGAGGCCATGATGGCGGACGACGTGGTCGCCTCACTGGCCACAAATGCGTTCTCCATCGGCACTCAGCCGATCGTACAGTTCGCGGTGCCCAAACAGCAGGTCGACGAAGTCAAAAAGCGCGTCGCGGCCAACAATTGGTTTTCCTGGTTCAAGCCCGACCCGTGCTGGTCCAAACAGGAGGTCAACGACCCCTATTTCAGCAGCAAGGGCCTTTGGGGCCAGAAATACGACGACCAATGGGCGATCAAGCGCGCCGGCTTCACCGAAGAGATGATCTCGACGGCCCGTGACAACGCGGATGCAGAGCCGGTAACAGTGGCCGTCGTGGATACCGGCATTGACTGGTTTCACCCGGACCTCGACCGGAAGAACCTCTGGCGCAACGAAGGTGAGATTCCCGATAATGGGATCGACGACGACGGCAATGGCTATGTCGACGATGTCATCGGGTGGAACTTTGTCGACCAAAACAACGAACCTTGGGATTACGACGGGCACGGCACGTTCATCGCCGGAATCATCGGTGCTGCGAGCGACAACAGCAAGGGGATTGCGGGCGTCAACCCCAACGTCCGCCTGATGCCGCTGAAGGCGCTGGATGCATTCGGTCACGGACATGCATCGACGGCTGCCGAGGCGATTGCCTATGCCGCGGACAACGGTGCCAAGGTGATCAATCTCAGCCTTGGCGGACAGGGGCTGAGCCCCGCCGCGGCACTCGCCATCGATTATGCCAACTCCAAGGGCGCGCTCGTGGTCGTTGCCGCGGGTAACAGCGCGACGGATGTGTCGGGATTCGGCCCCGCCGGCACCGAGGGCGTCATGACGGTTTCCGCCACGGATCAACGCGACCGCAGGGCCGGCTTCTCCAACTGGGGCGAGGAGGTCGATATCTCGGCGCCAGGCGTCGACGTGATGAGCCTGCGCGCACGCAATACTGATTTGCTCTCGGTCATCCGTGGCGTCGAATACCAAAAAGGCGAAGGGATTATCGGGGACTCCCGCGCCTACTACCGGGCCAGCGGCACGTCTTTTGCCGCGCCGATTGTCTCTGGAGCCGCTTCGCTCATCATGTCGCTCCGTCCGAACCTCGACGCGCAAGCGGTCCGTCGCATGCTGCTGAATTCGGCGCGCGACATCGAGGTTCCGGGCATCGACAATTACACAGGCTATGGCCTAGTCGATGTCGGCGCCGCGCTCGAAGCAGATCCCGCGCACAACGTGGAGAGCCGGATCACGGCAGCCAAACCCGTTCGTGTGGATGGCAAGTCGATGCTGCAACTCGTGGGTACGGCCGACGCCGACGACTTCGACGAGGCGTCACTCAGTCTCGGCAAGGGCAAGGATCCCGAGAAATGGCTCACGATCAGGAAGCGCATCGCCGCGCCCGTGAAGGACGACATTCTGATGGATATTCCGGCCGCGGCGTTCGCTGGGTCGAAGGAATGGACGATCCGTCTGATCACGCGGCACAAGGACGGCACCGAGCGTGAGGCGCGTTTTGCTGTGACGCTGGGATAGCGGGCATGGCGCGGGTCGTTCTGCGCTGCCGCTCGCGAGATCAAAGAGTTTGCGTCTGTTGCATATTTGCCGCCAGCGGACGGCGGGAGGCCTATAAGCTAGGGCTGTATACAGACGAACGGGGCCAATGATGTTGCGTTGGGCGGCGGTTTATACCGCTACGATTTTGTTGTTTATTTTTAGTGGCTCGACTGATGCTGGCGCCGTGGTGGTTTCCACGGACGTGGTTTCGGAAGGCGAGCCGGTGCCGGGTGCCGAGATCACCTTCGAAACGGCGGCAGGCGAACCCGTCGATCTCTTCACAACCGAGACGTCCGAGGAGACGCCCGGAGACCAGGCCTCCTCCGAGCCGTCGCAAACCCCGGTTTCGGCGGGGGAAACTCCGGAGTCGGCGGCCGAACCCGGCACATCGGGCGCGCCTCCGGCCATTGCGCAGCCGAAAGAGGAACAGACCGAACAGGCGGCTGTTCCCGCCACAGGCGGAGCGGCATCCGCTTCGACCGCAAGCGAGACCGGGGGGCAAGACGAGACTGAGAAAAGGACGGCCGTCACCGTCGTGACGACGGACGCTCAAGGACGCGCCGCATTTCAGATCGACGACCGCTATCGTGGGCAGGCCTTGGTCATGGTCATCAAGAAGGATGGCCGCGTGATCGAGCGGCGCAACGTCGTGGTCAGCACTACCAGCATGGATTTGTCCGTCCATGTTCCAAGGGCGGTTCTAACCGGTGTTCCAGCGGGCCAGTCGCAGGCGAGTTCCTATCCTGGCACGGACTATGGCACCGCGACTGCGACAGGCGAAACCGCGGTTGTTGAGACGCCCACGTCTTCCCATGAGCCCGCCGACGCCCCTGGTCCGGCCTCGACCGGCCAAAGCAACGGGGACTGGGCCAGCGAATGGACCGGTCCTTATTGGGGTCTTTCGGCGGGGCTTGGCGGTGGCCGTTCGTCGGGTTGGTTCGACCATGCGGGCTTCGAATTCTCGAGCTCGCCAAAGACGAATGTCAGTGGGGTCGCAGACATCTATGTGGGGGCGAATGCCCAGGTCGCACCGCGCATCGTCCTCGGCGTTCAGGTCGAGGGCAGTCTAGGCCAGCTCAACTTCGACTCCGAGGACGAAAACGTCGCCGCCTCTTCCGTTCGAGGCCAGGACGTCAATCAGCTGGAACTCGAATGGATGATCTCCGTGCTCGGGCGGGCCGGGTGGCTCGTGACGCCCGACACGCTGCTCTACGGTTTGCTCGGCTGGACCTACGGACACTTCGACGTGGAAGAGTTCGTGTCGCAGGCCAGTTTCGAACCGCTTCGAGACTTTGGCTCCAACGGTATCACTGCCGGCGCCGGGATAGAGAAGAAGCTTTCGCCTCTTTGGACCCTCAGGGCTGAGTACCGCTACACGCACTTCGCCGACGAGAGCTTCACTCTTCGGCCGGACCCTGCCTTGGGCTGGCCGATCCCGCCCTTGCACGGTTCCTTCGAGAATGACCTACACGTCGGCAGAATCGGCGCCACGCGCTATTTCTCCCTGCCAAATTAGGTGCCTCACCTCGTTGTGGCAATCGCCCACGGGCGATCTCGGCAGCTATAGGAACAGGCTGCGAATTTGTCCTGCACACAGCGACCTGACCGGCTCGGGTGCTGCACCCTTCCCCCCGAATGGACGAACGCGAAGGTCGGATTGGCTGCCCGCGGAAGCAAACGACCTTTTCGAGTTGGGCACTGATTGGAGGTAAACTACCGCAAAAACCAGCATGGAGGGCACACCATGAAAGGCCACGCGGCACTCTTTACGGTGATCGCCGTTTGGGGCGGGTGCGGTGCGCGTGCGCCTGAGGCTGCGGAAAATGCGGCGGCTGGTACGCGCTCGGGACCAAGCCTCCATGTCAGGCTTCGTACCGCCGCCAGGCACCTAATTTGTCGATGTGAACATGTTCTATGAAGGCAGCGCCGGCGCCGCATCGGCCGGCGGCGTCGCGCTCCAGGACATCAGCCCCACCGCCCGGGAACTCAATCTCAAAGGCGATCTTCTCGTCCGGGCGACGGCCGAGGTCACCGGTCTGGTCTACTACAATCTGCCGTCGGAGCTGTGGGTCGCGCCGGGAGAAGCGCTCGGCGGCAATGTCGGATTTGGGGCCATCGTTCCCTTCGGCTCCAAGGACGTCGCCCCCGATCTCGACGCGCTCGCGACCCTGTCTCTTGGCCTACTGACGGTCTCGTTCCCGTTGTCTGGGCACGTCTCCGCGCCCCCGGATCTTGTATGAAAAGCGGCTGGGTAAAGCTTATTCAGGCGATGTCTGTTTCTGGCGCGAAGCGGGCGTAAAGAACACCGACCGGCTACGCCCGCTTCGTGCCAGGAGCGGACATCACGGCTTCAGTTGAATAGCCAGGTGAGACGCCCTTTGACGGCATTGTCGGAGACGCTGTCCGCGTATTGGCCCTGGTAGGAGACGCCGGCAGACAGACGATCGGTCAGCGCGAAGTCGACGCCCGCATCGAGCAGGGCGCTGTCTTCGGCCAGCGGCACGCCGGCGATGTCGAAGCCAATGCCGGTGGTGGCGAAAGCGAGGCTTGCGGCAGGGACGAGGTCCGCTCCGTGCCAAAAGCAGTCGTGGTGCCACGCGCCACTAGGAATGGTGCCTGCCGAGCACTGCCCTGGCTTCGGTGACATCAGTCGTTCCCAAGCCCTCCGCAAATTGGGAGAGGATCGTCGACAGTCGATGGAGCGCTTCGATGGGCCGATCCGCTCCGATGGCGAGCTTGGCAGCACTTGTCGCGGCCCGTAGCTCCATCGCCCTGCTTTGTTGGCTGTGCGCGAGTTCGAATGCGGTCTGGTAGTGCTTCTGAACCTCTTCAGCAGGGTGATCCTGGCTCAGTGCAAGGTCGCCCTTCAATCGATGTAGTTCTGCATCATGAAAGCGATCTGCATTCTGCATCGCTATTTCGAGCCCCGTGTCCAAGGCTTCCTCCGCCTCCTTCAGTCGACGGCTCTTGATGAGGGCAGCCCCCAACAGCCCGAAATAATAGGGAACGGCAAGACCGGCTCCGGTACTCCGATAGGCATCGAGACCCCTTACGAGCCCCGGCAAGGCCCCATGAGCATCACCATCAATCAGCGCAGCGGTTGCGACGAAGATCGTGCCGGTTGCCCGAAACAGGGGAAAACCTTGATCAGTGCAGAATTGGACCTGCTCATTGGCAAACTCGCTCAAGCGTGTCGGCATGCCGAGGTAATAGTGCAGCAGACAGCTATGGTGCAGGGCGTAGGCCACGCTGAATGGATGGCTGAGGGCGCGCGTTAGTTCGAACGTCTCGCGGTTCAGCCTCTGCGCCTCATCAGCATATCCAATGTGCCAAAGCGCGAGGGCCCGGTAACAGCGGTGCGTAACACCGGCATGCTCACCGGTGCGCATGGCCCATGACCACGTTCTTTCGGGATCGTCGTCGTATTCCGAGAGCGCGAGTCTCGTATGTTTCTCGACTTCGACAAAGTCGCTCCGGTAGTAGCTCGCGACCACCATGAGGAAGAGCGCTTCCATCCACATACCCGGGTCGCTCCGGACGTCCGCAATCGCGACCGCCTCTTTGGCAAGGGCGAGTGCGATATCCAGGTCACCGCGAACGACGCGCCATGCGAACATGCCGCGGAGCACCGCAAATTCCTCATGCGGACTGTCGACACGGCTACGGAGCTCACGGGCGCGCTGCAGGTGCGGTCCTACCTCGGGCGCCGCATAGCCGCGCGCCGCGATGAGCGCAGTCGCGAGCGCGCTGAGAACCTTGAGTTCGGATGCGTCCTTCTGCGGGCCATCCGGAAACTCTGCGATGAGCGCCTGCGCTCCTTCGAGACTTTGCACCGCTTGCCGCACTGCGCCACGCGACAGCGCCTGCACGCCCGTGAGCAAGAGATACTGGAAGGCCTTCTCACGATTTGCGCTGAGCGAGTAGTGATGGGCGAGCTCGTTGAAGTGCTGCTCTAGGGTACTCTGATATAGTTCCTCGATTGCTCGTCCCACATCCTCGTGAAGTTTTCTCCGTCGCTCAGCCAGAATTGAGCCGTAAGCAACTTCCTGTGTTAGTGCGTGCTTGAAAACATACTTGACATCGGAAATGGACGGCTGCTCGTAGACAAACTCGCCGATCTGCAATTTGTCGAAGAGGCGCCCGAGCGTCGCGTCAGAGTGGCCAACCACAAGTCTTGCCAATCCGAGAAAGAACTCCCTCCCGAGTACCGCCAGTGCTTGGAGCAGCATTTTCTCTTCGCCGCGGAGGCGGTCAATGCGCGCTGCGAGGATTGTCTGAACGGTGGGCGGTATCCGCAGCGATTCAAGCGGCTTTACCAGCTTCACTCCGTCGCCCGCTCTGACCAGAGCACCCTCGTCGAACAGGCTCTGCAGGGTCTCCTCCATGAAGAAGGGTGTACCCCCCGTCGTTTCGATGATGAGTTGCTTGAGCGGCACAAGATCGACGGAACGCCCAAGCGCGTGTGAGAGCAATTGATCGGCGTTGTCGTGATCGAGGGGGTCGAGGCGCAAAAGCTGGAGGTTCGGTTGGCCGCGCCATTTGAGCTGATATTCCGGCCGGAAGTTCACCAAGAGCAGGAGACTCAGGTTCTCGAGCGAACTCACGACAGCGTCCAAGATCGCTTGGCTCTCGTCGTCCAGCCAATGCAAATCCTCGACGATCAGCAGCAGCGGCTGTCGCTCGGCTTCGCTTCGGAAGAGCTTGGCGACGGCATCGATGGTGCGTGCGAGTCGAAGCTGGGGATCCATGGAACCGAGCGCCTGTTGATCGTCCTCGATCTCCAGCAGGGCGTGCAGATACGGCAGCGCTGCCTCAAGGCCCGGATCGAGGTCCTCGACGTGCGCCGCGACCTTGGCCCGCCGCACCTCAGGGCTGTCGGAAGGATCCAGGCCGAAATAATCGTGCAAGAGGGTGACGATCGGGACGAATGGCGACTTCGTGCCGTGGGAGACGGCGAAGGCTTCAAGGATTTTCCATCTGGCGCCGACGTCAGCCTTCAACTCGAAGATCAGCCGCGACTTGCCGACGCCCGGTTCGGCGACGACCGCCACGACCTGCCCCGCGCCGCTGTGAGCGCTACGCGCTGTCTCCGCGAACAACTGCCTCTCGCGATCGCGACCGACGAACTTGGACAAGCCTCGGCCGGCGGAGCGCTCCAGCCGCGTCCGGAGAGGCCCCAATCCGTCGACTTCATAGACCTGTATGGGTTCGACGATGCCTTTGACTTGGGAAGGCCCCAGGAAGCGAAGCGCGAAGTACCCTTCGACCAGATTGCGCGTGCTTTCGCTGACGACGATTGCACCCGGGTTGGCGAGCGTCTGGATGCGGGAGGCCAAGTTCACCGTGTGCCCAATCGGCGTGTACTCGGTGTGTCTCTCGCCCGTCCGGATCGGTCTGACGACGACTTCGCCCGTGTTGACGCCCGCTCGGATTTGTAGGGGCCTCTGTCCCTTTTGGCGCAGGTGATCGCTGAACTGGCTCATCTCGCGCTGCACGCGCAAGGCCGCGTACAGCGAACGCTGTGGATGGTCTTCGTGTGCGAGCGGGGCGCCGAAAAGCGCGAATATGCCATCGCCGGTCGACTGGACGACGTAGCCGTCGTAGCGGCGCACGGATTCGATCATCAAAGCGAGCGCCGGATCGACGATGGCGCGGGCCTCTTCGGGGTCGAGGTCCTTGGAGAGACCCGTCGAGTCGATGATGTCGACGAAGAGTGCCGTTACGACCTTGCGCTCGCCCTCGGGTATGAAGTTGGCGTCCGCTGCGCGACTCAGCGCCACACGGGGCGCGCTGTCAGGAATGTCCGAGCCGGAGGAGACAGCCGCTCCACAGGCATTGCAGAACCGCGATCCGGGAGGGCAGGTATGGCCACACCGCGAACAATCCGTGGCGAGCGCATCTCCGCATTGGCTACAGAACCGGGCCGTGACCTCGTTTTCTGCGTCGCACCTTGCGCACCTCATGATCGATGTAGCCCCTGGTCACACTCCTGAAGCTTACAACAATCTTAGGCCGATCGGGCCGATATCCGCTTTGAGTCATCATTGGATCTAGGGATCGTGGCACTCACCTACTACCCGACTTTGCCTTGGCCGCCACTTCGCAGGGCTCCACGAGTGGAGCCGTTCGATGTGCGAAGAAGTGGATGGCCGGGACGAGCCCGGCAATGGCGAGGGAGGAGGAGCGAGCATGGTCGCGTCATCTCTCGCCGCGCAGTAGCGAGAGCAGCCGACGCTCACGGTGAAAGCAACAGCGTAGAGAAAAATCACGGCACTGGCGTGCACGCGGGCGTATCGCCCAACGCCGCGTGACCCTGACCAGTGATCCGCACGAAGCGAAGCCGGCGATAGGACCAGTTGAACCGCTCGTAGAGAGGTTGTCCCCACTTGACGATTCTCGCCTCCGGTCTCTCGGCGAACAGAACTGCGTGGAAATTCAGATAGTCGCCGTGGGGACCGGGACCCGCCCGCATGCTGTAGGCCAGGAGATCCCGGAGACGTGTGACCGGGCCATATTCGAACGACCCGATGGGAACCTCGACGCAATAGGCCCGCCCGGCGGCCGCGTCCTCTGCGCGCCACATCACGAGCAGCGCCAACGCGATGAGCAAGGCATTGCCCACCGCCAACGCGACGAATACGAAAACGAGGAGCCGTCGATTCAAGGCATCGGAACGGAATGATGAGATCATCGAAAAGGATGCGGACCGTTCACGGCTCCGATTTCTGTGAGATCTCCGAGCAGGCCAGAGCGGCTGCGACTTTACGCGCGCGCCGGAAGTCTGACAATAGTTAGGCCCTGCACCCGGCCCCGCGACGCTCTACAGCGAGACGTCTCTAGAGCGCGCACCTCGATGGACGCTTTGATCGCCGAGCAGGGCAGATTTCGCCGGCGGGAAGGCGCGGAGGAAGCCATGTCAGCTAAGTGCCATGAGCGGACGTGTGGCCGTTCGGAGCGTTCACATGAGAACTAACTGCCTACTGCGCTCGCACCGGCCCGATCAGCGGCGTCTTCACCGGCTTGGCCACGCCAAAGAATACCACGATGGTATACCCGGAAAACCGAGTGGACTGCGCTTCGGCCGGCACCTCGCTGAAACCCGCCTTCGTGTCGTTCCAACCATTGCCTACCCAGGCATTGCCGGCGGGATCGATCGCGATGGGCGAAACGATCTGCAGGCCACCGATATAGCCCTCGGACGGGGTAATAGGATCGCCGGTCTTCAGCCCCGGCGGGCAGTTTTCGGTGCGCACGCCGCAGAGCTGGGTGACGGAATGGCTGGTGGCACTCGCGACCCAGACGTTGTCATTACCGTCGATGGCAACACCCCAAGGCCCGGTGATGGCGCCGCCGCCGTTGAACGGGCCATGGACCTTGCCGTCAGGGGCGATCATCGAGATATCGCCGCCAGGGTATTCGCTGACGATACTCCACAGATCGATCCACATGTTGGCTGCGATGTCGTCCGCAGACATCGTGCCTCTGCGTGCCTCGAGCTTGGCCTTGATTGTCTGCTCGATTAGATCCAGCTTTTCCCGCGTTTCCGGATGCCCGATGACGTTGCCGACCCAGGCATTGCCCTGGCTGTCGATTGCAATGGCATGGGGACCGAAACCGACCTCGATCTCCTCGGCGTCGGCGGGATTGCTGGCCGGAAACCGGGTCACCGTGTCGCCGCCACTGTTGGTGATCCAGATCCGGTCCTGCTGGTCGATGGCGATACCGAAGGGCGACTTGACCTTTAGCGTCCCATCGACGGGCTTGCCGTCCACGGTCCGCCCCAGGATGCGGCCTTTCGACGGATCGCCACCGGGAATGTGGACGATCTGACTGTTTGCATTGTCGACGGTCCAGATATCGCCGTTTGGCGCGACGAGGAGGCCCTGCATCTGCCCGAGCTTGCCGTCGAAATTGTAGCCGGCGTCGGGCGAGAGCGGCTTGCCTGTCTTGCGATCCAGAACGGAAATCGTGCTGCCGAGCAGGTTTGTGACCCAGACCTTGTCGTCGGCCGAGAGGCCGATGCCCCAGCCGGGGCTGTCTAGCCCTCCACCGCTAAAGCCCGTGATCGCGGGCGACAGCGGCTTGCCGTTCGGTGCGAATTTACTGTTGCCGCCTCCGAACGGCTGGAAGATCGTGGTTTGGGAGCCAACCAAGTTGTTGTTGTTGGTCCAGAAATTGCCCTCGACGTCGATCGCGGCGCCGCCCACCCCGTAGAATCCACCTCCGGCATAGACCAGCGACAGGGTCCATGCGCTGGGGGCATCGAAGAGATAGGGAATGAGTGCCACGTCGCGATAGCGCTTGCCTTTCGGGACGGGATAGAACGCGTCCAGCAGGCCGAAGATCTTCTGCGCGTTGTGCGACGGGTGACGGGCGATGTTTTGCGCGGCCTGCAGCGTGTCGGTCGGGGCCGTCCCGCCCGGCGGCGTGGCCGCATCAAAAAGCTTGTCGCAGGCGTCCGGGATCGCCGTAACGCAGGCCGACAGCAGCAGGCCAAGCGTGTTGAATTTGGCCAGTGTCGTTGTCTCTGGGGCGTTCAATGGGTCGACGATGACTGGCCCGAGGCCACCCGTTTCGAGATTGACCAAGTTCGGCACGTTGCCCGCGGCGATCCGCAAGCCCAGTGCGTTCCCGCGGAAGGCGCTGCCGTCCAGGAACTGCGCGCCCGTCCACGCGGAGGCCACCGTGGTCAACGCATTGATCGTCACACGCTCCGGAACCTTCGTCCCCACCGTGGCCATCAGCGCGGTGGCCGGGTTCGGTCCCGTGCCGGCTGCCGTCTTCGCTTGGCCGCCCTTTGCGATGAGGTAGAGCACGCCGGTGTCATCCGTTCCGCCGGCCAAGGGCAGGCTGTATTTGCCGTCGTCGTCCGACGTCGCCTCGGCGAGTTTCCGGGGCGCATCCGGTCCGGCCAGCCATGCGGTCACCGCCGCCCCGGCAATCGGAGCGCCGCCCACCTCGACACGTCCCTCGAGAAGCTCTTCGCCGGACGCGGAGTCCGCGCCGAATACGATCGCGACGGCGAGAGCGGCGTATTTCGCTGTCTGCAACAGGGGCGATGTCAAAATCTTCTCTCCTCACAAGAGCTGCTGGGGGCGGTTGTCGCCGGCAATCTGTACCAGATCGCGCGGGTCGACAAACGCATTCGGTGCGTCGAGGCGCTGGCGCCGGACGGCATAGCATTGCCGATTGACACGGAGATGCCGGCGGACACAAAGCCACGCGCTCGGCTGCGCGGCACCCCTGTCTGATATGAAGAGAGAAGCCCTCGCAGTGCAAACGCAGGACTGTCCGGAGTCTGCTCTGGGTCAGAAGCGGACCCAGAAGCCGCCCAAAGCTTTGTCCGCTCCGTGCCAGCCGAAGACATGAGCGCTGCTAGGCAATTGCGCCTTGTGTGATGAGGTCACCGAACCTATTGAGCAGTTCGGATCGAGCCTTCTTGCTGCTCTTTGCGAGAACTGACTCCTCAAAGCTGACATAGGCGACCAGATTGCGAGCGCGCATGTCGGCTTCTGGCTCTTCAAATCCGGCTTCCGTGAACAAGGATGCGACAAAGGCAAGCCGGCGCTTATCAACCTCCTTGACGATAGCCGCGAGCAGGTCTGGGTCTTGCGCGGCCCAGGCGCGGATACTGACGTCGTAACGCGCAAATCGACCCTCTGAGACGACCCGCAGCAGGTGCCTGATCCGCTCTCTGGCCGAGCCACCCATGCTGGTCACCTGCTCCACGACGGGGTCAGTGAAGTGGTCGCTCCAAAACTGGACGACACTGTGCAGGAAGTCGTCGCGGTCTTTGAAGTGCCAATAGAAGCTACCCTTCGTTACGCCGAGCGCAGCGCAGATCAGTTCAATCCTTAGTTTGGCCTGCCCTTCGTGGGCCAGGATGTCGAGCGCTTGGGCAAGCCACTCGTCTCTAGTAAGCCGCCCATTCGCGCCAGATTTCTTGACCACGGTCAGTCTCCATACATTTTTGTATTGACAGCTCTCTCTATACAAAAAAGTATGGAACGAAGGATGGCCTGTTGCAAGTGCCGCCCAGGCCGAAAGGGAGGAGTTGTCATGAATAATTACGAACGCAGCTTTCTCTACGGGCTACTCGCTGTCCTCCTGGGGCTCCCGGGGCCTGCATCAGCATTGCAGCCGGATGCGCCGTTCGAGGCGCTCAAGGCGAAGAACGAAGCGTCCTGGGCGGAGCAGGACAAAACGATCGACGAGAAGCTTGCCGCGCTGAAGGAGAAGTTCGGTAAGCGGCCGAACATCATCTACATCCTCACCGACGACGTGGGCTGGGGCGAACTCGGCTGGCAAGGCGGCGGCAAGCATCGTGGCACGCCGTCCGCGGAACTCGACCGGATGGCAGCGGAAGGTATGCGCTTCTGGTCCGCGTATTCGGAGCCGTCCTGCACCCCGAGCCGCGTCGCTATCAACACGGGGCGTCACCCTGTCCGCACAGGTCTCACCGCCGTTTTATGGCCGGGCGCAACCGAGGGTCTTGCTCCCGAGGAAGTGACCATCGCCGAGGTTCTGTCCGACGCGGGCTACGACACCGCCATGTGGGGCAAGTGGCACATGGGCGACCTGCCGGAGCATGCGCCAGAGAACCAAGGCTACGACTACGCCTACTACGGTCTGTTCAACGGCGCGGCCGACGGCTGGCCGACCGCCTCCAATTTCTACGAACGGAACATGCCGCAGCCGGTCACGCCGGCTTGGTACGACTATCCGGGTAAGGACAAATACAAAGACGCCACCGGGATCGATCTCGACGTCGCCGGCTATGTCGGCGAGAAGGGCAAGGGGCGCAAGCCGATCGAGGGCGTCGCCGGCATCCTCGGCGAGAAGCGCCAGGAGGCGTTCGAGAACGAATCCATCAACCAGATCGTCGACTACATCGAAAAAGAGGCCAAGGGCGACAAGCCGTTCTTTATCTATTGGGCCAGCTTTGCCCAGCAGGTCTCCGGGTCCGAGGAATACAAGAACGCACCGTTTGTCGATCAACAGAACGCACAAGCCTCTTTCATGGCCATGCACAACGCGCATGTCGCACGTCTGCTCGACACGCTGAGGAAAGAAGGCATCGCCGAGAACACGCTCGTCGTGTGGTGGAGCGACAACGGTCCCATGTACGCGTTCTGGCCGACCTCCGGCTATTCCTGGCTGAAGGGCGGCAAGGGCTCCGTTACCGAAGGCGGCATACGCGTGCCCGCGATGGCGTGGTGGCCCGGCATGATCGAGGCAGGTTCCGACCCTGTCGATATGATCCACCTGACCGATCTTTACACGACGGCGGCGCGGATTGGCGGCGCGCTCGACAAGATCCCGTCGGACCGCATTGTCGATGGCGTGGATCAAACGGCGCTGTTGCTTCTGGGCGAAGGCCACACGCGCCGGGATTACATGTTCTACTACAGCGGCTCTGCACTGGCGGCGGTTCGCTGGCGGAACATCAAGGCGCTGATCGAAGGGCCGGGCCATGGCGGCTTGCCGGGCCTTACCATGTGCAACATTCAGCGCGACCCCGGTGAGAAATACTGTTCCATGTACCCCTATCTCTGGACCGTCACCCCGTTCCAGAACCTCGTGAAAAGCCATATGGCGCTGATCGAGAAGTTTCCGAACCGGAAACCGGAGATCCCCGAGGAGGCCGCGCTGACGCCGCACGATTAGATGGGTCAACCATTGGCAGACTGAGAGGCGGTGTCCTACCGGTTCCTCCGTTTGTCCACTTTTCGTCAGAAGCGGACCTAGAAGCCACCCAAGGCTTTGTCCGCTCCGTGCCATTAGGCGACATTATCTAAGGATAAGGGACGTCTGTTTTGAAGCATATCGCGGATTTGCTGAATTGGTCTTGCGAGAGCCAACCCATCGCTGCACTAGACTTGGGGAGGAAGATTGGTAACCGGTCGGAAAATGAAGATCGACACCGCGCAGCGAACCTTCGGCGATGAAAGGTGGGTCCGGAAGCGGGACCAAGATAGCTGGCTAAGGCGCACGATAAACGACGTCCGAATAGCTTGTTTGAAGCGCGTGGTCGACCATGCTCCTCTTACATTGGTAACGGGTGCGAGCGACAATCACGGAGAGCCGCTCCTGCGCTTCCTGAGAAGCGCGCTCGATCAGGAGCCGCATAGCGCGGTCGTTGTCTACGATCTGGGCCTTTCGCGCGCCCATCGCGATCGAATTTCGTCGCACTTCCCTCTCCGAAAGTTCGAATTTAGCGCCCACCCGTCATATTTCGATATCACCAAGAATCACGGGCAGTATGCTTGGAAGCCAACAATCATAAAGAAGGTCGCCGATGAGCGCCCCGGCCATGTAATTTGCTGGATGGACGCTGGTCATATCATTGTCGAGCACCTCGACAACCTGCGGGCCGCGGTCGCCTACAACGGTTTCTACTCGGCAGTCGGCTACTGGTACTTCGGGGATTGGATTCATCCGGGCATGCTGGAATTCTTCCAGTTGCCGCCGGACTGGCGATACTGGAATTGGACTCTGACGGCTGGAGCGGTGGCGTTCGACACAAGACGCCCCAAGGCCAGGAGGCTACTCGATGACTGGGCCAGTTATAGTGCGATCAAGGAGTGCATCGCCCCGGCCGGCTCGAACCGGGCCAATCACCGACAAGACCAAGCTCTGCTGACACTATTGGCCTACCGCGCCGGAATGGTACCTCTGCTGGCGCCGACCAAACTGGGATTCTACAATCATCAAGATAAGCAGACGGGCTGGCCAACACTGTAACGCACGCCGAGCCTATAGTCTTCACAACAGAATATTTCGGCTGCAGGGCAGTTCAAATAAAATATTGCAGAATAATTGGCTGATATTCCATGACCGAATTCAGGCGTACAATACAAAATTCGCTATTAGATAACGGCTATTTTGTTTTCGAGAGATTTGCTGACCGCGATCAAGTCCGTAATATTCGTAGCATCGTGGTCGATTTTTTTGAAAGCAATAATGCGCTCATTCACGACTATAAATATGATCCCCCCGGCACCCAAGCGCGTCACGACAGAGGAGCGCATCCGCTTGGACTATTCGATCCGAGATTGGGAAACCTTAGAAATATGGTCAAACCGGAAATATTAAAAGATCTTTTAGAAGATACATTCCCAACATCTCAGTTCACTGAGGCTTTTCATTCGGATATTCATTGGAATTTCGGCGGAACGGGTACTCCATTGTGGCATCGCGACAACGAAATACGCCCATTTGCAACTGACGCCACGAAAGATTTTGTGCACAATGATTATAATGTCTACCGTTCGGCACTATATCTAGAAGACCATGATGAAAAAACCGCCCTGCAGGTCATTCCAGGAAGCCATAGAAATAAAAACGATCCGCAGTTCTCAGATGAATTAATCAAAACATGCAATGTAGAGGCCGGTGATCTTATACTATTTCATTGCTCTCTATATCATCGAAGCCAGAACTGTTCAGTTAGGGATCGGATAATCGTATTTTTTGCGCATGGCGAAGAAAATATCTACACCAGATTACATGGCGAGTATGTGCGTAACAGAATACAGGCGAGATTGGGATGCACGCTGGAGGAGTATTTGGCAGCCGTTTGTTGACCGCTTCGCGTACCAAAATTCTTACTATTTGTTCGGAGCGGTTGTCTTTTCCAAAGCGCCATCGTCGTAGCCCAATCGCCAGCAATGGGCCCAGACCTACGTCGAAGGCACTGCAAGCGTGAGGTCGCCGCCGAAGCCTTGTCCACTTTCGGGCTTCGCTCTCGATCGACCGAAGTACATGACAGGGCTGCCAACCTGTTTTAGGCAGCTTCTCGTTATCCCTGACCGTTGGCCTTGAGGATCCTGGCCGCTCTAAAGGTCATCCTCGTACAGGCTGGTTGGACAATGCGCACGTCTGCTGTGGGTCAGAAGCGGACATCTGCGGGCTGATTGGAAACGTCGGCTACAGCCTCAGAGCAGACATGATTAGCGCGGCTACAACCAACCTAAGGTGACCACGGCACGGTCCTCTGAACCACCTGCCTGCTCTCGCAGGAAAGGTCCGTGTTTCCGCTCTGGAATTCCCTGTTTTGTCTGAAAAATTCCCTGATCCGCTGTGTAGGGAATCTTGCTGTAATCGGTTGACGTAAACTGGGAAAAATCGGCTTCAGCGGGCAGGGTGGTGCAAGACGAGGCGAGATTCCCTGTAACTTTCCGCAGATCAGAGAATTGGAAAGCGGAGACACTTTCGCCGAGGACTGCCGGCACAGCCACGTAGTCGTGGCATTTCCCGCTCTCTCCAAACGTCACCCAAGCCGTCCCCAAGAAGTGCGGAATTACGCTGCGATGTGGCGGCGGTTTTGCCTCGAGAGAGCATAGAGACGCGGGCCTGAGCGGCGAGTGGGGCGGTTCTCCGTATGGCAGTTTCGCGGGTCACACGTCTGCACGACGCAATGCTTTCACGAATTGGCTAGCATCACATAATTCATTCTTTATCAGCTCGGGTTGCTGCTCGATTGGCGCAACAGAGCGGTTCAGTGGGACCAATTTGTGCGGGCGTCCGTCTCTGTTGGGTGAGAACGAAGCATCCTTCTAAGCGACGCTATTGGTTTGCGATGTGCTGAAGACTTAGTTGCTGTGCATCGGCGCTAGCGGATCCGATATCTAGCATTTTCTGCCGTCAATTTTGGCTGGATTGATCGACCCCTCATCGCAATCTGAAATGCTTAGACTTTTGGGCGTTTGAGCGATCGAGAACACGAAATCATAGGACATCGAAGTCGCCGGATCGTCGAATCTTGGGAAATACCGCCAGATAGTCACTGTTCGATGCGTCTTTACGGCGAATGCCTGCAACGAAATAGCCAAATGCTGTGGCTGTCTTTATCTTCGTTCAAAAGTGCGCGATACGGCCCCGTTCCATTTCTTTGTCGCGGCGTTTAAGAGCGAAGCACTAATTATCGACGACATATTTGTTGGTACAAAACTCCTAGAGGAACAGCTCAAAGGGCTCCTCTACTCGGGCCCGCGCATTCGTTGCACGGATGTGGCCAAGATATCACCACCCCCAACCTGGATTCATCTAAACTGAAACGGGGGTATCAGATGCTCTGTATCGGGCCTGATTGTATTGCGTCCAGATCCGGTGTTCGGCAGGCCGAGGCACGCCAAGCGCATTCGCAACATATGGCTGTGCGAAGGGGCTCTACCACCAATCGCCACATCTTGCTGGCTGGGACTGCGCTGGCTTCGACCTTGTTGCTGTTGAGCGTGCCGGCGGCGGCGCCCGCGCAAGCACAGCAAGCCGTCAACCTGCCAGGCCAAACCAGCCCCGTCGTCGTCAACAACCTCGACGCCTGCATCTTCAATGGCGACTGCATTTTCATCTCGACGCTCGGGCAAGCGAACTTCATCGACCTCACGAACAATGCACCGCTGAGCGCCACCAATGGCCGGGGCATCGCGACGATCACCATCGGCGGTGATGTCGTGGGAACGCTCGGCGCGGCAGGTGGCGTTGGGACGGGACTTCCGGGAGGCAATGGCGGCGGCGGCGCGAATGGCGCGCCCGGGGCTCAGGGCAGCACCGGGTGCGGAGCGCCACCATTTCCAAAAGATTGTACCGGCCCGAGCGGTGGCCCCGGCTATCCGGGCGGCGCAGGCTCCGACGGGACTCCAGGCGCCGCGGCCGGGAGCGGTACGGGTGGTGCCGGTGGTGCCGGAGGCGGAGCGCTGGGCGAGGCCGGTGGGGCCATCAACGTCTTTAACGCGGCCAAGATCACGACGACGGGCGACACGTCCCATGGGGTTTTCGCAACCAGCCTCGGCGGAAGTGGCGGGGGCGGCGACGCCGGCGCCGGCGGGGACGCTTCGGGCGGCCAGGGGGGCGCCGGCGGTCTTGGCGGCTATGGCGGTGCAGGTGGTCGAGGCGGATATGCCGGAATCCCGTCAACCGGTGAAGGCGGTCCAGGTGGCGACGGCGGCAGCGGTGCCATAGGCGGAGATGGCGGTACGGGGACCGGCGGGACCGGCGGTACCGGGGGCCAGGGCCAGGGCGGAGCCGGCGGCGCGATCACCGTGCGCAACGTGGCCACCATCACCACGACGGGAGAAACCTCTCACGGGATTTTCGCGACGAGCACCGGCAATACCGGCAGCGGCGGCGCAGGCGGTCTTGGCGGGACTGCCGTGGGCGGCGCCGGCGGCGTGGGCGGAGCGGGCGGTGCGGGCGGCGCAGGCGGCGAGGGTGGCGAGATGGCCCCCTGTGCCCAGATCTACAACGGCAAATGCTATCGCCTCACCGAGACGGGGGGCAACGGCGCCCTCGGCGGCTCCGGCGGCGTGGGACTGACTGGCGGTGCGGGCGGCATGGGCGTGGCCGGGAACGGCGGCGCCGGAGGCAAAGGCCAGGGCGGGGCCGGAGCGGCCATCACCGTCCGCAACGAGGCCAAGATCACCACGACGGGCGAGACCTCCCACGGGATTTACGCCAGCGGCTTTGGCGGCGTCGGCGCGGGCGGCGTGGGCGGCTCGGGCGGGCAAGCCACGGGCGGCACGGGCGGGGCTGGCGGCGCGGGCGGTGCCGGTGGTGCCGGCGGCGTGGGCGAGGCATCCGCCTACGCCTATGGCGGCAATGGCGGCATAGGCGGTAACGGGGCCGACGGCGGCACGGGTGCTGCTGGTGGACTCAGTCGGGGCGGCACCGGCGGCACCGGGGGGCAAGGCCTCGGAGGCACGGGCGGAACCGTCGACGTCTACAATTTCGCCAGCATCACCACGACGGGCGACACGGCGCACGGCATCTTCGTGCGGACCGTGGGCGGCGCCGCTTCGGGGGGCATCGGCGGCATCGGCGCGACGGCCACGGGCGGCACCGGCGGTGCGGGCGGTGTGGGCGGTGCGGGCGGCGCAGGCGGCGAGGGTGGCGGGAACTACAAATATATCGCGGGTAATGGATCCGCCGGCGGCAACGGCGGCATTGGTGGTGCCGGGGGTGCCGGCGGCGCAAGCACGGGCGGCACCGGCGGCGCGGGCGGTGCGGGTCTCGGAGGTTCCGGCGGCGGCATCACCATCACGAATTCTGCCAAGATCACCACGGCGGGCGATGGGTCTCACGGCATCTACACGCATGGCACCGGCGGCAGCGGCACGGGCGGCATCGGCAGCGCCGGCGGTGAGGCGGTCGGAGGAATCGGCGGGGCCGGGGGCGCCGGCGGCGGCGGCGGGACGGGCGGCGTCGGCGGCTTTGGCGGCGATCCTCCCGACCAACATTTTCAATGGGGCACGGGCGGCCAAGGCGGTGACGGCGGATACGGCGCCAACAGCGGCAGCGGCGGGGCGGGTGCTGCGGGTGTGGGCGGTGCCGGTGGCGGCGGCGGCAAAGGTTTGGGCGGCGCCGGTGCGGGCATCACCATCGTTGGTGCGGCCGACATCACCACGACCGGCGATAAGTCGCATGGAATTTCCGTGCGCAACGAGGGCGGCGCCGGAACCGGCGGCGTTGGCGGCGCGGGCGGGGCCTCGACGGGGGGCACCGGTGGTGCAGGTGCAACCGGCGGCACGGGCGGCGCGGGCGCCGCCGGTGGGTACAGCCGGTCCTTCAACAGCTTTCCGGCACCCTTTAACTCCAATGTTCGAAACAACATGGGCAGTGGACGCGCGGGAGCCGCCAGCGGTTCCGGCGGCGATGGCGCGTCACGCCGCGGCGGCAGAGGAGGTGCTGGCGGCGAGGGTCGGGGCGGAGCCGGGGGGACCACCACCGTCCGCAACGAGGCCAGCATCACCACCACAGGCGAAATGTCCCACGGGATCTTCACGACGAGCACTGGCGGAACCGGCTCCGGCGGCGCCGGCGGCATGGGTGGGTCCGCGACCGGTGGCGCGGGTGGTGCGGGTGGCAGCAGCGGCGCAGGAGGCGCAGGCGGCGTGGCGTCGGCCGGATATCACGGAGGCGGCTCGACTTGGTACGGCAGGACCCCTAATGGCCAGGGTCCGGCCGGCGCGGGCGGCGCGGGCGGTTCAGCCGCGGTGGGCGGCGTGGGCGGCATGGGCCGTACGGGCACAGGCGGCGCCGGCGGTGCCGGCGGTATCGGTCTTGGCGGCTCCGGTGCTGTCGTCACCATCGAGAATGCGGCCCGTATCGCCACGACGGGTGACGGCTCACATGGGATCTATGTGCTCAACGCCGGTGGTGCCGGTCTGGGCGGTGCGGGAGGCTTAGGCGCTTCCGCGACGGGCGGAGCCGGTGGGGCAGGCGGCGACGGTGGCACGGGCGGCGACGGTGGCACGGGCGGCAGGGGTGGGTGCTACCCCGGGGCCTCCGAGTTCTTTTGCGCGGGTGGTGTCGCCGGCGGTTCGGGCGCCGATGGCGGCGCCGGCGGTGCCGGCGGACTGGCCGGTGCGGGCGCAAATGCTGGCACGGGTGCCGCGGGCTATGGCGGCGCCGGTGGTGCTGCGGGTCAAGGCCGGGGCGGCTCCGGCGGCGACATCTCGATCGCCAATGCGCTCAGCATCACGACGACGGGCGAGACGTCGCACGGAATTTACGCGCGCAGCGTGGGCGGCAGCGGCAGCGGCGGCATTGGCGCCACGGGAGGTGCCGGGGTCGGCGGTGCCGGCGGTGCTGGCGGAAGCGGGGGTGCAGGAGGCAACGGCGGCGTTGGCGGTCTTTCCGGCCTCAGCCAGTATGACAACAGTGGCGGTGCCGGCGGCGGCGGCGGCACTGGCGGCAACGCGTCCCTCGGTGGCGACGCGGGCCGGGGCGTGGGCGGAAACGGCGGCTCGGGTGGCAGCGGATTTGGGGGCTCGGGCGGGACCATCACCATTGCCAATGCCGGCACGATCGTCACGACGGGCGAGACGTCACACGGCATTTACGCGGTTAGCGTCGGCGGCAGCGGTATCGGCGGCGCGGGCGGCACCGGCGGTGCGGGCACGGGCGGTTCCGGTGGCAGTGGCGGGGACGGCGGCAACGGCGGCAATGCCGGCAACGGTGGACAGAGTTACGGGGGCTCCGGCCGGAAGGGCTATGGCGGCGCCGGAGGCAACGGCGGCAATGGCGGGAATGGCGCCAACGGCGGTCTTGGCGGCGCAGGCTTCGCTGGAAATGGCGGGGTTGGCGGCAGCGGCTTTGGCGGAGACGCCGGCGATGTAACGGTGACGAATTCCGGCACCATCAAGACGTCGGGCGTCGGCGCAGACGGTATCCGTATACTGACAAAATCCGGTGCCGGCGCCGGCGGCACGGGCGGCAATGGCGGTGCGGGCTCCGGCGGCGCGGGCGGTGCCCCAGGGGCCGCTGGCACCTATGGGGCAGCGGGTGCCGGTGGTGTCGGCAGCGAGAAGAATGGAGACTATAACGGTGCCCCGGGCGCCAATGGAGATGCAGGTGGCGGCGGGAGCGCAGGCCAAGCGGGTTCGGGCCTGTCCGGAGCGGCGGCTCGCGCCGGGTTCGGACGCGGCGGCAAGGGCGGTGCCATCACCGTCGACAACGCCGGCCATGTAGAGGCCAGCGGCGCTGCCGTTCACGCCGAGGCGGTCGGCCCTGTCGGCGCAAATCCAATCCGCATTACGAATTCCGGCACGTTGCTCGGCGGTACGAAGGGCATCTTTGCGTCCGGTCCAACCCACACGCATATCGTCAATTCCGGCTATCTCTCGGCGAGTTCGCTGTTCGCCATCGATACGGTCGGTGCGGCCACCACGATCGACAATTCGGGCACCATGGTGGGCTTCATCGATCTGACGGGCCGCGACGATCTGTTCGTGAACCGGGCAGGCGGTGTGTTTGCGACAAAGCTCACGAGCACGTTCGGGGACGGCAACGACCTCTTCTCAAATCAGGCCGGCGGTACGGTCTTGGCGGCGCTGGACCCATCCAAGTCCGAGTCGAGTTCGTTCCAATATCTGGATCGGTTCAACAACCGTGGTCTGATCTCCATGATCGATGGCGGGATCGGGGACATTTTCACCATCGCCAACACGCCCGGCGGGAAGGGCCTGCAGTTCGATGGCGGTGGCCAACTGGGCGTCGATGCGCAACTTGGCGGTCCGGGTTCCAAGGCCGATCAGTTCATTGTGGAGGGCGATGTCTCTGGACGGACCACGGTCGTCGTGAACGATACCAATGCCGGTCCCGGCACCTTCAATCCCGAAGGCATCAAGGTTGTGACCGTGACGGGCAAGACGCCAACGGGGAACGAGTTCCAGCTGGCCGAACCCATCGACGCCGGCTTCTTCAATTACGATCTCTTCTTCACGCCTACGGGCTCGGGCTACTGGAGCTTGAAGAGTTCGCCCGGCGGTGGCGGCTATCTCTTGCCACAGCTCCTGACCGCCCAGCAGGACATCTGGCATCAGAGCGCGGACACCTGGTTCGATCGCACCGCGGACTTGAGGGTCCTGTTGAATGGCGGCGGCGCACCCACTGCTTATGGCGCTGGCGGCAATGACCTCGGCGATGCCCCGAGCGGCGTCCTCACGCCGGCGGTCTGGGCACGCGGCTCGGGCAATTGGCTCAGCCGCGACGGCAGCGCAAAATCCACCGCGTTCGGCCGCACGTACACTTTCAATCTCGATCGTGAACTTCAAACCATGGACTTCCAAGTTGGGCTCGATATGGGCAAACGGAATGTCTTGTCGGATGGGGACGCGCTCGTGTTCGGCGCGCTCGGCGGCTTCGTCCAGGCCGATCTCGATTACGATGGCCTCGTGCGCGAGTTCAATTTCAGCGGCGGACAAGTCGGCGCGTACGCGACCTATCTGAAGGGCGGACTGTTCGTCGATACGCTGTTCAACGCGCATCTCTACGAGTTGAACCCTGGCGGTACGCCCGGCTTCCCGAACACGCTCAGCGCTTCGGCGCTCGGCGTGCGCACCGACACCGGCTATCGCTTCGGCTCGTTCACGGGCGGTCCATTCGTCGAGCCTTTGGCGACCATCGCCGTCACCTGGGCCAACATCGAGAACTTCTCGCTCGGCGGCAACACCGTCACCTTCGATGCCGATCCCAATGTCAGGGGACGTTTGGGCTTCAGGGTCGGCACCACCATGGAGGCCTGGGAAGGCACGATGATGGAGCCGTTCGTCATCGGCAGCGTCTGGGGCAATCTCAGCGACAACAATCAGGCGACGCTGGTCTCGACCGGCACGACGTTCCATTTCGACGATCGGCTGCAGGACGTATGGGGCGAGGTGTCGGGCGGCGTCAACTTCTTCACCCTATCAGCCAACACCTCCGTGTTCGCCAAGGTCGACGTCTCCTTTGGCGACGACCTTACGGGCGTCGGTGGCCGGGCCGGTATGCGTGTCGTCTGGTAGGGTCGCCCCTGCCGCGTGGGATGTATCGAACTGTCTCGCCAACGTGGATTGGCGCCCTGCGCAACCTAACTCGCGGAGGCGATCGCTCTCTCACCCGATCCCACGGCCTGCGCTGTTCATGGGCCTACGAAAAGTCTAAACCTGGCCGCTGGGGAGAATGGATAAGACGGACGTGACGGAGCGTACCGAAGAGCCGCATATAGCAGACGAGGCGCTGCAACAGGCACCGGCACAGGACGGAGCGGCCGCCGCAGGCGAGGCTCCACCCAAACAGCAAGTCAGATATTCCATGTCGCCCGGCTTCTCGGAGCTGCTCGGCAGCAACAGGATCGGACTGAGCTTCTCGTCTTATCAGTCCGGTAAGTTTTATCTGCTGGGCCAGAACACCAATGGCGGGCTCCTCATCGATGAGCGCTTCCACCAGAGGGCCATGGGGATCTCCGTTCCAGATAAGGACACGGTGATACTCGCTACCCTATTCCAGATCATCAAGTTCACGAACGTCGTCGACGCCGGCCAGCAGTTCAACGATCTCTACGATGCCTGCTATGTCCCGCGCGAACTGTTCGTCACCGGCGAAATTGACGTGCACGATGTCGGATTGCTGAAAGACGGGCGCATCGTCTTCGTCAATACACTCTACAACTGTCTCGGGACACCATCGGAGCGCCACAGCTTTACGCCACTGTGGAAGCCGCCTTTTATTTCAAAAATCATCAAGGAAGACCGCTGCCATCTGAACGGGCTTGCCATGGAGAACGGCGTCCCGCGCTACGTCACCGCCGTGAGCAAGTCCGACACGATCGACGGTTGGCGCGATCGGCGTTTCGACGGCGGGATCGTCATCGATGTAGCAACCGGCAAGATCGTTATTGGCGGGCTGTCTATGCCGCACTCGCCACGCATCCACCACGGCAAGCTCTACATGCTCAACTCGGGGACCGGCGAAATCGGTTGGATCGAACCAGCGCCGCACGCCGCAGGCTCGAAGTTCCATGCGGTTGCGTTCTGCCCGGGCTTTGTGCGCGGGCTCGGCTTTCATGGCAAGTACGCCTTTGTCGGTCTATCCAAGCCGCGCTACGAGCGCTTCCAGGGGCTCGCGCTGGACAAGAAGCTCAGGGATGCGGACTCCGAACCCTGGTGCGGGGTGCAGGTCATCGACCTCGAAACCGGCGCGTGCGTCCAATGGTTTCGCATCGACGGTGCTGTTGGCGAGCTCTACGACGTGGCGGTAGTGCCGGGAGTGGTTCGCCCCATGTCGTTGGGCTTTGCGACGAATGAAGTTCTCAACCTCATTACCCATGAGCCCTTGGAGGAGAGCAGCTTCACGGACTAAGCCGACGGCGCCACACCAGCGCGAATGTCTGCGAGGTGCCGATCTTGTTGATTTGGTCGAACGCCGATGGGCTTGGGAGGGCCCGCTCTTGGTGGAAGCGGACATTTTGTTGCCGCAGGGCGATTTGGCTCCGGCAGTTTGGCATTTGGGCATTGGTTGACTTCTAGTACGAGCAGTGCCTCACGCTGGTCGCAGCGTTGGGGGCGGGTCTGGCCTGCGCGTGGCGCACTCCCGCAGGTTCCGGACTGTGGCGGCCAGCAGGAACGCATCTTTTGCGCCGGAAGGGCCATGCAACCGTTGTCGGCCGAGCTTGAGGATGCGTCCGCGATATGCGAACAGCATTTCGATCTTTTTTGCGTTCGCGACGGGACTGCTCGAATACAGGCGCATCGGAGAGCGACCTTGCGGTGAGGTGTTCTTAGGCCGCAATCGTGCCGATTGGACTTGTCGAACACCGGGATGTGCGGAGGAATAGCTCTCTCTTTGACCGGCTAGGCCAGCATGGGCGCTGCGCCGTATACGATCTGGTCTTGTTGATGGGGCCTGAAGAGTGTCTCCTTAGCGTAGAAAAGCTGTTCACGTGCGATCAAGCTTCTCCGGGCTCGACCGGCGCAATCGCCTTCCAACGTTTGATCCAGAAGTAATGAAGAATGACGAAGCACATAGGCCTCGCCGCACTCCTCGTAGTGGTTTCCATTTTTAGCCTAGGGATCGGTGTGGCGCCGTCCGCCGCCGAGCCCGCGTCTGTCATCCCTCAGGCGGCACCAAGCGCCGCCTTCGTTTTAGGCCCCCCGAAGGGCGACGGTCCGGTAGTGGTTCGGGCCAGTTTCGAGTTTCACGACATCGACGAAATCAGCGAAGAGAACGAGACGTTCGAATTCACAGGAGTTCTCACGCTTCGGTGGCGTGACAAGAGACAAGCCTTCGACCCGGTCGAGGTGGGGGTTAGCGAAAAGGTCTACCAAGGCGACTATCAGTTCAACGAGCTCTCTCCGAGCTGGTTTCCCCAAGTTGTCCTCATCAACAGTTCCGACACGATCGAACAGCAAGGGGTCGTGTTGCGAGTGCGCCCGGACGGTACCCAGATCCTGATGGCGAAGCTGACCGCCGTTGCAAAGACGGAATTCAACTTGAGGCGTTACCCGTTCGACAAACAACGGCTGGAGGCCGTTTTCGAGGTCCTGGGTTTCGATGAAGACGAGGTTGTGCTGGAGGTGGACAAGCAGGCTCCTGTTTCGGCAGGAAAGTTATGGGTGCCTCAATGGAACATCGCCGGAATTGGCATGACCACCCGACATCACACTGCATCCCATGCCGGCGGACGGGATGTCGAGTCCGCGCTGGTAGCGAGCATCGACGTGGAGAGAAAGTCATTTTACGTCAGTCGCCTAGTTATCATCCCCCTCATCGTGATCGTATTGCTTTCTTTCTCGGTGTTCTGGATGGATCGAGCGTCCCTAGGCGATCGGATCAGCGTCTCGTTCATCGGGATCCTGACGGCCGTCGCCTACCAAGTGGTGATGAACGACATTTTGCCCCGGATCGCCTACCCGACGTGGATCAACGGCTTTTTGAATGCGAGCTTCCTGCTGATGGTCGGAACGGTGATCATAAATCTCGTGGTGGGCGGCCTCGACAAGCATGGAAGACACGACGCGTCGCATCGTGTGGATCTCCTGTGCCGATGGATTTTTCCGCTAACCTATTTCGGGCTGATCGTTGTCTTGTTTGGAGTGGCGTTCCTGCTTTTCTAGGCATTGCGCGTGCCAGGCCGGGAGGAGGTACAGAGGACCGGCGCGTCCGCGGCGCAGACGGGCATGTGAAGTGCAGACGGGGCATGTGAAGTCATGCCTGCTGGGATTGGAGCACCTCCGAAATCGGCCCCAGCCGGTCCAGAAAAGTGAGCTGGAACAGGTCCATGCTGCAGTCCCGGCGCAAGCTTTTTGATGCCGCAATACTGGCGGAATATCCTCCCTCGGGGGAAACCAGCATGGGTAGAACAATTGGGATCGTCGGTCTTTGCCTCTTGGCCGCAGGCCTATGTCCATCTTCGACCATGGCGCAGGACGCCGTGGAGCAGGCCGTGCGCGTCGAGGCCGCAAAGGTGGTTGCCGCCCCTCTCAGCGAACAGGTTACCGCCGTCGGCTCGTTGCTCTCGGACGAATCCGTCACGGTCAGTTCGGAGATCCCCGGCCGGCTGAAAGAGATCCACTTCACCGAAGGCCAGCCGGTTCAGAAAGGTGCGGCCCTGTTCACGCTCGACGAGTCCGTCTATCGGGCGCAACTCGCCGACGCCGAAGCCAAGCTCAAGCTGGCCGGACAAACTTATCAGCGCACGAACCAGCTCTTTAGCAACAAATACGCCACGGCCCAGTCGGCCGACGAGGCAGCCTCGAATCTCGCCGTTAGCAAGGCAGCCGTCGAGCTTGCCCGTGTCCAGTTGGAGAAGACGCGGATCGTGGCACCGTTCTCGGGCATTGTGGGCCTGCGCCATGTCAGCGTCGGCGAATACATCACGGCGGGCCAAGCTCTGGTCAATCTTGAGGCGGTCGATCCCGTCAAGGCGGAGTTCAGAGTTCCGGAGAGGTTCCTACCGGCCATCAAGGTTGGCCAAAGCATCCGCATTGGGGTCGATGCGTTTCCCGGAGAGACCTTCTATGGTCGAATTTACGCGATCGACCCCCGGCTCGATATCGCCGGCCGCAGCCTGCTTGTTCGCGCCAAGGTTCCAAACGCAGACGAGCGCTTGCGGCCCGGGTTGTTCGCGCGGGTGACCGTATTGCTTCAGCTCAAGGAGGATGCGCTGACCATCCCCGAGCAGGCCATCGTGCCGCAAGGCGACAGCCAATACGTGTTCAAGATCGACGGTGGCAAGGCGACGCTGACCGAGGTGAGTGTCGGCATGCGCCGCTCCGGCCGGGTTGAGATCCTCGAAGGTCTCAGCGCCGGCGACGAAGTGGTGACGGCCGGTCAGCTCAAGCTGCGCGACGGGACGCCGGTGTTGGTCGTCAACGGCACCGGGACGTAATGGCGTGACCCTTTCCGAACTCTCGATCAAGCGGCCGGTCTTCGCCACCGTGATGAGCCTCGTTCTCGTCCTGGTGGGCCTCGTCTCATACGACCGGCTCAGCGTCCGCGAGTATCCGGCGATCGATCCGCCGGTGATTACGGTGGAGACGGATTATCCGGGTGCGAGTGCCGCCATCGTGGAGACGCAAGTTACCCAGGTTCTCGAGGACTCGCTTGCCGGTGTCGAGGGCATTGATTTCATCACCTCGATCAGCCGCCAGGAATCGAGCCAGATAACCGTCACTTTCAAGCTCGACCGCAATCCGGACTATGCCGCGGCGGATATTCGGGATCGCGTCGGCCGCGTCCGCGGGCGGCTGCCCGAGGAGATCGATGAGCCGATTATTCAGAAGCGCGAGGCCGACGCCCAGCCTATTCTCTACCTCGCGTTTTCCAGTAAGAAGCACTCCGCGCTCGAGATCACCGACTACGCCGACCGCTATGTGAAGGATCAACTCACGACGCTAAACGGTGTTGCCGAGGTGCGCCTATTCGGCGATCGCGCCTACTCCATGCGCATTTGGCTCGATCCGGAGCGTCTCGCCGCCTATCAGCTTACGCCGCAAGACGTCGAGAACGCGCTGCGCCGCCAGAATGTGGAAGTGCCCTCGGGACGCATCGAGAGTCAGCAGCGGGAGTTCACCGTTCTGGCGGAGACCGACCTGCGTACGCCACAGCAGTTCAACGATCTCATCATCAAGGACGCCAACGGTTATCTCGTGCGTTTGAGCGACGTGGGGCAGGCGGAACTGGGAGCGTTGGATGAACGCCGGGTCGTTCGCTTCAATGGCGAGCCCGCCATCGCCGTTGGCGTCATAAAGCAGGCGACCGCCAATCCGCTCGAAGTCTCCGACGCAGTCAATAAAAGTCTCCCCGCCATCACGAACTCGCTGCCCGAGGGCATGCAGGTTCGGGTGGCACATGACAAGTCGATCTTCATCGCCGAGTCGGTCAAGAACGTCTACACGACCATCGGCGAGGCCGTGGTCCTCGTCATACTCATTATATTCTTGTTCCTGCGCTCGGTGAGGGCGACGTTGATCCCGCTCGTCACAATTCCGGTGTCGTTGATCGGCGCTTTCGCGCTGATGTATTGGCTCGGCTTCTCCATTAATACCCTGACCCTGCTTGCGCTGGTGCTTGCCATCGGTCTCGTGGTCGACGACGCCATCGTCATGCTCGAGAACATATACCGGCACGTCGAGGAGGGCATGAGCCCGGTGAAGGCAGCACTGGTGGGAAGCCGTGAGATCAGTTTTGCCATCATCGCCATGACGATCACGCTTGCGGCGGTGTACGCGCCGATCGGCTTCATGACCGGTCTTACCGGACGCTTGTTCACGGAGTTCGCCTGGACTCTAGCCGGCGCGGTCATTGTGTCGGGCTTTGTGGCGCTGACATTGTCGCCGATGATGTGCTCCAAACTGCTCAAGCATCGGAGCCGCCACAATCTCGCCTATCGCGTCATCGAACGCTTCATCGACGGAGTTACGAAGACCTACCGTACACTGCTCAAGGGAGCTCTTGCGGCGCGCCCGCTCGTCCTATTGATCGGTTTGACCGTCGCTTGCTCGAGCTATTTCCTGTTCGCCGCACTCAAGAGCGAGCTTGCGCCCGTCGAGGACGAGGGGCGTATCAATGTGAATTTTCGCGGGCCTGAAGGTGCGACTATCGACTACACCGATGCCTACGCCAAGCAACTCGAGGACATCGCACTCGCCGTGCCGGAGGCGGACAGGGTGTTCGTGGTCTCGGGCAGTCCGACGGTGTCCCAGGGCCGTGTCATCCTACGCGTGAAGCCGTGGAACGAGCGGGAGCGCTCGCAGCAGGAGATCGGCCGTTCGATCACGCCCGAAGTTTCGGGCGTCACCGGCGTGGTCGCCTTTCCGAGCAACTCGCCGCCACTCGGTCAGAGCTCCCGGTCGAAGCCGATCAATTTCGTTATCCAGACATCCCAGCCCTACAGCGAGCTGCAGAAAATGGTCGAGGCGCTGCTCGACAAGATTCATGACTACCCCGGCCTGGTCGACATCGAAAGCGACCTCAAGCTCAACTCTCCGCAGCTCGATATCTCCGTCGATCGCGAGAAGGCGGCATCCATGGGCATCGAGATCGAGACCCTGGGACGCACGCTCGAAACCATGCTCGGGGGCCGCCAGGTTACGCGGTTCAAGAAGGAGGGACAGCAATACGATGTCGTGGTGAAGGTGGCGGATATCGACCGGGAGAATCCCGACGACATGCGGCGCATCTATGTGCGTGGCACGGACGGCGCCATGGTTCCGCTGTCAAACCTCATCACCATCAGGGAGACGGTCACGCCGAAGGAGCTCAATCACTTCAATCAACTTCGTGCCGCGACCATCACGGGCCAGGTCGCGTCGGGATATTCATTGAGCGATGGCTTGGCGTTTTTGGAAAAGACCGCCAATGAAGTGTTGCCGGCAACCGCGCAAATCGAATACGCGGGCGAATCGCGCGAATTCCGCGAGGCAAGTGCGAACATGTATCTCACGTTCCTGCTCGCACTTGCCTTTATCTATCTCGTGCTTGCGGCCCAGTTCGAAAGCTTCACCGATCCCTTCATCATCATGCTTACCGTGCCGCTATCGGTAACGGGCGCGCTGTTGGCTCTGTGGTGGAGCGGCGGTACCCTCAACATTTACAGTCAGGTCGGTCTCGTGACCTTGATCGGTCTTATTACCAAGCACGGCATCCTTATCGTGGAGTTTTCCAACCAACTCCGCGGCGCGGGACATCCGATGCTGGATGCGGTGATCGAAGCGGCGGCGTTACGGCTGCGCCCGATTCTCATGACCACGGGCGCCATGGTGCTCGGCGCCGTGCCGCTTGCCCTAGCCACCGGGGCAGGTGCCGAGAGCCGCCAGGATATCGGCTGGGTGATCGTCGGCGGTCTGCTGGTGGGGACGCTCTTTACCCTGTTCGTAATTCCGGTCGTCTACACCTATCTATCCAGACGGGCCTTCATAGAATTCGATGACGTCGAGGAAAAGATGAACCGGCACGGCGCCGTCGCATCCCGAGTCCCAGTCGATTGAGGTCACGGAATGCCAATCGGCCTCTTGGAGCCGGCAGAACGTCAACCGCCATTGGCCACAACAGAATTAGGGCTGAATGGCGATGCCCCATGGCAGGCGCCCAACCGGCACCGGCTTTTCGAGCCTCAGCATCGCAGCATCGACAACAGTCATGTCGCTGGTCAGCCATCCGTGACGTAAAGTTTGGGTCCGTCGGGGCGGGCTCCAAAGTACCAGGGGCGGACAGTCGCAGTCTGCTCTGGAATGTTCGCGTCCACGGCGTCGATGGATATTCATGAAGAGGCGAGGGTGGGCCCGGCGCGGAGCCGAGTTCTTCGAGCCAGCACAAAGTTCAAACGGATGGTCGCCACCGACCCAATGCGAATATCGAACTGCTGGTCACCAGGCAATTCGGATACCGGCCTTGCCACCCTGTCCGGAGAGGTCCTCGCCGAACGTGTAGTCGACCTTGGCGAACACCGTCGTTGTTTGTGAGAAGTTGAACAGGTTCACACCGGCAGACACCTCACCCCAAAGATCGCTAGGTTTGTCTGTGAAGGTCACGGTCGTACCCAAGGAAGTCAGATCGGCGCTGTGCTCGCCCGCGAGCAGTCCCCAAAGGCTGCCGACCACGAAGGGCTCGAACGTCGCGCCGTCCCACACCTGCATGGACGTGCCGGCCCGCATGCCAAGGCGCCCGCGTACTTGCTCGTCATCGGAAAAGTTCACCCGATTGCCGCCGCGAGAGAAGTCGTCAATATGCGTCCAGGACACGGCAAGCGTCGCAAGCGGCTCGACGAACGGTCCACTCTGAAATCCGCCGAACCGGTAGCCGCTATCCACTCGAACACCATAGGTTTGGGTATCTACCGTTCCAGGGAATTCGATCGCGCCCTTGGGCTCGATGTCGCCGAAGAACGCCTTGAACAGCGTATCAAGAAAGAATCCTCCGCGCAGATAGGTGGCGTAGGCGCCGGCTTCCAAATTGCTGAGTTCATAGCTACGCGCCAACGCATCGAATTCGAGAGAGGATTTGACGGCGCCCCCAAGGATGCCGAGCACGAGGAGGTCATCCGGTGCCAGGACGTCTTCCTTGCCAAAATCTATTCCGGACTCGACCTGCCAGATATTGAGATCGCGGCTGAGGTCGTAGCGATAGGTCTTGCCGTTGGCTTTGGTGGTGCCGGTATCGTCGAAGTTGAACCAGGATCCGGAGCCGCGGGCCCAGATCGCGGGTGCGATTTCGTAGAGCGTCTCACATCGTGCGCGCTCCTCGTATGCGGCGATCTGCTCGCAGGCGGAGCCGCGGGCCAGAAGCACGCGCAGATCGGCGGTTCGATCGAACCAGGTTTCCATCGAATCGTGAAAGGTTTCGTGCGTGGCGGACACCACATGCGGCAGGATGTGCGCGCCGCCGCCGGGATGACTGCGCAGTTCGAACTGGCCGCTTCCCGTAGGAACGAAAACGAGGTCGTAGTCGAAGAACCCGGTATCGATTGGCTTCTCGAGGTAGAAATTCGAGGCATGCACGTTCCCGTCCACGAAGACGACGGGGATGCCTTCCCGGTTGAGTTGTCCGGGCCCCGGATTGGCGTTGTTGACGATGAGGCGCGTGCGCCCAGACGTGTTGCCTCGAACCGTGACCGTATCGGACTTCGACCCTGGTCCACCTAAGAATGTATCGACGGCCAAGGCCGATCGTCCCGAGCCGTTGAATTGGACGTTTGTTCCGCCGGGTCGATTCGCGATGGTGAACGAGTCGCCGACCCCTCCGTCGATCAAGGAGATCAAACCCTTGTTGTTGAATTGCTCGAGATGGACAAAGGCGGTCGCCTCGCTGTGGTTCGGATCGAACGCCGTGTGCACCACGGCGTCATTGCGGTTGTTGAACATGTCCAGGCCAGATCCGAAGTCGCTGGTCGACCGCGCCTCGAACACGCCGCCCGGCCTGTTGTTGAAGACATCCTTGCCTGAGCCCAGGCCAACTGTGCCGACGATCGTGCCATAGTTATCGATGGTCTCATTGCCGCTGCCGCTCCGCACCGCGCGACCTGAGAGCGCCGAGACAGTGCCCCAGTTTGTCAGCGTATTGCCGACCCCGTCGGCGCCGGGCTCCAGAAAGCCAAAGCTCACCCCGGCGCCCCGCCCACGGCCTCCCTGCACAAGGCTGTCCGGCCCCACGGTGATCGCGACGTCGCTGTCGATACTCGCACCCAGAATGCCCGACGCATTGACTCCATTGGTTACGATGCTGCCGGTGTGACTCACGGCGACGGAGCCGGCGGCGCGGGACACCGCGACGATCCCGTTGGCATTGAAACCACGGGTGATGATATCGCCGCCATGCGTCACCGAGACGGAGCGGCCATCGCGAGAGATCGCGGAGATGCCATAGGCGTAGTTGCCCTGGGTGGTGATGCTCCCGGTTTGAGTCACCACCACGGTGCAACCGGTGCAGTATGCACGGATGCCGTGAGAGTAGTTCCCCTGGGTGGCGATGTTGCCCGTTTGTGTCACGGTCATGAGGCCGCCGCCGCTTGAGGCCGATATCCCGTAGGCGCGGTCGCCGCTGGTTGAGATGTTGCCGGTCTGTGTCACGGTTACGGCCAGGCCCCGTACATTGATCCCGATGGCGCTGTCGCCGAAGGTGGTGATGGTGCCGGTCTGCGTCACCGTGACAGGGCCGTGCGTAGCGTCCTTGGGGCCGCCGGCGCGCGCCTCGATCCCATAAGCACCAACTCCCCATGTCGTGATGTCGCCCGTCTGTGTCACCGTAACGGCCTGCGCCGATGCAAAGATGCCATAGGCTTGGTCGCCATGCGTGGTGATGGCGCCGGCCTGCGTTACGGTGACGGCGTTACCCGGCACGCTCTTTGGAAAGTCCGTGTGCGCCTTGATCCCATAGGCATTGTTCCCCTGCGTGGCGATATCGCCGGTCTGCGTGACCGTGATCGCGCAAGTGGGGCAGTATGCCTCGATGCCGTGAGCGGTGTTCCCTTGCGTGGAGATGCCGCCTGTCTGTGACACGGTAACGGGACCACCCGCGAAGGACGCCGCGCGGATACCGTAGGCGGCATTACCTTGAGTGAAGATATCGCCAGTCTGCATCACGGTTACGGCGCCATAGCCCGAGGACGCATCGATCCCGTGGGCATTCACTCCGTGCGTCGTGATCCGGAAGGGATCGGTATCGCTGTCGATAGTAACCGGCCCCAGGAAATTGCCGAAGGAGATGCCGGCAATACCCGTACCGGGCGCAATGTCTTGGTTGAGGTTGTTGACGCTGAGCGCCGTGTATGGCGTAGGCGACGTGAGACTTATGCCGGGCTGGAGATCGCCGGTGCAGGTCACCGTGGTTCCGGAAGCGTTGTTGCAAGGAGGCGCCGGGGGCACGATCTGCGCGCGAGCGTCGCGGCCATAGCTGAACAAGAGGACTCCGGCGGCTACGGTGCCGAGGAGCGTAGAGCGGCCCAAAGGCGCCGGTCGGGACCGGCGTGCATGACCCCCAACGCTCCAGTCAACGTCAGCTAGACGGGCCCCTTTTCGGTGCATGCCCAGTCGCCCCCAAACCCGTTCGCAGAAACGGGCTCCTCGAATACTCAGACTTTCCGAGGATTGGCGTCAATCGGAAGATGCCAAATCTACACCGCCATCGTGAAGGTCCGTGAGCCGATCGGAAGCGTCGGATCGCCCTCGTGTTCGGTTTACGTCGGGTACGGCCACGAAGCGTCCGCCAGCCAGCCCGCATTCAGCTCTTGAAAGCTTGTGCTCCCAAGCTGCTGCAGGCCGCGCGTGATCTCATCGCGAAAGATCTCAACGACCTGATCGGCACCCTTTCGACCAAGCGCACCCATGCCGTAGAAGAAACTGCGGCCGCTGAATGCGGCCTGCGCACCCAGTGCCCTGCTACGCAGGATGTCCAGCCCGGTACGGACGCCGCTATCGATCATCAAGGTCAAGCGGTCGGAGATGTCCGCAGGCAGTTGCCTGAGCGTGTCGATCGTAGCGGGGGCGGCATCGAGCTGCCGCCCACCATGATTTGAGACGATGGCACCGTCTACGCCGCAGTCGATGGCCGCACGAAAGTTCTCGTAGGCTTGGAGTCCCTTGATAATCAATGGACCGTCCCACAGGTCCCGTATTCTCTTCAGCCGTTCCAGAGGCAGTCCGCGAATGGTCACGCTGGATATAAAGTCGGCCAACCCGAGATTCGCATCGGTTCGATACCGCGCGACGTTGACGAAATCGGGCGCGCCATGCGTCAGCGTCTGGAGTGCCCAGGCCGGATGACTTAGCGACTGCCAGACAATTCGTGGCGTCAAACTGAATGGCAACTTCAGCCCGTTTTTCAGTTCCCGGTTGCGCTTTGCACCGACGGGGATGTCCACCGTTACCACCAACGCCCGGAAACCTGCGCGCTTCACGCGGGAAATCAGGTCGTCCATGATCTCAGGGTCGCGCGGGACATAGAGTTGGAACCAGCACACGTCGGGTGCCAACTGCGCCACGGTTTCCAGCGGCGTCGTGCTGAATGTGCTCAGGACGTAGGGAATACGGGCCCTCTGAGCGGCAACAGCCAGTGCCGCTTCGGCGCCGGGCCAAATCATATTGCCCAAACCAACGGGAGACACACCGAGCGGCAATGCGTACTCGGTACCGAACAGGCTGACACGGGTGTCAATCGTACTGACATCCCGCAGGTACCGCGGCGTCAGGTGCACGTTGTGAAAGGCCTGCCGGTTTCGTCGCTTTCCGGCTTCGTCGTCGATTCCGCTCTCGATGTAGTCGAAGGCAAAGTTCGGCAGCCGGCGCTTTGCTCGGCGTTTAAGATCGGCAATGCCGGGGTAGCGGGTGTCGTACTTCATGGATGAGGCTAATCTAGCCTAATCTTCAGCTAGAGTATTCACGATGCTCGCTGCCGTCTTGATTTCGATCCAGCGCTGGCTCAAGGCTGCTTCAACTCGACTGCGCAAGACGGCCTTCGCGGTGGAGATGCCTCCTCTACAAAGAGCGATCCCTTCGTTGGCGGTCGTTCCGGGGCTTGGCCGGCCCGGCCGCGGCTGCATTTGACGTCCGGCCACGGGAACGCCGCCGGCGGCGCCCGGACGGCGCGCCCGCTTTGCTACTGCCTTTCGGCCGCGAATGCACGGTCTCGTCGCGCTCCTCCGAGAGAGGATGCTCGGCCGTCTCGACATTCGTCTGCATGAGGCGCTCGATGGCTTGGAGATAGGGCACTTCGCCGCTCTCGCAGAGCGACAACGCGGTTCCGCCAGCCCCGGCGCGTGCCGTTCGCCCGATACGGTGCACATAGCTCTCCGGCTCGTTGGGCAATTCGTAATTGATGACGTGCGAAATGCCGGGAACGTCGATGCCTCGTGCGGCGATGTCGGTCGCGACGAGGACTCGCACCTGGCCGCTGCGGAATCCGTTGAGGGCTTTCACCCGGGCATTCTGCGCCTTGTTGCCGTGCAGAGCGGCCGCCAGGATTCCGTCTTGGACGAGATTGCGGCAAACGCGATCGGCGCTGCGCTTCGTCCGCGTAAATACGATCGCCTGGCCCACCTTGGGATCGGTAACGAGTTCAGCCAGCACCGAGCGCTTGTTTTGCTTGCTCACGAAGTAAGCGCGTTGCTCGATGCGATCGACGGTGACGTTGACTGGCGAGATGTCGACGCGGATGGGATCGCGCAGTACATCGCGCGCGAGTTTGCCGATTGAGGCCTGCATCGTCGCAGAAAAGAGCAAAGTCTGACGTTGCTTGTCGCCGCACAGAGCAATGATCTTCCGGACATCTCTGATGAAGCCCATGTCGAGCATACGGTCGGCTTCATCGAGCACCAACACGGAAACGGCATTCAGCCGGACGTGTCCTTGATCGCAAAGATCGAGCAGACGCCCGGGAGTCGCGATCAGGATATCCACGCCGGCCCTGAGAGCTTTGATTTGCTGCCCCTGGCCAACGCCGCCAAAGACCACTGCGGACCTCAGCTTGGTATGGCGCCCATAGGCGTTGACGCGATCGCCGATCTGACCTGCCAGTTCGCGTGTCGGCGCCAGGATGAGCGCGCGCGGCGCGCTTGGCTTACGCGATGCGTTGTCGAGGGACAGTCGATGCAGGATCGGCAATGAGAAGGCCGCCGTCTTGCCTGTTCCCGTTTCCGCGATTCCAAGCAAATCGCGACCCTTAAGAAGCGCAGGAATTGCTTGAACTTGGATCGGCGTGGGGTTGATGTGTTTCTCGGCTTTGAGGGCACGTTGCAGGGGCTCGGCGAGGCCGAGCAAGTCGAAAGTCGCAGTCACGTAGTCTTTTTCCTTTTTTGCAGGACACGGTTAGCGGACCCGCCGCAATGTGCCTGCGATCGAAGCGAAAGTTTGGCTTGCGGCTTGATGCGGCCGCGAAAACCTGGAGATGAATATCCAAAATGGGTGCATGCACAAACAAGCATGCGGTTGATCGGTTGCATCGAAGACAGAAAACGGTTCCTGCCCGCTAGAATTCACTGTTGTCTCGCGACCTGCCGTTCCGGTGATTTGGCGGCATGGCCGTCGTCGAGTGGAATTGCGCCTCGCGGTGTGGGCGCCCTCGCTCGAATACAAGGCAAGGTGCCTACGCAGCGTTTTAGATTTCGGGAAGGGTCCGTGCCCGTATTCGGCGCGATGACTGCCGTAGGTCTATGCCCACGCCCAGCATCGAGCGTGCCGTGTGCGCTCTATATGGGCTCCTCTCGTTCGATAAGCAAGGCCGATATTGCTAACGCGATGCAGCGGCTGGATCGATGCGGCAAGAGAGGCAGGGTGGACGGCGAAGGCACGGCCACGCTAATCGCGTTTTGCTGCCGGGCAGGGTTCATTTGGCAACGGAGCGCATTTCTGAACGGGCCGTGCTAGGCGTCCGCGCCGCTCACTTCACCCTCGAGAACGATTCGTTCGGGCCGCCGCAGCTTGAGGCAGCCCTCGCCGTCGATCGCGAGGGTATGGATGTAGAATGCGGTCGGCATATCGTTCGTTGCCTCCATGACCGGTGAGGGCGCGGAGACGATGCGAAGCTCCGCGCACTCGCCGATCCAGTCGACATGCCGGTGTCCGTGCATGAGAAGGATGCGGTCCGCGAGCGGCCGCATTTTGCGGATGAACCAATTGCCGTTGATGAGCGCTGTCCCGATGCGTTCCGAAAGCGCCTTTGCCGCCCAAGGATATTCGATGACATGGTGATGAAGTGCGACGATCCAGCAGGCTCCCGGATAGGCCGCACATGCGATCTCGATGCCGCGTACCTGCTCCGCGGAGACCATCCCGAGTGCGTTGGTGAACGAGAAGTGCGTATCCGCGTTCGAGTTGAGAAGGATGACGCCGAGCCCGTCTTCACGGCGCGGCGGCAGCACCACCGGGAAGGACTTGCTCCAAAGCACGGACAACGCATCGGACAGAAGCGGCCGTGCCTCGTCCGCGAAACGCTTCATCGCGTCGGCATGCGGCTTCAGAAATGCCGTTAGCGTCTCGCCGAGCTTTCCCGCACTGAGATCGACGACATTGACCCGCTCGCCTTGCACCGCGTCCATCGCCGACAAAGCACGAATCTGACGCAAGCGCCGGTCAGGGCTCGTCGGGAGGTCCATCCGCGCCGGGTTGGCCCGGTCGATGATGTTGAGGTCGTGATTGCCGGGTAGGATCAAGACGCGTTCCGCCAAGGACGGATGTTCGGCCAGGAGCTCGAAGAACTGAGCCCACTCGGTGCAGATTCCCGCATCGGTCATGTCGCCGGTAATCAGGATTACGTCGAGCCGGTCGTTCGCATCGATCGCTTCGAGTTTGTCGAAGAGCCTCTTCAGCCGGTCGTTGCCGCGCGGTCCCGAGCGACCGCTCTCGATACGAAAACCATAGCGTTCGCCGACGATGTGGATGTCGGACAGATGCACGGCACGCCAGGTGCGGTCTCCTTCTTGCGGTTCGTCGAAGGCCGTCAAGCCGCGCGGCTGCGGCGTGGCCGCGTCGGCAATGCCCCAGACTAGCGCGGCGACGGCGAGATAGGCTGTGATCACGACGACGCTGTTCGCCAGCGCGACCGGAACGATGTCGCGCCAGTTCGCGATCTCGGAGGTCTGCGCGAAGAGATGGGCGCTTGGCCAAACGAGCCAGAGAACGAATCCTGCAAAGACTGAGACAAGGATACCGGCCACCGCGGCGGCGGCGGCGCGCAGCTTGGCGCGGGTTGCTTCGCTGGCGTGCTTTGCGAAGGCTCTCTCCGTGAGATGACGCAAGATCTCGCGCGCGGCGGCGTAACCAGGTTGCACCACGATTGAATTCAGGGCCCAGAAGTTCTTCTCCACCGTCCGCACGACCGTGCGCCAGCCGAACCATCCAAGTGCGGCAACAGCCAGGAAGATCAACGCCGACCAGATTCCGATAAACGCGGATGCGATCTTGCTTGCGACGGCGCCAAGCCATGAGGTGACGACGATGGGAACAAGGCCCAGCAGCAGCCCTGGAAGCACGAGCAGTAGGATCCAGGCAAGGACCAGCTTCGGCAGGCTGATCTCCACCAGAAGGCTGCCGGCGAGCGAAAACATCGACCGGCGCTTGGTGCTCGATGCGTCGTCCTCGATGTCGCCCAGTCGCGGATCGAGAATGGCCGCGAATGTCGGTTGGCGTGGCTGTCCTTTGTGCGTCATGAAGCGCACCTACTCCCGATCACTTCGTGCGCCCCGTGCGCCACAGGGGGCAACGATGTGTATCACTAGTTCGCCGCCCGACGGAATGCGATAAATCCATGCGTCGAGCAGACTTGTCTCGGAATGCCGCCATTGCCAGGATGTCCAAATGTCGCTGCGCCGAATCGATCTCAATCTCTTTCGCGTTTTCGAAGCCGTCATGGAACACCGGACCATCGCCGGCGCGGGCCGGGAGCTCAACGTTACCGCGTCTGCGGTTAGTCATGCCTTGTCGCGTTTGCGCCAAGCGCTTTCCGATGACCTGTTCGTTCCCGGGAAAGACGGAATGGAACCGACCCAGCGCGCGCTGGAACTGGCGCCAGCGATCCGCGACGGTCTGTCTCGTATTGAAGCCGCCATCGGAGAGGAACCGTTCGTGCCGGCGGAGTCGGTTCGCACCTTCCGCATCGCCACATCGGACTACGGCGCGGTGACGATCCTTGCCCCCATGGTCAGCAGCGTTGCCAATGCGGCGCCGCAGATCGAGCTCAAGGTCTTTCCGGTCGGGCGCATGGACGCCGTGCGCTGTCTCGATGAAGGCCGCATCGATGTTTTGATCGGCTGGTTTGAAGGGCTACCCGAGCACATTCGCCGCACGACCATCTTCGTTGAGAAGGAAGCCATTGTAGTACGGCCAGGTCATCCTCTGACCCAGGGCCCGATCACGACCGCACGGCTTTTCAGTTACCCCTATGTCGTCGTCGAACTCACGGGGACGGAAGACTTGTCCACCGAGGGCTTTCTCGACGATCGCGGGGTCTGGCGCCGCGTTTGGATCGACCGGCTGCTGATCGAGACGAGCACGGAGAACGCGGGCCACGTCGCGCATGTGGCCGTGTCGGTGCCGCACTACGCAGCCGTCCCCTACATGCTCCGCACGACGGACATGGTCGCCACACTCCCTCTCAGCCTGGCGCGGGACGCCGAGCGGCAAGGGAGCCTGGTCGTCGTGGATCTGCCCTACGAGCCGCTGTCCGTGCCGGTCGAAGCGATCTGGCATCAGCGCAACGACGCCGATCCGGGGCTCAGATGGCTTGTCGGCGAGCTTATCGCGGCCGCACCGCAACCTTAGTCCACTCGGTGCCGTGCGGCGTCCGCGCACCTCGGCGCGAAAACCTTACCCGCCTTTGCGCATCCGCAAGGCCCAGAGAATCGCGAGGAAGATCAGCGATCCAACGAAGGCCGCGAGGACGTCACGCAGCGAGACGGAGACGGATTCCAGGCCAGGCGCGATATTGAAAATTCGGAAGATCACGCCGCCAATGATTGCGCCGACCAAGCCAACGCCGAGGCCGGTCCAGCGACCGAGGCCTTCCCACTTGGCGGTCACGACCATGCCGGCAAGGGCTCCGGCGAGCCCGCCGACGACAAGCCAGACGATCAAATCGCTGAGGGATACCGACATGGCGATCCTCCTATGTGCGCTTCGCCACAAAGGGCAGCAGCAAATATGCCCAACCGGTCATGATCAGGTTAATGCCGACGAGCAAACCGATTGCCCATGCCGCCGAACTTGGCAGCTTCAGGAAGATCAGCATACCTACGGCAAATGCCACAAGTCCCGCGAGAAGCATCCAAATCCAGCCGCTATGAGGCCTGATACGAAAAGCCATCGCGACTTCGATGATGCCTTGAACGATGAACATGGCCGCCAGGAAGATCGTAAGCGTGACGATCCCCGTCAGCGGGAAGAAGGCAAGCCAGCAGCCGCCGATCACGAAGAGAGCACCCATTAGGAGATCGAGGAAAAACTCGCTCCATCCGCGTGCCGAGAATGCGTGGACGATCTGGACGACACCGCCGATCAATAGCAGCCAGCCCAGGAAAATCTTCGCGGCGATCGTCGTCAGGAAGGGAAACGCGATACCGAGGGTTCCAAGCACGATAAGCAGGATCCCGAGAATGACGAACCAGGTCCGGTTCTCCGATACGACCGCATGCGTGTTTGCTGAATGCGCCGACATAGTTGTCACTCCACCAAATGGTTGTCTCGTTGTCCGCGGGAAGGAAATTACACGGCCCTCTCCGGGCCAGCTACAAGAAAGCCGGACGGCACTACGTTAGTCACAGATAAATGGGTGCCAGGAACAACAGGGCGCCACCGGCGAACTCCGGCGCATTGAGGGGTTTCGCGCCGGAGTTCGCGGCCGTCGTCGTGGAACCGGACTCCAAACTTACCGGCCCAGCTGACGTCTCCGACGGTCCACCTCGGCTTGCGAGACGGCTCCGGCCTGGACCAGTCCACGGACACACGCATGCGACAGCCGATCGCCGTGCTGGCGCATGCAGTTCTCCAGACCTCTCGTTTCAAGTCCCCATTGGCTGCAAAAACGGCGGTAATCTTCGGCGCATTTTTTCTTCCCCGCTTCGGCCGGTCCGGTCCACACCAGCACGGCGGCAAGCAGGACCAGGGCCGCCGTGCCCCAGCCAGCCTTGGCTTTTCTTGTGGCAAACTTCATCTAATCGAATTCCTTCTAGCGATCGGTGAACTTCACGAGCCCTTTGCCGCAGGCCGCCTTGAACTCATCGTTCGAAATGGATCCATTGCCGTCTGTATCGACTTGCGCGAAGTTGACGATGAACGGACCGGCTCCTGCTTCTTCGAGCACGTCACCCTCGGTCACGGCCCGCGACCAAACGTCTTGGCACTGTTGTTCGTTGAGAATGGCCGACGGACGTCCCGCCGACATCGTGTTGGCACTTGTCTGGGCGAGAGCGGTTCCGGTTCCAACGAGCAGGAGCGCGGAAGTCAACATCACCAGTTTCATATGGTTCCTCCTTATAGGAAAGATGCCGCCGATGTCGGCGGCCTTGGACGAAACGCGCATGCGATTGACCGAGAGGCGAATGGGGGCGTTGCGCGTTCGCTGAACACTAGATCGCCGGTGCAGTAGCGACGATTGAAGATTTTTCAGTGCACCGATGAATTGGAGGAGCCGGAATGCCGGCACGCGCGTTGAACGCGCCAACGCGAAAGCGCCCCGGGCGGTGAATACCGCTCGAGGCGCCACAATCGATCTTTAAATTGTCGAGAACGAATGCCGGACGGGCAGGGCGCCCGTTGCGCAAGGTTAATTCAGCATCGTGATCTGGCCGGTCTTCAGATCGTACATCGACCCGACGATCTTGATTTCGCCTTTCTCCTCGAGTTCGCGCAAAATCGAGCTCTCCTCGCGGATCTTCTTCACCGTCAAGAGGACGTTGGTGCGCGCCACTGCATCTACGTAAGCTGGATTGGAGCCGGTCTTGTCGCCGTCAAAGTCCGTCTCGCCGATCGCCGGCCGGATCTGGGCGAGAAGCCCAGTGAGATGGCCAAGCTCCACATTGTCGATAGCGCCCCTTACCGCGCCGCACGCCGTGTGTCCCATCACGACGACGAGCTTGGCACCCGCAACCGCGCAGGCGAATTCCATGCTGCCAAGGATGTCGTCATTGGAGATATTGCCGGCGACGCGCGCGTTAAACGTATCGCCGATGCCGAGATCGCAGATCACCTCGATTGGCGCGCGGGAGTCGATACAGGACAGCGCGACCGCCGCGGGGAACTGGCCCGACGCGGTTGCTTCCTGTTCGACCAAGAAATCCCGCGGCTTCCGCTCTCCGGCAACAAAGCGCTCATTGCCGGCAAGCATTCGGGAAATGACCTTGTCGGGAGTCATGGCATCGCGCCGTTCTTGCGTTAGCTGCGCCCGTGCTTCCGTAACCGATCCTGCGGTCGCGAATGCCGCGAGACTCGCGACAGCCGTCGACGCGCCAAGAAACTTGCGCCGGTTCACCTTGCAACAGTCACCGTGCGACCCCATTCCATTCCTCCACGTTGATTTCGAGCTAACACTTGCGCGGAACGGTACTGACGGCCAATAACCGCAGCAAGATGAAATCTACTAAATTAACCAATGAAGAAAATTCAGTGCCTAATGACCATGCAACGGTCGTTGGCGTAACGATTGGGTCAGCATTTCGGACGCGGCATTCTCGAACGGCTCCAGCCGGAACGCCTTCGTCCCGCGCGGCCCCAAAATTGTACCGGCGTTCCGGCGCGCCCCGTGGCATAAGCCGATGCCATGGCTCACGCGTTCGCTCCCCGCGCGGGCGCTGCCTTATCCGAACAGCTCAGAAAAACGTCAGATATGATTGCGACCACGCGCCCCGCCGATAAGTCTCCGGTCACACCCTGGTGGCTGCCGTCCTTCACCGGGCTTTTTCTCGGTTTTGTCTTTTTCGTACTCACATTCACGCCGTCCTTGGTGCCGCGGCCGCCGGTTTTCCAAGGGCTCCTCGGCGGATTGGCTTTCGTCATCGGCTATGCCATCGGCCATGGCGGTGTGGTGCTGTGGCGCTATCTGGAGCTTCCCGAACTGCCGCGCGCCTGGTGGCGCGCGATTGCAATCGCGCTGGCCGTGCCATGCGCCATTGCCGCCGCGATCTACGTGCCGCAAGCCGCCGCATGGCAAGACGAAGTCCGCGCGCGCCTGAACATGCCTCCGGTGGAGCCCGCCAGCCTGTTGCTGGTCATCCTGATTGCGGCGGTCGTCGCGATCGTCCTGCTGCTTCTGGGTCGACTTCTGATCATCGGATTTGGCGCTGCGTCTGCGCTGGTCTACCGGTGGATTCCGAGAAGAATCGCCTCGTTGCTGGGCGCGCTGATCTTTGCGGTCCTTGTCGTGACCGTCGTCAACGGCACGCTCGTGAGCGCGGCAATCGACGCGATCGACCGTGCGCAGGCCTTGGTGGACGTGACCGACCCGCCGGGCGCGTCCGTCCCGACGGAGGACACGCGATCGGGCGGTCCCGGCTCCCGGATCGCATGGCAACAGCTCGGCCGTGCCGGCAAGCAGTTCGTCACGGAGGGTCCGCGAAAAGCGGAGATAGAGGCGTTCACGGGACGAGACGCCCTGGAACCGATCCGGGTTTATGCGGGACTTCGCGCCGCGGACTCGCCGGAGGACCAAGCGCGAAAGGTCCTCGACGATCTCATCCGCATGGACGCCTTCGCTCGCTCCGTGCTCGTCATTGCAACCCCGACCGGCACGGGGTGGGTGGACAATAACGGCATCGCACCTCTGGAATACATGCATGGCGGCGATGTCGCGACCGTCGCCGTCCAATACTCCTACTTGCAAAGCCCGTTGTCCTTGATCCTCGAGCCCGGCCGATCGCAAGAATCCGCCGCAGCCGTGTTCAGGGTTATCTACCGTTATTGGAAGGGCTTACCGGAAGACAGAAGGCCAAAGCTCTACCTCTTCGGACTCAGCCTCGGCTCGCTCGGCTCGGAAGCCTCGCCGCCAATCCACGCTTGGCTCGGCGACTCGTTCGAAGGCGCCGTTTGGGCCGGGCCACCCTTCCGAAATCGGATCTGGCGCGCGATCCAGCGCGACCGGAACGAAGGCTCGCCCTCGTGGCGGCCGGTGTTCGAAGACGGGTCGAACTTCCGCGTGATCGGCCACGGGGACAGTGCACGCGATGCGTCGAGCGATTGGGGGAGGGTGCGAATGGTCTATATCGCCTATCCGAGCGACGCGATCGTCTTCTTCGAAGAGAGCATGTTCTACCGGCAGCCAGAATGGATGCAGCCGCCGCGGGGCGAGGACGTCTCTCCGCTCTTACGGTGGTTCCCCATCGTCACCGCGCTTCAGGTCGGGATCGACATGATGTTCGCGGCGGCCGTGCCGCCGGGATTCGGGCACGACTATGCGGCGGCCGACTATATGGAAGCCTGGACCGCGGTCACGGCGCCCCGGAACTGGAGCGATGACGACGCGCGCCGACTCGCCGAAGAGATGAAAACGGAAGGCGCCGCAGGCAGTATCTCGCGGTAGACGCTGCGCGGCAGCCGAGGCGTGCCCCGGCTGGGGGCTTGCCCGGCCGCACCCGGTCAGCGGCGCAGCACACGCAACATCAGTTCGCGATAGGTCAGATCGGGATCGAACCGTCCGGTTCGCAAGAACGTCACCGCCTGGGCGATCACCAGCGGATTGTTCATCAGCAAGGTATGCGTCACGGGCAGGACGATATGGTCGGCCATGCCTTCCACCCTCGTGCTTTCGACCGAGACGATTCCGTCGTCCTCGCCGGGAATCATGGCCGAGAACATGGGATTCAACGACCGGTTTCCGGCGATCACGCCGAGTTCGAATTTCACCGGGCCGAGCCGCGCCGGGGCGCTCTGGTCTCCGGTGCCGAGTTGCTGCCCGGCTGGTCCGGTCACCAGACGGAATAGGGCGAGATTCGCCATCGCATCGACCAGCTCAGAGCCTTGGTTCGGTGGCGCCAGCATGACAACGCGCCCGAGATTGGGTCTCTCTTTCGCCGCCGCCCATCCGCGAACGAGAATTCCGCCAAGAGAGTGGGTGATGAAATTCACCGTCGGGCTTTTGCATTTGGCGACCGCGTTATCGACATAGTCGAGTAAATCCTCGACGGTTGCGCGCCGGGAGGGGTAATCGAGATTCACGACTTGGTAGCCGGCGGCAGCGAGAAGCTGCTCCATCAGGAAGAACGATCCGTCGCCGCGATTGAGACCGTGGACCAGCACCACGCATCCCGATTCCGTCCCTGCGTCAGCGGCCGTCTCGGGGCTGTGATCCGGCATCTCCTGGGCGGACACCGTGCCAATCATCATAAGGGCAGTACAGAGCAGCAGCAGCATTCGCATGGAGCATCGCCTCCGGGGTGGGTATTGGTTTGCGGCACAATTGGGCGCGCGGGAATCAGCTCTCTCGGAGCCATGAGGCGATATTAAGTCAAATGCCGATGCAGTCCGCGTTTGGGCCGCGCATAAATGGCATTCTCGATGGTGGGTGCGACAAACGTGCCCGGCGGTTTGCCATTCACAACACAACCATTGTGATTATCGTAGCGCGGATCGCTCAGGCCTGGCACCATCGTACCTTGCCAAGCAGCCCATACAAATCGGACGTCAGTGATGAATCGTGATCCTGTTCTGGTCGACCTAGCGCTTCAGGGCGGTGGAGCCCATGGGGCGTTCACATGGGGCGTGCTCGATCGCCTGCTCGACGAGCCGCGGTTGAAGATCGAGGGGATCTCCGGCACGTCGGCCGGCGCGATGAACGCGGCCGTGCTCGTTGATGGGTTCACGGAGCGCGGCGTGGAAGGAGCAAAGGCCCGGCTCGAAGAATTCTGGCGTGCCGTCTCCGACGCGGCCACATTCAGTCCCTTCCGGCGCAGCCCTCTCGACGTTCTCGCCGGACGGTGGACACTCGACAACTCGCCGATGTTCATCACGCTCGACCTGATGGCGCGCGTCTTCTCGCCTTACGATCTCAACCCGCGCGGCTCGAACCCACTGTCTGACATCCTGTCGACGTGTATCGATTTCGAGCGGCTGGCGAATGCGCCGATCAGGCTGTTCGTCACCGCGACGAACGTGCGGACGGGACGCGGACGCGTATTTCGCAACGGCGAGCTCACGCCCGACGTGCTGCTTGCATCCGCCTGCCTGCCGGCAATGTTCCAGGCCGTCGAGATCGACGGGGAGGCGTATTGGGACGGAGGGTTCTCCGGCAACCCGACCATCACGCCGCTCGTTCAAGAATGCGACTCCACGGACACGATCCTCGTACAGGTCAATCCCGTCGAGCGCCCGGGAACGCCGCGCTCGGCGCGGGAGATCGTCAATCGCGTGAACGAGGTGTCGTTCAACGCCACACTTCAAAAAGAGCTCAGGATGATCGCGTTGCTTCGCAAGGTGACCGATCCGGGCAATGCGGAAGGGGCCCGTTGGGCCAATATGCGCATGCACCGCATTGCATCGGATCTGATGTCCGAGCTTGGCTATTCCTCGAAGCTCAACGCGGAATGGGAATTCCTCACCATGCTTCGCGACGAAGGGCGCCGGGCGGCTGAATCCTTCCTCGACGCGCATGGCGCCGATCTCGGCGTGCGCTCCACGCTCGATCTCGACCATTTCATAGGGCCAGTCTGATGATTCTTGGACTGCTCGGCATTCTTGCCGCGCTCGGCCTTCTTATGTGGCTGTCGTTTCGTGGCTGGAGCATCTTGTTGCTCGCTCCGGCCGCGGCTCTTCTGGCCGCTTTCGCCTCGGGCGAACCAATCCTTGCGCATCTAACGCAGGTCTACATGACGGGAGGCGCAGGTTTTCTCGCGCAGTTCTTCCCCCTCTTCTTACTGGGTGCGCTGTTCGGCAAGTTGATGGAGGATACCGGTTCGGTCGAAGTGATTGCCCGCTTCATGACCGAAAAGCTCGGCACTGGCCGCACCATCCTGGCCGTCGTCCTCGGCGGGGCCATCGTTACCTATGGCGGCGTCAGCCTGTTCGTCGCCATCTTCGTCTTGGTCCCCATGGCCCAAGGTCTGTTCCGCACCGCGAATATTCCTGTCCGGCTGATGCCCGCGGCGATCGCGCTTGGCACCATGACTTTCACCATGTCGGCGCTGCCGGGCACGCCCGCGCTTCAGAATGCGATTCCGATGCCGTTCTTCGGAACGACGCCGTTCGCGGCACCAGGTCTCGGCATCATCGCGGCCGCGATAATGCTCGCTTTCGGCCTATGGTGGCTTGGGCGCGCCGAGAAGGCCGCGCGCCGTGCCGGAGACGGCTACCACGTGAGCAACGAAGACATTGCCGTGGACGATCCGAACCTGCGCGAGCGGGCGACGATCGCCAGCGAATTCGATCCGGCCGAACTACCGCACGGGCGGCATTCCCGGACATCGCCTAGTTTCGCCATTGCGCTGTTGCCGCTCGTCGTCGTGATCGCGGTCAACCTGTTGATGAGCGTCGTCGTGCTACCGCTGCTCGACACGAGCTTTCTCGCCGAGGAGAAATGGGGCGCGACATCGCTCTCCTCGGTCGGCGGCGTCTGGGCCGTCGTGGTCGCATTATTCGTGGCGATCGTGACATTGATCGCCTTCAATAAGGACCGGCTTCCGTCCTTGCGCGAGAGCATGGACGCCGGCGCCAACGCGTCCGTGCTGCCGGCCTTCAGCGTGGCGAGCCTTGTCGGCTTCGGGGCCGTGATCGCCGCGCTTCCTGCTTTTGCGGTCGTGCGCGATTTGGTGTTGTCGATCGGCGGCGGACCGCTCGTATCGCTCGCGGTCGCCACCAACGTCCTAGCCGCGCTGACGGGTTCGGCCTCCGGCGGCATGACCATCGCGCTCGACGCGCTCGGTGAAACCTATATGCGCCTTGCCGGCGAGTACGGGATCGATCCGGCTCTGCTGCATCGCGTCGCCGTGATGAGTGCCGGTACGCTGGACAGTCTTCCGCATAACGGCGCGGTCGTAACCCTGCTTGCGGTCTGTGGAGTCACACACAAGCAGAGCTATTTGGACATCTTCATGGTCGCCATCGTGGGCGCGGTGATCGCCCTTGCGGCGGTCATCGTGCTTGGGACGGTTTTCGGCTCTTTTTGAAGTCCTGCGACGAAATCCATGCACACACGAAAGACCAACGGGACCATGAAGACAATCTTCCGCCGCCGCCGGGCTTTGATGGACGCTGTCAGATACGCGGTCTCTAGCGCGCCATTTGGTACTCGGCTACTCTCCCGTCCGCAGGGAACCTTCCAGAGCTTCGTGGCATCTAAGATGACAGTAAGACGATCCTTCTCCGGGCTCGCGATCGCGCTGACGCTCGTATTGATTGGTTGCGATTCGCAGGAGGAGGCAGTCGAGACCGCGCCGCGACCGGTGCGCACCGTCACGGTCGACGAAAGCCGTGCCGGTCAGACGGTGGAACTGGCCGGGACTGTCGAGAGCCAAGTCGAGGTCGATCTCGCCTTCCGCATAGGCGGCCGGATGACGGAGCGGCTGGTGCGGGTCGGAGACACTCTTGAGGCCGGACAGGTCGTCGCCCGCCTCGATCCCTCCGACGAAGAGAACGGAGTCCGCGCCGCGGAAGCCAGTCTTGCTTCGGCGGAAGCAGTGCTATCGGAAGCACGCCTCGATTACGACCGTCAGCGGCATCTATTCGAGAGGCAAGTCGTCGCCCGCGTCGCATTGGAGCGTGCCGAGCAGGTCCGGAAGACCGCGGAGGCCGCCGTCGGTACCGCGTCCGCGCAGCTCGGCATTGCCAGGCGCCGGCTTGACGACACAGAACTTCTTGCGGATGCGCCAGGTGTCGTCGTTGCCGTCGGACCGGACGCCGGCGAGGTCGTGCAGCCCGGTCAAATGATCGCGGAACTCGCCCGCGACGATGGCAAGGACGCGGTGTTCAATGTCGCGGCCGCTCTCAAGGATCAGGGACCGGCAGACCCCGAAATCCTTGTGCGGCTGTCGCAGAATCCCAGCGTTACGGCAAACGGCCGCGTGCGCGAGGTCTCGCCACGCGCCGACACCCTTACCGGCACATTCCGGATTCGGGTGGGTTTGATCGATCCGCCTCCCGCGATGCGCCTTGGCTCAACCGTCGTTGGCCGCGCCACGTTCGGGGATACCGCCGGCATCGAGTTGCCAGCGAGTGCCTTGACCCAATCGGACGGCGAGCCCGCGGTTTGGGTTGTGGACCCCGAAAAGAAGACGGTTTCGCTGCGGCAGATCGGCGTGGAGCGCTTTTCGCCGTCCGCAGTGACCGTCGCCGACGGACTTGAGATCGGCGATATTGTCGTCACGGCTGGAGTCCAGGCCCTGCGTCCCGATCAGGAAGTCCGCTTGCTCGGCGGTGCGCCGTGATTGGACCCAACCTCTCGGAATGGGCGGTTAGCAGCCGGGCCCTCACGATTTATTTGATGCTGGTGGCCATGATCGCCGGCGGCGCCGCGTTCTACAATCTCGGCCGCGACGAGGACCCGAGCTTCACCATCAAGACCATGCTCGTCACCGCGCTTTGGCCGGGCGCCACGATGGACGAGACGCAGAGTCAGTTGACGGACCGGCTCGAACGGACGCTACAGGAAGTCCCCGGTCTCGATAGCGTGCGTTCGATCACGCGGCCGGGTATTGTGACGATCTATGTCGACCTCCAAGGTGCGTACCCGCCGGAGCTCGTGCCCGACTCTTGGTACGAAGTCCGGAAGAAGATCGGCGATATTCGCCATACGCTGCCCCAAGGCGTTGTCGGGCCCTTCTTCAACGACGATTTCGGCGACGTGTTCGGCATCGTCTATGGTTTCACGGCGGACGGCTTTACCGAGCGCGAACTCCGCGATTATGTCGACCAGGTGCGCACGGCGCTCATTCGCGATGTCGATCTGATCGAGAAGGCCGAGTTCATCGGCGCGCAGGACGAGGAAATCGTTGTCGAACTTCTGCCCGAGCGCGTGGCGGCCATGGGCCTCGACTACGGAGCCATCTTTGCCGCCATCGCCGCGCAGAACAACGTCCGTCCGTCCGGCACGATCAATAGCGGCAACGAGAATTTGACACTTCGCGTTTCCGGCGCGTTCAAGCACGAAACGGATATTCTTGAAGTTCCCATCAACGCCGGCGGACAAATGATCCGCCTCGGCGATATCGCTCAGGTCAAACGCGGCCTGGTCGATCCGCCAACGAATCTCTTCCATGTCAATGGCAAGCCTGCCATTGGTCTCGGCATTTCAATGCGCGAAGGCGGCGACGTGCTTGAGCTTGGCAAGGCGGTGAACGCCTCCGTGCAGCGTTCGCTCGCCGACATTCCCATTGGCATCGACGTCACGCTCGTATCGAACCAGCCCGACGTGGTGACGACCGCCATCGGCGACTTCACGACATCGCTCTATCAGGCGGTTCTGATCATCCTGGCGGTGGGCTTCATCACGCTCGGCGTACGGGCCGGCTCCGTCGTTGCCGTGGCCATCCCGGTTACGCTTGCGACGGTGTTTCTCATCATGCAGGTGCTGGGCATCGACCTTCACCGCGTTTCGCTTGGCGCTCTGATCATCTCGCTCGCGCTTCTCGTCGACGACGCGATGACGACTGTCGACGCCACGCTCCGGCGTTTGGCCGTGGGCGACCCGATGGAGAAGGCGACAACCTTCGCCTATTCGAAGCTTGCCGCGCCGATGCTCACCGGGACGCTCATCACAATCGCCGGTTTTGTTCCGATCGGTTTTGCCGAGAGCCAGGCTGGGGAGTATACGATCTCGCTCTTCCAAGTGGTCGCGATCGCGCTTCTGACGTCCTGGTTCGTCGCCGTGGTGTTCACCCCGATTATCGCCTCGTTCCTCCTGAAACCGCCGAAGTCAAACGAAGAAGAGAAACCTGGCCTTGTCGAGCGGGCCTATTCGAGAGTCCTTGAGTTGGCCTTGAAGTTGCGCTGGCTCACCATCGCCGTGATCGCCGGGCTCTTCGTTTTGTCGTTGCTCGGCTTCGCGCAGGTCAACCGGCAGTTCTTCCCGCCATCGGACCGGAACGAGCTGATCGTCGACTTCCAGCTGCCGCGGTCGAGCTCGATCTTCGCGAGCGAAAGCGCCGTGCAGAAGATCGAAGAATGGCTCGCGAAGAACGACAAAGTCGCCTCATGGAGTTCCTATATCGGCCGCAACGTCATTCGCTTCTATCTGCCGCTCGCGATCCTTCCGCCGAGCAACCATCATTCGCAGATCGTCGTCATGGCGAAGGATCTCAATGCGCGGCTTGCGCTCGAGGAGGAGCTGCGCGATTACCTGACTGAGGACTTTCCCGAAGCGATCAGCCGGGTGAGCCCCCTCGAGATGGGGCCGCCGATCGGATGGCCGCTGCAATGGCGCTTGAGCGGGCCGGATCTTCAGGTCCTGCGATCGAACGCCTTCAAGTTGGCGGACATCATCGCCAGCCATCCGGGCGCCGATCGCGTCCATTTCGATTGGATCGAGCCCGCCCGCCAGCTTCGCATTGCCGTCGACCAAAATCAGGCACGGCGCCTCGGCCTTACGAGCCAAGGCCTTGCGGCGATCCTGCAGACCGCCGTGTCCGGCGCGCCGATCACGCAGCTGCGCGACGACATTTACCTCGTCAATATCGTCGCGCGGGCCGATTCCCGCGACCGGATCTCGCTTGACCGGCTGGCGACGCTCCAGGTACCCGTGCCCGGCGGGAGAACCGTGGCGCTCAGTAGCTTCGCCAATTTCCACTTTGAACAGGAACAGCCGCTCGTCTGGCGGCGCGACCGCGCGCCGACATTGACCGTACTCGCCGACGTCCGTGAGGGCACGACACCGGAGGCCGTCGTCGCCGCGATCGAGAAGGACATCGAGACGTTCGGCGCCGGACTTCCTCCAGGATACGCCGTCGAGCTGGGCGGCACGGCCGAAACAAGCGCCGAGAGCCAAGAGGCCGTCTTCGCGATGGTGCCGCTCATGGCATTCATCATGATCACGCTGCTGATGCTCCAATTGCAGAGCTTCATCAAGACGGGGCTGGTCTTGATTCTCTTGCCGCTGGGATTGATCGGCGTCGTCGGCGCGCTACTCTTGTTTGGGCGCCCTCTGGGCTTCGTCGCCATTCTCGGGATTTTGGCGTTGCTCGGGATGATCGCGAAGAACGCGGTCATTCTCATCGTCCAAATTGCCGATGAACAGTCGGGGGGATTGGGGGTGAGAGAGGCCGTCGTCAAGGCCGCGAATGGCCGGCTGCGGCCAATCATGCTGGCGGTTCTGTCCACCGTGCTCGGCCTCATACCAATCGCGCCGACACTGTTCTGGGGGCCCATGGCGTTCGCGATCATGGGCGGTCTCCTCGTCGCGACGATTCTGACGCTGGTGCTGCTGCCGGTGCTCTACGTCCTCATCTATGGGCGGAAAGAGCAAGCCAACCGTCAAGACGCGCAGCCTGCCGGAGCGGCCTAAATTGATCGCCTTTTGCCCATACACTACGATGCTGATGCCGTGGATTTAGGGAGCCCGTTTCGATGAGCTCGCGCGACGTGAACGCTACCCCGTTTACGCTTCAGGGCTTCGTGTGGCTTTGGCTCTTACTGGTTGTCGTCTGGCTGGCCGTCAGCTCGGCCTTTGCCGTCGAGTCCGTTCTCCCTGGCGCACTGATCTCCGCAGCCTTGGCCGCGTTCTTCGCCCGGCGTTTCGATATTTGGGGAGGCATTCGCGTGTCGCCCGGACGGGTCTATCACTTCCTTCTCTATACCGGCGTGTTCCTGCGCGAGCTCGTTCACGCCAACATCGCCATGATGCGATACGTCTATGCGCCCCGCATCGAGATCGAGCCCGGCATCGTGACCGTGAAGACGCGCTTGAAGTCGCCGATCGGCCGGCTGGCTCTTGCGAACTCCATCAGCCTGACACCCGGTTCGCTGGTCCTCGACCTGGAGGGCGACGAGATGCTCGTGCATTGCCTCGACATGCGTGGCGCCGATCCCAACGAGGTCGCGCGCGGCCTGACGCGGGGAATCGAAGAGCCGTTGGAGAAAACCTTTGGCTGAGACGATTCTCCTCGCCGCGGCGGCACTGATTTTTCTTGGCGTGGCACTCGGCGTGTTGCGGCTGGTGTTGGGGCCGACAGCCGTCGATCGCGTCGCGGCAATCGACATGCTGACGATCACCTCCATCTCGCTGATCGCACTCTATGCGCTCGTCGCTGACCGGTTCATCTATCTCGATGTCGCGCTTGTCTACGGCGTGTTGAGCTTTCTCGCGGTTCTTGCCGTGGCGCGCTATCTCGAGCGGGGGCCCTAAGCCGCGATGCTGGAACTCCTGGTCTTCCTGCTATGCGGCGGCATTCTCGTCAGCGGACTTCTCGCCGTCCGGCTCGAAAGCGTCTTGGCGGCGGTCGTCAGCGCTGGTCTGGCAAGCCTGTTCGCCTCGGTTTGTTACCTGCTTCTCGGCGCCCCGGACGTGGCCATGACCGAAGCGTCCATCGGTTCCGGCCTTTCGATCCTCATCTTTCTGTACGCGATACGCCGAACCAGGGACGGTAAGGACAATGGCTGAGCTCATCGGCAGCATCGTCATCCTTATCGGGGCGGTTTTCCTCTTTTCCGCGGGACTTGGGATGTTCCGGATGCCGGATGCCTTCACGCGCATTCAGGCCGGAACCAAGGCCACGACTCTCGGCAATACCTTGGTGCTCATCGGCATCGCGCTCTATTTCCCAAGCTGGAGCCTGAAGCTGCTGATCATCGCCTATTTCGTGTTCATGACGAATCCGATCTCTTCGCACGCACTGGCGCGTGCGGCCTACGGACTTCAGGGACGGGGCGGTGGCAGCACATTTTTCAACACCGCCGGCACGCCGGAAGAACGGAGCGACCCTTAATGCCGCGCGCTGCCGTCATTCCTCTTCTCGTGGCCTTGGGTATCGTCTTCGGATCCGTGGTGATCGATCACAGCGAAAGCGCCGCATTGCCGCCGCTCGCCGAAGCCTATGTCGAGATGGTGCCGCGCGAACTCGGCGCTCCGAACGTGATCACCGGCATTCTTCTGACCTACCGCGCCTTCGACACGCTCGGCGAGGTCGCCGTGTTATTCATGGTCGCGGCTGGGATTGGCCTGCTCCTTGGCGGCCGGCCAAAAACGGATGGCCCGGACGAAACGCAACCGGCCGCCGCCGTTCCTCCTTCCGAAATCGTGCGCAACGGCGCCGACATTCTCGTTCCGCTCATAGCTCTCTTCGCCGCCTATATCGTGGTGCATGGGCATCTCGGGCCTGGCGGCGGTTTTCAAGGTGGCGCGGTGGCTGCGTCCTGTATCCTGCTGCTGGTTCTAGCGAAGCCCGAATACCGCGTGAAGTTCGCACAACTCAGCGCCATGGAATCGCTCGCCGGGTTGCTCATCGTTCTGTTGGGAGTCGCGGGCATCGTGTTCGCCGGTGGGTTCCTGGACAACAGGGTCCTCCCGGTCGGCGAATTCGGCGCGCTGTTCAGCGCCGGCGCAATTCCCGTACTGTCGGTTTTTCTAGGTGCCAAGGTCGGCTGCGAGCTCAGCGTCATCATCGGGCGATTTCGAGCCTAAGCCCGCGGAGAGGGGACAGACCGTGATATCGCAGACGGTTCTCGTCACGGGACTGCTCCTCATGCTGATCGGCGTTTGGGGCATGCTGACGCAGCGAAACATCCTGCGCATCATCATCGGCTTTGCGCTGATGGGGACCGGAAGTCATATCGTCATCGTGGCCGTCGGCTATGTCGCCGGCGGGACGGCGCCGATCGTTGACGGGCCCGTGACCGTTGCCAATGCAGCGGCACGCGCGGTGGACCCAATCCCTTCGGCTCTGGCGGTGACGGCCATCGTCATCGGATTGGCCGTGATCGCCGTCATGCTCGCCTATGCGATCCGCCTTTACGAAGCGAAGAAGACGCTGTCCATCGACGCCTTCGCGGACTCGAAATGGTAGGCAGCCTCCTTCACCCGCTCAACATCTTTATCGTCGGGTTGGGCACGGGCTTCCTGATCCCGTTGCTCAATCGTCTCGGCAAGGGCTGGGTAGCAGCCGCGTTCCTGGCCGCGCTCACCGCGATGACGCTCATCTCGGCCGTTTGCGCCGTCCATCTCTATTATGGCGGCGAGCCTATCGAGATTCTGACTGGGGGTGCCCTGCCGCCTTACGCCATCAATCTCCGCATGGGACTTGGCGAGGCTTTCGTCGCGACGGGCGCCACGGTGACGGCGCTGCTCGGCGCGATCTACCTTCTGCGCGGGAAATATGCCGTCATGCTGCTCTATCTCATCCTTGTGATGGGCGTGATCGGCATGATCACGACTCGCGATCTCTTCAACCTTTTCGTCTTCCTCGAGATCGTGTCGATCGCGACCTACGGATTGCTCAGTCTCGGCTCTAAACCCGAGGCGCTCTCGGCGTCGTTCAAGTTCTTGATGGCCACCGTCGTGGCTTCGACATTCTTCCTGCTCGGCACCATGCTGCTCTACGCGGCCACCGGAATTCTCAATATCGACGATCTGATTGCCGCCCGCGAGGGAATCGCAGGGCCGATCGCCTTTGCGGCTTTGATGATGCTGCTTAGCTGTTTGCTGCTCGAACTCAAACCCTTTCCGGCCAATGGCTGGGGCCTCGACGTCTACGAGACCGCGCCGGGCAGTATCGCCGCGCTCGTCGCCTCGGTCGTCTCGGCGGGCGTGTTCTTCGCGCTCCTCAAGCTCATGCCGTTGCTGGAAGATTATTGGGTAGTGATCGCCGCAACGGGCGCGATCACGTTCATGTTCGCGAATCTGATCGGTCTCTCCCAAACGAAGGCGCAGCGCCTGCTCGGCTATTCATCCGTCGGTCAGATGGGCCTTCTCTACATGGCGGCCGCGCTTCTGCACGTCATCGATGCGAAGGCGGCCATGCCGCTCGTGATTGGCGGATTGTTCATCAATCACCTCATCGCAAAGGCGGGATTGTTTTGGCTTGCGGGAGTTGTGGGCCGCGAGCGCTTGACCGATTGGGCCGGCCTGGGGCGGCACCCGATCGTGCTTGCCGGTTTCGGCATTCTGATTTGCGCGATCGCTGGCCTTCCGCCTTTCCCGGGCTTCTGGGCCAAGTGGCAGTACATCGAGTCGCTGGCGTCCCACGGCAAGTTTGTTTGGATCGCAATCGCCTTGCTGGGCTCGCTGCTGGAAGCCGCTTACCTGTTCCGATGGCTCGCGCTGACGCTGCACTGCTCCTCCGACGCGAAGGACTGGCAGTTCTCCCGCTTGGCATTGCCACCGGTCTTTGGCGCCGCAGTGCTGCTTGTGTTGTGCGGTTATGGCGCGGCGAGGATGGCGGGTCTGGATGCCGATTGGATTTTCGCGCCGCTCATCGCCGGTCTCGCGATTTTCGTCTTGGCGCGCGTATCCGATCCAGCGCAACGGATCGCCGCGATTTTGACCGTAGCAGCCGGTGGCTTTTGGCTTGTCCAAGGCATGACCGGCATTGGATTTCTCTTCGGTGCGTTGTTCTTTGTCGGCAGCGTCGCTCTCGTCATCGCAAGTCTCTACCGCAAGGAGAGACGACCCGGGTTCTATCCCTTCCTCGTCGTTCTACTGCTGTCGCTCCAAGCGCTGCCGCGCGCGGTGACCGGACTGGAGTTCTTCGTCCTTTTCGAGTTCGTGACGCTCGCGTCGTATTTTCTCATCCTGCGGAGCCCCGAGGCGCGCTCCGCGGCGTTCTCCTATGTCCTGTTCTCGCTCACGTCCGGCTATTGCCTGATTGCGGGTTTCGCCGCGGCACACGCCGTCACGGGCGAGGTCTCGCTTTCGGCATTGCTGACTGCCGCGCCGGAGAGCGCCCTCGCGTTCGGTCTGCTGGCGGCGGGGTTCCTAATCAAGGCGGGAGCCGTCGGCGTCCATGTCTGGCTGCCGGGCGCGTACGCGGACTCCGACGACGACCTTTCGGCGATCCTATCGGCCGTGGTGAGCAAGGCGCCGATCTTCGGGCTCGTCGTTGCTGCCTATGCGACGATCCGTTCGGACGCGATGCTCGACCTCGCCTATGCCGTCGGATGCCTCGGCATGCTCACCACGGTCGTCGGTGCAGTGCTGGCGCTCCGCCAAGACGACATCAAACGCATGCTTGCCTATTCCAGCATGAGCCAGCTCGGCTACATCGTGGCGGCCGTTGCCCTCATGAGCCATCTCGGCTGGGTCACGGCGCTCTACCTCACCGCCAACCATCTCGCCGTCAAAGGCATCTTGTTCCTCGTCGCGGCCGCGGTCGTCCTTCGCACCGGCCGGCGCACGTTCTCGACGCTTGGCGGGCTCGCCAAGACCATGCCCGTCACGTTCGGGATCGCATTGGTCGGAATTGTGGCCATGTCCGGTCTGCCGCCCTTCACCGGCTTCGGCGGTAAATGGCTCCTGCTCAGCGCCATGATGGAAAAAGGCTGGTACCTTCCTATCGCGTTGGGCGTGTTGGCGACGCTGGTCGGCCTTCTCTACATGGTCCGGTTCATCCGCGCGATCTTCCTCGGACCGCCGCAAGGCGCCGCGCACACGGTTCCCGAGGCGCCATGGCCGATCCTGACGGCCCAGGCGATTCTGATCGCCGGTATCCTGATTATGACCTTCTTCCCGAAACTGCTCATCGTCCCGATCTCCGAGGCCATCGACCCGGCCTTCGCATCGACCTTGGTCTGGGCGGGCATGTCGCTGGAGCTGATATACGGCTACTGGAATCCGCTTCCCACCATGGCGGCCACCGTCGCCGTCTCGCTGATGCTGTTCGCAGTGCTGTGGCTCGTGCGGCGGCGAACGGCACGGCTGCCTGGCAGCGCGCGATCGGTGAACTTCTACGATCATTACCAGCCGCTCTTTGCCGCGTTCACGCCGCCTTGGGCCGTGACGTTCTGGACGGCGGTCGCGGGGTCCACCCAGCGTCTCGGCATGCTTGCGGGCCGAATCTACACGGGCGACGGGCAGGCCTATCTGCTTACCGTCTTCTACTACTTCGTCGCGGTCTATATGGTCTGCGCCGCGATCTCTTTCTGACTTCCCAATTCTGACTTTCCAAGCCAACCGATTGGCGCGGGCGAGGGCGCATTGCAGCTGTACCGGCCGTGGAGTCCGTTTCCCCGGCCGTTCCATCAGCCCAGGCAGACGCGCGCAGGCCTGCGTTCATGCGCGGCGTCGTGCTCAAGATGGCGCTGAAGCACCGTCGCTTGTTGCTCTTCTTGAACCGTCTCCGGCTCCTCGACCTCCTCGACCGTTTCGGTGGGCTTCTCCTTAGGCAGCACGACTTCCGGAGTGGGTGCCAGGGGCGACTCTTGAAGTTCCGGGAGGTCCACCTCCTCGGGCTTCGACTCCTGCGTCGGCACGGGTGTCGGCACCGAGTCCTCCACCGGCGGTCCGATGGCGAGGTCTTCCGGCTGAGGCGGCGCGACCGCCAGCGCGGCAAGCTCCATGACGAAAGCACCGGCCATCTCCGGATCTGTATCCGGTTCGGGCCAGTGCAAGGTCGCGGCGGCACAGGCGCCCACATGCATGGCGACGATTACGGTGCCAATCTCGAGCCACCGGTGAAAGCGATGCGCACCTTCGCCAAAGAAGTCTCTCTCGATCATCAGGGTGCCGCCTGACCTTGTCCCACCGCCGTCCCCTCGAGGCCGGCCAGCGCGACTTTCAGATAGCCCGCGGCGCGAAGAAGATTCATGACCTCCATGAGTTCGCCGTAAGGCACGGTTTTGTCGGCGCGCAGGAACACGCGCTGCAGGCGGTCCGCCTCGGTGGCATCGTCGAGCGCGAAGGCGATTTGGCTGCGGGGCACCGCGTCGTTGCCAAGCGCCAGCGTCAAATCCTCCTTGACGGTGAGATAGAGCGGCTTGTCCGGCTTCTTCTTCGGTTCCGCGGACGAGACCGGCAGATCGACGGGAACGTCGACGTCAAGAGGAACAGAGCAACGAGGCTGCCAATCGATATCGAGGCAAGAGTGTGGCGCGGCAACGATGGAGCTCCTTGAAATCGGTCGGTCTCGAACAAGGCCTTCAAGGGTCCGAGCCAGCGAACAACGGTCGAGAGAAGTCCTGCCGGCAGGCGGGGGAGAGGTCCGCGAGATCCATGCCGAGCTGGATCGGACTATAGGGGGCGAAGAAACATGCATGAAATGAATTCTCTTCTTGGTAATAATTGCATGAAAAGAGATAATGCTCGCACAGGCGCACCGGGCTGGCATTTTGCTGGACCCGGCGCGGCCGCTTTGCGGGGCGCGGCGTATCGTCGATAATGAACTCCATTGCACGATGAGTGAGGCAACCCTGGTTTGGGCGAACGAGTCATGACGACATCGAAGGACCGCGACTGGCAGCTCCGGGAGCAAGAGCAGGTCATAAGAGGCAACGAGGCGCTGTTCGGGCGGCAGCATCTGCTCGTCGCGATGACGCGGATGCGTAACGAAGCGCTGATCCTGCCGGATACGCTCGACTATCTATCCGGCTTCGCCGATGCGATCATTGCTTACGACGACGCGAGCACCGACCGGACGGTCGAGATTCTGCGCGCTCACCCAAAAGTTGCTCTCATCGTCGCGAACAGGGAGTGGGAGCAGGATGTGGATGCGCGCAAACGCGCGGAGGCCCGCCATCGAGGTCTACTTCTCGATATGGCGCGGGCCGAGCTTCCCCACGAATGGATGTTCTGCTTCGATCCAGACGAACGCGTCGTCGGCGACGTTCGCGAACTGGTGCAGTCTCCAAGGTCGGAGGCGTGCAACGCCGTACGCGTCCGGCTATTCGACGCATATATGACGAGCGAGGACCAAGAGCCATATACGCCGGAGCAAGAACTGATGCACTTCCGGCGCTACTTCGGTCCTGAGCAGCGCGATATCCTCATGCTTTGGCGGAACCGGCCAGAGGTTCTCTTCGTCGACGGCCGGGGACGCACGCCGCAAGTCGCGGGCGCGATCGCGACGGAGCTCCACTGTCAGCACTATGGAAAGTCTCTGTCGGAAGCCCATTGGGAAGAGACATGCGACTACTATATCCGCCACTTTCCGTTCGAGACTTATGGGAAGAAATGGCAAGAGCGGAAGGGAAAGGCGGTCCATGCGCAGTCGGACTTCAAGCGTCCGCTCTATGAGTGGGGAGAAACCCTCTTCGCCAATGCCGTTTCCATTTAGGACCCGGCGGATTTCAACGGGCAGAGACTTGGTCGCCGCCTAGAGCCGTCACAGCATCGGGTGCCAGCAAAAGGTTCGGCATCCCGCGATTGCTTGGCCCGGACTTGCCTAGTCCTTAAGGCGAGCCATGGATCTCAAATAGGCTGCACGAATTGCGGCCTCTTCGGGATGCTGCCGGTCGTAAACGACCCATTTGCCGGCGACCATGACATGACGCACCGGGTTTTGCGTCCCCCCGAGGATCCAGGCATCCAAGGCCGTTCGCGGACCGTGGCCCAAGAGGGGATTGGTGTCGGAATCGAGGATGACGAGATCGGCCCGCCGTCCCGGAACCAGCGCTCCGCCGCCCTGACCGGAGGCCTGTTCGCCGCCGGCGAGAGCACTGTCGAACAGCACGCGACCCGTATGCGATTCTTGTCCGTTCTCCGGGACGGCGATCACGTTGCGCCGGCGCAGTTCGAGCCGTTTGCCGCATTCGAGCATTTTGAGCTCCTCGGCAATCGAGGTGGAACTCTGGCTGTCCGTACCGATGCCCCAACGTCCTTTCGCGGCGTGGTAGTCCACCAAGGAGAAGATACCGTCGCCCAGCGTCGCCTCGGTCACGGGACAAAGCCCGGCTACGGCTCCGCTTGCCGCAGCTCCCGCAAGCTCCGATGCATCGAGATGAGTGGCATGAACGAGGCACCAATTTTCGTCCAATCCGGCATTGTCGAGCAGCCATTGGACTGGACGCGCGCCCAATTCCGCCTGGACCGCGTCAACCTCTTGGGTCGTTTCCGAAACATGGATGTGGAGCCGGACGTGTGGGTCACTGGCTCTCAAGTCCGCCGCCGCCGTCAGGACCGCGCGGGGCTCCACCGCCCGCAATGAATGTAATGCGGCGCCGACTCGTAAGGTCGGGCGGCTGGTGCAATGCGCGCGCACCCGCTCGACGAGCGCGAGATACTCGTCCAAGGAATGGGCGAAACGCCTTTGGGTGTTCTCCAGCGGCTTGCCAATGCCACCGCGTTCATAGAGTACGGGAAGCATCGTCAAGCCGATCCCGGTCCGATCGGCCGCCGCGATCAGGCGATCCGACATCTCGGCGGGATTGTCATAGGTTCCACCGCCTGGCCGATGGTGGACGTAGTGGAACTCACAAACGGACGTGAAGCCGAACTGCAGCATCTCGAGATAGACCAACGAACCGATCGCTTCGCAGTCTTCCGGCGTCAGGCGATCGACAAGACGATACATCTGCTCGCGCCAGGTCCAGAGATTGTCGACGGCGCGCTCGCCGGCAACGTACTCCGTGCGGCCGACAAGCGCGCGTTGGAAGGCGTGGGAATGCAGGTTGGACAATCCGGGGATTCCGAAGCCCTCCAGTGTCAGCACATCTCCCGTCGCGGCCGGATCGCCGGAGACACGTGCGATCACACCATGATCGTCAACTTCGAGATATCCGGGGGACAGCCAACCGTCAGGTTGATGCAGGTAGTCGATTTTGTAGGTCGTCGGCATCGGTTCCAGTGTGTTCCCGCCTAGACGGCGGCCAGGACCGTGGCTGCCCAATGCATCGCTTCCTCGATCGTCATCGTCTCGTCCCATGACGCTAGCGCCGTCGTCACACCGCCGCTCAGTGAGGGCAGCGTCGATCGGCGTTCTCAGCCTAGCTGATTCACGGCTGGCGCGAAGCAGGTGACGGCTCAGGCTGGCTCCATAAAAAATGCTCCTGGTGGTGCTTTTGTCTCCGCGAAACTTCCCGATCATGGCGTCATAGGGAGTTCGCGTAAGTCTACGACTTCGCGGCCGCAGGGGAGATTCAAGAATGGCGAGCTTCACAAAACGTCTATCCAGCATTGCCATACTGACAGCGATCACTGCTCTTTCCGCGACACTTCTTACGGGGCTTTCTGTGGAAACCGCCCGCGGTGAGATCCCAGATGAGACATTCAAGGCATTGGGAATCGACAAGTCCGCATCGCCCAAGGAACTCTACGAAGCGCTGACCAAGCGCTACAACGATCCCGCCGCCGGTGCGGGGACGGGGTCTCTTTCGAAGTTCTGGGAGCCCATCCCAATATCCAAGTATCTCAACCCCAGGGATTTTTACGAGCCGCCGACCAATCCCCAAGTCGATGCGCAGCGCGAGCAATGCGTGCAGTGTCATACGGCTATCACGCCAGGTTGGGTGCACAGCTGGAACAAGAGCGTCCACAACAATCTGGATGAAATCCGCAATCTGCCGGACACGGATACCCGCGCCTACAAAAAGGAAATGCTTACCGAGGTCGAGGGCAATCTGCGTTCGATGGGCCTATTGAACGAAGGCGAGCAGCTCAAGGAAGTCGGCTGTATCGATTGCCACATGGGAGTCGGCAAGGAGCATGGACTGCACCAAACCGACCTCAGAATGCCCGACGCGGCCGCGTGCGGACAATGCCACGTGCAGCAGTTCGGCGAGCGTGAATCGGAGCGCGACACGCAGACTTGGCCGCAGGACCAATGGCCGGCGGGGCGGCCGTCTCACGCCCTCTCGTACAAGGCCAATGTCGAAACGGCCATTTGGGCGGCCATGGAACAGCGTGAAGTGGCCGAAGGCTGCACCTTCTGTCATACGCCACAGAACACCTGCAATAGTTGCCATACGCGCCATGAGTTCTCGGCGGTCGAGGCCCGCAAGCCGCAGGCATGCGCGATGTGTCACAATGGTGTCGATCACGACGAATTCGAGGCCTACATGCTCTCGAAGCACGGCACGGTCTATCAGACTCGAGGCGATACTTGGGATTGGAATGCCCGGCTTGCCGATGCGATGACCAAGGGAGGCATGAATGCGCCAACGTGTCAGTTCTGCCACTTCGAGTACCAAGGCGACTTTACGCACAACGTAGTCCGCAAAGTCCGCTGGGGCTTCGAGCCAACGACGAATATTTCCGAGAACCTCACCGATCCCTGGTTCGAGGAACGCAAGGAAGCGTGGGCCGGCACATGTTCGAATTGCCATTCTGGCCGCTTCGCCAGGGCCTATCTCGACTTCATCGACGAAGGCACGATCGACGGCATCAAGATCACCGAGGACTCCAAGGCTGTCTTGACCAAGCTCTATGACGACGGCTTGCTGCCTGGTCAGAAAACCAATCGGCCTACGCCTCCCGAGCCTGTGAAGGAAGCGGGCCCCGGGCAGTTCTTCAATCTGTTCTGGCAGAAAGGGAACAATCCATCGGCCGTGGAGTATGAGTTCGCCGAGATGTGGGAGCACCACAAGATCAAACATTACAAGGGGCTCGCGCACGTAAATCCCGGTGGCTACACGTACTCCGAAGGTTGGTCGCAACTCATCAAGAGCGCCGTTCGCATCAACGACGAAGACACGAAGCTACGCGACATGGCTGAGCTCAAGTCCAAGGTCGATGCTCTCAGGCCACCCGAGAAACGTGGCGACCTGCTGAACCTCAACACGCCGATCCAACGCGCGATGCTGGGTGGAATTGGTGGTCTGCTGCTGATCCTCGGGCTTGGTGCCTATGCCCGAAATAGGAGGCGCGCCGACTAGTCAAGGTGGACGATCAACCGGCAAACGGACGTGAATTGAAAGGCTGGGCATGGATTACGAGACTCGCTTTCGCCAGCATTTGGCCTCGCTGCATCAAGAGGGGCGGTACCGTGTGTTTGCCGATTTGAAGCGGCGCTGCGGGTCGTATCCGGTTGCGGATCACTTCACCGATGAGGGCCGGCGCGACGTCACGGTGTGGTGTTCCAACGACTATCTGGGCATGAGCCAGCACGCGAAGGTGCGCGCTGCGATGCATGAGGCGATCGACGAGGTTGGGGCCGGCTCGGGCGGGACCCGCAATATCTCCGGGACGACGCATTATCATGTGGAGCTGGAGCACGAGCTTGCCGATCTGCACGGCAAGGAGGCCGCTCTTCTGTTCACGTCGGCCTATATCGCCAACGACGCGACGCTTTCGACGCTGACGCGGCTCATCCCCGGCCTTCAGATCTTCTCGGACGAGAAGAACCACGCCTCGATGATCGAGGGGATCCGGCACGGCGGCGGGCCGAAGCACATCTTCCGGCACAACGACCTCGATCATCTCGAGAGCTTGCTGAAGGCGGTTCCCGCGGAAACGCCCAAGCTCATCGCATTCGAGAGCGTCTATTCCATGGACGGTCACATCTCGCCGATCGGCGCGATTTGCGACTTGGCCGACAGATACAACGCCCTGACCTATCTGGACGAGGTTCATGCGGTGGGCCTGTACGGGCCGCGCGGCGGCGGCATCGCCGAACTGGAAGGGGTGATGAACCGCGTCGACGTCATCAACGGCACGCTGGCGAAGGGCTTCGGCGTGATGGGCGGCTATATCGCCGCGAGCAAGGCCTGCTGCGACGCGATCCGCTCCTATGCGCCGGGCTTCATCTTCACGACGTCCTTGGCGCCAGCCATCGCGGCCGGGGCCTTGGCCTCGATCCGTCACCTCAAATCCAGCGGCCTGGAACGCGCGCGTCACCGCGAGCGTGTGCAGACGCTGAAGACCATGCTGGCGGACGTGAACCTGCCGGTGATGGACAATCCGAGCCACATCGTGCCGGTCATGGTCGGCGACCCGGTGCACTGCAAGGCGGTGACCGATACCCTTCTCACCCATTACGGGATCTACGTGCAGCCGATCAACTATCCGACCGTGCCCCGCGGCACCGAGCGCATGCGGCTCACACCCTCGCCCGTCCACTCCGACGAGCAGATGGCCTATCTCGTTCGCGCCCTCCGCGAACTGTGGTCCGCATGCCCCGTCGCAGGCGGACAATATGTGAGACTCGCCGCGGAGTAATGCCAATGTCATTGCGTGGCTTTGCCTTCTGCCCTTGCCGTCGCTGGAAATGAGATGAAGCGATGCATATTCATGGACGCGGATCGCTATCGACCGCAGACGGACGACGTGCCCGTTCCGGCCGCTATAGGGGCGGTTGACAGCCTGACTTGAAGTTTCTTGCCGGTGTCGAGACCGGGTCACGACAGCTCGATACAACTCTGGGAGTTCGATGTCCGACGCAGTCAAGCGCACGAAACGCGTATCCGGATCTTGGTGGCCGATCGTCTTGATGGCTTTCGGCGCGCTTCTCATCGGTCTAGCCGTCAACTCGGCATTGCAGCCGGCGGAATTGCCGTACGAGAAGACATTTGTGGAGGCGCAGCCCGACGCCTACAAGGCGGTCGCGTTGCAGGATGCCGGACCGGGTACGCCAGCCGTCAGGAAAATGGAGTTGCGGACCCCGGGTGTTCGCGGTGTCCTCGCGACGGCGAACGTCGTGACCGGCGCCGACGGCCGGGCCGTGCCACTCGACTGGCAAAACAATGTCACCGAGCCTGTGTTTTTCGCAGACCTCTCCGAAAATGAGGTTGGTCAGGTCCTCGCTGCAATTCGTAAGCACCTTCCCGCCGATGCCGTGGTGTTGTCGTGGTGGGATTTGTCCCGGAAGATCCGCTTCTTAGCCGGGCGCCAGGCGCCACTCGACGACCCCGAGGTACGCGGACTCATTGTGCCGAATGCCTGGAGTGAGGTCGCCGATCGCGTCGCTGCTTCAGAACGTGCCTTCTGGGGCGAGGGCGTTCCGCAATCCGACGAAACGAAATTCACGCACTTCATTGACGCGCTATCGCTGGACGAGACGAAGGGAAGCGAGGCACTTCGGACATTGGCGCCGGGCACAGACGTCTATGTCGCAGTCCATCTCTCCGATATCTGGAAGATGGCGGCGACCCGACCCGATCAAATCGAAATTGCGTATAAGGACTTTCCCGGTTCCGCCCAATCCCACGGGGTCAGAAAGGCGGCGCTGGAATGGATTCGGGAACAGAAAATCGACGGTCCATATGCTGTTGAACTCGTCGGCAACGCGGTGCGGCTGCACTACCTAAAGAGCAAGAACGGTGCCGATATGCTGATAACCAAAATCCTACCCTTCTCCACATCGAACCCCATGCGTCTCGACCAGCTGGATCTCGTCTATCAGCATCGGGGATTCTGGATCTACAAACTCAAGACAAGCAGTGGGGCTTAAGCCAATTGCGATTGCCGACGGCAAGCCGTCATTTCGCGGTCTCGGGCGTTTCATACGTCTTCAAGGCATCGGCAACTTCGCGCGGCATGTAATTTTCGTCATGCTTGGCGAGTATGGTCGAAGCCTCGAGCGCGCCATCCACGATGACGCCTTCCGCAACAACACCCTGCTCCTCACGGAACAGGTCCGGCAAGATTCCCCGATAGTGGACGTCGATCGCGTTTGCACCATCGGTAATGCGGAAGGCAACATCCATCCCATCGGCCTGGCGTTTCAGGCTGTCTTTCTCCACTAGCCCACCAAGCCGGGTTTGCGTGCCCGCGGCAACCGCGCCGCTTCGTACGTCGCTGGGTGTATGAAAAAAGACAATGTTTTCGCGGAACGCGCTCAGCATAAGGAGAACGGAAGCCGCGAGAATGATCGCAGCGAAGAATATCAGAAGGCCCCGCTTCGCTTTCCTGTTCATGGCGTCATTTTCAGCTCTGGCCTGAGAGCGAAATGTACGGCAGCGCGAACCCATCCGTTCTCGGTCGCTTGCCGGCGGCAGACTTCAGAATCCTCAGGACACGCCACACCGGGATGGTTCCAAATGACCGTGCCTCGCGTGTTCGGAGTCGTGATCCTCTCGTGCGATATGGTCCACATGCTGTCCTGCACGTCACCGTTGGGTTCATCGCGGTTGCGCTCGGCACTACTCGTTGGGAGCGGGCTTTGCGGAATTGGCGTCTGAGTTGGTGCTCCCTGCGGAAGCCGTATCGAGTTCGCGCAGGAGACCTGTGACGGCTATCTTGGCTTTGGAGTCCTCCGCCACCAGCGCGGAGAGCTGCGTCAGAGTCTTCCGGGCCGCATCGATCTCGTGACGTCTGACGAGCCCGAGGCTCTTGAGCCAGAGCGCCTCCGGCTTCTTCGGATCGCTTGCGAGCAAGTCGTCGACGATCTTCTCCCCCTCATCGAGATAGGCGTCCTTTTCGGACCGGATCAGAGCCGACGCAAGGACCAGCCTTATCGCGGGATCGTCAGGTGCCATCGTTTGGGCTTTGCGGTAAAGCGCGACGGACTCGTCTTCGCGGTTGAGGACGCGATAGCTGCGGGCCAGCATGATCACGTCGTTGATGCTCGGATCGCCCGCGTTTACGCGGCTTTCAAGTCTTGCGACCATGGCGCCGACGTCGGGTGTGCCGTCAGGCCCGATCATGGGCCCTCCGTTGCCTTGCGATGCCGGCGGAGGACTCGCTTGGGGCGTCCCCGCCATTGTACTTGGCAGGGGGATGCGTCCATCCGCATGTGGGTTCGAGTCGGACCGCACATCGTTCCGGTTGAGCAGCAGTGCAAGTGACGAGGCGCTGACGATGACGGCGAGCGCCACTGCAAGTCCCAAACGTGGATAATTCCGCGCCGGTGGCGTGTTGCTTTCGACTGTGCGCGACTTGCTGAGCCGGGCTGCTGCGTCTTCTGCTTCCGACATGAGTCTGTTCCTCTGTTCATTGTGGTCGTACACATCGATCCGGTTTTCGGACAATGCAATGTCGAGCGCCACCATCTCGCCGACGAGGCGGTCCTTTTCTTGCTTCCATTCCGCCGCCTTCGAATTGCCTTCGAGACCGCCGTCGCTCCGATGGTTGGCGCGGCCCGTCAACAACGGATACACGGTCCAGGCAGCGAACAAGGCGCACATCACAACTATCGCCAGAAGCATCGTCATAGCTCCAGTCGCTCGATACGACGCAAGAGATCATTGGTGTCCGAGACCTTTGCCGTCGTGATTGTGGGATGCGCGCGCCGCCGGCGCAGCAGTAAGAGCAGGGCGAGTGCGCCCAACAGCAACGCGGACGCCGGAAAAGCCCAGATCAGAAGGTTCGCGCCCCGCGCATGCGGTTCCATGAGGATAAAATCGCCATAGCGTGAGACGAAGAAAGCGCGAATTTCTTCATCGGTTCGACCGGCGGCGACCTGTTCCCGGATTAGATTTTTCAACTGGGTAGCAACCGCCGAGTGAGAGTCGTAGACGGTTTCGCCTTGGCACACTGGGCAGCGCAATTGCTGCGCGATCGTCTTGACTCGCGGCTCAATGGGATCCTCGAGCTTAAACTCCGCCAGCGCGGCGCACATCATCGACGCTGTCAGCATCCAAACGGCAAACGAGGTCGCGAATGCCCTGATCATTGGGTGTTCTCCAAGAGCCGGATATATTTTTCCGCATCGGGTATCGTCAGTGGCCCGATGTGGCGGGCCCTAACGGTGCCGTTCGCGTCGACAAAGAATGTTTCAGGCAGACCGAAGACACCGAAATCGACACCCGTACGCGCATTCGGATCGAGAGCGGATGGATAGGGGAAAGCGCCGAATTCCTTTAGGAACCGTTCGGCATCCGCTTGCCGATCCTGATAGTTGATCCCGATGATCCGGATCTTGTCGTCACGGCCGAGAATTTGACCGAGCTCCACGAGCACTTTGTGCTCCGCGCGGCACGCGCTGCACCAGGACGCCCAAAAATTGATGACGTGAGGCTTTCCGACGATATCGGCTGTGCGAATGGTCCCGTCGCCGTCCAAACTTGCGAGTTCGAAAGTTGGAAGTGTGCGCCCGACAAGGGCCGACGGCATGAACGACGGATCACGTTTCAGCCCATAGGCAAATAGGACGAGCAGACCGACAAGAACGCCGAGTAGCGTGGCCTTCCACCACCAGGACCGGCCGTGTTGTGCGGATTTCGCGGGCGCCTCGTTGACGTTCGTCATGGATTGGCCGCCTCCGTTACATCGGGCGCGCTTCGTGCAGGCGCGGCATAGGTGCGAGCCTGCGAGAGGGCGAACAGCGAGCCGATGATCATCACGAGCCAGCCCGCCCAAATCCATCCGACGAGCGGGATGAAATAGGCGCGAAGCGAAGCCCGCCCTCCGCCGAGTTCTTCGCCGACAACAAGATAGAGATCGCCTGAGAAGGTCGATCGGATCGCCGATTCCGTCGTCGTCATCCCGCCTCTTGGGTAGGTTCTACGCTGAGGCTGCATGAGCCCGACATCGTCCGGTCCGGCAAAAACGCGCACATTGGCTTGAAGCGCGGTCCAGTTGGGTCCTTGAACTTGTTCCAGACCGTCAAACGTCAATGTGTAGGCGCCGATCTTGAACTGCTCTCCGGGCGCCACCGCGACGGTTTTCGTTTCCTGGAAGAGCCCGGACGCGAGAATGCCGAAAACGACGATGGTCACGCCTAGGTGGACGATGAAGCCGCCGTAGCGGCGCCGGTTCCACAAAGCCGTGGCGATCAACCCCGCGAACCAGGTCTTCCCGGAGATATCGATGCGGGCCTTTGTGGACCGCCAAGTGTCCAAAGCGATACTTGCCAGGACGCATCCGATACCCGCGAGCGCGAGGAGTGGAAGCAACGCGCGGACTCCAAAGAACCAGCCGATCAGGAGGCAGACAAGGGCCGCGCAGAGGGGGCCGGCCATGAGTTTGCGCAGTCGCGTCAGGTTGGATTTTCTCCAAGGGACGACGGGACCGATCGCCATGAGCCACACGACCGCGACCATGATTGGAAGGACGGTCTTGTTGAAGTACGGAGCCGCCACCGTGATCCGCTCGTCGGCCATGACCTCGACGACCAGTGGATAGAGCGTTCCCAAAAAAACGGTCGCGGCAGCGACAACAAGGAACAAATTGTTGAAGAGGAGCGTGCTCTCTCGTGAGAGCGAGCCATCGAGCCTCGCATTCGAGCGCAATGTGTCTGCCCTGTAAATGAGAAGGCCGAAACCGCCGAGTGTCACGATGCCGAGAAAGGCGAGGAGATAGGTTCCACGGGTAGGATCGACGGCGAACGCGTGAACCGAGGTCAGCACGCCCGAGCGTACGAGGAAGGTTCCCAGGAGAGACAACGCGAATGTCGTGATGGCCAGGAACGCGTTCCAGCTCCGGAACAGATTCCTGTTCTCCTGAGCCATGATGGAGTGCAGCAGCGCGGTTCCAGTAAGCCAAGGCATGAGTGAGGCGTTTTCGACGGGATCCCAAGCCCAGTAGCCGCCCCATCCAAGCTCGTAATAGGCCCAGTAGCCCCCAAGCATGATGCCGCTCGTTAGGGCCAGCCAGGCGAACAAGGTCCACCGGCGCGTTGCCACCACCCATTCGGCGCCTGCATTTCCCCGAATGAGCGCGGCGACGGCAAAGGCAAACGGAACCACGAAGCCGACATATCCGAGATAGAGCATCGGCGGGTGAATGATCAGACCTGGATCTTGCAACAGCGGATTGAGTTCACGGCCTTCCGCCGGCGCGGGAATGAGCTCGGTGAAGGGACTGGAAAGAAAGAGGATCAGCACCTGGAAACCAACTTGCACGGCCGCCAAGGTTGCCATGACGTAGGGCATCGAGCGCGGATGGGTTTTCCAGTGAATGAGAACGACTAGGGCGGAATAGAGCGTAAGAAACCAAAGCCACAGCAGTAGCGAACCCTCATGCGCGCCCCACAGGGCCGTAAGGCGATAGATCAGCGGGAGGCGAGTGTTCGAGTTTTCAGCCACGTACGCGACGGAAAAGTCGTTTTGGACAAAGGACCAAACGACTGTGAAACCACTCAGCGTAACGAGAACGAAGTTCGCGATCAGCGCCTGGCGGGCAACTTGATTGAAGACAGGCTGCTGCGTGGACGCGCCATAGATTGAAGCGGCGATACAGACAATCGCGAGGACGAGCGACAAGGCCGTCGCAACCATCCCAAGCTCTATGAATGATCCACTCATGGCGACGTCCTCTGCTGCACTCCGGTTTCAGCCGCGGCGGATCGGCAGGGTTCTCGCGACAGGGTCTTGGCCAACCGGGAAATTCCGTTGTCGATTTGCTTGGGTGTCATTGCGGCATAGCCGAGGACGAGATATCTCCGGCTTTCCTCGAGGGAGCCGAACTGGCGCGCCGCTCCCGTCGACATTGCGTAAACGCCGACGCCATCTCTCAATGCACGCTTCTCAATTTCCTCGGCCTCCGGGAACCCGGGCGGTATGCGCCAAATGAGATGCATTCCCGCGTCGGCTCCCCGCACGTGGCACTTGCCGAAGTTCGTTTCGAGTGCCGCCAGGAGAGCATCGCGCCGCGCCAAATAGGTGCGCCGCATGCGCCGCAGGTGCCGCCGAAAGCCGCCGTCGAGCATGAAGTCCGCCATGACGGACTGCTCCAGCCAGCTTTGGCCATTGTTCATTAGAGCCTTGAGGCGGCGTGCCGGTTCCACCAAGGTCTTTGGCAGAACCACATATCCGAGCCGCAAACCAGGCCCCATGCACTTGGAGAAAGTGCCCGTGTAGATAACGCGGTCACTACGATCGAGACCCTTGACGGCCGTCAGCGGGGCCCCGTTGAAGCGGAAATCGCTATCGTAGTCGTCTTCCACGATGTAGGCGTCGCATGTGTCGGCCCACGCAAGGAGCTCCAGTCTGCGCGGAAGGCTAAGCGTTGCGCCCATGGGATATTGATGTGACGGCGTGAGGTAGGCGACCGCCCTGGAAACGTCCGGTAGCTGAGATACGTCAAGTCCGCACTCGTCGACGGGTACGGGGTGAGGCACCGCGCCAAAGCTCTCGAACACATAGGCCGCGCCCTGATAGCAGGGGTTTTCGATGACGAGTGGTGTGCCCGTCTCGACGAGCAGCCGGGCGACAAGATTAAACCCGTCCTGACAACCGGAGACGATAACGATCTGGTCGGCGTCGACGACAATGCCGCGGGCTGGCCCGAGGTGATCCGAGATCGCGACTCGGAGCTTTTCGAGACCTTGGGGGTCGTTGTACTCGGTCAGTGAGGCGTGCGACCGTTGTAGCTGTCGCCAGATATGCCGGGACCAAACCTTCACGGGAAAGGACGCTGGATCCGGCCGGCCGATCCAGAAATCGGCCGTGAGGCGATCCGTATGCGGATTTCGCAAAGAGTGAGTTTGCAGAAATTGACGCGATCTCGCGGGGGGAGGCGGGTCGGAAACCGTACCATTTGCCGCGGGCGTTTCGACGTCGCCGTTCGCCGATGCGCTAACGACCTTTTCGTAGAGCATTTCGGATACGAACGTGCCGACCTGGGGCTTGGTATAGATGTAGCCCTCGGAGATGAGGCGCTCATAAGCCAGCAGGGCAGTGTTGCGCGAAATGCCCATTTGCATGCTGAGCTCGCGCGTTCCAGGCAGAGGATCGCCGGCCTTCAGCTGGCCCTTCACGATCATCAACCGGATCTGTTCGAAAACTTGATTCTGAAGCGTGGATTTCGCCGTCTCGCTTACAGCAATTGGCAACGGCATTGCTGTTCCCCCCGGATGCACGGCCGCAGACATATTGGAGCAAGTCCCATGGGGTTAGCATGCTCCTGGTACCAGTCTATGCCGGTATTCCAGCAGCCACATAGAACCACGTCGCACGCAATCAATGGTACCAAAGCGGTGCGTTTGGGACTTTGTACAGGCGGCGCGGCGGCCTTGCGCTTGCATCGCCAGGGGCGGGGCCTGGAATTCCAGAGGAAACCGGCAGGGCCAATCAGTGCATCGTCAACATTTTGATGCTTAAGGGCATTTTATATGTCCGACAAATGTCGGGCCGCTCGGCAAAGCAGTCTTGTATTTTATTGTGCAGCGCACCATATCCCGGACTTGATCAACGCAGACCGCGACGTGCACTGCGGGAGGAGAGGTACAAAATGATTGAGCAATTCAAGATTGGCGATGACTTTCAAAAATTCGGCAAAAACGGATTCGATACCGTTGTTGGGTCCTTTGGTGAGGTGAACAAGGGCTTCCAGGCCATTGCCGCCGAGTGGACCGATTATTCCAAGAAGGCGTTCGAGGATTCGACCAACGCGTTTGAGCAGCTCATCGGCGCGAAGTCGGTCGAACAAGCTGTCGAAATTCAGTCGAAATACGTCAAGAAGGCCTACGAGGCTCACATTGCCGAGCTGACGAAACTTGGCGAGATGTATGCCGGTCTGATGCAGAGCGCGTTCAGGACGCACGTGCGCTAAGAGCACTTCAGAGCAGGTGACGTTTGAAACGGAAGGCCCGGGGCGGAAGCCTCGGGCCTTGTTGCGTTTGCAACTCTCGTAAGGATGCGACGCTCCGCCGGACTGCCTATGGAATCCGGCACGGGGAACGATAGCCGGAGCCGCGTCGACCGGCTGGTACGAATCGGCGTCAATCGTTCGAGACTCGTGCGGTCTCTTTCGTTTTCGTTGGTTCGGCCTTGACGTAGGACTCTATCGGCGGGCACGAACAAACGAGGTGGCGGTCTCCATGGACATTGTCCACCCGATTGACGGGAGGCCAATATTTATCGACGCGAAAAGCGCCGGCAGGAAAGCAAGCGCATTCTCGGGAATAGGGTCTTTCCCATTCGCCGATGAGGTCCTCGACGGTGTGCGGCGCGTTCTTCAACGGATTGTTCGTGCGATGGTACCGGCCTTGTTCAATCGCCAGAGCTTCCTCGCGGATTGCCAGCATGGCGTCGCAGAACCGGTCCAGCTCTTCCTTCGTTTCCGACTCGGTCGGTTCGATCATGAGCGTGCCGGGAACCGGCCAGCTCATTGTCGGTGGATGGAAGCCACAGTCGATGAGCCGCTTGGCAACGTCATCGACCGTCACGTCGGCGCTCGCGTGGAGGGGACGCGTGTCGACAATGCATTCATGTGCGACGCGTCCGTTGCTGCCCGTATAGAGCACGTCGTAGGCGGCGGACAGACGCGCGGCAATGTAGTTCGCGCTTAGAATCGCCACGCGTGTGGCCTGGGTCAGCCCGGCTCCGGCCATCATCAGAAGATAGCTCCAAGAAATCGCCAGGACGCACGCCGAGCCATAGGGCGCGGCGGAGACCGTCATGGCGTTGCCTCCGGTTTCTGGGTGGCCTGGCAGGAACGGGATCATATGTGCCCTCACGCCGATCGGTCCCATGCCTGGCCCGCCGCCGCCGTGCGGTATGCAGAAGGTCTTGTGCAGATTTAGGTGCCCGACATCGGCCCCGATTTCGCCGGGCCGCGCGAGGCCGACAAGGGCGTTCATGTTTGCGCCGTCGAGATAGACCTGCCCGCCGTTCGCGTGGGTGATGTCGCAAACGGCGCGCACGGTTTCCTCGAACACGCCGTGCGTGGAGGGATAGGTGATCATTGCCGCGGCGAGGTTCGCGGCATTTTCCTCAGCCTTGGCACGAAAATCGTCGACATCGATGCCGCCGATTTCGTCCGTTCCGACGACCACAACCTTGTAGCCGCACATGGTCGCCGAAGCAGGATTGGTGCCGTGGGCCGAAGCCGGAATCAGGCAAACATCGCGATGACCCTCGCCGCGCGCCTTGTGATAAGCGCGGATGGTCAGCAGCCCCGCGTACTCGCCTTGGGCCCCGGAATTAGGCTGCATCGAGAACGCGTCGTAACCGGTGATCTCGCACAGCTTCTCCGAGAGGTCCTCGATCATCTCGGCATAGCCGAGTGCTTGGTCGGCCGGTGCGAACGGATGGATCTCGGCGAATTGCGGCCATGTAATCGGCAGCATCTCGGCAGTCGCGTTGAGCTTCATGGTGCAGGAGCCGAGGGGGATCATGGCGCGATCCAACGCCAGGTCGCGGTCGGCGAGGCGGCGCATATAGCGCGTCATCTCGCTTTCCGCCCGGTTCATATGGAAGACGGGATGGGTAAGATAGGCGGATTGGCGGATCAGCGTGCGGGGCAGGCGGGAATCGGGATAGTCGTCGGAATAGGCCAGTTGGTCGCCGCCGAATGCGCGCCAAACGGCTTCGAGCGTGTCGGGCCGTGTTCGCTCGTCGACCGTGATGCCGATGCGGTCGGCTCCGACTTTCCGCAAGTTCACCCCATTATCGACGGCGTTCTTCATGACGAGGCCCTGATACGGTCCAACGTCCACCGTGATGGTGTCGAAGAAGGCGCCGGGGCTAATCTTGAACCCAAGGCTCTCAAGGCCTTCGGCCAAGCGGGCAGCCTTTCGGTGCACGCGCTCGGCGATCGCCCTCAATCCCCTGGGGCCATGGAACACAGCGTACATGGATGCGATGACGGCCGGCAGGACCTGCGCCGTGCAAATGTTCGACGTGGCGTTCTGACGCCTGATGTGCTGCTCGCGCGTTTGCAGTGCCAAACGGTAGGCGCGGTTTCCCCGCGCGTCGATCGAGACGCCCACGAGGCGCCCGGGCAACGCCCGCTTATGGGCCTCCTTGACGGCAATATAGGCGGCATGCGGGCCGCCATAGCCCATCGGCATGCCGAACCGCTGCATGGTGCCGACGGCGGCGTCGGCGCCCATCTCGCCAGGAGGCTTGAGTAGCGCGAGCGCCAAAGGATCGGCCGCGACGACGGCGAATGCCTTGCTCTCGTGCAATGCGGCGATCACGCCTGAATAGTCGTGAAACGCGCCCTCCACGCCGGGATACTGAAAGATCGCGCCAAAGACCTTGTCAGGCTCCAGGTCCACGAACGGATCGCCGACGATAATCTCCCAGCCAAGAGGCTCGGCGCGTGTCTTCAGGACGGCGATCGTCTGCGGCAGGCACTGTGCGTCGACAAAGAAGGCATTCGCTTTTGTCTTGGTGACACGATGGGCGAGCGCCATGGCTTCGGCAGCGGCGGTTGCTTCGTCGAGTAGCGACGCATTGGCGATATCCAATGCCGTCAGATCGGCGACAAGAGTTTGAAAGTTCAGTAGCGCCTCGAGCCGGCCCTGACTGATCTCCGGCTGATAGGGCGTGTAAGCCGTGTACCACGCCGGGTTCTCCAGGATATTGCGCTGGATCGCCGGCGGCATGATCGTTCCGTGATAACCCTGGCCGATGAGAGAGGTGAGAACGCGGTTCTTGTTGGCCGTCTCGCGTAAGCGATCGAGCGCGCCGCGCTCGGACAGCGGACTGGGCAAGTCGAGTGGCCTCGACTGCCGAATGTCACTGGGCACCGTCTCGTCTATGAGCGCATCGAGGCTTGCCGCGCCTACCGTCTCGAGCATCGCCTGGATCTCCTCTGGAGAAGGTCCGATGTGGCGGCGGTTGGCAAAATCATACGGGTCGTAAGCCGTTTCCCGGGGTGTCACGGTACGTTCCATTCAGCCGATGAGCTCCTTATACGCAGCTTCGTCCATGAGACCCTCGGCCGATTTCACGTCGGCAAGTTTCAGCTTGTAGAACCAGCCGCTGCTTTCCGGGTTCGCGTTCACGATCGATGGATCGTTCACGATCTCTTCGTTGATCGCCACGACCTCGCCGGCAACGGGCGCGTAGACATCGGAGGCCGCCTTGACCGATTCGACTACGGCAACCTCCTGACCCTTGTCGAGTGTGGTGCCGATTTCGGGGAGCTGCACGAAGACAAGGTCCCCGAGTTGCTCTGCCGCGTAGGCGGTGATGCCGACCGTCGCGACCTCTCCGTCGATTTTTAGCCATTCATGATCTTCAGTGAATCTCAGCAACATCGCCTCCTTGAGATTGTGCGCTCATGCACGCTTGTACTGGTGTTCAACGAATGGAAACGTGGCGACCGCGACGGGCAGCCGCCTGCCGCGGACCTCAGCAAATAGAACTGTTCCCGGCGCCGAGAGCGCGGTGGGAACGTAGCCCATGGCGATGGGCCGGTCGACGCTCGGACCAAAACCGCCCGAGGTGACGTGGCCGAGCGGAGTGCCGCCGCTCTCCTCTGCGAAAAGAGGGGCCCCCGCGCGGACGGGCGTCCGGGTTTCGGGAGCCAAAGCGACCCGGCGGGAGGCGGCGCCGCGATCCAGCTCCTCCAGAATGATCCGCGCACCGGGAAATCCGCCGGTGCGCGGTCCTTGCCGGCGAGCCGCGGGGATCGCCCAAGATAGACCGGCCATTGCAGGCGCCGTGGCCGTATCGATGTCGGCCCCATAAAGACACAGCCCCGCCTCGAGCCGTAAGGTGTCTCGAGCGGCCAAACCGGCCGGTGCCACGTCCGGGTTTTCGAGCAAGCCCTCGGCAATTTCGCGAGCGACATCGGCTGGCAGGGAAATCTCGAAGCCGTCCTCGCCGGTATAGCCGGAACGGGCGACGACGCATTCCGTACCGAGGATCGTCAATTCGCGCACGTCCATGAACTGCATGCCTGCGCAATCGGGGGAGAGGCGCGCCAGCGCCGATTCGGCCTTTGGGCCCTGGAGCGCAATCAGGGCACGGTCGAGTTGCTCGACGTTGCAGTCGCGTTCGAGCCCATCTTGCAGGAGAGCGAGGTCTTGCGCCTTGCACGCGGCGTTGACCACGAGAAGATAGTGGTCGCTTCGGTTGGACACCATCAGGTCGTCAAGGATGCCGCCGCTGTCGTTCGTCAAGAAGGTGTAGCGCTGGCGCCCCGGCGCTAATCCCAGGATATCGGCCGGAACGAGGCGCTCTATCGCGCGCGCCGCGTCGGCCATGCCTCCGGACTTTGGCCGCAGGATAATCTGGCCCATATGCGAGACGTCGAACAGGCCTGCCGCCGCGCGCGTATGCCGGTGCTCTTTTAGAACGCCTGTCGGGTAATTGAGCGGCATGTCATAGCCGGCGAACGGCGCCATGCGTGCGTCCAAAGCCAGGTGCAGAGCGTGCAGCGGCGTTCGTTGCAATGGGGTAGCGGATGTCTTGGCGTCGGATGTCTTGGCGTCGATACTCATGCAGAGCTCCTAGACTCACAACCGGAACGATCCGGCAAGAGCCCCCTCTGTCATGAGACCTGAAAGATTCGGCACGTGCTCCCACACCTCGGACGCACGGATGCCTTTTCCTCGTCGGTGGGCCGGAACCGAAACCCGGCCACTTTCCAGAGCGTCAATAAGCCTTGCGGTCCTTGTTGCCTGAGAGTTTCCGGGGCGGTTGCTCCTTCGGCGCCGGCGCGAGCCAGTCTCTTCCGCAAGACCGAGCTGACGATAACAGAATGAAGATTCGGGAGGCCGGGGTCAACCGCGACCGACGCCGATTTGTTCAGCCAGTGCGGTTCCCGTTCGGCCGGCTGGCACGGCTGTGGACCGGGAGGCCAGCGTCCGGCCCAGCGTCTTTCATCGCACCCAATTCGCGCATAGGAAAATGAGCGCGGCGAGCGCGGCCGCCGACGGAACGGTAATGACCCAGGCCGCGACAATCCCCAAGAAATGGGACCGGCGCACGAGTTTGCGGCGCTGTAGTTCTTCCGGGTGTACGGTGCGCCTCTGAACTCTCGACTGCCGCCGGTGTGTCCGTATGTATTCTTGCCGGCGGCGGCTGCGCGCGGTGTACTGTTCGCGGAAGAAACCGACACCGAACACGGCGCCGACGACGATATGCGTTGTTGAAACCGGAAGGCCGAGTTGCGAGGCCACCAGCACCGTGAGGGCGGCGGACAGGGCAACGCAGAACGCGCGCATGGGGTTCATCTTGGTGATTTGGTCGCCGACGATGCGCACGATGCGGGGGCCGAACAAGAACAGTCCGAGGCTAATCCCAAAGCCGCCGATCAGCATCACCCAGATTGGCACGCCGACTTCGCTGGACATGGCGCCGGTCGTGGCGCTGCTAAGGATCGCTGCCAGGGGGCCGACTGCGTTGGCCACGTCGTTGGAGCCATGCGCGAAGGAGAGCATAGCCGCCGAACAGATCAGTGGGAGATGAAAGAGTTTCCGGAGACTCTGGTTGCGGTTCTCCATGCCCGCGGATTGGTTGCGCACCCATGGTTTCGCGGCGAAGTACGTCAAGACGAAGATGAACAGCGCCATCGTGGCGACTGCGGGGAAGCTGATTTCCCACACGTGCTTGAGCCCCTTGACGACGAGATAGGCTCCGAACGCCGCGGCCATGATGGCCACCAAGACCGGCACCCACCGTTGCGCGGCCGTGATCTTGTCTTCTTGGTAGATCAGATTGATCTTGATAAAAGCGAGGAACGCGGCCGCGATCAGACCGCCGAGCAAAGGCGATATCAGCCAGCTCAGGACGATCGACGACATGACGAACCAGTTGACGACGTCCACGCCGACGGCCGCGAGACCGGCGCCCAACACGCCGCCGACAATCGAATGCGTGGTGGAGACGGGCGCGCCGAGATAGGTGGCAAGATGGACCCACAGCGCCGACGCCAATAACGCCGACATCATGATCCAAACGAACACCTCGCCGTTCGGTACGAGCGATGGATCGATGATGCCCTTGGAAATCGTTTGGACGACGCTTCCACCAGCTATCAGCGCGCCGGCGCATTCGAAGATCGCGGCGATAATCAGCGCGCCCGACATGGTCAGCGCCCGTGCGCCCACGGCCGGGCCGACGTTGTTCGCGACGTCATTGGCGCCGATCGTCAACGCCATGTAGCCGCCGATAATGGCTGCCACGATAGCCAGAATGCTGTTCGGTACGGCCCCGACTTGGACGCTTGCGAAGATGCCTGCGGCGATGAGAAAGAGGACGGCTATCCCAACCGCCGGCCGGCTGCGTGAGGCTGCGCGCGTGGCTTCCTCAAGCTGCTCGATCTTGCGCAGGTCTTTGTCGAGCGACGGCTTCTCGGCACCGCCGGTCCCGAGGGCGGTTTCATTCTCCTGCCGCGCCGCCATATGATGAGTATCCACCCCGAATTCTTCGGGTGAGGTCATATGGACTTTTGAGCGAAGTCACAAGCTTCGCCTCAAGATTAGGTGTTTTGGCAAGTTCGCTGCCCGCAGAGCGTGTATCCCCATGCGGTCAATGGTGGTGCAGCACTCTGATCGCTACCGTGCAGATTTCAGATGGCGAAAGGGCGCCCTATTTGCTGAGGATCACAAACGGAAGCGCGGGTCGCCGGCGCGTGAGCCGGGCATATGATTTGCCCGGAATCGTGCCGGACCTTGCCGCTCTTGCCGCTGTTCGCTCCCGAGCCGAAGTGGACGAGATTGACGCGCCAATCTCACACGATGACATCCGCGCGGTTCGGAACGATATGATAGGTCTCGCCCAGGCCCAATTCAAAGGCGTTTATCCGGGTTTTGCGCGTGCGCCAGCCCGTGGCGGATGCTGGGCAGCTTTCCGTGAATTGAGTCTCGCTGTCGCCCCATGACAGGTACTGATACGTGACCCAATCGCCTTCCACCACCAGGTCCGGCAACATCAGGGCCGCATGATCGTCAGTTGTGATCTTGCTGCAAAACAGTCCCATACCCCCGTCGGCCAGAACGAATGAAGTGTTCTCTGTCGACAGGCCCTGAAACCCAGCCACGGTCTCGTCGAACCGGGTGACGGAAAACAGGTCCGAACCTTCTATGGGCTCTTCCATCTCCGTGGTGATGGAGGGCCTCATGGCGTCGGCATCGTTCACGTCGTCGATGGTCAGCAGGTTGTTCTGATAATCCTTCATCGCCAGCGTCAGCATCAGATCGACGAGATGCATCCCCCATGCCTCGCTCAACTGGCTGAGATCGCCAGTCACCAACCCGCTGGCCATGGAAATGTCGAGATGGCCAAACTCTCCGGTTCCGGATTCGTAGAGACCGACAGCGAAGGCGCAGAAGCGGGCCGGGTAGCAAAGGGCCATGGCGTGGAGGGGCGCAACCGATTGGCAATGGGGAGAACTCTGCTGATTGATCAGAAACGGCTTTTCAATCAGGTCGGACATGCGCTGGCAGAAAAGAGCCTTGTCGATCGCAGTCCAAGCACCCGCGCGGCTATCGCTGGTTGAAAAGGCCTCGAGGTGCTGGCGGGCCCAGTCTTTGTCGCCGAGTTCGTCGTCGAGACCGAGAAGCGTAGCGGCAATGGATTGGGCGATCTGGATAATTTCAGCGGTCATGATCTCAGCTTCGGCTTTCGGAGCGGGCTTTCTGGCTTCGTTCGTCCGGCTTTGACCACTTTGGGTTTCCGGACCGGCTGAATATCGCGGCTCTGAAAGCGTTGCCGGGCCGTCTGGGCGATCTTTCCGGACAACGCCGCAATGCCGGCGACCGGATCGGACGGTTCGGCCGGCATCTGCTTGAGGGCCCTTGCAGCCATGTCTTTCTTGTTCTTTGACCCCACGGGTGCGCCCGGCCGCGCCTTTGGAGAACGGCCCTTCTTGCCGGGCCAATCGATAGACGGTATCGGCCTCTCCTTCGCCGGTCTTTCTTTGGGCCGTGCGTCGGCTTCCACGATGAAGGCATTTGTCATGCGGTGCTCGGTGCCATCGCTGCCAATCGCAGACAGGGTCAGCGTATTGATTCCTTCCACCAGGCTACTCGACTGCTTTGGTACGGTAAGCGAGATGCCGGTCTTGAGGGTCTTGGCGTCCTGCAGCATATCCAGCGTGAATGCGCTCAGTGGCAGACGCCTATCGTTGAGGTAGATGGCCACGCGGTCCGGAAGGTCGGGTTGCGCCGTGGCGAAAGTCTTGCCGACGCCGGCAATCTCGATCCGCAGCGTAGCCGGGCTGCGGCAAATCTGGCCAGCTCGGGGCTCGGCGATACGTGCGTCTCCGACATCCTCGGCCAGGCGGTCTTGCTTCTTCCGCATTGCCGCCTGTTCGGTGCGTAGTGTCGTCTGTTCGTCGCTCAGAATCCGCGCCGCGAGCGTGGCGGTAAGATGATCGTGCAATGTGTCCACCGTCGCCGACAGTGCCGACGTCACGGCGCTACCGGAGAACAACTGCGCTTCGACAAAGTCGAAGATCTGGCCCAAGGACAATTCGACGTTTCCGAGATCGAACTGAACCGATTGACTAATCTCTTTCTCCACCCAGCGGCCGGTGGGGTATTGCGGAGAGACTTCCCAAAACGGAACGGTTGCGGTCCAGGAGAAATCGAAGGCGACCGGCAGCGACAAGGCGTTTTGCGGGAGCGCCGCCTGAAGCCGGTCCAAAAGAACAGAACGCAGGCCGCTCTCAAGACCCGTATCCGGATCGAGCACCAGCAGGGCCTCTGTCAGATCGTCCGTCGCTTGTTCGAGAGCGGAGAGAGCGGCTTGGAGAGGCGCGGCGACAGGGGTGTGCAGCATGCCGGCAATAGACTGCTTCATCGCTTGCTTCACCGCCTGCCGCAAATTCTGCGGCACGGCCTGATAGGGGAGAGAAGAGATCAAGAGCGGCAGTGCGGTCGCTTGTAGGGCGCCCGCGATGGTGTCGACCAACACATCCACCCGGCCGCCGATTGCCTGGATGAGATCGCCCAGCCGTTCCAGGAGATCGGTTGCCAGCACCGCAATCTCGGCGAGTTGATCCGCGATTTCGCCGGCAAGCTCGACGAGACGCTCGGCGGCAAGCGCCAGGGCATTGGCCAAGCCGGCGACGAATTTCCGGAACGACTCCGCGCCCTGTTTCAGTGCCGGGTCCAATGCGTCATTCGCGGTTTCCCCGGCATGGACCAAGAGTCGGCCGACGAAGTCCGACAGCTGGGCTCCGACTTGCCCCATCATCTCTTGGCCCAATGCGACGAGGGCGCGGTCGTTCGGAATCCAGAGGTCGTTCTTGAGGTCTTGCAGAAAATCGTCCGATTGGCTCGCCGGGATCGGGGCGATGACGTCAAACATCAAGTTGCGCATGCGTTTTCGAACATCGGGCGGGAAGGGCCGGGCGACGCTCGACGCGATGGTGAGAAACACCCGCAACTCCTCGCTGATCGTTTCGGCCGAAAGCGGCACCGCTGGGGCGATGATGTCCGCGGCCGACTCGCAAAATCCTCCCGGAAGCTTCAAGAGCGCATCGGGATTCTGAGGCGTGCCTGGTTCAGCCGCCATTCGCTCCAGCAGGTCGGCGAAGTTCTGCTGCGTAAAGGCCATCAGGATGTCGCCGGTGACGACGATCGAGCGGCCGAATACCGCCATCAAGACGCTGGACAAGGCTTCCTCCAGCGCGGTCTGACTGACCGTGCCGTTGACCCAGCCCAAGATGTCGTTGAAGCCCGTGTCAATCACCATTCGCAAGGATGGCAACAGAACTTCATCGAGATACATCGACAGTTCCGCTTGATGCGGCGGAATAGCCGCATGCGCGGCCGGAACGACGATGTCTTCGAACTTGTCGTGGGTGAAGAGCCGAAGGCCTTCGGCGAACTCTTGCAACGACAACTGTGCATCGAGTTCGCCCGCGCTGTTGGTCATGACGGAGCTCATGCTGGTCATCATCAGCCGCGCGACGTCGATCTTGGCCGCGCCCAAACCGGAGCCTTCGAAGGGCTCGAGATATGCGGCGACGGCGGGGGAAGAAGACACCAGCGTCGCCAGCGCGCCGCCTTCGAGAAGGAAGATGAGCAGGTCTTGTTGCGATAGGTCGCCGGCCGGCCGCGTGCCGGTGGCGGAATCGACGACATCCGCGATCGTGTCCCGGATCAGCGCGTGCGGCTGCGCCGACAAGGGGCCTTCGAATGAAGCTTTCGCCTGTATGGGTGGCAAGCCGATCACACTGACCGAGGCATCGGCCCGCACCATCCTCACCGTGGCGGCGAACATGAGCTGCGCCGCGCTCCAGAGCTGCGCAAGCGTCTTTTTTTGCGAACCGGAGAGGGGCGCGGTGCGTTGCGCCAGTTCGACGGTCATATTGGTCATCAGAACGGAAAGCGTATTCCAATAGTCCAGCGCCGCGCTGTCGCGTAGATCGAAAGCCTCTCGTGGCATGGCGCGAAGATGGGAGGCGAGGGCTTCCCTTTGCGGCCGCAAACTGGCGAAGGTTCCGCCGTCGATGGCCGAGAGTTCCGTCTCCAGCCAATCCTCGAACGAGCGCAGGGCGTCGTCGATCATCTCGCGCAACAGCGCGCGCTGGCATTCCTCCAGGATGACCTGCACGACGCGAAGGGCCACCCTCTGCGCCCCGTCCGCCGTGAAGGGGCTCGCATGGGTCACCAGGTGCTCACCGGTTTCATAGGCCACGCGGGCGGCGATCTTTGCCACCGGGCGGCTGGCTTGCAAAAGGGCGCGTTCGGTCGTTTGGTCGTCGGACAACGATGGAAGGATGCCGTCGATCGTTTCATCGACGATAACGTCGACCGACCGCGCAACTAGCCGGCTGACGTCCTTGAATCCGGCCCGGGCGGAAACGCGCATTCCATAGCCGCCCTTCCATCCGTAACCGTATCCGAACGCGATATTGAAGCCAGGGCGGGTCGTGCCGTCGTCCACCAGAGTGCCCGTGCAGACCAAGTTTGCATAAGCCTGCGCGGTGAAGGCGGCCTTGGCCGAGAAACTCGCGCCGATGTCGATCTCTTCCATGAAGATGACGAAGAGCTGGAGAGGGAGACCGCGTAGTTGCAGCTGGGACCGGGCGAGGTCGATGAAGTCCCCAATACTGATGCCCACGCCAGCCTCTATGCCGGCCGCCGCTTCGGCGATGGCTTGCAGACGTACGGCGAAGCCGGCCTCCCTGAAGAGGTTCATCGGCATTTGGATTTGACCCTGAACGCGGGCCTGAGCTCCGACCTGGCCGGTGATTTGCGCAGCGACGTATTTCTGGAATGCGGCCTCTCCCCGCAGATAGCCCATCAAACCGAGTTCGAGCGCGGCACCACGGTTGAGTTGCAGGTTGGCGGGGAGTTTGACCAAGGCCGTTCCCTTGGCCTCGGCCCAGTCGGTCGCCACGCCGGCATTCGCGGCGAAGAGCGGATCGTCAAAAGTTATTCCCGGCATCTCGGCGCCTCGATGCAAGAGCTGTCCGCGCGTGCCACTCTAGCACGGTGAGAGCCGGGAGGGGCCTCGGCCGGACGAATGGTTATCGGCGCGTTAGCTCTTGTCCGCTTCGAGACGCCCGTTGGTATGATACGAACCTAATACGCGGCCGAGACGTCGTGCCCACCGAGACTTTTAATAAAGGTGTCGATCATTCGGTCGTGCCACGTTTCCGCATGCCCTCGTTCGTGAAAACCGACATGGCCACCGCTCCGTGGAATGACGATCGCGACATTTGGCAAGCCAAGTTTCTTCAACGACAGGTACGGGCGGACCGGGATCCATGGGTCATTGCTTGCGTGCAGCAGAAGGGCTGGAACGGAGATCGATCGCACCCACTGTGCGCCCGCCGTCCGCTCGTAGTAATCTCGCGCATCGTGAAATCCGTTTTGCGGTGCAACCCAGCGATCGTCGAAGTCGAAAATGGACTGGGCGCGCTCGATGTCTTTCCGTTCGCCAGTCGAAAGAGTATGCGAGCTCAGGACATCCTGCTTCATCCGCTTGAGAAGGAAGCGATGGTAGACGGCGTTTCGCGGCTCCATCATGCGCGTGCACGCCTCCAACGGCTCGATCGGCGCGGACACGGTCGCGATGCCGGCGATGGGGTAGTGCGTTGCAAGCTGCCCGGCGAAGTTCAGCAGAATGTTGCCGCCAAGGGAAAAGCCGACCAGGAAGAAGCCGCGCTCTGCCGGTGCGCTATCGAGACCGACGAAAACGTCCCGAACGTCCTCGGCACAACCCGCGTGATAATACCCATTGGCAACATGCCTCGAGCTGCCTGCACCGCGCAGGTTCAGCCGCAGCACCCGCCGGCCACGTCGAAGGTGGAACAGCGCCGACTCCTTCATGTAAATGCTGTCCTCGCAACCCGTGAGCCCGTGAATCAGCAAAATCAACGGATCCTCATTGGTGGGACTCATGGGCTGGTGGAGCGTGCCTGTAAGTCTATCTCCGCTGCCATCGGACATGGGGAACGCCATGGCGGACGATTGACCCGGCAGGGCCGCCATCTGGGGCCGGCAAACGTTACGCAGGGTCTGGAGATCGCCGCCCCACCATGGGGCACGATCCTGAAACGCGGTGCCTTGCTTTTCGAGTTGTCGAGATAGAGTCAGCACAAGCCGCTGCCGTTTCGCTTTACGAGATGTGGGTCACGCCGCGCGATTCGATCGCGTCGGCAATCGTGTCTGCGACTTCGTTGCGACGAACGAACGGCAATGTCCAGGGCGGACATTCCGGCTTGTCATCGCGCCGAAAGGCTCAGTGCCACGGATCGGCTCACGCCCCGTTTGTCCTCGAAGACGTTCCGCGAGTGGCCAATGGCTTCGCAACTTGTCGTGCGTCAACGTCCGCCGCAGCGCCGAGCGCCAAGATGACGTGGATTCCCGAAGATCCACCAAACTGGCCGGATTTTCCAAACGGCGACTGGGTGAAATGGCGACGATCAACCCATCCAAGCACGACATCGAAAACCTGGGGGCGGATAGCTCCAAGCGGAGGCGGACGTCATGAGTCATTTCCTCGATCGCCTTACATTCTTTAATCGTGTGGTCGACGACTTCTCGGATGGCTACGGCGTCGTCACGCGCGAGGACAGACGCTGGGAAGACGGTTACCGAAAGCGGTGGCAGCACGACAAGATTGTCCGTTCTACGCACGGAGCCAATTGTACCGGTTCCTGCTCGTGGAAAATCTACGTCAAAGGCGGCATCGTCACGTGGGAAACGCAGCAGACGGACTATCCGCGCACGCGGCCCGATCTGCCCAATCATGAACCGAGGGGCTGCTCGCGGGGTGCCAGCTATTCCTGGTATCTGTATTCCGGCAACCGGGTGAAATATCCGCTGGTCCGGTCGCGTTTGCTCAAGCTATGGCGCGAAGCGCGCGTTACCGCCAAGCCTGTCGCCGCTTGGGCATCGATTGTCGAGAATCCCGAAAAGCGCGCCAAGTATGTGAAAAAGCGCGGCCTTGGCGGTTTCGTGCGTGCGACATGGGACGAAGTCAACGAGATCATCGGCGCGGCGAATGCCTACACGGTGAAGACATATGGGCCGGATCGCGTGCTCGGCTTCTCGCCGATTCCGGCCATGTCGATGGTGAGCTACGCGGCGGGCTCCCGTTATCTATCGCTGCTCGGCGGCGTCTGCATGTCGTTCTACGACTGGTATTGCGATTTGCCGCCGGCCTCGCCGCAGACCTGGGGCGAGCAGACCGACGTTCCCGAAAGTGCAGACTGGTATAATTCGGGATTCCTGATTCTGTGGGGCTCGAATGTGCCTCAGACCCGCACGCCGGACGCACATTTCTACACGGAGGCACGTTACCGTGGCGCCAAGAGCGTCGTGGTCACGCCCGACTATTCGGAGGCCGCGAAGTTTTCCGACCTTTGGGTGCATCCCACGCAAGGCACGGATTCGGCACTCGCCATGGCATTGGGCCATGTCATCGCCCGCGAGTTCCATGTCGAGCGCCAGGTCCCGTATTTCACCGACTATGTGCGCAAATACACCGACATGCCCATGCTCGTCCGTCTGGTCGAGAGCGACGGACGGCTAATTCCGGAGCGGTTCGTGCGCGCCAGCGACCTGGAAGGCGCGCTGGGCGAGACGGCCAATCCCGAATGGAAGACGCTCGCGTTCGACGAAAACTCGGATGAGATCGTGGCCCCTTGCGGCTCCGTTGGGTACCGCTGGGACGACACCGGCAAATGGAATCTCGAGGAAAAGGACGGCAAGGGCCGGGAGACGAAGCTGCGCCTCTCGCTCGCCGAAATACGCGACGAGGTCGCCGAGGTTGCTTTCCCCTATTTCGGCAATCGCGAGCACGATCATTTCACTGGGACCGATCACCCGGACGTCTTGATACGGAAGGTCCCCGTGATGCGTTTGTCGCTAACGGATGGCGAAGTGCTGGCGGCCAGCGTCTACGACCTCTTTATCGCGAATTACGGCGTCGATCAGGGATTTGGCGGCGAGCATCTTGCTGCTGGTTACGACGACCTGGAACCCTACACGCCCGCTTGGGCCGAAAAGATCACCGGAGTCCCGCGCGACCAGATCGTCACGATTGCTCGGGAGTTCGCCCGCAACGCCGAAAAGACGAACGGCCGCTCGATGGTTATCCTCGGCGCCGGTGTGAACCACTGGTTCCACATGGACATGACCTATCGCGGCATCATCAACATGCTGGTGATGTGCGGTTGCATCGGTCAATCCGGGGGCGGTTGGTCGCATTACGTTGGGCAAGAGAAGCTGCGTCCGCAGACAGGCTGGCTTCCGCTGGCGTTCGGATTGGATTGGGGGCGTCCGCCGCGGCAGATGAACTCTACCTCGGCGTTCTACGCCCACTCCGATCAGTGGCGCTACGAGACGCTCGGCGTGTCGGAGATTCTCTCGCCCACCGCGCCCGCCGGCCCGTGGGATGGAACGCTGATCGATTACAATGTGCGCGCCGAGCGCATGGGGTGGCTGCCTTCGGCGCCGCAACTCGAGACGAACCCGCTTTCGATCGCGGCCAAGGCCGCCAAGGCCGGCCAAGAGCCGAAGGACTATGTGGCCGCAGCGCTCAAGTCCGGCGAGCTGACGCTTTCCTGCGAGGATCCGGACAAGCCGGTCAACTGGCCGCGCAACATGTTTGTCTGGCGCTCCAACCTTCTGGGCTCTTCGGGAAAGGGCCACGAATATTTCTTGAAGCACCTGCTCGGCACGTCCCATGGCGTGTTGGGCAAGGACTTGGGGTCGACCGGGGCGCAAAAGCCCGTGGAGGTGGCGTGGCACGACGAGGCGCCGGAGGGAAAGCTCGACCTGCTCGTGACCATCGACTTCCGCATGTCGACGACGTGCATGTATTCCGACATCGTGTTGCCGACTGCGACCTGGTACGAGAAGAACGATCTCAACACGTCCGACATGCATCCCTTTATCCATCCGCTGACCTCGGCGGTGGATCCGGTCTGGGGGGCACGCAACGACTGGGAAATCTACAAGGGCATCGCCAAGGCGTTCTCGGAGGTCGCTCCGGAGGTGCTTGGGAAAGAAACCGACGTCGTGCTGACGCCGATTCTGCACGACACGCCCGGCGAAATCGCCCAAGCCCTCGATGTCAAGGACTGGAAGAAGGGCGAGGTCGATCCGATCCCCGGCAAGACCATGCCGCAAGTCACGGTCGTGGAGCGCGACTATCCCAATCTCTACAAGCGGTTTACTTCGCTCGGGCCGCTGATGAGCAAGCTCGGTAACGGCGGCAAGGGCATCAATTGGAAGACTGAGCAAGAGGTTGAATTCCTCAAACGTCTCAACGGAGAGGTCGAGGAAGAGGGGGCGACCAAGGGACTGGCGCGGATCGATTGCGATATCGACGCTGCCGAGGTGATTCTAACGCTTGCCCCCGAGACCAACGGCGAGGTTGCGGTCAAGGCGTGGGAGGCCTTGTCGAAGACCACCGGGCGCGACTTGGTCCATCTTGCTCTCCACAAAGAGGACGAGAAAATCCGCTTCCGGGACGTGGTTGCCCAGCCGCGTAAGATCATCTCGTCGCCGACATGGTCCGGTCTGGAATCGGAGAAGGTCTGCTACAACGCGGGCTATACCAACGTGCATGAATTGATCCCGTGGCGCACGCTCACCGGGCGGCAGCAGCTCTACCAAGATCACTTATGGATGCGGGCCTTCGGCGAAGGCTTGTGCGTTTATCGCCCGCCGATCGATACCAAGACCGTCAAACCGGTCATCGACCGTAAACCCAACGGCAACAAGTCGGTCGTGCTCAACTTCATCACGCCCCACCAGAAATGGGGCATCCACTCCACCTATACCGACAACCTCTTGATGCTGACCTTGTCGCGGGGCGGTCCGATCGTATGGATCAGCGAAGCCGACGCGAGGAAGGCTGACATCGTCGACAATGACTGGATCGAAGCCTTCAACGCCAACGGCGCGCTGGTGGCGCGCGCGGTCGTCTCTCAGCGGGTCAAGGAAGGCATGTGCTTGATGTACCACGCGCAGGAGAAGATCGTGAACGTGCCCGGCTCCGAACAAACCGGTCAAAGGGGCGGCATCCATAACTCGGTGACACGAACGGTGTTGAAGCCGACACATATGATCGGCGGCTACGCCCAGCAATCCTACGGCTTCAACTACTACGGAACCGTCGGCTCGAATCGCGACGAATTCGTCATCGTCCGCAAGGTTGCGAAGGTTGACTGGCTTGAGCGGCCAGCCGCGGACGCGGCGCCGGATACGTCCCGACTGGAGGCTGCAGAATGAAGATCCGTGCTCAAGTTGCCATGGTGTTGAACCTCGACAAGTGCATCGGGTGTCACACCTGTTCCGTCACGTGCAAGAACGTTTGGACCAGCCGCGAAGGCATGGAATACGCCTGGTTCAACAACGTCGAGACGAAGCCCGGCATCGGCTATCCCAAGGAGTGGGAGAACCAGGATCGCTGGAACGGCGGTTGGCGCCGCAAGCGGAACGGTACGATCGAGCCCCGGATCGGTTCCAAATGGCGCGTACTTGCCAATATCTTCGCCAATCCCGACCTGCCGGAGATCGACGACTACTACGAGCCTTTCACCTTCGACTATCAACACCTCCAGAAAGCGCCGGAACTTCAAGCTACGCCAACGGCGCGGCCACGCTCGCTTGTCAGTGGCAAGCGCATAGAGAAGATCGAATGGGGGCCGAACTGGGAAGAGATCCTTGGCGGCGAGTTCTCCAAGCGGTCCGCCGACGTCAATTTTGAAGGCGTGCAGAAGGAGATCTATGGGCAGTTCGAGAACACGTTCATGATGTATCTGCCGCGGCTGTGTGAGCACTGTCTCAACCCGGCCTGTGTTGCGGCGTGTCCATCCGGCGCCATCTACAAGCGCGAGGAGGACGGCATTGTCCTCATCGATCAGGACAAGTGCCGCGGCTGGCGCATGTGCGTCTCCGGATGCCCGTATAAAAAGATCTATTACAACTGGTCCAGCGGCAAATCGGAGAAATGTATCTTCTGTTTCCCGCGCATCGAGGCCGGTCAGCCGACGGTTTGCTCCGAGACCTGCGTGGGCCGCATCCGTTATCTGGGGGTGGTCCTTTACGACGCCGACCGCATCGAAGAGGCGGCGAGCGCCGCCGACGAGCAGGACCTTTACGAGGCGCAACTCTCGATCTTTCTCGATCCCAACGACCCCGAGGTGATCGCGCAGGCCCGCGCCGATGGTGTGCCCGACAATTGGCTCGAGTCCGCAGCCAATTCGCCGGTGTGGAAAATGGCCATGGATTGGAAAGTCGCCTTTCCGCTGCATCCCGAATACAGGACCCTACCGATGGTCTGGTACGTTCCGCCGCTGTCGCCGATCAGTTCCGCCGTCGAGGCCGGTACGCTCGGGAGCGACGGCGAAATGCCGGACGTGCGCAGACTCCGCATTCCGCTCAGATACCTCGCCAATCTTCTGACCGCCGGCAAGGAAGAGCCTGTGGCGCAAGCGTTGGAGCGGATGTTCGCCATGCGCGCCTATATGCGCGCCAAGACCGTCGATGGCGTCGTCGACGGAAGTATTCCCGAAAAGGTCGGCCTCAGCACGGAGCAGATGGACCATATGTACGAGGTGATGGCCATCGCCAACTACGAGGACCGCTTCGTCATTCCCACGGCGCATCGCGAACTGACCGAAGATGCCTATGACCTGCGCGGATCATGCGGGTTCTCGTTCGGAAACGGCTGCTCTGGCGGAACGTCGGAGCCCAATCTGTTCGGACCCCAGAAGAAGCACAAGACTCCGCTGGAGGTCGCATGACGACGAAGACCTTCAAAGTTCTCTCGGCGCTGTTGAGCTATCCCGAGGAAGCCCTTCAGAAAGCCGCTCCCGATCTCCGGAGCGTTTTGGACGACGAAGAGCTGTTGCCCTCAGGGAGCCGGGCTGCCGTCGACGCGCTGATCGAGGATCTGGTGCAAACCGACGTCTATGACTTGCAGGAGCGCTACGTCGAGCTGTTCGACCGCACGCGATCCTTATCCCTGCATCTTTTCGAGCATGTCTATGGCGAGAGTCGCGATCGTGGCCAGGCGATGATCGATCTCAAGAACCTGTATGGTCAGAACGGACTCAGTCTCAGCACGAGCGAGCTCCCCGACTATTTGCCGGCGTTCCTCGAATTCCTTTCCATGCGCCCACTCGACGAAGCACGCCAGCTTCTCGGTCAACCCGCGCATATCCTCGCCGCCGTTGCGGAGCGGCTGGAGAAGCGGGATGCGCGCTATGCGGCCGTATTCCGGGCCCTTGAGACGCTTGCGGTTCCGGCGTCCGACTCCGAGCAACTGGACGTGGTTCCGGAAGATCCCGTTGCCGATCCCAACGATTTCGCTGCGCTCGACGCGGAGTGGGAAGAGGAGGCCGTGACCTTCGGCCCGAGCGCCGCACCGAGCTGCAAGGATCGGCTGGTTGCACAAATTCGTGCGGGGCGGCGCCCGGCTGCCGCAGTATCGATGAAGGGGGAGGCGCCATGAGCGATGCGGTCAACCAATTCCTTTTTGGCTGGTATCCATATCTGTGTATCGCCATCTTCCTTTTCGGGAGCCTCGCGCGCTTCGACCGCGAGCAATACACCTGGCGCTCGGGATCGAGTCAGCTCTTGCGGCGCAAGCAGCTCACCTGGGGCTCGAACCTCTTCCACGTCGGCATTCTCATCATCTTCATCGGCCACTTCGTGGGCCTGCTGACGCCTATCGCTGTCTTCGATGCCATCGGTATTTCGCACGGCTTCAAGCAGATGCTGGCAATTGTCGTCGGCGGCGTCGCTGGCGTCGCTTGTTTCATTGGATTGACGCTTCTTGTGCATCGGCGGCTCTTCGACGCGCGGATACGCAATAACTCGTCGTTCGGCGACATTGCCGTTCTCTTGCTGCTCTATGTCCAGCTGACCTTGGGGCTCGCCACCATTCCGATCTCGCTCCAGCATTTGGATGGCGGCGAGATGGTCCGGTTCATGACTTGGGCGCAAGGGATCGTCACGCTGCAACCTGGCGTGGCGTCGCTGATTGCCGACGCGAACCCTATCTTCAAACTGCATCTCTTCCTCGGCATGACGATCTTCCTCGTCTTCCCGTTCACGCGTCTCGTCCATATCTGGAGCGCTCCCGTATGGTATCTCGGGCGGCGCGGCTACCAGGTCGTCCGCACTCGGGAGCAGACCGGCCCGTATGGGGGCATGGGGCACACCGGGCAATTCCCGCCGCGGGAACCCGGCGAACGCCCCGTGCCGGCGGAGTGAGCACAGTGGCTCACATCGAACAAGCGCAGGACGGATTGCCCGAACGGGTGCCTGTGAGCGTCAATGGGATCGACATTCCCCACGATGTCATAGCCCGTGAAACGCAATACCATCCCGCCCCCAAGCCCGTCGCGGCCTGGCAGGCGGCAGCCCGCGCGCTGGTGGTCCGGGAGTTGCTGCTTCAGGAAGCTCGCCGGCTTGGCATCGCGGCCGATCCGCACAGTGACGAGGGCGGGCGGCGCGAAACCGAAGAAGAGGCACTGATTCGCGGCCTGGTGGAAAAGGAGGTTGCGGTGCCCGAGACGGACGAGGCGACTTGCCGGCGCTATTACGAGCAGAACCGGTCTCGCTTCCGCTCGGAGACGATCTACGAGGCGGCTCATATTCTCTTTCCGGCGCGGGAGGACGATGCGGAGGCCTATGCCGAGGCAAAGGCGGCGGCGGTGGCCGCGCTAGAGGACCTCAAACAGCGGCCGGATCAGTTTTCAGCTCTGGCAAGGGCCCACTCCGCCTGTCCTTCGGCCGAGCAGGGCGGGAATCTCGGCCAGATCACGGCAGGTCAGACGACGCCGGAATTCGAACAGGCCTTGGCGGCGCTGTCGCCGGGGCAGATCAGCGGGGCGCCCGTGACGACGCGGTACGGTCTGCACATTATTCGGCTGGATCGCAGGATCGACGGCGCCGAGCTCCCGTTCGAGGCGGTCTCAAGCCATATTGCGGACTATCTCCAAGAAAACGTGACCAGGCGCGCGACGGCCCAGTATGTCGCGCGTCTCGTTTCGAAGGCCGATATCTCCGGAATAGCCCTCGCCGGCGCGCCGGAGCATCGGGTCAGCTGAACGGTCTGCCGTATCAGCCTGAACTCAAGTGAGAACTGTCCTGGCGCAGACTCCGGCCGATTGTGTTATTTGACCTTGGGGCTCTCTGATCGCTACCCTCCAGGCCTATTCCAAAGCGGAGGGTTTCCGGGCGGATGACAAAACTGGACCGCAGCATCATCCATCGGCTGCCGATCTTTTCCGCGTTGGATGACGCCGAGCTCGACGACGTCCTCTCCCGTGCCACGTCGCAGCACGTCCCGAAGGGAACTGCCGTCTTCCAGCAGGGCGACGACGCCAATGCCTTCTTCGTCCTGTTGCACGGCCTTCTCAAGGTGGTGAAGGTGACCGCGCACGGACAGCAGGTCCTTATCCGCTTCGTCAATCCCGGCGATATTTATGGGATCGCCAAAGCTCTTCGCCGAGAGGATTACCCGGCCACGGCGATTGCCATCGTTGATAGCGTCACGCTCGCTTGGCCGAGTGACATTTGGGACGATTTTATAACATCTCATCCGTTCTTGGCCCTGAACGTCATGCAGGTGATGGGCGACCGCCTGCAAGAGGCCCATACCAGAGTCAAAGAGCTGTCGACCGAGGAGGTGGAGCGCCGCGTAGCTCACACGCTGTTGCGGCTCATCGCCCAATCCGGCAGGGACATGGAACAGGGCGTCATGATCGACTTTCCTCTCACGCAGCAGGATCTCGCTCAGGCTTCCGGAACGACGTTTCATTCCGTCAGTAGAATCCTGAGCGCCTGGGAGAGCGCGGGCATTGTCGCCATCGGGCGCCGCAAGATCATCGTGACCGATGTCGAAGGCCTGTCCCACGTCGCCGAGCAACGCCAAACCATCAAAGACAAAAGACGAACCCCATCGTCCTGAAATCGAGCATGCGTTGACGCAAGTTCGAATGCGTGCGCCGGCGCTACCATTCCTCCGTTCGAATCGGATGTGTGGAAAGCCGGCGGTTGATGCAGCGAAGTTTAGAGCGGGACGAGCGGAATAGGGGAGGGCGCGTTGCCAAGTCGGCCACTCCGCTCTTCTTTTATGGCTTCCGTCCATTCTTCTTCGGCGCCGCGTTCTGGGCCGTCTCCGCCATGGCGATTTGGATCGGGACGATTGGTGGATTATGGGCCGCGGGCCAAGGTTACGGCGCACTTGCGTGGCATGCGCATGAGATGATCTTCGGCTACACGGCCGCGGTCGTCGCCGGATTTCTCTTGACCATGGTGCCCAATTGGACAGGCCATCTTCCCGTCGCGGGATGGCGGCTGATCCTTCTATTTCTCCTCTGGTGCGCGGCGCGGGTTGCGTTCCTTGTAACCGGGGTGACGGGACCTCTTCCGGCGGTAGTGCTGGACAGTCTTTTTCTGCCGTGTCTCTTTCTCGTGGTCGCTCGCGAGATCGTGGTTGGACGCAATTGGCGCAACCTGAAGCCGCTTATCCTCGTTGCATTCCTGGCGGCGGCCAATATCGGGTTCCATGCGGAAGTGTTGACGTCCGGAACCTCGAGTATCGGGAGCCGTGTCGGCATTGCGGCGATTGTCGGCCTGATCATTTTGATTGGCGGGCGAATCGTTCCCAGTTTTACGCACACGTGGTTGATGCGAATGGGATCGAAACGCCTGCCGGTCTCGTTCGACCGGTTCGACCTAGTGACGCTGGTGGTTTCGGTCATCGCCCTCGTTTTGTGGGTCGTGATGCCAGTGGCCAAAGTGACTGGCATCGTCTTTTTCGCCGCCGCTGTCTTGCAATCTGTGCGCCTATGGCGCTGGGTCGGCGTTCACGCGTGGCGGGAGCCCTTCGTTCTGATCCTGCACATCGGCTACGCCTTCGTTCCGCTCGGATTTCTGCTTGGTGCAATCGCGATATTCGAGCCAAGCAGCTTTATCGGTTCCGAACCGCTTCATGCGTGGACGACCGGAGCGATCGGTCTAATGACCCTTGCCATCATGACTCGCGCGACGCGCGGCCATGCAAAACGGTCCTTGAACGCGTCGCGGACGACGCTGGTCATCTTTGGCTCGGTGATTGCGGCGGCGCTACTGCGCGTCGGTGCGGGGCTCGTTCCGGCGATGCATGGGACCCTCGTGGAGCTGGCAGGCACGGCCTGGATGGCGGCCTTCGGGCTGTTCGTCGTCGAATATGGGCCGATGCTGTTCGGGGCCCGTTTGGAACGCGCCGACTGACACAAGCCAAAGCATTTTTGGTGGCAAGTTTGACTAGGAGCAAGGTCCTCCGCTGTCCAAGGTGCTTAGAAGAGACCGTTCCTCGATGGCCATGCTCGGGGAACAGGGAGGTGAGCGATGCGACGCTCCAGGCTATTGTGGTCCACGAACGAAGAGCTACGTCAGCGGTATGCGTTGATGGAGCAGATGATGGAGACGCAAGGTGTGGATGTCCTTTCCGCGCTGCGCGTCGATGGCGGACTCGCTTTTGTCGAGGCACGCGCCAAGTGCCGCTACTGCCGGCACGCGGAAGTTTGCCGCCGATGGCTACTCGGCAAAGGGCAACAGGGGGAAGCGAGCTTTTGTCCCAATGCGGCCTTCTTCCGGTCGTGCCCCGACCTGGACGACTAGGAAGTCGTGCCGTCTTCGACGTAGGGTTCCATCAATATTGGTACCCGAGTCCGAAGATCACCTTCTGGACATCGGTGAAGTACTGGTCTGCCTCGTAGTTGGCCAATTTCGCCTCGGCGTAGAATCCGTTGCTCAAGGGCAGATAGGCGTAGAAATCGAGCTCCGAACCATAATTGAGATTCTGCACGGCAGATCGGAACTCGTGATACTGCGCAAGCAGAAGAAGGCCGCCGAAATAGCTGAACGGCCCGCCGGAGCTCTCTGGCACTTTGTATTGCACTTGCGCAAAGAAGTCTTGCAGGCCCGTGGGCGGGATTACCAAGAACACGTCGGCGAAACCGTTGAAGACATGGCCGGTCGCAAGCGGCGTCTGGAATGACGCAATACCGTTGTCGCTCCCCAAGAGCTCATAGACGAGGGTACCCGTGAGCCCGCCTTTGCTTAGACCCTGTTCGACGCGCACATAATCCGCATCGTAGTCGACCGGCGTATCGGCGTAGCTGGTCTGATGGGCGTACTCGAAGCGGTAGTGATAGTCGATGCTTCCGGTCAGCGGCTGCTTGCCTTTGAGGAAGCCGCCGTAGCTCGCGTTTGAAAACTGGTCGAGGTCGTAGAGGTCCATCAGATATGTGTAGGCCGTCAGCTTGCCGATCGAGAGTTCCTTGCTCTCCGCATGCATCAGGTGGACGTTGGACTGGATGTTACCGACCGGGGACGAGTCGCTGAAGATGCGGTTCACGTTGCCGATATAGGCATAGAGAAAGGTCACGCTGGGAAGCGTCGTGATGGTGGCTTTGGCTCCGTCGAAGGTCTGATCGTTCTGGCGCCAGGCGACCGAACCCACATAGCGCATGTTGTCGAGGTTCTCGAGATAGCGGCCGCCGAGCAGCACCACGCCCGGAATGCTTTGAGACTCGAGATAGGCCTGATCGACCTCCGCCGATTCCACGTCGGCGACGACGGGATACTGGGTCTTGCCATTGATCGTGTTGTTGAAGTCTTCGGGCCCGACATCGAGGACGAACTCGCCTTCGACGCCCGCGCGGAAGCCGTGAAAGAATCCGGATTCGATACCCGTCTTGTTCCTTATGGTTGAGGCGTGCGCGTCCTTAGGCAAGTTGGCCTGATCCACGTACTCGTAGCGATACCGGGTATCGGTCCAAAACTTTCCATTGAGAATCCCCGTATGCGGGGGCTGATAGCGCGTGGGTGCTCCCTGTTGCGGATTGTAGCCGCTGCTTTGGGCGAGCGCGGAAGTATTGAACGCCGCTGCCGAAACAGCCGCAAATGCCCCGATCGCGACAGAGCGCATCGTCATGCAATATTTCGACGCGCGGGTCATTGGATGCTTGCGGCCGGCATGGGGGCGCCAGCGGGCTTGCCCGCGCTTGCCCTCTCACGCCCGCCTTTCTTGGCGCTCGGAGGACCTCCACGCTCGACGTCGTAGAGGAGTCCGCCTCGCCGCGTATAGAACCACCAAGTGACCGCAAGGCAACTGACATAGAAGACGAGAAAGCCCCAAAGCGCGAGTTCAGGTCCGCCCGTGGCCGCGATCGAACTGCCATAGGATTTGGGAATGAAAAATGCGCCATAGGCCGCGACCGCCGACGTGAATCCGATAATCGCTGCTGATTCCTTGTCTGCTTGACGGGTTTGTTCGATCACGGATTTTCCGGGCATCAGGCGGCCGATCTCCTTACGCATGATCGATGGGATCATCTGGAAGGTCGAGGCGTTGCCCACCCCGGTGGCAAAGAACAGGACCAGGAACATGGCGAAGAAGCCCCAGAAGGCGCCTGGCTGATCCTTGATCCCGAGGAAGAAGAGAACGCCACCCACCGCAGCGATCATGACTAAGAAAACCCATAACGTGACCCGTCCGCCGCCCCACTTGTCGGCGATCCAGCCGGTCGATGCGCGCGACAAGGCGCCGACCAGCGGTCCCAAGAAAACGTACTGGAGCGAATCCACTTCGGGGAATTGCGTCTTGGCGAGAAGCGGGAAGCCAGCGGAATATCCGATGAACGATCCAAACGTGCCCGTGTAGAGCCAGCACATGATCCAGTTGTGCTTGCGCTGGAAGATGACGGCCTGTTCGGCAAAGGAGGCTTTTGCCGAGGCGAGGTCGTTCATTCCAAACCAAGCAGCGATGGTCGTGATGATAAGGAACGGAACCCAAATGAATCCTGCGTTCTGAACCCAAAGCTTGGTGCCTTCGGACGTTTCTTGCGGGCTGCCGCCGAGGACGCCGAACACACCTGCCGTGACGACGATCGGCACGACGAACTGCGTCACGCTGACACCGAGATTGCCGAGACCTGCGTTCAGGGCGAGCGCGTTACCCTTCTCCTTTTTGGGGTAGAAGAAGCTGATATTGGCCATCGACGATGCGAAGTTTCCGCCGCCGAAGCCGCACAAGAGCGCAAGGACGAGGAACAGAAGATACGGCGTATCAGGGTTCTGCACCGCGTAGCCGATGCCGAAAGCAGGAATGAGCAGCGACGCCGTCGTCAGTGCGGTCCACACGCGACCGCCGACAATGGGCACCATAAAGGAGTAGAAGATACGGAACGTCGCGCCGGACAGACCGGGCAAGGCCGCCAGCCAGAAGAGTTGATCCGTCGAGTAGGTAAACCCGACAGCGGGCAGCTTGGCGACCACCACGCTCCACACCATCCAAACGGCGAAGGCCAGCAAGAGCGCCGGAATTGAGATCCACAGATTGCGCCGGGCAATTCGGCGCCCTGTGGTCTCCCAGAACGTTTCGTCTTCCGGACGCCAATCCTCGATCAGTCCGTGATGGGCAGGATGCTTCTCGTGACTGTGGACATGATCGAGCTCGGCCAGCGGCGCCAGCTTGTCGAGTACCTCGCCAGCTGCCCGGTGCTCCATTTGACGGATGGAGAACGCCATCCAGCCGAGAGACACGGCAACGATCAGGAAGAGCAGCATGAAGCAACTCGTCCAGATATTGGTCAAGTCTGCCATCACGCCGAACGCGATCGGCAGGACGAAGCCACCGAGTCCGCCGATCATGCCGACAAGGCCGCCGACGGAACCAACGTGGTCGGAGTAATAGATGGGAATGTATTTGTAGACTGCAGCTTTGCCCAACGACATGAAGAAGCCGAGGACGAAGATCGTGACGACGAATGGGACGAGATCCATGCGCGTCGAAAAGGAAATTGGCCCATGGATGCCGTGGATGACATAGTCCGTTTCCGGATATGACAACATCAGCAAGCAGATCAGCGAGACGCCAAGGGCCCAGTACAGGATGGTTCGCGCGCCGTAGCGGTCGGATAGATGTCCGCCATAGGCTCGGAAGAGGCTCGCTGGAATCGAATACATCGCCGCGAGCATGCCGGCGGTCTCGATGTCCAGCTGGTAAACGCCAATCATGTAGCGCGGAAGCCACAAGGCGAGCGCGACGAAGCCGCCGAACACGAAAAAGTAATACAGCGAGAATCGCCAGACTTGCTGATGGCGAAGAGGCGCTAGCTGCTGCAGAAGTCCGCGGGGCTTCTCGGCGCGCGCGCGGCGTGCCTTCGTTTCCGGGTCGTCGTCGGTCGTGAGCCAGAAGACGATGGCGATAAAGGCCAGCACGGAGGCCCAGACCACCGCGACCGTCTGCCAGCCAAACGCGACGAGAACGAAGGGCGCGACGAACTTCGTGACGGCCGCGCCAACATTGCCCGCGCCGAAAATGCCCAGTGCCGTGCCCTGTTGCTCTGGAGAATACCACTTGGAAACATAGGCAACGCCGACGGCGAAGGACCCACCGGCTAGCCCGACCCCGAGTGCGGCGACGAGCATCCACGGATAGGTCGTTGCGTAGGAAAGGAGGTACGTTGCGATTGCCGCCGCGACCATGGTGATGACGTAAACCACCCGGCCGCCATACTGATCGGTCCAGATACCGAGAAAAACCCTGCTGAGGGAGCCCGTTAGGATAGGCGTGCCGACAAGCAGACCGAACTCACTCTCGCTGAGACCGAGCTCATTCTTGATCTGCACGCCAATGATGGCGAAGAGGGTCCACACGGAGAAGCACACCGTAAAGGCGATGGTTGAAAGCCATAGAGCCTTGGTTGCTCCTGGGGCGGTGTGCGTTGTGGCCATTTCAGTTCCCCAATCCAGCGCCGGCCACCAAATCGTCACGGCAAAGCAATCGAGCGATTTGGGACGGTTCAAGCATGGTTTCCGATATCCCGCTTATTTGTGGCCGCTGCGTCCTTTCAGCTAAGAACGCGCGCAACGTTCTGCGTCATCGTGGTCCATGGGGTTGCGGCCCGGATCGGCCATTGGCGCTCCAACGACGAAGTTGGAACGCCGCCGTTGCCGCAGAAAATTGAGACGCTGCGGTACGGCGGGCGCGGGTAGAGCCCTCTCCCCGGAGCCGATCATTGGCCGGGCAGGAGGGCCTGACGTTGCTTCAGCACAAGTTGGCCGGCGAAAAACGGCAAGGCGGGTTCGGTATGGGAATCTATCGGGCGTCGAGAGCAGTCGCGGACTCGGCGGATCAAGAGCATCGCCGAGGACGTCCATACGAGCCCACGTTCGGGCCCAGCCCACTGATCGGGCGCGACGCGTGCGAGAGGTCCGAAAGATCGAACGGCCGCTTCGAAGCATCTTGGCCACGCTCAATGTCGGCCCCGCCGCAGGGATCGGTCGCGGCTGAGGCCTATGTCACACGGTCCCGGCGGTCTTCGTTCCGGAAACAGAACATCCGGCGTCGCCGCATTCCGAGCTGGGTCGAGTTTCGGCGGCTTCAGCCATCGGCGTGGTGTCCTGAGCTTCCGCGATGAGTGCCATGATCTCGGCACCGAGCACGAGATCGGGTACACGTCCAAAGTGTTGCGAACGCTTGCGGCCCAGCCGGTCGATTAGCACCAATGTCGGCGTCCCTTGCATGCCATAGGCGGCCATCGTCTTGGGCAGTGCGCCGTCGCCTGGCGCGTCCACCGCAACGGGAAAGCCGATGCGGTACTCGTACAAGAAGGCTTCGAGCGCTCGAGGAGGTTGGGCGTCGTGATGTTCGAAGACGCTATGCAGGCCGAGCACCTGAACATCGTCGCCGGAAAACGTCTTCCAAACCTGCGCGGCCTGCGGCAGGCCATGGCTTACGCAGCCCGGACAAAGCATCTGGAAGGCCTCGATCATGACGACTTTTCCCCGAAGCCGGTCGAGACTGGGTGGCTCAGTGACATTCAGCCACTGAGCCACTTCAAGCGGCGGGGCGGTTTGAAGATGCACGCTCATGGTCGCCTCGTTCGTTCATGCCGCCGGGCCATCGGAAATCGCTTGACGCAATATCGATAACCCGCGCGATGCATCATGTCAGCGCACGAGCGCTTTCATCTATACGTATACGGACCGCCGCCTCGTCACACGGTACGGGTGCCTAACGCAGATCCGCTAGGTCGGCGCCGTGATTGATATGGAGTGCCGCACCATCGACGACGAGGGCGGGAACGGACTTGACGCCGGCGGCACTCGCCTCGTCGATCCTATGTGGCGCATCGCCCAGATGAACGACTTCGAGATCCACGCGGTTCCGATCGACGATGTCGGTGATCTTGTTCTCGGCGGCTACGCAGACCGGGCATCCGGCGTGGTAGAAAATGGCTTTCTGTGTCATGGTTGTTCAGTCTCCTGTCTTTGCGAAGGCGGGTTGGACATTAGGGCGCCTCGCTCGTTGCTGCGGGCGAGGCGTCCACGTTTTTGGCCCCAGCGGCCGGCGCGAAGCGCCGCCAGGCGGCCTCCGCTTGCGACTCCGGAGCCACTTCGTGTTCGCCGCAATCGAGCCGCAGGCTGGCGTCTCCGAATGCAGCGTCCACGAAAGCGCAGTGATGGGGGGCGGCGGGATCGTCATAGACGTTCGGCTGGAAGAAGCGGCACGTCACGCACATCCGCTGGACGGGGACGGCGCGTTGAACTTGGAGCCCACGAATGATCTTGGTCAGGCCGCGGAGTAGGCCGGACCGGTCTACTTGGTCGAGGCCACCGATCGCCGCGGTTAGGCCGTCCGCCCAGTTGTCGGAGCTCCTAAGCTTCTTATGTCCATCTCGGGTAATTGCCGCGGCGACGGCGCGGCCGTCGCGCGGGTCAGATTTCTTCTCCACCAATTCCTTGCGCCGGAGAGCCTCGAAGGCATCGGTTGCCGTCGGTTGGGCAACGCCAATCGCCTCGGCGAGGGCGCCGATCCGCATCGGCCCTTTCGCGGCAAGCTCGCGCAGCAACTGCATCTGAGTGGGAGTCAGTCCGGTTTCGGATCCACTGCGCCATTGAGCCGTGCGAAGGAACTGGGACAGCTTTGTAATGCCCGTGATGACCTGACCTTCGACGGAGTTTCGATTGGCGCTCATATGCAATCTTATATATAGGACTACTATGTATGTAAAGCGGCGATCGTAGCCATGTGATCTCCCATGAACACGGTGTGGCCGATCGAACGCGCGTCTAGACCTGAACGCTTGTGGAGGCGAGGCTGGACCGAAGCTTGCGGGCATCGAACGGCTATCGTGGCTGCGAACCGACGACGATGCGGGCGGCTCATTAACGGGCTCCACGACGCCGTCCAAAGCAGCGCCGGAGCAAGCGCTAGGCGCAAAGTCTCGGAGCCTGTCCAGCCCTACGCTTTCCCTTCGCCGAAAAGGACATGCGGACAACGAGAGTTTGGTTGCGCTCGATCAACGATACCTGGAAAAATAAGTATTTATTATATAGCTTTTACTTGGATCGAAGCCAGGAGCACGAACACATGCCGTCAACGGAAAGTAGCGTTGCTCGGATTCGGGTGCAGAGCAGTACGGCGGGTCAGGGGCTGCTGAAGGTCGCGGTTGAGTCTTGGCGGTCTCAGGGTGCGCGCCTCGTTGGCCTGATCGAAGAGACGCACGGGCTACCCGGCCGCACGTGCAACGCCGGGAGTCTGCGGGACTTCGTTACGGGCGTCTCTTACTCGATTTACCTGGACGAGCCGCAACCCGGCAAGACATGCCACATCGATGCCTCCGGCGCGGGCCGTGCTTGCGCGGCTGTTCTCCATCAAATGGATAAATGCGATCTTGTCGTGTTGAGCAAGTTCGGCAAGCTGGAGGCGTCGGGCGATGGTCTTTTCCGCGCCTTCGTGGCAGCCGTCGACACAGGAACGCCGATTCTCACGACCGTCTCATCGAAACATCTGCAAGCCTGGAACGCGTTCATGCCGACGGCTGCGGCACTTCCCGCGAAGTTGGAGGCATTGCAGGACTGGTGGACGGCCGTTCGTAGTCGCTGAGGACCGATGCGCCTCCACCGGTATTGCATGTTGTTCGTCGGGCGGGCGGCAACATCCTCACGCTCAACCGGATTTGTACGGCGTCTCGGATACGCCGCGATCGCCTTGGCCGCATCGAGTATCGCGTCCCCGGCGCAGGATCGTCCGGCCTGCACCGAGGATGTCATGTTGGTTTTCGACGCCTCGGGCTCGATGTCGGGCAATGGATGGGGCTACGGCAGCGAGAATCCGACGGCGGTGAGCCGGATCGACAAGGTCAGGATCGCTTTGGCCAAGGTGCTGCCCCGAATCACACGAGGGCGCAGGGTAGGGCTCATGACCTATGGTCCGGGCCCCTATCAGCAGTGCAATGTCGAGCTCAACTCTCCGCCCTTGGACAACAACGCGGAACGGATCATGGCTACCGTGAAGGGGCTGACGCCGGCCGGCCAGACGCCGCTATCGTCGGCGGTGGAGCAAGCCGCCGAGGTCCTTGAGTTCAGGACCAGGCCGGGAGTGATCGTCGCGCTTACGGACGGCGAAGAGACGTGCGGCGGGTCGCCATGCACGCTGGGAAAGAAGTTGCATGAAGAAGCCATGCAGCTCACCGTTCATATCATTGGGCTGCGGGTCAAAGGCCTCAGTTGGACCGGCGAGCAGAACGTCCTCGATACAAAGTGCCTCGCAGAGGAAAATGGCGGCCTCTACATCCCGGTCGAGTCGGAAGAGGAATTGGTCTCGGCGCTTGAGAAGACGCTCGGCTGCCCCATACTAAGCCGCAATTACATCAACGACGTTCCCTAGGGAGGACGTGCAGCCGGATTGTCTCGCCACGTGCGGCTCACCCTAGAGTGACGCACGGGCCCTTCGATCCGACGGCGTCCTGGAAGCTCACACCTCGCACTGTGCTCGTAGTGCGGAGCTCATTTGAGCTCACGAATACGGAAGGGCAGGCCGCCTTTCGGGCAGAGCGTCACCGTGGCATGGATATTCGCCGGTACGGTCCCCGCGAATTCCGGTGTAAAGCGTCGCAGTAATTGCGCTACCGCGAGCATGTTCTCGATTTGCGAAAGCGCGCCGCCGATGCAGGAGCGCTTGCCTGCCGCAAACGGCAGGTAGGAGTACTTCACGCGCTTCTTCGCCCGCTCGGGCGCGAAGCGCTCTGGATCGAAACGTTCCGGTTCGTCCCAGTATTTTGGATTATGATGAGCGACATAGGTGAGCATCACAACCTTATCGCCCGCCCGGACTTTGTGCCCCTCGATCTCGTCGTCTTCCTTGGCAATGCGGATTAGGGCCCATACAGGCGGGAACATCCGCATGGTCTCCTGAATCACCATGCGTGTGTAGGTGAGCTGTTGTACCTGGTTCCACTCGGGATCGGCGTCGCCGCACACCGAGCGAACCTCGGCGCGGATGCGCTCCATCGCCTCTGGATGTTGCGACAGGAGATAAAGACACCAAGCGAGCGTGAGCGCCGTCGTCTCGGTGCCGGCCCATAAATATTGCTTCATCTCGTCGATCACCTGACCGTGGTCGAACTCCGGAAAACTCGGATCGGCCTCGGCCTTCTCCAACAATCCAAGGAGAGTGTCCTTACGATTGTCGACCGTATCCGCGCCAAGCACCATTTCCGGAATGGAACCCCAGACCTTCATGGCCTTCGCCGCGTCCTCGTCGGTGATCTCGACAAGCTCGCCGCGCACGTGCTTAAGGCGGATGGACTTGTGGTTCACGACGTCCGTGTACGTCTTGACCTGCTTGAACACGAAATGCGGATTAAACGGCATCTCGCGGTCGAACAATGCCTTGCACACCATCTCGGCGGCGAGCGTCCAGGTCTCTTCCACCATCTCGATCGTCTCGCCGGACGCAGCGACCTGCGCCCAGCGCGCCATCTTCGACTCGATGGCGGACATCAAATAGGGAAAGTAGACCTCAAACATTTGCGGGTGGAAGGCAGCTTGCTGCGGCATTCGGAGCTTCTGCCACAGAGCACCATCGACGGTGATCATGCTGCGGCCGAAGACCGGACGTAGCCCTTCCAAATATTTGGCGTAGTTATCGAAGTTCGAAACCAGCATGTGCTCGGCATGCGCGGGCTCGCTCAATAGAAGGATACGCTGGTTCTTCAGATTGATCGGTATGATTCCGCCATACCGTTCGCTCAACGACATGAGAACCTGCATCGGATTCTCGCGAGCCAAAAGCGGCGTGAGTTTGAACCAGATACTCTGCTCCTCACCGAGCCCGTGGATTGGCGAATATGCGACAGTCATTTCTGATACCTCGCCGTCGTTCACCTCAAGCTGAAGCGTGACGTCTGTCTCGACTGAGATGCGTCAACAATTGCGAGAGCCCGATTCGGGTCTCCCGTGATCGTTCGGGGTTGTATAGAGAGGGCTGTTGGACACGTCTTTGTGCCGGATCAATCCCGAAAGTATTTTCCCGGTTCGCGCGCCATTTGTCGCAGCCTCGGTAATGGCTGACGATGGCGCAACGTCGTGTCACTCGCCAAATTCCTTCAGTGCGATTGCGGAGTGCGCGACGGCGCCGCCGGCCCTCATCTCCGCCGCGACCCAGATCGCTTCCAAGATCTCAGCCTGTGTCGCCCCCTGTTTGAGCGCGGTTTTCGTATGGCCGCGGATGCAATAGGGACATTGTGTGACGTGAGCGACGGCGACCGCGATCAGCTCTTTGGTTTTGCGGGGCAGTGCGCCGTCTTGGAAGACGGCCTGACTGAAGGCACGAAAGCTGGCTTCCGCGTCCGGGGTGAGTTCTCGACGCTTGTCGGCGAAGCTCTTGGATGCTGTGGGATAGAGAGCCTCGGTCATCGGTTGGAAATCTCCAAAGTCACTTGAGCTCTATTTGTGGCCGCGCTCATGGCGAATGATCAAACACGGTGGCCATGTCGAAATAGCCACCGGCCGCGCAGAACTCTCCACACGTCGGGCGGCTGTGGATTGGACCACAAATGCCAAATTGCGGCGGTTAGGCATTCGAGTCGCGGCGTGCGCCCTGCGGCGGCCGAGTTCCATAGTCGACGACGGATCTCTGGAGCACCTCGCCCTGTTTGCTGACACTGAGGCGGGCGCGGCGGTTCCGGTAGAAGAAGCTGAGCCGGAACCGGTCCTCATGCTCGTTCAGACCCTTTTCGCAAGTGCTTGTGATTTGTCCGTGGCGCATCAGACTCTGAACGTCGTCAGCTGGCAGATCGAGCAAGCTTGCAACGAGGGCGGCGTCAACCACGAAGGCGTCATTCTGGACTTGGATTTTCATGACGGTCTCCATGCAATCCTGGAGCTACACCGGTTTAACATATATATTATATATATGTTAAACCGGTGTGTCTATGGCGCGATTGTCGCACGCGTGGCCCGGAGCGAAGTCGGGCAACGTGGTCTGGCGCGCCAGCGTGCCTTGGGACGCTGTTTCTATCCCGTGCGTATTCCGAGATGAGCCTTGGCATCGCCGCTCATTAGCTCCGGCGACCACGGCGGTTCGTGCGTCAAGACGATTTCGGCGGAAACAGCCCCCTCGACGCTCAAGACGCAGTCACGGGCGCCTTCGGTCAAATAGCTCGTAGCGGGGCATCCGGGCGTTGTCGTCGTCATCGTAACCGACACGGCGCCGCCATCGAGAACGCGGATATCGTAGATCAATCCGAGATCCACGATGTTGTAGCCGAGCTCAGGATCAATCACGCGCCGGAGGGCATCCTTCACCTTGGACGCGAGACCGGTTGGATCTTGGGGGCCGGTCTCCGCCGAAGAGCTTCGCGCCGTCTCGCTGAGAACCGGCGCGCCCGACATGAAATGCTCCATGATCGCCCCGAGAAGAGCCGGTTTGAGATGTTGCCAGTCGCTGGCGTCTTTGGTGACGGTGATGTAGTCGGTCCCGAATACCAGACGAGAGACTCCGGGAACTTCGAAGAGTCTGGCCGCCAGTGCGGAATCGACAGCGGCTTGCGGGTCCGTGATTTCCAGCGTTCCGGCCGGCAACACTTGCTGGCCGGGCAGAAATGTCAGCCGATCTGGGTCGGCGGTGGTCTCCGTCTGGATGAACATTGGTCATGCCTCGGTCAGAGCGCGCAGTGAAGGCCGTCAGGTTTCGGAGGTGTTGGGCCGCTGGCCGACGCGCACGAAAATTTTATACGTGGTACCGTCGGGCTCGAAATCGCCGCGCCACTCATGCCCCCGCTTTGCGAGTTCCGGAAACAGAAAGGTCGGTTCACGGCACAGCAAGGCGGATAGGACCTGACCGCTTTCCAGCTCCTCGGTCGCGGCAAGAATGCGCACCATGGGCTCGGGTGGGTCCAGTTCGCGATTGTCCATATGCTGAACGGGCTCCGGCCACTCGGTCCCCTCCGACGGCGCGTTTGGCAGGACTGGTGCCGCCGGTTCCGGGGCCGTCGAACGCCGGAACAGGACTTCCCAATCGCCGCCGTCCAACTCCCTGGCGTCGAACGTGAACCCCTTGGCGCCGAGAACCTGGAAGAGCGGTATCGGCTTGAAGGTTGCGTAAAGACGCAAACCTTGGTTCGGTTTCAGTGCCTCTACGGTCTTCATGATCTTTTCGAACGGTTCGCCGCCCCCACGAAGGATTGGGCGGACGTCAAGGTCTACAAATGTTTGTGTCATCGGATATGACTCCTTTGTAATCAACTTGGGCGCGCGATTGAGACAAGCAGATGGGGCCGTCGAGTGCCCTCGGGCAGGCCGCTTTGCGCACTCACCTGCGACAGGAGGCGGGAGCGCGCGAGGTGTACCGTGAGCCCAAGCGTTGCGACTATCATCGCGGCGACAGCCAACCTGAAGCCGAGGAGGTACGGAGCAAGGAGGAACGCAGTGGCCGCCCAAACGGACAGGTAGTAGAGGACGAACCATTTGCGGGCGCGCGTTTCGTCGACCAGGTCCTGAACTCTGGGGGTTGCGGTCTTGCCGAGCACCGGGCCGTAGCACTCGAGCCACGTCAGGAAGGCAACGATTTTGTAGAGCTGCGACAGGCCGAGCCCGGAAAGCCATCCGAATACAAGGAGAAAGACAACGGCACCTATCTGTTCCGATAGTTGGCCGAGGCCAATCAACACCACGACCATGACGACGGCCACCGCCAGTGAGACCAGCGCCAGCGCCGCCATCTGGCTGTTGAGCTCGATGACGCGGCGTTTGCGGGCCCGATAGAGGTGTAGGACGTCCATTCCGTAGAGGACAACAGCCGCGAATCCCAGAACACCGCCTGCCAAAAGGGCGAGGTGAACGCCCTTGTCGAACAGGAGCGTCGCCAGTCCGCCAAGTATGGCAATTGCCAAAGCGGTGGTGCCCAACCAGAGAACGGCTTGGGTCCGCCGCCCTTCGCACTCGGGGGAGAGCATGAACATCGCCAGGAGACGATAGCTCACACCGATGGCGGAAAAGGTCAGCCACCCGCCAATGCCAGCGATCAAATGCAGCGGAAGCCCCTGTCCGGCAATCTTGAGCAGAGCCCCGTGGCGAATGTTCAATCCCAGGACGAGGCTGAAGGCGACGCCCAGCGTAACGGTGGCCGCGAGACAGACGAGCGCGACGGCAACGAAGCTTGCGGGCAGGGTTAGCGGCCGTACGGTGCAAAGAGTACGGCCGAAATTCCAAAGCGCGAGCGAAAAGCCGATCGTCAGCGATGCTGCCGCGTAGGGGAGTGGCGACACGCCGGCTTCGATCATTCCTGCACGTTGCAGGAACCCGAGGACCAGACCCGCCAAACCCGCGACAATGAAGAGAAGAGTGGGAAGGGGCAGACTGTCGCTATAGAGAGGCCGCGCGATCAGAACCGGAACGAACTGGAAGAGCGCGCCACATAGAAGCAGGCTGAGCCACCCGATGGCGACGACGTGGACGAGAACGAGCGTCTCCGGCGCCCTGATTGGCGCGGACGGAAAACCATAGCCGGCGGCCATGAGGATCTCGCCAAGCAGCAGCGCGCTGAGCGCTACAACGAAATAGGACATTGTCCAACGGGATAGATTTGTCCCATGCATCACTGCGTTTCCGGCGAAATGGCGCCAGCGGAGCCGGCGCCATGTGAATTCCGATCAGGCCGCCTGCACTTGTTTCTCAATCTCGATCCGCCAGACCTCCGGTCCTTTCTCGACATAGGTCCAGGAAAACTGCCGCGGATACTCTGCTTCGAGTTGATAGTAGAGCGGCTTGGGATCGTGATCGTTGACGAGAACGAAGGACGCGCCCGGTGTTAGGGCATCGACGAGTTCGAATATCTTCGCGTGCCGCTCGGCGGGCACAAGGCTACGGACGTCGATGATGCCGTTATCTAGAGGGGTATCTGCCATGCTGCTTCTCCTTGGTTCGAGTGGCCGATATCGATCGCATTTCGATTTGGTCGCCCAGCTGGGCGTGCGCCCTCACGTATCGATCACGATACTGAGCTACGCCTTAAAAGATATATTGTCAATATATCTTTTAAGGCGTACAAGGAATCGAGCGTGAGGCCGAAAGCGTCGGGCTTGTCGATCCCACAAGGCGAATGCGAACGCTGGGAGGGTACGGAAATGAATATGAACTTCGGTGATTTTGTTCCGGTGCAAGTGGTTGGCGCGCCAGAGCGCGATGCAATTCTGAGAACGCAGGGACGGCTGATAGGCCCGGACTTCGACATGGCAGCGGACAGCGGACACGAAGAATTGGTGAAGACTGTGGTCGCGTCTTTCCGCCGGCACGGACACATCTGCAATGTGTTGACGCATATCTCAGGCGTACGATGGGACCGGGTGGAGAAGGCATTACGCGCGATTCTCGATCCCCAGACGGGGTGGCAGGAACTCGACCCGCTCGCCGAGAACATTGTCGATTTGCTCTGCGCCGACAGCGGTGTCACGGGACGGATTATGAAACCCTATTTCGAGTCGCTGCTGGCGGCGCTACTCCCGCCCGAAGTTGCGGCCCGGATCCGCACTCAAGTCGTGTGTCTCTTCGACGAGTTGGAATTCCAGAGGAGAGAGCGGTTCCGGCTGTCGCGGGAGGTGGAAGAATGAATGGGAGCGGCGCGACCCAGAGTGAGCGGATCGTCGACGTCCGCGAGATCGCTCCACGCATCAGGCATACCGTTATCCATCAGCTGTTTGAAAATCTCCAAGCGGAGCAGTGGCTGCAATTGATCGTGGATCACGATCCTCGCCGGCTCAAACGTCAGCTGGAAGCCGGATTCGGTGCGCATGTCGGCTGGGATTATTTGGAAAGCGGACCCGATGTCTGGCGGGTTCGCATCTGTCGAGGACGACCGGCATAGCCGGCGATGGTACTGTCACGGCGGGTCCAATGCGCGATTGCGGGAACGAAAGCTGACCCACGCGGGTAAATCGCTTGTCCCGCGACCGCTCACCCGCGTGGCGACAGCAGAAGCAACGTCACCATGACAGCCGTGCCAGAGGGGACAGCCCGATCAGTATCCGGTGCCCCTCGAGAAGGAACCAGAAATAGGCTAGGACGGCCACGGCTGTCGAGATGGCGAACAGACCATCGGGCCGTAGCGTCGTCTTGCGCCTGAGAAGTGCCGCAAAGGGTACGGTCGAGGTGATTTGGGCAAGCGCCTGCCAGGAGTGCTCGCCGAGCTGGCGCCTGGCCCTGCGATCGAGAGTAGGGATCGCGCCGAGGGCAAGGACGAACATACCGCCGAATAGGATCAGCGACACAACATCGCCATTGGCCGGGATATGTGCGGCGGCCCAGATCATGAATCCCCATAGAACCGGATGCCGGGTAATTGTGACGATTGGACCTGGGACGAATCCAGGGCCGGCACGGCGTAATGTTATGGATAGCGGATTGGGCTCGGCAAGGCCTGCTACGATAAGCCAGAATGCAAGTGGCATCAGTGCGACAGCAACGAGCGCCTGCCAGGGAGCAGGGTCCCAAAGAGCGATATACGGGGCTCGCCGGGCGGCAACGACAATCCATGCGAGCAGTGCGAGGGATAGCAGTGAGTATGCGAGGAAATATAAGGGGCGTCCGATCCGTCCTATGAGAAAGGCGCGGATTGGTGGCATGGGCGGCATCACATGCGCAGCGATAAACGCGGAGATTGCGAGTAGAAACTCAGCCATCGAGACGGACCTAGGGATTGTGGTGTATAATTATAAGGTATATGTCTAATACATCATATCCTTCAGACTTGAACTCTATGTCCATATCGTCGCGGAATTGCTTTCGGCGAATTTGAGACGTTGGGCTTGGGGCTGTGTACCGCACGCGACGATGATTGGCGCGGAGCATGCCAGGCGCGGATGGGTAGGAAATATGCGGCTAACGACATTATCGGATTACGCGCTGCGGGTGCTCATGTACGCGGCTGTCGCCGGCGACCGATTGATCACGATCGAGGAGACCGCGAAGCTTTACGGCATTTCTCAGGCTCACCTCATGAAGGTTGTCAACCTTCTGACGAAGACCGGCTATCTGAGAGGGGTGCGCGGCCGTTCCGGTGGTTTCACACTCGCCAAACGGCCGGAGGACATCAATCTCGGCGGCGTCGTGCGCGCGACGGAGCCGGACTTTGCCCTCGTCGAGTGTTTCGCAACCGGCACTCAGTGTCTGATCGATGGAAGCTGCCGGCTGCCAAACGTCTTGAACGAGGCATTGACGGCCTTCGTCACGACTTTCGATCGCTACACCTTGGCGGATATCATGCTGTCGGAGCGCGATTTCACGGCGCCCAAGAAGCGCCGGACAAAAGCGACGCGCGGTCCCAACATACCGCGCGTGAAGGCCGGGGCTTAATCCTGCGATAACTCCCGATCGCGTGCCGGAGCCGGAACACCGTATCGCCGTCCCGCGTCCGCGCGTTGCACCGATTGCCAGCATAGGGAATGGCAGGGTAGGCCGCCGTACGATCGGAACCGGCATGAGAGCAGCGGCTATGCTTCGGCTCCATCCAGAATGCCGATTGCTTCCGCGGCCGCCGGATCCCGCCGGACCGCCGTGTAGGCATGCCACGTCGCATGTCCGAGAACGGGGAATACGACGATCAAGCCCGTAAGACCGGTCGCGATGCCGATAGCAGTCAGCGCGAGCACGATCGCTCCCCAGACGAGCATCGGTCCGAGATTGTTCCAAACCAACGCCATGCTTGATCCCATTGCCGTCAGTGCGTCAGTCCTTTCGTTGAGCAGCATCGGAATGGAAAATACGCTGATCGCAAAAGAGAATGCCGCGAACAAACCGCCCACGAGCGTGCCCACGAAGAGAAGGGCCCAGCCTGGCGGAGTTTTCAGCAGCGCATGCATGATTTCGTCGTATCCGGCGAACGGCAACATTCCAAAGAACAGCGCATAAAGGAGAACGGCCGCGCGCGTCCAAAGGAGCATCAAAAGAGCGAGAAGCAAACCGGTGAAGATCAATTGACCGCCGGAACGCGGCTTCACGAAGACCATGGAAGCCAGGCTGAGAGGTCGGCCATGTGCAATCTCCCGGCTCTTTTCATAGAGACCGATGGCAAGCAACGGTGCGACGATCATGAAACCGGCAAGCGCGGGCAACAGCAGATATCCAAAGTTCAGACGGAAAATGCCGGTCGCGATCGCAACGGAGATGAGAAAAACCGCAAGGCCGTAGGCCAGGCTGAGACCGGGCCGCACGATGAAGTCCGCCCATCCGGAACGCAACCATTGCATTGGTACTGTCAAATGCAGATCGCGCTTCCACCCGAAATCGCGGGGTAGAGGGGAAGTCGTTGGAGGGAGCTTGACCATCAGTTCGGACCTATGCGGGTGCGGAGCCTTTGCGCCTAGCAAGCGGACTTTGCCGCTCGATATGTACCGGCCGTTTCGCTCTTGGATTTGAGGTGATCGACACACGCCGGCTGGGAGTGAACCGCGACGTAGACGAGATGGAGATTTGCCAGAGCAAAGAGTGCGATCAAGGCGCCAACGAGACCGAGAACAATCATGCGCTGCCTCGACGACCGCCCTCCGCGGCCCTGCGCGGATACACTCACGGTCATTTCTCCTTGCCGTTGCTCAGACTGACGACATACAGGGCCAAAATCTTTCTCTGAACTGGTGTGAGACGTGACTCCCACTGTGGCATGTGGCCTTTGCGTCCATAGGTCAGGGTGGTGAAGATCGACTCTTCGTCTCCGCCGTAGATCCAGAACTTATCGGTAAGGTTGGGTGCGCCCATGGCGGTATTGCCACCGCCATCTTTGCCGTGGCAGGCGGCGCAACTGCTGGCGAAGACTTTTGCCCCCGCGGACACGGCCTCCGCATTGTCCTTGGCGGAAGCGGGGTTCGACAGGGACCTTACATAAGCAATGACGTTGAGAATGGCCTCGCGATCGAGAAGTCCATCGTGACCAAAAGGCAGCATCTGGCTGGTGCGCGTTTCCGGATGATCGGAGTTAATCCCGATACGGATCGTTTCGGCGACGGCATCGGCGTCACCACCCCATAGCCAGGCGTTGTCGGCGAGATTGGGAAAGCCCGGACCTCCATGTCCCGTGCTACCGTGGCAGGCGGCGCAATTGTCTCCGAAGAGCGTCCGCCCGGTCTCGATCACGTTGCGCATCAAGTCCGGATCGGACCGGATGTCGTCAAAAGTCATCGATTCGATTTGCGCGGCGGCAGCCGAGCGTTTGGACGCAGCCTCTGCGATTTCCTCGGTCACCCGCTGACGTTGATCGGCCCGAAGCAGGCCGTGGGTATATGTATTCCCGAGCGGCCAGGCGGGCAGCAAAATCCAGCATGCCAGAGCGGCTAGGAACGCGGTCGTTAAGAATAGCCATATGACCGTTGGAACCGGCCGGTTGAGCTCTTTGATCCCGTTCCACTCGTGGCCGGTGGTCAAATACCCGGTATGTTCGTCACGTTCTTCTACCGCCACGGTCCGTCCTCGTCGTTCAGAATACTCTTCGCCGCACGATCGAACTTCGACTTGTTGCGCGGCCAGCACACGTACACGGCAACCGCAACGGACAGCGCGATGAGATAGAACAGCCCGTACGATTTCGAGATGCCCACGAGTGTTTCATGGCTGACATCAATCATGGCCAGCTCCAGCACTATTCGGGTCCTTCTCCGCGGCGTCGGTGAGTTTTCCGAGTATCTGCAGATAGGCCACGAGTGCATCCATCTCGGTCAATTTGTGGGGATCGTTGTCGAATGCACGGATGTTGGTGTCCTTTCCGTACCGGTCGCTGACCCCGGAAACGTCTTCACTGTTGGGATTGGCCTGAGCGGAAGCATCCTCCGCCGCATGAGCGATCATATCGTCGGTATACGGCACGCCGAGACGCTGCAAGGCGCGAAGCTGGTCGCCGAGATCGTCCGTCTTTTGCTCGTTGCGCAGAAGCCACGTGTATGACGGCATGATCGATTTGGGGACGACATGCCGAGGATTGTCGAGATGCGCGACGTGCCACTGATCGGAATATTTGCCGCCCACCCGTGCCAGATCCGGCCCGGTTCTTTTCGAGCCCCAAAGCATCGGATGGTCGTATTGCGATTCGACGGCAAGAGAGTAATGGCCGTAACGCTCGACATCGTCCCGCAGCGTCCGGATCATCTGCGAGTGACAGGCGTAACAGCCCTCGCGGATGTAAATGTTGCGCCCCGCAAGCTCAAGCGGAGTGTACACGCGCATATTGGGCGCCGATTCCACGGTCTCGTCGATCGTGAACAGTGGCGCGATTTCGAACAGTCCTCCTATGCTGGCGACGGCAACGACCGCCACCGCAAGGCCAATGCTGTGGCGCTCGAGGTTGTAGTGCGCTCCGAATATCGACATCGTGCTTACTCCGCCGGTTCCGCGGCAGGCGCGCCGGCATGTTCCGTGACCGGACGATCGGTTGCCAGCTCGCGCGCGACATTGATGGGCGTCCGGATAGTCATCCAGATGTTGTAGAATCCGACGACCGTGCCGACGAAAAAGAGCAGTCCGCCTATCGCTCTTGCGATGTAGTAGGGATGCATGGCGACGACGGAATCCATGAACGAATAGGCTAACGTGCCGCTCGCCGTGTAGGTGCGCCACATGAGTCCCTGAACGATGCCAGAGTTCCACATCGCAAACACGTAGATGAGGGTTCCGGCGAGCGCGAGCCAGAAGTGAACTTCAACGAGGGCGGGCGAATAAATGCGTTCGCGCTTCCACAAGATCGGTACGAGAGAGTAGATCGCGCCAAAGGTGATGAGCGCGACCCAGCCCAAGGCGCCAGCATGGACGTGTCCGATTGTCCAATCGGTATAGTGCGATAGCGAGTTGACCGGGCGGATCGCGAGGAACGATCCTTCGAACGTGGACACGCCGTAGAAGACCGCGGCGACCATCATGAAGCGCAGCGTGGCATCGTCGCGAACGCGGTGCCAGGCACCGTTGAGCGTCAGAAGTGCGTTGCCCGCCGACGCCCAGGACGGAACCAGGAGCATGAGAGAAAACGACATGCCAAGGGTCTGCACCCATTGGGGTAGGGCCGTGTAGTGCAGGTGGTGCGAGCCCGCCCACATATACAAGAAGGTAATGCCCCAAAAGCTGATGATGGACAGCCGATAGGAGAAGATCGGTCTCTGCGCCCGCGTTGGCAGGTAGTAGTACATCATGCCCAGGAAGCCTGCGGTCAGGAAGAACGCGACGGCGTTATGGCCGTACCACCATTGGGTCATGGCGTCCTGCACGCCAGAGAAGATCGGAAAGCTCTTCGCGCTGCTCAGCGATATCGGAAGGGCAAGATTGTTTACGATGTGCAGAACCGCGACGACGAGAATGAAGGCAAGAAAGTACCAGTTGGCGACATAGATGTGCGGCTCCTGCCGGCGTGCCAGCGTGCGCAGATAGAGTGCGAGGTAAGTCACCCACACGATCACCAGCCAGATATCGGCATACCACTCCGGTTCGGCATATTCCTTGGATTGGGTGATGCCGAGCGGATAGCCGGTGACGGCAAGAACGCAGAAAAGATTGTAACCGATCAGAACGAACCACGGCGAGAGCTGGTCGGGCATGCGCGCGCGTGAGGTGCGCTGCATCACGTGGAACGACGTTGCGATCAGAGCGTTTCCGCCAAATCCGAAAATGATGCCGGTCGTATGAATGGGCCGCAACCGGCCGAAGCTTGCCCAGGGTTCGTCGAATGTGAGCGTGGGATAGGCTAGGAGCCAGGCCACCCAGTCGCCGACAAACATCGCGAACACGGCCCACGACATCGCCAGGATAACGCCGACCTTTATGGGCTCGTCATAATACGCTGCAAATCGCTCGGCGCCTGGTTCGGGATCGTAGTAGCCGCGAGCAAGGATAAAAGTGACGCCAAGTGCAAAGAAAAATACGACGAACCCGTGGGTTCCCAGGAGGTCGTTCCGGCCGGCAGCCGCCATCACAAGCCCGCATATGGCAACGGCGACCGAGATGATGAAAGCGAAATGGCGCTCGTTCTTCGTAAGTGTAGAAACCATGTCCGATCGACCACGCGCTAGCGGCCCCACCTTTATAAGATATATCGGCTATATATCTTAATACGAATGTGGCGGGCAACAAGTTTCCTCTGGCCACCGGTGGAAACGCATGGCGGTAAGGAGACGTGGCGGACGAGCGAACGTAACCAATTGAACGGAAGAGCGTTTGAAGTTCCGCTGGCTACGGAGGAAACACGGAAGCGCCGGCGGCAATGCGTCGGGCGCGGCAGCCCCGGCACGCGGCAGAACATCGCGGGCCCGGTCAATTGTCGCTCTCTCGCTCTCTCTGGGGCATGACTTTAAGGCTGTTTGGAAGGCGTTGGATGGATGCTTTGGCCATGGCGCATCCCGCCTGTACGACATTTGAACGGCCGTCTTGAAGCGCAATGTCGCTGTCGATCCCAATTCCATTCCACGACCTGCGCCGAAAACAAAAGATGCAAATGATATATTGCTTATTGCGGCGAGCGAGCTTAAAGATATATTTAATATACGTCTTAAAGCGTGAAACGAACGGCGCCAGGACGCGACCGGAGGATGTCATGAGGAAGAATTACGCCATCGGCCTTTTCGCATCGGCATGCGCCGCGGTACTGCTCACGCACATGAGCGCGACGGCCGCGGGTGCCGAAACGTACACGGCGAAACTAAATGGGTTGAATGCCGGCGTGGTGGGATCGCAGGCGACCGGAGAGGCCACTTTCACAATCGATGGCGATCAGTTGACGATCGTCGTCAATGCGGACGGCTTGCCGCCGAACATGATGCATCTTCAGCATTTCCATGGCTTCAAGGATGGGAGCGATGCCAGATGCCCGGATTCGGCGGCCGATAAGAATGGCGACGGTTTGATCGACCTTATCGAGACGGAAGCCTATGCCGGTACGACGATGGTGCCATTCCACAATGAGCCGGCGACCATGGAAATCCCGAGCGACAGCTATCCAAAAGCGAACGCCGACGGGTCCTATCGATACGAGAAGGTGGTCTCGCTGAAGGATTTGCAAGCGGCCTTCGCCGAGAAATTTGGGACCAGCGATCTCAATCTCGATCGCCGTGTGGTGTTCATCCACGGCATTCCGGCGGACTCAAAGCTTCCCGAGTCGGCCGCCTCTCTCGGCGCCATACCGCCGCAAGTTACGTTGCCGATCGCTTGCGGCGAAATAGAGAAGGGGAAGTAAATCCCCTCGGCTTGAAGCTGGCGGGAGACGAGAGCCCAGCCTCCCGCCGCTTCTAGCTTTCAGTCTCCCCGTCGGGCGAGATCGAAAGAACGGTGCGAAGAGCCGATCGAGGTCTAACAAGATCGTAAAGAGTGTATTCGTCGAGGACGGAGATGAACGCGCTTCGTGCAAGTTCCAATGCCTCGTGGAGAACGCATTCCGGCTGGGCCTCGCAATCGTCCTCCAAGGGTTCCAAGCACGTTACGACGGTCAGATCGGTCTCGGTGTAGCGGACGACGTCCCCGAGCCCAATCTCCTTAGGCGGCTTCGCCAAACGCAGACCGCCATGCCTACCGCGCATTGTCTTGATATAGCCGCCGACGCCGAGTTGGTGCGCCACCTTCGTGAGGTGGTTCTTGGAGACGCCGTAGCTCTCGGCAATTTCCTCGATCGTTGCTAGGCCGTCGCCGCTGACCGCCAAATACATCAACAGCCGTAAGGCGTAGTCGGTGTAGACGGTCAGGCGCACAGGCTAACCTCATTTCCGGCGAAAAAAGATGCATATGAGATATTGCTTGGAACGGGGCGACGGAATAACATGTACAACAAATACATGTTTTAACGGCCGTGGGTCAAATGGATAGGAACGAAAGTTACGGTCACGGGAGCGGTCTGGTGCACGCGGTGTCTGGGACAGGCGCTGTGCATTTGATCGGCTGGGCCCGCGCGACGAGCGTCGCGGAGACGGCCGGCTTCGGTTCTTGGCACGAAGGTGTCCTGTCGCGGCCGGGGAGTGCGTCATGACCTATGTCGTCACCGACAACTGCATCAAGTGCAAGTACATGGACTGCGTCGAGGTATGTCCGGTTGATTGCTTCTACGAAGGCGAGAACATGCTCGTTATTCATCCGGACGAGTGCATCGACTGCGGCGTTTGCGAACCCGAATGTCCGGCAGAAGCGATCGTGCCCGACACCGGGGCGGGTCTCGAGAGTTGGCTGGACCTCAACGCGAAATACGCCGAGATCTGGCCGAACATTTCCGTGAAGCGTGAGCCCCCAGCGGACGCGGCCGACTTCGATGGCGTTCCCAACAAACACGAAAAATACTTTTCGCCCAATCCGGGCGAAGGAGACGACGGGCCGGTGGCGCCGGAAACGCGAGCAACCGGGGAAAGCGTTTAGGTTGTGAAGGAATCAGCGCTCTCGGCTCCTTCGAGAGGGCGTTGGAAGGGGAGGTTGCGGGCAAAAAGCGCCCGGCCCGCAGCCTTCCTCTTAGAATACGGCATCGCTTGGAATGAGGCGTCGCGAGATGCGCGGGGACACATGCATGGAGGGGTTGTTGTGCGGACAGCAGGCGCTCTACGCATAAATCTAAAGCGAGCGTATGAACCACCAGCCAAGAGCGATGGGAAACGCATCTTGGTGGATCGGATTTGGCCCCGCGGCGTGACCAAGGAGGCGCTAAGCCTGCACAGCTGGGCAAAGGAACTGGCGCCCAGCACGAGCCTCAGGAAATGGTTTGGGCACGATCCGGAGAAATGGAACGAGTTCAAGCGGCGCTACTTCCAGGAACTGGACAAGCAGCCGAGCGCGGTCGAAGCGCTGGCAGCCGAGTGCCGCAAAGCACCCGTGACACTGATCTTCGCCGCCAAGGATCTCCAACACAACCAAGCCGTCGCGCTGAAGCAATATCTCGGCGAGTGGCTCGAGGCCCGGTCATGAGAGGTTGTTGGCCTATGGCGATTGTGGCGACGCATGCCACTGGCACCGCCGGCTCGCGCTGATGCACGGCATTCCACGATACCGGACCTTCAACGGTCCCGCGATTTTCCGCCAGGGATTTAGGCCTTTCTTCCTGGGCGCTGGAATTTGGGCCGTGCTTTCCATCGCAATTTGGATCGCCGTCTTTCGGGGCGATGTCTCCTTGCAGAGTGTCTTCGCGCCGATGCGTTGGCATGTGCATGAAATGCTGTTTGGGTTCGCCGCCGCGGCCGTTGCCGGGTTTCTCCTGACCGCCATCCCGAATTGGACTGGGCGCTTACCGCTTCAAGGGGTGCCGCTCATCGTGCTGTTTGGCGTTTGGCTGCTCGGCCGCATTGCGATGGCGTCGTCCGCCGTGATCGGCGGCGTGCTGGCGGCCATTGTCGATGTGTCGTTTCTTGCGCTGCTTTTCGCCGTCGTCTGTCGGGAGATCGTTGCCGGCCGGAACTGGCGCAACCTGCCGGTGCTCGCCGCCGTGGCGGTATTGATTGCCGCCAACACGCTGACTCAGCTCGATGCGAATGGCCTCGTGCAAAGCGGACGGCTGGGCGAGCGGCTGGGACTTTCGACATTTGTTCTGTTGATTAGCCTGATCGGCGGCCGAATCGTGCCGAGCTTCACGCGGAACTGGCTGGCAAAGAACGGCGGTGGCGTCATGCCCACACCGTTCAACCGGTTCGATATGGGCGTCTTGCTTGTGGCCTTGGCGGGGCTTGTGCTTTGGGTCGTCGGCCCGAGCAGTCCGCTGACAGGTGCCGTTTTGGTTGTGGCGGGCCTGGCGAGCCTTGTACGGCTTGGCCGCTGGTGTGGATGGCGCGCCTTTTCGGAGCCGCTGCTGTGGAGCCTGCACCTCGGTTATGCGTGGGTGGCCGCCGGGTTGGTCGTGCTCGGTGCCTCCGTGCTGTTGCCCGCAATGGTGCCTTACCCGGCCGGGATTCACGCTCTTGGAACGGGGGCCATCGGAACCATGGCCTTGGCGGTCATGACACGCGCCATCCGTGGACATACGGGACGGCCGCTCGAAACAGACACTGTGACGACGGCAATCTATGCGTTGATCACCTTGGCGGCGATATTGCGGGTGACCGCCCCGTTCACGCCCAGCCTTGGAATCGAGCTGATCGTCGCCTCCGGCATTGTTTGGATCGCGGCATTCTCACTGTTTGCCGGCCAATATGGGTATTGGGTGCTGACCGATTGACCGTTTTGTGGATCGGCCGCCCCACGCCTTGAATCGAACGCGCGCCGTGGTGCTCGTAGGAACCGGCCGAAGCGGATCTTCACCTCGGGGGCGGTTGGTCGGCCATGATCGCTCTCAATCCCTCGATCGCGATTTGTAGGAGTTCGTCGTCGGACTGCATCGAGCAGACGGCGTAGACCGGATAAAAAAAGCTGGGCGCACCGGCAACGAGGTGCAGCTTGCCAGACGCGATATGCGGTTCGACGACCCGCTGGCGGAAATAGCCACTGCCGCCGCCCTCCAGAATGTAGTTCAGGCCGAGGAGACCGAGACCGCCCACGACAATCCCGGGGTTGCCAATTTCTGGGAACGCCATGGCGTGGTGGCTCGAAAATTCAGGTCCCCAATCGACATAGACATAATTTTCCGGCGCGGGGCCGGTCACGTCGGGGTCCGTGGTGACGAGAACGAGCTTCTCCTCGAGCAGCAATTCTACCCTCACGCCTGGGCGCTGCTGCGGGGCGTACATGATGGCGAGATCGAGGACACCATTGGTCACCTGCTCCATGAGTGGCCCCGGGAGGTCGACCTGAACGCGCAGCGCAATCTCCGGAGCGGTCGTGCGCATCCAATGCAGCCACTCCAGCATCCAGGGGTGCCACAAAATAAGCTCCCCGCCGATGGCGAGCACGGCGCGATGCCCGGGCGGAACCGCGACTTGGTGGCGCGCGCGTTCCCAAAGCTGAACGAAGGTCGGAGCGTATCGGAGGAACTGTTCGCCTGCTGGCGTGAGCGATGCGCCGCTCTTGTTGCGAACGAATAACGTCCGGCCAATCCGCTCTTCGAGCGAACGAACGCGTGCGCTGACCGTTGTCTGACTGACATTGAGTTGTTCGGCCGCGCGAATGAAGCTTTGGGTTCTGACGATCGTGAGGAACGTCCGTGCCAGCTCGATATCCATTCCAGTAGCGCCCTTAGCTTCGACTAGCAATAATGATGCATCTAAACACCGATTATATTCGTTTGTCTGACGCAGCGGAACGTCGACAATGAATGTCAGATAAGGGGGAGCTGGCGACGGTCGGCTCTTGGAAGATGCTTAACGATGAGTTCGAAGGTTCCTCCCACGCGTGCCGTCCGCCGGAAAATCTGACGCGTTGGCGAAGGACACAGCGGGAAGGCCTGATCGCGGACCGGCTGGGTATCGATCTCGCCATTCGGAACCACTATGCGCGGCAGATCTCCGAGAGATTGACCGAGCTTTTGGCGGACTTGGACAGTCCAACGGTGAGCGGGTACTGGCCGTTGAAGGGTGAGCCGGACCTTCGACCTTGGCTGACCTCGCTCACGGAGCGCGGCGGACATGCCGCGCTGCCCGTGATCGTGGCCAAGCAGACGCCATTGCGCTTCCGGTTGTGGCGGCCGGGAGACGTGCTGCAAAGAGGCATTTGGAACATTCCATATCCCGCAAACGGCGAAGACGTGAATCCCGATGTCGTCATTGCGCCGGTCGTAGGCTTCGATCAAGCCGGATATCGTCTTGGCTATGGCGGCGGATATTTCGACCGCACCCTCGCAGCGATGCCAAACAAGCCGCGCGTCGTCGGCGTGGGATATGGACAGGCAACCCTCAAGACCATTCACCCCCAGCCGCACGATATTCCAATGGATGTCATCGTCACGGAAAGCGACATCCTCGAGTTCAACCGATGAAACGCTTGAGACAGCCATTGTAGCAAAATTATTGCACTAAAATACGAATAATATTCATTTGTATGCGGTGAATTGGGAGGCCAAAGTACCGGCAGAGGTTCGCGACTGCGGGCAGGCACCCTGATCCGCAGAAGCGTCTATTCGCTTACCAACACCCACAGAGATGACCGCATTCGACTTTCACGGCCCTGGCCTCACTGAGGAACAGCGGCGGCGCATTGAGGAACTTGCCAGCACGCTCAATGCCGAGCAGGCATTGTGGCTCAGCGGGTACTTTGCCGGTGTCGATCATCGGCTCCGGCAGGAGGCGTCCTTAGGAGAGGTGCCGCTGCTGGAAGGGCAAGGGGCCGGAGCCGGAACAGGCGAGACCGGGTCCCGCACGGTGACGATTCTGTATGGCACCGAAACGGGCAACAGTGCCGAACTGGCATCGACGCTTGGCGCTGCGCTCAAGGACTTGGGCCTTGCGGCGTCCGTCGTCGATTTGACGAACTACAAGACCCGCCAGCTCAAGAACGAGCATGATGTGCTGATCGTCACCAGCACGCACGGCGAGGGGGATCCGCCGGCAACGGCCCTCGATTTCTTCGAATACGTTGAAGGCAGCAAGGCTCCCTCGTTGAGCGGTATCCGGTACGCCGTCTTGGCCCTGGGCGATTCCACTTACGAACAGTACTGCGAGGCCGGCAAACGCCTCGACAGGAGGCTTGCGGAACTTGGCGCATCGCGCGTGGCTGAACGTGTGGATTGCGATGTAGATTTCGAGGATGCGGCCGCCGAGTGGATTCAGACCGTCACTGCGAAGCTCAACGAGTCGAATAGTGGCGGCGCATCCGGTCGCGGCGCCGCGGTCGTGGCACCGCAACGCGACACGTCCACGGGTCTCATCGATCAGCGTCATCCGTTTCAGGCCAGCGTTATCGACAATTTCGTGCTTACGGGTCGCGGATCGAGCAAGGAAACGCGTCATATCGAAATGTCGATAGAAGGTTCGGGTCTCAGCTTCGAACCTGGCGACGCGCTTGGCATCATCCCGCGCAATGACCCCAAGCTGGTCGAGGGACTGATCGAGGCAACCCGCATCTCTCCAGACGCCGAGCTGTCTGTTGGGGGCAGGACGATGACCTTCGGCCGCGCCTTGTCCGAAGAATACGAAATCATGAGCGGCACGACGCGATTCATCAATCAATGGGCCGAGCTCACGGGGGCGGAGGATCTGATCGCGCTGCGCGGCAAGGACTGCGCGGAGGCGCGCAACGCGTTCCTTTACGACAATCACATCGTCGATATTGTCAGGCGCTATCCCGCCAGCGACTGCGATCCGGAGACGTTCGTCGCCGGGCTTCGGACGATGCGGCCGCGGCTCTACTCCGTGGCCTCGAGCCCGTCCTACGCACCGGACGAGGTCCATCTCACCGTCGCGACGGTGCGGTTTGAGCTCAACGGAGCCACACGGTCTGGCGTTGCCACCGGATATTTGGCGGATCAGTGCGGGCCGAACGCGACGGTTCCGGTCTATATCCAGCCGAACCCGCGCTTTCGTCTCCCAGCGGACAATGCGCCGGTTCTAATGATCGGTGCAGGGACAGGCGTTGCGCCGTACCGGGCCTTTTTGCAGGAACGCGAGGCTCGCGGTGCGTCCGGACAGTCCTGGCTGATCTTTGGCGACCGCAACTTTCACACGGACTTTCTCTACCAGACGGAATGGCAGCAATGGCTCAAGGACGGGCTGCTCACCCGCATGGACGTAGCCTTTTCGCGCGACGGCCAGACCAAACGCTACGTCCAGCATCGGCTGGCGGAGAGCGGGAACGATGTCTTCGGGTGGCTGGAGGAGGGGGCCTCCCTCTATGTCTGCGGTGGCCGTGAGCTCGCCCCCGCCATCCACTCGACCCTAACCGATATCCTCAAACAGGAGGGCGGCTACAGCGAGGTGCAGGCGGCTGAGTATCTCGGCGAAATGCAGCGCAATCGCCGCTATCAAGTCGATGTCTATTGACACCCAGACCACTTCCGGGACTGACCGCAGCCGTGACGTCTCCCAGCCGCTGGACAAGCTCCACCCTGACGAGACGCTAAAGGCCAACAGCGATCAGCTGCGCGGCGGGATCGTCGAGGGACTCGCCGACCCCGTGACTCGCAGCGTCCCGGGCGAAGATCCCAAACTCATGAAGTTTCATGGGCTGTATCTTCAGGACGATCGCGATCTCCGGGACGAACGGCGCAGGCAGAAGTTGGAGCCAGCGTTTAGCTTCATGGTGCGCGTGCGCCTCCCTGGGGGTGTATGCACGCCGTCTCAATGGCTGAAGCTCGACGCGCTCGCCCGCGAGTATGGCGGCGAGAGCCTGCGTCTCACCACTCGTCAAACGTTCCAGTTCCATCGCGTGCTCAAGCACAACCTTCGTTCCACGATTCAGGGATTGCGCGAGATCCTTCTGGATACCAAAGCCGCTTGCGGGGACGACTGCCGCGGGGTCATGTGCTCGGTCAATCCAAGTCTGTCGGCCTTGCATGCCGAGGTCTACGAAATCGCCAAGCAGGCAAGCGATCGCGCGGTGCCGAGGACCGGAGCCTACAAGGAAATCTGGTACGAAGAGGAACGCACGCCCGCCGACGGCCCGGAAGAGCCCCTCTACGGCCGGACCTATATGCCCCGCAAGTTCAAGATCGGGTTCGCGGTTCCGCCCATCAACGACATCGATGTCTACGCGCAGGACCTCGGCTTCATCGCCATCGTGGAGGACGGAAAACTCGTGGGGTTCAACGTTGCGATTGGCGGTGGCATGGGCCGCATCGATCGCAACCCGAATTCCTATCCGCGCTTGGCGGATGTCATCGGCTATGTGGACGTTGAAAACGTGTTCGTGGCCATCGACGCCGTCATGCAGGTCCAGCGTGACTATGGCGATCGCGCCGATCGCGCACGTGCGCGCTTCAAGTACACGATCGACGACAAGGGTCTCGATTGGGTGAAAGCCGAGATTGAAGACCGGATGGGTTTTGAATTCGGCCCGACGCGCGCGTACCGGTTCACCTCGAACGGCGACGTCTTGGGTTGGCAATACGGCGACGATGGCCGGCAGCATTTCACGCTGTTCATTCAGAGCGGCCGGGTCACGAACACGCCGGATTGCGCGCTGCTCGACGGGCTACGTGCCATCGCACGTATCCACAAGGGTGAGTTCAGGGTCACCCCCAACCAGAATCTCATCGTCTCGAATATCGCGGCCGAAGATCGCGAGCAGATCGAAGACGCTCTGGGAACCCATGGCCTATTGGCTCTGAACGCTGGAAGCGGCCTTCGATTGAACGCGATGGCCTGCGTGGCTTTGCCCACCTGCGGGCTCGCGATGGCGGAGGCCGAGCGCTATCTGCCCGATCTCATCGCGAAGATTGAGACGATCCTCGCCGAACACAACCTCTACGACGAACCGATCACTCTACGCATGACGGGATGCCCCAACGGATGTGCCCGGCCGTACATTGCGGACATCGGGCTCACGGGCCGCGCACCCGGAAAGTACAACCTCTATCTCGGCGGCGGCTTTCACGGCGAGCGACTCAACCAGATGGTTCTGGAGAATGTCGGCGAGGCGGCGATTCTGGAGAAGCTCGGTGACCTCATCGCGCACTTTGCGCGTGAACGAGAGCCCGCCGAGCATCTCGGAGATTTTGCGCTCAGGTCCGGATATCTCGATTCCGCCCAAGGCAACGATCCAACGCCGGCGCACTAATAGTAATCGTAAGGAGAATGCCCATGTCGCTTCAACTCGGCCAAATCGCACCAGACTTCGATCAGGAGAGCACCGACGGTCCTATTCGTTTCCATGAGTGGCTGGGTGAGTCGTGGGGGCTGCTCTTCAGCCACCCCAAGAACTTCACGCCGGTCTGCACGACGGAACTGGGCGAAGTGGCTCGGCTGAAGCCGGAATGGGATAAGCGCAACGTCAAGCCTCTCGGCCTCTCGGTCGATCCCCTGGAGAGTCACGCCGAGTGGGCAAAGGACATCGCCGAGACGCAAGGACATGCTCTCAATTTTCCATTGCTCGCAGACGCCGACAAACGTGTCGCGAACCTTTATGGGATGATTCATCCCGACTCGGATCCGTCGGTAACAGTGAGAGCCGTCTTTCTCATCGATCCCGCAAAGCGCATCCGGCTGATCCTGATCTATCCGCCCAGCGCGGGCCGCAACTTCGCGGAGATCCTTCGGGCCGTGGACAGCGTGCAAACCGGCGACCGGCTGAAAGTCTCGACGCCCGTCAATTGGGAGCCGGGCAAGCCAGCGATCATCTCGCCTGCGCTGACCGACGAGCAGGCCAAAGAGCACTTTCCACAAGGCTGGCGCGAGCTCCGACCCTATTTGCGCATGGTGGAATTGGCTGACTGAAACCACGTCGACACACGGTGCCACATGCAGAAGATACACGAGCCTGAAACCATCGCCGCAGGCAACGGAATTGCCTCGGACGGAGCCTTTGGCGCGGTTACGCCACCGATCTATCTGACGAGCACCTTCGCGTTTCCGAGCCTTGAGCAAAGCGGTCCTTATGACTACTCGCGGACGGCGAATCCGAGCCGCGCGCTCCTAGCGGATACGATTGCGCGTCTCGAGGGGGGCGCCGGCGCGGTCGTAACATCGTCGGGCATGGCGGCGGTGGACTTGCTCCTGTCCACGCTCGGACCCGACGAGCTCGTCATCGCACCGCATGATTGCTATGGCGGGACCTACCGGCTTCTAAACGCAAAGCGAGAGCGCGGCCACTTCTCCGTTGTCTTCGCCAACCAAGGCGACGAGACCGAGTTGGAAAAGGCCTTCGAACAATACCCAGCCCTCGTTTTGATCGAGACGCCGAGCAATCCCCTCATGCGAGTCGTCGATATCGAAGCGATCGCGAGCCGGGCCAAGAAGGTCGGCGCGAAGACCGCGGTCGACAACACGTTTCTGTCGCCGGCACTTCAGCAGCCTCTCGCGCTTGGGGCAGACTTCGTCGTTCATTCCACGACCAAGTACCTCAACGGGCATTCGGACGTCGTAGGCGGCGCGGTCGTTGCCAAAGATGGTGCCGACGTGGAGGCCTTGGCGTCATGGGCGAATGTCACGGGTGTGACGGGGGCGCCCTTCGATTCCTATCTCACGCTTCGCGGTCTACGGACATTGTTTCCCAGAATGGAATGGCAGCAGGAAAATGCGATGCAGATCGCAACCTACTTGTCGACCCATCCACAGGTCGCCGCGGTCCATTATCCGGGGCTTGTCTCGCATCCGGGTCACACAATTGCAAAGCGGCAGCAATCGGGATTCGGCGCCATGTTGAGCTTCGAACTCGAGGGAGGCTTGGAGGCGGTGCGCCGTTTCGTAGCCCCACTGAGTGTTTTCACGCTGGCGGAGTCGCTAGGCGGCGTCGAGAGTCTGGTCGCGCATCCCGCGACCATGACTCATGTCGGCATGGGAGAAGAGGGGCTCAAGGCGGCCGGCATCGGCAATAGCCTTCTTCGGCTTTCTATCGGCCTTGAGGCCGCGAGCGATCTGATCGCAGATCTCGAGCAGGGATTGAAGGCCGCATCGCGGGAGGCGGCACTGGCGTCCGGACTCTGAACGAAGCCAAGACCGTTTCGTGCGGCGACGAACGTCTGAATTTCCGGGCATCTCGAAGCGTAAAATTCGCTTCTGCTACTTGAACGCGGCGGGAGCGCGTGCCCACGCGGGCGGGTCTCCGGGATCCTCGTTGGTAGGATCGGATAGACCGGCCTTGGTCTATGCGCCAGGAACCGATTTGGCGATCAATCTGACAGCTTTCGCGAGCTCGCTTTCGTCAAGGGAGGCGAACCCGAGTCGAAAGGCCTCCGGAGCACGCGCGGGGCTTAGTGAGAAATGTACGCCAGGGAGGAGCGACAGACCGAGATTGGCGGCATTCATGGACCAAGCTTCGGCGCTGAGTCCCGGTTTGAGCCGCAGCCAGATCGCTAATCCCCCCGCGGGCAGGACAAATTCCGAAACGTTCGAGAGCTGTCTTGTGAGCAAAGCCGCAAGATGATTGCGCCGTGCGAGATAGACGCGGCGTGCCTTGCGGACGTGCCGTCGAAGCGTGCCATCTTCGATCAGCTCGCTGAGTGCGAGTTCGAGAAAGACATCGCCTTGCCGGTCCACGGCCTCGCGCCGGTCGCTCATTTTGCGGAGAATCTCCGGCGGCGCCATCGCGTAGCCCACACGGATGCCGGGGGCGAGGATCTTCGACAACGAGCCAACATAGATGACGGGTACGCTCCGGTCGGCGCGCGCGGCGAGCGGTAGCACGGGGTGTCCGGCAAACCGGTATTCGTGGTCGTAGTCGTCCTCGATGATGGTCAGTCGGTGCCGCCGCGCGAGGTCGAGAAGACGTAGCCGCCGGCCTGCGCCGAGCGTGACCGCTGTCGGATATTGGTGGTGGGGCGTCAGATAGACGGCCTTGAGTCGATCCTCACGTTCCGCGATCCGCTCCAACGAATTGAGGCTTATTCCGCCACCATCCACTGGGATGCCGATAACGCGCGCGCCGGCCGCACGGAACGCTGCCCATGCCAGCGGATATCCGGGCGTCTCGACGGCAATCGCCGAGCCCGGTTCCGCGACGGCGGACGCTGCGAGGTAGAGGGCCATCTGACTTCCCCGGGCAATCAGCATGTCGTCGGCCCCAAAGGTGAGGCCACGTTCGTCCTTCAAATATTGCGAGAGTGCCATACGGAGAATCAGACAGCCGCGTGGATCCCCATAGGCGCTTTCGAGGAACGGCGGAGACGTCAGTGCCTTGCGAAACGCGCGGCCAAGCGGAGCGGCTGGGGCGATCCGTGCGTCGGGCAAGCCGTCCGAGATGTTCAGTTTCTGCCGATGTGAACGGACATTTTGGCCATCGGCATCGGCCGGCTCGGTCAGAGTCGACTCGCGGCCGAAGTCCGGTAAATCGCGTGCAACGAAGGTGCCGCGGGACGGCTCGGCAACAAGCCATCCCTGCATGATCAGTTCGTGATAGGCCGCATCGACCGTGTTGCGATTAAGGGCGAGGTTTTTCGAGAGCGCGCGAGTACCGGGTAGCGGATCGCCAGGTTTGAGCCGGCCCCGTTCGATCTCGGCAATGATGGCGCGGGACAATGCCAGGAAAACAGGTTCGCGCGCCTCTTGCTTAATCTCGATCGCTAACGTCGCGCCTTTGCCCATTTGACCCCACGCTGGCCGCGAATGACTTCACGCGCGAAAAGAGCTGCAAACATCGACACACCTCGCCTCGCTGGCCGCCAAGATTTCGCGCAGGACAAGACTTCGCGTAGAACGTGTCAAACATCCGGCCCATACGATATCTCAAAACCGGACCTACTGAATAGGCCGGATGGGGGATATTAAGAAGAGCCTGATGCCAAAATGTCCCGGGTGAAAAGGGTGGGGTGTGCAGGCAACGCAATTGGAGTGGCATTCGGTTCAGTGAACTGAGTAGCTAGGGAGAGGAGAAAGATATGAAACTGAAGTATGGTGTTCTGGCTGGCACCTTCGTCGCTGTGACGATGGGTTTGGCTGGTCAGGCGTCGGCTATGAATACCGACGAGGAGCAGCTGAAGCGTATGGCTGATCCCGATCAGTGGCCCGCCCCTGGTCGCGATTTCGCGCTGACGCGTCACAGCACGCTCTCCGACATCAACAAGGACAACGTGAACAAGCTGCAGATGGCTTGGCTGCAGGGCACCAACGCTCTTCGCGGTCATGAGGGTCAGCCGCTTGTGATCAAGGATGTCGGTGGCAAGACCATGCTGTTCATGGTTTCCGGTTGCCCGTCCATGGCCAACTGTAACGTTGTTCAGGGTCTCGATCTGACGGATCCTGACAATCCGAAGCAGGTTTGGTCCTATGTGAAGAAGACCGATCGCGACGAATCGGCCGTGCCGCGCGCTTGCTGCGACACCGTCAATCGTGGCGGTTCCTATGCCGACGGCAAGTTCGTGTATGGCACGCTCGACGGGTTCGTGATTGCCCTCGACGGTCAGACCGGCAAGGAAGCCTGGGTCGTCAAATACGCCTATCCCGAGAAGGGTGAGACCATCACTCCCCCGCCGTTGATCGCGGACAACAAGGTGATCATGGGCTTCGGTGGTGACGAGTTCGCCGCCCGTGGCCGTCTCGCCGCGTTCAATCTGTCCGACGGTTCCGAGGCTTGGGTGTGCCACAGCACGGGTTCCGACAAGGACGTGTGCCTGACGCCCGAGACCAACAAGGCCAACCCCCAATACGGTCAGGCTGGTGAGGATCTTGGTATCAAGACCTTCCCCGGTGAGGACTACAAGATTGGCGGTGGCGCTGCCTGGGGTTACGTGTCCTACGATCCCGAGCTGAAGCTGGTCTACTACGCGACCGGTAACCCCGGCCTGTGGAGCCCGTCCTATCGTTGCCCCGACAAGACCCACGAAGAGTGCAACACTGGTGCGTTCGACAACAAATGGTCGATGACGATCTTTGCTCGCAAGGCAGAGAACGGCGAGGCTGTATGGGCCTACCAGATGACCCCCTTCGATCAGTGGGACTATGACGGCATCAACGAGAACATTCTTACCGACATGGATATCGACGGTAAGAAGGTAAAGGCTCTCACGCACTTCGACCGCAACGGCTTTGCCTATGTGCTCGATCGTACCGACGGTACCCTTCTGCGCGCCACGAAATACGTGACGACGGACTGGGCCGAGAAGATCGACATGAAGACCGGCCGCCCGATCAAGGTCCGTGAACACTCGCCGCTCGAAGTCGGCCGCAATGTTACGACTTGCCCGTCTGCCATGGGCGGCAAGGACCGCCAGCCTGGTGCGGTCGATCCGAAGGAGCCGAACGTCTTCTACATGCCCACCAACAACTGGTGCATGGAGCTGGAGCCTCAGGAGCGCACGCACACGAACCAGGGCACGGTCTATGTGTTCGCGAACGTGTACATGTATCCTGAGAAGCCCGGCACCACCGGCAAGATCAAGAAGTACGACGTCCTGACGGGTAAGACGATCTGGGAGATCCCGGATCCGTATCCGAACTGGGCCGGTACGATGGTCACCGACGGTGGTCTGATGTTCTACGGTTCGCTCGGCGGTGATTTCCGCGCGGTCGACCGCGAGTCCGGCAAGGTTCTTTGGAGCCGCAAGCTGGGTTCGGGCATCATCGGCAACCCGGCCACCTGGAAGACTGGCGACAAGCAGTATGTTGGCGTGTATTCCGGCATTGGCGGCTGGATCGGTCTTCCGGTCACCGCTGGTCTGGACCTGAGCGACAAGTTCGGCGCCATCGGTGCTACGGCCATGACGAAGGCTGCTGGCCTGCAGTTCATTCCGCAGGGTGGTGAGCTCAACGTCTTCCGCATCTACGAGTAAGGTCTCCACCAGTAGCGCTCGGTGTTCACGAGGTACCGAGCGCAACTGGCTCCCTAGCGCCCGGTGCTCAAAAGGCATCCGGGCGCTAGAAGTTTGGTACCATGACTCGTGACGAGCCGCCGTTCGATGAGTTGCGGCATACAAGCCGGATTGCCGCTTCTATCCGGGAAATCTTGAGCGCTCCGCTGCGATGCGTATAAGAACCGGAGCGGGACCAGCCTAAAAGAGTAGGAACATGCCGGAGGGAGGATCTTCAGGAGTTCGCGCCGTCCGAGAAGCGTTGGCGAGTGACCGTCCCTCACCGGCGGCCCGCAAGTCGCTCGACGCGATTGAAGACGATATCGCGCGCGGCGGCTTCGCATTTCGTCCTGGCAAGGAAATGGGTGCGATCCTCGGCGCAAGGGCGCTGGACGAATGGCCGGAATTCGCCGCGAGCTGGGACGATCTCGGAATCGATACCTATATGGCCGATGGCGGCCGCTACAGGCGCAGGCGCTTTTGCGCGCTCAGCGCCATCGGCACGGCTGTAAGCCGCAAAGAGCATCAGCCCCACTATCAGAGCAGGGACCACAATCGACTGAATGGCGGGGTCGAGCGCTGGTTCATGCCGGTCCACGAAGCCATGACCGGCAATGCCTTCGCACAAGCTCTAGTCCGCTATTGTGCTGTGCTGTTCGAGAGAGCGTCCTCGACGACGTCCGGCACAATACCCTGGCATGTCGAAATGCATCAGTTTCGCATCGAGGCGACCCAAACCGAACAAGGGGCGCCCACACCCGAAGGACCGCATCGCGATGGCGTCGATTGGGTATGTGTGATGCTGATCAACCGCACGAATGTGCGGAGCGGCGTCACGCAGATCTTCGACGCCGCGGGCCGGTCATTGGGCGAGTTCACCCTCACCAATCCAATTGACACGGTATTTCTTGACGACCATCGCGTCTTTCACGGCGTCACTCCGATCGCGCCTCTCGATTCGGAGAACAAGGCGAACCGCGATGTCCTGGTGCTGACGTATCGCCGGGAGCAGGATTTCAATCCGGCACAAGACTAACGCTGTCCACGCCTGATTCAGCGGCCGCAAATCGGCCATCTGTGTCTAGGCAACCGCCCGGCGCTCCCCGCGGCTCCGTTCCAGCGTTGCTTTGCAAGCATTGGTATAGGACCTGCGGAAGCTCCGTTGCACCGTCCGGCCAAGACGGCAAATTCGCGCCGCGATCAATTCTTGTACTTTTCAGCGAGGGCACAGTTTGAGAAGGTTGTCCACTGGCGTAGGGCAATTCCAAGCTGTTCGAGGCGGGCATGGATCCTTCCAAACAAGCCCCCGTTGTCGGCGAATTTGACGCGGCGACCATAGGCGCGCTTGCGCATCTTTACCGTGGCGAGGTCTATCGAAGCACAATCTGGCGGACACGCCTGGACAACACGACCAATTGGGCAGTCGTAACGCTCGGACTTGCTCTTTCGATAACTTTTTCAAATCGGGATGCGTCGGCGCTCCCTTTGTTGCTGTCCGGCGTCCTTTGCGTGGTCTTTTTGATCTTCGAGGCGCGCCGTTATCGGTACTTCAATGTTTGGCGCGCGCGGGCGCGCTGGATGGAGAAGAACTTCTACACGCCAATGCTTCTCGGCGGCCGCTTGGGACCGGATGAAGACTGGAGCAAGGTCCTTGCGACCGACTATTGCGTGCCACGCCATCACATTTCCCTTCCGCGAGCGATTGGACGGCGATTGCGGCGCAACTACATTTGGATTCTTGGCATTCAGACCATTGCCTATTACGGCAAGATCGCGATCGACCCCAGCCCAATCAAAAGCGGTTCGGAGTTGATAGGGCGTGCCGCTCTGGGCCCAATCCCAGGCGAGGTGATGCTCTTTGGGGGCGCGCTGTTTAGTGGCGGTTGGATAGCGTTTGCCGCATGGACCTACTTCTTGGACCGAGCAAAGCATGGCACGCGGCCCAGCGGTGCATCCATGGGCTAGGCGACCTGTCGAAACGCCAGAACTCCAGCGTCCGGCCCGCACATCGGTCTCGGCCTCGATGTCGGGCCGATTGCGTCAGCCGCAAGCATGCGCTGCAATGTGCCGAGGCGCAGCCGAAGGCTTCGAGATCTGCCGGGGCACGCGACGGCGACCGGACGCATCCGAAGCGAAGTCCGGCGGACCGAGCTCTGCGTGCCGCGCTGGAGTGAAGGGAGGATACGGACATGTTCGACGCGGCGATCATCGAGGCGATCGTCTTGACCCTGGAACTTGCCGCCGTGACCACGGTGGTTCTGTTGTTGGTCGGAGTGCCGCTTGCGTGGTGGCTTGCGCGGAGCAAGACCAGGGGAAAGGAGGTCGTCGCCGTGCTTATCTCGTTGCCGATCGTGCTGCCTCCCACCGTCCTCGGCTTCTATCTGCTCATCGCAATGGGCCCCAACAGTCCGGTCACGGCCCTGACCGGCCGGTCCTTGCCCTTCACCTTCGAGGGCCTCGTGGTGGGGTCGACACTTTATTCTCTACCCTTCGTGGTGAACCCCATTCGCAATGCGTTCGAGGCGATGGGACAGCGCCAATGGGAAGCGGCGGCCACGTTGCGGGCCGGGCCGCTGGATGCCTTCTTCAATGTGGCGTTCCCCTTGGCGCTTCCAGGCATTCTCACTGGCGCCATTCTCGGCTTCGCGCATACGATGGGCGAGTTTGGCGTCGTTCTGATGATCGGCGGCAGCATCCCCGGCGAGACAAAGGTCCTTTCGATCGCGATCTTCGACTTCGTGGAGACTTTGCAATGGGGCAAAGCGCATATGCTTGCCGCGGTGATGCTGGCCATGTCCTTCGCGGTCATTCTCGCCATGCGCATGGTTGAACGGCGTTTCGCGAGCATGCGGCCGTGATCGAAGCGCACTTTTCAGGGCAGCAAGGGAGCTTCCGGCTGGATGCGGCCTTCACCGCGCCGGAGAGTGGCGTCACGGCGCTGTTCGGACCGTCAGGCTGCGGCAAGACCACCGTGCTCCGCTGCGTGGCTGGGCTCATCCGTTTCGACAAAGGCAAGCTGATCGTTAACGGCGAGACGTGGCAGTCGGATCGGAAATTCGTCCCGACCCATCGCCGTGCGCTGGGATATGTGTTCCAGGAAGCCAGCCTCTTTCCGCATTTGTCCGTACGCAAGAATCTCGAGTTCGGGCTGAAGCGTGCGCGGCGGCGGTCGCACACGATCGCGTTCGACGACGTGGTGGACCTGCTCGGGGTTGGACAGCTGTTCGATCGCCCGACGGCACATCTCTCGGGCGGCGAGCGTCAGCGCGTGGCCATCGGCCGGGCTTTGCTGTCCCAGCCGCAATTGTTGCTGATGGACGAGCCGCTATCGGCCTTGGACCGCCTCAGCCGCGAGGAGATCCTGCCCTATCTGGAGCGCTTGCACGAGGTGCTGTCGATCCCGGTCCTCTATGTCAGCCATGACATCGCTGAGATCGAACGTCTCGCGGACACCCTAGTTCTGATGAGATCGGGGGGCGTACGGGCATCTGGCCCGATTGCGGAACTTCTCTCGGATCCCTCCCTGCCGCTGGTCCGTATGCCCGACCCCGCGGCGGTCATGGACGGCCGGGTCCGCGACTTCGATCCCAAATACGGGATCGCCAGGGTCGAGGTGCCGGGCGGGACGCTGTTGGTTGCCGGGGAGACCGGCCCGACCGGCGCGGTGCGGCGGCTGAGAATTTCCGCGAACGACGTCAGCCTTAGCCGCGAGACAACGAAAGATACGACAATCCTGAACGCGCTGCCCGCCCGCATCGTCTCGGCGGCACCGGAGGGCGAGATGCAAATGACCGTTCGATTGAAGCTCGGCGCGGACGGCAAAGGCGCGCCGCTCCTGAGCCGCATCTCGCGTCTGTCTTGGGACCGGCTCGGCTTTCAGCCTGGCGACACGGTGGTGGCGCAGATCAAGGCCGTCGCTCTCGCGAAGGCTTGACGTCGGCCCGGAGGCCGTGGGTACGAGCGGCTACCACCGCCAAGGGCGCAAAACGCGCGGCACGGGGCGTACCACGCGGCGGACAGGCCGGGTTGCGAGGCGCACGGTGCGGCGCGCGGGCCGGATCACTCTCGGCCGCCAGCGCACGTTGTCGACGATCGATGGCTGTTCCATCGCCGGAATCGCTGGTACAGCTTTGGCCCCCGTCGCCATGAAGCCAGTGGCGGTCAATATCGAGGCGGCGACCAGCCCCAAGATAGGCTTTTGCATGAATTCCTCCCTTGCGCTGAACGGCCACCTTACGGCAAACGGATTCATGCGTCATTGGTGGACCGGCGCATTTGGGCGATGAGACCGGCCGTGAAATCAGGTAGCAACGAGATGACCGATATTGATCGACCGGCCGGGCCCAGTTCGACTCCTGGGCGCAACGATGCCCCCTCGCGGCATCTCATCAACGCGTTTCTGATTTCGGGACTCGTCCTTATTACGGTCGTGCTGCTGGTTTGGGGCTCGAACGTCCTGATCCCGCTGGCGGTCGCGCTCCTGATTTGGCGATTCATCAACGCACTGGCCGATGTTTATCAACGCCTATGGTCCCGGTGGTTGGGGCCGATGCGCGGGCTAGCGCTCTTACTGGCACTGCTGACGATCTTCGCCGCCAGCCTCCTTGCGCTCGACGTCGTCGTCAGCAATGTCAGTGCAATCAGCGCAAGCTCGAGGGAGTTCCAAAAGAGCATCGATATCCTGCTTGAACGTGCGTCGAACCTCACTGGGATCGAGCGGGATAGAATTATCGACGAGACGTTCGGCCAGTTGAGATTGGGGCAACTTCTCGGCGCCATGGTCTCGGCTATGACCAGCCTCGCCAGTCAATTCAGCGTGGTGTTCGTCTATGTCATTTTTCTGCTGGTCGAGCAGAAGTTCTTCAACATAAAGCTCAACGCGATTGTGCGTGACGAGAACCGCCGCGCTCGGATCCGAGCGCTCCTCGATCGTGTCAGCCAGGACGTCAACAGCTATGTCTGGATCATGACGCTGGTCAGCTTGCTGACGGCGGCTCTGTCATATGCGGTCATGATCGCCGTCGGCGTGAACCATGCCGCGTTCTGGGCCTTCCTGGTTTTCATATTGAATTTCATCCCCACGGTCGGAACGATCTTGGCGACGCTGCTCGTCTCGCTCTATGGCCTACTTCAGCTCGGCGATTTCAAGTCGTTCCTCATCCTGCTAACTGCGGTCGGTTTGATCCAGTTCTTCGTCGGCAATGTGCTGCAGCCGCGAATGTCGGCAAAGACGCTCAACCTGAGCCAGTTCGTCGTCATCCTGTCACTGTTCATTTGGGGCGCTCTCTGGGGCGTGGTCGGCATGTTTCTCGCGGTTCCCATCACGGCGATCTTGATGATCGTACTCGCGAACTTCCCGTCCACGCGCGTCGTGGCCGCGATTTTATCGGAAACCGGCGAGTTGCGGTCCGCCGGGGATGCGGCCAAGGCGGATACCCCCGCGCCTTAGCCTTGGTTGTTGCTGGGCGTTTCGGACATTTGCGGACGGATAAGCGCGGCGCAGAGAACCGCACCCGCGATGGAAAACGCGACCATCAACACCATCACGCCGGCGAAGCCGCCGTCGAAGGCCTTCAGCATCACGTTTTCGACTTTTCCGGTGTCGCCCGCGGGGAAAGCCGTCATGGCCCGCGCGACCTGACTTTGCGAGCCGTGGACGAGCATGACTTTCAACGCGTCGAGGTCGGGCGCGTTCCGCGCAAGCGTTTCGACGACCGGGTCGATCAACCCGCGCTTGATCTGCGCGACCACGACGCCGCCGAACGCGGTGCCCGCCGCAAGCCCTGTATAAAAGAAGGTGGTGAGGACGCCCGATCCTTGGCCGGCCTTGGTATCCGGCAAGGCGCTCAATCCAGCGCGCGGTAGGAGGGAGAAGTTGAACCCGACGCCCGTGCCGAGAATTGCCAGCTTCCACCAGATCTCGCCATAGGGCGTTTGATGGCCAACGCCGTGCATCAGCCAGAAGCCCAAGGCGAGAGCCAGCATCCCGAAGGTGAGCGGAATGCGATATCGACCAGGCCGGATGAGCCGAGGCGCGGTCAGCGATACGGCGAACATCGCGAAGGTGAAGGGGAGCAGCGCCAGACCGGCCTGGGCCGCCGAAAGATTCAAGCCCTCGGGAGCTTGCAGGAACAGGTTGGTGAAATAGAGTATGCCCATCTGTGTCGCGCCGTTCAGGAACATCCCGATGGTCGCCACCACATAGTTGGCGTGACGCAGGTACCCGAATTCAATGAGCGGCTCGGGCGTCCGCAACTCCCGGACGATGAACCCGGCACCGCTTGTGAGGGAAATCGTGAATAGCCCGAGCGTTTGCACCGATGTCCACCCGGTGAGGGGGCCGCTGGTGAGACCGTAGAGGAATGCCGCAAGAGTGAGGAAGAGTAGGGCGATTCCGGCGAAGTCCGTTCGTCCGCCCGCATTGAGCGCACGCGGAACGAGTCGCGCGCGGACAACCTTGAGGCACAAGAGACCGGCGGCGGCGAGGATGATGAGATCGAGCCAAAAGATCGCGCGCCAGCTCACCACGTCCGTCAAGGTTCCGCCGATCAATGGACCGAGTGCGAATCCAACCGCCATGGTTCCCGCCCACAGCCCGTGCGCGGACGCGCGTTTGTCTTGCGGGGCCGAAACGCTGATCAGCGCCACGGATGTCGCCATCACCGCCGCAACGCCAAGCCCTTGGAAGGCGCGGCCGGCGAGAAGGATCGCGGCGTCGCCGGAGAATGCGATCGTGACCGAGCCGAGCGCGAACGCGCAGAGCCCGAGCACGAACATGCGCATCATGCCGAACGTATCGGCGAAATGCCCCATGGCTGCGAGCGTTGCGGCCGTGAACAGCATGTAGAGATTGATGACCCATTGCAGCGTGTCGACATCGAGGTCGAGGCTGGATCGGATCGCCGGCAACGCCGTCATCACGGCCGTCGTGTTGTAGGCAACGGCGAATGCGCCCGCGCACGCGGCGGCAACCACCAGCCGGAAACTGGATCCGGGCTTGCCGTTCTTCGCCTCCATCATGGCAGGCTGGTTCCCCCGTCGTTGGGTCCCGAATGGGACAAGTCGCGCCAGCCCTCTATCGCAAAGTTCGCACCGTCATGCACGGATGGAAAATTTCCGGAGCGCGTGCATGCAATGGCTTGATGAAAGTCAAGGCCGGCGACATGCGCTAGGATAAATCAGAATCGCACCGGTTTGTTAGGATGACCGCGCCATGAAATGGTTCCTTCTTTTTGTCTGCGTTCTTTTCACCGCGAATGCTGCTCAGGCATCGGCCTATAGCGAGGCGGTCCGGAAATATTGCCGGGCTGACTACAAGAAATATTGCAGCGAGTACGGGCTCGAAACGGCAGCGCTGCGCAACTGCATGGACCGGCATGGCGCACAGCTTTCGGATGCTTGTGTCCGGGCGCTGGTGGCGTCGGGAGAAGTCAGCCAGCGCGAGGTCGACCGCAGGCGGAACACAAAGAAACGCTGAGGTCGCTCGGAATGCCTCGGGTGCGGTGTGTGTAACACGAGGTGCGGTGGCATCAGAGGTGATATGGGAAAGGTAACCCGCAGGAGAACCGAACCATGAAGATTGTCGGATGGATAAGGGCTTGCTTCGCTGCCGCCCTATTGGCGATTGCAGGCGCGAGCGTTGGCTTCGCGGCCGATTGGGCCGGAAAATATCTCACCGAGGATTCGAAGGGCAATGCCTTCCGCATCGCATTGGCTGCCGACGGTAAGGCTACCGGAGAGAAGCAGGGCCACGCCATGGAAGGGACGTGGACGAACGAGAACGGTGCCGCCGTGATCAAATGGACGACCGGCTGGACCACTGTCCTCAGCCGGGACGGCGAGGGTTACAGGAAGACGGTCTATCGTCCCGGCCTCGCGTTGACGGACAAACCCACCCACACGATCAAAGCCGAGAAGACCGAATAGGCATTGAAGCGTGCGCCAGGGCTAGTCGCCGCCGTTGGCAAAGACCGTGCCGACCGGTCGGCCGCGGCAGAAAAGTGCCAGATTGGGAGGAAACGCAGTCCTTGCGTTCGTGAATGTGGTTCACGCAAGCCCGCCCGCTGCAAGGCGCCGCAGGCGGCATCGCGAAATGGACCGGGCCGCGAGGCCGTCGCGGGCGCGGGTGTGCTGATGGCCTAGGTTTGACGCGCGAACATCGCTAGCATGCCCGCATGCATGGACCCTTGGCCAATGACCCGCGACAAGGCTGGATCGACCGGTTCCGGCTGGCGCTGATCGATCCTCGCACGAGCGCGCTCCACTATGGGGTGGCGCTGGCGGCCGTGGGACTTATGGCCATGCTCGCCTGGGGGCTCTATCCCTGGTTTCACGGGCGCGCTTCGTTCCTGATGTTCATTCCGGGCCTGGCGATTGCTGCGGGGTTCGGCGGGTTCGGACCGGGACTCTTGGCGACGCTTCTGTCCGTGCCGACCGGACTGGCCCTCATCACCCACGGCGATGTCACCGCGTCGTCTCTGATCGAGTCCGGCGTGTTCGCCGGTGTCGGTGTCGGCATAGCCTGGCTGGGAGAAGTGCTCCGCCGCACGCGGATCCGCAGCCGCCGGAACGCCGAGGAGGTTCGCGCGCGGGAAGCACATTTGCGGTCCATCCTCGACACGGTCCCGGACGCAACGGTGGTGATCGACGAAACGGGCATGATCCACTCGTTCAGCGCCGCCGCCGAACGCTTGTTCGGTCGCACCGAGGTCGAAGTCGCCGGCAAGAACGTTTCCATCTTGATGCCGTCGCCGTTTCGTGAGGAGCACGACGTCTATATCCAGCGCTATCTCAGCACCGGAGTGAAGCGGATCATCGGTATCGACCGCGTGGTCACGGGTCAGCGCAAGGACGGCTCCACATTTCCCATGAAGCTCGAGGTTGCCGAGATGCGATCTGGCGAGCAGCGGTTCTTTACGGGATTCATTCGCGATCTGACGGAGCGCCAGCGAACGGAAAAGCAGTTGCAGGATCTCCAAACGGAATTGGCGCGCCTGTCGCGATTAACGGCCATGGGCGAGATGGCATCGACGCTCGCGCACGAAGTCAACCAGCCGCTAACGGCAATCTCGAATTATCTGCAGGGCTGTAACCGTCTCCTCGAGTCCGTGGACCACGAGAAAGTTCCGATGGTTCGCGACGCGCTCGCGGCCACGACCGAGCAGACGCTTCGTGCCGGCGAGATCATCCGGCAGCTCAGGAATTTCGTCACTAACCATGAGACCGTGCGCCAGCCGGAGAATATCAACACGCTGGTCGAGGAGACCAGCGCGTTGGCGCTGATCGACGCCAAGGACGAGGGCGTGAGGGCGGAATTTCAGTTCGACACCGCGCTTCCGGACGTCATGGTCGTGAAGGTCCAGGTGCAACAGGTCTTGCTGAACTTGATGCGCAATGCCATCGAGGCGATGGAGGGATACAGCCAAAAAGTCCTATTGGTTGCGACCGCACGTTCGGCCAGACAGAAGTTCGAAACTGGCGCGCCCATGGTGGAGGTGACAGTCGCTGATTCGGGGAGCGGTATTTCCGATGCGATCTCCGGCCAGCTGTTCCAGCCTTTTGTGACGACAAAGCCTCACGGCATGGGGGTCGGTTTGTCCATTTCGAAGCGCCTTGTGGAAGCCCATGGCGGGCGCATGTGGGTTGAGCCGAACCCTGGTGGCGGCACGATTTTTCGCTTTACGTTGGAGCCAGCGCGAGGCGGGGACGAGGGCTGATGCCAATCGATCCAGTCGTTCATATTGTCGATGACGACAAGGCGGTGCGCCAATCCCTGTCCTTCATGCTCGGTTCGGCGGGACTTCGCGTGCAACTCTATGAGTCGGCCACGGTGTTCCTTAAGTCCCTGGAACCGTCTCTATGCGGCTGTCTGGTGACCGATATCCGTATGCCTGAGATGACAGGGATCGAACTGCTGCGCCGGATCAAGGATCGAATGCCCTGCCTCCCGGCGATTGTCATCACCGGTCATGGCGACGTGCCGCTCGCGGTCGAGGCGATGAAGGCAGGCGCGGTCGATTTCATCGAGAAGCCGTTTGACGAGGAAGCGTTGTTGAAGGCGGTTCGCGCCGCGCTCGAAAAGGCCGGCGGGGAGGGCGGCGGCCAATTGGCCGGGATCATGGCCCGGCTTTCGACCTTGTCCGACCGCGAGCGTCAGGTTCTCGAAGGGCTCGTCGCCGGGCAGGCGAATAAGGTCATCGCGGCCGCCTATGGAATTAGTCCGCGTACGGTCGAGGTTTACCGCGCGAACGTGATGGCCAAGATGCAGGCGAGGAGTCTGCCGGAACTGGTCAGGATGGCGATCCTGGCGCGCGTGGTGCCACCCGCGGGCTGAACGCACGGCCCGTGAAGACCCATCGCCGGTTTGACGTGGCTCAAGGCCCTGCGACGTTGGGCCCGTAGACTGCTCTCGAAAACATGCGCTCAGTCGCATCGCGAGAGCATTTGGGTGGGGACAAATGGAATGAGCGAGGCGGGCACCGTACTCATCGCCGTAAGTGATGGGACCCTAGCCGATAGTTTGCGTTTTTCCTTGGAGCTCGAAGGCTATGAGACCCGTTTCTGCGACGAACACACGGTTTCACCCCTCCTACGGGCGCCCCGTGTCCGTGGCGCCTGCCTGGTGCTGGACCAAGACGTCTTTTCGCGGGTCGAGGAAACTTGTGAACCAGAGTTCCCAGGCCATCCCAGTGTCCCGGTCATCCTCATGGTCTCCCAGAAAACCGAGCGCTTGCTCGCCAAAGCCAGGACGGGTGGCGTCACAGAAGTTCTCGAAAAGCCCATTCTTGGCGGGCTCATGCTTGAAACCATACGGCAAGTTCTTGAAAAAAATGGCTGTTCAAGTCCGGTGACAGGGCCAGCAATCCAGGCTTCCTAATCCGGTTCGACCTACGTAGTTTCCCTTAGGGGCTCGGCACGAGTGTAAAGCCCGTGCAAAGGCCGGTATTCCTGGCGTCAGTCGATAGAACCTTTCGAGGGTTATCATGCTGACGCCGAATCCCGTCCTTCACCTGCCGCAATCCGATTTGCCGCAAGCGGCGAGTGCTTTTGGCCGCGCCCAGGAAGCGGATGCCTTCCAACCGTCCAGCGTTCCCCTGAATTTCGCACGCAATGCCGAGATTTTCGCCGAGGGGGAGATGGCCGGTTACGTCTACAAGATCGTCTCCGGCGTGGTACGCGTGTCCAAGCTTCTACCCGATGGGCGCCGTCAGATCAGCGCGTTCCATCTCACCGGCGACATGTTCGGTTTCGAGGTTGACGATGTGCATCACGTCTCCGCCGAGGCCGTCGGCCCTGTCAAAGTGATTGCCTACAAATGGCAGAGCCTTCTGAGCGCCACATCGTCCAGCAGCTTCGTCCACGAGTTGCTCAATTGCACGATGATCGGGCTTCGGCAGACGCAGGACCATCTTCTTCTTCTCGGACGAAAGAACGCTCTCGAGCGTCTCGCGGCCTTCCTGGTGGACATGGTGAGCCGCACGGGCTCGAACGGCACGCTCCATCTGGCCATGCCGCGCCACGACATCGCCGATTACCTCGGCCTGACACTCGAAACGGTCTCCAGAATGTTCGCCGAATTGAAAGATGCGAGTATCATCAAGCTTGAGTCGGCCCGGCAAGTGTCGGTGCTCGATATGTCCAAGCTTGAGGCAATGGCTGCATGAGGCTTTTGAATTTCTGGAATTCCCTCGGGATGAGCGCGCTTTTTGCGTTCATGCTCGTACTGGCATTTGGCTCGACAGCCCGAACGGAAGGGCCTGTCACCAGCAAACCCGATCCCGAACGCGGCAAGGAAGTGGCGGAGAGGGTCTGCACCAACTGCCATCTCGTTTCGGACCGGCAAACCAAGGCCGTGGCGGATGTGCCGAGCTTCGCGGCGATCGCGAGGCAGCCGGATCAATCCGAGGAAGCGATCATGGCCCGCATCATCCTTCCCAAGCACCCGATGCCGGTGATCCCCATCACGAAATCCGAGCTTGAGGATGTAGCTGCGTATATAATGAGCTTGAGAAGCGAGGAGTGACGGGTTGACGGGCTAAACTTTGCTCTAGATCAAGGTCGGCCCGAAGCGGTCGGCGTGTAACGTTGCGGTAACAGGCCGCGTGGGGCTGACGCGGCAAGGGCGGTTTTTGCCTAAGCTTCGGCATCGCCGATCGTAAGCGGGCAAGGCGACAGACTAAGGCGACAGATTGAGGGATTGGAAATATGGCCGCAACATCACAGCGGGACGAGTGGAGTGCGCTGTCGGACCTTCTTGCAATTGGCTCTGCCGGCTTCCTGACCATTCTCGGTCTCATCCTCGCGATGGCGGGCGAGGATCGGGTCATGGCCTTTCACGGCTGTCTCCTGTTCGCGGCTTCCGGGCTTGCACTTCTCTATATGCTCACCCAATTCGTCGAGGAACGTGAGCCGGCCGACACGTCGGGTTATGCGGACGGTGTCATTCGTGCAGGCGTCATCGCGACTGTTTTCTGGGGCGTCGCCGGCTTCCTGGTGGGCGACATCATCGCCTGGCAGCTTGCCTTCCCCGCGCTGAACCTCGATTTGCCCTGGACGAATTTCGGGCGCATGCGGCCGCTCCATACGTCGGCCGTGATTTTCGCGTTTGGCGGAAATGCACTCATTGCAACGTCGTTCTATGTGGTGCAGCGCACGTGTCGCGCACGACTCGCAGGCAAGTGGTCTCCGTGGTTCGTATTCTGGGGCTACCAGCTCTTCATCGTACTGGCGGCGACCGGCTACCTCCTCGGCGTCACGCAAAGCAAGGAATACGCCGAGCCCGAATGGTACGTCGATGTGTGGCTGACCATCGTTTGGGTCGTCTACTTTCTCGTTTTCGTCGGAACAGTCGCCAAACGCAAAGACCCGCATGTCTACGTGGCGAACTGGTTCTATCTGGCGTTTATTGTCACCATCGCCTTGCTGCACATCGTCAACAATCTGGCGGTGCCGGTGTCGCTTTTGGGCACGAAGAGCTACATCGTCTACTCCGGCGTGCAAGACGCGATGACGCAGTGGTGGTACGGCCACAATGCCGTGGGCTTCTTCCTCACGGCCGGCTTCCTCGGCATGATGTATTACTTCGTGCCGAAGCGAGCCGAACGGCCCGTCTATTCGTACCGGCTCTCGGTCATCCACTTTTGGTCGCTGATCTTCATCTATATCTGGGCGGGGCCGCACCATCTGCACTACACCGCGTTGCCCGATTGGGCGCAGACGCTCGGCATGACCTTCTCGATCATCCTGTGGATGCCGTCCTGGGGCGGCATGATCAACGGTCTCATGACGCTGTCCGGCGCGTGGGACAAACTTCGCACCGATCCCGTTATTCGTATGCTGATCGTGGCCGTGGCCTTTTACGGCATGTCGACCTTCGAAGGCCCGCTGATGAGCATTAGGTCCGTCAATTCGCTCTCGCACTACACTGATTGGACCATCGGCCATGTGCATTCCGGCGCGCTGGGCTGGGTCGCCTACATCACCTTCGGCGCGCTCTACTGCCTCGTGCCGTGGTTGTGGCACCGCAAGGCGCTCTATTCGCAGCGGCTGGTCGAGTGGCACTTCTGGATCTCGACGCTCGGCATCGTGCTCTACATCACGTCCATGTGGGTGTCGGGCATCCTGCAGGGGCTGATGTGGCGGGCCTACGATCAGCTCGGCTTCCTCGAATACTCCTTCGTGGAAACCGTCGAAGCCATGCATCCGTTCTACATCATCCGGGCCATCGGCGGACTGCTGTTCCTCCTTGGCGCATTGTTGATGGCTTACAATTTGTGGCGCACGGTACGCGGCGATCAGCCGGTCGATGCGACCGATCAACCGTCTGTCGCCGCGGCTCCTGAATTCCGGCCTGGCGAATATACGGCGCCGGCGGAATAGGGAGGGGGCGATGAGCTGGGGAAAACACGATATCCTGGAAAGAAGCCCGATGCTGATGTTTATCGGCATCTTGATCGTAGTCAGCATCGGCGGGTTGATCGAGATCACGCCGCTGTTTTGGCTGCGGTCGACGATCGAGAAAGTCGAGGGCATGCGGCCCTATGCGCCGCTCGAGCTAGCTGGCCGCAACATCTATGTCCGGGAGGGATGCTATCTGTGCCATAGCCAGATGATCCGCTCGCTTAAGGACGAGGTGGAGCGCTACGGCCACTACAGCCTGGCTGCGGAAAGCATGTACGACCATCCCTTCCAATGGGGATCGAAGCGTACCGGCCCGGACGTCGCCCGCGTCGGCGGCAAGTACTCCGACGAATGGCACCGGGCGCATATGATCGACCCGCGCTCCGTCGTTCCGGAGTCGGTCATGCCGGGCTACCCGTTCCTGGCCCAGCGGAAGCTGAACTACAAGGATATCGAAGCTCAGCTAAAGACGAGTGCGATCGTCGGCGTTCCCTATACGGATGAAATGGTCGAGAATGCCAAGGTGGATCTCGAGACGCAGGCTGGCAAGAACACCGCCGATCTGGAGGCGTTTCTTGCGCGCTACCCTAAGGCGCAAGCTCGAACCTTCGACGGCAATCCGAACGAGATCACCGAGCTCGATGCATTGATTGCCTATTTGCAGATGCTCGGAACGCTCGTCGATTTCGCCAGCTTCGACGAATCGGGACCCAATCTGAGATGAGGACGCAACCATGGAATACGATCAGGTAGCCTCTATCAGCCAAGTAGCCGCACTCATCTTCTTCATCGTGCTGTTCGCCGGCGTCGTGCTCTACGCCTTCTGGCCCGGCAACAAGAAGCGTTTCGACGAGGCTGCAAAATTGCCCTTGGAAGACGATCCAGAGTCCGGCAACGAGAAAGACAACTGAGCCATGGCCAAAGAGAAAGCCAAAACATCGGGAAGCACCGAGACGACCGGTCATTCCTGGGACGGTATCGCGGAGCTCAACAATCCGTTGCCCAAATGGTGGCTTTACACCTTCTACGCCACGATCATCTGGGCCATCGGCTATTGGATCGTCTATCCGGCCTGGCCGACCGTGTCGTCCTACACGAAGGGCTATTTCGGCTATAGCCAGCGCGAGCGAGTCTCCGAAGATTTGGCTCAGTCGCAAGCCGAGAAGGCCGTATTCCGCGACAAGATCGCGGCCGCCGATTTGGAAGCGATCAAGGCGGATCCGGAGCTTTTGAATTTCGCGCTTGCAGGCGGTGCGGCGGCGTTCGGCGACAACTGCGCGCCGTGTCATGGCCGTGGCGCCCAAGGTGGAGCCGGTTATCCGAACTTGCGGGACGATGCCTGGCTGTGGGGCGGAACGCTCGATGCGATCCATCAGACCATTCAGCACGGCATCCGCGCCGAGGACGATCAGACGCACATGAGCCAAATGCCGGCCTTCGGCAAGCTTGGTATGCTGAAGCCCAATCAGGTTTCCGACGCGGCCGAGTTTGTCATGTCGCTGTCGGGCAATGCGGACGATGAGGAAGCCGCCGCGCGCGGCAAGGAAATCTTCGCGACCAATTGCGCGGCCTGCCACGGTCCGGACGGGATGGGCAATCAAGCGCTCGGCGCGCCCAACCTCACCGACCAGCTTTGGCTTTACGGCGGCGACAAGGCGACGATCGTCGAGACGATCACCAACAGCCGCGCGGGCATGATGCCGGCTTGGGCTGGGCGTCTCGATCCGGCCACGGTCAAGGAACTGGCGATCTACGTTCACTCCTTGGGTGGCGGTCAATAGCGCCCCAACCGATATGGGATGAACATGGCGCATATGGAGTTTAGTAGTGGCGGAGCGCCTTCCTCCGGGGGAGGCGAGCTCTACGCAAGTCGCGTCAAGATCTACCCAAAGGAGGCGCATGGCCGCTTCCGGACGATCAAGTGGATCGTCATGGCCGTCACGCTGGGCATCTATTATCTGCTGCCTTGGTTGCGTTGGGACCGCGGGCCGTATCTGCCAGACCAAGCCGTCTTGGTCGATCTGCCGGCGCGGCGCTTCTATTTCTTCTTTCTGGAAATCTGGCCTCAGGAATTCTACTTCATCACCGGCTTGCTTGTGCTGGCGGCTCTGGCTCTGTTTCTGATCACCTCCATCGCCGGGCGCGTTTGGTGCGGTTACACCTGTCCCCAAACGGTTTGGACGGACCTCATGATTGCGGTGGAACGCTTCTGGCAGGGCGACCGCAATGCGCGGTTGCGGCTCGATAAGAATCCTTGGGCGTTCGAAAGCATCTGGCGCAAGGGCATCACGCATCTGACCTGGCTGCTGATCGCGATCGCAACGGGTGGCGCCTGGGTGTTCTATTTCGCGGACGCACCGACCCTCGCCAAGCAACTTGTGACTTTCAGCGCGCCGATGGTCGCGTATCTCTTTATCGGCATGTTCACGCTGACCACCTACGTGCTGGGCGGCATCGCGCGTGAACAGGTGTGCACCTATATGTGCCCGTGGCCGCGTATTCAGGGCGCGATGTTCGATCGCGACTCCCTGTTGATCTCCTACCGGACCTGGCGGGGCGAACCTAACGGACCGCACAAGGCGGGCGAGACCTGGGAAGGACGAGGCGATTGCATCGATTGCCGTCAATGCGTCGCGGTGTGTCCTGCTGGCATCGACATCCGGGACGGTGCGCAACACGAATGCATCCAATGCGCGTTGTGCATCGATGCCTGCGACGAAATCATGGACAAGGTCGGTCGGCCGCGGGGTCTGATCGCCTACGACACGATTCGTAACCTCGATGCTGGAGTCCAGGAGGCCGCGCCGTTACGGCTTTTCCGTTCGCGTGTCCTTTTCTACGCGGGCGCCATTGCGCTTGTGGGCACCATCATGCTCGTCGCACTGTTGGTCCGTCCCGTGCTCGAGGTGAACGTCCTGCACGATCGCAATCCGCTCTACGTCAAACTCTCCGACGGCGGCGTGCGCAACGGTTACGAAGTCAAGCTTCTGAACAAGCAATATGTCCCGCGTGCCTTTAAGATCAGCGTTGATGGCTTGCCGGACGCGAAAGTGCAGATGATTGGGCACGAAGGCGGCGTCGTGCCGGTGCCGCCGGACAATATTCAGGCGGTCAAGCTTTATGTTGCGCTGGACAAGGCGGGAGTTGGCGCGCTTTCCAGTCAAGCCACGCCCTTCAAACTCGTCGTGACCGACATCGCCGACGGAACCCAGACGGAGCACGACGCGATGTTCCAGGGACCGCCGAAGAGCGGGACGGCAAAATGAGTACGGCGGCGCGGTTTCCCCATACGGTGACAGGGCGGCATGTGCTGCTTGGCCTCATCGCCTTCTTCGGTGTGATGTTCCTGGCGAACGGTTTGCTGGTCTACTACGCCGTATCCACGTTCAGCGGCGGCGATCGCCCCGATCCGTATCGCAGCGGTCTCAACTACAACGAGACGCTCGCCGAGGCCGAACGTCAGGCCGCCCTCGGCTGGGATGCGCGCGCCGACTATGACGGCAAGGCGCAAAGACTGACCCTGCAATTCACCGACTCCGCGAGAGCGCCGGTGTCGGGCCTCTCGATCACCGGGACGCTCGCGCGTCCGGCGGAGAAGTGGGACGACCGGTCCATTGCCTTCCGCGAATGGTCCGAAGGCTTCTATGTGTCCGACGTGGCGCTCAAGCCCGGCAACTGGGTGCTAAGCGCCGAGTCGGCCGAACGCAAGGGCGGTCCGACGGTCCATCGCCTCAAGAAGCGGTTGATGGTGCCTGAGGGATCATGACCGGCTCACCGGCCAGCCGCGTGAAAGGCTCCGTATCGCTCGAGACGGAAAGTGCCGGGCCCGAGCCGGCGACGATGACACTGGCGGTCGATGACATGCACTGCGGCGCTTGCCTCCGCACGGTCGAGCGGGCGGCTATGCGCGTGCCGGGCGTCGAGACGGCGCGCGCCTCTCTTGCCGCCAAGCGGGTAACCGTGACCTACGACCCCGCCGAGGTGAGCGAGGCCGACGTGATCGGCGCGCTTGACCGGGTGGGCTTCGATGCCGCGCCAATCGAGGCTGCGAAACAGGATCGCGGCGATCAGCGCCAGCGCTATCTTCTTCGGCGCGTGGCCGTGGCGGGTTTTGCCGCTATGAACATCATGCTCATCTCCATCGCCGTTTGGTCGGGCGAAGGCGGAGACATGGAGCCCGCGCTCGCGCAGATGTTTCGCTGGCTTTCCGCTTTGATCGCCCTGCCGACGGTCGTCTATGCGGGCGAGCCGTTTTTCGTTTCGGCGCTCTCGGCCCTGAAGGGACGCCGCCTCAACATGGATGTGCCGATCTCGCTCGCCATTATCCTGGCGACGGGGATGAGCGTCTACCAGACCATGCGCGCGAGCGAGCAGGTTTATTTCGACGCGGCCGTAACGTTGCTGTTCTTTCTGTTGGTCGGCCGCTATCTCGATGAGGCCCTGCGGGTCCGCGCGCGTGGCGAGGCCCAGAATCTTCTCAGCCTGCAAAGCGGCATCGCCACGGTAATCGCCGCGGACGGCACCCAATCCAAGGTTCCGGCCAACACGCTGCGTGCCGGCGACCGGATGCTGGTCGCCGTCGGTGAGCGCGTCGGTGCCGACGGCGTCGTCGTCGGCGGGACTGGGGAGATCGATCAAAGCCTGATTACGGGAGAGACCATGCCGGTTGCCGTCGAAGACGGCACGGTCGTCTATGCCGGCACGCTCAATCTGACGCGCAGCCTCGAAATCGAGGTGACCGCGGCGGACAATGCGACGCTCCTTGCGGAAATCAGCCGGTTGATGATGGCTGCCGAGCAGGGGAAGGCGCGTTACCGCGTGCTTGCCGACCGGGCCGCGCAGATCTACGCGCCCGCCGTTCACGGGCTCGGGCTTGCGACATTCGCCGGCTGGCTTGCGTTCGGCGCGACGTGGCAAACGGCGCTAACCTACGCCATCGCCGTTCTCATCATTACCTGTCCATGCGCTCTTGCCCTTGCGGTTCCGGTCGTTCAGATCGCCGCCGCGTCTCGGCTGTTCAAGCGCGGCGTCATGGTCAAAGTGCCCGATGGGCTCGAACGCATCGCGGAGATCGATACGGTCGTCTTCGATAAGACGGGGACGTTGACGCTTGGTCAGCCCCGTCTTCTCGACGCCGATACCGCGCCGTCCGAGACGTTGGCCGCTGCCGCGGCGCTTGCAAGTGGCAGCCGTCATCCGTTCTCTCAAGCGCTAGTGGCCGCCGCGAAGGAGCGGCTCGGGTCCGTGCAAGCGGCGAAGGACGTCCAGGAGACGCCCGGCGAGGGGCTTCTCCTGGTTACGCCGAACGGTGAGGAGCGCCTGGGCTCGGCTGTCTGGTGCGGCGTTGAGAGTGCCGGCGGAGAAACCGCCGAAGTCTGGTACCGGCGCGGAGAATCGCCGCCGCTCCGTTTCCGATTCGCCGACACGTTGCGTCCGGATTCCGCCAAGACGGTTGCCGCGCTCAAGAGACGTGGACTGGCCGTGGCGCTACTTTCCGGGGACCGGGACGCCGTTGTTGCTCGCACGGCCGAAGACGTGGGGATCGGGGAGTTCGCCGGGCAGCTGAAGCCGGCCGGAAAGATCGCCTGGCTCGAAGAACGCGCGCGTGAAGGACGCAAAGTCCTCATGGTGGGCGATGGTTTGAACGATGCGCCGGCGCTCGCGGCCGCGCATGCCTCTATTTCGCCGGCGACGGCGGCCGACCTCAGTCAGCGGGCCGCGGATTTTATCTTTCAGGGGCGACCCCTGGAGCCCGTGGTCGAGACCATCGAGACTGGCTCGCGTGCCCGCCGCATGGCATTTCAGAATTTCGGCGTCGCGCTGGTGTATAATGCCATCTGCGTCCCCTTGGCGATGCTGGGGTTCGTGACGCCGCTGATCGCCGCTATCGTGATGTCGAGTTCATCGATACTCGTGACGCTCAACGCGACGCGGCTTGCAAGGAGGTAAGCGCTCATGACAGCGTTGGCTTGGCTCGTACCCTCGGCGCTCTTTCTGGGCGGGATGGGGCTCGCTGCCTTCCTCTGGTCCCTGCGGACGGGGCAGTTCGACGATTTGGATGGGGCGGCCTATCGCGCGCTGGAGGACGAACCTCCCGTGGACCCCAATCCGTCGCGGGGCAAAAAGGCGAAATCCTCTCCCGCGAAGTGAGGGTCCCCGAGATTGGCCGTCGTCGAGCTAGGCTAATCCTTCCCAACCCCGGGCGCGGATGATCTCGCGTTCGGCGTCGCTTGCGAAGCGGGCGTCCCAATCCTTCAAAAGTCCCCGCATGATATTGCGCCATAGCGGCGGAATGAGCGCGAACGTTGCCATCGTCTGATAGCCGTAAGGCAGCATGGGCGTGTCCTCCAGCGCATCCAGGCGCCAGAACGGCTTGGTGGCGAACATGTGATGGTCCGAATGCCGGGGCAGGTTGTAATGCAGGACGTTCGAGACCCTGCGATAGCAGTCCCAGCTATGCCTCGGCCGGATGGGCGCATTTTCCGCGCGCACGAGGCCGAAGTGCTGCACGAAGTTGACCAGCTCGTGCAAGAGACGTCCGAGAATCGCGGCAAGCCCGAATATGAGAATGGCGAAGGGGCCACCAATTGCCGCGACGACGGCGAAGATGGCGAGCGGGGCGGCATGAGCCTGAATCAGCCTATTGTGACGGGACCAGACCGGAAGCCCCCGCCGGCGAAGACGCGCGGTTTCGATATTCCCGGCCTGCGTGAATTGCCGATAGATGGCCCGCGCTACGAATGAGCGGAGCCGTTCGCCCCGGCGGGCGGTCGATGCGTCGTCGTACATGCCGACCTGTCTGTGATGGACGTGAACATGGTAGATCACGAACGAGGTGTTCCCGGTGAATCCCAGCAACAGGTGCGCGGCCGTTTGCGGTAGGCGCCCCTGACGGTGGGTCAGCTCGTGACCGACCGTGGCGCCGACGAGGGCGAACAGGTATCCGGCGACCCAGATGCCCCCGATCATTTGCAACGGCTGGCCGGTGAAGCTGTGGCCGCGCGAAAACAGCGCCAGCAATATGGCCAGCAGGCACATCAGCGGAAGCGAAAGATAGAGATTGAGGTTAAAGAACGTCTTGGCGCGGTCGCCAAGCCGGTCCCAATCGTCGCCGCTGATTTCGTCGGCGAACGATCCGAACACCATGATTAATAGGATGACCACGAACGGCGTCCACCCGCCGACGAACAGCGACGCGGAGCCGAGCAGAAGCAGAATATTGGCCGACGCATATTGTCCGGCGGCTAGCACCCCCGACGCCAACGAACGGCCACTCTTCGCCTGATCTGTGGACGGAACCACGACCTTTCTCTTTGTGCACGCTTGAGATTGCCTGTGTCGACCGACACTATGCTACATACCTAGTCCGCAAGGAAAAGCCATAGTTTGATGCCGGACAAATTCTCTCGAGAGTGTAGAGATTCGGTCACGGAAGCCACATCGCCTTGAGCGCAGGCGGCGACTGAAACGATTGCGACGGGACGGGCACGGGCCACATGGCAACGGTACTGGTTACAGGAACATCGACGGGGATAGGTAGGGTCACCGCCAAGCGCTTGGCCGCCGAGGGGTGGCGCGTCTTTGCCACCATGCGGGACCTGTCGAAGCGGGGTCCACTGGAGAAAATGCTGGCCGAGTCCGGCACCGGTGGCCAGGTGACGTTCGAGACGCTCGATGTCAACGATCCGAAATCGATCGACGCGGCGGTTACCTCGATTCTCGCGCAGACCGGAGGCACGCTCGATGCCGTGGTGCACAACGCGGGGGTCGCCATCGCTGGCGCCCACGAGGATATGCCCGATGAGGACATCCGCCGTGTCATGGAGACGAATTTTTTCGGTGTGCTTGGGCTGACCCGTGCGCTGTTGCCGACGTTCCGCGCGCAGGGGCGTGGCCGCATCCTCTGCGTGTCGAGCCAGTCGGCCTTCGCCGGTCAGCCGGCCAACTCCATCTACTGCGCCTCGAAATGGGCGCTGGAAGGATGGGCCGAGTCCATCGCATTCGAACTCGACGCTTTCGGGATCGACATCATTCTCGTCGAACCCGGACCCTATAAAACGGAGATATGGCGGACGACGAAGCGGGTGACGCCGCCGGGCGGCCCCTATACGACCTGGGCCCGCTTGGTGTTTCGCGGCGCGGACGCCCACGAGGCGAAACATGCGCGCGATCCCGACGAAGTCGCGCAGGTCATTGCAGAGGCCTTGGAAGTGCCGCGCCCGAAATTTCGCTATCCGGTCGGCTTCTTCGCCAAGCTCGACTATTTCCTTCGGGGCAAGCTACCGACGCGCATGATCCGGCGGGGCACGACGCGCTATCTCGGAATTCCGCGAACCCGCTAGGTCACGCGGCTTCTGTTTCGGTTTCGTTTTCCGATTCTTGTTTCCGGCGCGCGGGCCAGTAGCGCTCCATCGTCGACATTACGGCCGGCAGGAACAGAAGGGTGCCGACCACGGCGGACATCAGCACGATCACGACGATGGTTCCGTAAAGCGCCACCGTGGGCAGCCGGCTCATGATCGTCGTGCCGATGCCGCCGGCGATAAGCAGCGTACTCATGATGACGACGGGCCCCACGTCCATCGTGGTCTTTCGGAGGGCTTCACCGATATTGGTCACGTCCTCCCGCTCAAGACGATAGCGGGTCAGATAGTGGATGGTGCTGTCCACCGCGATGCCGAACCCAACCGAGAAAGCGACAAGGCTGGTGAATTCCAGGCCACCCTCGACGAGATTCAGATAGGCGCCGCCCATGGCGATGGGAAACAGGTTGGGCAGGACACTGGCGAGCCCGGCCCGCAGCGAACGCATACCGACGCCGATCAGGATGAGAATGAGACCGATCGCCATGATCAGGCTTCTGTTCAGCTGGCGGATCATTTCGTGGCTGGCGCGCGAGGACACCGGCACGATGCCCGTGACCGCGATATGGAGCCCGGGGTTCTTGGCCTCGACCTTTTGCATCTGGGCCTTCACGTGATCGAGGATGGGTTCCAGCTCATCCGACGTCATATCGTGAAACTGCGCCGAAACCCGGATCGCGTTCTCCTTCAGAGCCACGAAGCTGGATGCGAACGAGCGCGCATTCTTCGATTCGAGGAAGTCGATCAGGCGGTCCTCGCCGACATCGCCGCCACCCAGCCAATCCTCGACCGTGTGAAGCGAGGTGACACCGCCGAGCGCGGGTTCGGCCGCAAGGATCTTGTGGACCTCACGAATGATCTCGATCGTTTTGTAGGACTTCAGAGCATGGTTTTTCGGGAAGTAGAGCAGCACTTCCAGCGTATTGGCGCCGGAAAGCTTCTTATCGTAGTCCTTGATGGCTTTTAGGGCCGTGCTTTGGGGCGGCATGTTGCTCACATAGCTGTATTGCGGCTGGTTCAACAGATGGAGCCAGAACCCCGCGACGGTGAGCAGCAAGCCAACGATAGCGATGGTACGCGGAAAGGCGGCCACGGTCCGAGCGGCACCGGCACACAGATCGTCAATGCCACGGCGCACGGCATCGGTCCGTTGCTCGTCCTTCGCCCGCTTGGCGTAGCCGCGCAGCAAGAGCAGGGACATCGCAGGGACCGTGAGCAGCGTGATGAGTAGGGCGACAATCGTGCCGGAGGCGGTCGTGATTCCGAAATGCGCAATAAACGAGTGCGGCATCCAGATCAGGGACGACATCGCAAGGCCCGTCGTCAGCGATGTGAGCACGCAGGCAGGGCCCACCCGCCGGACAGCACCTTCGATCGCGCTCTCCAAGCTCTCGCCGCGCCACAGCCCTCGGCGTACCGAGAACAGAAGATGAAGGCAATCGGACAGGGCAATGACGAGGATGATCGTCGGCGCGATGCCTGTCAGAAGGTTGATGTCCTGGCCGAACAGCCACATCCCACCGCGAAGCCAGGCGACGGAAACGATCGCGGGAACGATGGCGACGACAATGAGCGGAAAGCTTCGCAGGAAGATCCAGCAGAGCACGACACCAATGCCGATCGCGAACAGACCGAACATGCGCTGATCGCGTGACAGTCCGGAAAGGATCTCGTCGCGGATGACCGCCAGCCCGGTCAGGCGCGCGGTCACGTCGGTCCCAGCCAAGGTTTCGTTTACGGTCTTGCCGATTGCGGCGACAAGGGCCTGCTCCTGTTCCTGACCCTCCGTATCCTGTGCAAGCTGCTTGAGCGAGACGGCGTACACCATCAGGCGCCAATCCGGACTTAGGAGTTTCCCGGTGATCAGTGGGTGGTCGATCACCGCCTTCTTGGCCGCCTCCGAGTTTTCCAGTTTCGAGAGGTCTTCGGGAAAGATGGGTTGCGGTTCGCCTCCATTCTCGGGCGCGGTCACGGCCGAGAACATGGATAGGACACCGGTGACGCCATCGATCTTCAGGAGACTGTTGTGAAGCTTGCGTAGCGCTTCGAGATCTTTGGTGCTGAACGGCTTCTCCGACTCGGCGACGATTTGCAGGTCGGGTTGGCTGTCGGGAAAACGCTCGTTGAGCAGGTCGAGCTGTACGAAGGCCGGATCGTCGGAGCGGAAAATCTCGCGGACGTCGCTCGAATAGCGGTTATGAGCCGCACCGTAGATCGCGAGCGGCGTGATCAGCGCGATGAAAAGAAGGCATAACCAAGGGTAACGAAGCGAAATGAGCCCGAGCTTCTCAATTCCGAAACCAGCCGTCATCGGCATTCTTCCTTTACGCCGTCCGCCCCATGGAAAGCTTGGTCGCGCGAAACTACGGCAATCGTTGGGTGGGACCTGTAGCCCTTATTCGGCGCCTTGAACAGGTGCCATTTCGGCCAGTATTTTTGCACCCGGCGCGACTCCGTATCCCCGTGGCGCGGGTGCAGTCACTCACGGCGTTTTGCCGCACGAACGAGGAAGCGCGCCTCGATAGGCGCCGTGAGGTCTCGCAAAGCAGCCCCGCGCCGTCAAGGTGACACAGGTTTGGCACATTCTCAGCGCTGCAATTGAGGGTAGCCGGTGTGAGGGAAGCAGTGCCGGCCGCGTCTCCGTCGATCCCGCGACAACCTTCGGAATCCTTCGTGGCGGCTATCCTGCGGCTGGCATCGGCGGTCCGGCTAGCGTGGCGCTGCCGATCCGCGTCCCCTGAATAGGAGGACGAACACGTAGAACAACCACACGCCGATTGCGGAAACAGCGGCGGCGACATAGGTCCACGCCGCCGCGTCGAGCACATGGTCGACGCCCTCGATCTGATCTTCGCCCTGAATGATGCCTTGGCTCACGAGAAGCTTCTTCGCGCGCCGGCTCGCGTCGAACTCCACGGGCAACGTGATCAGCGCGAATACGAATGAGGCGCCAAAGAGGACCACGCCCGTCCAGGTGATGGCGTTCATCTGCAGGACAAGTCCCGCCACGAACAGCCAGGGCGCGACTTGCGAGGCCAACTGCACGAACGGCACGATATAGGTGCGTGCCTCCATTGGCGTGTAGTCCTCCGCGTCCTGCAACGCGTGCCCGGTTTCATGGGCCGCGATGCCCGCCGCCGCGACGCTCGGCGTGAAATAGACGTTCTGGCTGAGCCGCAAGACTTTGGCGCGCGGGTCGTAGTGATCGCTCAAGATGCCGGGCGTCGACTCCACGGCCACGTCGTGCAGACCTTTGGCATCGAGAAGCCGGCGGGCCACCTGAGCGCCGGTGATCCCGCCTCCGGTCCGCACTTGCGAGTAATAGGCGACGTTCCTCTTGATGCGCGATTGCGCATAGAGGCCGAGAAGCATGCCTGGCAGAACGCATATCCAAAAAAGAGGGTCCTCGAACATCGCGTCCTGCTCTTATGAGCGGCGTCTCGAGCGATTGATCGCGCATACGATGAGGACCGCGATCGCGATCCCTATGCCGACCGCCGCCAGGATGCCCCACAACGTAACCGTCTCTCCCGCCATCCGGTTGCTCCCCATGATTGATCGTGGCGAGCCGGATCGCGTCCGCCGTGACGGGGCAAGTCTACGCCATTTCTCAGGATGTCAGGAACTACAGAGCGTAATGCATGGCCGCGAATTCGGATCTATCGGGCCGGAGCGAGCGCGAAAACCGGCTGCGCCTGTTTGCTGCGTCCCATAAGGCGGGCAAAGAAGCCTCGGTTACGTGTGCCGCGCCGGGTCTCGGCCGCAGGGGCACGTGGTTCGACGTCGGCGATCCGGGCGAAGAGGCCACGCCGCTGCGGCGGCCGTGCAGCCGCGATACGGTCGATGACTGGCTCGCTGGGCTTTGCGTGTGTGGCCGTATCAGGTGTGGCCACGGCCGCGACCGTGGTCGCCGGCTTGGCCGTTTCCGGGTTGGCGCGTTCGATTTCGGCCGCCGACCGCGTCGCTGCTGCGATGACCGTGCCCTCGACATAGCCGTCGGACACCCAGCCCCTGTTCTCGGCGGCAGGATTGGCCGGATCCTTGAAACCGTTGCTCTGGCCAAGAACCCAGAGCTCCGTCTTCGGACCGTATTGGTGGAAGTGCGCGTCAGCGGCGGTTTGCGTACCCCGCATGCTGGCGTCGTTCGGCGCAGCCGCTACGTCCGGGCCGTTCCTCAAGGAGCCGAGCGTCGGCCCCCAGGATGTCAGAAGTGGCTTGCTATTCGGGGCGGGGGCCTCGTTGGCGCCGAGAGCCGTCTCCTGCTGAGGCGGCGCGGTCCAAATATAAGCGGCGGTGACCAAAAGGCCCACAAACAGTAGAAATCGTAACATGGCCAGATCTCCAAACCTGGCCCCCCGTCACTGATAAATGGGGGAGGGCACCACGCGTTTCAACCGGCGACCGCCGCTTCCGCTGTCGATCGAGCCTCCGGCCCGTCTCTTTTTGCTATGTCAGCGATCTGGGGGAACCCTAACGCGCCTGCAGAGCGCGCGCTCTTTCAACCGGTGGCGTTGGTTAGCGGCATTGGTTAAGGGAGCTAATTAAGGCGGTTCGAAAACCGGCTGACAAAATGGCCGTTCCCGACAGCACCGCGGTATCCCAAAGGGAAATGCGGATTACAAAAACTGAGAATGGAAATTCATCCCGCTATCGCCGAGACTGCCGATCTTGCACCGCAGCAAAATCCAACTCTCCGAATCCAACGAAGGCTAACCGCATGACTGCTCTTTATACCGTCCTGATCGCCGATCCCATCCACGCCGCAGGCCGTGACCTCCTCGACAAGGACGCAAGAATACAAGCCGACTTGGAGACCGGACTTGACGAAGACGCCCTTATTGCCCGCATCGCGCAGTACGATGCGCTGATCGTTCGCTCCAAGACGCGCGTCACGAAGCCCGTGATCGAGGCCGCATCGCGGCTGCGCGCTATCGGCCGGGCCGGGATCGGTGTCGACAATATCGACGTTCCTGCCGCCACCGAGCGCGGGGTCGTGGTGTTCAATACGCCCGACGCCAACGCCACCACCACGGCGGAACTGTCCATCGCGCATCTGTTGTCGCTGAGCCGCAATCTGCCGCAAGCGGACAGCAGCGTCCGAAAGGGAGAGTGGAAGCCCGCGCGCTATTCCGGCGTCGAACTCTCCGGCAAGACCATCGGCGTCGTCGGTTTCGGAACGATCGGATGCCTCGTCGCCGAGCGCTGCGCGGCGCTGAAAATGCGCGTTCTCGCCTACGATCCCTTCGTTGCGCCCGAGATCATGACGCAACACGGCGCCGAGGGCGCCGATCTCGATGCCCTGCTCGCAAATGTCGATTACGTAACGCTGCATTGTCCGCTCACGGAATCAACGCGTCATTTGCTCAATGGGCCCCGCTTGGCGGCGATGAAGCCCGGCGCACGCATCGTCAATTGTGCACGCGGCGGGCTTGTGGACGAGGCCGCGCTTCTCGAGGCCTTGCAGAGCGGGCACATCGCCGGCGCAGCCCTCGATGTCTACGAGACTGAGCCGCCCGCAGGCTCCCCGCTGCTCGAGACGGAAAACGTGGTCCTGACGCCGCATCTCGGCGCATCGACGGAGGAGGCGCAGCAGGCCGTCAGCATACGGATCGCCGAGGACATGGTAAAATTCCTGACGACCGGTGCCGCGCAGACGGCGGTCAATCTGCCGCGGGTCAGCTCCGATCAGCTCACGCAGACGGTTCCCTATCAGAAGCTCGCCTATGCGCTTGGGCGGCTGGTCAGCTCCCTTTGCGCGGGTCCCATATCACAGTTGGATATCCGGCTATTCGGCCGCGTGGCAGAGCTGGACTCACGGCCCATCACCGCCGAGGCCTTGGTCGGTCTCTTCAGCCAGCGCATGACCGGGCGGGTCAATCGCGTCAATGCCGGCCATATCGCCAAGGAGCAGGGTATGGACGTGAGCGAATCCAAGACCGAGAGTGCGCGCGATTTCGTGTCGCTCATCGAAATCTCCGCGCAGTGCGGTGGCCGCACGACGACCGTCGCCGGAACGCTTCTCGGCGGCAGCCGAGCGCGTCTCGTGCGGATCGACGACTACGAGTTGGAAGCGGTGCCGGAGGGGCATTTCCTCTTCACGCGCCATCGGGATCAGCCGGGTGTGGTCGGCGCGCTCGGCGGCATACTGGGCCGGGAGAACATCAACATATCCCGCATGCAGGTGGGCGTCAGCGGCGATCCCAACATGGCGATCGCCCTCATCAGCACGTCGGCATCCTTATCGGCGGCGGCCATGGACGAAATCCGGTCGTTGCCGCCGATCGAGCAAGCTCTGGAATTCGAGCTGTGATGGCGCAGGGCAAAGGTTTCGACGTGGTTTGCTTCGATTGCGACAGCACGCTGAGCCGGGTCGAAGGGATCGACGAATTGGCCCGGCGAGCGGGCGTCGAACGCGAGGTCGCGCCGTTGACGGAGGCTGCCATGGCTGGCGAGCTGCCGCTGGACGCCGTGTATCGAAAACGCCTCGCCTTGGTGCGTCCGGATGCTGCGGCGATCGCGTGGCTCGCGGCACTCTACGTCGATGAGATGGTGGTGGGGGCGGTGGAAGCGGTCGAGGCGCTGCACGGCGCCGGCACGGACGTGCACATCGTCAGCGGCGGATTGCGGCAAGCGATCCTGCCGTTGGCGGAGCGGCTCGGCATCCCGGCGAACAACGTTCATGCGGTCGACGTGATCCTTGGGCATGACGGTGCGTATGCCGATTTCGATCAGGAATCGCCATTGGCGCGCCCCGACGGTAAGGCGGGCGTTTGCCGTCTGCTGAGCAATGGCGGCCGCACCGTGGCGTTGGTCGGCGATGGCGCAACGGACATCGTGGCGCGCGAAGCCGGAGCCTTCGTGATCGGGTTCGGCGGGGTCGCCACGCGCCCGGCGGTTGTCGCGGGCTCAGATATATTTGTCCACGGGCCGGAGCTGACGGCCGTGCTAGGTCCGCTCTTGGCTGCGCGCTAACGCCAGAGATGTATCTCAAACTCAAAGGGAGACCCGCCCGGGGTCTCCCTCGGGAACGATCTTGGCCAGTCCGTTGAATGAGGGCTGCGGTTAGCCCTTGAGAACGTCGTTGAAGCTCTTGGTCGCCATTTCCATGGATTTCGTAAAGGCATCGCGCGACTGATCGAGTGCCTGGCTCATGGCCGCCCATGAGGACTGACCGGCCTTCGCGAGTTCGTCCATCGTGGAATTCAGATCGGCTTGGGCCTTCTGAGCCTGTGCCTTGAACTCGGCGACCTGGGCTTCGGCTTGAGCCCTGTGTTGCTCCTGGACGTTGTTCAGGCGCTTCATGTAAGTGTTGGCGGCGTCCTGCCAAGCTTGCATCTGAGCCTGTGCGCGGGCCTTGAAGAGAGCCTGCTGATCCTGCACGAGATCGGCCCAGTTCCCCGAACCGTTTTGGAATTTGCTCCAAAGAGCCTCCATGTCGGCCTTGGCCTGCGCCACGGCTGCCTGGCCTTGGTCCTGAGCGGTTTTGACGTCGTCCTGTCCCTGCTGGATCCATTGCTTGAGCTGTGTGACGGCCTGCTCGGCTTGGGAGCGCGTCGTTGCGTCCAGCTTGTCGAGATTGTCCTGGAGCGTTGCCGCGTTCGCCGACATCTCGTCCAAGCGGGATTTCGCCCAGTCGACGAACATGTTCACGCTGTCCTGTAGCGGGGATTTCTCACTCATGTCTAAAGCCTCACTTGTTTCGCGTTTTCCATGTGTTGCATTGCAGGTGGAATTTGAACCACTCAGCGGCTGTGTCCATTGAACTTTCGAGAGCCACAATCGGCAACGGTTCAGAATTCTCGCCACACGGCTAGATCATAGCAGCCGCCGATAACAGCTGTGTGCGGATCGTGGTCCGCGCCGCACAGAACCCTCGCGCTGTTCAGCCGGAGCGTTCCGGCAATTGCGGCTAGGCTCCGGCCTTGTCGCGACGGGCATTGGGACCAATTCCCTCGGCGGCTTCGATCTGCGTGCCGGTTCCGATCGTCATGGGCCGCCGATCTTCGTCGGCTGAAGGCGGATCGCAGGTCCGTTCCGCGGTTCGCGAAGATGCAAGCCCCTTGCAACGGCGCGCCAGGTCTAGAGATCGTTAGTCGGCTTGCGGCGGCACCGATCCGAAGCGGTCGAAGATCTGCTGTAGGGTTTCAGCGTGGTGCTGCGCGATCTTCGTGCCTGTCTCCAGGGCCTCGCCAAACACCGCGGCGCCCGCGCCGCCCGTCGGATCCATCAGGCCGTATTGACCGGACTTCCCCTGGCCGAGCGCGCCACCGAGCACTTCTTTCAAGATGTCACCGAAGATGTTGCCACCCGCGCCGCCGCCTGGAGGCTGCGCTTGACCGCCGCCTGAGGGTTGCTGTCCCGGAAACGGCATCCCGCCGGGTCCGACGATCACCGGCTTCACACGGCCTTCCTGGATCGCTTTGCCGAGTTCCTTGAGGATTTGTCCGAACACGTCGCCGCCCGGCATGTCTTGTCCGCCGGGGAAGGTCTGATCGCCGCCGGATGCCGGCGGATGAGGCAGCGGCTGCGACGGCGGGTTTGCGCTGGAGACGTCGGGTCCGGCTTCGGGGACGGGGAACCTGGGCGGTTCGGCCTCGGCGGATCTGCGTTGACCGCCGCCAATGGAGTCCAAAATGTCGCCGATCGGCGGGACGGGGCCCTGGCCTTGCGGGTACGAGGCCGGTCCAGCCGCAGGGCCGCCTTGCTGGAGGATCTCGCGAAAGATGTCGAACAACCCGCCGCCGCCCGGCTCCGGCATCGGTTGCCGCGGCGCAGGCTGTTGAGGGGCCGGCGCCGCCTGGCCCGAACCGCCGCGCATCAGGCCGGACAGGATCATGCCGACGAGGACGGGCAGGATTTTCTTGAGAATGGCGCCCCCCACGCCGGAGAGCTGTTGCGCATGGGCGGCGACCGCGCGGCTCGCTTCGGGCGATCCGAACATATTCGCGAGGGCCGCGTTACCGGCGGCGACCCCCTGCGGCGAAAGCGCGGCGCCGGGGTCCTCGTACATCGCGAAGAGCTGGGGCTGCTGGGCCGCCACGCTGAAGAGCGCTCCCAGTCCCTCCGGGGTGGCGGTCGTTCGCTTGAGGCCCAAGGAAATCGCGGGCAGCAGAGCCTCCACGGCCGCTTGGGTTTGTTCCGGCGTCAGCCCGTATGCGCGCGCCAGCAGATCCATGGCGTCGCCATGCTGCGCGTTTGCAAGAATGTCCTGTAGGTTTGCCATCGTTCCGGCTCCTCCTTGCGCTGCTGTCCTTAGGCGATCGTGCCCAGCGTCTTTTGAACGTCCGCGAGCGTCGCCTTCTCGGCATCGCTTACCTGCACCCCGCCAAAGCCGAGGAAACCGCCTTCCGTGGACGCTTCGGCCACCTTTTGGCTGATGTCGGCGAGCCAGGCCTTGAACGCGGCGGCGTCCTCCGGGGCCTTGGCATCGAGGATTTGGGCGACCTCACCAAGTTCGGCAAGCGTCCGGCCGACCAACTCGTCCGGCTTGGCGCCCGCGAAGCGCGCACGGAGCGCCTCCTTGAGTTCGCCGCGTCCGTCGGCGGTTTCGTAGTCCGCAATGAGAGCCTTGATTAGGGGGTTGGTTTCGGGATCGGTCTTTGCCGCGACGAGAGCGGCGCCGCTTGCGAACGACTCTTTGAGCATGCCCCAAAGCCCGCTGGGGTCTGCCGCCGTGATCGCCATGCTGGCGACGGTCGGGCTCATGAGGATCTTGGCCCATTCCTCAGGGGTGAATCTCTGTTTATCAGCCATGACGACCTCCTCGTGGATGCGCGGGCATTATCTAGTCATATGCGCTCCGAATCCAAGCGACGGCCCCAAAAAGAGGCACCAAGTGCCCTCCGACGACCAAAATGGAAAGAGTCCGCCTCCCACTTGCATTGCGTTCGAGGGGAGCAGTCCTACGAACTCGTTAACCGGCGTACGATAATGTTCATCCCGATAGGCTTTGTCGATGAAGGGTAATCGTCGCGCGTTTTTTGGCCGGTGACCAGCCACGTTGGCGGTTTATGACAAGGAGAGGCTTGCAATTTAGAATAGGCCATAACACTTAGAAATTCTGACTTAGCCAAGTTACCAGCATCCAGAGGGGGGTATGCGTGTGTTGAAATTGGCGGCGGATGCAACGCGAGCGACCTTTGTGGCCCTCATCGTGCTGGCGGGCACGGTGCTTGTCGTCGGCGGTTCGGCGAAAGCGAGCAGCGACACGATTGGCGTCGAGCTCAATAAGCTGAATCCGGAGGGGAATGGGTGCCAGGCATATTTCGTTTTCGACAATCAGAGCGGTTCCGAATACGGGGAACTGAAGGTCGACCTGGTGGTGTTCAACAGCGAAGAAGTCGTCGAGCGGCGTTTCGCCATGGATATTGCGCCTCTTGAAGCAAAGAAGCGCACCGTGAAGCTGTTTGAGTTGAAGGAAATGTCTTGCGACAAGATCGGGAGCTTGCTTATCAACGGCGTTCTCGAATGCAAGGAAGGAAAGCATACGAGAAGCGATTGTGTCGATCGCCTCGTTCCCTCTAGCCGCATTGACGTGAAACTTACGAAGTAGCCCAGCGCGGCCTGGAGGAGCCTAGGCCGGTGTCATTTTGCTGTCACCCGTTTCACTGAAAAACGGCGCCAACGACCAAATCGATAGACGGCAAACCGCCACGAGGAATTCTTATGTGGGTCGCTCGCTTCTGCTCTTTAGCTCTTCTCCTAACGCCGGCATTCGCGGCGGGACAGGCGGGCGCGGAGCCGATCTATCCTGAACCCATTGAGTTGGAAGCCACTGCGGCTTCCGAAACGCCTCTCATCGAGGAACTTGCGATCGAGGATAGCGCGGCGGCATCCGAGCCGGCCCTTAGGGACGAAGTGGAGTCGATCGCGATCATGACGCCGATCACCGCTTCAAACGGCCTCGAAGAGACCGATCCGGCCAGAGAGCCGCTTGCTCCGGCCGATCTGCCCGAGCCGCAGCCCCTCGCGGCATCGGACGTGGTGCCGGCGCCCCTCAAATTGGCGAAGTTGAAACCCGTGGTCCTCGTGTCCAGCAAAGAGGCGGAGCCGCTGACCGAGACCGCGTTGCTGGAGCCGCTCCCGGCGGTCAGCAGTCCCCTGGAAGAGATAACGCCGACGGAAATGGAAGCCACGGAAGTGTCGGGGACGGTTCTCATCGACCCGTTGACGATCATCGTGTCGCTGAAGGACCAGCGGCTCGACGTCTACCGCGGCCTGCACCGGGTTGAAACGACGAAGGTCTCCAGCGGCAGGAGTGGCTATCAGACCCTGACCGGCGTCTTCGGTATTCTTCAGAAGAAGCGGGAACACTTCTCGAATCTGTATGGTGCCGCACCTATGCCTTGGATGCAGCGCCTCACCCGTTCGGGAACCGCGATTCACGCCGGCGCCGTACCGAACTATCCAGCGTCTCACGGCTGTGTCCGCATGCCCTATTCGTTCGCGCCCAAATTGTTCCGCATGACGGAGGTCGGCGGAAAGGTGGCGATGATGACCGGCCCCATGGTGAAGCCGGAACGGATTGACCATCCGACGCTTGTCGGTCCCGCATCGCCGGATGCGTTTGCCGAAGTGCCGCTTGAAAACAAGGTCGACGCCGGTGTGCGCGCGGGCGCGCGGGCAGCGGCGCTGCCGGCCGAGGCGGAACTTGCTGTCGCCGAAGAAGCGTCTGACGGTGCCGGCGCCGAGGCGTCCGCGGAGAATGACAGGCCGTTCCATATCCTGGTGACCCGGCGTGAAGAGCGCGATATCGCCATTGGAACGCAGGAAGCTTTGGCCGCGATGGGCTATCTCCCGCCCGAGGAGAAATTCGTAGGCTATCTCGGCGACGGAACCAAGAACGCGATCCGGGCCTTCGAAAAGGACCATGGTCTTCCTCAGCGTGGGCTCTTCACCGAGGAAGTCGCGGCGAAGATCTACAAGGCCGCTGGGAAGGGACCCCTGCCTGACGCCTATCTCTTCCTGCGTAAGGGCTTTAGCCGCGTCCGGCACGTTCCCGTGGAACTCCGCGACGCCGACAAGCCGCTTGGAACGCATCTCTTTACCTATGTCCGCCCGAGCGATGGCGAAGAGCCAGGCTGGGTCGGTATCAGCCTCGAAGGCGAGGACTCCAAGAGCGTACTCGACCGCATCACCGTGCCCGAGGACATGAGAGAGGAAATCGCCGAGGGCCTGACGTCGGGCGCATCGTTCATCGTTGCCGATGTTGGCAAGCACTCGTCCGTTCTGCCCGAGGGCGACGACTTCATCGTGCGCACCAACGACTCGGCCGCCTCGAACGCGGTGGCGGAGAAGGCAAAGGCCGAGAAGCGCAAATACGTCTCTCAAAATCGCAGCGCTCAGCCCACGAAGAGGGTTGCACGCGCGGCAGACCAGCAGCAGCGAAGGGTCAGGACCAAGGCGGTCAAGAGTGCGCCTGCGCGTACGACGCGACAGGTCTCCGCACCGCGCGGGTTCAAGCTGTTCGGCCGCCGCTAGGCTCTGGGGTCCGAAGCCTCGCTCCGCGCCGTTTCGTAGGCCTCGCGCAGATGCCGCCTGAGTAGCTTGCCGTTTGGGTTCTTGGGCAGGCTTTCGACCGCCTTGTAGATGCGCGGGCACTTGTAGCGGGCGAGATTCTCCGCCGCGTGGCGCTCGAGTTCGGCGGGTTCGACCGGACCTTTCGGTACGTAGAACACGGCGATCACCGTCGTATCGGCCTTGACGAGAACTTCAGCGGCCGCGCTCTCGGCGATGTTGGGATGCGCGTTGAGAACGTTCTCGATCTCGATCGGCGAGACCCGTATTCCGCCGGCGTTCATCATGTCGTCGGCGCGGCCGAGATAGGCGAGCGCCCCGTCCGGGGCCATGCTCACGAGGTCGCCGGTGAGAAACCACGGACCGTCGAAGCGCGCTGCTGTTTCCGCCTCCGCCCCCCAGTAATAGAGCATTAGACCGGGGTCGCCATGCGCGATCCCGAGCACGCCCGGCTCCCCGAAAGGGACGGGTCCGTTCTCGCCCAGCACGGCCACGCGCCGGCCGGCCTGCGGGTACCCGAGCGTACCAGGGGGAGCTGGCCGGGACGGACTGCCCGATACGAATGTCGAGCACTCCGACATGCCGAAGGCTTCGTAGACCGGCGTGCCCGTGGCCGCCGTCCACGCCGCCCGGGTTGCATCTGGCAGCTTCTCGCCCGCGGACAGACCGTGGCGAAGTGCCAGGCAGCGGCCCGGCGGCGTTCTCAGCAGCTGGCGGTAGACGCCAGGGGAGGCAGCGAACACGGTCGCGTCATGGGTCTCGATGAGACCGCCGAGCTGATCTAGGGTCACGCCCTTGGCGGGGATCAGCGCCGTCGCGCCGCGCGACCAGGGATCGAGTAGGCCCGTGCCGAGCGTATAGGTCCAGTTGAACGAGCCCGCATGCATCAGGCGGTCGTCCTCGGTAAGGCCGTACCAGCCATCCCACATCATGCGGCGCGCCCAGATCGCCCGATGGGCATGGGTCACGGCGCGCGGCTGCCCCGAGGTGCCCGAAGTGTAGACGATGTAAGCCGGGCTCTCCGGGTCGCCGAGGGCGTAGCGGGCCGGCGCCAAACCGTATGACGCGCGAAATGCTTCGGCCTCGAGAACGGAACAAGGCGGGTTTGCCGGGACCGCGACGCCAGCCTCCGCCACGATCAGCTCTGGCTCGATCTCCTCGGCGATGCGCGAGACCTCCGTTTGCGTGAGAAGCGGCGATGTCGGCACCGGGATGATGCCGGCGGCGATGGCGGCCAGATAGCAGATCGGAAACTCGACGCTGTTGCCGAGCCGCATGAGAAGCCGGTCGCCGGGTATCAGACCCTGTTCCAGGAGCCCGGTCGCGGCGCCGAGCACCGCTGCCTCCAAGGCGCCGTAGGTCCAACTATCCGCGCCCTCGGGCGAGATCACGGAAAGTGCGGTCTTCGCGCGCAGGGCGGAGGCGTGGGCGAGGACGTAGGCCGCGAGGTTGAAGGGTACGGGGCAGGGGGGCGGCGGGCCCTGATCGAAGATTGCATCCATGCCGGACCTGCTACGGCATTTCCCGCGTCAGGACCACCGTCGCGAGCGGCGGCAAGGTCAGGTCCAGGGAGTATCGCCGCCCGTGGCGAGGAACGGCGTCGGCCTTAACCGCGCCGAGATTGCCCTTGCCCGATCCCCCATAGTCGCGGGAGTCCGTGTTGATCCGTTCGATCCACCGGCCGCCTTGGGGCACGCCCACCCGGTAGTTTTCGCGCGGAACCGGCGTGAAGTTGCACACCACGAGCGCGGGCGCGTCGCCCTCGTTTCCAAGCCGCAGAAAGGCGACGACGCTCGATTCGGTGTCGGTGGTATCGACCCATTCGAAACCGCGCGGCTCGGTATCGTGGACATGCAAAGCTGGCGTGCCGCGGTAGAGCCGGTTGAGGTCGCCGATGAGCTTCTGCACGCCGCGATGCAGGCCATTGGAGAGCAGATGCCAATCCAGGCTCTTGTCGTGATTCCACTCCGACTCTTGGGCGAACTCGCCGCCCATGAACAGCAGCTTCTTACCCGGATGGGCCCACATGAAGCCGAAATAGGCGCGCAAGTTCGCGAATTTCTGCCAGCGGTCTCCGGGCATCTTACCGATTAGCGAGCCCTTGCCGTGTACGACCTCGTCGTGAGAGAGGGGTAATACGAAGTTCTCGGAGTAGGCGTAGATAAGGCCGAAGGTGAGCTTGTCCTGATGATGGCACCGGTGGATGGGATCCTTCTGCATGTATTCCAGCGTGTCGTGCATCCAGCCCATGTTCCATTTGAAGCCGAAGCCGAGCCCGCCCACATAGGTCGGCCGCGAGACCCCAGGCCAAGCCGTCGATTCCTCCGCCACCGTCGTTGCGCCGGGATGCTCGGCGTAGACGAGCTCGTTCAGCCGCTTCAGAAAGGCGATCGCTTCGAGGTTCTCGTTGCCGCCATGGCGATTGGCAATCCACTCGCCGTCTTCGCGGCTGTAGTCGAGATAGAGCATGGAGGCGACCGCATCGACGCGCAGTCCGTCGATCCCGAACCGCTCCATCCAGAACAGCGCGTTCGCCAGCAGGAAGTTCAACACTTCCCGCCGCCCGTAATTGTAGATCAGCGTGTTCCAGTCCTTGTGGAACCCGAGCCGCGGATCTTCGTGTTCGTAGAGTGCCGTGCCGTCGAAGCGGCCGAGACCGTGAGCGTCGGTGGGAAAATGCGCCGGGACCCAGTCCACCAGCACGCCGATCCCCTCCGCTTGTAGCCTTGCGACAAAATTCGCGAAATCCTCCGGCGTGCCGAAGCGCGACGTCGGCGCGAACAGACCGATCGGCTGATAGCCCCACGACCCGTCGAACGGGTATTCGCTGACCGGCATCAGCTCGATATGGGTAAAGCCGAGCTCCTGCACATAGGGAATGAGCTTGCCGGCAAGTTGGTCATAGGTGAGGTAGGCATTGCCGTCCCCGCGCATCCACGAGCCGAGATGCACCTCATAAATCGAGATGGGTGCGTGAATGTCGTGGGCCTTCGCTCGCTTTGTGCGCCAGGCGGTCTCAGTCTCGGCGCGGTCGGGCGTGCCATGGACGACCGACGCCGTCGCCGGCGGATGCTCGTGCTGAAAGCCGAACGGGTCGGCCTTGAGCGGCAGGAGTTTGTTGTCCGGCCCTAGCAACTCGAATTTGTAGAGCGCGCCCGCGTCTAGGCCCGGAACGAAGATTTCCCAGACGCCCGCCTCGTGGCGTTTGCGCATGACGTGGCGGCGGCCGTCCCAGTCGTTGAAGGGGCCGACCACGCTGACCCGCGCCGCGTTGGGAGCCCAGACTGCGAAGCCGACGCCGTCCACATCCTCGTGGCGGATTAGGTGGGCGCCAAGCTTTTCGTAGAGGCGCAAATGGGTGCCTTCGCCGAGGAGATGCAGATCGAGCTCGCCGAGGATCGGACCGAACCGGTAGGAGTCGTCGATCTCCTTCGTCTCGCCGTCTTTGACGACACGTTTGAGGTAGGCGCTGGTGAAGGTCATCGGCACTTTCGCACCGAAAAAACCCGCTTCGTGCAGACGAGCGAGCGGGATCTCCTCGCCCGTCTCCGGGTCGAACACCAAGACCGACTCGACATCGGGCAGGAACGCGCACACGGAGGCGCCGTCCCGCGTCCGCTGCAATCCCAGCACCGCGTAAGGGTCCCCATGCTCGCCGCGCACGATGGCCTCGATATCGGCCCCACTCGGCTTCCAGCTCTTGCGCGGGGTGCTGTTATTGGAAGTCTGCGCGGGTCGCGTCACGTCGATCCTTTCAGGTCTGTCGAAGCGCGAAGCCTAGCGATCAATCTGGAAAAGGAAAGGGCAGGGCCCAAAATGGCGAAAAGACCAAAAGCCCGTGCCGTGAGATAGCCGTTGGCTGGAGACGTTCTAGGCCCAGCGCCCGGCTGCGTCGCGGTCGGCGAACCATAGGACCTGCCCCCGCGCCCGGATATGGGAGGCAGGAAAGCTGTCGTCGCCAGACAGGATTTTATCGAGGATCTCACGCTTGCCTTCTCCCGAAACGAGAAACGCCACGATCTCGCTCGCATTGATGGCCGGATAGGTGAGCGTAATGCGCTCCTCGACGCGGCCCTTCGGTACGGCCGCCACCCAGCGGTCGCGTACCTGGAGGACGGGTTCGTGGGGCAGGAGCGAGGCGGTATGCCCATCGTCGCCGAGGCCGAGCAGGGTGATATCGAGCAGGGGCTTGCCGGGCTGGAGCGTGCCGGTGCCATAGAGGCCTTGCAGCATGGTCTCGTAGTCGCGTGCGGCCTCATCCAGGGCGACGCCGTCAGTCTCGACGGGGTGCACGTTCTCCGGCGGCACCGGCACGTGTGACAGGAACGCCGCCCGCGCCATGCCGTAATTGCTGGCGGGGTCGGAGGGCGGTACGAAGCGCTCGTCGCCCATGATCCAATGGACCCGGTCCCAGGGCATCTTGGATTTCGAGGGCTCCTGTGCCAGGAGCTCGTAGAGAGGCTTCGGCGTGTTGCCGCCAGAGAGCGCGACAACGGTCCGGCCCGCACGGCTCGCGGCATGGTCGCAGAGGAATGCCGCGCCCTTCCGCGCGAGGTCCGCTGCATCCTCACAGAGTCGCAAAGTTCCAAATGCCGGTGTCATGTCTTCAGCCTCTCCTGCCCCCGTCTCGATGTTTGCCGGGGACACGATAGGGGCAGAAAGTGATAGGCGCCGCAACCGGGCATGGGCGATAGGCTGAAGGAACGTCCGACTCGGGCTAGAATGACGGCTGGACCGGAGTTTCATGACGCACGACATCATCATTGCGCCGTCAATTCTATCCGCCGACTTCGCCAAATTGGGCGAGGAGGTGCGCGCCGTCGACGAAGCGGGCGCCGACTGGATTCATATCGACATCATGGACGGTCACTTCGTGCCCAACATCACCATGGGCCCGGATGTGGTGAAGGCTATTCGTCCGCACACCAAGAAGCCCTTCGACGTGCATCTCATGATCGCGCCATGCGATCCCTTTGTCGCCGCGTTCGCCGAGGCAGGGGCCGATATGGTCACGGTGCATGTGGCGGCAGGGCCCCATCTCGACCGCTCGCTCCAACTTATTCGAAGCCTCGGCATGAAACCGGGCGTGAGCCTCACCCCGTCGACGCCCGAGAGCGCCATTGTCTACGTTCTCGACAAGGTCGACCACGTGCTGGTGATGACTGTCAATCCCGGCTTCGGCGGACAAACCTTCATCCCCGAGCAGCTTCGCAAGATCCGCGCGATCCGGGAGATGATCGGACGCCGTCCCATCCATCTCGAGGTCGATGGTGGCATCCATTTGGAAACGGCCCCGCTCGTTGTCGAGGCCGGCGCCAATGCGCTCGTGTCCGGATCCGGCGTGTTCGACGGCGGCCGTTACGCGGAAAACATCGCCGCCCTTCGCAACGCCGCACTGGCCGGCCGAACTGCTCGTGTATGATCCCGCGTAGCAAGCGGGCCGGGATCACAGAAAGCAGGGGATTGGTTATGGATGAGGCCGTGTCACAGGGGCGGCTTGTCGCCGGCGTGTCGTACGACATTCCCGGCATGGGTTATCGCGATCCGCAGACCGGCCGAATTGACGGCTTCGAGGCGGACTTGGCGCGCGCGCTCGGCGAGAAGCTGCTTGGCGATGCGAACCGTATCGTGTTCGCACGGGTCACGGACGACCAGCGCATCGAGCTGATCCAGCAAGGCACGGTCGACATGGTGCTGTCCCAACTCACCATCACGCCGGATCGGGCCAGGCAAGTCGATTTCTCGATTCCCTATTGGGTCACGCGCGAGGGGCTTCTGGTTTGCAAGGGCAGCGGGATCAAAGACCTCGACGATCTCAAGAACAAACGCATCGTCGTGACGGCGGGGTCCATTTCGCTGCGCCGCATGCGCGCGACGTTCCCGGAGAAGGATCTCACGATCACGCCGCTCGGCATCGACAATCTCCGTGCGGTCGAGACGGGTAAGGCTGACGCCGCCTCTAACGATCTGATCAATCTATCGATGATGATCCGCGAGGCGGTCCATCCGGATCGATACGAGATCATCGACATCGGGGATCGCTTTGATCCAAAGCCGTTCGGCGTCGCCGTGAAAAAGGGACGTCAATCGTTGCTCGACGAGCTCAATCCCGCGATCGAATCGCTCAAGACGAGCGGTGAGATCGACCGGTTGATGCAGCAGAATCTCGCGAAGATCGGCAATGCCATCGTCTGAAAAGAAAGCCGCCTGAATCCAGCGCGCCTTACGAGAACTTATGCTTCCGGTAGCGCTCGATCAGTGCGTTGGTCGACGAGTCGTGGCCGAGCTTCGGCGGGTCCTTCGCTTCGAGCTCTGGGATGATGCGGTTGGCGAGCACCTTGCCGAGCTCCACGCCCCATTGATCGAACGAGTCGATATCCCACACCGCGCCTTGCGTGAACACGCTGTGCTCGTAGAGCGCGACCAGACGGCCTAGCGTCTTGGGATCGAGCTTTTCGGCGAGGATCATGTTGCTCGGCCGGTTGCCTTCGGTCACACGGAAGGGAGTCTGCGCGGCCGGCGATCCTTCGGCCGTTAGTTCCGCCGCGGTCTTGCCGAAGGCCAGCGCCTCGGCCTGCGCAAACAAATTGGCCATCAACAGGTCGTGCTGATGGGCGAGTGGGCTCAGCGGGGTTAGAAAGCCGATGAGGTCGCACGGGATCAGCTTCGTGCCCTGATGGATCAGCTGATAGAAGGAGTGCTGGCCGTCGGTGCCAGGCTCGCCCCAGATGATCGGGCCCGTTTGCAGGTCGACATGCTTGCCGTCCATATCCACATGCTTGCCGTTGCTCTCCATCTGCAGCTGCTGGAGATAGGCCGGAAAGCGCTTCATGTGCTCCGAATAGGGAAGCACCGCTAGCGTCTGCGCGCCGAAGAAGTTGTTGTACCAGACCGTCAGCAGGCCCATCAGCATCGGTAGGTTCTTCTCGGCCGGCGCGGTGCGGAAATGCTCGTCCATCTCGTGGAACCCGGCGAGCATGTCACCGAATGCGTCCGGCCCGATGGCGATCATGGTGGACAGGCCGATAGCCGAGTCCATCGAGTAGCGTCCGCCGACCCAGTCCCAGAATTCGAACATGTTCGCCGTATCGATGCCGAACTTCTCGACGCCTTGCGTGTTGGTGGAGTTGGCGACGAAGTGCTTCGCGACGGCGTCCTCGGAGCCGAGCTTCTCCACGGCCCAGGCGCGGGCCGTTGCCGCGTTGGTCATGGTCTCGAGTGTGGTGAAGGTTTTCGAGGACACGATGAACAGCGTCTCCTCGGCATTCAGATCCTGCGTGGCTTCCTCGAAGCACGCGCCGTCCACGTTCGACACGAAGCGGAAGGTCATATTCCGGTCGGAGTAGGGCCGTAGCGCCAGATAGGCCATCTCCGGACCGAGATAGGACCCGCCGATACCGATGTTGATGACGTTCTTGATGCGTTTGCCGGTATGGCCAGTCCAAGCGCCGCTGCGGATCTTGTCGGCGAAGGCCGCCATGCGGTCGAGCACCGCGTGCACGTCCGGAACGACATTGTGTCCGTCGACCTTGATGACTTCGCTGCGGGGAGCGCGCAGGGCCACATGCAGCACGGCACGGTTCTCAGAGACATTGATCTTCTTGCCGGCAAACATGGCATCGCGTCGCTCGGCGACTTTGCGTTCCTTGGCGAGATCGGCCAGAAGCGACATGGTCTCGCCGGTCACGCGCTGCTTCGAATAATCGAGCGTGAGGCCAGCGCCCTCGACCGTAAATTTGGCCGCGCGGGCTGCATCGTCCGCGAACAGATCTCGCAAATGCGCATCTCTGATCTTGCCGTGATGGGCGGCAAGCGCCTTCCAAGCGGGAGTGCCGGTGACGTTGGACATCTGAGTTCTCCCCTTAGCCAAGCGCCTTGCTTTTCGTTTCAATGGATTGCAGCAGGTCCTGCCACGACTTGACGAACGAGGCGGCGCCTTCCTTCTGGAGTTGCGCGGCGAGACCGGCGACGGAAATCCCCGCTTTCTCGTAGGCCGCCAGCACCTCTTCGCAATTGCCGCCGTCGGACGCCAGCACGCCGTCGAGGCTGCCGTGATCGCCGAAGGCAAGCAGCGTCTTGTCGGGCATGGTGTTGACCGTGTTGGGTGCCGCCAGCGCGCCAATATAGAGCGTATCCGGCGCGGTTGGGTCCTTGGTGCTCGTCGAGGCGAACAGCAGACGCTGAGCCCGCGCGCCGAGCGACTCGAGCCGCTGCCAGCGGTCGCTGTCTAGGAGCTTGCGATAATCGCGATAGGCTTGATGCGCGACGGCGATGCCAAGCTTGTCCTTCAACTCGGCGGGAACCGTATCCATCACCGCCTTGTCCCAGCGGCTAATGAAGATCGAGGCGACGGAGCGCACGTCCGGAGACAGTCCCTCGGCCACGCGCCGTTCGAGGCCTTTCATATAGGCGTCGGCCGCGTCCACGCAGTGCTGCGATGAGAACAGCAGCGTCACGTTGACCGAGACGCCCGAATAGATCGCCTCCTCGATGGCGGGCAAGCCTTCCTTCGTTCCCGGAATCTTGATGAAGAGATTCGGCTTGTGCGCGCGCTCGAACAGGCGCTTGGCCTCGGCGACCGTCGCTTGCGTGTCGTAGGCGAGGAGCGGCGAGACCTCCAGCGACACATAGCCGTCAACAGTCGCGGTGCGTTCATGGGTCGGCAGGAACAGATCGGCGGCGCGGGACAAATCTTGAAGAGCGAGTTCGAAGAACAACGCCTCGCCCGAATAGCCCGCCTTGAACAGCCGCTTGATTTCCCCGTCATAGCTGTCGCTCTTCGCAATCGCGTTGTCGAAGATGGTCGGATTCGACGTGAGACCCGTCACGGAGAAGTCGTCGATATATTTCTTGAGCGTGCCGCTATCGAGCATGTCGCGAGTGATGTCGTCGATCCACAGGCTTTGACCGAGATCGTGCAGGGCTTTCGTGGGCTTCACGGGTCTATCTCCTCGTTAGGCCGGCACGATCGTGCCGAAATCGTGCTGCATCAGATCGGCGATGCGGGCGATCTCGATATCGGCCGGCGGCAAATCCTTCAAAGTCTTTGGATCGTTGGCGTAGTGGCCCTGACGCGGAAAAACCGTCGTCACACGCTTGTTCCAACTACGTTTGACCGAACCGAGCACGCTAAGCTTATCGTCGATCAACACGTAGTGCTTGGCTGGGTATGCGTGCGTCACGGCGTCGAGTTCGGCTTCCTTGTGCACGTAGTTCAGCACGTGTCCGTCAAAGGCCGCGATCAACCCGGCGCGCTCCAGCTTGTGCGGCTGATATACGCCGTCGCCGTCCGTAAGGATGACGGGCAAGCCCCATTGGCGGACGTGGCGCACGGCATCGAGCGCGCCAGGGTAGAGCCGATCGGCGAAGGGATAATCGACGACCCAGTTCGCCAGATCCATGACGCGCAAGTCTTCCAAATGGGCCAAGCGAAACCGTTCGAGCGTGCCGAGGAAGTCAGCGTATCCGTGTTTGACGCGCTCTTCCTCGTAGAGAGCCCAGAGAAGGTCCCGGCCCTCGGCGCCGAATGTCCGCGAGACATAGTCCCCGAGATCGGCCTTCATGCGGTCGTTGTCGAGCAGCGTATTGTCGACGTCGAACAGGAAGACGATCTGGTGCGGTTCGGCCATGCGGTGCTGCTACTTCGGGCTGGGGTTGAGCCAACGGCCGTCGGAGCCGAACAATTGTTCGGCTTCGCTCGGGCCCCACGTATCGGGCTCGTAGGCGTAAAGTGGGGTCACGTTGTCGAGCACGTTCTCGACAATGCGCCATTCCGCGTCGACGATGTCCTGACGGGTGAAGAGGTCGCTGATGCCGTCCATGGCATCGCCGAGAAGCCGCTGATAGGGGGGCTTGTCCACGCCCGGCTGCCGGGTCAAGACAAGCTCGACGTCGTCGCCGATCATGCGGTCGCCGGGAACCTTCACGCGCGTGCCGAGCGCGATGGCCACGTCGGGCTGAATGCGGAAACGCATATGGCCGCAACCGATCGCCTCGATCTCGCCGAAGGTCTCGCGCGGCGGCTTCTTGAACTGCACCACGGCCTCGGCGACGGTCACGGGCAGGCACTTGCCCGTGCGGATGAAGATCGGCACGCCTTCCCACCGCCAGCTGTCGATGAACAACTTGGCGGCGGCGTAGGTCTCGACCGTCGAACCGGGGCGGACGCCCGGAACCTTCTGGTAGCCCTGATATTGTCCGCGCACCACGTGATGGGCGTCGAGCGGCCGCACGGATTTCAGCAGGCTCGCCTTCCGGTCGCGAATGGCTTCGTGCTCCTGGCCGGTCGGCGGGTCCATCGTGAGCGAAGCGAGGATCTGCAGCATGTGGTTCTGCAGCACGTCGCGGATGGCGCCGGCACCGTCATAGAAGGCACCGCGATCTTGCACGCCGAAATTCTCGGCCATGGTGATCTGGATGCTGCGCACGTGGTTGCGGTTCCATAGCGGCTCGAAAATCGAGTTGGCGAAGCGCGTGTAGAGGATGTTCTGCACCGGCTCCTTGCCGAGATAATGGTCGATGCGGAAGATGTGCTTCTCGGGGAAATATTTGTCGAGTATGTCGCTGAGCTCCTGGGCCGACTGTCTGTCGCGCCCGAACGGCTTTTCGACCACGAGACGAGCATTGTCCGCGCATCCCGAATTCGCGAGCTGGCCCGCGACCTCCGAAAAGAGGAACGGCGGAATGGCGAGATAGTGCAGGGGGCTCTTGGCGTCGCCCAATTGTTTGCGCAGTTCGGCGAACACTTTGGGGTCCGCGTAGTCACCCGGCACGTAATGGAGCAGGCTCAAGAGCTTCTTGAAGGCCTCGTCCTTGACGTCGCCGCCATGGGCCTTGACGCTGTCCTCGGCGCGTTTTTTGAACTCGTCGAGCGTCCATTCCGTGCGGGCGACGCCCGTGATGGGGATGTCCAGCCCTTCATCGCGGACGAGGCCGTAAAGCGCGGGGAATATCTGTTTGTAGGCGAGATCGCCGCTCGCGCCGAAAAAGACGAACGCGTCGGAAATTGTGCCGTTCGGGGAACTCATGGCGCTGCCTTCTAGTCCTTCTTCTCCAGATGCCCGCCGAACTCGAAGCGCATGGCCGACATGAGCTTGTCCGCGAACTCCGCGTTGCCGCGCGAAGAGAATCGCGAGAACAGCGCCGATGAGATGACCGGCGCGGGCACGCCTTCGTCGATGGCGGCGAGCAGGGTCCAGCGGCCTTCGCCGGAATCGGACACGCGGCCTTCGAAATTGGCGAGGTCCGGGCTCTTGCGCAGCGCACTCGCGGTGAGGTCTAGTAGCCACGAGCCGATCACGCTGCCGCGCCGCCACACTTCGGCGACTGCGGGCAGGTCGATGTCGTATTGATAGTATTCCGGATTGCGCAGCGGCGTTGTCTCGGCGTCGGTGGTCCGCTGCGTCTTGCCGATATTGCCGTGGTGGAGAATGTTCAGGCCTTCGGCATAGGCGGCCATGATCCCGTACTCGATGCCGTTATGGACCATCTTCACGTAGTGCCCCGCGCCGTTCGGGCCGCAGTGGAGATAGCCGTTCTCGGCGGGAGATGCTTCGCCGGTCGCACCGGGCGTGCGCGGCGCTTCGTCGACGCCGGGCGCGAGCGTTTTGAAGATCGGATCGAGATGGGCGACCACGCCGTCCTCGCCGCCGATCATCATGCAATAGCCACGCTCCAGGCCCCAGACGCCACCGCTGACGCCGACATCCACATAGTGGATGCCCTTGCCTTTCAGCTCGCCCGCGCGGCGAATGTCGTCGTGGTAGTAGGAGTTGCCGCCGTCGATGACGATGTCGCCCGCATCGAGCAGGGGCGTGAGCTCGGCGATGACCGCATCGACCGCGCCGGCCGGAACCATCATCCACACCGCGCGGGGTTTATCGAGCCCTTGCACGAATATCTTCAGATCCGTGCTGCCCTTGGCGCCTTTGCCGGTGAGGGCCGAGACGGCATCTGCGTGCGTATCGAACACGTGGCAGTCGTGTCCCGCCTTCATGGCGCGGATCACCATGTTGGCGCCCATCCGGCCGAGTCCGATCATGCCAAGTTGCATCGTCTCTCTCCTCGTGTCGTAACCTTGGGCACGCCCCGCGTCGCGGCGCGTGAACGTCTAGCGCTTGAGCACCTTTCTCGCGGCGTCCGCGACGCGCTCCGGGGTGAAGCCGAAATGTTCGGAGACGACTTTGAGCGGCGCCGACAGACCGAACGTGTTCATACCGAGAACGATGCCATCGGGTCCCGCATAGCGGTCCCAGCCGAGCGGCGAGGCCTCTTCGACCGTGACGCGGGCCGTGATCTCTGGCGGCAGCACCGACTTGCGATAGGCCTCGTCCTGATCCTCGAAGAGTTCACGGCAGGGCATCGACACGACGCGCGCGGCAATCTTGTCTTTCGCCAGCAGGTCGCGAGCGGCGAGGCACAGCGACACTTCGCTGCCCGTGCCGATCAAGATCACATCGGGCTTCCCGCCCGCCGCATCCGCCAGCACATAACCGCCCTTGGCAAGACCGGAGGCAGGCGCAACGCTCGACCGGTCGAAAATCGGCACCGCTTGCCGTGTCAGCACGAGTGCAACGGGCCGGCTCTTATGCGGCATGGCGAGGCGATAGGCTTCCACCGTTTCGTTCGCGTCTGCGGGACGGATCACGATCAGGCCCGGCATGGCCCGCAACGACGCCAATTGCTCGACGGGCTGATGGGTGGGCCCGTCCTGCCCGAGGCTGATGGAATCGTGCGTCCAAATATGCAGCACGGGAAGGTCCATCAGCGAAGCAAGGCGGATCGCGCCGCGCGCATAGTCGGTGAAGATCAGGTAGCAGGAATCGTAAGCGCGGAGGCCCGACAACACCATGCCGTTCACCACCGCGCACATCGCGTGTTCGCGGATGCCGTAGCGCAGATTGTTGCCGCCGTAGTCGCCGAGTTCGCCATAGGGCTGAAACTCGCCCGCACCCGGATAGTTCAGAATGACCTTGGTGCTGCCCGCGACATCCGCTGCGCCGCCGATAACCCACGGCACTTTCGTGGCGATGGCATTGAGCACCTTGCCCGAGGCCTCGCGCGTGGCGATGCCGGTGGCGTCTGCGCTGAAGCTCGGGATATCGCTGTCCCAGCCGTCCGGGAGCCCGCGATCTCGGATGAGCTCGAGATGCTTCGCGTCGTCTGGGTGCGCCTTGGCGTAGTCGGCGAATAGCTTCTCCCACTTGGCGCGGGCGGTCGCGCCACGCTGGCCCATATGGGTCGTGAAGTGCTGGCGCACCCCATCGGGAACCACGAAGAACCTGTCCGGATCGAATCCGAGGAATTCCTTCGTGCGCCGCACTTCGTCCGGACCCAAGGGTTCGCCATGCACCTTCGGCGTATCGTGCCGCTCCGGCGACCCGTAGCCGATATGGCTGTGAACGATGACCAGTGTCGGGGCATCGTCCGTGGCCAGAAAATCGTTGTAGGCGGAGGCGAGTTCGCCAAGGTCGTTGGCATTTGACACCCGCGTGACGTTCCAGCCATAGGCTTCGAAGCGCTTGGCGACATCTTCGGTGAAAGTGATATCCGTGTGGCCGTCGATGGTCACGTTGTTGTTGTCGAAGATCCAGCACAGGTTGGAGAGCTTCAGATGCCCGGCGAGCGATGCGGCTTCACTACCGATGCCTTCCATTAGGCAGCCTTCGCCGCAAACGGCATAGACGTTGTAGTCGAAGAGCGTGAAGTCCGGCTTGTTATAGGTGGCGGCGAGCCATTTGCCCGCCATGGCCATGCCGACGCTGGTGGCGACTCCCTGGCCAAGCGGGCCGGTCGTCGATTCGACACCCGTCGTCCAGCCATATTCGGGATGGCCAGGGCAGCGGCTGCCTTCCTCCCGGAAGCTTTCGATATCGGCGAGGCTGACGGCTTGGCCGCCCTGCGACTGATAGGCCGTCTCCGCCGCCTCGATCCCCGCCAGATGGATAAGGCTGTACAGCAGCATCGAGGCGTGGCCCGAAGATAGGACGAACCGGTCGCGGTTCATCCAATGGGGCGCCTTGGGATCGTAGCGGAGGAATTGCTGCCACAGCGTGTAGGCGGTGGGGGCGGCATCCATGGCCGTTCCCGGATGGCCGGAGTTCGCCTTTTGGATGGCGTCGATGGAAAGGGTGCGGATCGTATTGATCGCCAGCTTGTCGATCTTGTCTTGAGTCTGTGCCACCGCCGCCGATCCTCCCACGTCTCTTATTTCAACCGGCGCATTTCTGCGGACCAATTTTCCGGTGCCCAAGACCTCGGGGCAAGATCGCAAACGCAAACAACGCACCGGTGCAGTCCGCGTTTGGTATCGATCCCAAGTTTTCGCGCCGGCAATGGCTTCGTGGAGTCGGAAGCCGATACGCACACTGTCCGCCAATGGCGTTTCGATCAAGTCTTAGAACCGGCGTATGCGCTATGTAGGCGATAAATTTGCGCAATGGGGCAAGAAGCCTGGAGCATGGTAAGCGGATTGCGCATCATGCTGTTTCTTCGGTGTTCCGGGCTGGAAAGGATGAGGAGAGCGACACCATGGCTGACGCGACATCCCACTCCCAGAAAGTCGACGGCTTGGAGAAGCTGGACATCGGACAGCTCGAGAAGGAACTCGGCACTACGCCGGAGACGGGATTGACACTGGCGGAAGCACAGACCCGGCTCGCCCAATACGGTGCCAACGAGATCGCGGAGAAGACGACCAGTCCGATCCTGAAATTCCTGTCTTATTTCTGGGGACCAATCCCCTGGATGATCGAAGCGGCGGCCGTGCTCTCGGCCATCGTCCATCATTGGTCCGACTTCGTCATTATTATCGTTCTGCTTTTGGCCAACGCGATCGTGGGCTTCTGGGAGGAGTATCAGGCCGGAAACGCCATCGCCGCACTGAAGGCCAGGCTCGCGCCCCATGCCCGTGTGAAGCGCGGCGGGGCCTGGAGCGACATGGCGGCACGGGACCTGGTGCCCGGCGATATCGTGCGTCTCCGGCTCGGCGACATCGTCCCGGCCGATTCGCGGTCGCTCGGCCCGGATGCTGTCGAAGTCGATCAAGCCGCGCTCACCGGCGAATCGCTTCCGGTCTCCAAGGGTGAAGGCGAGGTTCTTTATTCGGGCGCTATCCTCCGCCAGGGGGAGGCGGACGCCATCGTCTATGCGACGGGCGGCAAGACCTTCTTCGGCAAGACCGCGGCGCTCGTGGAAGAGGCGCATACGACGAGCCATTTCCAAAAGGCCGTGATGAAGATCGGCGACTACCTGATCATTGTCGCAATCGCACTCGTCACGCTCATCTTCGCGGTGGCGACGTTCCGGGGCGACGAGATCATGACCACGCTGCAATTCGCGCTGGTGCTCACGGTGGCGGCCATCCCCGTCGCCATGCCCGCGGTTCTGTCCGTGACCATGGCCGTGGGCGCAAGGCGTCTTGCCGCGCGGCAGGCTATCGTCAGCCGGCTCGCATCCATCGAGGAGTTGGCGGGTGTCGACGTCCTGTGCTCGGACAAGACCGGGACGCTGACGCAGAACAAGCTGACGCTCGGCGATCCCGTCCCGGTCGGCGGCGAAACCCGGGACGAACTCGTCCTCGACGGGGCGCTGGCATCGCGCGCCGAAAACCAAGATACGATCGACATGGCGGTGATCGCGGGTCTGAAGGATCAAGATGCGCTGAAGGCATATTCCACCTCGCATTATCAACCCTTCGATCCTGTTCATAAGCGTACCGAGGCCACGATCACGGACAAGGACGGGAAGACCTTCAAAGTCACCAAGGGCGCGGTCCAGGTGGTTCTGGCTTTGTCGAAGAATGCCGCCGCCGTCAAAGACGATGTCGATAAGGCGACCGAGGCGCTAGCGAAGCGCGGCTACCGGGCGCTCGGCGTGGCCAAGGAATCGGGTAACGACTGGGAATTTCTCGGCGTGTTGCCGCTCTACGATCCACCGCGGCCGGACTCCAAGGACATGATCGCCAAGGCCGAAGAGCTCGGCATCGACGTCAAGATGGTCACGGGCGATCAGCTCGCGATCGCCAAGGAGATCGCAGGCCAGCTCGGCCTCGGCACCGATATCCTCGATGCGAGCCGGTTCGGCGACACCAAGGCACACGAGACCGCCAAGCTCGATCACGATATCGAGACGGCGGACGGCTTCGCGCAGGTCTTTCCCGAGCACAAGTTCCACATCATCGATGTCTTGCAGAAGCACGGCCATATCGTCGGCATGACGGGAGATGGGGTGAACGATGCGCCGTCCCTGAAGAAAGCCGATTGCGGCATCGCCGTTTCCGGCGCGACCGACGCCGCGCGGGCCGCCGCGGCCATCGTGTTGCTGACGCCGGGCCTGACCGTCATCGTCGATGCGGTCAAGGAGGCGCGCAAAATCTTCCAGCGGATGAACAGCTACGCGATCTATCGCATCGCCGAGACGGTGCGCGTGCTGCTGTTCATGACGCTGTCGATTCTGGTGTTCAATTTCTATCCCGTTACCGCGATCATGATCGTTCTACTCGCGCTTCTAAACGACGGTGCGATCCTCTCCATCGCCTATGACAACGTCCGGCCTTCGCCGAAGCCGGAATCGTGGGATATGCGCCTCGTACTGGGTGTCTCCACGGTGTTGGGGATCACGGGCGTCGCCGCGTCCTTCGGCTTGTTCTATATCGGCGAACACGTTCTGCATCTGGACCGGGAGGTCGTGCAGACCTTGATGTATCTAAAGCTGTCCGTCGCGGGGCACTTCAACATCTTCGTCACCCGCACGCGTGGGCCGTTCTGGTCGATCGCTCCCGCGCCGATCCTCCTGATCGCCGTGTTCGGCACCCAAGTGATCGCGACCGTCATCGCGATCTACGGTCTTTTGATGCCGGCGATCGGCTGGGACCTCGCTGCCCTTGTGTGGGGCTACGCAGTGGTGTGGTTCCTGATCAACGATCGCGCCAAGCTCCTCGCCTATCGCATTCTCGACCATGAGGCCGCGCCGGTGATCGATCAGCGCAAAATGGCGGGCATGTAAGTTGGTTCAGCGGCGCGCATTGAGAACGGTCATCAGCGCTTCCTTGGGTGCGCGCCCGGAGTCTTCGGCGATCTCCGACAGGCTTAGATCGGTCGAGCCCACCACGAAACCGCTCTGCTCGAGGACGTTGGCGATACCGTCGGAGGGCAGTTTCAGAACCCGCGCGAGGTCGTCGAGCTTCGCCTGTTCCAGAGATTGGAACAGGGCGGGCATGGGCCCCTCGTGTCCGTTGAGCGCGGCTGGAACGATAAAGGCCACGGCTGCGACCGCGACTAACGCAGCAGGCACGGCAATCGTCCGCTTTCGGAAATAGGTCACCATGCCTTTCCAGTTGCGGACGAGGTGCAGTCCCACGGCAATCGCGAAGACGACCGCGAGCCATTCGTGCATCTCCTTCACGAGGTGTTCGCCCACGCCGAAAAACATGGCGATCCCGGAGCCCGCCACGACCACGAATAGGGCCGCGGAAACCGCGGTGATGTATTTGATCAAAGCGTCGCTCATCAATCTTTCTTTCTGTTGGACCGCGCCGCGATTGCACGGGAGTCGGGAAATAGTTGTGGCCATTGGCTGGGCCGCAGCAGCCGCGGCCACAGAACGGCGATCGCCGAAACGGCGGCGAGAATTCGCAGTAGGGCAACCATGACTTCGACCGGCATCGGTGTGCTCCCCGAATAGTGCCGCAAAGACTAGGTATCGAACTTTGCCGCTATGGGGCTGACGCGTTTCGCAATGTTTCCGGCGAAGGAAATTTGTGTCGAAATATTGCTGGGAGACGAGGTGCCTGGTTTCGTTACAAAAATGTCCGCCACGGCGCGCAAACGGCGCTAGCTTTGGCCGGCTCGGCGCGCCCCCCGGCACTTCAACGCCGTGCCGGTGACCGATGACGATGCCGCAAGAACCGAGCAGGGATCGATATGAACGAGGTTTTGCCATCCGAGAAGATCAAACCGAGCGAGACCGAGGCTCAGCTTGAGGCCGTTCTCGATCTTGGGAAGCGCCGTGCGCCGCTGCGGCGGCTTCGTCCCGTTTTCGCTCTAGGGCTTGCAGCCGGTGCCGCATTGCTCCTCTATTCGCTGTTCGGTGGCGGAGATGCCGCAAACGGCGTGCGCTACATCACCGAGCCGGCGACGAAAAGCGATCTGACGGTGACTGTGACCGCAACCGGCACGGTGCAGCCGACCAACGAAGTCGAGATCTCGAGCGAACTGTCGGGCATCGTCCGCAGGGTCCTCGTGGACTACAACAGTTCCGTAACCGCGGGACAGACGTTGGCGGAGCTCGACACGCAGAAGCTCACTTCGTCGGTCGACAGTTCGCGCGCCAAGCTCCAGGCCGCGAAAGCCAAGGTTGGTGAGGCCGAGGCCAGCGTCCAGGAGGCCCGCCTCGAATATGATCGCAAAGAGAAGTTGGCCGCGCGCAAGGCCGGTTCGATCCAGGAGCTCGAGGCCGCCGACGCCGCGCTCAAGCGGGCCTTGGCCGCCGCCGAAAGCGCCAAGGCGGATGTGGCCGCAGCCAGCGCCAATCTTGCTCTCGGCGAAACCGATCTCGAGAAGGCGCTCATCCGCTCTCCCATCACCGGCGTCGTCTTGAGCCGCAATGTCGAGCCGGGTCAGACGGTGGCCTCGTCGCTGCAAGCGCCCGTTCTGTTTACGATCGCCGAAGATCTCCGGAAGATGGAGGTTCAGGTGGACGTGGATGAAGCCGATGTCGGCAAGGTCGGTGAAGGTCAGAAAGCCCACTTCAGCGTCGATGCCTATCCCGGCAAAGAGTTCGATGCGGAAATCCGAGAACTCCGCTACGGATCGGAAGTCGTTCAGGGCGTCGTGACGTACAAGGCCGTGCTGACGACGGACAACACGGAATTGCTGCTCCGGCCCGGCATGACGGCGACCGCGGAGCTCGTGGTGGCCCACATCGAAGACGCCTTGACCGTACCGAACGCGGCGTTGCGCTTTTCGCCTCCGTCCGCCGAACCCGCCGACAAGCGTAACTTTTTGCAGAAGCTGATGCCGGGGCCGCCCCGGCTGCGCCAGCCAACGGTGTCAGGACAGCAGGACGGCCCTGAGCGCCAAGTTTGGATTCTGCGCGGCGGCGTGCCGGAGGCCGTCACCGTTACAATTGGCGCCACCGACGGCAAGCGCACCGAAATCGTCAAGGGCGATTTGACGGCGGATCAGGCCGTCATCGTGGATACGGAGTCGGCCAAGTGAGTCCGAGAGACGTGGCTCCTCAGGATGCGACCCCTGGGGATGAGACCGGCGCCCCGTCGCGGCCAATCATCGAGCTGCGCCACGTGTCCAAGATCTACGGACGCGGCGAAGCCGAAGTGCGGGCGCTCGACGGTGTCGACCTAACGATCCGCGAGGGTGAGTTTACCGCCGTGATGGGGCCATCGGGCTCCGGCAAGTCGACAGCGATGAACATCGTTGGCTGTCTCGATCAGCCAACCAGCGGAAGCTATCTGTTTAACGGGGTCGAGGTCGGTGGTCTCGACCGCGCGCAGCGGGCGCTCTTGCGCCGGCACTATCTCGGCTTCGTATTCCAGGGGTTCAACCTGCTGGCCAGAACCACGGCGGTCGAGAATGTCGAGTTGCCGTTGATCTATCGCGGCATGCGGCAAGCCGAACGGCGGCCGCTCGCGCTCGAGGCCCTTGCGCGCGTCGGCCTTGCTGGCCGGGCCGGACACGCACCGTCCGAGCTGTCCGGCGGTCAGCAGCAGCGCGTTGCTATCGCCCGCGCCATCGTCACGAGCCCCTCCGTTCTTTTGGCGGACGAGCCCACCGGCAATCTCGACACCAAGACCAGCGAAGAAATCATGGAACTGCTGGTCGACCTCAATCGCACGCAGGGCATCACCATTGTCATGGTCACTCACGAGCCGGAGATGGTCCGTTATGCCAGACGCGTGGTTCAGTTCGTCGACGGCCATATCGCAAGCGACCAAGACGTACAGGCGGCCGCCTGATGTTCTACGAGACCCTGAAACTCGCCGTGCAGGCGATCCGCCGCAATGCCTTACGCTCCTTCCTGACGTTGCTCGGGATCGTCATCGGTGTGTGTGCCGTGATCGCCATGGTCACGATCGGCAACGGCACGACCGCGAAGGTCAAAGAGCAGATGGCCAAGCTCGGCACGAACGTGCTGTTCGTCCGGCCGGGCCAGTGGGGGCCGGGCAGATCCAGCGCCACGGCCAAGCCGTTCGATGCGCGCGACATCGCGGAGCTGCGTGCGCAGCTGCGCGGCGTCAAAGCGGTCGCGCCGCTTGCCCAGCAATCCACCACCGTGATCTACGGCAACGAAAGCCGTAGCGTCGGCACGATCGGCACGGACGCGAGCTACGTGGTGACGCAGGACTGGAACTTCACCGATGGGCGCAATTTTCTCGATAGCGAGACTAGAAGCGGTCAGGCCGTTTGCATCATCGGACAAACGGTGCACGAGAAGCTGTTCGGCCGCGCGGAGGCGGTCGGAAAGCGCATCCGCGTCAGCAACGTCTCCTGCGAGGTCATCGGCATTTTGGAAGAGAAGGGCGAGACCGGTTTCGGCTCCGACCGCGACGACGTCGTGCTGATGCCGCTTCGCACCTATCAGCGCCGCATCGCGGGCAATACGGACATCAACAACATCAATGTCTCCGCCATGGACGGCGTAGATACGTCGAAGGTCCAAGCCGATATCGAGCGGCTGCTGCGCGAGCGGCGCGGTATCTCGGCGGGCAAGGAAGACGATTTCCGGGTCGCCGACATGAAGCAGATTGCCGACACGCAAACGGCGACGACCGGCGTTCTCACCATGCTGCTGGGTGCTGTCGCTGGCGTCAGCCTGCTTGTCGGCGGCATCGGCATCATGAACATCATGCTGGTTTCGGTCACCGAGCGCACGCGCGAAATCGGTATTCGCCTCGCCATCGGAGCGCAGGAAGGTCAGGTCTTGATGCAGTTCCTAGTGGAGGCGGTGGTGCTGTCGCTCCTTGGCGGAACCATTGGCGTCGCACTCGGTCTCGGCCTCGCGAGCGCCGCCTCGGCGGGTATGGATATCCCGTTCGTATTCGATCCAGGGATCGTGCTGATCGCCTTTGCGTTCTCGGCGCTGATCGGGATCGTGTTCGGCTATTTTCCGGCCCGCCGGGCGGCGCAGCTCAACCCGATCGACGCACTTCGCCACGAATAGGGCCGAAGGCGGGTGGGCCGAACACTATGCCGCTTGCGTGATCCAGAGCCGCGCTTTTGCGGCATCCGCGGTGGAGTAGACCCGGACCGCACTTGGCAGGAACACGCCGAAGATCTTCACCGCCCCCGCGATCCATTCGATATCGGTAATGACGGCGATGCGGTCCCACTTGGAGAAGTGCTCCATGCCTGTTTTGAAGTCCTCCCAGGCGGCGCCCGCGTCATAGCCCGCGAAGTCCGGTGCGACCTCGTACAGCATCCGGACCTTGTCGTGGGACTGGAGTGCCTTCTCCACGGCGGGGATCAGCACCTCGTCATAGTCCTGCTTGGACACTTGGCCGTGGCAGGAGATCGCCACGACATTGCTGGGGAATCCTTTGAGAAGTTCGATCATGATGCGCTCCCGGTGCCCGGACCGCCAAGGTCTAGGGTGCCTTGGAAACGCATTTCTTCTCGCCCGCGTTCCAGGTGCAGCCGAAACTGCTCGTATTGCACGTCGATTCACCGAGATGCGAGGCGCAGCGGTCCACATTGGGAGCAGGACCGTCGAGGCAGCCCTTGTTGTGGGCCGCGTCGAACCAGCAATCCGGCTCGGCCGTGCACAGAGCCGAGTCGCGAATGGCCGAGCAGCGGACCTTTTCGGCGTGGGCGCCTGCGCCGCCGAGGGAAACCGCCACGCAAGCGAGGCAGATTGCTACGATACCCGAGCGCATGAGTCCTCCGATTGTGCTTACTGTCGTGTTCCGTTTTAGCCGAAGGCAAATGGCGATGGATAGTGTCGGCATGTCTCACCTGCGTTCGTGTGGCTCGAGAGGCGGTGAGAGGGGTGCCACGTCCTACTTTTGGCTTCTAGACCGGGAGGGCCTCCACAGGGTAAGCGAAGCGGCAGATTCATCGGACCGTTCCTGGGAGGGCCGTGGCCTCCCGGAGCACGGGCTCTGCGGCGGGCTTTGGCGCGGCGCACCTGGCGAGGGGAGAACTGCGGGGGGTATCGACGGCGCCGTTATGCCCCTGGTAAGGCAATCTGGACGTGATATCAGCATGGGGCGTTCACTCGCCAGCCCCGCTGCAGGACACTAGGAGGCGAATTTTTATGGACATTCCGCACATTCCGGTTGGCGACAACCCGCCGCACGAAGTCAACGTGATCATCGAGATCCCGCAAGGAGGATCGCCGGTCAAATACGAGGTCGACAAGAAATCCGGTGCCCTCTTCGTCGACCGCTTCTTGCACACGGCCATGTTCTATCCGGCCAATTACGGGTTCATTCCCCACACGCTGTCGGAAGACGGCGATCCGGTGGACTGCATCGTGATCACCCCAACGCCCGTCACGCCCGGCTCCGTCATCCGTGCGCGGCCTGTCGGCGCGCTCCTGATGGAGGACGAGAAGGGGATCGACGAAAAGATCATCGCCGTGCCGATCGACGAGTTGCACCCGTACTACAAGCGCGTGTCGAGCTATCGCGATCTCCCGGAGATCCTGGTCGAGCAGATCGCGCATTTTTTCGAGCACTACAAAGATTTGGAGCCCGGAAAATGGGTGAAACTCGTGCGCTGGGCCGAGGTCAGCGAGGCCGGCGAACTCATCAATGCCGGGATCAAGCGGAACAAGGCGGGGTAGGTTTCGCCGCTTGTTGATTCAGCTCAATGCCTCCCAGGCGTCTCCGGTCTTCCTTACTTTGTAAGGCGTGAAATCGATTCGCGCAGTCGATACGGGGGAACGGATGGCAGAGCCAAGAACGGAGCTTGCGGACTTCCATCGAAAGGTCCTCATGGAGGACATGATGGAAACGGTTGGGGTCGACCTCCTGGATGTCGTCGACCTTGATGGGGGACAGTCATATCTCCGCGCGCGCGCAAATTGCCACAGCTGTACGTGCAAACTGACGTGCCGCATGTGGCTTGCGGGGCATGCAGACGATACGCCGCCGGAATTTTGCCCGAATGCCGGTTTGTTTCAGATGGTTAAGAGCTGTTGTTAGTGGCATTTCTGCCTTTGCTGCCAGGGGCAGAGTGAGATCGCTCGAATTATCTGAAAAAATTCGCGATCCGCACAACCTTGCAGTGACGCGGCCCCACTACTAAGTCCCTGGGCACGTCAACCGCAGCGAACGGGCACGAATGCATCTCGACATTGTCACCATGTCGGCCGCTGACATTGCTGTCACCGCGGTCTTGGCGAGCATGCTGTTGCTCAACTGGGGCCGCGACGGCTGGTCCTTGGCGGCAGCGCCGCGCTTTGTCGGAGCCTGGGGCCTTGCCGTCCTGGTTCGCGGCATTGGCGGCTTGGCGATGCTTGGCTCGGTGCTCGGAGGCAGTGCCGATGGCATCGCAATTGGCGCCAGTCTGGTCATCCTGTCCAGCGCGCTGAAATGGAACGCCACCCGCCGCTTCGCGGAGCGTCCAGCGCTGCCGTTCCTGATCGCGCTGGGTCCGGCCGGCTTCCTTGCCGTCGTTTATTCCGGACTTGTGCCGAACCTCGATGGCCGTTTCATCGCCGGGTGTCTGTTCCTGGCAGCCTACAGTTTTGTCGCTGCGCTCGAACTCAGGCGCATGTCCGATGCGTCGCAGTGCTGGCCGGCGATCGCGCTGCTCGTTCTGTGCGGGGCCACCTATCTCGTCTGGATTCCGTTCGCGGTTGTTTCTCCCCTCGGCTCGGTCTCCACGGCCTTCTCGAGCGATTGGCTCGCCTACGTGGTGGTCACCACATTGCTATTGCGGGTTGCCTTGGCGTTCCTCGTGCTGTCTTTGGCGAAGGATCGCGACGAAGAGGAGCAACGGCGTTACGCCCTTACCGACAGTCTTACCGGTTTGCCGAACCGCAGGTCCTTGTTCGAGTCCGCGGAATTGGTGGTGCAGCGCCGGGTTCTCGGCGGGGGGACCCCGGTTTCCGTTTTGATCTGCGATCTGGATTGCTTCAAGGACACGAACGACACGTTCGGCCATACGCTCGGCGACGACGTTCTTCGTCTCTTTGCAAGGGTCGCCACCAGAAGCCTTCAAGTGAATCACGAATTCGCGCGGCTCGGTGGCGAAGAATTCGCGGCGATCCTGCCGAGTGTAGACGGCGAGATCGCCCTCGAAGAGGCGGAGCGCTTGCGTGACGCATTTGAGCAGGCCGGGGCGTTCGTGAATGGTCTCCCTGTTGGAGCGACCGTCAGCATTGGCGTGTCGGCCGACCGCGAGGTTGATCCTGGTCTATCGACACTCTTTCGCCGGGCCGACGCTGCGCTCTATGCGGCCAAGCGCGCCGGCCGCAACCGGGTCGTGTTTATCGGCTCGAACGACGACGACGCGATGACAAAGTCGCGTACCACGGTCCGGACGTCTCCCTCCCGGCTGCGGCCGAAGAGATCTTGGAAGCCGCATAGGCCGGTCCAAACTTTTTGACGTTTGAACGCCTTCTTCCGGAAACGGCGTTCATGTCGAGGCTGCCCACACGCTGTACCTTCGTTCGGCCGTGATTATTATGATCGGCCGGACGGCACGGTTGCGTCTTAGGACCTTTTGCGGAGGAAATAGGATCGTGAGCGCTGCGAACACGGACTCAGAGTTTAAGGAGATCGAACTCAAGCTGGTCTTCGAACCCGCGGACGCCTTCAAGTTGTCCGCACACCCCTTTTTCGCGAACACGGCAAGAGTGCTGCCGCGCTGTGGCCCGCGCGTTCTGGAGACCAAGACGCGGGAGCTTATTTCCGTCTATTACGACACCCCGGATGACGCGCTCCGCAAGGCGGGCCTCTTCTTGCGGGTTCGGAATACGGGTGCGGGCTTCGTCCAGACCGTCAAGACCGCACGGGGCGACAGCGAGTTCCTGGAACGGGACGAGTGGGAGTGCAACCTTTCTTCGGACAGTCCCGATCTCGCCGCCGCCGAGGAGACGGCGTTGGGGCCGCTTCTCAGCGACAAGGTGCGGGCCGCGTTGGATCGGCGTTTCGAGACGCGGTTCCACCGCCAGACCTTTCTCGTCGAGTACGAGGGCTCCCTGATCGAAGTGGCGATCGATCAAGGCGACATTGTCGCCGGTGAGAAACGCTCGCGGGTCTGCGAACTTGAGTTGGAACTCAAATCGGGGGATCGCGCGGCGCTATTTTCGTTCGCGAAGCGGTTGGCCGAAACGGTGCCGCTGACGCTCGGCATTAAGACCAAAGCGGAGCGAGGATTCGACCTCCTGGACGGCCGGGAAGCCGACTTCGAGAAGGCGCGGCCGGTCGAGATCCCTGCCGGCGAGACCTGCGCGGAGGCGTTCCGGATTGCGGCGCGCAACTGCATGCGCCAAGCCCTCGTCAACTTGCCGGGTACGCGCGCCGGCCATGCCGAGGCGCTCCATCAAACGCGCGTTGGTTTGCGGCGCTTGCGGGCGGCAATCTCACTGTTTTCCGAGGTCGTCGAAGGCCCCCAGCGCCAGCACATTGCCGAAGAGTTGAAGTGGATAGCAGGCCAGCTTGGCCCAGCCCGCGATCTCGACGTGTTCATATCGGATATCCTGGAGCCGCACCGTGCCGCTTTTCCGGACGATCCGGGGTGGGAATCCATCCAGGCGCGCATTCTGCGGAGCCGCGCGGCTGCCTACAATGCCGCCTTCGCGGCCACGGGGTCCGAACGCTTCCGTCAGGCGCTGCTGGATGTTGGTGCCTGGATCGAATTCGGCGATTGGACGGGCGGCGGCAATCGGCTCGCGGATGAACCTGTGGCGGACTACGCCTCGGCCAAGCTCGCGAAGTTGCGCCGGTCCATCGTGAAGACGGGAAAGCATCTCGGCGGCCTCAGCATCCCAGAACGCCATCGCTTGCGCATTCGGGCCAAACGCATGCGCTACGGCAGCGAGTTCTTCGGCGCGACGTTCGGCGGGAAGGGGAGGGCCAAGCGGTGCGCCAAGGCGCTTGCCGCACTCGAGAAACTTCAGGATACGCTTGGCGTGTTGAACGATATCGCCAACCGGCAAACATTCATGAACGGTGGTGGAGACCGGCCGGAGCAGGCGATGCTCCCGATGCCGAAGGTCTATCCCAGCGAAGAAAAGACGCTGATGAAAAAGGCAAAGCGCGCTTACGCGCGCTTTGCCGAGACAAAACCGTTTTGGAAGGCGTGAGACTTATTGCTCCGCAGGCGGAGCAACGTCGTCCTTCTGGGATGGGTGAGTTTTGACGTCGCCGCGCATCCGGCGCGCGTGATCCTCCAGGCGCCGCCCGGCCGCATTGAACGCGTCGCGCACGGCGAGATAGACGTCCTCGTGCGCATGATCCTGCGGCTTGGCGCGGTCCACGACCAAATCCTTTCCAGGAACGCTGATATCGATATGCACGTTGTAGAGCTTGCCCTTGTGCTGATGCCGGTGCGGCGCTTCGACGACAACGGTGCAACCGACAATGCGGTTGTAGAGCCTCTCAAGCTTGGCTGCCTTCTCGCGAATTCGGGCCTCGACGGCCGGGGAAGGGTCCATATTGCGGAAGCTGATATCCAAGGGAAAGTCCATAAAGCGCCTCCTGACTGCGTCTCGATTTCTCAAATAGTGTTGCCTATTCTGCTCTCAAATGCGGAGAAAAGGCGAGCGTCTTCTTTGCGCTGGGTCAATGCGTCCCAAAGGATGGTAAAAGAGCCTAACAACCAATCGTGGCAGTGCTTTGGAGGTGTCCCGTGAAACCTGTAAGAGTGTTGCTGCCGATCAATGCGAAGGGCACGACGAGTGCCTGTGCGGACGCGGCGTTCGGCCTGGCCCGCCGCTTCGAAGCAGAGCTGGAAGTCCTGCATCCCTGTCCGCCGCCGTCGCAGCGACTGCCCTACGCGACCGAACTTAGCCCGATTTATTTCGAGGCCTACCTGGACGTGTCCAGGAAGCAGGTCGACGTCGAGGAGAAGGAGGCAACCGCGTGGTTCGAAAAGACGTCGGCCAAGTGGGCCGATGTCGAATCGCAGCTTCTGACGGTCGAGGGTCTAGTAGGGCCGGCCGTTGCCCAGCGTAGCAAGACCGCCGATTTCAGCGTGCTGCCCACCGTCGCCGCGGCCGATGACGAGATGTTCGACGAGGCGCGGGATGCGGCGCTGTTCTCGTCGGGCCGGCCGGTGCTGTTCGTGCCTGACGAGGCGGGCGGCAATATCGGAGACACCATCGTCATCGCCTGGAAGGATGCGGTGGAATCGGCGCGTGCGGTCGCGTGCGCTGGACCGTTTCTCGAAGGAGCGAGCCTTGTGCGGCTCGTCAGCCTTATCGAGGAAGGCGAAGAGGAAGACGAAACCGCGTTGGCGATGGCCAACTATCTGGCGGCGGCCTGCCTGCCGGTCGAGCTGCAATCGGTTCGGCTCGGAGACAGAGACGTCGGCGATGCCATCCTCGAAGAGGCGGGGTCCGGCGTGCTTCTCGTCATGGGCGGGTATGGGCGCTGGCGCTGGCAGGAATGGGTTTTCGGGGGCGCCACCGACTATGTTCTCCGCAACACCGATGTCGCGGTGTTGATGAGCCACTGACAAAAAGAGCGCGCGAGCTGTTTTGCATCGCGCGCCCTTGAGTTTTCATGTGCGGGTATGGGCCGCGGGCTTATTGCGGGTCCTTGCCCATGCCCATGGCGTCCTTGGTCATCTCCTTACCCATGTCCACCGCGGCGTCGGAGCCTTCCTTGGCCATGCCGGCGGCGCCTTCGACCGCGCTGTCAACCATGCCGCCGGCGGCATCGCCCATGCCTGCGGCATCCTTAGTCATCTCCTTGCCCATATCGACCGCGCCACGTCCGGCGTCCTTGGCCATACCGGCGGCGCCTTCGATCGCGTCTTCGGTCATATTGGCCGCGCCGGAGGCGGCATTCTCGGCGGCTCCGGCCGCGCTATCTGCCGCCTGCTCAGCGGAGTCTCCGGCGGTCTCCGCCGCAGCTTCCGTGTCGGCGGCCGCGCCTTCGGCGCTCTTTTCCGACATGCCCAGCGCACTCTTGATGCTGTCGAACCAGCTCTCTTCGGCGTGGGCCGTGCCGAGGCCCAGGCCAGCAGTCAATGCCAGCGCGATGCAGGCGTTCTTCGTAAGTGTCATTAGTCAAATACTCCCTGTGTTGAAATTCGTTGTGCCGGTTAAGGCGACGATCTCCCAAGTCGTAGCAAAAGGGTGTGCGCGCCGCTTGGCATCACACACCCTCAATCTACTTCTTCGAAACGGATTGGTGGGCTAATTGCCGCTGCCGGTCACGCCTTCGACGGCGCCCTTGGTCATCTTGCCGGCGCCTCCGACGATGTTTGCGGCTCCGCCGACGACGCTCTTGCCGGCGTTTAGAGCGCCTTCGCCGACGCCCTTGGCGACGCCGACCGTGCCGCCCACCGCGCTCTTACCGACATCCGCCGCACCCTTGACGGGATTCTTGGTCATCTCCGCAGCGCCCTTGGCCATGCCGCCGACGCCCTCGACAGCGCTCTTGCCGGCGTCTACGGCACCTTCGCCCGCGCCCTTGGCGGCGCCGACAGTTCCTTGAGCAGCGCCGTCGGTCACCTTCTCCGCGCCATCTCGGACGTCGCCGGCCTGCGCGGCCGCAACGCCCATGGCAAGCATCAAAGCCGTCGCGGTGGTGGTGATCTTCATGAATTTCATCGGTCTTCGCTCCTATTGGTGAAGGCCTCGGGGGGCCGGTTCAGTAGACGGTCCCATGCGGGAACAATGTGTCTTTCTTCCGGGGCGGTTGGCGAGGTCAACGCGTCAAACCGCGCACCGCGCGAGCCCAATCCGGTCAGTTCCATGCGTTCGCACAGAATCGCTGGCAGGAGGCACCGTGGGACATGCGGGAAAGACGACACGCATGAAGAAAACGGTCGCATCGTTCGCCGGTTCCCGCATGCGGCAAAAGAAATGGGGGCGAACGCGTGGCCCGCACCCCATCCTGTTTCTTGGCGATCGGTTTTGGCCTTCGCCTAGTTCATGTCCTTGGCGGTGGCTGCGTCGGCCTTGACCAAGCCTTTGCTGCAAGCAGCATTGAACTCATCCGCATCGATCGCTGCATCCGTATTGCTGTCGACCATCTCGAAGTTGGTCACGTAGTCGACAGCCTTGTCCTTGGACAGCGTCTCGCCGTTTGGAGAGGCCATGGCCCAGACTTTCTTGCACGCATCGGCGTCTAGCGCGTTGTCTTCGGCGTTGGCGGCGCCAACGCCAAGGGTAAAGGTCAGCGCGATCGCCGCGCATGTCAGTTTCGCGAGTTTCATCGATCGTTCTCCTCTCAATATGGCCCTTCGGGTTCTACGACCGTCTGCGGCCAGCAGTTAGTCAGCGTTGTTCTGATGCGGTCTTCCGCTTCATGAGTTTCCGGACGATGACGCTCGAATTGTTAAGAAAGATTAAGGCCGGTCCGGGGCGGCCGGCATCTCTACGCGGTGTTGTTCTCCGCGCCATTTCATACGCAAAGACAACCGCTGGATGGCGGTTCGGTTCCATTGGGCCGATGGGCCGAAGACGCGCGTTCGCCGCGGCGGGGTGAAATCAAGGGACCGGACACCATATTCCCGGCGATGGCCGGGAATATTTGGCAATTCTATTGCCACGATTGCCATTGCCATTTGGCGGCGCCCGGCGTGGACTACACGTAGCTGGCCTTGGAATCCCAAAGCCTTAAGCAGTGCTGAAGCCCTGGAAGGCGGGGTTTTGAACATGTGCCCTGGAGCGGGTATCTGCCAATAGACTTCGACCCATTGCTTGACTGCAAGGTCGGTTTCGCCATGGAGACGTTCTTAGAGTGTTGCAGAAGCTCTGGTACGATCAGCCTGTTCGAACCCAACTTATAGTGGTTGTGGCGGCAATTAATTTCCTAGCCGCTTTGATCGCGGGTGCGGTGTCGATTCTCAACACGCGGACAGCGACGAAGGTGGAGATGGACGCATCTCTCGAAGTCGCGGAGCGCTTCGTTGACGTGACGCTCAAGGATCTCGGATCGCAAGGCAAGCTAGACCGCCTCGATGACGAACTCCCTCCGCTTCTGAAGCATTTGCGGCACGTCCGGATCATGTTCATGAGCGCGTCGGGCCAGTTGGCGATTATTTCGCCGAATAGCCGTGCGAGCGGGATCGCTAGACCATATGCGCCTAGGTGGTTTGTCGCGTTGGTTCATCCCGAGGTCGTCCAGCGGAAAGTACGGCTACTTCCGGATGGAACGCATCCGATCATTATTCTTGGCGAGCCGGCGGACGAGATCGCCGAAGCGTGGCAGGACTTCTCTTCGCTCGCTCTGATTTGGCTCGCGATCAACGCCATCGTGCTTGTCGTTCTCTACCTCGTACTAGGGCGCGTGCTGGATCCGCTTGCGAGCCTGTCGAAGGGCATGCACCAACTCGAGGACGGAGAGTACGAAGCCCGCCTTCCGCCGTCGAAGGTCAAGGAACTCGCCGTCATCACCGGCCGCTTCAACACGCTGGCGAGCGCCCTCAATGTCGCCCGCGAGGAAAACGAAAGTCTTTACCGGCAGCTCATCAACGTTCAGGAGGCCGAGCGGCGGGCGATTGCCAACGAGCTTCACGACGAGGCTGGGCCGTGCCTGTTCGGCATTGCCGCCAATGCTTCGTCGATCCAGACCACGGCCGGGCAGTTGTCCGGCGACAAGGCGACGAAGATCTCCAGCCGCGCCGGAGAGATATTGTCGATCGCCGAGCGGTTGAAGGCGATGAACCGGGCACTTCTCAAGAAGCTGCGGCCGGGACCGCTCGGTCAGGTCAAGCTTGCCGACCTCATCGTCGAACTCACCGCGCGGATGCAAAGCAGTCACCCCGACACGCAGATCCACACCGACGTGGGACCGCTGGCAAAATCCTATGGGGAGACGGCTGATCTCACCATCTACCGCTGCATCCAGGAAGCGATCACTAATGCGATCCGCCACGGCGAAGCGAAAAATGTCTCGGTGAAACTCGCAGAATTGAGCCGGAGGAACGGCGGCAGCGATAGCGGTGAAGTCCGTCTGACCGTCTCGGACGACGGCCAGGGGATGGCGCCCGCAACGCCCAAGGGTTTCGGGCTCACGACCATGACGGAACGCGTGCGGTCTTTGGGCGGCGTTTGCACCGTCGAGAAGGCGGAACCGAAAGGGGTGGCCGTTCGGGTCGAAATTCCCATCAAGCAAACGAAGAAGGAAACGGCGGCGCCCGCGAGGGTGCCCGAGTTGGTTAGGGAGCGAGCATGACAAAGGTTCTCGTCATCGACGATCATCCAATCGTTCTGCAGGGATGCCGCCAGCTTCTCGAGGATGTCGGCGTGGAACATATTTATCAGGCGGAAAGTTTGGCGGACGGCTTTCGCGCCTATCGAACCCAAAAGCCGGACGTGATCATTGTCGACCTTGCCATGCATAGCGGCTCGCTCGGCGGCTTGTCGTTTATTCGGCGCTTGCGCCTTCACGACCAGGAGACGCCGATCTTGGTCTTCACCATGCACTCCGATCCGGTGATCGTGTCGCGTGCCCTCGAAGTCGGTGCGACGGGCTACGTCCTGAAAGACACACCGCCGGAAGAAGTGCAGACCGCCTTCCGGAGGGTGCGCGAGAATCGTCCCTATCTCAGCCACGATCTCGCGTCCGAGGTCGCCTTCATGGAAGCGCGCGGAACGACCAATCCGTTGCGTCGCATGACCGTCCGTGAGTTGCAGACATTGGCGCTCGTCGCCGAAGGAAAGCCATATGGCGTCATCGCCGAGCATCTGCACGTTAGTTACAAGACGGTCGCGAACACCTGCACGCAGCTCAAATCGAAGCTTGGTGTGCGTACGTTGCCCGAACTCATGCGGATCGCGATACAGCATCTGCCGGCCGCGAACGGAAAGACGCTTCCGTAAGCCACATCACCGCAGCCGGTGATTCTCCACATCGTGCATTGCCCGCTTTGGTCCCATACCGACTTGATCCGGCTTTGGATTAGTCGACTGTGCGCCGCAAACAGGAGGCCCGAATTGGTACCTTATTGCGCTTTACAGCGAGGCAATCGGCGCAATTGGTGCGGCGCAACAAATGAAAAACTCATTTGGTAGAATTCGTTACCAGGGGCACATTTCACTTGCATTGGCATTACATTTGGCAATTATGAGCGTGTTGCTCGGCAATGAGTGAGAAGCGTAGTTCCACGAAAAGAACGGACGCAACGTGACTTGCCAAGGGTCGGGCTCAAATTCCTCGTGAGGTGTCACCGCGTGTTGTGTACATGGGAGAACCCGCCGCCAGGAGCGGGCGCGAGGCGGATTTTTTTGCTTCCGCGTTTTCTGGCAGCCTCCAATTTCCACAGACACGTTGACAGCTTGGAAACTTGCTAAGGCCCAAGGACGCTTGAGTACTACTCAAGCGTGCGACGGTTGCGGCAATCAGAATTGCTCAGATTTCGTTTCGGTGAACTGAGTAGCTAGGGAGAGGAGAAAGATATGAAACTGAAGTATGGTGTTCTGGCTGGCACCTTCGTCGCTGTGACGATGGGTTTGGCTGGTCAGGCGTCGGCTATGAATACCGACGAGGAGCAGCTGAAGCGTATGGCTGATCCCGACCAGTGGCCCGCCCCTGGTCGCGATTTCGCGTTGACGCGTCACAGCACGCTCTCCGACATCAACAAGGACAACGTGAACAAGCTGCAGATGACTTGGCTGCAGGGCACCAATGCCCTTCGCGGTCATGAGGGTCAGCCGCTTGTGATCAAGGATGTCGGTGGCAAGACCATGCTGTTCATGGTTTCCGGTTGCCCGTCCATGGCCAACTGTAACGTTGTTCAGGCTCTCGATCTGTCGGATCCTGACAATCCGAAGCAGGTTTGGTCCTATGTGAAGAAGACCGATCGCGACGAATCGGCCGTGCCGCGCGCTTGCTGCGACACCGTCAATCGCGGCGGTTCCTATGCCGACGGCAAGTTCGTGTATGGCACGCTCGACGGGTTCGTGATTGCCCTCGACGGTCAGACCGGCAAGGAAGCCTGGGTCGTCAAATACGCCTATCCCGAGAAGGGTGAGACCATCACCCCGGCTCCGTTGATCGCAGACAACAAGGTGTTCATGGGCTTCGGTGGTGACGAGTTCGCCGCCCGTGGCCGTGTCGCCGCGTTCAATCTGTCCGACGGTTCCGAAGCTTGGGTATGCCACAGCACGGGTTCCGACAAGGACGTGTGCCTGACGCCCGAGACCAACAAGGCCAACCCCCAATACGGTCAGGCTGGTGAGGATCTTGGTATGAAGACCTTCCCCGGTGAGGACTACAAGATTGGCGGTGGCGCTGCTTGGGGCTGGTATTCCTACGATCCCGAGCTGAAGCTGGTCTACTACTCGACCGGTAACCCCGGCCTGTGGAGCCCGTCCTATCGTTGCCCCGACAAGACCCACGAAGAGTGCAACACTGGTGCGTTCGACAACAAATGGTCGATGACGATCTTCGCTCGTAAGATCGAAAACGGCGAGGCTGTCTTCGCTTACCAGATGACCCCCTTCGATCAGTGGGACTATGACGGCATCAACGAGAACTTCCTTACCGACATGGATATCGACGGTAAGAAGGTAAAGGCTCTCACGCACTTCGACCGCAACGGCTTTGCCTATGTGCTCGATCGTACCGACGGTACCCTTCTGCGCGCCACGAAATACGTGACGGTGGACTGGGCCGAGAAGATCGACATGAAGACCGGCCGCCCGATCAAGGTCCGTGACCACTCGCCGCTTGAAGTCGGCCGCAACGTCTCTGCTTGCCCGTCTGCCATGGGCGGCAAGGACCAGCAGCCTGGTTCGGTCGATCCGAAGGAGCCGAACATCTTCTACATGCCCACCAACAACTGGTGCATGGAGCTGGAGCCTCAGGAGCGCACGCACACGAACCAGGGCACGGTCTACGTGTTCGCGAACGTGTACATGTATCCTGAGAAGCCCGGCACCACCGGCAAGATCAAGAAGTACGACGTCCTGACGGGTAAGACGATCTGGGAGATCCCGGATCCGTATCCGAACTGGGGCGGTACGATGGTCACCGACGGTGGTCTGATGTTCTACGGTTCGCTCGGCGGTGATTTCCGCGCGGTCGACCGCGAGTCCGGCAAGGTTCTTTGGAGCCGCAAGCTGGGTTCGGGCATCATCGGCAACCCGATCACGTACAAGACTGGCGACAAGCAGTATGTTGGCGTGTATTCCGGCATTGGCGGCTGGATCGGTCTTCCGGTCACCGCTGGTCTGGACCTGAGCGACAAGTTCGGCGCCATCGGTGCTACCGCCATGACGAAGGCTGCTGGCCTGCAGTTCATTCCGCAGGGTGGTGAGCTCAACGTCTTCCGCGTCTACGAGTAATTAAACTCTCGTAACGTCTAGATTAACGGCGCCCGATGCCCTTGTGGCATCGGGCGCCTCTCTCTTATATATCCGGGACGATCAGACCCCCCACGGCGGGTACGCCTGGCGGGAGCACCTCCCGCCACCCGGCCTGCCTTACAAGTTGAGGCGATAGTCCGTGTCATTCCGTTACCCATCCATCACCACGACCCTTACGGTCGCCGCGCTTGCACTTGGCGCAGCCTCCGCGCATGCCGCCGAAAGCAAGCAGATCCGGCGCGATCTCAACAAGACCTACGAACAGCTCACACCGAGCGAGCACATTGCGATCCGTGCCGCCGCGAAGGCCGCCTACAAGGGCAAGAAGCTCCAGACGCTGAACGTCTGCGCCGATCCCGGAAACATGCCGCTCTCGAACATTCAAAGAGAGGGCTTTCAGAACAAGATGGCCGAGTTGCTTGCCGATGCGACCGGCGCCGAGATCAAGTATCACTGGCAACCCTTCATCGAGCGTGGACTGACGCGTTCGACCTTCGACGAGCGCCTTTGCGATGTGATGTTCGATATTCCCAAAGGCTACGAGCGGCTGCTAACGACGGAGCCGGTCTACAAGACGCCCTACGTTCTGGTTTACCGGAACGACAAGGGTTTGAAATTGTCGGGCTTGAACGATCCGAAGCTGAAGGATCTCACGATCGGCGTTTTCCAGACGTCAGGTGTGCGGCGAGCTCTTGCCAAGCGCGGTATCGTCGACAACGTCAAGCTCCAGCTTCAGACCCATGACGGCGATCTCGTGCCGGAGAATCAGCCCTGGTATGTCATCCAGAAAATGTTGAATGGCGAGATCGACGTGGCGGCCGTCTACGGTCCCTTCGCCGGGTGGGTCAAGACCATGAAGCACGAGCCCGTCGATATCGTTCCGATCAATCTGGACGACGATACGGTGCCGTTGGAGTTCGAAATGGCCCTCGGCGTGCGGAAGACGGACGTCTTCCTCAAATATCTCCTCGAATGGGCTATGGACGACAAGGCGGACGAGATCGAAGCGATCTTGAGGGAGTACGGCGTTCCGCTGGTTCAATGCAGCAAGTGCTACGTACCTGGCGACTTGCCGGCCCATGGCAGCTACATCAAGCTCGCGGATCAGAAATACGAAGCCCGGCCGGATCTTGCCTCTCCCGATCAGATCGTGACGAAAGAGAAGCTTGAAGGCTGGCTCGAAGAGGGGGCCGACCCCAATCAGGAACTGAGCAACGCGCTGATCGCCAACGATCCTGACCGTATCAAGTTCTTGGTGTCCAAGGGCGCGGACGTGAACAAGCCCGATCTTCAAGGATGGACCCCGTTGACCAACGCGGCCCGCCAGCGCCACGACAAGACGATCGGTCTATTGGTCGAACTGGGCGCCGATCCCAACCTCCACGACGAGAACGGCATTACGCCTCTTGCGGCCGCTCTGATGCGCGATCACGTGCCTTCGATCCAGGTCCTGATCAAGCATGGCGCGAATGTGGAAGAGCCCGGCCAGGAGGATTTCCGGCCGCTCGCGCTCGCCCTGGCCGAGAGCAAATACGAGGCAGCCAAGGCCCTCATGGAAGGCGGTGCCGATGTCAGCGTCGCGTCAGGCGCAAGAGGCTTGACCCCGCTGATGATCGTCGCCGCGCAAACCGGACCTGCTGAGGGCTCCGTCTTTCTTCCGGGCAGCGTACGGCCGACAGACATCGCCAAAGCTCTGATCGAGGAGGACGCGAATGTCGACGCGCAGGCGAAGGACGGCACGACGGCGTTGATGGTCGCCGCCGCCAATAACAGCGCGCCGATGATCGGACTTCTAATGGATGCCGGCGCCAACGCGGCTCTCAAGAACGAGCGCGGCCAAACTGCCGATGACATCGCCAATCTCAACGACAACAAGGAAGCGTCTCAAGCCATTCGGGTGCTGTCCCTGTCCCGCACGGGCGTGCCTTCGAAGGCTGCGGACACAGGTGGCGTAACGGCGAAACAATGAGTGCCATGGTTACGAGCGCTTTGAGACGATGGGGGGCCGCGGCTGTTGCCGTGGCCTTCTGCTTAGGCGTGGCGGTTCCCGTCATGGCGGCGGACTATCCCGACTTCGACGACGCCTCGGTCACACAGCGCACCGAGCAGGTCATCAAGGAGCGTTCCAAAGACGGCGTGTTCGTCTTCCACGATCCGAAGCTCGATGAGGACTTGAACCTCGTTTATGAGAAGATGCGGGTCGTGCGGGGCATGAAGGGATATGGCTGGTTCGCGAACGCGATCTTTCACGACAAGGACGATCCCCGCAAACAGTACGCGCTCGATTTCTGGTTCAAGCCGCAGCGGGATGGGGACAGTCTCGACCTGATCGACATCCGCGTGCAGAAGGGCCCCAAGCGGGACGGCGACGGCTATATCATGGTCACGCGGTTACCGGTGGCCTGGTGGTGGCTCCCGGTTCAGGAACATCCGGGCGACATGGAGGTGGTGCGTGCCTGGCACGTTATGAGCGCGATCCACAACTACATCGCCAAGAACAAGGATGCCAACGGTGCCCTTGAGCTAAAGGACGACAAGACGGGTGAGACCATTCCCCTCGAATTCGTCGAGATGCATCAGCCCATCCGCTACCTCAAAAAGGAAGGGCACTATTTCGCTTGCACCGACTTCCGCAGGATGGGCAGCAAAGACGAATACTATGACATCGACTTCTGGGTCGATGAAAAGAGCGGCCGGCTCGACGTATCGGACGTGAAGATCCACAAGGTTCCGGTGAAGGAAGACGGGGTCTGGATTCAAGTGCCGCGCTACACGTTCGAAGGCATGGATTTCGAGATCACCCAGTAAGTCACTCCTAGAGCTGCCACGGCCCCCAGGGGGCAATGCCGAGCCGCGGCAGCCGTCTTCCCGCGCATATTCCGGATTCGATTACGACGTTCGCAAACCGGCCGATCAGCCCACGAAAAACAGCCTAATGGGTATGAACGGGAGGACGTCTCACTCAAACCGATGAGAGCGTGGAGGGCAACGCGGATTGCCGAGGTCTTCGCGGGCCGGGCATCGCTTGGTATTCTTATGTGCCGCTTAAGCCGTGCGCCTGTAGATCATTTTTCGACTTTTTTCTGACTCAATCGGCTTCGAAGACGCTAGTGTTGGCCCGGACTGGCCCTCTTTGGGGCCGCGTCGCCGAGTGCCCCCGAGGAAGGTCGGATTAGGCTTTTTGATTTCGATAGGCTCAACCAAAACTCAAACTAGGGTAAGGAAGACGTACCGTGCGCAAAATTATCATTGGAGTACTGACAGTCGCCTTCGTGGGCGCCATGAGCGTGTTTGCCGGAACCGCCAAGGCCGAGGAGTGCTGTCCGAAAGACGACCAGACGCCGCCTCTGGAACTCATTAAGAAAACGCCGATCGGCGGCCTGCACAATCCTTACAACGACGACACGGCGGCCTTAGAAGCGGAGGGGCAGCATAAGTACCTCTCATTCAGCTGCAATGGTTGCCACGGTGGCGGTGGCGGTGGCGGCATGTGCCCACCGCTGACGAACGATACGTTCGTGTACGGTGCCGACGACGACACGCTGTTCCGTCTGATCTCGGAGGGCTCCGACGAACTGCAGAAGCAGGGCTACACGCGCGTCAGGAAGGAAATCGTGACCGGCCCGATGCCGCCTTTCGGAAACATCATTAAGACATCGGACGACTTGTGGAAGGTGATTTCGTTCATTCGTGTCAAGAACCCGAACTCCATGAAAGATGTAGACAAGCCGGCGCAGACGCCTGGCAGCAAGACGGAGTAGGGACGCTTCGATCGTCCCCGACAGTTTGAGAAGGCCGCCGCACCCGGATAGGGCGCGGCGGCCTTTCCGCATTCTGAAACCTTGGTAATGTTTTTGCCACGGCCTAGAAGGCCGTTGGCGAAGTCCATATATTCAATTTCAAATTTGGTCTCGGCCAAGCTGGCAATGCGCCAGCCGCATTTGGCAGGGCAGAGAGCCAATAGTGAGTCAGTCGGGGACAGACGATACACCTGCAGGATCGCGAATGAGAATGCTCCGCGCCGGACGGGAAACGCCAAAGGAATCGATGCAGCCGCTTCGTTCGAGATTTCCTGCTCTGATCGGTGCGTATTTGATCGTCGGCATTGCTTTCGGCGTCGCCGCAGGGCTGCCTGCCGCAGCCGAGGAGGCGGCGGACACGCCGTCCGTTCAGAGCCCGGCTGCCGAAGCGCCGGCGAAGCCCGCGGACGAGTCCAAGGGCCCTGCGGCTCCCGCTGACAACAAGAAGCTGATGCGCGTCTACTACCTCGGCAAGGCCTACGACGAGCCGCTGCCGCTCTCCTATGCCGAGGAGGTTGTCACCGACAAAGGTATTCAAGGTGCGCGCCTCATGCTGAAGGAGGCGAACAGGGCTGGCAATTTCGTCGGCTATTCGTTTGAACTCGACGAGGGCATCGTACCGAAGGATGGCGACATCGTCGCCAAGGCCAAGGAAGCGCTGGCATCGGGCCACAGGTTCTTCCTTACCGATCTCGAACCTGACGATTTGCTGGCCGTGGCCGATCTGCCCGAAGCCAAGAACGCGATCTTCATGAACGTCCGCTCCAGCGCCACGCGGCTGCGCCAGGAGGACTGCCGGCAGAACGTGTTCCATGTCATTCCGGACTACGCGATGCGGGCCGACGCGCTGGCGCAATACCTGATCTGGAAGAAGTGGCCGAAATGGTACGTCATCCGCCGCAACACCCCGGAGGACCAGGACTACCTCGCGATGGTGAAGCGGTCCGCCGCACGCTTTGGCGGCAAGGTGGTTGAGGATCACCTCTACGATCTGCCGCCCGGCGCCCGGAACCTCGACTCGGGCCACCAGCAGATCCAGCAGCAGATGGCGCAGGAGACCGAACGTGCGCCGGAACACGACGTTGTTTGGGCCATCAACAGTGACGACGATTTCGGCGACTATCTGATGTACCGCACCACGCTGCCGCGGCCGGTGGTGGGCACTCAGGGGCTCCAGGCTACCGCTTGGGATAAGTCCTATACGGAGTCGGGCGCGATGCATTTCCAAAATGCAATTCCCCGTCTCGCCAACCGCAAGCCTGTGGAGCGCGACTACACGGCATGGCTCGGCTTCCGATCGTTGTCCGAAGCAGCCATGAAGTCTGGCAAGGTCAAGCCGAAGGACGTGAAGGACTATCTCCTGTCCGAAGACTTCAAGCTTGAGGCGTTCAAGGGTCAGGCGCTGAGCTTCCGCACCTGGGATCACCAAATGCGGCAGCCGATCATTCTGGGTGGCGGCACGCGTGTGCCCGTCTCCACCTCGCCGCAGGAAGGGTTCCTGCATCCCAAGAATCTTACCGACACGCTCGGCTTCGATGAGCCCGAGTCCAAGTGCAAGTTCAAGAAGTGATCTCCGGCGAAGGAGATGCCGGTACAGGCGCTGGCGGTCTACTGCCGCGTGCGCCACGGCGGCGATCCGGCCGATAGCGCTGCGTTACACCGCGTTCGCACGTATTTGGAACGCGCGCCACGACCCGGGTTGGGTATCGCGGTCCTGTCGCACACGGCGGCTATTGGCAACAAAGATTGCTAACGCTTGGCATTGGTTCGGTGAGGTCTCCGTACCAATTTGTGAATTGAGCCTTCACGGTTGACCGAGCGTTGCCCACGAGACGAGTGAACGGTGTCCCGCTGGATATGACGCGGACGGTCAAGCGTTGGAAGGTCTGAGACAGAACGGCGCAATGCCTTCCGACGACAACCAGCTACGGAAACGTTCGAGATATGATTCTGAGTTTGCGTGTTCCCCTGCGGTGGCGCACCGGCCGGTTGGGGATGACCTTTGTGGCGTTCCTGTCGGCATTGACGATGGCTGGGACGTTTCCCGGGCTCGCGGAAGATGCCGGCGAGCCGCCGAAAGCCAAAAGCGCCGCGGTGCCGGCCGCCGGTGAGAAGAAGCTGATGCGCGCGTACTATCTCGGCAAGAAATACGAGGAACCGTTGCCGCTTTCCTATGCCGAAGAGGTCATCGAAGACAAAGGCGTCCAAGGCGCACGGCTGGCCCTGAACGACGCGAACCAGGCCGGGTCGTTCCTCGGCAACAGGTTCGAATTGGAGGAGGGTATCGTTCCGGAGGACGGAGATGTCGTCGCACAGGCCAAGGAAGCGCTGGCGGCGGGCCACCGATTCTTCCTTGCCGACCTCGAGCCGGAGGATCTCCTGACGGTGGCCGATCTACCCGAAGCCAAGGACGCCATCTTCATGAATGTCCGCTCCAGCGCGACCAAACTGCGCCAGGAGGAGTGCCGCCGAAACGTCTTCCATATCGCACCTGACTATGCTCAGCGCGCGGACGCGATCGCGCAGTACATGATCTGGAAGAAATGGCCGCGCTGGTTCCTCATCCGCCGCGACACCGGCAAGGATCAGGACTATGCGGCGCAGGTGAAACGCGCAGCGGGGCGGTTTGGCGGGAAAGTCGTCGAGGATCATCTCTATAAATTGCCGCCCGGCGCCCGGAACCTGGACTCCGGCCACCAGCAAATCCAAACGCAGATGGCCGAGGAGACCCAGCGCGCTCCCGAGCATGACATCGTTTGGGTCGTCAACAGCGATGACGATTTCGGCGACTACCTGGCCTACCGTACCTATAGCCCGCGGCCCGTAGTGGGAACGCAAGGCTTGCAAGCACTTGCGTGGGATCCGTCCTACACGGAATACGGCGCCATGCGGTTCCAGAATGCGCTACCAAAGCTTGCGAAGCGGCAGCCGGTTGAGCGAGACTACCTCGCCTGGATCGCCTTCCGCTCGCTGTCCGACACACTCAAGAACACTGGGAGTGTCGATCCAAAAGAGGTAAAGGCCTACATGCTCTCGGACGATTTCAAGCTCGCTGCCTATAAGGGGCAAGCCATGAACTTCCGGACATGGGACCACCAGCTCCGTCAGCCGATCATTCTTGGTGGCGGTACGCGCGTACCCGTGACGACGTCGCCGCAGGAAGGATTCCTGCATCCAAAGTACGTTACCGACACGCTCGGTTTTGATAAGCCCGAATCCAAGTGCAAATTTAAGTAAGCATCTGCAAAGGGATCCTCATGAAACGCTTCAGCCTTGCTACCGCTTGCGCGACAGCGCTCCTTCTAGGCTCAGCCTCCGTGGCGCATGCCGAAACGATCTTCGTGTCCAACGAAAAAGACAACACGATCACTGTCGTCGACGGCGAGACCCTGAAGACGATCGACACCATCAAAACTGCCCGCCGGCCGCGCGGCATCGTCTTGAGCCCAGACTTCAAGGAGCTATTCGTGGCGGCAGGCGACGGCGACATCATCGACGTCATTGACACCAAAACGCTCAAAATCACCCGCCAGTTGGAAAGCGGTCCTGATCCAGAACTGATGGACGTCGATCCGGATGGGAAGATCATCTACATCGCCAACGAGGACGACAGCCTCGTTACGATCATGGATATCGCAACGGGCGAGGTTCTGGCTGAAGTGCCTGTGGGCGTCGAGCCCGAAGGCATGGCCGTGAGTCCCGACAACAAATACACCGCGGCCACCTCGGAAAGCACGAGCATGGCCCACATCATCGACAACGCAACCCACACGCTGATCGCCAACGTCCTGGTCGACTCGCGACCGCGCGAGGCGAAGTGGAGTAAGGACGGCAAGGAGCTTTGGGTTTCTTCAGAGGTTGGCGGCACTATTTCGGTGATCGATCCGGCGACCTGGGAGATCACCAAGAAGATTGGCTTCGAGGTGCCCGGCGTTCGTCCCGAGCAGCTTCAACCGGTCGGCATGGACTTCATTCGCGACGGCAAAATGATGTTGGTGCCGCTGGGACCGTCCAATCGCGTCGCGGTCATCGACACCGCGAAGAAGGAAGTTGTCGACTATATCCTGGTCGGCCAGCGTCCCTGGCACGGCGAACTCAGCTCCGACGGCAAGAAGTACTATGTCGCGAACGGGCTCACCAACGACATGACCATCATTGACGTGGACACGTTGAAAGCCACGAAATCCGTGCCGGTGGGACGTCTGCCTTGGGGCGTCGCGGTAATGCCGGGCAAGCCGGACGTCTAGACCTTAGATTCAGACCCTACCTCAGCACGGGCCCGCATCGAGGGCACGCACGCCGGGGCGACGCGAACGGGGCCGACAGAAGCACGTATCTTACGATGCTTCTGTGCCCCGGAAGCTCGTCTCGGTCACCTCTCGTCTCTCCTTGAGATGGACGAGCGCCTCTTTGACGAGTGGATCGAGTCCGTCTCCGCCTTGATCGATATAGGCGAAGATCGCGGTGCGCATACGGGGTTCCCAGAATTTCCGAATGTGGTTGGCGATGCCGGGAACGATCTCGTCCTTCCGTTGATATTGGAAGAATTTGCCGATCTGGTTTGCCATATGGACGAGATTTTCGGGCTTCATAAGCTTGAGGCTCTCCGTTGGATGAGGTGAGGGGCGGAGATTACTCCGCCGCCTCCAAAGGCTCCGCGATGCGGCGTGCGGCCTTCGATAGTTCCTCGTACTCCTCCTGCCATTCGGACGGCCCATTGCACGGCGCGACCTGAACGGCCGTCACCTTGTATTCGGGGCAGTTGGTGGCCCAGTCGGAGAACTCGGTCGTCACCACGTTCACCTGCGTCGTCGGATGATGGAACGTGGTGTAGACGACGCCAGGCGCCACGCGCTCGGTGACGAGCGCCCGCAAAGTCGTCTCGCCGGTACGGCTGGTGATCTTCACCCAGTCTCCGTCGCGGACTCCGTGGTTTTCGGCATCGAACGGATGGATCTCGAGACGATCCGCCTCATGCCAGACCACATTGTCCGTGCGCCGCGTCTGCGCGCCGACATTGTATTGCGTCAGGATGCGGCCGGTGGTGAGCAGCAGCGGGAACCGCGGACCGGACTTCTCGTCCGTCGCGACATACTCGGTGATGACGAACTTGCCCTTGCCACGCACGAACCCGTTGACATGCATGATCGGCGTGCCTTCCGGCGCCGCCTCGTTGCACGGCCACTGCACCGAGCCTAGCTCGTCGATCCTCGCGAAGGAGACGCCGGCGAAGGTCGGGGTCAGACGCGCGATCTCATCCATAATCTGCGAGGGATGATCGTAGTGCATCGGATAGCCCAAAGCGTTGGACAGCATTTGGGTAATCTCCCAGTCCTCGTAGCCGTTGATCGGCGCCATCACCTTGCGGACCAGCTGAATGCGGCGTTCGGCATTGGTGAAGGTGCCGTTCTTCTCGAGGAAGGTCGAACCTGGAAGGAACACATGGGCATAGTTCGCCGTCTCGACCAGGAACAGGTCCTGCACCACCACGCATTCCATCGCGGCAAGGCCGGCGGCCATGTGCTGGGTGTTCGGGTCGGATTGGAGAATATCCTCTCCCTGGATGTAGAGGCCCTTGAACGAGCCGTCGAGAGCGGCGTCGATCATGTTGGGGATGCGCAGGCCCGGCTCCTTATCGAGCGGACGGCCCCAGAGGGACTCGAACATCTCGACCGTATGCCCTTCGGAGATGTGCCGGTAGCCGGGCAGTTCGTGCGGGAAGGAGCCCATGTCGCAGGAGCCCTGCACATTGTTCTGACCGCGCAAGGGGTTCACGCCAACGCCGTTGCGGCCGACATTGCCGGTGGCCATGGCGAGATTGGCAATAGCCATCACCGTCGTGGAGCCCTGGCTGTGCTCGGTCACGCCGAGGCCATAGTAGATAGCGGCGTTGCCGCCGGTCGCATAGAGGCGTGCGGCGCCGCGGATCGCCTCGGCCGGAACGCCCGAAATCTTCTCGATGGCCTCGGGCGAATGGCGCGGATCGGATACGAACGCGACCCACTCCTGAAACTCATCCCACTCGCAGCGCTCGCGGATAAATGCCTCGTCCATCAACCCTTCGGTGACGACAACATGCGCCAGCGACGTGACCACCGCCACGTTGGTTCCGGGCCGCAAAGGCAGGTGATAGTCCGCCTTGATGTGTGGCGAGCGGACCAGATCGATCTTGCGCGGATCGACAACGATCAGCTTGGCGCCGTCGCGCAGCCGCTTTTTCATACGCGAGCCAAACACCGGATGAGCGTCGGTCGGGTTGGCGCCGATCACCAAGATCACGTCGGACTCGTCAACGGAGTCGAAGTCCTGCGTGCCGGCGCTTGTGCCGTAGGTCGTGTTGAGTCCGTAGCCGGTGGGCGAGTGGCAAACACGGGCGCAGGTGTCGACATTGTTGTTGCCGAAACTGGTACGGACCAGCTTCTGAACGAGGAAGGTTTCTTCGTTGGTGCACCGGGACGAGGTGATGCCGCCCACGGAGCCACGGCCGTATTTGGCCTGGATACGCTTGAACTGCGATGCCGCGTACTGGATGGCCTCTTCCCAAGAAACCTCCCGCCACGGATCGGTGATCTTCTCGCGGATCATCGGGTTCAGGATGCGGTCCTTATGCTGCGCATAGCCGTAAGCGAAGCGGCCCTTCACGCAGGAATGGCCGTGATTGGCCTTGCCCGCCTTATAGGGGATCATACGAATCAGCTCGTCGCCGCGCATTTCCGCGCGGAAGGCGCAACCGACGCCGCAATAGGCGCATGTGGTCACGACCGCCTTGTCCGGGGTGCCGGTTTCGATCACGGACTTCTCGTTCAGCGTCGCCGTGGGGCAAGCCTGAACGCAAGCGCCGCAGGACACGCACTCGGAGTCGATGAAGTTCTCCTCCATCGACGGTGATACGACCGAGCTGAAGCCGCGATTGGCGATCGTCAGAGCGAACGTGCCTTGCACCTCCTCGCAAGCGCGGACGCAGCGCGAGCAGACGATGCACTTGGACGGTTCGTAGGTGAAGTAAGGGTTGGAGACGTCGAGGCCAGGATTGGGATGTCGCGCACCTTCATAGCCGTACCGCACGTCGCGCAGGCCCACGGCGCCGGCCATGTCCTGCAGCTCGCAGTCGCCATTGGCCGAGCAGGTTAGGCAATCGAGCGGGTGCTCGGAGATATAGAGCTCCATCACACCCTTGCGAAGCTGCTTCAGCCGTGAAGTCTGCGTCTTCACCACCATGCCCTCGCCAACCGGCGTGGTGCACGAGGCAGGCGTCCCGTTGCGGCCCTCGATTTCGACCAGGCAAAGCCGGCAAGATCCGTAGGAGTCCAGCATATCCGTGGCGCAGAGCTTCGGGATTTGCGTCCCCAGCTCCATCGCGGCGCGCATGATCGAGGTTCCCTCGGGCACCGTCACTTCGGCGCCGTCGATGGTCAGCGTTACTGTTTTCTCCGACGGCGATTCAGGTGTTCCGTAGTCGAGTTCCGGGTTCAGTGGCATGGGGGTGTCCTCACTCAGCAGCGTCTTCTAGGCGCTTCTTCTCGGCGCCGAAATCCTCAGGGAAATGGGTTAGCGCGCTCATCACCGGATAGGGAGCAAACCCTCCCAGCGCGCAGAGAGAGCCAAGCTTCATCGTGTTGCAGAGATCCTCGAGGATCTCGAGATTGGCCGCCCGATTGTCGTTGGCGATGATCTTGTCGATCACCTCCATGCCGCGGGCGGAGCCAATCCGGCAGGGCGTGCACTTGCCGCACGATTCGATGGCGCAGAACTCCATGGCGAAATGGGCCTGTTGCGCCATATCCACCGTGTCGTCGAAGACCACGACTCCGCCATGGCCGATCAGGCCGTCTGCGGCGGCGAAGGCCTCGTAGTCGAACGGCGTGTCGAACAACGACCGCGGGAAATAAGCGCCTAGCGGTCCTCCGACCTGAACCGCACGAACCGGCCGGCCCGACTTCGTTCCGCCGCCGATCTCGTCGACCAACTCGCCGAGCGTAATGCCGAAGGCCGTCTCGTACAGGCCGCCATATTTGAGGTTCCCGGCAAGCTGGATCGGCATCGTGCCGCGCGACCGGCCCATGCCGAAATCGCGATAGAACTCGCCGCCCCGGTCCATGATGATCGGCACGGTGGCGAGCGACAGCACGTTGTTGATGATCGTCGGTTGGCCGAACAGACCGACATGGGCGGGCAGCGGCGGTTTCGCCCGTACCTCGCCCCGCTTGCCTTCGACGCTGTCGAGCAGCGACGTCTCCTCGCCGCACACATAGGCGCCCGCGCCCTCGCGGACCTCCATGTCGTAGGCATAGCCCGAACCGGCCACGTTGGTGCCGAGGAACCCGGCCGCACGGGCTGCGTCGATCGCCGCGCGCAGCGCCTCTATCGAATGGGGATATTCGGAACGGACATAGATATAGCCGTAGGTGGCGCCCACGGCGATGCCCGCGATGGTCATGCCCTCGATGAGCACGAAGGGGTCGCCCTCCATGATCATGCGATCCGCGAACGTTCCGCTATCGCCTTCGTCCGCGTTGCAGACGATATATTTTTGCTGCGGCGGAGTATCGGCGACGGTGCGCCACTTGATCCCGGTGGGGAAGCCGGCGCCGCCGCGGCCACGAAGGCCCGAAGTCAGTACCTGCTCGATAATCGCGTCGGGCCCCGCCTCGATGGCACGTTTCAGGCCGGCATAGCCGCCATGCGCCTGATAATCCTTCAACGACCGCGGGTCGGTGATGCCGACGCGGGCGAAGGTGAGGCGGGTCTGGTTCTTGAACCAGGGATATTCGTCCACGACGCCGATGCATTTCTTGTGAGACTTGGCCGCCAGGATGCCCTCGTCGATAAGAGTGCCGACCTCAGACGCTTTGACCGGACCGTATCCCACGCGGCCTTGGTCGGTTTCGACCTCGACCAAAGGCTCAAGCCAATACATGCCGCGTGAGCCCGTGCGCACAATCTCAAGATCGAGTCCGCGCTCCGTGGCTTCTCTTTCAAACCGCTTAGCAACCGACTCTGCGCCGACGGCGAGCGCACCAGAATCCCGGGAAATATAAATGCGGGTCAAGACTGTGCCTCCTTGAGCAGCTCATCGAGCCGCTCCGCGTCCAGAGCCGCGTAAACGTCCTTGTCCAGCATCGCGGCGGGAGACGAATGGCAAAGCCCCAAGCAATAGACGGGTTCGAGGGTCACGCGGGCATCGGCTGTCGTGCCGCCCATCTCAACCCCGAGCTTCTCTTTCGCGCGCTTGGCCAGCGCACGGCCACCGGAAGCCTGACACGATTCCGCAAGGCAAATCTTCAGCGTTCGGCGCCCCGGCGGTTCGCGCCGAAAATCGTGATAAAACGTCACGCAGCCATGCACTTCTGCACGGGTGATATTCAAAGCATCGGCGATCAGCGGTTCCGCCGCCAGCGGAACGTATCCGAACACCTCCTGCAATGCATGAAGAATGGGAAGCGTCGCACCTTTTTGATCTTGATGCTGCGCAATAATCTCGCTGGCGCGCTCAGGCGCCCATGTTTCATATTTCGGCATTGCCTAACCGCGTTTTTGAGCCGTTATAAAGATGCGAAATTATTTTCGTGAAATCAATAAAGCAAGCCCGTTAACGGATCGGGATTCCTGAATAAACTTAGAGACGCAGGCAGCCCGCTTTGGGCCCGGAACGAAGGTCTTCGGACGACTAAACTTCCAAACTTTCGGGAATCTGTTTCATTGTCGAGAGGCCTTCCAACAAAGGCGCAAGTTGCCGGGCCTCCGAAGCCAGCGCATTAATCAGCGGCGTTAAGGGGTTGCGTTGTGGAACCACGAGTCCAATCGAGTGCGTCACCTCGGGACCGACGATCGGGATCGAGCGCACGTTTTTCGACACACCCAACACTTCGGCTAGTTGAGCCGGCATGACGCTGGCCCATTTCCCCGTGCGCACATGTGCAATCAGGACGATGACCGAATCCGATTCGAGCGAAGGGACGACATTGGCGCCGGCTTCGCGTAGCTGTGTATCGACGATCCGCCGATTCTGCATGTCGGGCGTCAAGAGGCAGAGGGGCTGGCTCGCCACGTCCTTCCAAGTAACGGTGTTCCGGTCCGCGAGGGGACCGTCGGCGGAGGCAAGCAGGCGGTATTGTTCGGTGTATAGGGGGATGGCCTGCACACGGCCCAAGGGTTCGTTGTCCAGATAGGTCAGGCCTGCATCTACCTCCAGATTCTCCAACATGCTCAGCACCTCGATCGAGGTGCGCGAATGGATGGTGAAGCGGACGTCCGGATGATGCGCCTGGTAGGGCGTTGTCAGCATGGCGACGACGGGCAGGGCAGTCGGGATCGCCGCGATACGCAAATGTCCGGAAAGACCATGCTTCAGGGCGTCGATTTCCTGCCGCATCGCGCGCGTGTCGGCCACGATCCGGCGGGCCCAATCCAACACCCGCTCGCCCTCCGGCGTGAACCCGCGGAAGCGCGAGCCGCGCTCCACGAGAAGGACTCCCAGAGAGTCTTCTAACTGTTTGATACCATTAGAAAATGTAGGCTGGCTCACCCCGCAGGCTTCCGCGGCGTGGCCGAAATGGCGCTCCCGTGAGAGCGTGATGAGGAATTCCAATCTATCGATCATGCCGTGCCGGCGAGCCGATCCCAGGATCTGTTCCGCAGCCAGGTTCGATAGTGGGCCCGGCGCGCCGTCACAGCAACCTTTGAAGCGTCTCCGTTAGTCCTTCTTTTCGGCCCGGAAGGTTTTGTGGCAGGTCTTGCAGGCATCGACGACGCCCTTGAATTTGGCTTGCCACTCGGGGGCATCGCCTTCGAGCGCGACCTTGAGCGCTGTGGCGGCCTTCGTCAGGGCTTCCGCGTCGGCCGTAAACTCCTCCCATTGGGTCCACACTTCCGGCTTGGCTTCACTCGGATGACCTCCGGTTCCCTCGGGAAAAAGATCGGGAATTTTCGCCGCCGTATTCTCGATCTCGTGCGCCGCCTCCGCCGCCTTCGCGGCATCGAACGGCACCTGTCCCTTGGCCATGCCGCCGAGAACCTTCATGGCGTCCTTCTGGGTATCCATCAGGTCCATGCGCTCCTTGACGACGCCCGTCGCACCCTCATGGGCGAAGGCGACCGTTGCGAAGATCAGAACGCACCCTGCGGCCATCTGAGCTAGCTTCGAAATCATAAAATGCTCCCTCGTGGTGAAGTCCGAATTGTCCGAGTCGCCATGGCGCCCGGAGGGCCCCCCGTTCGACTCCGTCCCGTCAGATTAGGGAGCGTAAGAGGCGCCAGAAAGGCGGCATCACATCACGGACTTGTGAGCGGAGCGCGCACAAACACCGCTAATCCCACGGTACTCCCCAACTCCACCGCGCTTCCCCAACGCCATTCCGCGGGATCGATTGAACATCCGCTTAGGGAAATGGCGCGACCAATGGGTAAGGTATCGCGAGCGCGCGGGAAATCGTCTAACACCTGAGCCCGAGATTTTCTCGGTTGCGATCCACGACTCCATGGGCCGGACGCCATGAACGCTGACATTCCCACGCAGGCACTTGTCGCCGATATCGGCGGCACCAATGCCCGCTTCGCTATCGCCAATCTCGAAACGCTCTCCCTGTCGGATATCCGTACCTTCCCGACGGCGGAGCACGCCACACTCGCGGACGCGATACGCGCCTATCTGAAGGACGCGCCGGAGACGGTCGCCCATGCGGGTTTGGCCGTGGCCGCGCCTCTGCGGGAGGACACGGTCAAATTCACCAATGCGGCCTGGACGTTCAAGCAGAGCACGCTGGCCAAAGAGGCCGGTCTGGAGGCCGCCTATGTCTTCAACGATTTCGAGGCTCAAGCCTACGCGCTTCCTGTTCTGAGCGCGGACGAGCTCCATTCGCTGCACGGCGGCAAGGCCGTGGAGAACGCTCCGAAAGTCGTACTCGGGCCGGGGACGGGCCTTGGTGTCGCCGGCCTCGTCCGGTCGCCGTCGGGCTGGGTGCCGGTACCGGGGGAAGGGGGGCATCAGACGTTTCCCGCCGAGAACGAGCGCGAGCTCGCACTGTTGGAACGTATGCGCGTAGGGCTCGAGCGGCTCTCCGTGGAGCGGGTACTGTCGGGGCCAGGCCTTGCCGACCTCTATCGCGCGATTGCGGCCTCCTACGGCTTCAGCGATGCGGGGCTTTCGCCGGCAAAGGTCGAGCAACTGGCCATTGGCGGTGAGGACGAAATGGCCGTCGAAGCGCTGAATTTCTTCGTGCAATGGCTCGGGCGGTTCGCCGGCGACATGGCGCTCGTCTTCGGCGCGCGGGGCGGCGTCTATCTCGGCGGCGGCATCGCGCCGAAAATGCTGTCACGGCTCGAGCAGGACGATTTCCGCCAGGCCTTCGAACGGAAAGGCCGTATGTCGCCCTATGTGGAGGCAATCCCCATTCATGTCATTGTGAGCGACTATCCTGGGCTTAAAGGTGCCGCGGCCGGTCTCCGCACCAAGCTTTCCATCGCGGGGTAATGTAGCGCTCGGCTCAGCCCACCAGCGCGGCGACGGCCTTGCCCACATCGGCGAGCGCGGCGTCACGCGCTTCCGCGTCCCCTTTCGCCCCGGTAAGATAGGCGGCGATCAGGATATGATCCCCCGTGGCGGGCCATGCGACGGCCACATCGTTGCTTGTCCCGTGTGGACCCGTTCCGGACCGGTCGCCGACACGCCACGTTTCGGGCAGGCCCGCTCTGAGGCGGTCCTTTCCAGTCTCGCTGGCGACGAACCATTCGGTGAGCCGGTCGCGCGAAAGCGGCGACAGCGCCTCGCCTAGGAACAGCGTGTTCAAATTGCCGAGCATGGCGTTCGGCGTCGTCGTGTCTTTGACTTCGCCTGGGCCGAACGCATTGGCATCGGGCTCCATGCGATCGATTCGGGTGACGTCGTCTCCGAGCGAACGAACGAAATCGGTGGCGGCCTTGGGACCGCCGAGACTTTCGAGGATCAGATTGGCGGCCGTGTTGTCACTCCACACCATCGCCGCCGCGCATAGGTCCGACAGCGATATGACGCCGCCCACGTGCTTCTCGGTGACGGGCGCGTGTTCCAAGATTGCGTCTTTCGGAACCGGAATCTCCCGCGAGAGCGTCTCCTCGCCCTTGTCCACCCGGTTCAAAACCGCCGCGACCGCCAGCAGCTTGAACGTGCTGCACATGGGAAAGCGCTCGTCGCCCCGGCGCGCGGCCTTGAGTCCCGAGCCGGTGTCATGCATGGCGACGCCCAGGCGCCCGCCGGTCTTCGCCTCGATGCTGGCGAATCTCTTTTCGAGGTCCGCAACGCCCGCCTTCGCCGCCGCGCGTTTGCCCCGCAGACATATGCAGGCCATTGCTGTCGCGCCGGCGCCTAAGAGGATGGAACGTCGCGAGATCATGAAAAGAGCCTATCGCGGGGCCAGGGCGGAATTAGGACGTTGAATCGTGTCGTGGCGGTGAGGGGAGCCGGAGTTGTGACACTCCGGCTCGAGACGATTACTTGAACTCGACCTTGACGATCTCATAGGACTTGCCGCCGCCCGGCGTCGACACCTCCACGACGTCGTTCTTGCGTTTGCCGAGAAGCGCGCGCGCGATCGGGGACGTGATGGAGATCTTGCCCTGCTTCACATTCGCTTCGAGTTCGCCGACGATGCGGTACTTGACCTTTTCTTCGGTATCCTCGTCGATCAGCGAGACGGTCGCTCCGAACATGACCTGATCGCCCTTGAGCTTTGACACGTCGATAATGTCCGCGCGCGACAGCTTGTCTTCGAGGTCGGCCATGCGCGCTTCTGTGATGCCTTGCAGCTCCTTGGCCGCGTGGTACTCGGCATTCTCCGACAGATCGCCGTGCGAGCGCGCCTCGGCAATCAATTTGATGATCCGCGGCCGCTCGACAGTCTTGAGCGTCTTGATCTCGGCCTCGAGAGCGGCATAGCCCTCCGCGGTCATCGGCACTTTTTCCATTTCCGTACAAACTCCTTGAGGGGGACTCCCTTGACGATACTGTCAAGGAACTGACCCGGCGAAGTCAAGATTCCGATAGATTGGGACTGCCTGTTAGAACGCTTTGGCGGGCACCTATTTGCCCGTGCCCACATAGCTTTGGAGGGGGGCGACGGTGAGACTGCCTTCTCTCAGGGCCTTGATGGCCTCCGTAACGGCCAATGCGCCAGCTAGCGTTGTATAATAGGGAATGTGGTTCAGCAAGGCCGACCGGCGGATGGACATGGAGTCGGCCAGTGCCTTCGCCCCTTCGGTCGTGTTGAACAGGACGTCGATCTCCCCATTGGTAATCGCGTCGACGATATGGGGACGCCCTTCCAGCACCTTGTTCACCCGCTCGCACGGGATCCCATGCGCGCTTAGATGACGCTGGGTGCCGCGCGTGGCGACGATGCGGAATCCCATGTCGACCATCGTCCGGACTGGCGCCAGCACCTTGTCCTTGTCGAGGTCCTTCACCGACACGAAAACCGTTCCCGAGAGCGGAAGTTTGGCACCGCCACCGAGCTGGCTCTTGGCGAAGGCGACGGCGTAGTCGCGGTCGATGCCCATGACCTCACCGGTCGAGCGCATCTCCGGCCCCAGAACCGGATCGACGCCGGGGAACCGCGCGAAGGGAAAGACCGCTTCCTTGACGGCGATATGGTCGAGATGTGCGGGCGTCAGCCCGAAGGCGGAGATGGGCTTTCCGGCCATCACCTCGGAGGCGATGCCCGCGATCGGTTTGCCGATCACCTTGGCGACAAAGGGCACGGTGCGCGAGGCGCGCGGATTGACCTCGAGAATGTAGATGTCGTCGCTCTGGATGGCGAACTGGATGTTCATCAGCCCGACCACGTTGAGTGCCCGTGCCAGCTCCGTCGCCTGGCGCTCCAGCTCGGCAACGGTCTCGGGCGTCAGCGAGTGCGGAGGCAGCGAGCAGGCGCTATCGCCTGAATGCACGCCGGCCTCCTCGATGTGTTCCATGACGCCGCAGACGAACACGTCGCGCCCGTCGGCCAGCGCGTCCACGTCCACCTCGATCGCGTCGCGCAGATAAGAGTCGAGCAGGACCGGACTCTTGCCGGAGACCACGACGGCCTCGGCGATATAGCGTTCGAGCTGGGCTTCGTCGTGCACGATTTCCATGGCCCGGCCGCCCAGCACATAGGACGGGCGGATCACCACCGGGAAGCCGATTTCCTTGGCGATGGCGACGGCTTCTCCGGCCGAGCGGGCGATGCCGTTACGCGGCTGCCTCAGTCCGAGACGGTCGATCAACGCCTTGAACCGGTCGCGGTCCTCCGCCAGGTCGATGGCGTCGGGCGAGGTGCCGAGAATGGGAATGTCGGCTTCCTCCAGCGCCGCCGCGAGCTTCAGCGGCGTCTGGCCGCCGAACTGCACGATGACGCCTTTCACGGTGCCGTTGGTCTGCTCCTTCCGCACGATCTCAAGCACGTCTTCTTCCGTGAGCGGTTCGAAATAGAGCCGGTCGGAGGTGTCGTAATCGGTGGAGACGGTCTCGGGATTGCAATTGACCATAATCGTCTCGAAGCCGGCATCCGATAGCGCGAACGCCGCATGGCAGCAGCAATAGTCGAACTCGATGCCTTGTCCGATCCGGTTCGGGCCGCCGCCGAGGATGACGATCTTGTCTTTGTCCGACGGCCGGGCCTCGCACGACTCGCTCCCCGGAAAGCCTGTCTCGTATGTCGAATACATATAGGCGGTGGGCGACGCGAACTCCGCGGCGCAGGTGTCGATGCGCTTGAAGACGGGGCGCACACCGAGCGCGTGGCGTGCCTGCATCACCTCGGCAGGCGACTGGCTCGTCAGCGTTGCCAGCCGCTCGTCGGAGAAGCCCATGGCTTTCAGCGCCCGGAACGGTGCGGCGCTTTTCGGGAGCCCGTGTTCGCGCACGCGGTTCTCGGTATCGACGATGTCTTGGAGCTGCCGGATGAACCACGGATCGATGCGGCAGCTATCGTAAATCTGCTCATGGTCCACGCCAAGCCGCAGCGCTTGCGCGACCTTCAGAAGTCTGTCGGGCGTCGGCGTGCCGAGCGCCTCGCGGATGACGTTCTTGTCGTCGCCCTGGCCGAGTCCTTCGAAAGGAAACTCGTCGAGCCCGGTGAGCCCCGTCTCCAGCGACCGTAGCGCCTTTTGCAGCGACTCCGGGAAGGTCCGGCCGATGGCCATGGCTTCGCCCACCGACTTCATCGAGGTGGTCAGGGTCGGCGCCGACCCTTGAAACTTCTCGAAGGCGAAGCGCGGAATCTTCGTCACCACGTAGTCGATGGTGGGTTCAAACGAGGCGGGCGTCGCGCCGCCGGTGATGTCGTTGGCGAGTTCATCCAGCGTGTAGCCGACGGCGAGCTTCGCGGCGATCTTGGCGATGGGGAAGCCGGTCGCCTTCGACGCGAGAGCAGACGAGCGCGACACGCGCGGATTCATTTCGATGACGATCAGGCGTCCGTCGTCCGGGTTCACGGCGAACTGCACATTCGACCCGCCGGTCTCGACGCCGATCTCGCGCAACACCGCGATCGAGGCGTCGCGCATGATCTGATATTCTTTGTCGGTGAGTGTGAGGGCGGGTGCGACGGTGATCGAGTCGCCGGTATGCACGCCCATCGGGTCGATGTTCTCGATGGAGCAAATGATGATGCAGTTGTCGTCCTTGTCGCGGACGACCTCCATCTCATATTCCTTCCAGCCGAGCACCGACTCCTCGATCAGCACTTCGCACGTGGGCGAGGCGTCGAGACCGCGCTCGACGATCTCCAAGAACTCTTCACGGTTGTAGGCGACACCGCCGCCCGTGCCGCCGAGCGTGAACGAGGGGCGGATGATCGCCGGCAAACCGACCTCCTGCATCGCCTCGAGCGCTTCGATCAGACCCTTTTCGACGTAACGCCGCCGCCGCTCGTTCTCGTGGCGGTCCCAGTCGGCCTCGAAGTCCAGCATGGCCTTGGCGCGGCCTTCGGGGTCGGGGTTCTCCGCCTCGATGCGCGCGATTTCGGACTTGTAGGTCGCCCGATCGGCGCGCTTCAGCGAGCCGGCATCGGCCAGGCGCGACTTCGGAGATTCGAGGCCGATCTTGTCCATGGCCCGGCGGAAGAGTTCGCGGTCTTCGGCCTTGTCGATGACTTCGGCCTTGGCGCCGATCATCTCCACGCCGAATTGGTCCAGAACGCCCGAGCGTTGCAGGCTGAGCGCCGTGTTGAGCGCGGTCTGTCCGCCCATGGTCGGCAGCAGCGCGTCCGGCCGTTCGCGCTCGATGATCTTGGCGACGACGTCCGGCGTGATCGGCTCGATATAAGTGGCGTCGGCCAGGTCCGGGTCGGTCATGATCGTCGCCGGGTTCGAGTTGACCAGGATGATCCTGTACCCCTCGTCCTTCAGGGCCTTGCAGGCTTGCGTGCCCGAATAATCGAACTCGCAGGCTTGGCCGATCACGATCGGCCCGGCCCCAACGATCAGGATGGACTTTATGTCTTCGCGTTTGGGCATTGTCCGTGCTTATGAGTCCTTCCGCGCTTCCATCAGTTCGACGAAGCGCGTGAAGAGATAGTGGCTGTCTTGGGGGCCGGGCGAGGCCTCGGGGTGGTACTGCACCGAGAACACCGGCTTGTCCTTCAGCTTGAGGCCGGCGTTGGAGCCGTCGAAGAGGGAGACATGCGTCTCCTCGACCGTGCCGGGCAGGCTCTCCCGCGCCACGGCGAAGCCGTGGTTCATCGACGTGATCTCGACCTTGGCCGTCGCGTAGTCCTTCACCGGATGGTTCGCGCCATGATGGCCTTGATGCATCTTCTCCGTGATGCCGCCAAGCGCGATGCCGAGCATTTGGTGGCCGAGGCAAATCCCGAAGGTGGGCACGCCGCTCTCCACGATCTTCTTGATCTCGGGCACCGCGTAGACCCCGGTTGCCGCCGGATCGCCCGGTCCGTTCGAGACGAACACGCCGTCGGGCTTCCGCGCGAGGACCGCCTCGGCGCTTGTCGTGGCCGGAACGACGGTGATCTTGCAGCCCGCGGCCGCCAGCTCGCGCAGGATGTTGCGTTTCAGGCCGAAATCCATGGCGACGACGTGGAAGCGCGGGGCGTCTTGCCGGCCGAAGCCTTTACCCCATTGCCAGGACGTCTCGTCCCAGGTGTAGCTTTGGCCGCAGGTAACGTCCTTGGCGAGATCGAGCCCGACCATGCCGCCCCAAGCGGCGGCCTCGCGCTTCAACGCATCGAGATCGAACACGCCGTCGGGCGCATGCGCGATGACGGCGTTCTGCATGCCGTTCTCGCGGATCAGCGCGGTGAGCGCGCGCGTATCGATCCCAGTGACGGCGATGATGCCGCGCGCCTTGAGCCAAGCATCGAAGTCCTGCGCCGAGCGCCAATTGGACGGCGGGGTGATCTTCGTGCGCAGCACGCAGCCTTTCACCCCGGACGAAGCCGCAAGGTTCGACGTTTCGATGTCTTCGGTGTTCGCGCCCACATTGCCGATATGTGGGAAGGTGAAGGTGATGATCTGCCCGGCATAGGACGGGTCGGTCAGGATCTCCTGATAGCCGGTCATCGCCGTGTTGAAGCAGACTTCGCCGACGGCGGACCCGGCCGCGCCGGCGCCTTGGCCTTCGATCACCGTGCCGTCAGCGAGAACGAGAAGGGCCGTCGGCGCCTCGTCCGTCCAGGGCGGCGTCGCGCGCGCAGGCGCGCTGAAGCCAGTGTCGTGCTCATTTGTCATCGGCAGGTATCAATGTTCGGCAAGGGCCGGTGGTCGCCAAAACGAAAGCTGCAAACGGTGGGGCGTTGCGCTCGATCCGGTTAGGCTGGGACCCACATCTATAAGGAGCGCGCATCCTTAAGGAGGGTTGTTTACGTCAGCTTTGTGACGCGGTCAATCCACCAGGGGTAAAAATTTTGTTGTGAAAACAATATGTTAGATGCGCAAATTCGCTTGCGTGTCCGGGCGCTGTCCATTAGGTTGAGAACTTCCTTCCGAAAGCACCCAAACCGAGACCCATGCGCGAGACCATCAACGCCGCCCTGAAAGAGGCGACCAAAGCGCGCGACGCGCGTCGCGTCTCCACGCTGCGTCTCGTGAGCGCCGCCTTCAAGGATCGCGACATCGCCGCGCGCACCGCTGGGGCGGAGCGGGCAACGGATGCCGAGTTGCTCGAGCTGCTCGCCAAGATGATCAAGCAGCGCGAGGAATCCGAGAAGATCTATGCCGAGGCCGGACGTGCCGAGCTTGCCGAGCAGGAAAGTTCGGAAGTCGCGATCATTCGCGAGTTCCTGCCGCGGCAATTGTCCGATGCGGACATGGCCGAAGCCATAGACAAGGCAATCGCCGAGACCGGTGCGAGCGGTATGCGCGACATGGGCAAGGTAATGGGCGCGCTAAAAGGTCGCTACGCCGGTCAAATGGATTTCGGCAAGGCCAGCGCCGCTGTCAAAGCGAAACTCTCCTAAGCGTCAAGTCCACATCGCGACGTCGCCGCGTCGCCCAACATGTGTGCGCCACCGGCTCGCCATTCCGCACCACCGTCATCGATATGGCAGCATATTGTGCAAGTGCACAATCGCTGTTCGGAAAAGGGCAAGATAGGCGACCTGAAAATGCCCAATCGGCGTGCGTCGTTGACTATTTCTTTACCTTGACATGCTGCCGAATCGCGCTGTTTCTCAATAAAAATTCCTGATCGACTCTTCGGCAATTCCCTGCGGCAGCCGGCCACGCGGCAGTTTGTCATTGCGCTGCAGCATAGACATGTCGCAATGCAGCATTACCTGTGATGCCAACGGGGCGCGGAATCAGTTCGTGCTCGCATTTGAGATTGGAGGCTACCGATGTTGAAGAACATCCTTTCCATTGCAGCCGCGGCTGCGTTTTCGATGTTCGCGGCCACGGCGATCGCGGGTGCCGGCGAAACGAGTGAGATGAATCTTGGACCTGTCGGTCCCTACGAGCCGATCCTTGCGTCGGTCGGCAAGTCGCGTCTCCTTGCCTATTATGAGCCGGATCACGGGAAGTGCGCCGTGAACGCGGTGATGTCCGCTGCTTCACAGGACGGTAACGCCGAGGCGACGCGCGTGCGGGTGGCATTGCACCCGGGCGAGCTGTTCCACTTCGACGGCGTTCGCAACGAGCGCATCGTCTTCACCTGCGCCCCCGGCGCCAAGGCGATGACCGTGCTCAACCGCGGCGAGATCCTGACCAAGTCGGCGAGCACCGCACTTTACTAAAGGCCCTTGCTGCTGCGAGCGAGGATAGAGGCCGGGCGGCATCAAGGTGCCGCTCGGCTTTTTTGTATCGACTTCTGTGCTGCACTTTCCCTTGTGGCTTCGATGTTGTCGGGGCAGCATGCGGAGCGATTTTATGCAGTCAACAAGGGGACGAAGTGATGCGAATTTTGAAAATTATGGCACTAGCACCGTTCGCGGCGCTAGCTCTTGCGCCCGTGAAGGCCTACGCGGAACCCGCTTATGCGTGCGCCGTCCACGAAGTGTTCGAATGCGTGGCCGTTTCCGGATGCAAGCGGATCAGGCACGAAACGGCCGGCATCCCGCCAATGGTGACGTTGAACGTCAAACAGAAGAATCTGTTCTCCGGACTCTTCGGCGGCGCCGCACTTCTGGATAATGGCGACGTTTATGAGGATGAGAACGTGCTGATCATGCGCGGACGCAAGGGTCTTCAGACCTGGACAGCGGTTGTCGAGAAGCCGAGCGGCGCCATGTCGGGTTCCATTTCCCAGGCCGGGCGGACCTTCGCTCAGTTCGGCACCTGCGAGCCGTCCCAATAAGCCTTTGAGCTGCATTGGCTTGGCGCGCGATCCGGGCGCAAGCGAGATACGAAACGAGGCCGGTGCGCGGATGCGTTCCGGCCTTCAGTCTTTCTGCTGCTGTCGGCGGTGGGACGCCAATGGTCGATGGCGCCGCCGCACCAAATAGGCCAGTGAGAAGGCGCCGATGGCGAGCAGCACAAGCCCGCCGGCCCAGGCAAGGGGCGTGTGGTAGTAGTAGATCAGCCCGAAGCCGATTGCCGGCGTGACGCTCGAAGCCACGACGTCGGCGATATCGATGTCGAATCGCCACCACACAAAGAGCGCGAGGATGGCAAAAAGCGCCATCAGAACGGTCAGAGGGATCTCCATCGCACGTTTCGAATCGGTTTCGCTTGGGCCCGCATTATCTCACGGGTGGGCGCGGCCCAAAACGCAAAGGACATCGATTGGCGCGATTGGTCAACGATTGAGCCATCCTCGCAAGACTGTACCTAGCGTCCTCGATTAGAGATTTTCTGCCCGGTTTTCCAAGAAGAACATCCGTCTACGGATCAATATGCCCGGTATTCGGGCTAAGGATTTACGCGGCGCGATCGCCCCCCGGCACAGCTATACTGCGGGGGCAACGAGTCGAACACCGAACGCCCGCACCGGAAGACCGAACCCATGCAGTCCCGTCCACGCTTTGCCGAAACGCTGTCGGGGTGGCCACGCCGCCTCCCGCGCGCTTCCGTTGCGTTCATCACGGGCGCCCGGCTCGCTGGCGCGGGCGCCGGGTTCCTCGCGCAGCTTCTCCTTGCCCGCATGCTCGGCGCGGGCCAGCTCGGTCTGTTTTATGCCGTAACGAGCCTCGCGGCTGTGGCGGGGATCGTCGTCGCTCAGGGCTATCCAGCCGTAACGATTCGATTCGCGGCGCGATACCGTGCCGCGCCCGCCACGTTTCTGGCATTTTTGCATTCCGCGGCGCGCCGTTCCGCGTTCGGGGTTGCGGTCTTGTGCGCGGCCATGGTGGCCGTGGCGATTTGTTTTCCGTTCGAGAACGCGTCCACGCGTTGGGCCCTTGTGCTCGCCGCGGCACTGCTTCCCTTCATCGCATTTTTCGACATTACCTCCGCGATCGCGTCCGCGGCGCGCCGGTTCGATATCGCCTATATCCCGGAAGTCTGCGTGCGTCCCATTCTGTTCCTGGGCGTGATCGTGCTCGTCGCGGCAGCGGGCATGCAGGGCTCCGCCATCGCGTTCCTTGCGGTATTCGTTACGATCACTGCGGCGCTGGCTCTGGTGCAATGGCGGCTGACGCGCCCGCTGATCCCCGAAGGCAAACCGGCAAAGGTGCCTGCGAAACTGTCGCGTCGTTGGCGCGGCGAAGCGCATATGGCGATTGTCGTCGCTCTGTTCCTGACGGCCTTCGCCGATGTCGCCATCGTGTTGTCGTCGCCGCTGTTGACTCGGGCCGGCATCGCCGTATTCGGATTGTGCCTGAAACTCTCGTTCCTGGTCGGTTTCATCGTTCAGGTCGCCCATCACGTGTCGTCGCCCGATCTTGCCGAAGCCCGCAATGCGCGCGATGCCCGCGCGCTGCGGCGCACGTTGCGAAAGGCCGTGGTGCTTCCGGCCGCCGCAACGCTCGTCATCACCGTATTGGCCGTCTTTTTCGGAAGCACTGTGCTGTCGCTATTCGGGCCGGACTTCGCCCATGGCGGGCCGGTTCTTGCGGTCCTGATCGGTGCGCAGGCGGTCCCGGCACTGGCGGGGCCGAGCGTCACGATGATGACGCTGTCCGGGGCTCAGCGCGACAACGCCGTGCTTTGCGGGGTCGCCTTGGCGGCGCTCGCGCTCGCGTGCTTCGTCCTCATCCCCAAATTGGGTGCGTTCGGCGCCGCGCTGGCGGTGCTGATCGCCATGATCGTTTGGCAACTCGCTGTGCTGGTGACGTTGCGGCGGCGCGGGGAGCCGCGAACCGATTGCCTTGCACTCCTGCAAGACCGTGCCGTCTCGCGCGGCGGCGCGGAGGCCTAACTGCGGAGGCCGCGGGCTGCGGGCAGGTCGATCCGCGCCAGCACGTCGCGGCGAGCGCTCGCGAGCCAGAGCGCGCCATGCCGCTCGGCGGCGGCGGTCACGAACGACAGATGCCGGTGCTTCGTCTTGACATTATGGACCAGCCGTCCGTCGAGGTCGTAGGCCTGCACCCAAATGATGCTCGGAGGCTTGGGATGCAACGCCTGCGGTAGCATCAGCACAAGAGATCGCAATGCTGGGGCACGGGGCAGGAGAAAGTCGAGAACGGGCATCCGTGGCGCGGGCAGGGCGACCCAAAGCAGTCCGGATTCCGAGAGGCTGATATTGTCGGGAAAGCCCGGCAGCCCGGTCACGAAATCGGACCAGGTCCCCGCTCGTGTACCCGTGAGCCAGAACTTGCGGATCCTATAGGCGATCGTCTCGGCGACGAGCAGAAACGAGCCGTCGGGCGCGAGCTCCAACCCATTCGCGAAGGCGAGGCCGCGGGCGAGCACCGTGACCTCTCCTCGCGGGCTCAGGCGGATCAGGCGCCCCGAGGCCGCATGCCGGATCACATCCGCCTGGTAGTCGTCCCAGGTCGCGCTGTCGGAGGAGGTGGTGAAATAGATCGTCCCGTCCGGGCAAACCACGGCGTTGCTGCAGAACCGCAACCGTGCGTTCTCGACCGCGTCCACCACCGCCGAGAGACGTCCGCCATTGGGATCGAGGCGGAGCAGTCCCTTGTCGTGATCGCAGATCAGTAGCGTGCCATCCGCTTCCGCCTCGATCCCGAGAGGCCGTCCGCCCGTGTTGCCGAGGACGGTGGTTCTGCTGGGCTCCAGCCGGACGATGTCGCCGTTGTCGAGGCCCGTCACCACCGATCCGGACGGTTCGATCAGGATGTCCTCTCCGCCTGCAGCCGGCAGCGGAAACACTGACACCGGTAGCGCGACCGAAGCGGCGCGGGATTTCGGCGGAGGCCGCCAGCGGACCGGTCGTTGCGATGCCATCGGTTGCAACGCCACTCGTTAGCACGGCGGGGGCGCAATGCGCATCCCGGCCTTCGGATGCCTCTACGGGCGGGGAGACGTAGCTTACGCCGGCAGCGGTCCGGGAACCAATTCCCGGTAGGCACGCCAGCTCGCAAGGCCGAGCCATGGGAATACGACCGTAAGCGCCAGGAAGGCGGTCGCCGCGGTGGCCAAGGTCAGCGTTCCGACGATCACGGCCCATAGCGCCATCGGTCCAAAATTGTCCGCCACGGCACGTACGCTCGTCGCGATGGCGGCAAACACGCTCGTCTTCTCGTCGAGCAGCATTGGCGCCGAGACAACAACTGCACAATAGGTGAGAAAGGCGATTGCGCCGCCGGCCACGGTTCCCGTCATCAGCATCGTATGTCCATCCGAGGTGTTGAGCGCGAACGTCACGAAGTCTCCCACGGTCCGGTGCAAATGGTAGGTGGAAAGCCCGTAGACGATCTGCGCGATCCGCCCCCAGAACAGGTAGATCAGCAGCAAGAACAAGCCGAGATAGGCGACGTCCTGCCGGAAGGCCCCGCGGACGACAAGGATCTCGCCCAATGTAGGCTTCTGCCCAAGCTCGAGTCGGCGCCCGGCTTCGTAGAGTCCCATGGCGAGCATGGGCGCGACGAACACGAACCCGCATGTCAGCGCGAGGGCCCAGAATTCCGCATCCGAGGCGATCAGCGCATAAGACAGCGCAATGCTTATCAGCGCGAGAATAAGTCCGTAGGTCAGACAAGGACCCGGCGCTCTCCAAAGATCGCGCCAGCCGCCGCCGAGCCACCGGAATGGTGCATTCCAATCGATCGTGGCGACGTCCGGCAATCCCCCAGTCGCTTCCAAGTCGTCCTCCTCGTTTTGGCCGCGTGTTTCGCCAAAGCTACTTTCGCCAATGTTTCAGAAAAGGCCGCGAAGCGGAACACTTGACTGCGTCATTGGTAACGGCTCGTGGCGATTGCGGCCGTGCGGCGCATCGTTGGCCCGCATTGGCCTATGCTCCGTATACGTCAATGGCAGTAATGTCCGCGCACTGGAACGCCGGGTTGCGTGAATCGAGAGTCCTGTCCCACCCAACATGGCGCCGTTGCGGCAACGAGGCGGATCGGCCTCCGCGACGGCGAACCGCCCCGGTCGATCGAGGACCGTTTTCCGAGCATCCGGAATATGGTGTCTGGCACTGGCCGTGCTTCGCCGTGACACGGTAAACTCTTCGCCATGGAGAGCACGACACGACATTCGCGATGGAAGCCGGGGCGCCTCGACGTCTGGGGCGACAGCCTGCTGAACCAGCTCAAGGGCATCTCGCGGAAACGGCGCAAGCGGCTGGCGAGCAAGAAGCGGCGGGCGGCGCAACGGCAAGAGCTTCCGCGGTAGTTCCTCTTTTGTTCCAAACAGTGGATAATGGTGAGAAGCCCCGTTCGTGCGGTCGCGCCCAGACGCCGATAAGCCCACTGTCACTGAAATGAAGTTCTCCGATTCGTTCTTGGATGAGGTCCGTGCCCGGCTCCCCGTGAGCCAGGTCGTGTCGCGGCGCGTGCAGCTCAAGCGGGCCGGGCGCGAATGGAAGGGCCTATCTCCCTTCAACAAGGAGAAGACGCCGTCCTTCACCGTGAACGATCAGAAGGGTTTCTATCACTGCTTCTCCTCAGGGCGGCATGGGGACATCTTCCGCTTCGTCATGGAGACGGAAGGCTTGAGCTTCCCCGAGGCCGTGGAGCGGCTGGCGGGTGAGGCGGGCGTGCCGATGCCAGAGCCCGATCCCCAATACGAGCGCACGGTGAAGGAGCGGCTCGGGCTCATGGACGCGCTCGAAGCCGCGGCCGCGTTTTTCGAGCGCGCGCTGCAGTCCGGCGCCGGGCGTGAGGCGCTCGCCTACGCCGAAGGGCGCGGACTGTCGCGAGAGACCTTCAATGAGTTCCGCATCGGCTGTGCGCCGGGGATGCGCGATACGCTCAAGAACGCCCTGCTGCAAAAGGGCTTCACCGAGGCGCAGCTTCTCGATGCTGGGCTCATCGTCAAGCCGGACAACGGACGGCCTAGCTACGACCGCTTTCGCGACCGGCTGACGATCCCGATCCTCGACATGAAATCGCGGGTGATCGCCTTCGGCGCCCGCGCGCTTAGCGCCGACGCGCAGCCGAAATATCTGAACTCGCCGGAGACGCAGCTTTTCGACAAGGGCTCGATGGTTTTCAACTTCGCCCGCGCGCGCCAGTCCGCCTTCGACAAGGGCGAGCTGATCGTGGTTGAAGGCTACATGGACGTGATCGCGCTCGACCAGGCGGGCTTCAAGAACGTGGTGGCGACGCTCGGCACGGCCTTCACGGCGCGGCAGATGGAGCTCCTATGGCAACTCGCGCCGGAGCCTGTCATCTGCTTCGATGGCGACAGGGCGGGGGAGGCGGCCGCCGCGCGTGCCGTGGACCGCATGCTTCCCGTGCTGCGCGAAGGCCATTCCTTCCGCTTCGCCTTCCTGCCGCAAGGCCAGGACCCAGACGATCTCGTGCGCAGCGCGGGTCCGGCCGCGTTCTCCGCCTATCTCAAGAATGCCATGCCGCTGATCGACATGGTCTGGCGCCGGGAAATGGCGGCAGGCGCCATCGACACGCCGGAACGGCGCGCTGCGTTCGAGGCCCGGCTCGAGACGCTGCTGACGCAGATCGAGAACGCGCGCGTGCGGGAGCACTATCGCCGCGAGATCAAGAACCGGCTGTTCGAGCTCTGGCGTCCGCAAACGCCGCGCGCGCGGAGCGGGGGCAAGGGCCGCACTTCGAAGCCCATCCGGCGCGAAGCTCTTCCGCCGCCCACGGATTACGGCTTCGGCACCATCGTCACCTTGGCGATGGTGAACCATCCGTGGCTGCTGGACCATTTCGCCGAGGAGATCGCGAGCGTTGACCTGCGCGACAAGAAGCTGGCCGCATTGCTGGCGGCGGCAAGACGCGCGATCTTCGACGATCCCGCCATGTCCCGCGAAGCTCTGATTGGGGCCTTGCGCGCGGGGCCGCACGGTCCGCTGCTCGACCGGCTATTCTGGGAGAGCCCGTTCACGCGTCTCGCCTTCCTCAGGCCGGAGGCGCCGCGCGATGAGGTGATCGATCAGTTCACGGACGTGATCTATCGGTGGCGGGCGCTGCCGACGCTCACCCGCGAGATTGCCGAAAGTGCCGAATCCATCGCCGAGATGTCCGAAGCCGAATTCGAACGTTTCGCCGCACTGCAACAGGAGGTGGCGAGCGTGGGGCTGCAGCATGAAACCGACGATGCGCCGATGCGCGACGCCAAGCAGCGCCTTCAGGACACGCTGGCGCGGCTCAAGAACGAACCGCCATCGCGCGGCCGCCGTCGTGAAAACCGTCGCTGAGAGGCGAAAGGATCTTATAGAAGGGGATCTCACAAAAAGAGATCTCATAAAAAACGAAGGGATTCAGGGGGCTGACGGTCTGTGCACGGCTGTTGCCTTCCTGCACTAGTAGTTGTTGGGCGCCACCGTTAACGTGCGAATCTCAAAGGGTTGATGTCCAAAGGCGGTGGGTGCGTCTTTGGGCTGAGGGGACGGGGGCATTGATGAACCGGCACAACCGGCGACGCGCGCATGCACTTGCGGCGCGCACGAGGCTATTGACGCGAACGGATGCATCCGAAGCGCCAAGCACTTCCGACAAGCAACTTTCCTACCGGTTCACCACGGCGAGCACCAGCGCGCTCCTGCTCGGCACGGCGCTGGTTTCGACCCTCTTGCTCGTAACGTCGGGCCCATCCGCTCACGCGGCCTCCAGCTGCACCGTTGACGGGCTACCGTTTGCTATTCCGGCCGCCCCTACGGCGATAAGCGTTTCCGGGGGTAACGTGGTCTGTGTGAACACCGAGGCGCGGACCGACCCCACCACCGTGATCGGGATCGACACGACCACCTCGAATGGCGATATCTATCTCAACAACAGCGGGCAGTTGATCGGTGGCGCGTACGGTATCGACACCTATGCGAGCAGTGCCGACAGCTCGATAACCATCGTCAATACCGGCGACATCACCATCAGTAGTTTTTCCAGGCACGTTGCCATTCATGCCGTTACCAGAGCAGCGTCGAGCCCGATCAACATCTCGAATTTCGCCACGCTGAACGTCACCACATCGATCGACGAGGCGTATGGAATCAGGGGCAAGACTTACGGCTCGGACAGCAACATCTTCATCAACAATAGAGGCGACCTAAACATCTCGACGACCGGCTCCGGCGGTCGCGCCGTCGGCATTTACAGCTACGCTGAAGGCCCCAGCACGACGACGATCATCAACAGCGGCGCGCTGAAGATCAACTCGGTCGAGAGAGGGTACGGAATTTACGCGGCCTCGGAAGACGACGGGGGCGCGCCTCTCATCGTTACCAATAGCGGCCCGATGAATGTGGTCGCGGTCGACACCAGCTACGGTATCTATGCGGGAACCGAGGCCGCCAACAGCAGCATTACCGTCACCAACACCGGCACCATTCGCTCGACATCGACCGACGACGATGCTTGGGGCATCCAAGCCGAAGCGGACTCGGACCACAGTCCGGTCAGCGTGACGAATAGCGGTGCGATCTTCGCGACCGCACCGCAAGGCGTCGGTGTCGGCGTCGAAGCGCGCGCGTTCGACGATCAAAGTCCCATCTCGATGTTCAATAGCGGCGCGGTGACCGTGATGTCCAAGCTGGACGCCTACGGTCTCGTCTCCGAAGGTCATGGCGACAATAGCCCAACCGCGATCACCAACACCGGTGCGCTGACCGTCACCTCCACGAACGAAGATGCCGCGGGCATCTACGCCTCGAGCGACGGCATCGGAAGCCCCATACAGATCGTCAACTCCGGCAATCTCAATGTCTGGGCCGGGGACGACGGAACCGGCATCAGCGCCTACGCGGACGACGACGCCAGTCCGATCTCGATCATGAATAGTGGCGCTATCAATGTCACCGCGGTTGAGGACATTGACGGCATCTATGCGCGGACGAATGGAATGAATTCGTCCGTAGAGATTACCAATCACGGGGCGATGTCGATCGATGCCGGCGAGGATGCGGATGGCATCGACGTAGAAGTCAACGGCGCCAATAGCCCTGTTCGCGTGGTCAACACCGGTGCGCTTACGGTAACGTCGCGGACCGCGAACGCGAACGGAATCGAGATTGGAAGTTCGTACGGCTATGTCCCGTCGAGCAATATCTCGGTGAACAATAGCGGTGCTCTCGTGGTCCGGGCCGCGGTGGACGCCGATGGCATCGACACGGAAGCTTATGGCGGCAACTCGACGACGACCGTCGTCAATTCGGGCGCGATCACTGTCACGGCGGTTACAGGGTCAGTCAGGGGCATTGAATCCACAGCCTACGGCATCAACAGCCCGGTCAGCATTACGAACAGCGGCGATATCCACGCGACGGCCACGAAAGGGACCAGCGGACCTGCGGACGGTATTTTTGCCGCCACGCTCGGTCCGAACAGCGCCATTACCGTTGTCAACAGCGCGGCGATCATGGCCAAGTCGCCAATCCAAGCGGTGGGTATCCGGGCATTGTCCTACGGTGCCATCCTTGGTCCGGCGGGCAGCAATAGCCCAATCTCGATCACAAACAGCGGCGATATCCGTGCGACTGTGACGAGCACCACGAAAGTCGCTTTTTTGCAGCCCTACAACTACGCGATGGGCCTGCTAGCCGTCTCGACGAGCCAGAAGAGCCCGATCGCCATCAACAATTCGGGGTCCGTTTATGCGGAGGGCGGTCCTCGGAATGTCGGCGTTTATGCCTATAGCGTTTACGCGAATAAGACGACGATCACGAACACGGGCGAGATTGGGGCGCAGTCGCATCTGGCCATCGACGTGAAGGGTGGGGGCGCCGCCGACATCTTCAACGCCGGCCTGATCACGGGCTTCGTGGATCTGACCGCGCAGAACGACCGCTTCGTCAACCAAGCGGGCGGCGTGTTCGAGACCAAGAAGACGAGTCTGTTCGGGGCTGGCAACGATCTCTTCGTCAACCAGTCCGGCGGCACGGTTCTGGCGGCGACCGATGGAGGCGCGCGCGAGACAAGCGGCTTCCAGGGGTTGGAGACGTTCAAGAACCGCGGCCTGATCTCGATGATCGACGGCGGGGTCGGCGACCGCTTCACCATCGCCAACACGCCGGGCGGGAAGAACCTCAACTATGAGGGCGGCGGCTTGCTTGGCGTCGATGCGTTCTTGGGCGGTCCAGGCTCGAAGGCCGACGTGTTCACCGTCCAGGGCAATGTCTCGGGCGTGACGAAGGTGGTCGTGAACAACACCAATACGGGGCCCGGCACCTTCAACAGCCAAGGCATTCCGGTGGTGTTCGTGGACGGCAAGACACCCAATGCGGGCAACTTCGTGCTGCGGGACGGCCCTATCGATACAGGCTTCTTCGATTACGATTTGTTCTTCACCCCGACGGGCTCCGGCTACTGGGAGTTCCGGAGCTTTGCGGGCGGGGGCGCCTATATCCTGCCGAAGCTGCTGACGGCGGCCCAGGATATCTGGCACGAGACCTCGTCCACCTGGTTCGACCGCACGGCGGATTTGCGGGTGGTGCTCAACGGGGGCGGTTCGCCCGCCTATGACGCGGGGACGAAGGCTCCGGGGGGTCCAGCCAGCAATGGCCTGACGCCCGGCGCCTGGATCAAGGGCGGCGGCGCGCGCCTCAACCGGGACGCTTCGGCCACCACAAATGCCTACGGCAACAGCTACACCTTCGACCTCGACGGCCAGCTCGACACGATCGACCTGCAGATGGGCATCGATATGGGCCGGTACGACGTGCTGTCAGAGGGCGATGCGCTGATCTTCGGCGTTCTCGGCGGCTTCGTGGGCGGCAATCTGGACTACGACGCACTGGTACGCAGCTTCGACTTCTCCGGCGGCCAGGTCGGCGCCTACGCCACCTATCTGAAGGGCGGGTTGTTCGTGGACACGCTCCTGAACGTGCATCTCTACGAGATCGACGCGCCGAACCAGGGCTTCCCCGATAGCCTCAACGCCACCACGGTGGGGCTCCGCACCGATAGCGGCTATCGCTTCGGCTCGTTCACGGGCGGGGCGTTCTTCGAGCCGCTGGCGACGATCGAGGTGACCTGGGCCGATATCGACGGGTTCAACGTGGGCGGGAACAAAGTGTCGTTCTCGGACGATGCCAATGTGCGCGGCCGTCTCGGCGCGCGGGCGGGGACCACCATGCAGGCCTGGGAAGGGACCATGATGGAGCCCTTCGTGATCGCCAGCCTGTGGGGCAATTTGTCCGACGAGAACAGCGCGACGCTGGTCTCGAACGGGCGGACCTTCCAGTTCAACGACGACCTGCAAGACGTCTGGGGCGAACTCTCGGCGGGCGTGAACCTGTTCAACTTCTCGCAGACCACCTCCGTGTTCGCCAAGGTCGACTACACCTTCGGCGAGGACATCTCCGGCGTTGGCGGAAAAGCCGGAATGCGCGTCTCATGGTAGCCCTCAAGTAGCGCGGAGCGCGGTAGGGCAAAGATCATGCCCTCAAGTAGCGCGGAGCGCGGTGGGGCAAGCAACAAGGTGGCTTTGCCTTCGGCTCATGGGAACGGCCGGCCCCATGGAGGAGGTTCCGGAGATGGGCCTTCAAGGCATGAAATGCGCGGGGTCCAAGCACCCTGTGGAAGGGGAAAAAACAAGCCTGGCATGCGGTTCGCTCTCTTGACAGGACGGGCGCCGCTCGCCAAGTCAACTCCATGAATCACAAGGAGACGTATCTGAGCGCGCAGTCGTGGGCGTCGCCGGCGTCTTTGGGGAAAATCCGGGAAAATGCCCGGTCGTGAGGCTTTGCGGGCGGAAAATGCCGCCCGCCGATGGGCCGTGCTTAATTGACGATTAAGGATGAGCCCGTTAATCGCTTCTGGTTCGCCTGGAGGGCCCGGCGGAACCAGAGACAACAGAAGAGGCTTTAGCCTTTTGACAGAGAAGGCCGAAGCCTGAGAGACGAGGCGCATTCCGCGCTTCCCGTCGTGAGATTGGCGCCCCCGTCCGCGCGCCCCGGAGTGACACGCATGGCCACCAAAACCGCCGCAGCCGAAGATCAAGAGACCGAGACACAGTCCCAGGACGGACCGGTGCTCGACATGTCCGATGCCGCCGTCAAAAAGCTCATCAAGACGGCGAAGCAGCGCGGCTTCGTCACCTACGACGAACTGAACGAAGTGCTCCCCTCCGAAGAGGTGTCGTCGGAGCAAATCGAGGATACGATGTCCATGCTCTCCGATATGGGCATCAATGTGATCGATAGCGAAGACGCCGAGGAAGGCGAGGCTGCCGACGGCGAGGGCAAGGCCATCGTCGCACAGTCGGCCGTCGCCAAGACCGAGACCACGACGCGCGAACCCGCGGAGCGTACGGACGATCCCGTGCGCATGTATCTGCGCGAGATGGGCTCCGTCGAGCTTCTGTCCCGCGAGGGCGAGATCGCCATCGCCAAGCGCATTGAGGCCGGCCGCGAGGCGATGATCGCGGGGCTCTGCGAAAGCCCGCTCACCTTCCAGGCCATTATCATCTGGCGCGACGAGCTGAACGAAGGCAAGATTCTGCTCCGCGACATCATCGATCTCGAAGCCACCTATCAGGGCCCGGACGCCAAGCAGGTCCCCTCCCAGCCGCTGCCCGGCGAGGAGCCGGAGGAAGAAGAAGGCAAGGCCAACGGCGCCGCCGATGGCGCGGCGAAGGCCAACGGCAAGGACACGGACGAAGAGGAAGCCGAAGAGGGCGAGGACGCCGAAGCCTCCAGCGAGGAGGAGGACGACGACGATATGGAGAACTCGCTTTCGCTCGCCGCCATGGAGGCCGAGCTGAAGCCGCAGGTTCTCGAGACCTTCGACCTCGTCGCCAACAGCTACAAGAAGCTCCGCAAGCTGCAGGACCAGCTCGTCGAGAAGGCGCTGAAGAACGACAGCCTGTCGACCAGCCAAGAGCGGCGCTACAAGCAGCTCAAGGACGAAATCGTCGCCGAGGTGAAGTCGCTCCAGCTCAATGCCAACCGCATCGAGTCCCTGGTCGAGACGCTCTACCTCATCAACAAGAAGCTCATGGGCTATGAGGGCCGGCTGCTCCGCCTCGCCGAAGGCTATGGCGTGAAGCGCGAGGATTTCCTCGGCGAATATCAGGGCAACGAGCTCGACCCCAACTGGCTGCGCCGCGTCGGCCGCCTGAAGAAGAAGGGCTGGGCCGATTTCATCCATGACGAGCGCGGGCTCGTGAAGGAGCTCCGCTCCGAGATCCATCAGCTTGCCACCGAAACGGGCCTCGAAATCTCCGAGTTCCGCCGCATCGTCTCCATCGTGCAGAAGGGCGAGCGCGAAGCGCGCCAGGCCAAGAAGGAGATGGTGGAGGCGAATTTGCGCCTCGTGATCTCCATCGCCAAGAAATACACCAATCGCGGCCTGCAATTCCTCGATCTCATCCAGGAAGGCAATATCGGCCTGATGAAGGCGGTCGATAAGTTCGAATACCGCCGCGGCTACAAGTTCTCGACCTATGCCACCTGGTGGATCCGCCAGGCGATCACCCGCAGCATTGCGGATCAGGCAAGGACCATCCGCATCCCCGTGCACATGATCGAGACCATCAACAAGATCGTGCGCACCTCGCGCCAGATGCTGCACGAAATCGGCCGCGAGCCGACGCCGGAGGAGCTCGCCGAAAAGCTCGCCATGCCGCTTGAGAAGGTCCGCAAGGTCCTGAAGATCGCCAAGGAGCCGATCAGCCTCGAGACGCCCATCGGCGATGAGGAAGACTCATATCTCGGCGATTTCATCGAGGACAAGAACGCCGTGCTCCCGATCGATGCGGCGATCCAGTCGAACTTGCGCGAAACCACCACGCGCGTGCTGGCCTCATTGACGCCGCGCGAAGAGCGCGTGCTGCGCATGCGCTTCGGTATCGGCATGAACACCGACCACACCCTCGAAGAGGTGGGCCAGCAGTTCAGTGTCACCCGCGAACGCATCCGCCAGATCGAAGCCAAGGCCCTGCGCAAGCTGAAGCACCCGTCCCGCTCGCGGAAGCTGAGGTCGTTCCTCGATAATTAGCGATCAAGTAGGCCAAAGCCGTTAAGCAGCCGCTCGGCGGTAGGGCAGACAAGAAGGCCGGTAGCGCCAAAGGCACTTCGCGCCGACGCTTCGCATCACTGCATTTCCAGAAAATCGTCATGCTCGGGCTTGTCCCGAGCATCCCCTGAGGCCTATCGGCAAATATCTTCGTATCGGTCTTTCCAGGTGGGGTTTGTTGTCTCGATGGCGCGGATCTTCCAAGCCCGCGGCCAACGCTTCATCGTCTTTTCCCGCTGGATGGCCAATGGTGCCGTGGCGTGCGTCTCGAAGTAGACGAGCTGCTTGATGCCATGGCGCTTGGTGAAGCCGGGCACGAGCCCTTCACGATGCTCGTATGTTCGCCGGCCAAGGTCGTTCGTGACGCCGATATAGAGCGTGCCATGGCGCTTGCTGGCGAGGATGTAGACGAAGAACTCCCTCATCGGGTGATGAAACGCCCAAATGGATTGCCGGAACAAGTCCGGCAATGACGAAGGAGGGGGGGCGCGCTCAAGTAGGCCAAAGCCCTCAAGTAGCCGCTAGGTGGTAGGGCAGACAAGAAGGCCGGTAGCGCATCGAAAGATCCCCAAAGGTGCACGAATCGCACGTGCGCAGTACAGTCGCCCTCAAGTAGGCCAGAGGCCGATAGGGCAGAGAAAATGACCGGGCTGGAAGTGATCAACGCGATGCCGGTCTGGCTCCTGGCGAGCCTCGTCATCGTCGTGTGCGTGGGCTTCAGCGTCGGCCTGCAGCTCCTGGTCCGCTGGCGTTTCGGCGTCGAATTCATTGTCGCGAACCACGAGGTCGCCGGCTTCAAATATGCCGTCGTCGGCGTCGCCTATGCGGTGCTGCTCGCCTTCGTCGTGGTCGGCGTGTGGCAGGAGTTCGAGGACACCAAGCACGCCGTCGATGCGGAGGCCGAGCGGTTCTACAATGTGTACCGCAACAGCTACAACTATCCGGACACGGACGGCGCGAAGATCCGCACCGCGCTCATTGCCTATGCGGTCGCCGTGCGCGACGACGACTGGCCGCAGATGGAACTCGGCCGCCACGGCAGCGACAAGGCGTCTGAGGCCTATGCGAAGCTGAGCTACACGCTGGGGCAGATCCAGTCGAACAATCTCGCCCTGATGCCGACCATCCTGCACGGCATCGATCTGTTGCAGCAGACGGCTGACTTAAGGCTGGAGCGGCTCTCGGACGTGGGCGGGCACATGACCCCGGTCATCTGGGGCGTGCTCGTCCTCGGCGGCACCATCACGCTCGCCTATCCCGCCTTCTTCGCCACGCAGAAAGTGGGCCCGCAAGTGCTGATGACGGCGGGCCTCGCCATGATCGTCGGCGCGACCTTCTTCCTCGCCATCCACCTGAACTTCCCGTTCTCAGGCCCGGTCCACATCACGCCGGAGCCGATCGACGCGGTCATCCAGCGCATGAAAACCGAAGGGCCCGTGGGCGGGGATTGAGGGGGCTTGGCACCTTCCGTAGTTTGCTTGGACTCACCGGGCCGAAGTAAGAGCCCTGCTCAAGCTGAAGCATTTGTCGCGATAGCTTAGGTCGCCCCTCAACAACGAGTCGCCTAGCTCACGACGAGGCGCACATTTACTCGTCGAGTCCCGAGCACAGGCTGCTAACCTTGATGTTGATCATTCGCGGTCTGTCTTAATGCGTCGAAAATCGCACGGATCTCCGAAAAGGGGTCAGCCTCTCCTTGGTCAACTTGCTGAAGGTACAACCTCTTTAGTCGCCCAGGCTTCATGTGCGCGGCGCCGGCGAAACGGTTGAATACGATTCTGCCGGGTATCATCCGTTTCCAGACCCCTTGGCCTTCAGTCACGGCCAAGTGGAGTGCTTCGAACTCTGACTTTGCCAGATCTGCTAGTCGGTCGAAGTCCAGGCTACTCTTGACGCGAGACGCCTCGGAGCTAACGCAGTCGCGCAACAAGTCTATCAGCTGTTCCAATGTCGCGGCTTGGCCAATGCCCTTCGGACGAATGTCGATGTTGCCCACTTCTTCACGAGCTGCAGCAGATACTCGAAGAGCTACCGTTAAGGGTATGGTCTCGGTAGCGAACGCGGCAGTCTTCTGAGCTATTTGTTGTGGGTCCGTTAGCCAAGAGTCCGCGTTCTCCATCGGCGCGAATACGCCTGCTAGGACCTCCTCGTCCAAGAAGTAGTTCTCCAAATGATATCTTGGAAGTAGCTTCAGCCGGTCGGAGAGATTTGCTTGCAAGCTATTAGGTCCGATATCCAAAGCTGCGTCTCCATCACAAACCATAAAGAAGTCTACGCCCCAGATTGATTTGTTCAGAATGCTTTTTCGAACCTCGTCAAATGATCGGATTGTACCTTTCCCACCGGCTGGCACCAGAACGAACTCTGGAAACTCATTCCGCAATATAGCGCCGTACGTCTGCTTGTCTAAGCTCGTATCGCTGCCTTCTATTATTACAATCTTCTTACCTAGAGATATTATGCCAATGGACTGCCCGAGCAAATTGAGCGCATGATGTGTCTCATCATCACGATTTACAGAAACAGCTTGGTTTTCTCCAGGCTTGATAGGTGGAGTCAGAAATATTACTGAGTTTTCTATAGAAGCTGATATTATCTCAGGTGAGTGAGTAGAAAAAATGAACTGGTTGCTATGACCAATAGTAGAAAGAGCTTGAAGGAGTTTGTAGCTGAGTTCTGGGTGTAGATGAAGTTCTGGTTCATCAAAAAATACGATACAATGCGATGGGCTTCTTAGAAGAAAATCAAACGCGATATTGATTACCTCTCTTTCACCAGAGCTAAGTGTGTTAAAATCAAGTTCCGTATCATTAAACTCGTATGTTATTTTTTGAGTTTTTGCATCGGCTTGAAGAAAACGTTTTGGTGCAAGAAGCCGATAGAAAATGTCTCTAAATGAATCCAGTGGATCTTGAAAATCTAGAGGCATACTGGTGCTCCCCGATTCTTTTAATTCTATAGCTTGATTTGCAATATTACGTCGTTGGTATTCTACGAGCTTAAATAAGCTATGCCGAACGTCCTGGTATCTATCCCGCATAAAACTATAAGACAAATCCCAGCCTACGTCTTCATCGTAGGGATCGGGGACATCCCATGAAAATTGGTATGGCTTGATTTGAGTAACGGACCGATCGCTATCAAAGTTAAGTACAGTAGAGCGATACTTTTTGCGTTTTTGAGGGCGTTGAAGAATTGATCTTAGCTTTTGACAGTCAGTAGGGTCAGTTGTTGTAATTGACGACTTTTCCCACACCTTTTGTTCATACGATGAGGTTGCGTCCAACGAAACGATTAGGTTTGGGTTTACTGTGGGGGCTCGAAAAAATTGAATTAGGGAGGTGAGTAGTCTTGTTTTACCGACACCATTTGGACCCGCTAGCACTATTACATCAGAGAGGTCGGATACCTCTAAGAGTTCCAGTCCTGGGATTCCGTGTGATTCAAATGCGTTGAGGCGCATAAGGTCTCCAATTATCGCGTGGTTCTCGAGGCGAATCTGACCCAGGGTACAACCGATTGTAGTGCTCAGTAAACGAATGCGACGAGATGTGCTCGCTCGGCTTATCCCCCTCCCCAAAACCTGCCGTACACTGCCTCCATCCCTCGTTCGTGAGGACGCGAGCTGCAGACCGTCTGCTCTCGGGGCGGGGGATGCGGTGCCCGGGGTGGCACGGTACGGAAGGGCTCGAAGGACCATGAGGCGTCCCGGGTCCGGACAACCAGGCCACGGCTAACGGACCAGCCCCGGGGGTCTCTACTCCGCCCGCCTGCGCTGTAACGCGTGGGCCTTCGGGTGAGATGCGTGCATTCGCGCGTGCCTGTGCCACATGAGATAAGCGCGCGGCATGAGGCTCTAAAATATCGCCGCGGCGTCGAGCCGTGTTCTTAACGTCCAAACGCCATGCGGGGCCAATTCTTCGCGCTACCGCGCACAAGCGCTACTTGTGCGCACGAGGCTGCCCAGTATCAACAAACAGGATGGCGGCCGACCGGTGCCCCGCAGGTCCTTTCAGGACTCTGACTTTTGAGACGTAGGGAGACAGTTGCGCTCGTGCGGTTTCCGCGACGGGGCGCTTGGGTGCGGGCGGTACCGTTCGATCTCTTGCGGAATCAAATCCGTGGCCACTCTGCGGTCAGGCGTGCGTCAGGCTCGTGCCGAGCCGATAGGTCCGTGAAGCACTCGCGTTCCCGGCGATCTATGACGTTGGCATTAGTGGGCGCGCCGTCTCGATCCAGCTCCGCCGTTTGCGAGGCTCGCCGCCTTCGAACGCCTCGTTCCGATTTGCCGCGTCGTCTCTGATTTCGCCGGCCAAGCAAAGCCGGTCGCGGCCGTTCGCCTTGGCCCGATAGAGCGCCTCGTCGGCGCGTTTCAGGACGTCGCTGGTCGAATCGCCCGGCCTTGCGGTTGCGACGCCGATGCTGACCGACATCGGGATGGATTGATTGGCGCCGGAGAGGGGCGCGTTCCGCAGCGCTTTCAATAGCGTCTCGCTCACCGAGCGCGCAACTGCGGCCGAGCTTGCTGGCAGCAGGATCGCGAATTCCTCGCCGCCGAGCCGGCCGAGACACGCCTGAGACGGCAGAACCTTCGTGGCGACTTCGACGAAGTGCTTGAGCGCCCGGTCGCCGGTTTGGTGGCCGTAGCGATCGTTGAGTTGCTTGAAGTGGTCGAGATCGAGAAACAGCAATGCAACGTCATTCGGAACGGTGCGGTCATGATCGAAATGAGGGGCCGCGATCTCGAGAAATGCACGCCGCGACAGCGCGCCGGTCAGATCGTCGCAGTTCAGCGACCGCTCGAGCTTTGTCACGGTTCTCCCGAGCAAGAGCAGGATCGCCGACAGATACAGGGTGGGAAACAACAGCAGCCGGATGGACGAGACGGCCAGGTTCCATGGCGTCGGATCGACGAAGTAGCTCCAACTGTCGGCACCCATAGCAACCGTAACCCACCGGGACGCGAAGAAGACCAAGACGGTGGATGCGCAGACGATGGTGAAAAGCTTGAACGCTGTCGGCGCATCGGCGTCCCTGAATCCGCGCACCATGGTCCAGACGATGCCCGCGACGATGATTGACGCCGACCCGGTACTCACCATCGTCCTGCCGACGAAGCTATCCTGGATGGAGGTGAATGCCGCGAGAAGGGCGGCGATCGGCACGAGGATGGCAACGAGGGTGAGCGGCCGCAGCGCCGGCTTCGACACGACCTGCCGAAAGCCCGAGAGCATCAACAGACAGCCAAGAAGCATAAGGAGCGGGAGGACAACGTTGAGGAGATCCTGCGCCGCCGAACTGCCGCTTGCTCTCCAGGCAATATGCGCCGCTGCGACCGTTGCCGAGGCGGCGAAGGTTGACGCGCCCGGCATTTGCGAGGCGTGCAGGCGAAGGAAGATTGGAACTGTGATGGCAATCGCTATCGCCGACGCGATGAGAACAAGAGTCACGCCCGTCCCCCTCCTCGAAATCGTCTCCGATCCTGATCTGCTCGCCCCTTGAAGAAAGACCCTCGCGTCCGAAGAGTTCCCCTTTCGGACGCTTCGGCCTGCGTCTCCACAGGCGGGCACAATGTTTTAGCGGCAAGAGCTTAATGTTTGCGGGATCAGATATGTAAAAGACAATCGATCCAGGGCTCGGCGCCAGCCGATAAGCGGCCGGATCGGTGAAATGGCGTCCGGTAAGCCGTGCGATGACGACGATGTGACGTGCGGATGCGCAACAAGCGCCCAAATAGGCCGTTGGCGTAAAAACTAAAGCTTCCGCTCGGCGACCATCAGCGCCGCGTCGTTGGGGTCGCGGTGGACGTGGAGATCAAGGCTGTGGGCGAGGTTGAGCATGGGCCCGTTCTCCGAATGGATCGTGCCCCAGATGCGGGTGTAGCCCATCTCCTTCGCGGCGGCGAAGACGAGCTCCAACGCCTTGTGGGCGAGGCCTAGACCTTCCGCCTCCGGCCGGAGCGTCACGGAATATTCGGCCGACTTGCCGTCCGCCGATCCGGTGATGCGGGCGCCGCCCAAGATCTCGCCTTTGAGCGGCCCGTCGCCTTCGAGCACGATACACAGGTCGCGATCGGGGTCTGGCGAACAGAAGTCGCGCGCCATGTCTTCGCTGAGATGGGGCAGGCGGTGGAGCATGCGGAACCATTTGCCCCGCTCTGTCATGGCGTCGTAGCAGCGCATCAACGCGCCCGTGTCCGTCGCGTTGATCGGGCGGGCGATATGGGGTTGTCCGTCCTTGCCGGCGATGGCGATCGCGCGGCCGGAAAGCTGTTCCCGCAATGGGAGCAGTCCGCTCGAGGGGAGCATTCCCTGCGAAGCATGCATGCCCCGCATGGGGGCTATCGCTCGGGCTTGGCCCATTGTCAGTCCTTCGGCCGGTTATCCGGCTTTGCGTTACGGTTCTTCAGCCGTACTTGGGCGCGTGTCGTTCCCTGGTCGCGGTTGCCGTTTGGTGCGGCTTATAGGGATCAGATAGGAAGAGCTTGCGGAAAACCCATGACCGCCGGGTGAACAGATTGGGGCAGAAAGAGCGGCGTTTCGCCTCAGGGAATCATGCGCTCAAGCAGCGCCAAGAGCGGTAGCGCGGACAAACAAGCGCTCAAGCAGCGCGAGGCGCGGTAGGGCAAATAAACATGCCCTCAAGTAGCGCGAGGCGCGGTAGAGCAAATAAACATGCCCACAAGTAGCGCGAGGCGCGGTAGGGCAATCAAATGAGTCTCACCCACGAAAACTTGAGAGGCGCCGCGATGCGGACGCCGCATAGCGTGATAGAGTGCCGCTCATGAGCGATACGATGATTCAGGATCAGGCGGGGGTCTCCGCGCGCGCCCCGGGCCTCGCGGAGCTGGACCTCTGCGTCTCCGGCGAGATCGCGGACACCATCATCGCCTCGGGGCTGACGGACCGGCCCGTGGGCGACCTCGTCGAGACGGTGATGAGCCGTCTTGTGGCGGCTGGCGTGCCGCTGGCGCGGATGTTGGTGGGCTTCCGCATTCTCCACCCGCTTTTCGACGGCATGACCATCTCATGGACCGACGAGCGCGGTGTCGAGGTCGAATATTTCCAAGCGCTCTCGGAGGACAATCCGGAATTCACGCTCAGTCCCTTCTATTGGATGATCAAGGAGGGCCTGCCGGAGCTGCGTTTGCAGCTGGACCGCGACACGATGGTCGACCGGTTCCCGCTCTTGCAGCGCCTGCGCGGGGAGGGCTTCACCGGTTATCTGGCGCGTGTGGTCTCGTTCGGCGAGAAGCCGATGGAGGTCGGCACGACCGACGGGCTCGCCATTTCCTGGTCGACCAAGGCGCCGGAGGGGTTTTCCACCCGCGACCTGTCGATTATGCAACAGATCCTGGCGCCGCTGTCTCTGGCGCTCCGGGTGCTCATCAAGGACCAGATCGCCAAGAACGCGCTCAATGCCTTTCACGGTCCGCTTGTTGGCGAGCGCATCCTGTCTGGCACGATCAAGCGCGGCGATGGCGAGCGACTCACGGCTGCGCTTTGGTATAGCGATTTGCGGAACTCGACGGGGCTTGCCGACGCGCTGTCCGTCGAAGGCTTCCTCGAACTGCTGAACGTCTATTTCGATTGTGCGGCAGGCGCCGTGATCGAGGAGGGCGGCCAAGTCCTCGACATTGTCGGCGATGCGATCCTGGCCTTCTTCCCCGTCGAGCGGACCGGCGACGAGGCCGCCGCCACGGCGGCCCTGAATGCGGCGATCAAGGCACAGGAGCGGCTTGCCGCGGCCAAGGCGCGTGCCTGCGCCTGCGCCAAGGAAATCACCTTCGGCGTCGGTGTCCATTTCGGCGACGTGGTGTTCGGCAATGCGGGCACGCGCGAACGGCTCAAATTCGGCGTGATAGGCCGCGCCGTGAACGAGGTCGCGCGCACCCAAGACATGTCCAAGCTGCTGGGCCAGCCCATCGTGGCGACGGACGAAGTTGTACGCCGCGCGCGCGCTGACTCGGGGTTGCGCCTCAACGACATGGGCCTCCACGATCTACGCGGCATCCCGGCCGCGAAGCGGCTTTGGGCACTGCGTCAAACGGGCGGCGCGGCGCTAGCTAACGGCCGGTAAGCGCTGCGATTTTCGTCCGTTTATCACAATTTATGAGCAAGAAATCGCGGATTCGCGTGGTTGTTGCATTGCAACACAGCGAAGCTTGCTCTATATCCTCAGGCGACAGAGAAGGGCCCGCCTGCGGGCCCACTTCAGACTTTAGGGGCTGCCACGTGTTCCTAACGATGTTGAAGACCAAGCTGCACCGGGCCACCGTGACCGGCGCCGATTTGCACTATGAAGGCTCGATCGGGATTGATCGCGACCTGCTCGATGCGTCTGGTATCCTGCCGCATGAGCAGGTGGATGTGCTGAATATCAACACCGGCGCGCGTTTCACGACCTACGCCATCGAGGCGCCGCGAGGCTCCGCCGCGATCGCGGTCAACGGCGCGGCCTCCCGTCTCGTCCAGAAGGGCGACAAGGTCATCATCGTGGCCTATTGCCAGATTCCGGCCGAGGAAGCGCGCAACTACCACCCAAGCGTGGTGTTGCTTGGCGAAGGCAACGAGATCGTCTCCAAGTCGTAGGGCGCAGTTGTGCCAAGCGGTCAGAGACCGAACGGGTACGTTTCGTCGGGCCCGTGCGGATGGGACTGTGGCCGTGCGGCAACGGCTTGCGTTTCCGTGAACCAGATCCAGGCGTCGAACTGCTTCGAGAGTTCCGCCTGGAAGTAGTGCGACAGAAGCTCGGTATCGGGCCGGTAGATCACGCCGATCGCACGCTCGAGCTGGGGCTCGGCCAAGGCGTCGCGAACGCTGCGTTTCTGACCGGGGCCGGTTTCCAGGAAAAACGCATCGATGCCGGCCTCGCGTGAATGTCCCTCGAAGGAGTCGTCGCGCGCAGGCTGCACGCGCTTGATCTCCATCGGCTCGTCCCAGTTGGAGGCCGCCGCGACCGTGCCCCGGTCCGTTCCGAAACCGATAAGCGCACAGTCCTCGCCGAAGCGTACGCGCGCCAACTGGCCGATATTGTGCTCGCCGCGTACTTGCCCCATCTCGGTGAACTCGGCACTGCCGATGTGCGAGTTGTGCGCCCAAACGACCGCCTTGGAGCCGGGACCGCGATGGTCGATGATACGCTCCAGCGTGTCGAACATATGCTGATCGCGGAGATTCCACGACTGAGCCGTGCCGTAATACATGATGCGGTAGTACTGTTCGGCGGTCGCGACGATGCGCGCGTTCTGCTCCGCGTCGAAGAAGGCGCTGCCGTCTCTCACGAGATAGCCGAGGCGCCGCCGCAACAGATCGACCAGCGTGTCGGTGACGGGCTTCTCGCACATGGCATATCCGCGCGACAAAGCCATCCGGCCGTAGCGGGCAGGCTCTGCCCGGAACGGTGCGAGACAACCGTATCGTTCACGTGCGATTCGCGCCGCCTCCGTATCGACTCGGTCGAGATAGTCGAGAACCGCGCTGATGGAGGTCGATAGGCTGTATACGTCCAACCCGTAGAAGCCGGCCCGCTGCGCCGGATCGGCGATGCGTTCGTTGATGGCCTGCAGCCGTTGCAGGAAGTTGCCCACTTGGGCATTGCGCCACATCCATACTGGAAAGCGCGAGAAGGCGGACTCAGGGACGCTCGGCCGGGGCAAGCCTCGCACGAACGCATCGTAGACGGTTGCATCGGGCCAATCGGCTTCCACCGCGACGATGTTGAATCCGTGCTTCCGGACCAGCGTTTCCGTGATGCGTGCGCGTGCATCGTAGAATTCGGCGGTGCCGTGAGTGGCCTCGCCGAGAAGGACCACGCGCCGATCCGCGAAGCGTTCCGTTAGAGCCGCGAGTTCGTTGAGATCGCCGAAAGGTTCGGCGGCGCCGGCAATCGCATGGCTCGGTATTGAACGGCTGATCTTGGCCCGCCGCGCCGGACCATGCAGACCGTGGGCGAAACCCGACGTTTCGGCGTCGATCCCACTCTCTTTCGCGGCTGTTTCCGGCGCGGCCCAGCCGCCTTCGCCGATCAGGGGTACGAACGTGACGGCGCCGTGGTCCTCTTGCACGAAGGTGTCTTCGCCGGTGCGGCGCACCAGCATCAAAGTCTGATGCACGCTCGGACCGACTGGAATGACGAGCCGCCCGCCTATGGCCAACTGCCGTTTTAATGCCTCCGGTATTTTCGGCCCGCCTGCCGACACCACGATCGCGTCGAATGGCGCTTCGCCGGGCAGCCCTTTGGTGCCGTCGCCGCAGATGATTTCCACATTGCGGTAGCCGAGCCGGTGTTCCCGCGTGCGCGCTCGCTCGGCAAGCTCCTCATGCCGCTCTATGGCGTAGACATGCGAAGCGATGGCGCCCATGACCGCCGCCGCGTAGCCCGAGCCGGATCCTACTTCGAGTACCTTGTCGCCGGGACGAATCTCGGCGAGCTCAATCATGCGCGCGACAATGTACGGCTGAGAGATTGTTTGCCCAGCCTCGATGGGAAGCGCGGAATCTTCGTAGGCAAATTCACTGAGAGGCGTCGCCACGAACGCCTCACGCGGAACTTTGCCCATGGCAGTGAGCACGTATGGATCCACGATACCGCGCGCCTCGAGATGGCGGGCGACCATAAAGGCACGGTCGCGGGCGTGGATATCGGTTCCGTCCGGCCCGTTCTCGGGAACACTCATGATGAAGCGAAACGCTACACCTATCCGGCCGATCCGTCTTTGATCGGGATCAGTTCATGGGATGGCGTTCCGCGCCGAAGGACGGGGCGGCAAGCGATCCGGTTGGGGCGCTAGCGCAGTTCCCACGTGACGCTGACATTGGCCTCGACTGACAGTGTGCCGGCTTCGACCGGCACGGCCTTCTCCATGGCCATCATGGGAGCAGCCGCCGCGCGGTACGGCTGCGGGGTCAGGTCGCCTCCTTCGCGGATCGATATCACCGGTCCGAGCTCGACGCCTGCCGCTTCGGCATAGAGTTTCGCATTGTCGATCGCATTGCGCATGGCCAGCCTTCGCGCTTCGTCTTTTAGCCGCTCCGGCTCGGCGATGCTGAAGCTGATCGAGTCGATCTGGTTCGCACCCGCCGTGACTGCCTTGTCCAGAACCGAACCAAGCTTCTCGGTATCGCGTACCGTGATTTGGACCTGGTTGCTCACGCGGTAACCGGTGATGAACGCGGCCTGTCTGTCCTTCTGTTGCTCGTAGATGGGCGAGACGTTGAAATTTGAGGTCTGAATGTCTTTCGGTTCGATTCCGGCCTCTTTCAAACCCTCCACCACCTTGGCCATCGCCTCGGTGTTCTTCGAAAGCGCATCCTGAGCGGTTTGACCCTCGGTCGTCACGCCGGTGGAAATACTGGCCATGTCGGGAGCGGCGTTCACGATGCCCGACCCTGAGAGCGAGATCGTCCGCTTCGCTGGACCGTCTGCGGCCGCAGCCGAAAGGGGCAGGGAGGCGGCGAGGACGGCGAGCGCCGGTACGAGGATGCGCAGGGAAGGCGGAAGGATCATGAAACGGCTCCAAATCATGAGTGTGGCACTTGAGTTTGAGCCCTATAAGGAATCTGCTATGAGGCGGAATTGTGAGGCGCGGGGGGAGCTCTCAGCGGAGATCGCTTTCACTTGAGAATCGCTGTGCGCGTTTTGTAGCGGGCCGGCGATCAATGTTTGTCGCGCTCTGGGGGCCCGTAGCTCAATTGGTTAGAGCCGGCGGCTCATAACCGTCTGGTTGCTGGTTCGAGTCCAGCCGGGCCCACCATTTTCTGTCCAAAGCGATATTTCCCTCTCGCCCGCGTTCTTCTTTGCCGCGCGTGCGGCGGGGCCGCGCTCAGGGCTACGAGCACGCCATCTCCTCCGACACTAGTGGATCGGCCACGACGATGCCGTCGCGCAACTCGATGAAAGTCACATTCTACAGGTGAACCGTTCGACGTCCGTCACCCACCTGTCGGGAATAGGAGCTGTACCTGGAAGCGCAGTTGCCAATCGGGACCGCCGTCCGGTGCGATCACGTTGTTGTAGGCTTGCAGGGACATGTTCACGGGCTGGGAGCCGACGTTGAACACGCGGCCGGCGCCGCCACCGAGCGGCAATGTCCATTGATCGCCTGCGGGCGCTTCCCAATTCGCGGTGATGATCGGTGCGGAGGTGAGGTACCAGCCGTGCTTCAGATTGTAGTTGACGAAGTACTGGAGCAGGAACTGGTTCACGTCCGGCGCCTTGGAGTCCCCCGCGAAAGACCAAATGTTGTTGACGAGTGCCCCCACGACCCATTTGCCGGGTGTCCAAACGATGGCCGCGGTTGGACCCGCGCCCCACTTGTCGACGCCAAGGCTTGCATCCGTGTTCGTCGGCAGGAGGAAAGTTGGGCCGGCACCGATCATGAGCGTTGGGCTGGCTTGCGTGACGAAGAAAAAGCTCGGGTTGAAATTGCCGAGACCAAAATCGCTCTCGTCACCCCGATAGACGGCCGGCTGGTAAACCACTGGCAGGATCCAGCGGGTTACTAGGTTCCAATCCTCGTTCAGCTTGAACGGGATGACCGGCTGGATGTTGAGGATGTTCTGGTCGTTGCCGAACGGACCGACGTTGAAATTTGTGTTGTTCTGGAAAGGGACCGAAATCAGGCTGGCGATGGGGTTCTGCGCTTGTTGGGCAAGGTCGCCCGACTCTTGTGCGTGGGCCGGCGAGACAGTCAGCGCAAGGCCCCAGATCAGGCCTGCACAGATCATGCGCAACACAAACATCCCGCACATCCTCCCGATTACGCGGTTCGCTGCCGTCCTCCAACTTTGAGATGCTGACAAACGGTTTGCTAAGCCATGCCCTGAGCTGTGCGACTGTAACAGGGATCGCGAAAGGAGTCCTCGGGGTCGGCGCCGATCATGCACAGGCGGGACGGTCCGTCTTCCGATCGATGCAATTTTTGTACGGACAATCAGGGCTGGACGTCGCCGGTGTTTCCCCGCGCGGCTCGATGTCGAGACGTCATCCCGGTTTCCCGGCGGTGGAAATCGAAACTCTGGGCTTGGGCGGCGAAAATAGCGCCGTTTGATCTGTGGTAAGGTCGTCCGTGCGCTGGACACATAACGTTGGGCCTTGGCAGAAGCTTGGAAGGGCGCCGCAGATGCCGCGCATGTTGATCTTTGTCGTCTTGTTCGGGCTTGTCGGCGCGATTCCGCTGGGCTCTCGTGGCGGGGATGCACCGGCCGGCGCGAAGGATGGGCCGCAGACGCTTCCCAACGTCCGGCCGCCGGGTCTCGACTGGGGGATGAGCAATGCCGATCCCGACCAGCGACAGCGCATGCTGCGTTTCTCGACCTTCGTGAACGGCGAGGTGCCGGACAAGTATATGAAGGCCGAAAACACGGTGGGCTACACCGTTCGCGCGATCGCCGAAGGTGGGACGCTCTACGCGACGCACTGCCGGCAGTGCCACGGCACCTTGGGCCTCGGGAACGGAGACCTTGCCTACGCACTGAAGCCGTCGCCGGCGCTACTGGCTTATCTGGTGGACCAGCCGGTCGCCGTGGATCAGTACCTCTTGTGGAGCATTTCTGAGGGTGGCAAGCCCTTTGGGACGGCCATGCCTTCGTTCAAGGATCGGCTCTCGCGGGAACAGATCTTCCAGATCGTGGCCTATTTGCGTGCAGGCTTTCCCGACCTGGAGGACGAGCCAGCCCCGAAGACGGGCCCTGGCGCGGCCGAGACCGACGAGCCCGACGACCGAACGCATGACATCGAATGAGCGGTGCGCTGGAGCTGCCACGTTCCGGCCTGGAAGGCGAGGCCGCTCGGGCGTGCTCCACGGCCTGGAGACGAACGGCAACGAAGATCGGCCATAAGTCCCGTGCTGATCGAGAGCTGATTTCCGTCAGCCATGTGGCGCGCGAGCGCAGGTAATCGGTCATTTTTGCGACGATTTGGGAAAGGTTGTCCGGTCCGGCAACCGGCCGGAGAAGACGAGCAGACCGAATCACCCTCTGAGGAGGTTGCAGCGCTGCGAACGCACAATTAAAGGTGATATTTGTGGGGCCGACATAATTCTGCTGGATCACCGGTATATTGTTGGAATGCTGCGGCTGGTGCCGAGAGCCGCGCAGCGCACCACAGACCATGAGCATCCTCCGATGCTCCTAACTTGGTAGTGACGAGGCGCATGGGCCGTTACAAAACCGCCGAATTGAGAAGGTTCCGTGACACGAGCCACTGCTCTGCTTGTGTTCACTACGGTGGCTGTTCGTTGTGGCTGTCGCTGTTGCTCATGAACGAGGAGCCGAGCGCCTCGGGGCTCGATTGCATCATTCCGGATATCGCGAAGCCCTGTCCGATGTTCTTCTCATGGACCGAGGTCGACGCCCAAAGGTACCGGTCTGAACTCAAGGCCGCTGGACGCTAATCCGAGCGAAGGGGCTGCCGGAGACGTCTTAATCGCCCTTGGCGATGCGCGCCCACATTAATGCGATCAGCGCTGTCCGACATAGATGCCGGGGGCCGGGTAGAGCGGTTGCAGTCCCTTGTCCGGCGCGCCCATCGCAGGTGGAGCGGCCTGTGCGGCGCTTCCTCGTGCGGTTAGCCAATCCGCCCACACCGGCCACCATGATCCGTCTTTTTGTGCCGCCATCGAGAGCCAGGTATCTGCATCGATATATGGGTCCCCAGGGCGACGCACTGCCATGTGAAAGTGCCTGTGGGAATGGCCCGGCTCGGAGATGATGCCCGCGTTGTGACCACCGTTGGTCAAAACAAACGTAATCTCGCGGTTGGTGAAGAGATGAATCTTATAGACGGAGCGCCACGGTGCGATGTGGTCCGTCTCCGTCCCCACGGCGAAAATCGGAACGCGGATATCCGTGAGTGCGACCACGCGGCCTTCGACGGCGTAACGGCCCCCGGTCAAGCGGTTCTCGAGAAACAGCGCGCGAAGATATTGCGAATGCATGCAGTAGGGCAGGCGAGTCTGGTCGGCGCTCCAATTCGCAAGATCGTTGGTGCTCTCGCGCTCTCCGAGCCAGTATTCGTGGGTCATCCTCGACCAGATGAGCTCATTCGGGCGAAGAGCCTTGAACGCGTTGGCCATCTGCTTGGTGTCGAGCACGCCTTGGTCCCACATCATGTCTTCCAGGAATGCGACTTGGCTCTCGTCGACAAAGAGCATGAGGTCGCCCGCCTCGCTGAAATCGGTTTGCGCGGCGAGTAGCGTCAGGCTTGCGAGCTGGTGATTGCCGTCGCGTCCCATGGTGGCCGCGGCGATGGCAAGCAGCGTACCTCCGATACAATAGCCGCAGCCATGAACCTTGGTGTCCGGCACGATCGTCGCAACGGCATCGAGCGCGGCGACAACCCCTAATTTGCGGTAGTCGTCGAACGTGATGTTGCGGTCGTCCGCCGTCGGATTCCGCCAAGAGATCATGAAAACCGTGAATCCCTGCGCCACGAGGTAGCGGACCATGGAGTTCTCGGGCCTCAAGTCGAGGATGTAATATTTCATGATCCAAGCGGGCACGAACAAGATCGGCTCGGCGCGAACGGAGTCGGTCGCCGGACTGTATTGGATCAGCTCGATGAGGTCGTTCCGGTAGACGACCTTGCCCGGCGTTATGGCAACGTCCTTTCCGACGGCAAGGTTTCCGTCTAGCGGCTTGGGCTCCATCGCCAGGGCATGGGCGGCATCTTCCGCGAGGTTGAGTGCGCCGCGCGCAAGATTGGCCCCCCGTTCCTCGATGGTGCGTTTGACGATGGTTGGGCTGAGCCAGGGCACGTTGGCGGGCGAGAACGCGTCGAGTGTTTGCCGCGCCATGAACGCGACGCGATCCGCGTCGCTGTGTGACATTCCGCGCAACTGGCGGGTGGCACTACGCCACCAAGCTTCTTGGGCGAAGAAGAGTTGCTGCCAGAAGATATGCGGCGCGATTTGCCATGCAGGATCGGCAAATCGCGGATCGCGTTGTCCCGGTTTGAACGGCGGCTCCGGCTCCTGCTCGGCCAGGAGTTGAAGACCGTAATGATTGAGCTTCGCAATCGAGGCCACCGCTTCCAGCCAAAGTTCCGCCTGCCGCCCCGGCGAGTAGAGCAGGTGAGCAGCCCAGTCGAACCAGGCGGACGCCTGCGCGTAGGGCGAGACGCCTTGCGTGAAGCGAGCGAGAGTGGCACGCGCGAGCCGGTCGACCGTTCCGAACGAAAACTGGCTTGAACGGTCCTCGCGCGCCGGCGTTGGGCTCGGCAAGAATGCACGTTGGTCCATGGCTTGGTCGGGCTTTCTTTGACACAAACGGGACAGCCGAAAACATAGGCCGTCGGCTGACCATTCTCGCCTACAGTCAAACCCCACGCATCCGTGGTGGCCGCAAGCGGCAGCCTGGGCAATTCTACCAGCATAGGAGACAATTTGATGACGATGACGTTCGCGTCTTATCGTCTCGGGTAGCTTCGTGTCTTTCGAGAGAATGGGCGCTCACGAGGGTCGGCCCACAGTCAGCCAATGCTTTGGCCTGGGAACGTTCGAATTTCCGGCGAGCGGAGGGGAGTCGAGCCACCGGTTCGGCCTGATGCCTCCGGAGATATTAGCCTGAGCCACGTTCGACGAACGCGTCGACGAATTTCTCCAGTGCCTTCCAGTCCGTGAACTCTCCGTCCGCTCCAGCCTCGGAGGCAAGTCCCCGCTTCATTACGATGAATTTCACTACCTGCTCCTGGAAATAGTCGTACTCGGCAAAGCGCACGGCGCCGCCGAGCAGAAGGATCATGAGTGGCTGCCATCCGGTCACGGAGGCAAAGCGCTCCACGTAGTTTTGCGCCTCCGGACGGGTTTCCTCCAGAGCCGCCGAGAGGCTGACCGAGATCAGCGCCGATGGCCTCGCATTTAGGAGATCTCGATGCGCGGTCGCGAAGTTCTTGATCGCCTTTTGGTGTTGTTCCTGGTGAACCGACCCGGCGAGGATGAACGCATCGAACGCCTTGAGGTCCAGTTCGGCACTCTCCTCACCGGCATCGATCAACGTGACGGAATGCCCGCGATGGGAAAGTTGCCCTGCCGCGGTTTCGGCAATCTTGCGAGTCTGGCCCTCCGTCGTGGTGTACGCGATCAGAACGTTCACGATGTCCCTCCGCTGGTGAAGCGGCCCGCAGCGCCGGCGTGACCGCAAGCTGCCGTGGAGCGCCTGTGGGCGCCGTACCGTCACCGTTCTCCTCGCCACATCGGAAAGGATGGCCGATCCCGGAGAGCTTTTGAACGACGACGCCCGTCTCGAAACCAATATATACATGTGTTGGATAGCGATGGCAGCGGCCTGCTGTCGCTGGAACGGCGATGCGATCCTCCACCGGATGGGCATAGAGCGGTCGAAGAGCGTGCCTTCGAGGCGTCCTCATCGCACAGTCGCGTGCCAGACCGGGTGCATCCACTGCTCCGCTGGCGGCCATGGTGTCAGAAATAGAGCCCAATATTGATGTTGAAGCGTGCGTGCCAGTCGCCTTCGTCGCCGCCGCTCGCAAGCGCATTGGTCCAGTCGCCTCCGAGCCACGGCTGATACTTGCCCATGGCGAGGTCGACATAGATATAGAAGGGCGCTGCATCGATCGCGCAGCCGACGACGTTTTGCAGACTGTCCTGAAAGCCGCTCTCCTGCTTCGCCATCAGGCTGAAGTCGTTGTAGAAGGTCAGCGATGTGACACGGTGCCAATCGACCGGGAGCGTGTATGCAAGCCCAGCCGTATAGATCGTCGCCTTCGATGCAACATAGTATGACGCATCGTATGCACCGAAGACGACGAAGGTCCCGTCGGGACTCGCATCGCGGCTCGGATCGTTGTTCACATTGTATTCGTAGTGGATCGCCTGCAGCATGAGATTCCAGCGGTCGTAATTCCCGACGAGATGTGCGGCGACCGCATGGCGCGTACCGGAACCGCCTTGCGGATTGTCGTTCTCGATGCCGCCGACCATCACCGAGACGCCGACCTCGGTGCTGAACCCCTCCTTCGGCTCCATGGTGTATGCCAGCCGCGCGTTGAACTGGTTGCGCTCGGCATTGCCGTTTGGCCCGTCGCGCACGAGGTCGTAGGAGTACCGCGCGCTGTCGCCGCTATCGCCGAAATAGTTTCCCTCGTCGCGCGGGAAGTAGGCGGCTTGAAAGTTCCAGGGCGCGAAGTCGCCGATATATTTGGCGCCAAGATCGTAGTCGTCTTCGAATCCGACATAGTAGGGCAGCTGAAAGAACCAGTTGTGCGAGGCATAGGGCAGGATGCCGAAGGGAACTTTCGTCACGCCGGCTTGGACCTGTTGCCTGTCGTCCAGCTTCCGGCCGAGCCAGGCGTGATGGATCATTGAATAGTCGTGGCCGTTCGCGAATTTGTCCTGGTAGTAGCGGTATTCGAACGAGCCGATGATCGGGCTCGCCTCCTCATCCAGGTCGACATTGACCCGCGCGGTGTCGAAGGCGAATTCTCCCGGCCAATCGTAGGCATCGTCCCAATCCTTGTAGATGTAGTTGATGCGAAACGCGCCGCCGACTTTGAACGGCCCGACCTTGAGTGGCTCCCAGCCCTCGTCGACGATGTCGTAAGGATCGTCCACGCTGGCCGGAAGGGTGACGGATGCATTGGGTGCGTCCGCCGCGCCGAGAAGATCGTTCCAAATCGATTGCAAACGCGGCGCTTTTTGCCGGTCGAACGCTTCTTGTGCGGCAAGGGGCGATGAAGCCAGGCCGGCAGCAAGGAGAGGGAAGCCGAACGCCACGGCACCAAGCGTCCCAAATGTCGTGGCGGCCTTCATGGCGAAGGGATATTCCCTCCCGGTCGCAGGGTCACAGTCGCGGATCGGTTGCGGCACACACGCGGTAAGGACGGTCCGCGATCCTAGAGCCAGCATGTCACAGCCGAGGACGTTGTGACCAGGTCGGGACGTGCGGGCATAGTCGCCGCGATGTGCTTTCCCCAACGTGTCATGCGAGCTTTCGGGACGAGGAACGTGAACCCAATCCGTCCACAAGTAAGGTCATTCAAGGGCAAGCTGCCTTTGTTCGCCGGCATGAGGAACCAACGCGGTTTGCCCGAGTTCTTACGTCCGCCTGCACCACTCGCAGGTGTGTTCAAACGGAGGAACAGACCATGAAGTATTTCGTTTCCATGCTCGCCATCGCAACTGCTCTCGCCGCTGCGGCGCCTGCCTTTGCTGGTCCGGACAACCAGGCCGATTGTGAGGCCGCCGGCGGCACCTGGAACGCCGAAAGCAATTCTTGCACGCAGTAAAGCGGCTTTGAGTGGCGGGCCGGACGCGGCCCGCCGCATCGCTTTCGAGGTGTTCGAACGCTAGAAGTCGTAGCCGAGAATCGCGATCTCGGGCTCGTACCATTTTGCGACCTGGTCCCGCAGCTCCGGCGTGAAGTAGCTGCGATAGTCGCGCGACGAATCTTTTTTTGGAGTCACGTTCACTTTCGGAACGCTGACTTTCGTTTCGACGCCGGCTTGGCCGAGCGCCGTATTCAGATCCTCTTCCAGGTTCTCGTAATGGCCGAGGAAATCGACGGCCAGCTCGTTGTCGAGCATGTAGAGCTCGTGATTGTCCACATAGGCGGACGGCCGCCGCATATAGTCCGCGAAGCTGGGACGCGTCTTTTTCGACTTGGTCTTGTAGAGGTACCAAGAGACCTGCCGGTCCCACGGATTCCGGTCGAAGGCGAATTTGTAATAGCTGCGCCAAATCTCATCGCCCACATAGTTGCGAATACGCCAGGCGGGCATGTGCTCGTAATAGCCAATGGTCGGATGCCAATACCGTTCCGGACGGCCGAGCAGCCTGCGCCATAGAGGCCGCTGCGGCTTCAGAGGATGCTCAATCCGGTAGTTCTGAGGACCGAGGCCCTTGCGGTCCTTCTCGCTCGCGGCGCGATAGGGCGTGATGACGTCGTCCGGCCCACAAAGCTGCGAGATCGCGGCCTCGATGGCGGTACCGGCGGTCTTCTTCGTCTTGATGAAGATGAATTTGTGCTTGTGCGACAGGATCATGGGCATAGGTGACAGGATTCAGTGGACGGACCCTAGTCGTTCCCGCTCCGGTCACGCAAGCCGCATCGCGGCCTATTGGTGCAGCGATGCGGCGAGCTCCTCGAGAAGCGCGCTGAGGTGTATCTCGGAGATATGGAGAGCCTTGGCCATATCGTGTAGTTCCTTACGTTCTTCGCCGGCGACGCGATTGTCCGCCAGGAGAACGCGATAAGCTGCACAGAGAATTTCGTCCTTGGTGGTTAGGTCCAGCGAGGGCGACAAGGCGGCAAGACCCTCGCGGAAATCTTCGTCTGCATTCTGTTGCGCGGCGCGCGCAATGGCATCCGCCGCCAGCCTCGTTCCGGTGCAATCCTCGTAAATCTCCTGGATTAGGCCTACCTCGCGTGTGTCGAGGTGCCCGTCGGCGCTCGCCATGGCCACCATTGCTTTCAGGATCACATCGCTCTTGCTGATGTTGTCGCTCACGGAATGCTCCTCCTCTAGCGTGCCGGCTCATTCGATTGTGCGGAAATGGGCCCGGTTTGCCAAGCAGACTTGAACGTCTTTGAAGACACGGCCAGGGTGCGCTATCAACCTGCCGCCGCTGCAAAATGGGTCCGCCTCGCCGATGCCAGACAAGACGCCGCTTCGGGTCATTTTTCTCGCCGATACGCGGCCCGGTCACTATCACATCGCCCAAGGCGTTATTGCGGCATTGTCGCGCTTGCGGCCCGTGGATGTCACCCGGGTGGAGGTGCAGCGAAAATGGATCGTACCGACACGCTGGCTGCGGGCGAGGATCAACGCCAAGAGTTTCTATCCGCCGCGCATGCTGCGTATGGCCTACCGGATCGACGCCGAGACGATCCCGGAGGCCGATCTCGTGGTGTCGGCGGGCGGCGAGACCCAGATGCCGAATATCTGCGTCACGCGCCTGCTTGACGTCCCCAACATCTTTTGCGGTTCGCTGTTGCGGGGACTGGAACCGGACAATTTCAGCCTGATCGTCTCCTCCTACGAGCGCGACGAGGGCAGCGACAAGCACCTTGTCGTCCTCAAGCCGTCGTCGATCGATCCGGACGAACTCGGGCGCCCCAAGGTCGTGCCTCGTTTCGGCGCGGACAACAGGCCGAAAACCTTGGGGCTTCTGATCGGCGGCCGGGCAGGGCGGTTTCACTATCGCGATAGCGAGTGGGAGGCGCTGCTCGCCTTCGTCAGGGACGTCTCGAAGGCCTGGGGCACGCGCTGGCTGATTTCCACGTCGCGCCGCACGCCCGATGCCGTCGCCGATCGCGTCAAAGAGATGGCTCGCGACGAGACCGTCGTGGCGAAGTTCATCGACTTCCGTACCGCGGGCCCCGGTACGCTTCCGGAGATCTTCACCAAGTCGGACGCGATCGTCTGCACCGAGGATTCCAGCTCGATGATTTCGGAGGCGGTGTCCGCGCGGCTGCCGGTGATCGGCGTGTCGCCACGGGCCAGCCGCTTCACCGAGGACGAGCAGCTCTATCGGGACTTCCTCATGCACAAGGGCTGGTCGCGCACCGTGCCCATCGCCGAACTTTCGCCGGAGCGATTCGCACTGGCGCTCGCAGAGGTCGAGCCGATACAGGAGAATCCGCTGGACGCGCTCGCGCAGAAGCTGAAGGCGCGCCTGCCGGGGTTGTTCCAGTAGCGGCCATTCGGCGCCGTTATCTCTTGTTCTTCTTGTTGTAATTTGCGCGCTTCTTCCGGCGTTGATCCTTTTGGATTTCGTTACCGACCACGCCGCCGATCAGCGCCCCGCCGATCACCCCTGCCGCGCTGCCGCGCGTGAGAGCCGCGCCGACGCCGAGGCCAATCGCGCCGCCGACCAGCGCACCCTCTTGAGCCAAAGCGGGCTCGGGCTTTACCGTCGCGACCGTCATTGCGATCAGAACGACGAACGTGAGCGCAATAGCGCGCTTGTGCGAGATAACAATCCGCATGGCCGCTTCCTCTAATTCTTCTTCGCTTCGAATTCGGTGACTTCCTCGACATTCAGCGCGCCGTCCTTGTTCGTGTCGGCGGCTTCGAAGTCGGCAAGTTTCTCGGAAATCACCTCTTCCACCGATAGGCTGCCGCTCTTGTCCGAATCGCCATCTTCGAACTCGGCATCTTTGGCGAGGTCGCCGATCTCGTCGGGATCGATTGCGTCGTTGCCGTTCTTGTCGAGCTTGTGGAGGGCGTCGAGCGCGACGAGAAGATACTCGGTCTTGCTCAGCAGTAAGTCTCCGTTCGTGTCCGCGATGATGAAGTTCACCTCCACCACGGTGTACTCCGCCCGCGCGGACAAGCCGGATAGAGCGAGCAGGCAGATGGCGATCAGCGCCGAAAAAGCAGGTTTCACGGAGTCCTCCCTCGGGCCCCAAAACAATGGCGATCACGGGACCGGCCGCAACTATCAGATTGACCGCGCGACTTTTCAAGCCGATGACGGCCACGATCCCCGCGGCATTGCGCCGGTACGGTGCATCTCGCATTGAGTTGCACCGTCCGATTGGATAAAAGCGCGGGCAAAATCTCCTGAAACCCAAGACACCGGCCGGGAGCCCACGACCGGACGCGCACCAACGGAACCCCATGGCCAATCCGCAATACGTCTACGTGATGACGAAACTCAACAAGACCTACCCTGGCGGGAAACAGGTCTTGAAGGATGTGACGCTCGCTTTTCTGCCCGGCGCGAAGATCGGTGTGGTCGGCGTCAACGGCGCGGGTAAGTCGACGCTGCTGCGCATCATGGCGGGCGACGAGAAGGAGTTCACGGGCGAGGCTTGGGCGGCGGACGGCGTGCGCGTCGGCTATCTGCCGCAGGAGCCGCAGCTCGACCCCAATAAGGACGTCATGGGCAACGTCATGGAAGGCGTGGCCGAGAAGAAGGCCAAGCTCGACCGCTACAACGAGTTGGCGATGAACTATTCCGACGAGACCGCCGACGAGATGGCGCAGCTCCAAGACGAGATCGACGCGCAGGACCTGTGGGATCTCGACACCCAGGTTGAGCAAGCAATGGATGCGTTGCGCTGCCCGCCAGGCGATTCGGACGTCGCCAAGCTTTCGGGCGGTGAGCGCCGCCGCGTCGCGCTGTGCCGTCTGCTCCTGTCGAAGCCGGACATTCTGCTACTCGACGAGCCGACGAACCATCTCGATGCGGAGAGCGTCGCTTGGCTCGAACATCACTTGCGGGACTATCCCGGCACGATCGTGATGGTAACCCACGACCGCTACTTCCTCGACAACATCACCGAGTGGACGTTGGAGCTCGATCGCGGGCAGGGCGTGCCCTACAAGGGCAACTATTCGTCCTGGCTGGAGCAAAAGCAGAAGCGGCTCGAGGTCGAGGGCAAACAGGACGAAGCCAAGCAGCGCACGCTGGCACGCGAGCTCGACTGGATTCGGGCGAGCCCCAAGGCGCGCCAAGCCAAGTCCAAGGCCCGTATCAAGGCCTATGACGAACTGCTCGCCGAGGCCGGCAACGAGAAGTCGGCCAAAACTCAGATCACGATCCCGCCTGGTCCTCGGCTCGGCGACGTCGTCATCGAGGCGGAAGGTTTGGAGAAAGCCTTTGGCGACCGGCTGCTCGTGGACGGCCTGTCGTTCAAGTTGCCACCGGGCGGCATTGTCGGCGTCATCGGCCCGAACGGTGCGGGCAAGACGACGCTGTTTCGCATGATCGTGGGGCAGGAGACGCCGGACAACGGCGCGATCCGTGTCGGCGATACGGTCAAGCTCGGCTACGTCGATCAATCCCGCGACGCGCTCGACGAGAAGAAGACCGTCTACGAAGAGATCTCCGAAGGCGCCGAAGTGGTGACGCTCGGCAAGCGCGAGGTGCCATCTCGCGCCTATGTAGGCTGGTTCAACTTCAAAGGTGGCGACCAGCAGAAGAAGGTCGGCCAGCTTTCAGGCGGCGAGCGCAACCGCGTGCATCTCGCCAAGATGCTGAAGTCGGGCGCGAACCTTATCCTGCTCGACGAACCGACCAACGATCTCGACGTGGAGACGCTCTCCTCGCTGGAGGCGGCGCTGGAGGATTTCGCCGGCTGCGCGGTCATCATCAGCCACGATCGCTTCTTCCTCGACCGCATCGCCACCCACATCCTCGCCTTTGAGGGCGACAGCCACGTGGAGTGGTTCGAAGGAAACTTCGAGGACTACGAAGAGGACAAAAAGCGGCGTCTCGGCGAGGACTCGGTTCTGCCGAAGCGCATCAAGTATAAGAAGTTCGCGCGCGCCTAAGCCGCCGCCACGCTCTCGTCATGGCCCGCCTTGACTTGAGTCTGCGCCCGGGCCGGAAAAGCCGGACCCGGGTGGCCATGACGAGTTCATTGCATTGGCGCACTAGCTCGCGGGCTTCACGAACTTCAGCGTCATGCGGTCGCTCTCGCCGATCTCGATGTACTTGTCGCGGTCCTCGTCGCCGAGGCGAAGCGAGGGGGGCAGCGTCCAGACGCCCTTCGGATAATCCTTCGTATCCTTCGAATTGGCGTTGCTCTCCGATTTCTCCGCGAATTCGAAGCCGGCGTTCTTGGCCAGCGCGATCACGTAGTCCTCGTTCACGTAACCCGTGCCGGCCTTTGGGTCCTGCTTGACCGCGGGATCGCCACGGTGTTGCACGATGCCAAGCACGCCGCCGGGTTTGAGCACCTTGTACATGGCAGCGAAGGAGGCCTCTTCGGTGCCTGCCCTCATGAAGCTGTGGAGGTTGCGGAACGTAACGACGAGATCGGCCGAGTCCGGCGGTGCGATGTCACCGTCTTCGGTCACCTTCGTCCGCTTCACTTGGCCGTAGATCTCCGGTGCGCCCTTCACCTTCCGGTCGAATGCTTCGAGCGAGCTCTGAACGGCTGCATAGGAGGGATCACCGGGATGCTCGGCGGCGTAGAGCGTGCCGTTGTCCTTGAGATAGGGCGCGAGAATGTCGGTGTACCAGCCCCGGCCCGGATAGATTTCAACGACCGTCATGTCCGGCCGGATGCCGAAGAACGTCAGCGTCTCGTAAGGATGGCGGTATGCGTCGCGTGCTTTGTCTTCCGCAGATCTGTGATCGCCCGCGATAGCCTCCTTCAGGTGATCGTCTTGGGCCGGCGACTGTTCGGCGCGCGCTGCGAGCGGCGCAAGCGCGAGGCATCCAACGATTAGGGATAGAAAAAGTGGTCTGGTGCGTGCTGAGATCATGGTCTCCTCTATGCTGCTGGGACCTCGGATTGCGGGTGGAGTAGAAGCTGACGATCCCGCTGAGACCCTCGCACCGATTCAAGTCCAGGACATGGCCACGGGGCGGCAACTGATGCCGTCATCATCAGCCATGATCGCTTCGCGCTTAAGACCTCAGTCCGCCTGCTTGGCGGCCTTCTCCACCGCCGTCCACGTCTTCTTGCCGACAATGCCGTCTGCCTTGAGCCGACGAGCGGCCTGGAACTCCATCACCGCGAGTTCCGTCGCTGGGCCATAGTCGCCGTCGATGGCGAGGGGATAGCCGACATTCCGGAGCTGCTCCTGGAGATCGCCCACGGCCTCGCCGACCGAGCCGCGATGGAGAACGGGGCGCGTGTCCGGCGTCGAGCCCGAGAGGATGAAGCCTTCGATCCGTACAAGGGCGGCCTTGGCCTTGGCAGTATAGCGGCGCCGGTCTTCCAGGCCATTCCATCCACCGTTGACCTTCTTTGTAACCCTGATGATGTCGTCGCGGTCGCAGTCCGGATTGATCTTCCGGCGCTTCCAATACTCGCACGCGATCTTGAGCGAGAGCTGAGGCGCCTCCGCCAGGAGCGGATTGTTCTCTAGGTCCACGCCTAACGCCTGCCCGACATCCCGGTAATTCGCCCGCCCCGTAAGTTGGATCAGTCCACGGCCTTTGTAGCGCCGGCCGTCGCCTCTGCGCGTATTGCCGAGATCCGAACGTCTCTCATAGGCATCGCCGCTTGCGAACTCTTCGGTCGTTCGAAAGCCCGCGGATTCGTGGCAACACTGTCCTAGAAAGTGCGCGATCCTGAGCCGCGTGTTGATCCCGTATTCCTCGAGGGTCGAGGCCAGAACCGGGCTGATTTCGTCGATGATCTCTTTCTGCCGCCGCGCCTTGGCACCGCTAAAGCGGGGCGCCACTTCAAACATTATCCGTCCATCGATGGGAATCATGGGTGCCGTCCTTTCGAGACTTGCGCCTTCGTGAGCCCCCGCGCGCACGCATTGAAGAGTGTGTCACAAAGAAACACGCATAAGTAGCAAACAGGCGCGAGGCGCATAAATCGCTATTGCGTATTGGCGTTTGCTGACATAAACATATCTTTATGTCAGATGACCTTGAGAGTAGCCCTGAACCCTCGGAGGCCATTTCGAGTCCGGTGCAGACGCACGCGGACATTCAGGGCTTGTCCAGCGCCCAAGTGCTTGCGGCGCTGCGCGGAGCGGGCGAGGCGACGCGCCTGCGCATTCTAGCGCTACTGGCGGACACCGAGCATAACGTGAAGGATCTCACGCAGATCCTGATCCAGAGCCAGCCCCGCATCAGCCGGCATTTGAAGCTCATGGCTGAAGCAGGGATCATCACGCGATTCCGGGAAGGCTCCTGGGTCTTCTTCCGCATTGCCGATAGCGGCCCCGAGGGCGTGCTGGCGCGCGCCATCGTCGAGAGCCTCGATCCATCCGACCTCACGCTCGCGCGCGACCGGGCCCGCGCCGAGGCGGTCCAGAATGCCCGCGCCGAGGCGGCGCAAGATTACTTCAAAGCCCATGCCGCCGAATGGGACTCGATCCGCGCGCTTCACGTGGCTGAAAGCCAGGTGGAAGAGGCGATGGACGAGGGGCTGGGCGAGGGCCCGTTCGAGTTGTTCGTCGATCTCGGCACGGGCACCGGGCGCATTCTCGAGTTGTTCGCCCCGCGCGCAAAAAAGGCACTGGGCTTCGATCTCAATCACGACATGCTGGCCTATGCGCGCATGAAGCTGGAACGGGCGGGCCTGTCCCAGGCCCAGGTCCGTCACGGGGACCTCTACAACATCCCGCTGCCGGATGGCGCGGCCGATGCCGTCGTCGTGCACCAGGTTCTGCACTTCCTCGACGATCCGGCTGCGGCGATCGCGGAGGCGGCGCGCCTGCTCGCTCCTGGAGGAAAGCTTCTCGTGGTCGATTTCGCCCCGCATGAGCTGGAGTTCCTGAGGGAACAGTCCGCGCATCGCCGGCTTGGGTTTGGCCGCGGTCAGCTTGGCCGGATGCTGGAGGGGGCCGGGCTCGAGCTCCACCGCTTCGTGGACTTGAGCCCGCGTTCGACGGACGGCGCGTCTCCGGAAGGAAAGTTGACGGTTTCTCTGTGGCTCGGCCAAAAGCCAGTCGCCTCAGACACGACAAAAAAGCGAAATCACAAGGTGGAGGTCGCCGCGTAATGCTGACATCACGAAATCCTGCCGATCACGGGCCGGGAGGCCAAGGACCTCAAAGCGAAGAGCCTCCCAAGCGCCGCTTTCTCGGTCGCGGGGACATTGAGGTCTCGTTCGAGTTCTTCCCGCCGAAGAACCAGGCGATGGAGGAGACGCTTTGGGAGGCGATCAGGCGGCTGGAGCCGCTACGCCCCAAATACGTCTCGGTAACGTATGGCGCCGGAGGCTCGACGCGCGAGCGCACGCACGCCACCGTGGCGCGGATGCTGAGCGAAACGACGCTCGTGCCTGCCGCGCATCTGACGTGCGTCAACGCGACCACAAACGAAATCGACGACATCATTAGAGAATATTGGGACCTTGGGGTTCGCAACCTCGTGGCCTTGCGGGGCGATCCGCCGAACGGCGTCGGCGAACGCTATGTGCCGACTCCGGGCGGCTATGCAAACGCCGCGGCCTTGGTTGCCGGCCTCAAGAACATCGCGCCCTTCGTGACATCGGTGGGCTGCTATCCGGAGAAGCATCCGGAGTCGCCGTCCGTCGAAGCGGACATCGACATGTTGAAAGCCAAGGTCGATGCAGGCGCGGACGGCGCCATCACGCAGTTCTTCTTCGATAACGACGTTTATTTCCGCTATCTGGACCGTGTGCTGGCCGCGGGCATCACCATTCCGATCATCCCGGGTCTCCTCCCCATCAACAAATTTGGGCAAGCCGCCGGTTTCGCGAAGAAATCGGGCGCGAGCATGCCCGACTGGCTGGGGCGACGTTTCGAGGGGTTGGAGAACGACCCCGAGACGCGGCATCTCGTGGCCGCGGCCGTTGCCGCCGAACAGGTGCTTGGCCTTGTCGATCAAGGCATCACGTCATTTCACTTCTACACGCTGAACAGGGCTGATCTCGTTTATGCGATTTGCCATCTGCTCGGCTTGCGTCCGGCCAAGGCTTTCACGCAGAAGGTGGAGGACCTGCCGGCCGACGAAGCAGCAAAGGTAGCATCATGACGCGGGACGAACGTATCGCAGCCCTCAAGAAGGCCGCCAGGGAGCGCATCCTTGTCTTGGACGGCGCAATGGGAACCATGATCCAGCGTCACAAGCTGGACGAGGACGGTTACCGCGGCGAACGGTTCAAGGATTTCAACCGCGATCTGAAGGGCAATAATGACCTTTTGGTCCTGACGCAGCCTGACATCATTCGCGATATCCATAGCACGTACATGGAAGCTGGCGCCGACATCGTCGAGACCAACACGTTCAACGCGCAAGCCATCAGCCAAGCCGATTACGGTCTCGAAGATTTGAGTTACGAGTTGAATGTCGCCGCCGCGCGGCTTGCTCGCGAAGCCGCCGACGAGTGGGAACAAAAAACGCCGGACAAGCCGCGCTTCGTGGCGGGGGCGATCGGGCCGACGAACCGCACCGCTTCGATCTCTCCGGACGTCAACAATCCCGGCTTCCGGAATGTCGACTTCGACACGCTGGTCGATGCCTATTCCACGCAAGTCCGGGGGCTTATCGAAGGGGGTGTCGATCTCATCCTGATCGAGACGGTGTTCGATACGCTGAACGCGAAAGCAGCAGGCTATGCCGTCGAGGAGGTGTTCGACGAGATGGGGGTCGAACTGCCGGTCATGATCTCAGGCACGATCACCGATCTTTCAGGACGAAACCTGTCGGGCCAGACGCCGGAAGCCTTCTGGTATTCCATGCAGCATTTGAAGCCGTTCTCGATCGGCTTCAATTGTTCGTTCGGCGCGGAACAGCTTCGGCCCGCCGTGGACGAGATCGCCCATGTCACCAACACCTATGTCAGCATCTATCCCAATGCCGGGTTGCCCAACGAGATGGGCGGTTACGACGAAACGCCCGAGCACATGGCGGCTCTCCTCGAGGATTGGGCGAAGCATGGACTGATCAACATTGTCGGCGGCTGCTGCGGCACGACGCCCGACCATATCCGGGCTATTGCGAAGGCGGTGGCGTCCTATCCGCCCCGGACGGTTCCGCAGGTTCCGCATGCGCTCCGTCTCTCCGGCCTTGAACCGTTCGTGCACGGGTAACGAAATGACGGCGCTGAAGTTTGGGGCCCAGGAACTCCCTGATCTGGACGACTATGCCACGCTCGCCGAGCAATTCGTTCCAGGGCGGCGGGCGATCTTCGCAATCGTCGAGGCGTCGTTTCTCGAGCTTCTTCCAAAGGGATCGGCCAGGATATTGGTGGTCGGCGCCGGAGGAGGCGAGGAGATCCTACGCCTAGGGTCGGACAATCCTGACTGGTGGTTTGTGGGCGTCGATACCCATCGGCCCATGGTCGACCTGGCGCTCAGGCGTCTTGACGGAGCTCCGGTCGGTGCGCGGACCCAGATGGAAGAAACGGCGATCGAAAACCTCGATCAGAGGGATTTCGACGCCGCCACGTGTATCCTCACGGCACATTTCGTTCCGGACGACGGTGCGAAGCTGGCCTTCTTCAAGGCCATCCACGCACGCATGAAACCGGGAGCTCCCCTTGCGATCGTCGATGGCACCGGAATCCCGGGCGAGCCCGAGACCGAGTTGCTGCGGCGCATCTGGACGCGGCATGCCGTCCGGAACGGCGTCGCGGAGGAGGCCGCCGAAGCGAATGCCGAAAACTTCAAGAAGGTCGCAGTCGTCTCGGCCGAGCGCCAGGAAGACTTGCTGACGAGCGCGGGATTCGAACGCCTAACACCCATTTTCCGAGTCCTTTCTATCAAGGGCTGGCTTGCTTTCGCATGATGCGACTGCACCGGTCCGTAAGCACCTAATGCAAATGGAATCGAACTGAATGACATCCTCAGCAGCGCAGAATTTCGTGATGGTTGGCGAGCGGACCAATGTGACTGGGTCCGCGCGCTTCAGAAAGCTCATCGAGGCCAACGACTATGCGGCGGCGCTCGAAGTCGCGCGCCAGCAGGTCGAGAGCGGCGCGAACATGATCGACATCAACATGGATGAGGGCATGTTGAATTCGGAGGAGGCCATGCGGACCTTCCTCAATCTCATCGCCTCCGAACCGGATATCTCGCGCGTTCCGATCATGCTCGACTCCTCCAAGTGGTCGGTGATCGAGACAGGCCTCAAATGTGTGCAAGGCAAGGCAGTGGTGAATTCCATCAGCATGAAGGAAGGCGAGGGGCCGTTTCTGGAGCATGCGCGCAAGGTCTTGCGCTATGGCGCCGCCGTCGTGGTGATGGCGTTCGACGAGAAGGGTCAGGCGGAGACGGCGGAGCGCAAATTCGAGATCTGCAAGCGTGCCTACGCTCTGTTGACGCAGGATGTCGGGTTCCCGCCCGAGGACATCATCTTCGATCCGAACATCTTTGCCGTCGCGACCGGCATCGAAGAGCACAACGACTATGGCCGTGCCTATATCGAGGCGACGCGGCGCATTAGACGAGAACTGCCTTACGTGCATGTTTCGGGCGGTGTCTCGAACCTGTCCTTCGCGTTCCGGGGCAATGAACGCGTGCGTGAGGCGATGCACACAGTCTTCCTCTATCACGCCATTCAAGCGGGCATGGATATGGGCATCGTCAATGCCGGCCAGCTCGGGGTCTACGACGATATCGAGCCGGAGCTTCGCGATCTTGTCGAAGACGTGATCCTCAACCGCCGGGACGATGCCACCGACCGCTTGCTGGAAGCGGCCGAACGCTACAAGGGCGGAGCCTCGCAGAAGAAGGAGGCCGATCTCTCCTGGCGCGAAAAGCCGGTCGAGGAGCGGCTCACACACGCACTCGTGCATGGCATCGCCGCCTATATCGAGGAAGACACCGAGGAAGCACGCCAGCGCGCGGAGCGTCCGCTGCATGTGATCGAGGGTCCGTTGATGGCCGGGATGAACGTGGTCGGCGATCTGTTCGGCGCCGGCAAGATGTTCCTGCCACAGGTCGTGAAGTCGGCGCGCGTCATGAAGCAAGCCGTGGCCTATCTCATGCCGTTCATGGAGAAGGAGAAGTCGGAACTCGGGTTGACCGACCGGCCCGCGGCGGGAAGGATCCTACTCGCGACCGTGAAGGGCGACGTGCACGATATCGGCAAGAATATCGTCGGCGTCGTGCTGCAGTGTAACAATTACGAGGTGATCGACCTCGGCGTGATGGTGCACTCGCAAGTGATCCTCGATACGGCGCGCGAGAAGAATGTCGACATCATTGGTCTCTCCGGTCTCATCACGCCGTCACTCGACGAAATGTGCCACGTCGCGTCCGAGATGGAGCGCGAGGAGTTCGACATTCCCCTCCTGATCGGTGGCGCAACCACGAGCCGTGTTCACACCGCCGTCAAGATCAGCCCTAACTACACGCGCAGCCAGGCGATCTACGTAACCGATGCAAGCCGGGCCGTGGGCGTCGTCTCCGGACTGATGTCCGAGGAACAGCGAGAGGGCAATATCGCCAAGGTGCGCGCCGAATACGCGCAAATGGCCGAATCCTATGCGCGCGGTCAGGCGGATAAGGCGCGCGCGACCATCGCTGACGCCCGCGCCAACGCGTTGAAGCTCGATTGGGACGGCTACACGCCGCCGAAGCCGACATTCTTGGGAACGCGCACGTTCAAGGCCTACGACCTCGCCGAAGTTGCGCGGTACATCGATTGGACGCCGTTCTTTCATGCCTGGGAATTGAGGGGAACGTATCCGCGTATTCTCGACGACGACAAATACGGGGAAGCCGCCCGTCCGTTGTTCGAAGACGCGCAAGCCATGCTCAAGCAGTTGATCGAGGAGAAGTGGCTGACGGCGAACGGCGTGGTGGGCTTCTGGCCGGCCAATAGTATTGGCGACGATATCGAGCTCTACACGGACGATACGCGCACGAAGCCGTTCGTGACGTTCCACACGCTACGTCAGCAAATGGCGCGCAGCGCGGGCAAGGCCAATCTGGCGCTTGCCGATTTCGTCGCGCCCAAGGATACCGGAATCGCGGACTATGTCGGCGGTTTTGCCGTGACCGCGGGCATCGGCGAGGAAGATGTCGCCCGGCGCTTCGAATTGGCCAACGACGACTATTCGAAGATCCTCGTCAAGGCGCTCGCCGACCGCTTGGCGGAGGCCTTTGCCGAGGCGATGCACGAAAAGGTGCGAAAGGAACTCTGGGCCTATGCGCCCGACGAGAACCTCTCCAACGAGGCGTTGATTGCCGAAGGCTACGCCGGCATACGGCCGGCGCCGGGCTATCCAGCGCAGCCTGACCACACGGAAAAGCGCACACTGTTCCGGTTGCTCGATGTGGAGAAGGAGATCGACGTGAAACTGACGGAGTCTTGCGCCATGTGGCCCGGCGCCGCCGTATCCGGACTCTACTTTTCGCACCCGGACGCGCGCTATTTCGGCATCGGCAAGATTGGGCGCGACCAGGCGGCGGACTATGCCGCACGAAAGGGGTGGCCGCTCGACGAGGCCGAGCGCTGGCTCGGACCGATCCTCAACTACGATCCCAGGCGGGTGGCCGAAGAAGCGGCGTAAGCTGAGACGCAACAGAGAAGGTGCCGTGACGAACTCATCCGTCTGCGGCACTTCTCTCTACTGGCTTGATGTTGCTGGCCTCGCCGGTCTCGCACGCCTCGTCCTAGAACATTCCTAGGATGACGGCGGCGAGGAAGCCGAACGATAATACGAACGTGGCCACGGTCAGTTTGGCTGTGATTTCCATCGGAAACTCTCCTTTCCGATTGGAGGGGTGCCCGTTCTGCAATGTCACCATTTTACAAACTCCCCTCATTTCGTGCCAAGCCGTTTCATTGTTGCATCGCACAAACAAATGAAAGCTGCGAGCGTTGCCAATCAACGCGTCAAGAGGGTTTCGGTTCGCGTGGCGGCAATTTTTTTTGCGTTTCCGCTGCCTACGAGGTCCGCGGAACCATGGCCGCCTTCGGTAGCGTCTTGTGTCGGCCGTCTGCACGGTCTGTGGAAAATTCTACCGTCCGTGACCCTGAAACGCCTTGTCCGGGATCAAGGCAAACACTTCGTCAGGTCAGCGCTTTCCTGAAAAGCGTTTCCGTGAAGTCGTCGGCAACGAGGCCCGGCAACGTCGCGATTTCGACGAAGCCGTGGCGCTTGTAGAATCGTGCCGCGCCACCGTTGAACTGCGATGCGCAGACCCAGACGTTGCGCATTCCGAGGCGCACGGCTTCGGTCTCGATGAAGGAAAGGATTCGTTGACCGTGACCGCGGCGTTGAAAGCCGGACAGGATCGCTAAGAGCTCGATGTAGGGTCCCTTGAGCCACGGAAAGCGAACCGAGACAACGCCAGCCAGCACTCCATCCTGCACGATGGCGTAGCGGTGCGCGCCCGGGTCGTCGCTTTTCAAAAATGCGGTGAGCCCCTCGGCCGAAATCCCCATCGTGGACCAAGGCTGCATGGCGGCGAGTCTAGTCGCCAAGGTTTCGCATTCGTCGGGAACCGGAGGCCGCAGCAGTGCGGACCCGAGTTCGGCGGTTCTGGGGAGCGCGGCCGCCGTCACTTGCTGCGACTGCGCTTCTTGACCTGAGCGACACGTTTCCGGTCGCCTGGGTGTTCTGTGTAGCAGCTTTGCGTAGTCACTGGTTCGCCCGCCGCAAGAAGCTCGCTGACTGTCACAAACCGGTAGCCTTCCTTCTTCAGTTCTGGAATGGCGATCTTAAGCGCCTCGGCGGTGTTACGGCCATGGCCGTTGGCGTGGCCAATCACGATGGCGCCCGGATGAGCTTGCATCACAATTGCCTGGGCGATTCTTTTGGCGGACAGGTGCGGGTCCGGATCGCCCGTCACGACATCCCATTGAATGGCGAGTTGCCCGGCGTCGGCGACGGCCGCCAGTGCATTGGCATTGCACCAGCCATAGGGAAAACGCATCAGGGTGACGCGGTCTTGAAGTGTCGAAATCCCCTCGGCATTCCACGCGCAACTCTTTGCGATCAGCCGATTACGAGCGCGCAGAAAAGCCGCTTCCGTCAAATAGATTTCATCATGGAGCACCGCAGTGCTCGCTTTGGAAAAATCGCGATGGATCAGGCCGTGACCGCCGATTTCAAAACGGGGGTCGGCTATCAATTGCTCGGCGCGCGCGGGGTGGCTCTCGAACCATTTGCCGCTCACGAACAGTGTCGCCTTAACGTCTTCGGCGCGCAGATAATCGATGACGTGTCCGTCATAGCCGGATTTGCGGCCATTGCTTTCGCAAAGATCGAAGGTCAGGGCGATCAGCTTCTCGTTCCCCGGAAGCTTCACACTGCGGATAGAGCCGCGCGAAACCGTGGAGATGGGGACAGGCTTCGGCAGAGCCACGGCCCGAAGAGCATCGAGATCGAGGTGCGTTGAATTCGGACTAGTACGCCGCTCCTTCTCCGTTCCGGCGAGCGCAGACTCGCTCCAGCAACGGGAAAGCAGACTCGTCTCCCCGGTTGCAGTTGCCCGTGCGGAATCTCCCGCATAGGCGAGCGCGATGCCGGTAGCAACGACACCAATGGCAAGAAGCATCCAACCGCGCCGAATCATTGTGGCGGCACTCCGCAGAAATTTCGCGCAGCTTCTTGAGCCTGTTGCACGGCCTTCGTCAAATGAAAGATCGACGAAGGGGAACCGTCAGCGGATCGGGTTCAGCGGTGCCTGAGAAATCATGGGGCAGTCCAAGGTCTTCTCGAGCGCGTCGGCAAGCTCCCGCTCGTTGTTGGCCTTGATGTAGAGACCGTTGTTCTGGTCCGCGAGGCACATGAGGTCCATCACGCTGTTCTGGCCAGTCCACGAATAGGATTCGTAGCGGAAGCCGATTACGTGAACAGTCAGCTGCGCGGCATTGTCGTGCAGGCGCTTGGCAAGGTCGCACGGCGAACGGCCGCACGTTTCCTCGCCGTCCGTGACGACCACGATGACGCCCGGCTTGTTGCGATAGTCCAGCGCCTCGGCGGCTTGTTCCACGCCGGAGGTGAGCGGCGTCTTGCCCGCGGGAACGATGCGGTTGACGGCGCGCATGATCGGCTTTGCCGCATTGGGCGTCGGTTTCATCGCCAGCGAGACGTTGCACTGATTATAGGGGCCTGGACCGTACGTCACGAGACCGACGCGGCGGTGTCGCGTGGCGCTTGGCAGCACCTGCTCAAGCGCCCACCGCACCTCGTCGATGCGCGGCTTCGAATTCGGAATTCCAAGCGTTTGATTCCCCGACATGGAACCGGACGCATCGAAAACGATCATGGCATCGTCGGTGCAGGGGGTCTTCTTGGTGTCGTCCGCTGCCGCATCTTCGGCGCGGGCTGCGTCCACCTGACTCACGATGGCCAGCACGGCCACAGCGGCGATCAGCCATTTCGGCCAATGCATGGCACTCCCTCTGCCAAAACATTGCATGGTCATGGCGCTCCCTAGGCAATTTCGCCGGGAGCTTAACGCAAATAAATATGCCGAGGAATGGCAGAAAGATAGGGAAGCCGGTAGGAGGTTTCAAATTCTCGCGATGCTACGGGCTGAAGACCAGAACCACGTAGACGAGGAACAAGAGGAGATGCACCGCACCGTTGATGACGTTGGTGCGTCCGCCGCCAAAGGTCATGCCGCTCACGACGAGAGTCAGGACCAGCAACACGGTCTCCTGTGGGGTCAGTCCGAGTTCGGCATCGCGTCCGGTGAACATGCCGATCGCGAGAACCGCCGGCACGGTGAGGCCGATGGTCGACAGCGCAGAGCCGAGGCAGATATTGATCGCGCGCTGGAGCCGGTTCGCCAGCGCGGCGGAAAGGGCGCTCAGGCCTTCGGGCGTCAGCACGAGAACGGCGATTAGCACGCCGCCGAGCGCATCCGGCAAGCCGATGTCCTCGATGCCATAGTTGACGATCTCACCGAGATATTCAGCGAGGATGACGACAGGCAGGAGGCACAGCACCAGCATCACGGTATGAAACGCCAGCGAATGGGAAGCTTTGTCTTCCTCTGGCTCCATGTCACGTGGCTCGTCCGCAGCGGTGCAGCCGTCGTTCTGCTCCGGCTCGTTGAAGAACGCGCGGTGCCGCATCGTCTGGATGACCACGAACACGGCATAGAACAGCAGCGTGATGACCGCGAACAGAATGGCCTTGCCTGGAGCCTCCACCGGATCGGGCGGAATCGCGGTGTAGTTCGGCAAGATGAGCGCGAAAACAGACAAGGCCGTGAGAACGACCAAGAAAGCGCGCGCGCCCGCAAGATTGTAGTCCTGTTCCCAATGGCGCAGGGCGCCCATCAGGAGCGCCGCGCCGACCATGCCATTCAGCACGATCATCAGCGTGGCGAACATCGCGTCGCGGGCCAGCGTGGGGTTGTTCTCGCCCTGCAACATGATCGAGGCCAGCATCGCCACCTCGATGACGATCACGGAGAATGTCAGAATCAGCGTGCCATAAGGCTCCCCGAGTTCCTCGGCCACCGCTTCGCCTTGTTGCATCACGGCATAGGCGCACCAGAGCATCACGGCGAATAGCCAGACGAACAGTATCGAGGATCGCAGATGGCTCTCGAGATCGGACAGGAGGCCGGCGCCGAACACGACGAAAACGGCTGCCGTGATGCCGCCGGCAATCGCCGGCCCCACGGCCTCGAGCAAAATGTGCTTCTTCATGAGGTCTTCGTCGTTACGGGACTGCCACGGTGCTAGCCGCCCCATTCGGTCGCCAGATCCCGGCGATCATGGACCGATTCTGGTTCCCGGATCACGGAGGACGCCCTCGGCGAGCCTAGCCGAGAGGGGCGCTTTTATGTAATAGGCATTTACATGAACGATTCCAGCCACCGCTGGCAGCGCCGCACCTATCACCACGGCAACCTGAAAGAGGTGCTGCTCGAAGCGGCACGTAAGCTCATCGAGGAGCATGGCGCCTTCGGTTTCAGCCTCACCGAAGCGGCGCGCCTTGCCGGCGTGAGTCCCGCAGCGCCCTATCGCCATTTCCGCGATCGCGACGCGCTTCTTGCCGAGGTTGCCCGAAGTGGGTTCGAGCGTTTCGCGGCACGCCTGGACGCGGCATGGAATAATGGAATCCCGACTCCGCTGTCGGCCTTCGAGAATTTGGGGCGGGCCTATCTAGCCTTCGCCCGCGAAGATCCCGCGAGCTACGCCGTGATGTTCGAAACGGGCGTCCCGGCGGTGGGGGGTGAGGAGCCGGCGCCGGGGTCCAAGCCTGCTGCGGAAAAGGCCTTCAACGTTCTGGAGGAAGCGGCGGCGGCGCTGTGCCGGCAGTTACCCGCCGACAAGCGTCCGCCCATGAGGCTCGTTGCCTTGCATGTCTGGACGATGTCGCACGGGGTCGCATCGCTGTTCATCCAAGAAGGCAGCGCCGCACGAAAAGTCCCGCTCTCGCCGGAGGAGGTGCTGGAAAGCGGGCTTCTGATTTATCTGAAGGGGTTGGGTGTACTTCCGGACAACGGCGGGAAGGGGACGTCCTAGCGGCTCGCCGTTCGCGAAGGATGCGCTTGCTGCCCGCCGCTGGCCTCGAGCCATCTCAATACGAGATTCCAGTCAGACCGGGAGCCGTTATAGATATTCCGGTCTACCTTCCCAGGCACGCCCGGCACGATGCCCGTCGTGGTGAACTGCCAGAAGGCCCAGCTTCGTCCCGGATACTTCTTCTGCGGCTCCGCGGCGACGGTCCGTAGCCAGAAATGATAGTCCTTGAACTCGCCTTGCAGGATGTCGCGATGGAAGGCGGGGTCCGTATAGATAATCGGCCGCTTTCCCGTATGCCGTTCCATGGCAGCGAGAATTATCTTGATCTTCTCCAGAGCGAGGCTGCGGGAGACGCGCTTCGGGCATGTCTTAGAATAGGGATGCCATTCGAGATCGAGGACCGGCGGCAGGGCGTCGGGATCGTTCGGAACGTTCCGGACGAACCACGCGGCCTGTTCGGACGCCGGCCGGCACCAATAGATGAAGTGATAGGCACCGCGCACGATGCCGGCGCGTTTGGACGCATACCAGTTCTGACGAAACTTCGGATCGAGGTGATCGCCGCCTTCAGTCGCCTTGATGTAGGCGAAGCTGATGCCGGCGCCGCGCACCTTCTGCCAGTCGATATCGCCTTGCCAATAGGAGACGTCGATTCCCTGGATCGGCATCGTGTGGGCACGGGTCACGCCATCATGCGGTTTGTTATCCTTTAGCGAGCGGGCAAGCGCAGCCCCACCGGTAAGCGTGCTGGCCACCACGGCCCCCGCGACGGCGAGACTGACAACTTGACGATACGCAGAACTCATTAGTGACGCTCCCCAATAGCCCGGTAAGCCTACAATTTTCGGAGAATTGCCGCTGAAATCTCGGGCGCTGGGGTTAATTTTTCCTTGGCTGCCGCAGGTCGGCGAAAGTCGCGCAAGATCCCCCAAAATTCACGACAGCCGGCCCAAATTCGGGTGCGCGGCCGTTGAACGGCTTGCCAGCCCGTCCCATATATGTGAATGTAAATAACATTCACTTGAGCCCTGAAAGGACCCCAATGCAGCTAGTTGCGACCCTTGACGAGTACGGAAAGCCGGCATGGTTCGCCTCGATGATCCTCGGCTTTATCGTTTGGTGGCCACTTGGCCTTGGTGTGTTGGCTTATCTGATCTGGAGTGGACGTATGGGATGTGGAAATAGGACGGCTTGGCGGTCGTACTTCAAAGAAGAGGCGCAGCGGTTTAGCGGCGGCCTTACGTCGACCGGCAATCGGGCTTTCGATGCCTATCGCGAGGAAACCCTGAAGCGTCTCGAAGATGAGGCTGAGGAGTTCCAAGCATTTCTGAAGCGGCTGCGCGACGCGAAGGACAAGGCGGAGTTCGACCAGTTCATGGCCGAGCGCAAGCAGGTTCAGCCCATTCAGACGAGCTAAGCACGCGTTCATCCCCCCTGCGAACGAGTGCCGGAAGGCGTAGGCGTCGGCCTGCGCCTTTCATTTTGTTTGACGGATGGGCTTTTCATCGGCATTCCGCTTTGTAGGATGCGGCCCAACGCGCCCGCGCCAGGGACGCACGCGTCCGAAACACGAAACGTCTGAGGTTGGAAAACGATGAATTGGTTGAAGCGTCATCGCGCCGCGATTGCGATTACCGCCATGGTCTTGTCAGGGTCCGCCGCGCAGGCCGGTGCCAGCGACATGAAGGACCTCGCCAAAGAACCGCAGAAATTTCTGGGCCAGGAGATCGAGATCAAAGCCTTTTGCGTGAAGGGCGGACGCTCGGGGGATGTCCTCGGCTACGAGTGCACCACGAAGGACGGCATCTATTTGGATACGGACGACATCACGCCGGAAGACGCCAAATCGAAGCTCTCCAATGAATGCGCTGGTGGTGCGTGCGAGGCGACAGTCCAGTTCGTACCGCATTCCTTCACGACGTCCGGCGGGATCGAGCCCGACAAGACGGTCGTCGTCTTCAATGCCGAAACCGCGAAGATCAACTTCTAGCCTGCCTCAGACGTCATCGTCCTCCAGGATTGTGTTCGACCCGAAAGCCTTCAACGCGTAGGGGAGCACGATCGGATTGAAGACGGCGCCGATGACGAGGCGCCGTAACCAAGGTTTCGACTCCGCCGTGGGGATGAAAACCTTCGCGAATGTAGCGGCATCCTCCTGCCGTGCGGCAACCGCCGGCTTCAGCATGGTCTCGTACGCGCGAAAAGCTGGGACGTGGTTGCCGTCATACCGCTGTAGTTCGCGCGCAATCACATAGGCGCCTGCCATCGCCATATGCGAGCCTTGCCCGGCCAGCAGCGTAAGACATCCGCAAGCATCGCCGAGCAGCGTCACGCGGCCGCGCGACCAGCGCGGGATGGCGATCTGCGTCAGCGTGTCGAAATAGAGCGGTTCGCTGCCCTGATATGCGTTCAGGAGGGCTTCGCCGATCCAACCCGCGCCCTTATAGGCACGCCGGACAAAAGCGAGTTGCTGCTCGCGCGGCACATCCACTTCCTCGAGCCGGAAAACGAACGTGGCTTCGAGCTTTCCATCGCCGACAGGATAAAAGGCGGCGACCCGATTCGGCTCTTCATGGATTTGTACGGCCCGGCCGACTGGAAAATCGTGCTCGTCCAAATGGAACGCGGCGACATAGGCGCCGAGAAAGCGGGCGAACTGACTCTCGTCGCCGAACATGAGGCGCCGCACCTCCGAGTGAACTCCGTCGGCGCCGAAAACAAGAGAGAACTCTTCAGTACCGCCATCGTTGAACGTGACGTTGACGTGCTCGTCCTCGTCTTGAAGGTTCTCGATATGCGTGTCGAAGCGAATGTCCACGCCGAGGCTATCGGCGCGTTCGTACAGGATGCGCAAGAGATCGGGACGGCGCAGATAGACATACTTGCCGTCCAGCGCGCGAGAGATGCGCGCAATCGGAACGGACGCATAAGACTTGCCGTCCGCGTTCACGAATTGCAGCTTGTCGATTGGATAGCGCAGGGCACGGAGCTTATCCGTCAGACCCAAACGTTCGGCGACGTCCCAGCCGGAGCCGAAGAAGTCCATCATATAGCCGTTCGCGGGCAGCGCGGCGCTCCGCTCGACGACGATGGGATCCTCTCCGTATTCCTTGAGACAAATGGCGAGTGTCAGTCCGGCAATCCCAGCGCCGGAAATCAAAACTCTGCCGTCGATTGCCATTCGCTAGCGTCCCTTGGCATCGGCGCGCTCGCGCCCCGTGTCGGAATCTATCGTTGATGTGGCTTCCGTCGCGACCGGCTTACCATATCCGCCGCCCGTCGGCGTTTGGATAATGACGGCCTCGCCCGATGCAATCGCCGTCTGGTCGGACCCCTGGAGCCTCTCCAGATTTCCCTTCTTCCGCCGGACCCAGTTGGCTCCGGCGCGCCCCGGCGTGCCGCCTTTGGTACCGAAAGGCCGTACCTTGCGGAAGCCCGACAATATGGCGCAGTCCATATCTTCCAAAAATCGCAGCGCACGGAGCGTTCCGTCTCCGGCGCACCATTGTCCGGCGCCTCCCGAGCCGCGCTCGACCTCGAACCGCTCGAGTAAAACAGGGTAGCGCAGCTCCAACACTTCGGGGTCGGTGAGGCGGGAGTTCGTCATATGGGTCTGGACCGCCGGCACGCCGTCGAAACCAGGTCCTGCCGGAGCGCCGGAGCAGATTGTCTCGTAATACTGCACGCGCGCATTTCCGAAGGTGAGGTTGTTCATCGTGCCTTGCGCCGACCCCAGAAGCCCAAGCGCGCCATAGAGGCAGTTCACGACTGTCTGGCTCGTTTCCACGTTGCCGCCCGCGACGGGCGCGGGATAGCGTGGCTTGAGCAGCGAACCTTCCGGAACGACGATCTCGATCGGGCGCAAGCACCCGGCGTTTAGGGGAATGTCATCGTCGACCAAGGTGCGAAAGACATAGAGCACGCAGGCGCGCGTGATCGGCTCCGGCGCGTTGAACGTCGTCTCCGTCTGCGCGCTCGTTCCTGTGAAGTCGACGATGGCCTTCTTTGCTTTCCTGTCGATCTTGATAGCCACTTCGATCCGGCTGCCTTGGTCCGTCTCCACGGCGAAGCGCGCATTCTTCAGCGTGCCGATGACCTTGCGCACCGCGTCCGCGGCGTTGTCCTGCACATGGCCCATGTAGGCCTCGACCGTGGGGAGGCCGTATTGGCGCACCATCTTGCGCAGCTCGGCGACGCCTTTCTCGTTGGCGGCGACCTGCGCTTTCAGATCGGCGATGTTCTGCTCGACATTGCGGGCCGGGTAGGGCGCGTCCGTGAAGAGGCGCCGGACGGCGTCCTCCTGAAAGCGGCCGCCGCCGGCGAGTTTGAACGGATCGATATAGATGCCTTCTTCTTCGATCGTGACCGCCTTGGGGCTCATCGAGCCCGGCGCGATGCCGCCCACATCTGCGTGATGGCCGCGCGCCGCGACGAAGAACAAGAGTTCCGAGCCCCGCTCATCGAAGACCGGCGTCACCACGGTGATGTCGGGCAAATGCGTTCCGCCGTTATAGGGGGCGTTGAGCATCCACACATCGCCAGGACGCAGCTCTCGGCCCACCTCGCGCAGGATCGTTTCCACGCTCTTGTCCATCGAGCCGAGATGAACGGGAATGTGCGGGGCGTTCGCGATCAGAGCGCCGCTCGCATCGAAAATGGCGCAGGAGAAGTCGAGCCGCTCCTTGATGTTAACCGAGTGTGCCGTGTTTTGCAGCGCGTATCCCATCTGCTCGGCGATCGAGACGAAGAGATTGTTGAACACTTCGAGCATCACCGGGTCCGCCACGGTTCCGACCGTCTCCTTGGTCCGCTTCGCGGCCGCACGCGTCAGAAGAAGATCGTTCTTCGCAGTGACCGCCGCCCGCCAATCCGGCTCCACCACGACCGTTTGATGGTCCTCGATGACGAGTGACGGTCCGGCGATTTCGGCGCCCGGGGAAAGCTCCGCACGAAGGTAGACCGGCGCCTCGTGCCAGGCGCCGTGGGTGAAGATGTCGGCCCGCGTGTGAGGCTGCGGCCGTTGCCTGCCGGGCGGCACGTTGCATTCCTCGATCAAGGAACCGCCGCCGACAGCCTCCACGTCGACAGCTTCGATCTCGATGGCCTTCTCGGGACTCGTGAAGCCGAACCGGCTCTGGTGGGCTGCCTCGAACGCGGTGCGCATCTCCGCTGGGGACCCGGCAGGGATCGGGAGCGCGCTGTCCGTCCCTTCGTAGCGCAAATGGGCCTGGACGGCGACGGTGACGTCTTCCGCCGCAATGCCCTGCATGGCGAGGTCGCCGCGTGCTTCGCCTTCCAAAGGCGCGCAGATTTCGGCGAGCTTGGCCAAACCATCATCGTCGAGCGGCGCAAGCACAGCGTGCGTGCGTGTCGCGCGGATACTGGCGAGCCCCATGCCGTAGGCGGAGAGCACGCCGGACAACGGATGCAGCAACACACTTTCGATGCCGAGAGCGTCGGCGACGAGGCAGGCGTGCTGCCCGCCCGCGCCGCCAAAACAGTTCAGGACGTAGCCGGCGACGTCATAGCCGCGCTGCACGGAGATCGTCTTGATGGCGTTCGCCATATTAGCGACCGCGATCTTGATGAACCCGTCGGCGATCTCCTCGGGCATGCGCCCGTCGCCGAGCTCGCGTGCAAGTGCGTGGAACGCCTTGACTACGGCGCGCCGGTCGAGCGGTTCGTCTTGGCACGGTCCGAAAATATGCGGGAAGAGATTCGGCTGAAGCTTGCCGGTCATGACGTTCGCGTCGGTGACGGTTAGCGGGCCGCCTCGGCGATAGGCGAGAGGGCCGGGATCGGCACCGGCGGAATCGGGACCCACGCGGAACCGCGATTCGTCGGAATGCAGGATCGATCCGCCCCCGGCGGCGACCGTATGGATCAGCATCATCGGCGCCCGGACCCGCGCACCAGCGACGACGCTTTCGAAGGTGCGTTCCAAGATGCCGTCGTAGTGACATACATCCGTGGACGTGCCGCCCATGTCGAAGCCGATGACCTTCGGGAAGCCCGCGCTCCGTGCGGTCTCCACGGCGCCAACGACGCCTCCCGCCGGACCGGAAAGGATCGCGTCCTTGCCGCGAAAGAGACTGGCCGATGTGAGACCGCCGGAAGATTGCATGAAGAGAAGCCGCGTCGCGTCCGCTTGCCCAACCCGGTTCTCTTGTGCCGACAACGCGCTCGCCACGCGGTCCACGTAGCGGCGCAGCAACGGTGAGAGATACGCGTCCACCACGGTCGTATCGCCCCGGCCGACAAACTTCACCAAGGGGCTGACTTCGTGGCTGACTGAGACCTGGCGGAAGCCCAACTCCCGGGCGAGGGCCGAGGCCGCATGCTCATGCGCGGGATAGGCATAGGCGTGCATGAAGACGATGGCGACGGCATCGATCCCGTCCCGGCGGGCGGCCTCCAGCGTCGTGCGCGTGGCCTCGAGATCGAGCGGTGTCTCCACGGTACCGTCGGCACGCATACGCTCGGGGACTTCAACGACGCGCTCGTACAGCATCGAGGGCTTTTCGATCCGCCGGGCGAAGATCTTCGGCCGCGCCTGGTAGCCGATCTCCAGAGCATCCCGGAACCCTTGGCTGACGATCAGGAGAACGCGGTCGCCCTTGCGTTCGAGCAGCGCGTTTGTGGCGACGGTAGTCCCCATGCGCACGCTTTCGACGCCTGCGGGCGGCAAGCGCGTGGAGCGCGGTGTGCCGATCAGGTCCGCGATGCCGGCAATGGCGGCATCGTCGTACAGCTCCTGATTCTCGGACAGGAGCTTCGTAGTGCGGAGCGTGCCGTCAGGCGCACGCGCCACGATGTCTGTGAACGTGCCGCCACGGTCGATGAAGAACTGCCATCTGCCGGTCATGCCGCGGTCGGTCCGCCCTTCACGAAATTCGCTTTAGGCCGGCTGCGTATTGCTTCCAGCGCCGCACATAGACATCGGCACCACGCGCGATCATGGCGCGCATCTTGTCGTCCACCTCGCGCACGGCCTTGGCGGGCGAACCGATGATCATCGAGTTGTCGGGAAACTCTTTGCCCTCGGTGACGAGGGCGCCGGCTCCAACAAGACAGTTCGCGCCAATCTTCGCCCCGTTCAGGACGATCGCGCCCATGCCGATCAGCGAATTGTCGCCGATCGTGCAACCATGGAGGATGACGTTGTGTCCGATGACGCAGTCGCTGCCGATGGTCAGCGGAAAGCCGGGATCGGTATGAAGCGTCGAATTGTCCTGGACCTGCGAGCGCGTGCCGATCTCGATCCATTCGTTGTCGCCGCGCAGTACCGAACCGTACCAGACGCTGGCTTCGGACAAGAGGCGCACATTGCCGGTCAATACGGCGGTTTCGGCGACCCAGTAGAGCCCGTCCGCTGGAAATTCGGGGGCCTGCCCGTCAAGCTCGTAAATCGCCATCGTCACTCCTTTCGCGTCTGGAACGCCGTGGATACAATTCCTGTCGCCTAATGTCATTCCTGAACGCATGGGGCGTTTTGGCTCGAGGACGCTTGAAGCCCTTGTAACCGGGGGATCGCCCCGCTAATGAAAGGCGCCCCGATAGGATTCCTGAGGGTTTGATCGAGCCGATGAGCACTGACGACACCAAAAAGGGCGGAAATCCGCTGACGATCTTTATCATTTCGCTCTGCGCCGCCATCGTGATGGCAGGCGGCTTTGCGATCGTGGTGGAGGCCTTCATCCTTGCGGCCGCCAACTTGTTCGAACTCGGATCGACTCTCGTTTGGGCCACCAGCGGCCTGAATGCCCTTCTGGCGCTTTGGTTCGCCGTCTGGACCTTTGTGCGGTCGTGGCATGTGGAGCGGCGCCTAAGGGCAGGTCTCGAGGTCGACGAACCTAAGATGTCGATCCTTGGGATTCTTCGAGGATAGAAAGCTTTTCCCGGTCTGGCGGCGATGCTTGCCGGGGTGAATATCCCATGCGGGGCAGCCCAAAAGCCCGTATGGTTTGGCCACAGCAAGAGGTTCTAAGGGGGTCCGCTATGTCGGTTTGGGGAAAGCTCGCAGGTGCAGCCGCTGGACTTGCGGTTGGAGGGCCGATCGGCGCCTTGGTCGGCGGTGTGGCCGGCCATTATGTGATCGACCGCGACGGTGGCAAGGAAGCCGGCGGCGGCCAGGATCAGGTGGCCTTTACCGTCGGTGTGATCGCACTCGGCGCCAAAATGGCCAAGGCCGATGGCGTTGTCACCATGGACGAAGTCAACGCGTTCAAAGAGGTCTTCAAGGTCCCCGAAGGCGAAATGAAGAATGTGGCGCGCGTGTTCAATCTGGCGAAACAAGAAGTCTCCGGATATGAGGCCTATGCCGACCAGCTCGCCGGCATGTTCAAGGGCAACCGGAAGCTGCTCGAGGACGTTCTGGACGGTCTGTTCCACATCGCCAAGGCGGACGACGAGTTCGATCCGAGCGAGGAAGCGTTCCTGGCCAGCGTCGCCAAACGCTTCGGCTTCACCGATACGGAATTCGGCTACATCAAGGCCCGGCACGTCGTGGCCTCGAAGCGCAATCCCTATGAGGTGCTTGAAGTCGAGCCGTCGATCTCCAATGACGCTTTGAAGGTCCAATACCGCAAGCTGATTTCGGAGAACCATCCCGACAAGCTGATCGCGCGCGGTGTCCCGGAAGAGTTCATCGCGATCGCCACGGACAAGGTTGCCGCGATCAACGAGGCCTATCAGCAGATCGCGAAAGAGCGCGGGCTTTAGGCCTGCGCCTGCCGCACCTGGGTGGCAAATGCCTGGGCGGCGGGGACCCCGGCCCGCCGCACGGTGGAAAGTACCAAATGACCGCCGCACCGGACAGCAAGCTTGCCGCGCATTGGGTGCCGTCGCCCAATTTCGAACCGCGGCGCGACGGGCGTGTGCCCGATACGCTCATCCTTCACTACACGGGCATGGAATCGTGCGAAGCCGCACGAGACTGGCTCGTGAACGTGGAGTCGAAGGTTTCCGCGCATTATCTCGTCGACTTCGCCGGGGTGATCACCCAAATGGTAGGCGAGGCCGAGCGCGCGTGGCACGCGGGCCAAAGCTTTTGGTCCGGCGAGACGGATCTCAATTCGGCGTCGATCGGAATCGAGATCCATAACCCAGGTCACGACTTCGACTATCCGCCCTTTCCTGATGAGCAGATGCGCGCCGTTGAAGCGCTTTGCCTCGACATTTTCAGCCGACACGCGATCCCGAGAGAGCGTGTTCTTGCCCATTCCGATATCGCCCCTGGACGTAAGCGCGATCCCGGCGAGCGCTTCGATTGGGCGCGGCTGGCGCGCGCCGGCATTGGTTTGTGGACCGAGCCGGTTCCGCTCGGAGAGGATGCGGGTCTTGGACTTGGCGACGAAAGCGAAGCGGTTGCAGAACTTCAGCGGGACCTCAAGGATTTCGGTTACGGCGTGGAGGTTACGTCGACCTATGCGCGCGGCACTGAAACGGTGGTCGAGGCTTTCCAGCGGCACTACCGCCAGGCGCGCATCGACGGCCGGGCGGATCGCTCGACCCGGGAGACACTGAAGCGGCTGCTCGCGATCCGGTCCGGCGCATTGGTCTGAGCCAACCAACGGCGCTCCGCAACTCAACGTCACAATCATGAAAAAGGCCCGCCCGGTCGACTGGGCGAGCCTTGAAAGCCACGTGATCCGGCGCGCATGGCGCCACGTGGACTATTAGTTGTCGTTGTAGAAGCTCTCGGCCTTGGACAAATTGCCCTCGGGGTCTTCCATGAACGTCTCTTTGACCGTCTGCTTGCTGAAGCAATAGGTCTTGCCGTCGATCTTCTCGTGGACGGAGCAGTCCGTGTATTTTTTCACACCCTGGGTCAGGCCCCAGGCGCAGTTGTTTCCAAACTCACCCGCGGCGCCAGCGGCAATGGCAGCAGTTCCGGAAACGATCAGCGCGGTTCCCGCGACCGCGGCGAGAATAGACTTTTTCATAAACGACCCTCCAACAATGTCATTTTATCGGCGCCATCGTCCGTCGATACGCAATTGAAACGTCAGAAATCTCTGCACCGTCAATGGACAATTTCAGTGCCATTTTGCAGCGTGCCGATTGCAGCGCGGAAGGCGTACCGAGCTGAGGCGAGCCCTTCCGGTTCGCCGCCAGGCCGAAGAGCACAATCTAGCGATTGCTCTTATAGAAGCTCTCGGCCTTGGATAGATTGCCTTCCGGATCTTTCATGAACAGCGTCTTGGCGGTCTCGTTGCCGAAGCAATAAGTCTTGCCGCCGATCTCGGCGTTGACCGAGCAATCGGTCTCGATCTTCTTTTCGAGCGCGAGACCCATCGCACACATATTGCCGTACTCGCCGGTCGCGGCGACCGCCGACGTGGCGAAAATAAGCGCACCCGCGGCAACGATGAGGGTCATGATCTTCATCGCTATGTCCTTTCCAACTTTGGTTGATGCGTGTTTTCGCGCCGAAGGCACGTTCCGCCTTTGGCGTGGCATCATGCTACGGGAAGCCAACGCACGACGAATGCGACTTGAGTCACGCATGGGGATCACGACTTCGCGATCTCGAAGCGCACGTCCGACAAGACGAAGCTTTCCCCTCCGTAACGGGAGGCGGGAAGGCGTGGTAGCGCCTTGAACGCAAACTGCGGATGGATAGGTGCCGCTAAAGCGTTTCGTCGAAGTCCATGCCTTCGAACGTGTAGTGATCGACCTGAGTCCAAATTCCGTCTTCTAGAACCGGGACCTTGTGGATCTTGACGTTGCCGACCTTGAGTTCGCCGCTCTTTTCGTCGACCCAGAAGTCCAGGTCGTAATACTCGTCCTTACTGCCGGGCTTGCGGAAATCGGTACAGGCGAAATATTTGCCTTCGCCTTTGAGATGACGCACGGGGCGGTGCATCTCGACGAATTGCAGTTTCACGTCCTCACCCGTCTTGTCGTCCTTGACGGTGATGTTGCCGTCCGCATCCTTGTTCTCGATGATGTAGTCGTGGATTGCGGCCATCACTTGCCAGGCCCGCGCACCTTCGATGCTGCCTGGATGTTCCTGCACGGGCAGCCACCACCACGCGACCGGAAGACGCGTGATCATGAAATAGCCATCGCCGTCGCGCTTCGGTCCCTTCTGAACGCGGATATCCATCAGCGTGAGTTGATCGCCTTCGGGTCTGAACCAGAAGTCGATGGCATATTGCTTCTTCGGCTCATCGACGTCGTGGAAGATCACGTTCGCGAACCAGCCGTAGCCTTCCATGCCGCGCACGATCTTGATCCCTTCAAACTTCAGTTTGAGGTCGGTATCGAGCTTCGGGTCATGAAAGACGAAGACATCGCCCTTGGAGCGCTCGTCGATGACTTGCTGCACTCGCTCGTTGACATCCGCCTCGGTAAAGACCTTTTGTCCCGAAGCTGCCTTGGCCTGCTGGTCTTCGAGAAATTTCTTGGCCTTGGCGATATTGCCCTTCGGATCCTTCAAGAACGTGGCCTTCGAGTTCTCGCTCGAGAAGCAGTAAACCTTGCCGTCTTCGCCGGTCCAGTTGATCGAACAATCCGTCTGCACCATTTGCCCATCGGCAAGGCCCATGGCGCAACTGTCGTCGAATTCGCCTTTCGCGTCCCCGTGGTCGTCCATGGCGAGGGCGGCCGTGGGCACGCCGATGATGAGCGCTCCCGCCAGGAGCGCAGGCAATGTCAGACGGGAAATAAGCTGTCTTGGTGTTGTGTCCATCATTGTCTTAGGTCCTTGGGCAGTAGTGTTCACAGGCAATCGCCGTTGATTGTTATCGGCTTCGATTGCCGAAAATGATTTTGTCACTTCCGGCGGTTTGTCTGTGACCTGAGTTACGTTGCACGCATGTCATGACTGCGAACCCAATCGAAGAACGGGCCGGGGAATCTCGGTGCCGCTCAAGCCGTACGTGGCAAGGGCTGCCTCGTCGAGAACCTCGATCGATCCGCGCGACGAGCGCACCCATCCCATCCGCTCCCACTCCGAGACGTAGCGGCTGATGACTTCGCGCACGCTGCCAAGATCGAGCGCGAGTTGCTGATGGGTCTTGGAAACGATGCTCCGGCTATCGGCCTCGGCAAGAAGACGGCGCGCAAGTCGAAGATCCAGACTCGCAAAGGCCACCTCGTCGACAAGCATGATCAGGCTCGACAGCAAATCTCCGTAATTCGACAACACGTAGTGCCGGAATTTGGGCGATGCCGACATGAGCCGATGGAAGACGTTCGAGGGAATGGTGGCAAGCAAGGCATCGGCTTCGACCGTGCTTTCAGCCGGGAAGGGATTCCCAGAGATCAAGCACGAGGTCGTCAGGACGCAAGTTTCTCCCGGACCGACCTGGTAGAGCAGGATTTCGCGTCCAGACTCGGAGGTCTTGAACACGCGCGTCTGCCCTTCGATGCACATGACGTAGTTCTGACAGAGTTGACCTTGGAAATAGGCGACATCGCCACGTCGCAACCGTTCGAACCGAACGGCATCCGACAGCGCGTCGCTTGTCTCCGGCTCCAACTCGGCGAGTTCCGGAAAAACGTTGAGCCAGCGGGTTATGAGAACGTGGTTCGTCATTGTTCGAAGCCGTCTCGTTCGGGCAGGCCTTCCGCACATAGCTAGTTTGCCGCGAGCATATGGGAACAATGGCAATCGGGGGATCAAAATGCCGTGACATGTCCGGGAATGACAAGCGCGGACAGGCGGCACACTTGGGCGTAGACGTGGGAACGCGACGCGTCTTGACGGACGCGCATGCTTTCCCCTTATGTTGGGCAGTCAGCAGGCCGGATGGCCGCTCCTCACGCATGGGGAGAGGAAAGTCCGGGCTCCATGGAAGCACGGTGCCGGATAACGTCCGGCGGGGGCGACCCCAGGGAAAGTGCCACAGAAAGCAAACCGCCCTTGAGACTGGCTGACAGCCTCCAGGGTAAGGGTGAAAGGGTGCGGTAAGAGCGCACCGCGGCTTTGGTAACAAAGACGGCAAGGCAAACCCCACCGGGAGCAAAACCGAATAGGGGCGGCACGGGCGAGCGATCGTCCACGTCTGTTTCCAGACGCGCGGCCCGGGTTGGTTGCACGAGGCGTCCTGCAAGGGGCGTCCAAGATGAATGGCCATCGCCTCGCCGGAAGGCGAGGAACAGAACCCGGCTTACAGGCTTGGTGACATGTTAGGACCGGCGCGAGGGACGACCCTTGCGCCGGTCTCCAATCTCACGTTCCCGTGAAGCGTCATGGAACATCGGCCGTGCTTGTGCATTTCTATCAGTGAAATGCATAGGCAACGAAAGGAGATCCGCCATGCTTGGTTGGGCTTTGACGTTCCTAATAATCGCTTTGATAGCAGGTCTTCTTGGCTTTGGTGGAATCGCCGGCGCATCGGCAGGAATTGCCAAGATCTTGTTCTTTATCTTCTTGGTATTGCTTGTGGCCTCGCTGGTCATGCATCTCGTACGTGGCGCAGCGCGTTAGCGGCAAACCCTGAGCAAAAGAGAACGGCCGGCGGGGAGGTCACGCCGGCCGTTCGATTGAGAAGCGCTCGAGACGTTTCGGCGCTTCGGCTTTGACTAAGCGAGATCGAAGCGATCCGCGTTCATCACCTTCGTCCAAGCCGCAACGAAGTCGTTCACGAACTTCTCCTTGTTGTCGTCTTGGGCATAGACCTCGACGTAGGCGCGTAGGACCGAGTTCGAGCCGAAGACCAAGTCCATGCGCGTCGCGGTCCATTTGACGGCATCGGTCTTGCGGTCGCGGATCTCGTAGAGACCGTCGTCCACAGGCACCCACTTGTAGGCCATGTCGGTGAGGTTGACGAAGAAGTCCGTCGTCAGCGCGCCCTCACGGTCTGTGAAGATGCCATGCTTGGTGCCACCATAGTTGGTGCCCATGGCGCGCATGCCCCCGACCAGAACCGTCATCTCCGGCGCGGTTAACCGCATCAGCTGGGTCCGGTCGAGCATCAGCTCTTCGGGCGTGACGACGTAGTCCTGCTTCAGCCAGTTGCGATAGCCGTCGGCGAGCGGTTCCATCACGTCGAAGGAATCCGCGTCGGTCATCTCGTCCGTCGCGTCGCCGCGACCCGACTCGAACGGCACGGACACGTCGTAACCGGCGGCTTTCGCGGCCTGTTCGACACCGATATTGCCGGCAAGCACGATAACGTCCGCGATGCTGGCACCGGCCTCTTTGGCGATCGGCTCGAGGACGGAGAGCACCTTGGCCAGACGTTCAGGCTCGTTGCCTTCCCAGTCCTTCTGCGGGGCCAGGCGGATACGCGCGCCATTCGCTCCGCCGCGCATGTCGGACCCGCGATAGGTGCGTGCGCTGTCCCAGGCGGTGGAAACCATCTCCGCGATGCTGAGACCGCTCGCGGCGATCTTGGCCTTGACGGCGTTCACGTCGTAATTGGTGGAGCCGGCCGGAATCGGGTCCTGCCAAATCAAGTCTTCCGCGGGCACGTCCGGACCGATGTAGCGGGCCTTGGGACCCATGTCGCGGTGGGTCAGCTTGAACCAGGCCCGTGCGAAGGTGTCCTTGAAGTACTCCGGATCGGCCATGAACTTTTCGCAGATCGCCTTGAAGGTCGGGTCGAACCGCATCGCCATGTCCGCATCGGTCATGATCGGGTTGTGACGCTTGGACGGATCGCTCGCGTCAACCGGCTTGTCCTCTTCCTTGATGCCGATCGGCTCCCACTGATTGGCGCCGGCCGGGCTCTTCTTCAGCCACCAGTCGTAGCCGAACAGCAGATCGAAATAGCCCATGTCGAATTGCGTGGGATGCGTGGTCCAGGCTCCTTCGAGACCGGATGTGACGGCGTTGGCGGCCTTGCCGTCCATATGCGGGTTGGCCCAGCCGAGACCCTGCATTTCGGGGCCCGCCGCTTCCGGAGCCGGACCTAGGTCGTCGGAATTACCATTGCCGTGCGTCTTGCCGACGGTGTGGCCGCCCGCGGTCAGAGCAGCGGTTTCTTCGTCGTTCATGGCCATGCGGGCGAAGGTCTCGCGCACCTGGGCAGCAGTCTTGATCGGGTCGGGACTGCCGTTCACGCCTTCCGGATTCACGTAGATCAGACCCATCTGCACCGCTGCCAGCGGATTCTCCATGGTCGCGGGATCGTCCACGTTCTCATAGCGTCCGTCGCTCGGCGCCAGCCATTCCTTCTCAGCGCCCCAGTAGGTGTCGATTTCCGGATGCCAGATGTCCTCGCGGCCGTAACCGAAGCCGAAGGTCTTCAGCCCCATGGATTCGTACGCGATGTTGCCGGCCAGAATGATCAGGTCGGCCCAGGAGATCTTGTTGCCGTACTTCTTCTTGACCGGCCACAGAAGACGGCGGGCCTTGTCGAGACTGACATTGTCCGGCCAGGAGTTCAGCGGCGCGAAACGCTGGTTTCCGGTGCCCCCACCGCCACGACCGTCGGCCAGGCGATAGGTCCCGGCGGCGTGCCACGCCATGCGGATCATCAGACCGCCATAGTGACCCCAGTCGGCCGGCCACCATTCCTGGCTGTCGGTCATCAGCGCGGTCAGGTCTTTCTTAAGCGCGTCGAAGTCGAGCGACTTCAGTTCCTCGCGATAGTCGAAATCCTTCCCCATTGGGTTGGTCTTCGTATCGTGCTGGCTCAGGATGTCCAGGTTGAGGGCGTTCGGCCACCAATCCATGACTGAACTCCCGGTCTCGGTAACCGCCCCGTGCATCACTGGGCAACCGCCGGATTTTTCGACTTTCGCGTCCATAGTTCCACATCTCCGATCTTGAGCTTTTAAGCGGGTTCGCTCTGGCTCGATCCGCCGAGCCGAGATTGCGCGTCGTATTCGATAAGCGCAAATTGTATTTGCCTATAGGGCCGATAAGAAAAACTAATACAACCCCTTGGACAGCATGATTGCTCCAGACGACGTGCCGGTTTCAGCGCCCGAGGAAATCCTGGATAAGTTTCAGCGTCGCTTCGGGCTGTTCCTCTTGAGGCATGTGCCCGCACTTTTCGATGATCTCGATCCGGGACGTTGGCATGTTGCGGCGAAGCTCAAGCCCGATATCCAACGGGACGATCCGGTCGTTGTCGCACCACGCGATCAGCGTGGGCTGCTTGATTGTCGGATACCGCTTGGAGATTTCGTCCAGCCCCTGAGGGACGATCTGTCGGGCGCTGTGGATCACCGCATATTTTCCGGCAGGTGTACGCAGCGGCGCGGCGTACATCTCGACGTCCTCTTCGCCAATCTTACTGTCGTCGTAATACGCAAGCTTGAGGGCCACCCGAGCCTGAACCTCCGGGGGCACCATCCGTACGCCAAGATGCGAGACGAACGGCATGTCCATCATCTTGAAGGCGACCGGGATGTTCTGGGGGTAGGCGATCGTGTCCAGCAAGATGAGCCTGGCGATCCGTCCCTTGAGGCGGGGATCGTCGTCGAGCGCCAGCATCAGCGAGATGCCGCCCCCATACGAATGGCCCACGAGCGTCAAATTCTTGAGGTCGTTGTCGAGGATCAGCTGCTTGATGAGTTCGGCTTGATCGAAAATCGAGTAGTGCTCGTCCAGCGGCTTGTCGGATTGCCCGAACCCCTTGAGGTCGACGGCGATGACCTTGTGGTTCTTGGCCAGCGCCGGAGCGATCCTCCGCCAAGTGAAGGTGCTCGAGCCGAAGCCGTGGATGAGCAGGATCGGCGTGCCTTTTCCCTTCGTCTCGTAAAACAGCTTGACCGGGGATTCAGGGGGGCCGAGCCGAGCGAAGCCGGGCCCTTCGGGCATGGGGGCTCCAGAGGCTGCTCGCGCAGCCGGGAGCCCGCACGCGACCGCGAAAAGCGCAATGGCCGTCAGGCCCAGCGCGCCCCGGTGGACTCCCCTCAGCATTGCCACGAAATCGTCCATCGCCATCCCGTGCGCGGCCGGCGTCACGCCGCCACTAGGCACGCCAATTGCGCTGTCTCTGTGACTAAGGCCGGCCATGGCCGATCCCGGCCGCAGTGCCTCGAGACCTGCGCGGACCCGCTGGCATGACCTTATCCCGCTTCGCGCCGTTCCAGCAATCGGACGCCGCGCGCAGCGGAAGCCCACGCTCCGATTCGCGTATGGACCGTCATTGAGGATTGGTGGCCAGAAAGTTCCGTAAAAATAGGGTTAATCCCAAGGCTTTCCATTGACGCCCACATAATCCCATGATATCCCATTAATGCCCGTTCGGTGAGTGGGGTGGAGGAAGCAGGCAGCGCTTCCTTTGAGGCCACGGGGGGATCCGCGCCACTTCCTCCACCCATTTTCCGGACAAGCGTGAGGCAAGCGCAGAAGCGCCGTTCGTTTCAGTCCAGTTCAGTCGGCTTCGTAGCGCGTGAGGGGGGAGATGGATCAATTTGTCTCGTCATTCACGAATAAGATCGACGCCAAGGGCCGGGTCTCCGTTCCCGCTTCCTTCCGTGCGGTTCTCGCCAAAGACGGGCTCGATGGCATCTACTGCTATCCATCGCTTGATGCGCCGGCACTCGACGCCGGCGGCCAGCGTCTCGTCGATAAAATCAATTCTTTGGTCGAAGACCTCGCGCCGTACTCCGATGAGCGCGATCAGCTCGCCACGGCGCTCTTCGGCACATCCGAAATTCTCACCATCGATCAAGACGGTCGTACGATTCTCCCGGAGCGCCTGCGTGAACACGCTGGCATCACCAGCCACATCACCTTTGTGGGGCTGGGCGAAAAATTTCAGCTTTGGGAGCCGAAGCGCTTTGAAGCCCATTTGGCGGAGGCACGCGACAAAGTCCGCGACCTTCGCAAGTTACTCGGCGCGGGGCGCCGCGGAAGCGGCGGTGCAGAGGGACCACGGGAATGATGACGGACCGCGGCAGGCCATTGTCTGTCGCTGGCGGACTGGTCCGTCACATTCCCGTGTTGCTCTCCGAAGTCCTTTCGACTCTTCGTCCTGAGGACGGCGATGTCGTCATAGACGGCACGTTCGGAGCCGGGGGCTATGCCAGGGCCATTCTCGAAGCTGCCGATTGCCGCCTCATTGCCATCGATCGCGACGCCGAGGCTCTTGCCAATGCCCAAGACCTGGCGGAGGCCTTTCCGGGCCGGTTCCAGGCTGTGCTCGGCCGATATAGCGAGATGGAACGCCTGGCGGCCACCGCGGGTGTGACAGCCGTCGATGGGGTCACGCTCGATCTCGGCGTGTCGTCGATGCAGCTCGACCAGCCCGAGCGCGGGTTTTCCTTCGCCAAGGACGGCCCGCTCGACATGCGTATGGGCGGCGAGGGGCCTACCGCGGCCGATCTGGTCAATGACCTCGAGGAATCGGAACTCGCGGATATCATTTATATTTTTGGCGAAGAGCGGCGCTCGCGTGCCATTGCCAAGGCGATCGTCAAAAGGCGCGAGATGGCCCCGATCATGCGGACCGGGGACCTCGCGGACATCGTAGCCGGAGTGCTCGGCCGCAAGCGCGACGACACGAAGCACCCAGCCACACGGACGTTTCAGGCGCTCAGGCTCTGTGTCAACGCGGAGTTGGAGGAACTTGCCGAGGGGCTCAGCGCCGCGGAACGGCTCTTGAGGCCGGGCGGTCGTCTCGTGGTGGTCACCTTCCATTCCCTGGAGGACAGGATCGTTAAGCGCTTCCTCTCCAACCGTAGTGCCGCGCCCCAAAAAGGGTCGCGGTATTTGCCGGATTCGGCGGCTGAAGAATTTTTGCCAAGCTTCCAGCTTCTTAACCGTCGGCCTTTAGAACCGACTACGGAAGAGATTCGAACCAATCCGAGGGCGCGGTCCGCAAGGCTCAGAGCAGCGCGCCGTACGGAGGCTCCGGCCCACAAGCCGGACTTCGCCGGGCTGGGGGTACCAAGGGTGCGCCGTCAAAGGGGCACGTAGACCAAGTTGAGGGGGCGCGTGGGGCACATCCCGTGTTGATGCGATGTTGCGTTTTGTAAATATCTGCCTTGTTCTCGGCCTCGTCGCCCTGGCCTACGTCATTTACCAGGTCAAATACGAAGCTCGCAGCCTGGACGAGAAGATCGTCACGCTCCGGCAGCAAATCGACGAAGAGCGCGATGCACTGGCCGTCGCGCGCGCCGAATGGAGCCTTCTCAATAGCCCCGAGCGCATCGAACGTCTCGCCACGAAGTATCTGGAGCTCTCACCGGCTCAGCCGCAGCAACTCGTGATCTTGGACGAAGCAACCGAGAAGGATTTCGAGCGGGCCCACGAGTTGGCGCGGATTGCCAAGACCGGTGCGGCCAAATCCGCTGGTTACAAGCCGGCGGCTCATTAGGCACGGACGGAATGGCTTTGCGCGAAACTCATAATCCAGACCCGGCGGAAATACGCGCAGCGCGCGCCTATCATACCCGTTGCCGCACGCGGTTCCGGTTGGCTTGTCTCGGCTTTGCCGCCGCGTTCGTCTTGATCGGGGGCCGGCTGGTGTCGCTCGGCTTTGCTGAGACCGGGGCGGGGCGCGGCGGCGCTTACGACATTTCCACGACCATCCATCGCCCCGATATTCTCGACCGCAACGGGCAAATGCTCGCCACCGATATCCGGGGCGCGACGCTGTTCGCAGATCCCAAGCGTGTTCTCGACGCCGACGAGGTGGTCGAGCGCCTGGCGACGGTGCTGCCGAATATCAACAAGGCCACGCTGCGCAAGAAGCTTTTGGGCGACGGACGCTTCGTGCGCATCGCACGTGAATTGGCGCCGCGCCAGCAGCAGCAGGTGCACGACCTCGGCCTGCCGGGCCTCGGTTTCATCCAGGAATATCGCCGGTTCTATCCGGTCGGGGCGACAGCCAGCCATGTGGTTGGGCTGGTCGATGTCGACAATCGCGGGCTCGCGGGCATTGAGAAGTTCATCGACAACAACCCCCAGCTCACGATGATGAATCCGCAGACCGACTCCGGCAGCGAGACTGTCGCGGTCTCGCTCGACATCGGCGTGCAGCACGTCCTGCGTGAAGAACTAAGAAACGCGATGAAGCTGTACGAGGCGAAGGCCGCGTCGGGCATCGTCATGAACGTGCACACGGGCGAGGTTCTGGCTCTCGCCTCGCTGCCGGACTTCGACCCACACAACCGCAAGCAGGCGCTCGACAAGGAGCGAATCAATCGCATCGGCTTTGGCGTCTACGAGATGGGATCGGTGTTCAAGACCTTCACCGTGGCGGGCATTCTCGACTCGGGACTTGCCAACGTGAACTCGGTGTACGACGCCACGAGCCCGATCTATTTCGGCCGCTTCTCGATTAGTGATTTTCATGGCAAGCGCCGGCCACTCACCGTGACCGAAGCCTTCATCTATTCGTCGAACATCGCATCGGCGAAAATGGCCTTGCATATGGGCGTTCCGGCGCATCAAGCCTTCCTCAAGAAGCTTGGCTTTCTCGATCCCGTCACCACCGAGCTCGGACCGAGCGCAGCACCGATCGTGCCGAAGCATTGGAAGAAGCTGAACACGATGACGATCGCCTTCGGTCACGGGCTTTCGGTAACCCCGCTGCAATTGGCGACGGCGACTTTGCCGGTCGTCAACGGAGGCCTTGCGGTACCGCCTACGTTTCTGCCGCGCACGCGGGAGGAGGCCGCGGCCGTGTCCAAGCGGGTCCTGAAGCCTGAAACCAGCGCCGCCGTCGTCAAGCTGATGCGGGACAACGTCTTGCGCGGTTCTGGAAAGCGCGCCGATGCGGAGGGCTATCGTGTCGGCGGCAAGACCGGGACGGCGGAGAAGGTCGTCAATGGGCGCTACGCGCGGCACGCCCTGCTCAACAGCTTCCTGTCCGTGTTCCCTACGGACGATCCGCAATATGTCGTGCTCGTGACCTTGGACGAGCCGCAGCGGGTCGAGGCCACGAACTTCAATTCCACCGCAGGCGTGAACGCCGCTCCGACGGTCGGAAAGGTCGTTGCGCGCATCGCCCCCATCCTCGGCGTTCCGCCCAAACTCGACGAGACGGCGTCGCGGTTTGACGCTAAAAGGTCGGCCACCTATTAGAAATTTGCCGGGACGTCATCCGCTCGTCTCAGCCGTGATATTCTCAACTGAAAATAGTCGGTTACGGGCAGTCCGATATGACACTCGGTGAGTTGCTAGGCGCGGAGGCGAAGGTGAGTGCGGCCATTGCTGCGCTCCCCGTCTCGGGCATTACGGCCGATAGCCGGCAGGTCAAACCCGGCTACCTCTTCGCCGCGCTTCCCGGCGTTAACACGGACGGCGCCCGGTTTGCCGCCGACGCGGTCGCGCGAGGCGCGGTTGCTCTGCTCTCATCGGACGAGATCGATGCCGGCGTTCCGGTCATTGCTGTCCCGGACCCGCGACGGCACCTTGCACTGATCGCCGCGCGCTACTTTGCGGCGCAGCCCGAGACGGTCGTGGCGGTCACCGGCACGAACGGAAAGACCTCCGTGGCGGCGTTCACGCGTCAGCTCTGGAGCGACGCCGGGTACGCGGCTGCGAGCCTTGGAACTGTCGGCGTAGTGTCGCCGAGCGGCACCAAAGTTCTACGGCATACGACGCCCGATCCCATCGAGCTGCACGAAATTCTCGCAAGCCTTGCCGCCGAGTCCGTGACCCATCTGGCGCTCGAGGCATCCAGTCACGGTTTGCAACAGCGGCGCCTCGACGGTGTGAGGCTGAAGGCCGGCGCCTTCACGAACATCTCGCGCGATCATCTGGACTATCACGCCAGCTTTGAAGACTATTTCGAGCAGAAGCTGCGTCTCTTCTCCGAGCTGCTGCCGGACGGTGCTGCTGCCGTCGTCGATATGGATAGCGCGGAAAGCCGGCGTGTTGCCGACGCCGCGCATGCAAGCGGTCTCAACGTGCTCACCGTGGGACGGAACGGACAGTCCCTGCGCCTCGTTGAAGTGGAGAACGAGGGTTTCGCGCAGAGGCTCGCGATCGAACATGAGGGTAAGCGTCATACGGTGCTGCTGCCGCTGGTCGGTGCATTTCAGGCGAGCAATGCGCTCGTGGCCGCAGGGCTTGCAATGGCCACGGGCGGGTCCGCCGATGATGTGCTGCCGCGCCTCGCGGACTTGCGCGGCGCCACCGGCCGTCTTGACCTCGCCGGAACGGCACGGACCGGTGCGCCCATTTTCGTCGACTATGCGCATACGCCCGACGCGCTCATCAAGGCGCTCGACTCGTTGCGGCCCTACGCCGCCAATCGGCTATTCGTCGTCTTCGGCTGCGGCGGAGACCGCGACAGGGGCAAGCGGCCTCAAATGGGTGCGGCGGCGGCCGACAAGGCGGATGTCGTGATCGTGACCGACGACAATCCGCGCAGCGAGGACCCGGCCACGATTCGTGACGAAATTCTTGTGGCCGCGCCCGGTGCCCGCGAAATCGGCGACCGAACCACAGCCATCTCCGAAGCGATCCGCATGCTGCGCGCGGGCGATGTGCTGCTTGTCGCCGGGAAGGGGCACGAGACTGGCCAAACCATCGGCACGCGGGTCGTGCCGTTTTCCGACCACGATGCGGTAGCCGCGGCGCTCACCAGGGGGGCGGATTTTGGCTGATCCTGTCTGGACCTTAGGTGAGGTGCTAAGCGCGACCGGCGGCCGCTGCGAGGGCGATCCGGCGGCGCCGGTTTCCGGCTTTTCGATCGACAGCCGCGCACTTGCAGCGGGCGAAGGCTTTATCGCGATAAGGGGGCCAAACCGAGACGGCCACGATTACGTCGCCAAGGCGCTTCAGTCCGGCGCGGGCTGCGCCATCGTCGAGGAGACCTTTCCCGGCGAAACCTTTCTGGCTGCCTCCGAGGAGGACGGGAAAGCCGATCTCGACGAGAGCCGGCTGGTTCGTGTACGCGACACATTCGATGCGCTGAACGATCTTGGCCGCCAGGGGCGCGACCGCACCGACCACGCCGTGGTGATCGCGGTTACGGGAAGCGCCGGCAAGACCGGCACCAAGGAAGCCTTGCGCGCCGCGCTCGCGCCGAGCGGAACGGTTCATGCCTCCGCCAAGTCGTTCAACAATCATTGGGGTGTGCCGCTGACGCTCTCCAACATGCGGCGGAACATCGACTACGGCATTTTCGAAGTCGGCATGAACCACGCGGGCGAGATTTTCGTTCTCACCCGGCTGGTGCGGCCGCATATCGCCATCGTCACCACCGTGGCGCCGGTGCATCTCGGCTTCTTCGCATCGGTCGATGAGATTGCGGACGCCAAGGCGGAGATCTTCGAGGGGCTGGAGCCTGGAGGAACCGCCATCCTCAACCGGGACAATCCGCATTTCGATAGGCTGGCCGAAGCCGCGCGCCGTCACGGGGCGGAGACCGTCGGGTTCGGCGAGGACGAGCGTGCCGAAGTTCGGCTTTTGGAGTGCGATCTCGGTGCGGACGGCTCAGCGGTGACATCGGACATCCTCGGTGAAACCATCGCCTATCGCCTGGGTGCGCCAGGCCGGCACGTGGTGCAGAACACGCTTGCCGTGCTTGCGGCGGTGAAGCTGGCGGGCGCCGATCTGGCGGCGGCGGCCGAGGCACTTGGCGGCGTCCACGCACCAACGGGCCGCGGCCAACGCTTCGTCATCGCGACCGGCCAGGAGCCGGTTTGCATTGTCGATGAATCCTACAACGCGAACCCCGCCTCCATGCGCGCCGCGCTTCAGACGCTCGGGCTCGCGCCACGCAGCGAATACAAACGGCGCGTGGCCGTGCTCGGCGATATGCTCGAACTCGGGCAGGAGGGCCCGAGGCTGCATCGGGAGCTCGCCGAAGCCGTTGACGCGGGCGGTGTAGATGTTGTTTTTGCCTGCGGCGCATGCATGGCCTCGTTGTTCGAGGCGCTGCCGCGAGCCCGGCAGGGCGCATACGCGAAGACGTCCGAAGACTTGGCGCCGGCACTTCTGTCGGGCGTGCGGCCGGGCGATATCATCGTGGTCAAGGGGTCACTCGGAAGTCGTATGGCCCCGCTTGTGGAGGCGCTGAAGCGCCGGTTCGAAGACGGCTAATTTCGGCCTAGGACCCGCCGGGCACCGGTGGGCCGCTCTAAGGGGGAAGAAACGCGATGCTGTATTGGTTGGCGGAACTCGCGCCCGACGTCGCCTTTCTGAATATCTTCCGCTACATCACGTTTCGGACGGGCGGCGCCATCGTCACCGCGCTGGCCTTCGTTTTCTTCTTCGGCCCGCGCGTGATCCGCTCTCTGCGCGTCCGCCAAGGCAAGGGCCAGCCGATCCGCACCGAGGGTCCGCAAAGTCACATCATCCAGAAGCAGGGCACGCCGACCATGGGCGGGCTGATGATCCTCTCAGGGTTGGTCGTCTCGGTCCTGCTGTGGGGCAACCTCACCAATCCCTATGTGTGGGTCGTGCTGCTGCTGACTCTCGTTTACGGCGCGGTCGGTCTCTACGACGACTATCTCAAGGTCACCAAGCAATCGGTGCTCGGTTTCGCCGGGCGCATCAAGATCGTCATTGAAGCGGTTGCCGCGATCATCGCGACCTATATCATCGCCTCGGTTGGGGAGCCGCCACTCGCGACCTCGATTACGATTCCCTTTTTCAAGGACATCGTCATCCCGCTGGGGATGTGGCTGTTCGTCATCTTCGGCACATTCATCATCGTCGGCGCGGGCAATGCGGTGAATCTCACCGACGGCCTCGACGGTCTCGCGATCGTGCCGGTCATGATCGCCGCGGCGACCTTCGGCTTCATCGCCTACGTGGTCGGTAACTCGCTCTTCGCCGACTATCTGCAGATACATTTCGTCAAAGGCACGGGCGAACTCGCCATCATTTGCGGCGCGCTTGTGGGAGCCGGGCTCGGCTTCCTATGGTTCAACGCGCCGCCCGCGCTGATCTTCATGGGCGATACGGGATCGCTGGCGCTTGGCGGCGCGCTCGGAACCATCGCGGTCGCGACCAAGCACGAACTCGTGCTGGCCATCGTCGGCGGCTTGTTCGTGCTGGAGGCGGTGTCCGTGATCGTACAGGTCACCTCCTTTAAGTTGTTCGGCAAACGCGTGTTCCGCATGGCGCCGCTGCATCACCACTTCGAGCAGAAGGGCTGGCCTGAATCGACGGTCGTCATTCGATTCTGGATCATCTCCGTGGTGCTTGCACTCGCCGGCCTCGCGACCCTGAAATTGCGCTAAGATTCAGTCATCATGATTCCCGTCACGATCTTCGCTGAACGAAAGTTGGCGGTCGTGGGCGCTGGGCTGAGCGGCCTTGCGACCGCGCGCGCTCTGCTTGAGGGCGGCGCCGATGTCGTCGTCTGGGACGACAAGGAGGCTGGGCGCGCTCAAGCCGCCGAGGCGGGCCTCCCGGTCGAGGATCTCACAAGCGCGGATTTCAAATCCTTCGCCGCGCTCGTTCTGGCGCCGGGCATTCCGCTCACCCATCCCGAGCCGCATTGGTCGGTCAAGAAGGCGCGCACGGCCGGCATCGAGGTTATCGGCGATGTGGAGCTCTTTTTCCGCCAGCGCGACGTCTCCGGCGCATCGTGCAAGGTCATCGCCATCACTGGCACCAACGGTAAGTCGACCACCACGGCCCTCACCGCGCACCTTCTGGAATCGGCCGGCCGTGACGTCGCGCTCGGCGGCAATATCGGCAATGCGGTGCTCGATCTCGCGCCGTTCGCGCCGGGGCGGACCTATGTGCTCGAACTCTCGTCCTACCAGATCGACCTGACGCCGACGCTGAAGCCCGATGCGGCCGCGCTTCTGAACGTCACGCCCGATCACCTCGACCGGCATGGTTCTTTGGAGGGGTATGCCAGCGTGAAGGCGCGAATCTTCGCGCAGCTCGGGCCCGGCGCGACGGCAGTCATCGGCGTCGACGATGTGCCGTGCCGCGCCATCGCCGAGTCGCTGGAAGGACCGTACGCTGTGAAGCGCATCGCCATCGGTCATGCCGTCGAGAACGGCGTTTGGGCCGCCGATGCAACGCTCATCGAGATGGAGGGGGGCCACGAGGTGGGGCGTGCCGATCTCGCGGGCATCGGCTCGCTCCGCGGTGCGCACAACTGGCAGAATGCCGCGACGGCCTATGCGCTCGCGCGCTCGCAAGATGTCGATGCGGATGCGCTTCAAGCTGGGCTCAGAAGCTTCGGTGGTCTGGCGCACCGCATGGAGCAGGTCGCGCGCGCGGGAAAAATTTTGTTCGTCAACGACTCCAAGGCGACCAACGCGGACGCCGCCGGAAAGGCGCTGGGCAGCTTCGACAACATTTATTGGATCGTGGGTGGCGTCCCAAAAGACGGCGGACTTCGGGGCCTCGAGCCCTTCTATCCGCGGATCGTACGCGCCTATCTAATTGGCGAGGCCGCAGAAGCCTTCGCTGCCCAACTCGGCGATGCGGTTCCGCATGTTGCGTGCGGTACCCTCGACCGCGCGGTTCGACAAGCGGCCGAGGATGCCAGCCGTTCCGATGCGGATGAGCCGGTTGTGCTATTGTCGCCGGCCTGCGCCTCCTTCGATCAGTATGCCAACTTCGCCAAGCGCGGCGATGCGTTCCGGGAACTCGTGCTGCAGCGCCAAGGCGTCGCCAGCGTCGCGGTATAGGATCAGCGTGCCATGAGGATCACGCGTGCCGACAGAAGCGTCCTCTCCGATTGGTGGTTCACCGTCGACCGGTTGATGCTGGTCGCCCTGTTGCTGCTGATGGGCGCGGGCGTCGTGCTGTCTCTCGCGGCGAGCCCGCCCATCGCGGAGAAGCTCGGACTGGATCAGTTCCACTTCGTTCGCCGCCATATCGGGATGCTCATCCCGGCTTTCGCGATCATGTTCGCTGTCTCCACCTTGACGCCGAAGCAGATAAGGCGCGCGAGCCTCGTCATCTTCGTGATCGGCATCGCCTTGATGATCGGGATTTTGTTTATCGGTCCGGAGGTGAAGGGTGCCAAGCGCTGGCTCCAGCTCGGCGCGTTCTCGCTGCAACCGTCCGAGTTCGTGAAGCCGGCCTTCATCGTGCTCACGGCGTGGCTCTTCAACGAAAGCCAGAAGCGGAAGGACGTGCCGGGGCTCCAACTGGCGATCCTGCTCTATGCCGTATTCGCGCTACTTCTCATCCTTCAGCCGGACTTCGGACAAACGTTGCTGATCAGCCTCGTTTGGGGGGCGTTGTTCTTCATGGCCGGCATCAACATGGTTTGGATCGCCGCGCTGGTCGGCCTCGGCATTGTGGGAGCGTTCTCGGCCTATTTCACGTTCCCGCACGTGGCTTCGCGCATCGACCGGTTTCTCGACCCGGCCTCCGGCGACACTTACCAGTCAGACCGCTCCCTCGAATCCTTCATGCATGGCGGCTGGTTCGGGCGAGGGCCGGGTGAGGGAACCGTCAAAGACGTCCTGCCGGACTCCCATACGGACTTCATCTTCGCGGTGGCTGCCGAGGAGTACGGCTTGATCGCATGCCTGATTTTGCTGATCTTGTTCGCGTTCATCGTATTGAGGGGCTTGTCGAAGGCGTCCCAGGAACCCGACGGCTTCATCCGGCATGCGGTGGCGGGGTTGATGATGTTGTTCGGTTTGCAGACCTTGATCAACATGGCGGTGAACGTGGGCCTGTTGCCCGCCAAGGGCATGACCTTGCCCTTCATTTCTTATGGCGGGTCCTCGATGCTCGCCATGGCGCTGACCATGGGTTTTGCGCTAGGACTGACCCGTAAACGGCCGATGGCGGGACGATTGAAGCATCCGGCAAGCGCCGAGCACGATAGCGATCATGCAGGGGCGAGGGGGCAGACGGCTTGACGCAAACAATTCTACTCGCTGCCGGAGGGACGGGCGGGCATCTCTTTCCGGCCACGGCCTTGGCGCAAGAACTGACGCGCCGCGGTTTCGCCGTGGAGCTTGCGACTGACGAGCGTGCTGAGCAATACGGCACCGATTTTCCGGCGCGCGCCATCTACCGCGTGCCCTCGGCGACATTTTCTGGCCGGTCGCCCGGCGCCGTGATGAAAACGCTGAGCACGCTGGCGAAGGGCTATTTCAGGGCGCGGCGCTTGCTCGAAATGGTGCAGCCCTATGTTGTCGTGGGCTTCGGCGGGTATCCTACGCTGCCGCCGCTGATGGCAGCGCGGTCGCTCGCTATTCCCACAGTGCTGCATGAGCAGAACGCGGTGATGGGCCGGGCCAATCGTTTGCTGTCGCGTTTCGCCGACGCCGTCGCCTTGTCTTTCGGTACAACGAAATATCTTCGGAGCCGCGCCGAAAAGCGCGCGGTGGTGACCGGCAATCCGGTGCGCGACGCGGTCGTGGCGTTTCGCGATCAAGACTATTCGCCTCCGGAAGCGGCGGGGCGGCTGTTGCTGCTCATCTTCGGCGGCAGTCAGGGCGCGCGGTTTTTCTCCGAAATCGTCCCGCAAGCGCTGGAGAAGCTTCCCTCGCCGCTGCGGTGGCGGCTGACGGTCGTGCAGCAGGCGCGGCCGGAGGATCTTGCCGAAGTGCGCGAGGCCTATCGTGCGGCGGAGATCGCCGCGCACGTGGCACCGTTCTTCAAGGACCTGCCCGAGCGCATCGCGAACTCTCACCTGGTCATTTCCAGGTCCGGTGCCTCGACCGTGGCAGAACTGACAGCGATCGGCCGGCCGGCCATTCTCGTTCCCCTGCCGCACGCCATCGATAACGATCAGCTCGAAAACGCACGGCGGCTCGAGGAGAATGGCGGCGGCTGGTGCATGCATCAATCCGACATCACTGCCGATCGCTTGGCCGCCGAGCTGGAGCGGTTGCTCGGCAACCCCGACCTTCTCGCCAAGGCGGCTGCCAACTCCAAGGCCATGGGCAATGTGCGCGCGGTGAACAAGCTCGCCGACCTTGTCGCGGACCTTGCCGGGCCGGATCAAGAGTAGGCGACACCATGCATTTGCCTCCTCCTGAAACCTCGGGTCTGTTTCACATCGTAGGCATCGGTGGTATCGGCATGAGTGCCATCGCCGAGGTGATGCATACGCGCGGCTATCGCGTGCGGGGCAGCGATCTGAAAGACGGTCCCAACCTCAAGCGCTTGCGCGAGCACGGCATCGAGTGCCTGATCGGCCACGATCCCGGAAATGTCGACGGCGCCGCCTACCTGGTGATCTCGAGTGCGGTGAAGGCCGGGAATCCGGAATTCGAGGCTGCGCAAGAACGCGCTATTCCCATCATTCGCCGCGCCGAGATGCTGGCGGAGCTGATGCGGCCCTGCACCACGGTTTCGGTGACGGGCACGCACGGAAAGACCACGACGACGTCGCTCATCGCCGACCTGCTCTTTGGCGGCGGCCTCGACCCGACCGTGATCACCGGCGGTATCATCAACGCGTGGGGCACGAACGCGCGCATCGGCCAAGGCGAATGGATGGTCGTCGAGGCCGACGAGTCCGACGGCACGTTTGTGAAGCTGCCGACACAGATCGGCATCATCACCAATATCGATCCCGAGCACATGGACTTTTGGGCGTCCGAAGACGTGCTGTACCAGGCGTTCGAACAGTTCATCGAAGCGATCCCGTTCTATGGCGTCGTTGTCGCCTGTATCGATCACCCCGTCGTGCGTAGTCTGATCGCGACGCTCGGCGGCGCCGAAAATGGGCGCCGTATCCTGACCTATGGCGTCTCGCGTTCGGCGGACATTCGGCTATTCAACGTGCGCCCCGATCACGCCACGATCACCTTCGACGTACGCCTCGGCTCGGGCGTCGCCGGCGGCGCCCGCGAACTAAAAGACCTGATGCTGCCGTCTCTCGGCCACTACAACGCGCTCAATGCCATCGCCGCGCTTGCGGTTGCGACGGAAGCAGGCATTAGCGACGAGAAGATCCGCGCGACGCTTGCGAACTTCTCCGGCGTGAAACGGCGCTTCACGCGTGTCGGCGAATGGCGGGGCGTCGCGATCTACGACGACTATGCCCATCACCCGGTGGAGATTGCGTCGGTCTTGCGCGGTGCGAACGCGGCCGGGGAGGGCCGGATCGTCGCGGTGATGCAGCCGCATCGCTACACGCGCCTGCAAGCCTTGTTCAACGATTTCTCCGCGTGCTTCGACGACGCGGATATCGTCGTGCTCACACCGGTCTATTCGGCCGGCGAGGCGCCGATTCCCGGCATTGATCGCGACGAACTTGCGGCCGGGTTGCGCCGCCACGGTCATCCGCACGTACTCTTGGTCGACGATGAAGAGTCCTTGGCGGCAACCATCGCGTCCGTGGTCGAAAAGGGCGATCTCGTAGTCGGCCTTGGCGCGGGCACGATCACCGATTGGATCAATGCGCTGCCCGGACGGCTGGCGGCGGAAGGAGACGCGGCGTGAGCGGCACCGAACTCTTCGAGGCATTGACGGCGGCGATGCCGGATCTGCGTGGGCGGCTCGCATCCGGCACGGAGCTGAAGGACTACACCTGGTTCCGCGTGGGCGGGCCGGCCGAAGTCCTGTTCTCGCCTGCCGACGAGGCGGACCTCGCCTACTTCATGAAGGCATTGCCCGACGGCGTGCCGGTCACGATGATCGGGCTTGGTTCGAACCTCCTGGTTCGCGATGGCGGTATCGACGGCGTCGTGATCCGACTTGGCCGCGGCTTCAATGAGATCAAGGTCGAGGATGGGTCCCGTCTGCGGGTCGGCACAGCCGTGCCTGATGTGAAAGTCGCGCGCGCCGCGGCCGATGCCGGCATTGCCGGACTATCGTTCTACAGGGGCATTCCCGGCGGTGTCGGCGGCGCGCTGCGCATGAATGGCGGCGCGCACGGCACCGAGACGTGCGACATCCTCGTCGAGGCGCGGGCCGTGGACCGTGCCGGCAATATTCACGTCGTGCCCGTCGCGGACATGCACTACGCCTACCGGCATTGCGGCGCACCGGAGGATTACATCTTTACCGAGGCGCTGTTCCAGGGACGGCCCGGTGACCCCGCCGCGATCATCGCCGAAATGGACGAGATCGCCGCCTATCGCGAAGAGGTCCAGCCCATCAAGAGCCGCACCGGCGGCTCGACTTTCAAGAACCCGGATGGCAACAAGTCGTGGCAGCTCATCGACGCTGCCGGGTGCCGGGGGCTAGCGGTCGGCGATGCCAAGGTTTCGGAGCTCCATTGCAACTTCCTCATCAACGAGGGCAATGCATCCGCCGGCGACCTGGAGAGGCTGGGCGAGACGGTCCGCGCGCGGGTCAAGGAGACCAGCGGCGTGCAGCTCGAGTGGGAAATCAAGCGGCTCGGCAAGCCCGCCTAGGGCCTTCCACGACAGGCCTCTAGGGTCGACACAGCCTTAATCGGCAATCGACGTGCCAAGCGGCGCGAATACGGTTAATGCAGCGTTAACCAAATCACGGTGTCTTGGATGTGATGGACACCGGATGCCGTTCCGCGTGTCAATCCAACCGACAGGGGCCGTCTATGGCAGATCAACAAATTCATGTCGCCGTTCTCATGGGAGGCTTGTCCTCCGAGCGCGAGATTTCACTGCGCTCCGGCAACGCCTGCGCCCAAGCGCTCGAAGGGGAAGGCTACCGGGTCACCAAGGTCGATGTGGGCCGGGACGTGGCTGCGCGGCTTGCCGAACTTGAACCGGATGTCTGCTTCAACGCGCTTCATGGCCATTACGGCGAGGATGGCTGCATCCAAGGCGTACTGGAGACCATGGGCCTGCCCTACACCCATTCGGGCGTCCTCGCCTCTGCCCTCGCCATGCACAAGGAACGCGCCAAGGCGGTGCTCCGCGAAGCGGGCGTGCCCGTAGCCGAAAGCCGATTGGTGAGCCGCGCCGAGGCGGCCAAGGGCCATCCGATCAAACCGCCTTACGTGATCAAGCCCCCGGCGGAAGGATCTTCGGTTGGCGTCTACATCGTCCGGGAGGGCCAGGCGCATCCCCCTCAGGAGCTGCATTCGGCCGATTGGGCCCTCGGCGAGGAACTCATGGTCGAGCGGTACATCCCCGGGCGGGAGCTGACTTGCGCGGTCATGGGCGATGAAGCACTCGGCGTGATTGAGATCCGTCCCGCGGAAGGCCTCGCCTTCTACGACTTTGAATCAAAATACGCTCCAGGGGGCTCAATTCACGAATTGCCGGCTTCGCTTAAACCAAATGTTTACCAATTGGTACAGAAGCTGTCGGTAGCGGCTCATAGGGCACTGGGCTGCCGTGGGGTCAGTCGTTCGGACTTCAGATTCGACGATCGGCCAGATGGAACGGGGGAACTGATCTGTCTTGAGGTCAACACCCAACCTGGCATGACGGCCACGTCACTGGTGCCTGAGCTTGCGGCCCATAGCGGGCGATCTTTTGGCGAGCTGGTCCGTTGGATCGTGGAGGATGCGTCGTGCAATCGCTAGGCACGTCAAGGAGTTACGGTAAGTCTGGAGGGTCCCGCAGGGCGCCGGTGGCGCGCGGCGCGGCGCTTCCGCCCGACCGTCGTCTCCCCGTGCCGCAAGGCGGTCGGACCGTCGTCGCGAAGGGTCCGCGGACGGTCCACCTCGGACGGATGCGCCGCAGCCGCAGGACCGGGACCTGGCAGCTGCTTTGCGCCGCATTCGCCGCCAGCGCGGTCCTTTATGGGGCGATCGTCGGCGGTCAAATCGAGCAGCTTTTTAACGCCGCTGTAACGGGTGCCGAGCGCGCGGTCGTGGCGATGGGATTCGGCGTCAAGCGCGTGATGGTCGAAGGCCAGAAGAACGCGACCGACGCCGCGATCACGACGGCCCTCGCGGCGGGACCCGAGACATTGATGCTGGCGTTCGATACGGATGCCGCCAAGGAGCGCCTCGAGGCGGTTCCGTGGATCCGTCACGCCCAGGTGATGCGGCTTCTGCCGTCGACCCTCCAAGTGGTCATCGAGGAGCGCGATCCCTACGCGATGTGGCAGAACAAGGGCCAGACCTTCGTGGTGGACGACGAAGGCGTGGTTTTGGCGCCTGCGTTGCCCCAGGCCTTTCCCGAACTCCCGCTCGTCGTGGGCGAAGGTGCGGCCAAGCATGCGGCCGAACTCTATGAAATTCTCGCGCCATACACCGACCTGAAGAACAGGATGCTGGCGGCGCTGCGTGTCGGCGATCGCCGCTGGACGCTGAAGCTGCGCACCGGCACGGAAATCATGCTGCCCGACGGAAATGTCGAGATGGCGCTCGACTCGCTCGAAAAGCTCCAGGCCGACCGCGGCGTGTTCGAACGCGATATTGCGGCCATCGACATGCGGCTTCTGGACCGGATCACGCTGCGCATGCGCGAAACCACGGCCGCCGCCGCGGATGAGGTCGCGCCCGCGAGCGCTCCGACATCGGCGACCGGCGCAGTCAAGAAACCCGACGGCAGGACCTGAGACGGAGCTTGAGGGCAGGAGGATGACCTACAACCCATCGATCAGAGGAAAGCGCCAGCGCATCGTGGCCGCGCTCGACATCGGCACGAGCAAAGTGTGCTGCCTGATCGGTAAGGCCTCGTCCACGCCGGATTGGCTCGAAGGCAGCGCCGAGGCCATGCACTTCGACGTGCTCGGCTTTGGGCACACCCGTTCGGAAGGGTTGAAGGCCGGCATGGTCACTCATCTCGACACGGCCGAGCATTGCATCCGCGCCGCCGTCGACTCGGCCGAACGGATGGCCGGCGTCGTGGTCGATGATGTCCATCTGTCCGTCACCGCCGGACGGCTCAAGAGCGAGAGCTTTTCCGCTGGGGTCGGTCTACCGTCCGGCTCGGTGCGCGAGGACGACGTCCGCCGCTTGCTCGCCGGCGGCCGCCAATATGCGGCGCGCGACCGGCGCACGGTGCTTCATGCGCTTCCGACCGATTTCCGTCTGGACGACAATGGCGGTATCGCGGAGCCGCGCGGCATGTGCGGCGAGCGTCTCACTGTGGACCTGCACACGGTCACGGCGGACGAGGCGGCCACCCGCAATTTGATGCTGTGCGTCGAACGGTGCCATCTCGGTATCGCGGGACTTGTTGCTGCGCCGTATTCGAGTGCGTTGTCGGTTGTCACCCCGGACGAAGCGAAGCTCGGCGTTGCCTGCATCGATTTCGGCGCCGGTACGACCACCCTGTCGGTTATCGCCGACGGTCATTTCCTGCACGCCGATGCGATCGCGCTCGGCGGCCATGGCGTGACCGTCGACATCGCGCGCACGCTCGGCGCGCCCATGGAACATGCCGAGCGGCTCAAGACACTGCACGGCAGTGCCTTCGCGACGCTGTCCGACGAGCGCGAGATCATCACCTATCCGTGCGTGAGCGGAATCGCGCAAGGAAACGTCAATCAGATCACGAAGGCGCAGCTCGCCTGCATCATACGCCCGCGCGTCGAGGAGATCCTCGACCTGATGCGGCACCGGCTCGCCGCGAGCGGGGTCCCCGCCGAGGTCGCCCAGCATTTGGTGCTGACCGGAGGTGGCAGCCAGCTGACGGGCCTCGTGGAGCTAGCCTCGAACATGTTTGGACGCCCGGCGCGCCTCGGCCGCCCGCGCGCCATGACGGGATTGCCGCCTGCCGCCGCCGCGCCGGACTTCTCCGCCGCGATCGGTTTGTTGTTGCATTGGGCGCGCGGTGACGAAAAGCCCGGAACCCAATCCGGGCAACGGTTCTTGCGTACGGGAACAGGCTACTTCGCCCGGGTGGGCGAGTGGATCATGGAGAACTTTTAACGGACACGAAGCCGGACGCCACGCGTTTCAAGGGGGTGTGGGCGTTGGCTCAATAGCAAGGGGCAATTCGCAAGGATTGGAAGCCGCGATGACGATCAATCTCAAAGTGCCGGATCTTACCGAACTCAAGCCGCGCATTACCGTGTTCGGTGTGGGTGGCGCCGGCGGCAACGCCGTGAACAACATGATTGAGCGTGGGCTCAACGGGGTCGAATTCGTCGTCGCTAATACCGACGCGCAGGCCCTGATGAGTTCCAGCGCCGAACGCCGTATCCAGATGGGTAACAACGTGACCGAGGGGCTCGGCGCGGGGTCCAAGCCCGAGATCGGCGCCGCCGCCGCCGAAGAGGCGATGGCAGACATTAAGGCTCACCTCGTCGGTTGCCACATGACCTTCATCACCGCCGGCATGGGCGGTGGCACGGGAACGGGCGCGGCGCCCGTGATCGCACGTGCGTCCCGGGAAGAGGGCATCCTAACCGTTGGCGTTGTGACGAAGCCGTTCCAGTTCGAGGGGTCGCGCCGCATGCGTGCCGCCGAAGCCGGTATCGAGGAACTGCAGAAATACGTCGACACGCTGCTCATCATCCCGAACCAGAACCTGTTCCGGGTCGCCAACGAGAAGACGACCTTTACGGACGCGTTCGGCATGGCCGACGATGTGCTGCGCTCCGGCGTCGGCTGCATCACCGATTTGATGGTCAAGGAAGGTCTTATCAATCTCGATTTCGCGGATGTCCGCACGATCATGGCCGGCATGGGCAAGGCCATGATGGGCACGGGCGAGGCGAGCGGCGACCGGCGGGCAATCGATGCCGCTGAGGCCGCCATATCCAATCCGCTGCTCGACGATGTCTGCATGAAGGGATCGAGCGGCCTGCTGGTTTCGATCACCGGTGGCAGCGACTTGACCCTTTACGAGGTCGATGAAGCGGCGAGCCGCATCCGTGCGGAAGCCGACGAGGACGCCAACATCATCGTTGGCGCGACCTATGACGATGAGCTTGACGGCGTGATCCGTGTCTCGGTGGTAGCGACCGGAATCGGCCTTGGAGCCGGAACCGACGCGAAGCCCGCCGGAGCCTCCATGGTGCAGGGCCAGGCCGATCGCGGGCGTCTCACGGAGCGCCTGGCTGGACTGGCCAGCGTTCCGGGCGCCAGCTCCGAGGAGCCGGTCGAGCTCGACGAAAGCCTCATGGTACCCACGCCCGAGCCTGCCAAGGAAGCACAGGTCTGGCGCGCGCCAAACGACGTGACCATCGAGAAGCGGCCTCAGGCTGTTAGCGGTGTTGCCCTGCCGCGGCCTCCGGCCCCGCCGACGCCCTCGCAGGCGCCGCGGAACTTCCAGCCCGCACCGCCCGCCGCCATCAAGCGGCAGGTCCGTCGCATGCCGAATGTCGAGGAACTTCCCCTCGTGGCGCAGAAGGCCCTTCAGGCCAAGGCCGGCGAGAACGGGTCCGTGGGTCTCGACGCTCAGAAGCGGAAGGTTGGGTTCCTGGAGCGCCTCGCCAATGTGGGTCGCGGCAAGAAGGACGAGGATGCCGAAATGCCCTCCAAGATGGAGCCGGATTTCGCGCCGACCCCAGTGGCCGGACGGCCTGCTCCGCGGCCTCAGGCACCGCAAACGCTCAGCGTCCAGCCGCCAGCGAACAGAGTCGCGGCACCGGCGCCGAAGCGCATCGAGGCCCAGCCGCAGCCCCAGCCGCGCGTTTTGCACGGACAGGTGGCCGCAGCGATCGCGCACGTGGAATCGCTCGGTGACGACGATCTGGAGATTCCCGCTTTTCTGCGCCGCCGTGCCAACTGAGTGTAATGGCGGGCGTTAACGATAATGCCCGCCATCTTCCCGGATGTGCGAAAAAAACAATTGAAAATCAGATTGTTAAAAGGAAACAGAGTTCGTAATAGAGTGTAAGAAACCGTGATTTGTCCCTTCTCCGAGCGAGGGGGTATGGTTCCTAATAGATTGATTAGCCGAATCAAAAAGGCGCACCCAACAAGTCAAATAAGAGGGTGTAACGGTCCGAGCGTACGGGATAACCGGATCGGAAGAAATGCCAGGAACGGCTGATTGATTCGGGGGGGCTCGGGGTTCGCTCCGGGCTGAAGTAGGGATCAATAGACTGCGCGGGGGCCATTGGGGGCCATGAAAGGTTTCATCGGGGCACGGCAGACGACGCTTGCCGACGAGATTTCGCTGACGGGGATCGGGGTCCACAGCGGCGCACCTGTTTCCATGACGCTCTGTCCGGCCGATAGCGACACCGGAATTCGCTTCCACATTTCCAAAGACGATGGAGAGAGCGTTGAGATCGCTGCGAACCAGCAATGGGTCAGCGGTGTTACGCTATGTACGGTTCTCGGAGACGGGAACGGGGCATCCGTTGCCACCGTGGAGCATGTTCTTGCCGCCCTGCGCGGCCTCGGCGTCGACAACGCGCTGATTGAGATTGATAGCGGCGAAGTTCCAATCATGGATGGCAGCGCCGCACCCTTCGTCGAAGCGATCGACGAAGCGGGATTGACGGAGCTTGATGCGCCCCGCCGGTTCCTGAAAGTTTTGAAGCCGATCTGCGTTGAGGACAATGGCGCCGTCGGCGAATTGACCCCCTATAATGGCTTCCAGCTCGACGTCGAGATCGACTTCGAGACGCCGCTGATCGGCCTACAGAAGCTGACACTCGACCTCAATCCCGGCTCTTTCCGGCGCGATATCGCACGGGCCCGCACCTTCGGTTTCATGAAGGATGTGGAGCAGCTTTGGGCCGCGGGTCTCGCGCTTGGCGCATCGCTCGACAATACCGTCGCCATTGGCGAGGATCGCGTCATCAACCGGGAAGGGCTGCGCTACGACGACGAGTTCGTGCGCCACAAGGCTCTCGATGCGGTCGGCGACCTCGCGCTGGCGGGCGCGCCTATTCTCGGCGCTTACCGTACCCGGCGTGGCGGTCATCGTCTCAACGCCCTGGTGCTCAAGGCGCTTTTCGCCGATTCGGAGGCCTGGGCCATGGTCGAGGCGCCCCGTTATCGCGAAGTTCGCCATGCGGAACTCAGCCCGAGCCTTGCTGCGGCCCATTTCGCCGCCGATCGCAGCTAGCCCACGTTTTTTCCCGAGCGAGTAGGGTCGATTCGTGGCATTGTGCCGCGAATTGAGCGAGGCTCCGGCGCTTACAGCGGCGCACGAGGCCAAAAAGACACCATAATACAGGCGTTTGTTGTGGTCTCATCCGCTTAGCCCTTGTGGCCGGCGGATTTTGCATGAAGTTGGCCGCGTCGATACCGGCGATTTGAGGGGGAGCATGTCCGGAACGGTTCAGCCGTCTTGTGCGACAGCGCCGGTGGGATCGGCCGGGCGCCTACTGTCCGCGCTGCTGGCGGTCGCCGTTCTCCTCTGCGTCCCTCTGGCTGGCGGTTGCAGTTCCCTCGGGTCCGTGGGGCCCCTGAAGAACATCTTCGGTAAGAAGGACGAGGTGGAGCCGCTAAACAACGACCCCGCCAATGTCATTTATGGCCAAGCCGAGCAGATGATCGACAAGGGCGACTACAAGGAAGCCGCGCGCCAATACGAGCAAGTCGACATCAACCACCCCTATTCGCGGGAAGCGCGACAGGCGATCGTCATGGCGGCCTACGCCTATTACAGGGCCGGCAAATACGACGAGGCCATTGCCGCGGCGGACCGGTATCTCACGCTTCATCCGGGCACGAAGGAAGCGGCCATGGCGCAAGACATCATCGCCATGTCCTATTACGACCGCGTGCTGGATCCGAAGCGCGACCAGACCTTCGCGCGCCGGTCGCTCGCCGCCTACGACACGTTGCTGCAGCGCTATCCTTCTTCCAAATACGCAGCCACAGCGGCCAACCGCGCGCGCATCCTTCGCGATCTCATCGCGGCGAGCGAGATGCAGGTCGGGCGCTACTATCTGCGCCAGAACAACTACCTCGCCGCCATCAACCGTTTCCGCACGGTGGTGACGGAATATCAGACCACCGAACAGGTCGAAGAAGCTTTGATGCGTCTCACCGAGGCGTATCTGTCGTTAGGCATCGTCAACGAGGCCCAGACGGCCGCCGCCGTCCTCGGCCACAACTTCCCGGACAGCAAGTGGTACAAGCACGCTTACAGCCTGCTGGGACAGCGTGGTCTCGAGCCCCAGCAGCACCAGGAATCGTGGATCAGCCGGACCTGGAAGACCAGAAGCTGGACAGGCTCGGGACAAACCTAATAGGCGGTTCGTGTTAGCGGCCCTGTCGATCCGCGATATTGTTTTAATCGACAAGCTCGATCTTGAGTTTGGCGAGGGTCTGTCCGCGCTTACCGGCGAAACGGGCGCCGGGAAGTCGATCCTGCTCGATGCGCTATCCCTCGCGCTCGGCGGCCGGGGCGATGCCTCGCTCGTGCGCCGCGGAGCCGAGCAGGGGCAAGTGACGGCGACCTTCGAACTCACGCCGGACCATCCCGTATTCGCGCTCCTGTCCGAAAACGGCATCGCCATCGAGGATGCCGTTCTCATTCTGCGCCGCTTACAAGGCAACGACGGCCGCAGCCGGGCCTTCATCAATGACTTGAGCGTGAGCGTGCAGCTCCAGCGCCAAGTCGGCCGCGCGCTCGTCGAGATCCACGGTCAGCACGACGAGCGCGCCCTGATCGATCCGAGCGGTCATCGCGACCTGGTCGACGCCTTCGGAGGCCTCGAGCGCGATGCGGCGCAAGTGGAGGCCTGCTACGAGGCTTGGGTCGATGCGGATGCCGCGATGCTCCGCCATGAGAGTGAGGTTGCGGCCGCCCGTGCCAATGCCGACTACCTCTCCCACGCCTTGGACGAATTGCGGACCATCGCGCCCGAGCCCGGTGAGGAGGATTCACTGTCGGGGCGCCGTCAGCTCATGATGAACGCCGAGAAGATCGCCGCCGATTTGAATGAAGCGCTCGATGCGCTTCAGGGAGAAGGCACGGCCGGTGCGCGTCTCGCATCGGCCTTGCGGCGCATCGAGCGTCAAGCGGCCGCAAGCGGCGCGGGTCCCGAAGTCGCATCGCCCCTGACGCCCGTCGCCGAGGCGCTGGAGCGCGTGTTGAGCGAAACCGAGACCGCGCGGGAAACGATCGAGCAGGCGCTGGCCGCGACAGCGTTCGAGCCGAGCGATCTCGAGCGCGCGGAGGAACGCCTGTTCGCTCTCCGCGCGCTCGCCCGCAAACATCGCGTTCAAGTCGATGCGCTTCCCGCACTTATGCAAAAGCTGGAGGCGGACGTCGCTGCGATCACCACCAGCGAGTCCCGCGCCGCCGAACTTGCCAAGCAAGCTGCCGAAGCGCGCGGTGCTTACGAAAAGGCCGCTCTAGCTCTGAGCAAGGCGAGAGCCAAGGCCGCCAAGAAATTGGACAAGGACGTGGCCAGCGAGCTTGCGCCGCTGAAGCTCGAAAAGGCGCGCTTCCTCACGCAACTCGATACCGTGGAAGTGGATGAGGGCGGTCCTTCGGGGATAGACCGCATCTCGTTTTTCGTCGCCGCCAATCCGGGCACGGAGCCCGGCCCCATGATGAAGGTGGCCTCGGGCGGCGAACTCGCCCGCTTCATCCTGGCGCTGAAGGTGGTGCTTGCATCGCGCGGCTCAGCGCCGACGCTGATCTTCGACGAAGTTGAATCCGGTGTGGGTGGCGCGACCGCAGCAGCCGTCGGAGAACGGCTGGCCGGGCTCGGCGAAAGCGTGCAGGTGCTTGCGGTCACGCATGCACCGCAAGTCGCCGCGCTTGCACGCGGGCATTTGCGGATCGCCAAGAAAGCCGTTTCGACATCGAACGGTGAAGCGATGACGACCCGCGTGGCGGTCCTCGAAGGCGTCGAGCGGCGCGAGGAAGTCGCCCGTATGCTGGCGGGCCAGACGATCACCGACGAAGCCCGTGCCGCAGCAGATCGTCTCATGCGAAAATCGGCGTGAGGTTGCACGGCGATGGTCAAGAAGAGCGCGAAGAAGACGTCCAAGGAAACGGAACTCTCCGGCAAGCCCGTCTCCGATTTGACGGAAGCGGAGGCCGCGCACGAACTTGAACGGCTTGCCACCGAGATCGCGCACAACGACGTTTTGTATTACCGGGAAGACCATCCCGAGATTTCCGATGCGGACTACGACAGTCTGCGTCAGCGCAACGAAGCGATCGAGGCGCGTTTCCCGAAGCTCGTCCGCAACGACAGCCCGTCCAAGAGGATCGGCGCAACCCCGTCGGAAGCTTTCGGCAAGGTCGTGCATGCGGTCCCCATGCTGTCGCTCGGAAATGTCTTCGACGATGAAGGCGTGCGCGACTTCGTGGACCGCATCCGGCGGTTCCTCGGGCTCGACGGGGATACGCCGCTCGACTTCACCACCGAACCCAAGATCGACGGCCTGTCCATTGGCTTGCGCTATGAAGGCGGACGTCTCGTGCAGGCCGCGACGCGTGGCGACGGCTATGTCGGTGAGAACGTCACGGCGAACGTCCTCACTATCAAGGATGTTCCGCAGGAGGTGAAGGCACGCGACTTCCCGGATGTCTTCGAAGTGCGCGGTGAGATCTATATGAGCCATAGCGCATTCGCCGGCCTGAACGCCGAGCAGGAGAAGGCCGGCGGCAAGATCTTCGCCAATCCGAGAAACGCGGCGGCCGGTTCCTTGCGCCAGCTCGATCCGTCGGTCACGGCATCGCGGCCCTTGCAGTTCTTCGCCTATGCGTGGGGCGAGGTGGCGAGCCTTCCCGCCGACACGCAATGGGGCGTCTACGAAGCCTTCGCGAGATGGGGCTTTCCGCTCAATCCGCTCGCGACGCTGACGAGCTCCCTCGACAAGATGCTCGGCATCTATCGCGAAATCGAGGAGGGCAGGGCAGGCCTCGATTACGACATCGACGGCGTTGTCTACAAGCTCGACCGTCTCGATTTGCAGGAACGCTTGGGCTTCGTCTCGCGTTCGCCGCGCTGGGCGATCGCGCATAAGTTCCCCGCGCAGAAGGCGATGACGATTTTGCGCGACATCGACATTCAGGTCGGCCGTACCGGCGCGCTCACACCTGTGGCCAAGCTGGAGCCGGTGACGGTTGGCGGCGTCGTGGTCCAGAACGCGACCTTGCACAACGAAGACGAGATCGTGCGTAAGGATGTGCGCATCGGTGACACCGTGATCGTGCAGCGAGCGGGTGACGTGATTCCGCAAATCCTTGGGCCCGTACTCGACAAACGGCCGAAGTCGGCAAAGCCTTTCGTCTTTCCGACGGTCTGCCCTGCGTGCGGCAGCCATGCGGTCCGCGAGATCAATCCCAAAACGGGCAAGGAAGATGCGGTGCGCCGCTGCACGGGCGGCTTGATCTGTCCGGCGCAACGCGTGGAGCGGCTGAAGCATTTCGTATCGCGCAACGCCTTCGATATCGAAGGCCTCGGTGAGAAGAACATCCAGAGCTTCTATGACGAAGGACTTATTCAATCGCCGCCCGACATCTTCACGCTCGCGGCCCGGGACGCCGATGCGGACGAAAAGCTGTCGAAGCGCGAGGGCTGGGGCGAGACCTCGGCACAGAAGCTCTTCGATGCGATTGCCGCGCGCCGCGACGTGAAACTCGACCGCTTCATCTTCGCGCTCGGCATCCGCCATGTAGGCGAGATCACCGGGCGCCTGCTGGCGCGCAGCTACGGCACCATCGACAATTTTCTCAAGGCGATGACGGACGCGGCGAAGGATCGCGAGGGCGAGGCGTTCAAGGAGCTCGAGAATATCGACGGAATCGGCCCGGCGGCCGCGGCCGCCATCGCAGACTTCTTCGCGGAACCGCACAATGTGCAGGTGGTTCACGATCTTCTCGAAGAAGTAAGCCCGCAACCGCTCGAAGCCGTGGACAAGGGCTCGCCCGTATCCGGCAAGACGGTCGTGTTCACGGGCACGCTGGAACACATGACCCGCGCCGAGGCCAAGGCGCAGGCCGAACGGCTCGGCGCAAAGGTTGCGGGCTCCGTGTCGAAAAAGACCGACTACGTGGTCGCAGGTCCGGGCGCCGGGTCGAAGCTCAAAAACGCCACAGAACTCGGCGTCGACGTTCTCACTGAAGAGGAATGGCTGACGCTGATCGGATAGCCGGACAGGACGTGCGGCGCGCTACCGGATCGGGGCTGTGGCGTGGCGCAGCCAGGGCCGCTCCTCGCTCGCGATAAGCGGTTCGATCGTCTCGCGGATGCGCGCATGATAGGCGTTCAGCCAAGAAAGCTCCGCCGCTGAGAATTGCTTCGGATCGATCAGCCGACGGTCGAACGGCACGAGCGTGAGCGTCTCGAAGCCGAGCATCTTCCGCTCGCCGCCCGCGATGGCTTCGGGCGGCGTGACCAGAACCAGGTTCTCAAGCCGGATGCCGTATTGGCCTTCACGGTAGTAGCCCGGCTCGTTCGACAGGATCATGCCGGGCTGCAATTCCTCGGTGCCCAGCCGGGAGATGCGCTGCGGCCCTTCATGGACGGACAGATAGCTGCCGACGCCATGACCGGTGCCGTGATCGAAATCGAGCCCCGCCATCCAGAGCGGCCGCCGCGCGAACGGATCGAGATCCTGACCGCGCGTTCCTTCCGGGAACCGCGCCGTCGCGATAGCAATGTGAGAGCGCAACACCAGCCCGTAATTGCGCCTCATCTCCGCGCTCGGCTTGCCCACCGCGATCGTACGCGTGATGTCGGTGGTGCCGTCCGCATATTGGCCGCCCGAGTCGATCAGGAAGAGTGAATTCTTGTCGAGAACGCGCTTTGAGTCCTTGGTCGGCCGGTAGTGCACCACGGCGCCGTGGGGCCCCGAGGCTGCAATCGTGTCGAAGCTGATATCCTTGAGCTGACCGGTTTCGCGGCGAAAGTCCTCGAGCTTCATTGCCGCGGAGACTTCGTCGACGCGGCCCGTCTCCGCCACCTCGTCGAGCCAGGCGAGAAACCGTGCCATGGCCGCGCCGTCACGGCGATGGGCGCTCCGCGCGCCGTTTTGTTCCGCCTTCGTCTTGATGGCCTTCGGCAGGGTGCAGGGATCGTCGCCGGAAACGTATTTCCCGCCGCCCCCTTCGATATCGCTTGCAAATCGCATGGACGCGGAGCCGGGATCGAGCCGGATCTTCGAACCGGCCTTCGCCAAGGCCTTCAGCGCATCGTCGAGCTCTTCGGGCTTGGCGATCTCGGTGAAGGGCTTGAGCGCCGTACGCATAGGGCCCCCGACTTTTTCGGGATCGATGAAAAGGGTCGGACGCCCCTTTGCCGGCAGAATGGAAAAGGCAAGGGCGACGGGCGTGTGCTTGATGTCGCCGCCGCGAAAGTTAAACAGCCAGCAGATGGAATCCGGCGCCGTGAGCAGGGCGGCATCGTGTCCGGCCTCCACCAGCGACATCTGGACCTGCATGATCTTCTCGCCGGTACTCTTTCCGGCGAATTCCATCGGCTGCGCGAAGATTTCGGCGCGGGGCGGAGCGGGGCGCTCATTGCCCCATAGCGTATCGATCGGATTCTCGTCGACCGGGAGCAAACGGATACCGGCCGCCTCCAGCGATTTGGTCAGGCGTTTGATCTCGCTGATCGTGTGGAGCCTCGGGTCGTAGCCGACCGAACTGCCGCGGCCGAGCATCCCTTTCAGCCATTCGGACGGCTTCTCTTTGGGAACCTGAAGAATTTCGAAGAGATCGGTGTCGACCTGCTTTGGAGCCTGGAGGACATAGCGGCCATCGACGAACAGTGCCGCGCCCTTGTCCGTGACGATGGCGACGCCGGCCGAACCGGTGAAGCCCGTCAGCCACGCCAGGCGCTCTTCGCTCGGCGGCAGAAATTCATTCTGGTGCTGATCGCTGTGGGGAACGAGGAAGCCTATGAGCTGCCGCTGCTTCAGCTCCTGCAACAATGCCTTGATCCGGTCGCCGCTTGCCGCCGGAGTGCTAGCTTCATCGAACACTTGATACATGGCAAACTTTGTAAGCCGAAGGCCCGCCGCCGATCAATCGAACAAAACGCTTGCCTTGCGGCGTCCTAGTAGCAGGACGGCCCAACCGTCGAGAAGGATTCGTTTTTCCAGGGAAAAGCCGAGCGAGCCGTAGCGTGCGGCGGTCGCCTGCGCCTGTGCGCCGGTGATCCCCGACAACAGGACATAACCGCCGGGTTCCACGGTTCGGGCCATCGCAGGCGCGAGATCGTAGAGCGGGCGGGCCAGGATATTGGCCACGACCAGGTCGGGGCGAAGACGGCGCAAGGAAGGGTGCGAGAGCCCGTTGGCGACGAAGACATGAACCTTCTGGGCAACGCCCGCCTTGGCCGCGTTTTCCTTGGCGATCCGCACCGCGACCGGATCGTTGTCGGTCGCGATGGCGGGCCTGTCGAAGGCCAAGGCTGCCGCGATGGCGAGGACCCCCGTGCCTGTGCCGACGTCGAGGATCAGGTCCGGGCGACCCCATTTGGCGAGTTCGTCCAGGGCGATCAGGCAGCCGCGCGTGGTGGCATGATGGGCCGTGCCGAAGGCCTGATCCGCATCGATCTCGATCGTGTAGCGGGTCCGCACGATCTTGTCCCGGTCGTGGCTGCCATGCACGAGAAAGCGTCCGGCCCGGACAGGCCGGCGCTGGCCCTGACTGACGGTGATCCAGTTCTCGTCCGGGAGTACGCCAATGAGGAGAGGCGAGACCCGATCCCCGTCCGCGGCGCGATCGACCAAAGCCTGAAGTGTGTTCTCGTCGGGGCGTCCTGCGTAGAGCGCGGACACTTCGAAAAAGCCGTTGCCGAGATCGAAATAACTCACTGAAAGCGCCTGCGGGCCCGCGGTCTCGTCCAGCGCATTGGCGATGCGGCCCGCGGCGGGCAGCTCCGCCTCGAGACGCACCCGGTAGGTCGAACGCGGTGGGCTCTCAGTCATCTCTATCTCCATTCTTCAAAGCCAGAACCGCGCGCCACAGCGTGTCGACCTCGCGATCAACGACACCAAGGCCTTCGAGATGTGCGCGAACGTTTCGAATATAGTCATAGCTCGAACCGGCGACGCCTTCCGCCGACAAGATCATCCGTGCGCATTTATGGAGCGGGAGGCCGTGTTCGATCAGCCGGGGACCGTCATAGATATAGGTCCGTGCGCTGACCGTCTCTTCCGGCAGTGCGACGGCGATATCGCAGGCCATGCAAGTCTCGCGAACGGATAGGTAATCCTCGATCTCAGCCTGCCGTGTGTCCGGAAACTGGAAGGCGATGCCCCGGCAAGGATCGTCTTCGTCACGTTCGTGCAAGGCGAGGTTCAAGGTGAGGCCGGGCGCGTCATATGTCCCCCAGCGTTCCAGCGATTTCTTGTTGAAGATGCGGCGGTAACCCGGTGCCTCCGCGCTGACACGCCGGACGCAGGCGTAGCGCCGTTCCCAGCCGTCCCACATCAAAGAGCCGTAACCGAACAGCCACATCGTCAAACCCGCATGGCTGCCGCGTCACACCGGCTCGACGAAGGTATCGACGACCTTCTTGCGGCCGGCCTTCTCGAAATCGACCGTGAGCTTGTTGCCGTCGATCGAGGCCACGCGGCCATAACCGAACTTCTGGTGAAACACGCGCTGGCCGAGTTGGATCCCAGATCCCTCGGCCGTGCTGGCCGCGACCAGCGTCCCTTCGATGGTGATCGGCTCGTGGCGCGGGCCGCCGCCGCGCTGCCGGTTCGCGCGGGCGCGCTGCCACCCCGGCGTCTCGTAATTGCCGGTGGCGAACATCTCCTCGCTGTCGAAGCGGCTCGGCCCGTAGCCGCGCATGCTGGCCGTGCCGTTGTCCTCGGCCACTTCCACATGTTCGTGCGGGAGTTCGTCGATGAAGCGCGACGGCACGGCCGTCTGCCACATGCCGTAGGTGCGCCGGTTCTGCGCGAAGCTGATCTTGGCGTTCTTACGCGCACGGGTGAGCCCGACATGAGCGAGCCGCCGCTCTTCCTCGAGGCCGGAGCGTCCGGCTTCGTCCAGGCTGCGCTGATGGGGCAGGAGCCCTTCGTCCCAGCCGGGCAGGAACACGGTGTCAAATTCCAGCCCCTTGGCGGAGTGCAACGTCATCAGGTTGACGCGGTCCGTCCCTTCCTCGGTGGCGGCGTCCATCACCAGCGATACGTGCTCCATAAAGCCGGCGAGCGTGTCGAACTCCTCCATGAAGTGGATCAGTTCTTTCAGGTTTTCGAGACGCCCTTCGGCCTGTTGCGACCGGTCCGCCTGCCACATGCCGGTATAACCGGACTCGTCCAGGATCAGCTCCGCGAGCTCCGTATGCCGCATCGTGTCGACCAGGGAGCGCCAGCGGTCGAACGAAGAGAGCAGGGCGGAGAGCGCGCGGCGCGGTTTTGGCTTCAAGTCCTCGGTCTCGACAATCAGCCGTGCCGCTTGCGTCAGCGGAATCTCGCTCGCTCGTGCCAATTGATGCAGCGATTTGAGAGTCGCATCACCGAGGCCCCGCCGGGGAACGTTGACGATGCGTTCGAATTTGAGATCGTTGGAGGGGTTCAGCGTTACATCGAGATAGGCGATTGCGTCGCGAATCTCCTGCCGCTCGTAAAAGCGTGGACCGCCGATCACGCGGTAATCCAGGCCGAGCGTGATGAACCGGTCCTCGAAGGCGCGCATCTGAAACGACGCGCGGACGAGGATCGCGATTTCGTTCAGCGTGTGCCCTTGGCGTTGAAGCTGCTCGATATCCTCGCCGATGACACGCGCTTCTTCCTCGTCGTCCCAGCAGCCTTGAACCACGACCTTCTCGCCGTCGTCGCCGTCGGTATGCAGGGTCTTGCCGAGGCGCCCCTGGTTGTGAGCGATCAGGCCTGAGGCCGCGCCGAGGATGTGGGCGGTCGAACGATAGTTGCGCTCGAGCCGGATCACCGTGGCGCCCGGAAAATCGGACTCGAAGCGTAGGATGTTGTCCACTTCGGCGCCGCGCCAGCCATAGATGGATTGATCGTCGTCGCCGACGCAGCAAATGTTTGCGTTCGTCTGCGCGAGGAGACGCAACCACAGATACTGCGCCACGTTGGTGTCTTGATACTCGTCGACCAGCATGTAGCGGAAGCGCTGCTGATAGCGCTCCAGCACGTCGGGATGATCCTGGAACAGCCGCAGGTTCTCCATCAGAAGGTCGCCGAAATCGACGGCGTTCAGATCCTTGAGGCGGCGCTGATAGGCGGAATAGAGCGCGCGCCCCTTGCCGTTGGCAAAGCCGTAGCTCTCGCCGTCGGGCACACGCTCGGGCCGCAGACCGCGGTTCTTCCAGCCGTCGATCATGCCGGCGAGGACGCGCGCGGGCCAGCGCTTCTCGTCGATATTCTCTGCTTCGAGAAGTTGCTTGATCAGACGGATCTGGTCGTCCGTATCGAGCACGGTGAAGGAGGGCTTGAGGTCGACAAGCTCCGCGTGGCGGCGGAGGATTTTCACGCCGATGGCGTGAAACGTGCCGAGCCACGGCATGCCTTCAACAACGCCGCCGATCAAGCCACTCACCCGCTGCTTCATCTCGCGCGCGGCCTTGTTGGTGAAGGTCACCGCCAGGATTTGCCCTGGATTGGCGCGCCCAAGGCGCAGCAAATGCGCAATGCGCGTGGTCAGCACCCGCGTCTTGCCCGTTCCCGCGCCGGCGAGCACCAGCAATGGCCCGTCCAGCGTCTCCACTGCCTCGCGCTGCTCGGGGTTGAGCGCGTCCAAATACGGCTCGGCATTACGCCGCATGGCACGCTGCGAAATGGAGAGCATTTCGGCAGGCGCCGTCCCATGCGCGTCCTCGGATTCGACATCCGAAGGCAGGGCCGCGGAAGCGGTGCTTGTGCGAATCTTGGCCATGTTCTTGGACTATAGCACTGCGCGCGGGCGCGAAAGACGCCTCTGCAATGTCCTGCGACACCGGAAAAGGGGGCACACCCATCGAGATGTTGCACTGCGGCCCTTGCGGGGAGCCGCAGTCGGTGGCAAATCAGGGCAGCCGCTCATTAACCATGATTTGGAGGTCGGAATGCTTCGGGTTTTGAAGGCTGTAGTCGTGTTGCTTGGATTCTCCTTGCTCCTTCTTGGCGGAGCACAGACGGCCAACGCCGGCTGCGAGCTCGTAAAGGCGACGAACAGCGCCGAGTCGAAGGCGTCGGCGGCCAAGGCCGCCTATGCGAACGCCCTGCAGACCGCTGAGCAGATCCGCCAGCGCCGTGGTTGGAAGTACGTCACCTTGCGCCCCCGGAAGGTCAAGCCCGACCCGTTCTGGAAGGCCGTACGCCCGGTCGTGACGCCCGACATGCTGCTGAAGCCGGACGTTGTGACGTCCAAGACCTACTCGCAATGTTGGAAGGGCGTGGTCGTGCCATATGTGTGCACCGCCGGCGCCATGGCTTGCGGTAACTAAGCATGGCCTGCGGCAACCAAGATCCTCATAGGCGGGTGGGGTGAGGGATGCCGCTCCGGCCAGCCATGGCCGCGCTTATCCCGCCGCTTGTAGTCCGCGCAAGAACGAGGCTGATTTTGTTCGGGAACTCCCTGTAGACTGGCGCCATGTCGACAGTCGCAGCAGCCTCCGAATGGCTTGGTAACCCGGCCTCCCCCGAAGACAAGGACGCGCTCTTCGCGCGCCTATCCGCGCGTTTTGGCGACCGTTTGTCGCGGAGTGAGGTCCTGCGCGAGCAGCACGCCAACACGCTGACCTGGCTGAAGGTCCAGGCTCCCGACGCCGTCCTGTTCGCCGAAACCACCGAAGAGGTCTCCGAGGCCGTTTCGGCCTGCGCGGCTGCGCGCGTCCCCGTCATCCCGTTCGGCGTAGGGACCTCTCTCGAGGGCCAGTTGAACGCGCCCTTTGGCGGGCTGTCCCTCGATCTATCGCGCATGAACGCCATCCTGGCGGTGCACGAAAACGACCTCGACTGTGCCGTGCAGGCCGGCGTCACGCGAAAGCAGCTCAACGCCCATTTGCGCGACACCGGTTTGTTTTTTCCCGTCGATCCGGGTGCGGATGCAAGTCTCGGCGGCATGGGGGCCACCCGTGCGTCCGGTACCAATGCCGTGCGCTACGGTACGATGCGCGATGCCGTTCTCGGCCTCACGGCGGTGCTCGCGGACGGCCGGATCGTCACGACCGGTGGCCGCGCCCGGAAATCGGCCGCCGGGTACGATCTCACGCGGCTTCTTGTGGGATCGGAAGGCACGCTGGGCGTCATCACCGAGCTGACGCTCAAACTCTACGGAATTCCCGAAACCATCCTCTCCGGCGTGTGTCCTTTCGAGACGCTGGAAGGTGCCTGCAATGCGACCATCGCCGCGTTGCAGATGGGTTTGCCGTTGGCACGCATCGAGCTGTTGGACGAGGTCCAGGTTCGTGGCTGCAATGCCTATTCGAAGCTCTCCCTACCGGAAACGCCGACGTTGTTTCTGGAGTTTCACGGCAGCGAGGCCGGGGCGCGCGAGCAAGTCGAGACCTTCGCGACGATCGCGGAGGCCGAAGGTGGCGGTGCCCTCGATTGGGCCGAGCGCCCGGAGGACCGTAACCGCCTCTGGCAGGCGCGCCACGATGCCTATTGGGCGGCGCGGGGGCTGCGCCCCGGCGGAGACCTGATCGCAACCGACGTCTGTGTTCCCATCTCCGCGCTCGCGGCCTGCGTCGCCGAAACGAAACAGGATATCGAGAGGTTGGGACTCCTCGCGCCGATTGTCGGGCATGTGGGGGACGGCAATTTTCATGTGATGCCGCTGATCGATCCGGACTCCGCCGAAGAACGGACGCGCGTGCGCGCATTTCTGGATCGCCTGGTCGACCGGGCGCTACGCTTCGAAGGGACCTGTACGGGCGAACACGGCATCGGTCAGGGTAAGATCGGATACTTGGTTGCGGAGCACGGCGCGGGGGTCGATGTCATGATTGCCATAAAAAAGGCACTCGATCCGTTGAATATCCTCAACCCTGGCAAGATTTTCGCCGCTGGTTATTAAGGTTTTGCGGCAAGGCCGTAAATGGTTTGCGGTAATTTGAGTGGAACGGCGTACGCGGCAATTGGCTCATTGTCTTTCAATGGCTCTTGGCCTCTTGTCTAACACGGGGACTATGCGCCGGCGCCCAAGCCATAGGCAGAGAGATCGGTGAACTCGCTTCTGCTGACACTGACGGCACTGTTCATATTGGTGTTGAGTGCGCTCTTCGCGGCGCCGCTCTTCATCGATTGGAACGACTATCGCCCGGCGTTCGAGGCCCATGCCAGCAAGCTCATCGGCCGGCAGGTCAAAATGGACGGCGAGGTCCATCTGGTCGTCCTTCCGGCGCCGCGGCTCAAATTCGACGGCGTCAGGGTCGCGAACGCCGACGGGAGCCTCGATACGCCCTTTCTCGAGGCGAAGTCCCTCGAAGCCAAGATCGATGTGGGAACGCTGCTGACCGGCAAGGTCGAGGCACATCAGCTCACGATCATCGATCCGACCTTGCGGCTGCATATTGACGGTGCGCGCAACGGCAACTGGACGGATATCGGACCGCGCCGCACGGGGACTCCATTCGTACCGAAAGATGTGCTGCTCGACTCCGTGCGTGTCACGGGTGGCACGGTCGAGATCGTCAAAGAAGGCGTATCGCCGTTCGTGTTCAGGAATATCGACGGCGAGGCGAGCGCAGCCTCGCTCGCGGGCCCCTACAAAGTCTCCGCCACCTATGACTTCGAAGGGCGGACGCAGACTCTCAGGTTTTCGACCGGGTCCGTAAACGACAGCGGGCAATTCCGGATGAAGGCGGCGCTGCGCGATCCCAATCGCTCGGCCTCGTATCAGCTTGACGGCCTGGTCTCGGGCCTTCGCGCGACTCCGTCTTACGACGGTTCCCTCGTCATGCGGGTCTCCAAGCTCGATGGGCTCGGCGCCGGCGAGCCGCCGCAAGGCGATGCAGAGCCGATGCAGGACGTGGACGAGATGGGAGTAGCCGAGCCGGAAACGGAAGAAGCCGAGCCGAGGGGCTTGCGCGAGACGGCGTCCTTCGTCGAGTTGAAGGGACCGCTCAAGGCAACGCCCGACGGCGCCGAGCTGACCGGCTTCGATCTCACGCTGCACGCGTCGGGGCGGCCGCAGATCCTGAAGGGCACCGCCAAGCTCGATTTCCGGCCGCCGTTCCGGGCGGATGCCAGGTTGGCCGCGCGATGGATCGACTTTGATGCGCTCTTCGGTGCGGCGGCCGACGAGGACCGGCCGTCCCCGGCGGCCGTCGTTCGCATGTTTTCGGGTTGGGTCCTGGACGAGGCCGCGCGGATCGGGCAGGGAACCCTCAGCCTCGATGTGGAACAGGCCGGGCTCGGCGGCGATCTTGCGGGCGGTCTCGCGCTGAAGCTCGCAAGTTCGAACGGCGGCGTCGCGATCGAACGGCTGGACGCGACGCTGCCTGGCGAGAACCACGTGACCATGTCCGGTTCGTTGCGGAAAAGCGATTCGGGTCCGGTCTTCGACGGTCCGCTCAAGATCGACGGCTCGGGTTTACGGGCGCTGACTCGCTGGGCCGCGGGGGATCGCGCGATTACGGGCCAAGCCTTCGTCGGCGACTTCTCCCTGTCCGCCGATGCCACGATCGGCAATGGCGAGGTGATGCTCGCCAATGCGAACGGCACCGTCAGCGGCACGAGTTTCGGCGGAAACTTCCTCTACCGCGCCGGCGAGACAAATCTCATCAGCCTCGATCTCAGAAGCGACCGACTCGATCTGCGCGAAGCTCTCGGGGACGAACCCATTTGGAGCGCGTGGCTCTCGTCCGCCGCCGGCGCACCGGCAGCGGAATCGGCAAGCCCTGGATCGAGCCTGCTGGAACAATTGCGCGGCGACGAAGTGCATGCGCGGGTACAGGTTGGCGAGCTTCTGTTGCCCGGCCTGACACCAGGGCGCCTCGACGCGAAACTGTCGCTCGACCGCGGCGATCTCGACGTTCAGTCGCTCGCCTTCGCTGCTCCGTACGCGATTAATTTGAACGGAAAGGGACGCATCACCAGTCTTGCCGAAGCGCCGTCGGGCCAGATCGATCTGTCCGTTCAGGCGTTGAGCACCGAGAGCTTGCGGGCGCTGGCCGGCATTCTCGGCTTCAAGGACGCGGTGGTGAAATCGGAACATTTGCCGGCGCTGGCGCCATTCGATCTGCAAGCCGCGCTCGTGGCCACGCGCGACGGCGCGATGACGGATGCCTCGCTCCAGTTGAGCGGCCAGGTTGGCGGTTCGGATTTGGCGCTCGTAGCCAAGGCTAAAGGCACGCTCTCGGCGCCGAAGGACGCCGAGATCGATGTTGCCGGCAGTGTGACCGGAGACAGGCCGCAGGCGCTGCTCGTCCTGGTGTTTCCCGAGTTGCCGCAGGATAGGCTCGCCGAGGCTGCGGGCGAACAGGGTACGCTGTCCGTGAAGGTCGCCGGTGTTCCGAGCCAAAAGTTGTCTGGGCGCGGCGCACTCGAAACGGCGGCGTTGAAATTGGAATTCGAAGGCATCGGCGCACTCAAGGACGATGGCACCACGTTCAATGGCTTCGCGTCGGTCTCCACCGACGATGCAAGTCTCGCTTTGCCGCTGTTGGAGCTCGATCCGCCGCCGAGTTCGCATGGCGTGCCGCTCTCGATCAGCGCCAACGTGGCCCGCCAGGCCGGGACGATCGACCTGGAGCAGATCAAGGCGACGGTCATGGACGAGCCGATCGAAGGCTCCGCGCATTTCGACCGCACGGGGGCCGTCACCAAGTTCGACATCGCGGCAACTGCGGAACGGATTTCCCTTCCCGCCCTGATGGGGCTGTTCGTGGCGTGGGAGCGGACTGCGTCCACCGAAGACATGCTGGGCTCCGTCGATGGGGAGGCTGCGCCATATTGGCCGGCGCGGGGATTTGCACTCGGTCTTCTCGACGACACCGAAGGCACGATTTCTCTGAGCGCCAAGACGCTGTCGCTTGGCGATCCTTTCCCAGTCTCGAACGGCAAGCTGGAAGCCAAAGTTGCCGGCGGTACTCTCGCGGTCGAGTCCATCGACGGGCAATTGTTTGGCGGCGCGTTTGCCGGATCGGGTTCGCTTTCGCCGCGCGGCAGCGGCGCTGCTCTGACGGCCAAGGCCGAGTTGAAACAAGGCAGCCTTGAAGGGCTCACCGAAGCGGTGGCTGGCCGGCCCCTTGCAACCGGCCCCTTCGATCTGTCTTTCGATGTCTCGGGCGAGGGGTTGAGTCCGCCGGGCGTTGTCGCCGATCTCAGCGGCAAGGGCTCGGTGACGCTCGGGGCGGGATCGCTCACCTCATTCACCGCCGATCCGTTGCGCGAGATTGCGGCCAAGGCGGCGGCGAGCAATACGCAGGCGACCACGGAACAGATCGATGCCGACGCGGCCGCCATCCGCGAGAAGCTGAAGAACGGCTCATATGCATTTCAACCGGCCCGCTTCGATTTCGAAGTGAAGAACGGCACGGTGCGGTTTGCGCCGGGGACCCTCGCCAGCAAGGGCGCCGAAACGGCTATCGAAAGCTATATCGAACTCGCCGGGCTCAAGCTCGACAGCGAGTGGAGGATGCGTCTGACCTCGCAGCAAGGAGCGAGCGTTCCACCGATGACGGTCGTGTTTTCCGGTCCTCTGAACGATCTGGCTACGATCTCGCCCGCCGTCGGAACCGCCGCCATCGAGAACAAGATGACGATCGACCGGTTGCGTCAGGACGTCGAAAGGCTGGAGTCACTCGATGTCTCCGGCGGGGCATCGCCAAGCGCCGACGAGGCCGAGAGGATCGCGGCGGAGAAGGCGGCTGCGGCACAGGCTGCTCGCGAAAAGTCCGAGGCCGAAGCCAAGGCTGCCGCCGAACGGATGGCCCGTGAGCAAGCAGAGGCCGAGGCAAGGGCTGCGGCTGAGCGCGCGGAAGCTGAACGCATTGCAGCGGAGAAGGCCGCCGCCGAGCAAGCGGCCCGCGAGACGGCTGAGGCCGAGGCAAGGGCCGCCGCCGAACGCGCGGAAGCTGAACGCATAGCAGCGGAGAAGGCTGCCGCGGAACAGGCGGCACGTGAGAAAGCCGAGGCCGAAGCACGCGCCGCTGCTGAGCGGGCGGAAGCGGAACGGATGGCGGCAGAGAAGGCTGCGCGAGACGCCGAAGCAGCCGCCAAACAAGCGGCGGCGGAAAAGGTCATGGAGAAGGCCGCGGCGGAGAAAGCGGCGCAAGAACGCGCGGAGGCCGAAGCCCGTGCTGCGGCGGAGATGGAAGCCGCCAAGCGCGCCGCCGCGGAACGGGCAGCGGCGGAGAGAGCTGCCGCGGAAGCCAATGCCGCGGCCGAGAAGGCTGCCCAGGAGCGGGCGGCAGCGGAAGCGAAAGCCGCAGCGGAAGCGAAGGCTGCGGCCAAGGCTCGCGCTGCGGCCGAGCAAGCGGCCAAGGAACGCGCTGCGGCCGAGGCGCGCGCCGCCGCCGAACGCGCGGAGCGCGATCGCATCGAAGCCGAAGCGAGAGCCGCGGCTGAGCGCGCGGCTACCGAGGCCAACGCCGCCGCCGTGGTTCCAGACGCGCTTCTGCCTCCTTTGCCGACCCACGCGCCAGCAAACGACAACGCCATACCAAACGATCCGATTGCGGAGGTTCTTCAAAGCGACGCGACAGCCGAGGCCGAGCAGGAAACGGCCTCGGAGGTTGCACCGGCACCACGTCAGCGGCGCAAAACGCGCCGCAAGGCACGGCGCGACGATTGGAAGAAGAATTACAGCATCTTTGGAGGCGGGTTTGGCGGCCGCTAGGGCCTGCCCTTCGCCTGTCTGCGTTTCATGTGCTCCAAGACATAGAGGCGAAGCGCGGCGGACAGGCTGGTGCCGTCGTCACGGTCTGTGCGATTCTGATCGATTTCGCTGACAAGGCCCGCAATCGACTTGCCTTGCTCCCGTGCGATCCCGGTCAGTGCGTCCCAAAACGGCTCTTCAAGGGACACGCTGGTCCGGTGCCGCGCGATCGTGAGCGAGCGTTTGTTGCGGGCCTTTGCCATTGTTCGAGGGGGCTATTTCTTTGGCGACACCATGTGTTCCGGACGAACGATGCGGTCGAAGTCCTCCGCCGCCACGTGGCCGAGCCGCACGGCTTCCTCCTTCAGCGTGCTCCCGCGCTTATGGGCGGTCTTGGCGATCTCGCTCGCCTTGTCGTAGCCGATATGGGGCGCGAGCGCCGTCACCAGCATCAGGGAACGCTCCATGTGTTCGGTGATCCGTTCCCGGTTGGCCTTGATGCCGACCACACAGTTCTTCGTGAAGCTGTCGGCCACGTCCGCGAGCAGGCGCACCGATTGCAGGAGCGCATAGGCGAGGACGGGCTTGAACACGTTGAGTTCGAAATGCCCCTGGCTGCCGGCGAAGCTTACGGTGGTTTCGTTGCCCATCACGCGTGCGCAGACCATGGTCACCGCCTCGCATTGGGTCGGGTTCACCTTGCCGGGCATGATCGAGGAGCCGGGCTCGTTCTCCGGCAGCAGCAGCTCGCCAAGGCCCGAGCGCGGCCCCGAACCCAGCAGGCGGATGTCGTTGGCGATCTTGAACATCGAGGCCGCGACGGTGGTCAGCGCGCCATGGGTGAACACATAGGCGTCGTTGCCGGCAAGCGCCTCGAACTTGTTCTCCGCCGAGACGAAGGGAAGCCTCGTGAGTTCAGCTATCTTGCTCGCGAAGATCGCCGCGAAGTCCGGATGGCTGTTCAACCCGGTGCCGACAGCCGTTCCCCCTTGCGCCAGCGCGTAAAGGCCCGGCAATGTTAGGACGAGACGTTTGATGCCGAGATCGATCTGCGCCGCATAGCCGCCAAACTCTTGTCCGAGAGTCAGCGGCGTCGCGTCCTGCATATGCGTCCGGCCGATCTTGATGATGTCCTGGAACGCTTCGGCCTTCTCTTTGAGCGCTTCGAACAGGTGGGACAGGGCGGGATTCAGCCGGTAGACGATTTCTTCGGCGGCGGCGACATGCATCGCCGTCGGGAAGGTATCGTTCGAGGACTGGCCCATATTCACGTGATCGTTCGGGTGCACTGGCTCCTTGGTACCGAGCTTGCCGCCGAGGATTTCGCTGGCCCGGTTCGCGATCACCTCGTTCAGATTCATATTGGTCTGAGTGCCGGATCCTGTCTGCCAGACCACAAGCGGAAAGTGACCGTCCAGCTTGCCCTCGATAATCTCGGTTGCCGCTGCCGCGATCGCATCGGCCAGCGTCTGGTCGAGACGCCCGAGCTCAAGATTGGCGAGCGCGGCGCCCTTCTTGACCAGCGCCATGGCACGGATCATCGGCTGAGGCATGCGCTCGTCGCCTATCTGGAAATTTTGGCGGGAACGCTGGGTTTGTGCGCCCCAATAGCGGTCGCCGGGCACGTCGATCGGCCCAAACGCGTCCGTTTCCGTGCGCGGAGCGGTGGAGGCATGGGGAGGTTCGGCTGCAGACATGGGCGAGCTTTCCTTTTTGTAATTTGGAGATTCGGCGGCAAACGGTATCTGGAAACGGTTGGCCGCGAACGGACAATCGGAGCCTAAGGCTATAGCATTGCGGTCGCGGATGAGAGAACCTGGGAAGTGGCGATGTTTTTCACGGCTGTGTTCATGGCGCCCCATGCCAGGCGCTCCTGCAAGGAGGGCGAGTGACGGCGGCGTCTAGCAAGATCGTGCTGCCCCAGTCGAAGACTGTGCAGGCGAGCGAGACCTATGCACGGTTCGCGGCCGTATTGGTCTGCGTGATCGGCGAGGTGGTGCTCGCCGCCTGGCTGGGAATATTTCCCGCCGACGCGATGCCGAGCCTCGTGGGAATGCCGCCGACAGCCGCTCTGGGCGTGATCCTGGCTGGGCTTGGTCTCGTTTGCTTCACGTTTCGCCGCATCCGCTTCGCGGCCAGGCTGATCGGGGTGTTTTTGACGCTTTTCGGCCTACTCCTGCTCGGCCAGGGCGCGCTCGGACTCGACCTCGGACTGGATACGTTTCTCATTCCAAACGAGTTGCTGCCACAGGCCGGTGCCCCCCCGGCCGACGAGACCTTGCCGAGTGCCGCGCTTGTGGCCGCGAGGATATCGCCTGGGATCCTCTGCGCCCTCATCTTGTTCGGGGTCGCCTTGCTTTATGCCGAGAACGCGCGCGCCGTGCCGTCGGTGCTGAGCCAGGTCCTGACATTGGTGCTTCTGGCGCAAGTTCTGCTCGTCGTCACCGGCCGCGCCTATGGTGTCAACATGAGCGGCGACCCGTTCCCGTTCATGCGTCTGACGGCCTACGGCGTCTTGAGCATCGTCTTGCTTGCCACTGGGCTCATCGCGGCCTCGCCGGAGCGTGGTGTCGCCTCGGCGATTTTCGAACAGTCTCCGGCGGGTGAGATGCTGCGACGGCTTCTTCCCGGCATTCTAGCGGTCCCGCCGGTCCTTGGCTGGTTCGCCCGGCAAGCGGAAATTCACACGCTATACGACAGCGCCGCGGCGCTTGTAATCTTCGCGGTCGCGAGCATCGTCGTGCTCGGCGTGTTCGCCTGGACGGCGCTCGGCGCCGTGCGGCGGGCCGATAGCGGCCGGCAAGTGGCACTCATGGACTTGCGCGGCCAGCGCGAATGGCTTTCGACCACGCTCGGGTCGATCGGCGACGGCGTGATCGCGACGGACCCCAGCGGAAGCGTCCTGCTGCTCAACAGAGTGGCCGAGGATCTCACCGGCTGGGCCGCGGCGGAGGCGCGGGGGCGGCCCATCTGGGTGGTGTTCAGGGTCGTCGACGAGGAGACGCGCAAGCCGGTCGACGATCCGGCGCTGCGAGCACTCAGGGAGCGCGAGGTTTCACGTATGGAGGCGGGCGCGTTGCTTTTGACTCGCGACGACAAGGAACTACCGGTCGAGCACTCCGGCGCGCCGATCATTGGCCAAGACGGCTCGCTTGCGGGCGCCGTTCTCGTATTCCGCGATGTCACGGAGCGCAGGCGCACTGCGCAGCGCCAGACCATGCTCGTCGGCGAGCTCAATCATCGCGTGAAGAACGCGCTGGCCATTGTCCAATCGCTTGTCCAGGCGAGTTTGCGACAGGCCAAGGACCCGACAACGCAGGCCATGGCGCGGACCCTTGCGGAGCGCCTTCGGGCCTTGCACCGTGCCCACGACCTGCTGCTCGAATCCCAATGGTCGGGCGCAAGTCTGAAGGCGATGGTCGAACGGGAACTCGAGCCTTATCGCCGCGAGGGCGGACCCAAGGTCGTCATCAAGGGATCGGACGTTCTGCTGCCGCCGCAATGCACGTCGATCCTGGCCATGACGTTGCACGAGCTTGCGACCAATGCGGTGAAGTACGGCGCGCTCTCTCAGAACTCAGGCCAGCTCAACGTGGCTTGGAAGTCCCAGCGGGGCAATCGGCTACTTCTCGTCTGGGAAGAGAAGGGTGCTTCATCGGTTCCCAAGGCGTCCGGCCGGAAGGGTTTCGGGACGCAACTCATCGATCAAGGCATCCGTCACAATCTCGGCGGCGAAACCAAGACCGAGTTCCGTAAGGCCGGCCTCTATGTCGAATTGAACGTGCCCTTGAAGCCATCCAACGAGCCGCGGGCAAAGGCCGAGCCGGCACAGGCGCCGGCCGCATAGAACGCGGCCTATTCGAGAACGCTAATCTCCTCGTTCGCGTGACGGAGGCGCTCGGAGAATTCCCGCGTCAAATTGCCGAGAATGGTAATCATGACATTTGGATGCTCCTTGGCGAGCTCGTGAAGTTCTTCGACTCCCAGTCCGTAACAGACGACCCGTTCGTTGGCGATGACGTCGGCGGAGCGAGTGCCGCCGTCGAGAAGTGCCATTTCTCCGAAAGTCAGACCCGGTCCGATGGACGCGACCCGCTTGTAACGCCCACCTTCGCCATGAAGTTTAATCTCGACGCTGACAGTGCCGCGCGCGAGGACGAAGAAGAGCTTCGCGGGATCGCCAGCGCGCATGATGACGTCGCCCTTCTCGAACACGAGTGGGCGGACGATACCTTCGACCAGCTTGCGCTCCCCGGCTGTCAGGCCGTCGAAAAGATTGATTTGGTGAAGCGCGAACTTCGTTCCGGCGGTTGATCCCACTCCGGCTAGAAGTCGATCCTCGCACCATTCCAGCGCCGCATCCGTATCGCGGAACTGGCGCAGACCGTGCCCTTCCTTGGTCTCCGCGAGTGCGCGGATCAGTCCGTCGAGCGGCCGGTCGTTGTCGATCGATGCGAAGACCAGGTCCGTATCGCCGCCAGCCATTGCGCGCACCGTTCGCACGATAAGCTTGGAGGCGGCACTGTCGGCGTGGTGCACGCGCTTAAAGTCCACGATCACATATTTGGAGTTCTGGGCGAGTGCGTTCAGCTTGCGCAGGAGCTGTTCGGTCGACCCGAAAAAGAGAGCGCCTTGCGCTTCGAGCACGGCAATCTTGCGCCCTTCCTCGGCGAGCAGCGTCCTCTCCTCCAAGGTGCGGAGGCGGTTGGAGCGCACCACGTCGGCGCGGTAGTCGCGCCGGAGGACGCTGCGGACATTTGTATGATTGTAGAATGCGTGAAGTTGGAACTCGCGTGAAATATCCCTGCACACGCTGATTCCGCGAACGCTGTTTCCTTGCCTGTCGATCGGCGGTGCATACACGCAAATTCCGATCTGCCCGGGGATCGCGGCGATGATGCAACCCGAAACGCCGCTCTTGGCGGGCATCCCGACCTCATAGGCCCATTCGCCGGCGTAGTCGTACATGCCGCAGGAGTTCATCACCGTCAGAACGTCGCGCACATATTGCGTATCGAAGATCTTGTGATCCGTGATCGGATTGGTGCCGTCATTGGCGAGAGTCGCCGCCATGACGGCGAGGTCGCAGGCCGTGACGTTCATGGCGCATTGCCGGAAATACAGATCGAGCACTTGTTCGGGATCTTGCTCGATCATGGCGGTATTGAGCATCATGTAGGCAATGGCGCGATTGCGGTGGCCCGTTGCCCGTTCGGACTCGAACACCGCATCGTCGATTTCGAGCTTGCGTCCCGCCAAGCTCGAAAAGAGCTCGATCATGTTGGCAATCCGCTGATCTTGCGTTTCGCCCTTCATCATCTCGGCCACGGCGATCGCACCGGCGTTCACCATAGGGTTGAAGGGCCGATTGGCCGCATCGTCGAGTACGATGGAGTTGAAGGCCTCGCCCGTTGGTTCCACGCCGACATGCTTTAGGACATGCGCGCGCCCATGATGTTGGAGTGCGTATCCATACATGAATGGTTTGGACACGGACTGGATGGTGAAGGGCACGAGCGCGTCGCCCACCGAATAGATTTGCCCGTCGACCGTGGCGATGGCGATGCCGAACAAATTGGGATCGACTTTGCCGAGCTCCGGGATGTAATCCGCGGGCGCGCCGCCGGCGATCTTCGACACACGCTCGTGAATTTCGACGAGATAGTCTTGGATCGGCGCAAGCGCCTGGCTTCCCGCCGACGGCGGGTGGCGGATCGGATCGTGCCTGTTCAAGGATGTGCCCTCCAACGCCGTACGCGCCTTGTTGCGGCATGCCTCAATCAGAAATCATGCCAGATACGCGAATCGGGACATTCCGTGGGTTGCGGATGCCGAGGCAGGTGGAAATGTCTATGTTTGAGGCAGCAGGCGGACGAAAACGCCTAAGAATGCGCCTATTTCTTGCGGAAGCTGTCGAGCTGTACGACTTCGGCTGGCGGACGGGACATCACCACTTCGACGCTGTCGTTCTCAGCGGACTCTTCGTCCGGAACTTCAGGGCTTCCGCGGTCGTCTGACTGTTCGCCGACGACATCCGGCAAGGCGGACGCCATGTGCTGCCGTGCCGAGTCGTTCGCCGCGCCGGGCTTGCCAAATTGGAGGCCGAATTGCGCGGACGGATCGTAGAAGGCTTTCACGGCTTCGAACGGTACGACCAGGCGCTCGGGCACGTTGGTGAAGGAGAGCTTCACCTCGAAGCGCTCATCCCAAACGAACAGATCCCAGAATTGGTATTGGAGGACGATGGTCATCTCCTCCGGATACTGTTCCTTCAACCGTTTGGAGATGGACACGCCGTCGGCGCACGTGTCGAACGCGATAAAGAGATGGTGCTCACCGGGAAGTCCTTCGCGTTGGACGTGTGAGAGAACCTCGCGAACGACGCCACGAAGCGCGTTCTGCGTAAGAAGATCGTATCGAATTCCGTCTTCCGCCATGGAATGGCGCCGCTCCATCCTTCGCGACGTAGGCAGTCACCCCGTCATAAAGTGGAGGGCTTCTGTTGCCCGGTGCCCTCCGAAACCGCGCCTAACTTCTGCGAGGAAGTTAGGGCTTTAATTTAGGCTGTCGCGCCGCATTACGCAGCGAGACGTGCCTCCGCATAGTTGTCGTTGGCAACTATAAGGTTTGGCCCGATATCGGCGGATACCATGCCGAGCGAAAGCACGACCTTTACACCCTCGTCGATCCTATTTCGGCCCCGCCACGTTTCAGCCGGTCTCGAATTCTGTCGCAAGACCCAACGTTTCTGCAGCACGATTCATGCCGCCTACGACTGAAACCTGGTGGAGCCGCCGGGTACCGCCCCCGGGTCCGAATGGTTTATTACGCCGACCGTTTATCGCCATAGTCAGCCGAAGCCGACCCTTCATATATAATCCTCTCATGCGGCAAATGAAAGATCGGGAGGTGGATAACTCCCAATCTTCGCCGCACGAATAGGCTTACCCGCCAGTGGGTTGGCCGAAGGGGTGAGGCGCGTCAGTCGCGTTCCATGCGTATGATTCGGCCTGTGCGGGCATCCACATCCATTTCGATGTCATTGCCGTTGGCGTCTTCGCCCTCCACCTGCCAGACGCCCTTTCTGCGGCGGAGTTCGATCTCGTCGAGCCGTACGATACCGTGATCGAAAGCCATCTGGCGGACCTGTTCGATACCGACGCTATTTGCTTGAGCCGTACCGGAGACGAGGCCGAGGGACAGGCAGGCGGCAAGACCGAGGACAACTGTTAGAACACGCATTGAATGCTCCTTCTACAAGGTCTATCGACTAAGTAGCGAGCCCGGTCTTCAAGTCTCGGCATTCCGGACTGCGGTCAATATAGGGACACACGCACGTTGCGCCAATATCTCGAACTTCTCTCACAGGTCCGCCACGAGGGTTTGCGAAAAGAAGATCGGACGGGCACCGGTACGCTCAGCCTTTTCGGCGCGCAGATGCGCTTCGATCTCGGCGAAGGTTTTCCCCTGATGACCACAAAGAAGCTTCACGTGAAGTCGATCGTGCATGAGCTTCTTTGGTTCCTCCAGGGTTCGACCAATATCCGCTACCTCAAAGAGCACGGTGTCAGCATTTGGGACGAGTGGGCGGACGAGAACGGAGAGCTCGGTCCCGTCTACGGCAAGCAATGGCGTTCGTGGCCGTCCGCATCCGGCAGCGAGGTCGACCAGATCGTGGCGTTGGTCGAAGGCATCAAGCGCGACCCCGATTCGCGGCGCCACATCGTCAGCGCCTGGAATGTCGGCGAGATCCCCAAAATGGCGCTTCCGCCGTGCCACTGCCTCTTCCAGTTCTACGTGGGCGGCGGCCGGCTGTCGTGTCAGCTCTATCAGCGCTCGGCGGATATTTTCCTCGGCGTGCCGTTCAATATCGCGTCCTACTCGCTCTTCACTCATATGGTCGCGCAGGTCACGGGACTCGAGCCGGGAGACTTCGTGCATACGTTCGGCGACGTCCATCTTTATTTGAACCATATCGACCAGGCCGACGAGCAGCTCACGCGGAAGCCGCGAACCCTGCCGCGGCTCGAAATGAACCCAGACGTGACGTCGCTGTTCGACTTCGTCTTCGACGACTTCAAGATCGCCGGCTACGACCCCCATCCGGCCATCCGGGGCGAGGTGGCTGTTTGACCGGGGATTTGGAACAGACTGCGCCCGCCATCGCCCTGGTCGTGGCGATGGGCGAAAACCGCGCCATCGGCCTCGATGGGGGCCTGCCTTGGCATTTGCGCTCCGACATGAAGTTCTTCCGCAAGGTGACCATGGGCAAGCCCGTGATCATGGGGAGGCTCACCTTCGAATCGTTGCCGCGCGTGTTGGACGGGCGCCTCAATATCGTCATGACCCGGAATGGCCACGTTACGCCGGCGCCAGGCGTCCTCGTGGCGCCGAACCTCGCCGGGGCACTCGAAGCCGCGCGAGAGTGGGCCAAGGATCGGGGCGCGGACGAGATTGCGATCATAGGCGGGGAGGCGGTGTTTGCCGAGGTGTTGCCCAAGGCCGACCGCATCTACCTGACCGAGGTTCATGCGAGCCCCGAGGCCGACACGTGGTTCCCGGCGCTCGAGCCGTCCGCGTGGGTGGAGGTCTGCCGCGAGACTCATCCAGCGGGTCCGCACGACGACCACGACTTCTCCATTGTGGTCCTGGAACGGCGTCCATCTTGACGCGCCGCCTTTGATTGCGCGGCTTCGGCACCTGGCCTATAACCTCCGGGATTCTTGTCGCGGTTCCGCCACTTGGTGCGCCTAGTCTCTCCCTGCGATAGGCGCAGCCCAAACCGGGCGGATTCGCGCGAAAGCCCCCTCAGCAATCAGGACGAAACACATATGCCTTGGAGCAATCAGAGCGGTGGTGGCGGCAATAACGGGCCTTGGGGCCCGAGGCCGGGCGGACCCGGTGGAGGCCAGCAACCCGATCTGGAGGAAATCTTACGCAAAAGCCAGGACCGGCTGCGTCAGGCCATGCCTGGCGGCGGTGGAAAATGGGTCACGGCCCTGGTGGCCCTGGGCGCGGTGATCGTCGCGGGCATTTTCGCCTTCACCGTTCGGGTCAATACCGACGAAGTCGGCATCGTCCTGCGGTTCGGCGAATATGTTCGCCAGCTCCAGCCGGGCCTACATCTGCGGCTGCCCTATCCGATCGAAGAGGTCGAACTGCCGAAGTTCACCCGCCTCAACCGGATCGAGATCGGCCATCGGGGCGCGCCTCAAGGCGCCGGCATTTCGGTTCGGGATGTGCCCGAAGAAAGCCTGATGCTCACGGGAGACGAGAACATCGTCGATATCGATTTTGTCGTCGTGTGGAAGATCAACAACGCTCCGGACTACCTGTTCAACATCCAGAACCCCCAGGGCACGGTGAAGGATGTCTCCGAGAGTGCCATGCGCGAGATCGTCGGCCAGAGTGACATTGAGCCGATTTTGACCGCGGCCCGCGCGGAGACCGAGGGCAAGGTTCAAAAGCTTATCCAGCGCACGCTCGACGGCTATCAGGCCGGTATTGAGATCGTCGAAGTACAGCTTCAGAAGGTCGATCCGCCGGCTCAAGTGATCGATGCGTTCCGCGACGTTCAGGCGGCGCGCGCCGACCAGGAGCGTCTCCAGAACGAAGCGCAAGCCTATGCCAATCGCGTCGTTCCGGAAGCGCGCGGTGAGGCCGAGCGCATTCTCCAAAGTGCTCAAGGCTATCGCGACCGCGTGATTGCCGAGGCCAAGGGTGAAGCCGCGCGTTTCGAGAAGGTTCTTCAGGAATACCAAAAGGCGCCGGACGTGACCCGGAAACGTATTTTCATCGACACGATGCAGGACGTCCTATCCAACACCGACAAGATCATCATCGACAAGGATGGCGGTGGCGGCGTGGTGCCATATCTGCCTCTTTCGGAGTTGCAGAGGAAAGCGCCGGACGAAACGCCCGTGCCGTCCTCGTCGGGATCCTCGATCCAAAGCGGAGGGCAGCAATAATGAAAAGGGCAGCCCTAACACTCATCCTGCTGTTGGTCGGCATTCTCGCGGTCGGCGCGTATCTGACGCTGTTCACGGTCCACCAGACGCAGCAAGCCCTCGTTCTGGAATTCGGTAAGCCCAAGCGGCTCGTCACGAAACCGGGACTGAACTACAAGATCCCGTTCATCCAAAACGCGATCTTCTTCGACAAGCGGCTGCTGGATCTCGATTCCGCGCCGCAGGAAGTCATCGCGGCCGATCAGAAGCGGCTCGTGGTCGACGCCTTCGCGCGGTGGCGGATTGCCAATCCGCTGCTCTACTACCAGTCCGTGAACAACGAGTACACGGCGCGCACGCAGCTCAGCAACTATCTGGAAGCCGCGCTCCGGCGCGTGCTCGGCGCGGCGAGCTTCGAAGCCGTCGTCCGGGACGATCGCAACGAGCTAATGCGAAAAATCACGAGCCAAATGAACGAGAATTCCAAGGTTCTCGGAATCACGGTGGTCGATGTTCGCATCAAGCGCGCCGATTTGCCGGAGGCGAACAGCCTTGCCATTTTCCGCCGGATGCAGACGGAGCGTCAGCGCGAGGCCGCGGAGATCCGCGCCGAGGGTGAGGAAGCGTCTCGCCGGATCCGCGCCAATGCCGATCGCCAAGTCACCGTCGTGAAAGCCGAGGCAACCGGTGAATCGGAGCGCATTCGCGGTACGGGCGATGCGGAGAAGAACCGTGTCTTCGCCGAGGCCTTCGGCAAAGACCCAGACTTCTTCGCCTTCTATCGCTCGATGCAAGCCTATGAGGGTGCGTTGAAGTCGACCGACACGCGGATGCTGCTGAGCCCGGATTCTCAGTTCTTCCAGTATTTCAACGATGCGGCTGGCGCCGCGAGCGGCCCATCGTCGAGCCGGGCGAAGAGCGACAAGGGCGCGCGCGTTCAGCCTCCCGCCGAGGATACGAGTTCGGTCCGTGAGGCCGGAACTCCCGAACCTGCGTCGGCCGCGCCTTAGGCGGTACGCGCGGGCATGGACGACCTCGGTGTCGCCATTGGCCTCGTCCTGGTGATCGAGGGTCTGATTTGGGCCCTCGCTCCCCAGATCGGGCGTAGGCTCTTGGAAGCGGCTTCGGAAACGCCGGAGTCATCGTTGCGGCTGGTGGGAACCGCCGCCGTGGCCGCCGGCGTACTCATCGTCTGGATTGTGCGGGGCTGATGGTGACCGGAAGTCGTCCATGCCGAATCTTCGTCGCGAGCGGCGTTTCGGTCCGAATGCCTGCTTCCGCTCGGCATCCCTTGTTCGGTAAAGTATCGGCCGCGCCGCGAGGCGGCGGGCCGCAATAACTGGAGAGCGTGGAACGATGTCTGGACGAACTGGCCAGGGCTGGGCTCGTTGCCTTCCACGTGTTTTCGCTGCTTTAGCCGCCGGTGTAGGGCTTTATGGCGCTGCCCTGGTCGTGGCCGTGCCGGGTCTGGCGCGCGGCCCTGCCTCCGTGGCCGATATCGCCGAGGGGCTGCAGGACGCGGTCGTTAATATTTCGACGACCCAAACCCTGAAGGGGCCCGACGACGGGGCGCCTATTCGCAAGGGGCCGAAAGGCTCTCCCTTCGAGGAGTTTTTCGACGACTTCTTCGACGAGGAAGGCCCCGACGGCATGCCGCGAAAGGTGAGTTCGCTCGGGTCCGGATTCGTGATCGATCCGTCGGGACTGATTGTCACGAACAATCACGTGATCGAAGGCGCGGACGAGATCATCGTGAACTTCAACGACGGTTCGAAGCTCAAGGTAACCAAAATCCTTGGCCACGATCCGAAGACGGATCTCGCGCTGCTGAAGGTCGAACCGAGCCGGCCCCTCAAGGCCGTGTCTTTCGGCGACTCGTCGGCGCTTCGCGTCGGCGACTGGGTCATGGCCATCGGCAATCCCTTCGGACTGGGCGGAAGCGTGACGGTCGGCGTCGTTTCGGCCACCAAACGCGACATCAACGCCGGCCCCTACGATGACTTCATCCAGACCGACGCGGCCATCAACCGGGGCAATTCCGGTGGGCCTTTGTTCAACATGGAGGGCGAGGTCGTCGGCGTGAACACCGCGATCATCTCGCCGACGGGCGGCTCGATCGGGATCGGGTTCGCGGTTCCGTCAAACACGGCGGTCAACGTTCTGGACCAACTCAAGGAGTATGGCGAGACCCGCCGGGGATGGCTCGGCGTCCATGTTCAAAACGTTACGGATGAGATGGCATCGGCCCTCGGTCTGGATGCACCGCACGGTGCGCTCGTCGCTTCTGTGACGCCGGACGGTCCGGCCGCCGCCGGCGGGATTAAGCCGAGGGACGTGATCCTCGGTTTCGACGGGCAGAGCATTCGAACCATGCGCGACCTGCCGCGCGCCGTCGCGGGCGGCACGGTTGGAAAGGACGTTCTGCTCAAGGTCATTCGCGGTGGAAAGGCCGTCGACGTTACCGTGACGCTTGGCAGGTTGCCCGAAGAGGACGACGACATCGCCGAGCCACAAGAGGGCACGGAGCCCGAGGCCGACGATCTTCTTGGGCTGACGATCGCGCCGCTGACCCACGAACTGCGCGACAAATTCCGCATCAGCGGCAAGGTCGAAGGGGTTGTGATCACGGACGTGAAACCGGACAGCCCCGCCGCCAAGAAGCACATCAATGTCGGCGACGTGATCGTCGAGGTCACACAGGAGGCTGTGCGAAAGCCGGAGGAAGTGATCGCCCGGCTGCGCGCGGTCAGGAAGTCGGGAAGGCCCCGTGTCCTGTTCCTGCTTGCCGATGCCGATGGAGAACTCCGCTTCGTCGCCATACCGATCAGTTAATGCGGCAGGGCCCTGCCGCCGCGAAGGGCTGTTGTGGCATTCCGTGATTGACGCCGTTCTCATCGCCGGACCGACCGCCAGCGGCAAGTCTGCCGCCGCTCTGACTCTCGCGGATCGCCTCGGGGGCACGATTATCAACGCCGATTCCATGCAGGTTTATCGCGAACTCCGGGTCCTGACGGCGCGTCCCAGCGATGCCGACATGGCCACGGCGCCACACCGCCTTTACGGCATGGTCCCGGCGCGGGAAGCCTATTCGGTCGGACGGTGGACCGCCGCCGCCGCCGCCGCGATCGCCGAGGCGCGCTGCCAGCGGCGTGTGCCGATCCTTGTCGGCGGCACCGGTCTCTACTTCAAGGCGGTGCTCGAAGGACTGTCTCCGGTACCGGAAATTCCCGAGGCGGTCCGAGAACGGTGGCGGACCCAGGCTTCGATGTCCGATGCAAGGGACCTCCATGAGGCGCTGTCGCAGCGCGACGAGGTCATGGCGGCGCGCCTTCCGCCGACGGACCCGCAGCGCATCGTGCGCGCGCTCGAAGTCATCGATGCGACGGGCGTCTCGCTCGCCGATTGGCAGGAGACGGCCGGTGCGCCGATCCTAAGGGACGGCGCAACCCTCAAGCTCGTCGTCGCGCCGGAACGCGAAGCGATTTATGGGGCGATCGACGCCCGTTTCGACGCGATGGTCAGGGAAGGCGTGCTTCAAGAGGTCGAAGCGCTCGCCGCGCTCGAACTGGACCCCGGGCTGCCGCTCATGCGCGCCCACGGCGTGCGCGAACTCATGGCTTTTCTGGCCGGGGCCATGTCGATGGAGGACGCGACAGCGAAGGCCAAGACCGAATCCCGGCGCTATGCCAAGCGGCAGATGACTTGGGCGCGCCGGTTCATGTCGGACTGGACTTGGTTCCCCGATGGGCATGCCGCGGCATCCGCCGCGGTGGCGCAAACGTAGGCAGATCGTAACGTCCTTAGATCGTGACGTCCTTAGATCGTCACCTGGGTACCGATCTCCACGACACGGTCAGTCGGCAGCTGGAAGTAGCTCGACGCATCGTCCGCGTTGTGCGCGAGATAGATATAGAGCCTGTCCTGCCACTGCGGCATTCCGGACCGCACATCGGGGCGAACGGACCGGCGCGACAGGAAGAACGATGTCGACATGATGTCGAATTGCCAACCCTGTTTGCGGGCAAGCGCGAGCGCCTTGGGTACGTTCGGCCGTTCCACGAAGCCGAAGTGCAGCGTCATGCGCGAGAACCTGTCGCTGATCGTCTCCATCTGGACGCGGTTCGCCGGCGATACGCGCGGGATGTCCTCGTTCTTGATAGTCAAAATCACGTTGTGCTCGTGAAGCACCTTGTTGTGCTTGAGATTGTGCAACAGGGCCGTCGGCGCGAACTCGGGATCGCCGGTCAGGAACACGGCGGTACCAGGCACGAGGTGCGGCGGCTTCGTTTCGAGGCTCTCGATCAAGGGGTCGAAGGGAACCTCGATGCGCCGGGTCTTCTGCGCCAGAAGGCGGGTGCCACGCCGCCAAGTCAGCATGACGAGCACGAGGATGGCGCCGACGAGAACCGGCAGCCAGGCCCCCTCGACAAGGTTCAGCATGGCCGCCATGACGAAAGCTGTATCGACAAACAGCAGGGGCGCCATCAGGACGATGGTCCAAACCAGCTTCCAATGCCACAGGCGCCAAATGACGATAAAGCCGAGAATGCCGGCAACCAGCGCCGTGGCCGCCACGGCCAACACATACGCTGAGGCCAGCTCGCTCGAGGAGCGGAACATGAACACCAGCAGCAGCACGCCGGTCAAAAGGAGCCAGTTGACCCGGGGCATGTAAATCTGGCCGGCCTGCGACTCCGAGGTGTGCCGAACTTCCATGCGCGGCAGAAGGCCGAGCTGCATCGCCTGCCGCGTGATGGAATAGGCTCCTGTGATCACCGCTTGGCTGGCGATGGCCGTCGCCATCGTCGCGAGCGCCACCATGGGGTAGAGCGCCCAGTCCGGGAACAGAAGGTAGAACGGATTGGCGACCATCTCGGGGTGTTGCAGCACCAGCGCGCCTTGCCCGAAATAATTCAGCAGCAGGGCAGGGAGGACCAGATAAAGCCACGCTGTCTGGATCGGCTTGCGGCCGAAATGGCCAAGATCGTTGTAGAGCGCTTCCGATCCGGTAACGACGAGGAAGACCGCACCGAGCGTCACGAGGCCGACCATGCCATGGGTCATAAGGAAGTTGACGGCGTGATAGGGGTTCAGCGCGTTCAATACGCGCGGATAATGGGCCGTCTCGACCGCGCCGGCCGCCGCGATGACGAGGAACCAGACGGTGGTAATCGGCGCGAACAGTGCCGATACGCGCGCCGTGCCATGCGACTGCACGGAGAACAATGCGATGAGAATGACGACCGTGACCGGCAGCACATAGTGCTCGAACGCATGCGTGGCGACGTTGAGGCCTTCGACCGCCGATAGTACCGAAAGGGCCGGTGTGATCAGCGTCGATCCGTAGAACATCGATGCGCCGACGATGCCGAGCAAGAGGACGAAGGGCGTGCGTTTGCCCATGGCGGTGAACGCGAGCGCGGTCAGCGCCAACGTGCCGCCTTCGCCGTTATTGTCGGCACGCAGAAGGATCAGCACGTATTTCAACGTGACGACGATCAGCAGCGACCAGAAAATCAGCGACAAGACGCCGAACACGGCCGCCTGGGTGACCACGCCGTGCTCGCCGCCGGAGGCTAAGATGGCCTCACGGAGCGCGTAGAGTGGGCTCGTGCCGATGTCGCCGTAAACGACGCCAATCGACCCGAACGTCAGCGCCCAAAACGCACGGCTGGACATCGGCGCATCCGTCGGCTGATGCCCGTTGCCGCTTTCGTTGCCGTTGCCGTTGGCAAAGAGCGATTCTGAAGGTGCAGAGTTCTGCATTCAGGCTGTGACTGTGTGGAAGGTGCGTTTTCGGATTGGATACGCAAAGGCGTCGTCACGCCAGCGCGATTTTATTCCTCAAATCGAGGGGGCTCCATTGAAGCGTATGAGCCTTAGGCGGATCGCACGCCGTTGTCTAGGACGGTTGTGGGAAAAGATCGGAACGGCTGACACGATTCTGGGGTAGAACGAAACATATGAAACGACTTGCTCTGTCTGAGTGTAATATATGAAAAGCAGTTAGTAAAAAAACTTACCATTCATTCGCGTTTTCCGTTGACCCTGTGACATTGAGGCCCTAGGGTGCGCGGCCTAATCCGGCGCTTTCGCCATTTCTATCGAGTTTTGCGGGGCAACGGCCAGTCGAGGCCGTGATGGGCCCGATTTTGCCAGTGGAATAAAGATTATGTCTGCCAACGAGAACGGCTCAGTCACGATGACCGGCGCACAGATCGTGCTCCAGGCGCTCGCCGATCAGGGTGTCGAGCACATCTTCGGCTATCCCGGCGGCGCTGTCTTGCCGATCTACGACGAGCTGTTTCAGCAGGAGCGGATCAAGCACATTCTTGTCCGTCACGAGCAGGGCGCGGTGCACGCGGCCGAAGGTTACGCGCGTTCGACCGGCAAGGTCGGCGTCGTGCTGGTGACATCGGGTCCCGGCGCGACGAATGCCGTCACCGGCCTGACCGACGCACTTATGGATTCGATTCCCGTGGTCTGCATCACGGGGCAGGTGCCGACACATCTCATCGGCAACGACGCGTTCCAGGAATGCGATACGGTCGGCATCACGCGCCCCTGCACCAAGCACAATTATCTGGTGAAGGACGTCAATCAGCTCGCCAAGGTTCTGCACGAGGCGTTTTACGTTGCCCGCTCGGGCCGGCCCGGCCCCGTCGTCGTGGATATCCCTAAGGATATCCAATTCATGTCGGGCACCTATAAGGGCGTCTCGAACTCACAGCACAAGAGCTACGTCCCGCCGCGGGAGGGAGATCAGGCTGCGATCGACGCCGCCGTCGAGGCGATGGCGAAGGCCAAACGGCCGATCTTCTATACGGGCGGCGGTGTCATTAATGCGGGTCCCGCGGCGAGCAAGAGCCTGCGCGAGCTGGTGCACATGACCGGCTATCCGATCACCTCGACCTTGATGGGCCTTGGCAGCTACCCGGCCTCGGACAAGCAGTGGCTCGGCATGCTCGGCATGCATGGAACCTTCGAAGCCAACAACGCGATGCATGACTGCGATGTCATGATCTGCATCGGCGCGCGCTTCGACGACCGTATTACCGGCCGGCTCGATGCGTTTTCGCCGGGCTCGACGAAGATCCATGTCGATGTCGATCCGTCCTCGATCAATAAGAATGTCCACGTGGACATCCCGATCGTCGGCGATTGCGCCTACGTGATCGATCAGATGATCGCGGCGTGGAAGGCACGGAATCCGTCCATCGACAAAGAGGCACACGCGCGCTGGTGGGATCAGATCGAGACCTGGCGCAAGCGCAAATGCTTGCACTACAGGAACAAGAGCGACGTGATCATGCCGCAATACGCCGTCGAGCGGCTGTTCGCGCTCACCCGCGGTAAGGACACCTACATCACCACGGAAGTCGGCCAGCACCAGATGTGGGCGGCGCAGTACTTCCATTTCGACGAGCCGAACCGTTGGATGACTTCCGGCGGACTCGGCACGATGGGCTATGGCATTCCGGCGGCCGTCGGCGTGCAGATGGCCCATCCGGACTCGCTCGTCATCGATATCGCGGGCGAGGCGTCGGTCTTGATGACCATGCAGGAAATCTCGACGGCCGTTCAGTACGACCTGCCGGTCAAGATCTTTATTCTGAACAACGAATATATGGGCATGGTCCGCCAGTGGCAGGAGCTACTGCATGGCGGCCGCTATTCGCACTCCTATAGCGAGGCGCTGCCGGACTTCGTGAAGCTGGCCGAGGCCTATCACGCGGTCGGCATCCGCGCCGAGAAGCCCGCCGAGCTGGACGATGCCATTCGGGAGATGATCGAGACGCCGAAGCCCGTCATCTTCGACTGCGTCGTCGACAAAACTGCCAATTGCTTCCCGATGATTCCGAGCGGCGAAGCGCACAACAACATGCTGATGGGCGACGACCTGACGGATGAGGACATCGAGAACGCCATCTCCGAAGAAGGCAAGGTGATGGTCTGATGGGGCAGCCGGGGTCCGCTTATTCGCTCGAGAAACCGGAACAGAAACTCGAGACCCATACGATGAGCGTGCTCGTGGACAACGAGCCGGGCGTGCTCGCGCGCGTCATCGGCTTGTTCTCCGGGCGCGGCTACAACATCGAGTCGCTGACCGTGTCGGAGACGGAGCACGAGGCGCATCTGTCGCGCATCACCATTGTCACGACCGGCACGCCCATGGTCATCGAGCAGATCAAGCACCAGCTCGACCGGCTCGTTCCGGTGCACTCGGTCACCGATCTCACCGTGTGCGGCGAAACCATCGAGCGTGAACTGGCACTGGTAAAGGTCGCTGGTGTCGGCGAGAAGCGCGTCGAGGCGCTGCGGCTGGCGGAGGCCTTCCGCGCCAATGCCATCGACGCCTCGCTCGAGCACTTCGTGTTCGAAATCACGGGACGCCAATCGAAGATCGAGCAGTTCGTCGCGCTGATGCAGCCGCTTGGCCTCGTGGAGGTCTGCCGCACCGGCGTCGCGGCCATCGGCCGCGGTCCGGAGCGAATGTAGCGCTAAGCGGCCTTGGCGCCAAAGCCGTTCATGAGATAGTTCGCGAGGAAGATCAGCATCCCGAGGACCACCATCATCGATCCAATGACAGCAAGTGCGATCGTCTGTCCGCTCTGAGCCAAGGGAAGACCGGCCAGGAAAACAGCCGCACCGATGTTGTAGACGAGGAAATGCGCCAACGCGAGACGGCTCGCTGCGAGGGCCGGGAAGCTGCGGTAAAGGAGACCGAACAGGATCATCGAGGCAAAGCCGATCAGGTTGATATGGGCATGGAGGTGCGCTTGATCGAAGCGCTGATGGATACCCATCCAGATACCGAAACCCATGCCGAACGTGCCGTAAAGCAGTCCGATCAGCACAAACCAGCGATCCACGTTTTTCAAAGTGATCCTCCCCCCGGGAATCGATTTCCGGGAGGAATAGAGACCGGGGTAGAAGCCCTTGCAAAGTGAAATTTTGGGCGGCACAAACGCGCCCAAGTGACCGAAACACGAAGAGCTAAGACTAGGGGAACAGGTATGCGTGTCTTTTACGATCGGGATGCCGATCTCAATCTGATCAAGGGGAAGAAGGTCGCCATTATCGGATATGGCAGCCAGGGCCACGCCCATGCGCTGAACCTGAAGGACTCCGGCGTGGCCGAGGTCGCGATCGGCCTCCGTCCCGGCTCCAGCTCCGCCGCCAAGGCCGAAGGCGAGGGGCTGAAGGTCATGAGCGTGGCCGACGCTGCAGCCTGGGCCGATGTGGTCATGATGCTGACGCCGGACGAGCTTCAGGCCGAGATCTGGGAGAACGAGCTGAAGCCGAACATGAAGCAGGGTTCGGCGCTGTTCTTCGCCCATGGCCTCAATATCCACTTCAACCTGATCGAGCCGCGCGCGGACATGGATATCTGCATGGTCGCCCCGAAGGGCCCGGGCCACACGGTGCGCGCCGAGTACAAGCGCGGCGCCGGCGTGCCGTGCCTCGTCGCCATCGCCCAGGATGCCACCGGCAACGCCCACGACCTGTCGCTGTCCTATGCGTCGGCGATCGGCGGCGGCCGCGCGGGCATCATCGAGACCACTTTCCGCGAGGAATGCGAGACCGACCTCTTCGGCGAGCAGGCCGTGCTGTGCGGCGGCCTCGTCGAGCTGATGCGCAACGGTTTCGAGACGCTGGTCGAGGCGGGCTACGCCCCCGAGATGGCCTATTTCGAAACGGTCCATGAGGTGAAGCTGATCGTCGACCTCATCTACGAGGGCGGCATCGCCAACATGAACTACTCCGTGTCCAATACGGCCGAGTACGGCGAATATGTCTCCGGCCCGCGCGTGGTCACCGGCGACAGCAAGGCGGCGATGAAGGATGTCCTCACCGACATCCAGAATGGCACCTTCGTGAAGAACTGGATGCTCGAGAACAAGATCAACCAGCCGAGCTTCAAGGCCATGCGCGCCAAGTGCGACGGCCACGAGATGGAAGTGGTCGGCGCGAAGCTCCGTGCCATGATGCCTTGGATCGCCGAGAGCAAGATGGTCGACAAGTCCAAGAACTAACGGCTTTGCCGTCTTGCCTTACAGACACGGAAATGGCCGGGCTCGTCCCGGCCATTTTCTTTAGACACTGCGGACTTTGACCTATGCTGCGTGCTCCGTCATACGGACGATGGAGTCACGCGGCGCCATGCAGGGCCTTGGAGCACTGTCAGGCCGGCACGGCCCGAGGAAGCAACCATGTACATCACCCGTATCGCCAAGATCGTGATGGTCGCGTGTCTCGCGGTCTTCTGCCTGTTGGTCGTGTTCGGTAATCTCACCGACTACCAGTCGAACTATCTGTTCGTGAAGCATGTGATGAGCATGGACACGACGTATCCCGGCAACAAGCTGATGTACCGGGCCATCGTCAGTCCGGAGCTCTGGAAGGCCTCCTTTGCGCTCATCATCGCCGGCGAAGCGCTGGCGGGACTGTTGTTTCTGGTGGGAGCCATCCGCCTGTTCCAGGCCCGGCAGGCGCCGGGTGCCGAGTTCAACGGCGCCAAGGGCTGGACGATCGTGGGCGGGCTCGTGGCGTTCCTAGTCTGGTTCCTTGGCTTCATGGTCGTGGCCGGCGAGTGGTTCGCCATGTGGCAGTCGGCCACCTGGAACGGTCAGTCGGCAGCCTTCCGCTTCTATCTCACGGCGCTGGCGGTCCTCATCTTCGTCAATCAGCCCGACGGAGATTTGGCGAAGGCGCCCGCCACCACGCGCGGCGTCTCAGCCAGTCCGGGCCAAGACGGTACCGATGCGCCTGCCGAAGGCGCCCAAAAGGAGAGCTAGACGATGGAGAACAGCGCGTTCGAGGCGTTTCTCAAGAGTTTTTATGCCACCCGCGTCGAGGGGGAGGTAGACGAGTTGGGCGAAATGTTCGCGGACGATGCCAAGTTCCAGATCGCCGGATCGCCTGAATACAGCATGCTGGCCACCAAGGTTCAGGGCCGCGACGGCATCGTAAGTTTGTTCCGGACGATCTCCGATAGCTTCGGGCTGGAGGACTTCGCCTTCCAGGACATGCTTATCGACGGAAACAAGGCGGCCGTCCGCTGGACCGCGCGTGTCCAAAATATCACATCCGGCGACAGCTTCGCGACGGAACTGGCGGACTTCATTGAAATCGAGAACGGGAAAATTATATCGCTCAATGAGTTCCTAGACACCGCATTGGCTGGATAGGGGCTCACCGCGCAACACTTTCCCAGGATCCTTGCCATTTCAGAGCCTGAATCGGGTGGTGGAATCAGTACCCGAAGGGCATAATTCGGCATCCAAAAGAGACGGGTACGGATTCGTTCTGGAGCGGGGGTATAGCGAGTCAAAGAGCGGGGCGGTGGGCCTGGTGGTCCAGAGGGAGCATAGAATGGCAAGAGCCGGCATCAAGTCAGCGGTCCTGGGGTTTGCACTCACGGTTTCGTCCGCTGTCCCGGTCTATGCAGCAGAGCCCGACGGTCCCGCGGACCTCGTGACCAAGTCCGAAGCCGTGCGAATTTCCGTGCAGGATCAGGTTGGCGCCGTATCCATGAAGGACGTCGCCGAGCAAGTCGCCCTTGCCGAATACTATTCCGTTCCGGACCGGAAGCTGCTCTGGGTCGGTGAGAACGGGCTTAGTGCCAAGGGCAAGGCCGTCGTGGAGGAAATTTCCAAGGCGGACGACTACGGGCTCCGAGCCGCCGATTACAAAGTGCCGGATCTTTCGGGGTTCAACGCGAGCGCGCCTGACGCCGTTGCCAAACTCGCCGACGCCGAGCTCAAGATCAGCGCCGCCGTCATCGAATATGCGCGCGACGCTCGGGGCGGCCGGATCAAGCCGCAGAGCCTCAGTAAGAATCTCGATCCCAGTCTCTATTTGCCGGACCCGGCCGAAGTCATCGGCTTCATTGCCATCCGTTCCGACCCGGCCGCCTATCTGCGAAGCTTCCAGCCCACGCATCCCCAATTCGAGGCGTTGCGGAAGGCGCTGATCGCCGAGCGCCGCGGCACCGCCGCCAAGCCCGTGGCGGACAAGCCGGAGGATGTCGTGATCCCGAGCGGCCCCACGCTCAAGCTCGGTGTCGAGCACGGCCAGGTGGCTCTTCTGCGAAAGCGGCTCGACGTGCCGGCAAAGGATGGCGCCAACGAATATGTTTTCGACGCGGCCCTGCGTGACGCCGTCGTCGCGTTTCAGCGCACGCAAGGCGGCAAGCCTGACGGCATGGTCGGTTCCGGCACACGTCAGATGCTGAACGGCGGATCTTCGACGCCGGAAGTCTCGGGCCAGAAAAAGATCGACCTGCTGCTTGTGAACATGGAGCGCTATCGGTGGCTCCCGCAGAATCTCGGCAGCTTCTACGTCAACGTCAACATCCCGGAGTTCAAGGTGCGCGTCTTCCAGGACGCCGAACCGATCCACGAGACTCGCGTGGTCGTTGGCAAGACGCATACCCAGACGCCGATCTTCAACGACGAGATGGAAGAGATCGTGTTCCGCCCGAACTGGTATGTGCCGAACTCGATCAAGTCCAATGAGATTGCGCCCTATCTGCGCCGGGGCAGCGGCTTCTTCTCCAGTGGTTGGGATACGTCCATACTGCGGCGGCAGGGTTTGCGCATACGCGGCCCCAACGGCCGCGATATCGATCCGGACCGGGTCGACTGGAGCCGCAACGACATCCGGCGCTACGAGCTTTATCAGCCGCCGGGGCCGAGCAACGTTCTCGGCCTGGTGAAATTCCGCTTCCCCAATACGCACGACGTCTATCTGCACGACACCACGCAGAAGGGCCTGTTCGCCAACGCTGAGCGCGCCTACAGCCATGGCTGTGTGCGTGTGCAGAATCCCGACAAGCTGGCGACGGTCCTGCTCGGTCATGACCAGGACTGGACGCAAGCGCGCGTTTCGGCGGCAATGTATAACGGCGCGGATGCGAACGCGGTCCGGATCAAGAACAGAATCCCCGTTTACATCAGCTATTTCACCGCCATCGTCGACGAGGACGGGCAACTCAAGCAGTACAAGGATTTGTACGGCCATGACCGGCGCATGATCGCGGCCCTGAATGGCCAGCCGATTCCCGCCGGACTCCCGGACAATACCGTGGCCTCGGCGGGCCAGGGCGAGCGGCGTGGCGTCCGGCGTTCGCGGCGTGGGGACAACCCCTTCTCGGCCATCTTCGATTTCTAAACGGCAATCCGGTCTACTTCGTCAGTGGCATGAACAGGGCGATCGCGGCGCATGTCGCGATACCGACGATGATGTTCATCGGCAGGCCGATGCGCAGGAAGTCCGCGAAGCGGTAGTTACCCGAGGCATAAACCATGGTGTTGGTCTGGTAGCCGATAGGCGTCGCGAAGCTTGCGCTCGCGCCCATCATGATTGCGATCAGGAACGGGCGGGAGTCGATCCCGAGTCCATCGGCAAGGCCGATGGCGATGGGGGTCAACACGACGGCGACGGCGTTGTTGGTGATGAGTTCCGTCAGGGTCACAGCCAGGAAATAGACTAGAGCGAGCATCAGAAAACCCGAGCTTCGGCCGAGTATGGGTTCGATTCCCCCGACAATCGTGCTGACAGCGCCGGTCTTCTCCAGCCCCACGCCAATCGCGAGCATGGCAAAGATCAAGACGAGAATTCCGCCGTTGATCGATTCCCACGCCTCTTCCGCGTCGATGCACCGTAAGAGCAGGATGGTGGCGACGCCGAGAACGGCGAGCCCTTCGATCGGCATGACGTTCAGCGCGGCAAGGATTACGACCCCCGCCAGGACTGCGATTGCGATGGGTGCTTTGCTGCGGCGGTAGCTGCGCGAACGCGGCTCGGTGATGTTGATCAGGTCCGCTTCTTCGGCCGCCGCGGTCAGACCTTCGGGCGTCCCTTCCAACAAGAGACGGTCGGCCGCCCGCAATTGGACCGTGTCCAGGCGCAAGCCCGGCAGATAGCGGTGGCGGCTGATGCCGAGCAACCGCACGCCGAAACGGGCGAGCCGCATCTCGTTCACGGAACGCTGAGCGCCGCGTCCAGGCGCTAGAACGGCTTCCACGATCATCTGGTCTTCGCCGCTTTCGCCGCCGCCGACACCGAGAATATCGAAGCCGCTCTCGCCATGAAGCGTCAGGACCTCGGGCATGGTGGCTTGGATGACGATGTGGTCGCCGGCCTGCAAGATCATCTCCTGCAAGGCCTCGCGCTTCGAGATACCGTGCCTGTGTAGCGCCAAGAGTTTGACGCCCTCCCGGTTCAGCTCCTTGATCTCGCCGAGCGTCTTGCCTGCGAAGCGGGAACCGTCGCGTACGGTTAGCTCGGTCAGAAAGAGCACCTTGCCTTCCTCGTCCATCAGATCCGAGGCGCTCATTCGGGCGGGCAGGAGCACGCGCGCGAGGATGAGCATCGTCGCCGTACCCACCACCGCCGCCACGATGCCGACCGGTGTGATCTCGAAGATGGAGAAGGACGGCAAGCCTTGCTGCCGGGCGACGCCGTCAACTAGAAGGTTGGTCGACGTGCCGATCAACGTGCACGTGCCGCCGAGGATCGCCGCGTAGGAGAGGGGGATCAGCAACTGTGTCGGCGCCATGCCGACCGTCCGGGCCAGCCGTACGGCGATCGGGATCATCACGGCGACGACCGGTGTGTTGTTGACGAACGCGGACGCGACCATGACGCTCAAGAAAAACAGCAACAGCACCGTCTTGGGTCGCTCCGAACCTTGCGATGTCACCCAGGACGCCGCGGCGTCTAGCGTGCCGGTCCGGACGAGAGCGCCCGAGAGGATGAACATGGCCGCGATGGTAATCGGGGCGCTGTTCGAGAACACGCCCATCACGTCTTTTGTGTCGATCAGACCGAGAACAAGGAAAGCCGCCGCGCTGACCGTGGCCACCACGGATGGTGGGAAACGCTCCAGGAGAAAGGCAACGAAGGTCGCCGCCAACAGGAGAATCGCGATAGCAGCCTGATATTGTTCTATGAAAGCAGACACTTGCGTCATTCACTCTGGCGACTTGGGACCGAAAGGCCGGAGTGTGGATCAAGGTAACGGCCCGCGTCCATGGCAAAGCCCCGTACACTTTGTCGCTTTTGCACACCTCTTTGCGGCTCCCGGCTTGAAACGGGACGGCGGGCCTCCTCGTCTCGCGGTTCCGGAAGCGCGCCAGAACACAACGCACGCCGCGGCGATGCGTTCGAGCGCCTTCCAGTCTTGCCCTTTTTGGAATCTGCCCCTATTTTCCGCCTCATCGCGGGCTCATAAGGGGTTTCGCGGAGAACGGTGATGATGCAGCGCTTCGCACAACAGATCTTGAGGAAACCCGGCGGACGTCCGCTTGCGGGCCCGGATCGCGCGCGCACCCTGAAGCTCCTCCTTATCTGCCCCTGACCATCGGCGGTCTTGGCTTCGGCCGAGGCGGGTGTTCAGGGGTGGCAAGACGAACCTCCAACGATTTCAGGCGCTTTGTCGGTCGTGTTAGACTAAGTGCCATGCGTTTCAAGGACGAGCATGATGAACACTGAGACCAAGATCCGCGACGAGAACGATCGCGTTATTATCTTCGACACTACGCTGCGCGATGGGGAACAGTGTCCCGGCGCCACGATGACCTTCGACGAGAAGTTGGAGGTCGCCGAGCTTCTGGACGAAATGGGCGTGGACGTGATCGAGGCAGGTTTTCCGATCGCCTCCCAGGGCGACTTCGAGAGCGTTAAGGAAATCGCCCGGCGTTCGAAGAACGCCGTGATCTGCGGCCTGGCGCGCGCCCAACCTGCGGACATCGATCGTTGCGCCGAGGCGATTAGACCAGCCGAGCGCGGCCGCATTCACACCTTCATCGGCACCTCGCCGCTCCACCGCAAATATCAAATGGATATCGACGAAGCCGAGTGCTTGTCGCGCGTCACCGCGTCGGTCAGCCGGGCCCGCTCGCTCACCGATAATGTCGAGTGGTCCGCTATGGATGCGACTCGCACCGAGAGCGATTTCCTGTGCCGTTGCGTGGAAGCCGCCATCAAGGCCGGTGCGACGACCGTGAATATTCCGGATACGGTGGGTTACGCCTATCACGACGAGTTCGGCGATCTGATCCGTATGCTGCTGGAGCGTGTCCCCGGCGCGGACGAGATCGTCTTTTCCACCCACTGTCACAACGATTTGGGGCTGGCGGTCGCCAACTCCCTGTCGGGCGTGGGCGCGGGTGCGCGTCAGGTCGAATGTGCCATCAATGGGCTGGGAGAGCGGGCTGGCAATGCCGCGTTGGAAGAGATCGTCATGGCAATCCAGACTCGCTCGGACATCATGCCGTATTGGACCGGTGTCGATACCACGCATCTGACGCGGGCCTCGAAGCTGGTTTCCCGCGTGACTGCGTTCCCGGTGCAGTACAACAAGGCGATCGTCGGCCGGAACGCCTTTGCCCATGAGAGCGGAATCCATCAGGACGGCGTGCTGAAACACGCCGGTACCTTCGAGATCATGACCCCCGAGAGCGTCGGGTTGAAAGAGTCCTCGCTGGTGATGGGCAAGCACTCTGGACGCCACGCTTTTCGCGAGAAGCTGAAAGAGCTGGGTTACGAGCTGGGCGACAATGCCTTCGAGGATGCGTTCGTGCGTTTCAAGGGCTTGGCCGATGTGAAGAAGCACGTCTACGACGAAGACATCGAGGCGTTGGTCGACCAAGAGATAGCATCGGCACAAGACCGGATCCGGGTCACGTCGCTGACGGTGATCGCTGGGACCGGCGGTCCGCAGAAGGCGACGATCACGCTTCAGATCGACGGCAAGCAGTATATGTACGAGTCCGTTGGCGATGGGCCCGTGGATGCGACCTTCCAAGCCATCCGCGCGCTGGTTCCGCACGAAGCGCGGCTGGCGCTCTACCAGGTGAGCGCGGTGACGGAAGGAACGGACGCTCAAGCCGAGGTCATGGTGCGTCTTGAGGCCGACGGCCAGATCGCGACCGGCCGCGGATCGGACACCGACACAATGGTTGCCTCGGCTCGCGCCTATGTCAGCGCGCTGAACAAGTTGCTGGCGCGCGGAGCCCGGCGGAAGCCGGAGACGATGCTCGCCTCTTAGGCGTCTTGCGCGTGCGCCGGGTAGTGATGCCGCCGGTTCTAGGCGGGCGGGTTCGCATGCCTAGATCGTGTGCAAATCGGCGGTCATGACGGTTACGGAGGCGCGCTCGGCCGCGTCTCCGCTTCCGCTCCGTGTGCGCCGCAAAAAGTTTTTGTGAAACAGCTGGTTCACGCATTGCCCACGCGGGCGATTTGACGCAACATAGCGACCGTTGCGGCGGCGGCCGGGTCTGAGCTCGGCGCAATTTTCTGCCGGCCGGGACATCTTTATCCGTGGCGGGTAGGGCGACCTGGTGTGCGCAGCGGATATCTGTAGCGTGTGATGCTCGCCGGTATTGGCGGGCAAGCGGGGCTTGTATGTTCTCGTGGTTGGGCTCTTCCGCGGACATGGCCATTGATCTCGGCACGGCGAATACCGTCGTCTACGTGCCGGGAAAGGGGATCGTTTTGGACGAACCCTCGGTGGTCGCAATCGAGCAGCGTGGCGACGAGCAGAAGGTCATCGCCGCGGGCCATGAAGCCAAGACGATGCTTGGCAAGACCCCGACTAAGATCATGACGGTTCAGCCGCTCCGCGATGGCGTGATCGCGGACTTCAATGCGGCTGAGGAAATGATCAAATTCTTCATTCGCCGCGTGAATAGGCGGAGCCTGTTCGGTAGTCCCCGGGTGATGATCTGCGTGCCGGCGAGCGCGACTTCGGTCGAGCGGCGCGCGGTCCATGAGGCCGGGCTGTCGGCCGGCGCGCGGCGCGTCTATCTGATCTCGGAGCCCGTGGCCGGCGCGATCGGCGCAGGACTCCCGATCCACGAGCCCCGCGGATCCATGGTCGTCGATATCGGCGGCGGGACCACCGACATTGCCGTGATGTCCATGGGCAGCGTGATCTATTCGAAGTCGATCCGCACCGCCGGCAACGCCATGGACGAGGCGATCGTGAACTACGCGCGCTTCAAGCACCATCTGCTGATCGGTGCGCCGAACGCGGAAGTGGTCAAAAAGGAATCCGGTTCGGCCGTCGCGAAAGCCAACGGCACGCATGTCGCCATCCAGATCAAGGGGAGAGACATGCAGCGGGGCTTCCCAGCGGAGGTTACGCTCGGGCCGCATGAGATTGCCGACGCACTGACATTGCCGATTCAACAGATTGTAGGCGGCATCCGTCAGGCGCTCGCAGACGTGCCGCCGGAGCTGACCGCGGATATCGCTGAGTCCGGCATTTATCTGACGGGTGGCGGCGCGTTGCTCGAGAAGCTCGATGTACGGCTCCAGCAGGAAACCGGTGTCAAATTCAAGATCGCCGAGGATCCGCTGCGCAGCGTCGTCCGGGGAACGGGCATAGCGCTCGAGCGGCTCAACGAGATGGCCGATCTGTTAATCAAACCCTAGACGGGTTGTGCTATATTGGCCTCGGTTAGGCGCGGGGCCTTCAATGAGGACAACGGACCCCCCGCGGGGCGTTCCAAACGGCTGAACGCAGATGCCCAAGCGCAAGTCATCTCTGTTCCACAAGCACCGGCCATCGTGGACGGCCCCGGTGGAATTGCTCAGCTTCGCCCTCTATTTCCTCTGCGCGGTGCTGTTGGTTCTAAGCCGGATCGGTCACAGCACCTTGACGGATGCTCGCGATGAGATCGTGGACCTGTCGGCGCCATTTCTGGAACTCGCGTCCGTGCCGGCCGTCGAAGCGCGCCGCTTCGTGGATCGGGTTCGCCTCAATGTGCGCGTCCATCGGAACGCGGTGGACGAGATCGACCGGCTGACAAAGGAAAACGAAGAGCTCAAACAGTGGCAATGGCGGACTCAGCTCCTTGAGCGCAAAGTCGCCCATTTGCGGAAACTGCTCCACGCTGCCGAAGAGCCGGCGCTCGTCTATGCGTCCGGTCGCGTCATCGCCGATGCACGCGGTCCCTTCGTCAGGAGCGCGCTGGTTAATCTGGGGCGCAACGACGGCGTGCGGATCGGCTATGCGGTCATCAACGGCGACGGACTCGTGGGGCGCACGGTCGAAGCTGGCGATTCCGTCGCCCGCGTTCTCCTGTTGAACGACCTTAACAGCCGCATCCCAGTCCTTGTGGGTCCGAACGGCGCACGCGCCATGGCGCTCGGAGACAACAGTGCCGAGTTGCAACTTGATTTCGTTGAAGACGGCGCCACGATTTACGCGGGCGACGAGGTCTACACGTCTGGCAGCGATGGGGTCCTGCCGCGCGGTCTTCGAATTGGCGCAGTCACCGGTGAACCGGGCACCTACAAGGTTCGTCCCTTCGCCGAATTGAACTCGCTCGACTCTGTCAGTGTACTGTTCTTTGACGCACCGGCCATCACCCAAACAGATCCGGACGCCGTGGCTGACCGGGGCGGGGCGCTATCCGCGTTGCCTCAGCGGGAGCCGCGTGAAGACCGGACGGCCTCCGGAACGAGCCTTCCGCTTCCTCCCGTCGCCGCAATGTCCTCTCCTGTCGCCGGACAGGCCCAAGCCGAGCGATGACCGCGCTTCTCCCGGCATTTTCCGTTTTGATAGCGGTGATAGCCACCGCGGTGCCGTGGGGACTGCCAGCCGATGCCACATTCATTCTGCCACTTCTGGTGGTGATGATGGTGTTTTGCTGGCGCGCTATTCCGGGTACGGAACTTCACCCGGCCGCGGCCGCCGCGCTTGGGCTGCTCGCCGATCTCCTGAGCGGGGGTCCCTTGGGGTTCTGGGCACTGATGTGCCTGATCGCCGCGACGGTCGGGGCTAAGCCCGGCTCCTTTCGCGAACGCCGCGATCTTTGGATCCAATGGCCGATATGGACGGCCCTCGTGTCCGTCCTCGGCCTGTTCGGCTGGTTCCTGGCGAGCCTCTATTATCTGCGCTGGATCGACTGGTGGCCCATCGTCTTTGGCGTCGTCACCGCGATCCTCTTGTTCCCGGTCGTGCTCTACGGGCTGCTATGGGTGCGGTCTGGCCAAATCGGCCATTCGCGCCGCACGATTTTCCGGAGCGCTTCATGAAAAAGTCGAAGGCGCTTCACTACGGGGAAAAAAAGAAACCCGACTACGTTCGGAAGCAGAGCTACCGCTTCTCGCGCCGGGCCCTCTTGGTCGGCGGCGCGCAGGCTGGCCTATTCGGCGTTCTCGGTTGGCGCCTTCAACAACTGCAAGTCCGCGAGGCGTCCGAGTACACGCTGCTGTCCGACGAGAACCGTTTGATGATGCAGCTTGTGGCGCCGTCTCGCGGTTCGATCCGCGATCGGACCGGCGCCGTTTTGGCCGAGGACAAGGAAAATTTGCGCCTTCTCGTCCTTCCCGCCTTCTGCAAGAGCTTGCCCGCGACGCTGGACGCGTTGTCGCGGATCGTCCCTGTTCCTCAGGGCACGCGCGATCGCGTGATACGGGCCGCCAAGCGTCAGAGCGGCTATTATCCCGTGCTGGTGGCCGAAGGGCTGACCTGGCGCCAATTCGCGCTGCTGAACGTGCTGTCCCCCCAGATTCCCGGCATGCGGACCGATCGCTCTGCCTACCGGAAATATTACCACCCCGGCCCCATGGCGCATGTGGTGGGCTATGTGGGCATGGCCGGCAAGAACGAGGTCGATCTCGATCCCGTTATGCGGCTTCCGGGGTTCCGCGCTGGACGCGCAGGCGTCGAAAAGACGTTCGACGACGAATTGCGCGGCACGCCTGGAACCCGGAAGTTCGAAGTGGATGCCCGCGGACGTGTCGTCCGCGAACTAGGCTCGACGCCGAGTGTGCGCGGCAAGGATCTCGTTCTCAGCCTCGACCATCATCTTCAGAGCGTCGCACAGGACCGGCTGAAGGAGCATCGGGTTGCCTCGATCGTTGTACTCGATGTCGTCACAGGCGGAATTCTTGCGCTCGCCTCCACGCCAACCTTCGACCCCAACGAGGTCGTGTTCAAAGTCGATCCGACGGCTTGGACGAAGATCGCGCGGGCACAGGATCAGCCGCTGCAGAATCGCGCTATCCGAGGCCAATATCCACCGGGCTCGACCTTCAAGGTCGTCACGGCGCTGGCGGGTCTCCATGCGGGCGTGATCAACGCGCATGAGACCATGAGTTGTCCGGGCGTCTACGCTCTTGGCCGCGCACGGTTCCGCTGCTGGAAGGCCCATGGCGGCGGCATCAATGTGCACGAGGCCATCAAACAATCCTGCGACGTCTATTTCTACGAGACCGCGAAGCGCATGGGGATCGAACACCTCGCGGCGGTCGCGCGCCATCTCGGCCTTGGCCGGACTTACGATTGCGGCTTGCCGGGGCAAAAGCCCGGCATCATCCCGGACGAGGCCTGGAAGCGCGCGAAGTTCATGGAGCCATGGTATGGCGGCGAGACGGTGATCGCCGGTATTGGTCAGGGCTTCGTTTCGTCAACGCCGCTGCAGCTCGCGGTCATGGCTGCGCGTGTCGCATCCGGCCGTGCCGTCATGCCGAAGCTCGTCCTGTCGCCCGACGATCCAGCGCCTGAATGGCCTCTCCTCCAGCTCGATCCGCGCCACTTGGAAATCGTGCGTAACGGCATGAGCGGTGTCGTCAACGAGCCGCACGGAACGGCGCGAAGGTCCGCCCTCGAGATTCCCAATGTGCTGATGGCGGGCAAGACCGGAACCTCGCAGGTGGTCAACGCGCGCAACGAGCACAAGCTGTCGCCCTACGAGCGCGAGACCCACGCACTCTTCATCGCCTTCGCCCCCGCCGACAAGCCGCGTTACGCGGCGGCATGCGTCGTGGAGCATGGGGGAGGCGGCTCGCGCGCCGCGGCGCCCATCGTCAAGGACGTGATAACCGAAGCGCTTTTGCGTGATGCGGCACGGAGCCCGGCTTTCGCGAGCAGTGGCTCCGGGGCGGTTCCAGGTCCGATCGCCATCGTGGAGGATGGCGGATGAAGATGCTTTTTGCTCAGGCTCCAGCGCAAAAGCTCGATCTCGCCAAGAAGCTTCTGCTGCTGAACTGGCCGTTTTTGGCGCTGATCACCGCAATCGTTCTAGTCGGCATCGCCGCGCTGTACTCGGTGGCAGGCGGGGCGTTCGAACCGTGGGCCGGCCGGCAGGTGATCCGATATTGCGTCGGCTTGGCGCTTCTCTTCGCCATCGCCTTTTCCGACATTCGCTGGTGGCTGAAAGGGGCATATCCGCTGTTCTTCTGCGCGCTCGTGCTGATGGCACTCGTCCCGCTGATCGGTGTCGAGAGCGGCGGCGCCCGGCGGTGGATCGGCGTCGGAGAGCTGAGCTTTCAACCATCCGAAATGATGAAGATCGCCCTCGTCTTGGCCATGGCCCGCTACTATCAGTGGCTCCCCCCCGAGAAGATTTGGCGGCCCGACGCGCTGATCCCGCCCCTCCTGATGATCGGTTTGCCGGCCATTTTGGCGCTCGTCCAGCCGGACCTCGGCACGGCCGCGCTGTTCGCGATCATCGGCGCGGGATTGATGTTCTTGGCGGGAGTCAGCTGGTTCTATTTCGGCGCCGCGATCGTCGCGGTCGTCGTGGCCTTGCCGCATGCCTGGGAGAAGCTGCACGACTACCAGAAAGAGCGTGTGCTGACCTTCATCGATCCGGAGCGCGACCCGCTCGGCTCGGGCTATCATATTCTCCAATCCAAGATCGCCATCGGCTCCGGCGGCCTGACCGGCAAGGGCTTCATGCACGGTACGCAAGCCCAGCTCAATTTCCTGCCCGAGAAGCATACCGACTTCATCTTCACGATGTTCTCCGAAGAGATGGGCTTCGTCGGCGCCATGGTGCTGCTCGCGCTCTATCTGCTGGCGCTTGTCTTCATTCTGTTCATGGCGCTGCGCTGCCGCAGCATGTTCGCGCGGCTCGTCGCGGGCGGCATCGGGCTGACGCTGTTCGCCTATGTGTTCATCAACGTGGCGATGGTCACGGGTCTCGTGCCAGTGGTCGGCGTTCCGCTTCCGCTCGTGTCCTATGGCGGCACATCCATGCTGACCATGATGATCGGCTTCGGCTTCGTGCTGAATGCCCATGTCAATCGGAGGGTGACGTTCCGTCCGGGCGAGGTTGGCGGCCTCTGGTAGGCGAGGCGCCAATTTTCGCCGAAACCAAACTGGACAGGCCGCCCAAGGGAGTGCTAAGGGGAGCCCCCTTGGCGCATCGAAAGCGCTGGGCCGGAGCTGCCGTGTCGCACGACAATATGCTCTGAGGGCGCATAGCTCAGTTGGTAGAGCAGCTGACTCTTAATCAGCGGGTCCACGGTTCGAGTCCGTGTGCGCCCACCATTCCTCCATAGGTCAGTGCAGGAAGATGGTTCTTCCCCTCGGTCACGGGCGAGACCGGTTCCGGTCGCTCACGGCATTTGCATGCCGAAGGGAGCGACAGCGCCCGAGAAGCCCTATAGGTTTCGACAAGGCTTCGCCATTTGTGCGATCCTGAAGAAAAGGCACTACCGAGGAAACGAACCAAGATGACAGACAAGGTCATTGGGGCCGAAGAAGCAATTGCTCTCATCCGCGACAACGACGTAATCACGACGACGGGTTTTGTGCAGAGCTGCATTCCCGAGGCACTGCATGCTGCGCTCGAGCAGCGCTTTGTCGAGACCGGATCGCCGCAGGATCTCACGCTCATCATGTGCGCCGGCGCTGGCGACAGCAAAGGTCTCGGGACGGGCCGCCTGCACCACGAACGTCTTCTGAAGCGCGTGATTGCCGCCAATTTTGGGCGCATGCCGAAGGTCGCGGAGGCCGCTCAGGCGAATAAGATTTGGGGCTACAACCTTCCTCAGGGCGTCATCTCGCAACTGTACCGCGCCTGCGCGGCGGGCCAGCCGGGCCTGTTCTCCAAGGTCGGCCTTCACACCTATGTCGATCCGCGCCTCGGCGGTGGAAAGGTCAACGCGGTGACGGAGGAGGACATCGTCAAGCTCGTCGAGGTCGAGGGTGAAGAGTGGCTCTTCTACAAAGCCACCAAAATCGATGTCGCCTTCATTCGCGGCACCAGTGCCGACCCGTCGGGAAACATCAGCATGGAGAAAGAACCGCTGACGCTCGATTGCTTGGCTCAGGCCATGGCGGCGCACAACAATGGCGGCATCGTCATCGTCCAGGTGGAACGCATCGTCGAGCAGGGCTCGATCAAGCCGAAAGACGTGAAGGTGCCCGGTATCTTGGTCGATTGCATCGTCGTTGCCGATCCGCCCGAGATGCATCGCATGAATTACGGCAAGATCTACGACCCGGCGCTTTCGGGCGAAATTCGCGTGCCGGTCGAGGGCATGCCGAAAATGCCTCTCAACCCGCGAAAGATCATCGCGCGCCGCGCGGCCTTCGAGTTGCCGCCCAATGGCGTGGTCAATCTCGGCGTTGGGGCGCCCGACGGCGTGGCGGCAATCGCCAACGAAGAACGCGTGACGCCCTACATCACGTTGACGACCGAAGCCGGCGCCGTTGGCGGCGTGCTGGCGGGCGGATCGAGCTTTGGCTCATCGGCGAATGCACATTCCATTCTCGACCAGAACCAGATGTTCGATTTCTATGACGGCGGCGGCCTCGATCTCACATGCCTTGGCATGGCGGAGTGCGACGCCGAAGGGAACGTCAATTCGAGCCGTTTCGGCGGCCGCCTCAACGGATGCGGCGGCTTCATCGATATTTCTCAGAATTCCCGCGCGGTTGTGTTCGCCGGCACGTTCACCGCGGGCGGCCTCGAAGTGGAAATTGCGAACGACGGTCTCAAGATCGTCAAGGAAGGCCGTGCGAGAAAATTCGTTCGCGCGGTCGAGCAGATCACGTTCAGCGGTTCATTCGCCCTGGAACGCTCGCAGCCGGTGATCTATGTGACCGAACGCTGCGTGTTCCAGCTGACGCCCGGCGGTCTCGAGCTGATAGAGTTGGCACGGGGGATCGATATCGAGAAGGACATACTGGCTCAGATGGACTTCGAGCCGGTCATCAACAAGCCTGTCCCCATGGATCGGCGCATCTTCAACGACGACCCAATGGATCTCTTGTCCGATCTGCTCAATCTCAAACTTTGGGAACGCGTGAGCTACGACGCGGATCGCAACATCCTCTTCCTCAACCTGGAGGGTTGGAGCGTACGGAAGAAGAGCGACATCGAGGATCTCACCAAGGTCTTGATCGATGCCTGCGAAAAGGCGGGCAAACGAGTCAACGCCGTCGTGAACCACGATGGATGCCGGATTGCCGAGGATCTCTATGACGACTACGCCGACATGATCCAATACATGCTGGAACACCACTATGCGACGACGACACGGTACACGACCAGCACATTCATGCGCTTGAAGATGGAGCAAGCTTTGAACAAGCGCGGGCTTGCGCCGCATATCTTCGAACGGGCCGATGAGGCGCACGACGCAGTGGGGATTGAGTCGTAGCTGGCGGCTGTATCGGCTTCCCGGAATCCATTAGTCCGCCTGAAGGAGGGTGCCGGCGGGGTCTAAATCGACCCGCGCCGCACCCGCCATGGCGTCAAACGCTGGCATGTCAGTTTTGGCTCGAATGCGGAGACCGAGCTAGGCCGGTTTGGCCGGCGCTACTGACCGGCCACAACAAGCCCATCCGACAATTGGGCGGACGTTTCTGACGCCGACGCAAGGCGTGCTCCGTGCGGCCGAAATTAGAAAAAAATTCCACGGCAAACAAAATTCAGCCGTAAGAGTCGCCAGGTCCGACACCATTCAGTCCAGCATTTGCCGTGGGTGCCTCGTAACGGTGGATTCGGCCGGTTTCCGGCGTTCCTTCTTGAGGATGTACGTCCATGAGGACTGTAATTGCGTTTGTCGTTGCCTTGGGTCTGTCTGCATCGTTCGCGACCGTTGCGTTTGCCGGTCCCGATGACTGCGCCGACGGCCAGACGTGGGACGAAGCGACCCAGACCTGCGTCGACAACTAGACGTCGGAGCATTCACTTCTAAGGATAGAGCGCAAGGGTGCCGGCCTTGGCCGGCGCCCTTGTCGTTAGACGGTCCTGGAATCGCGCTAACATCTTGATATCGTTTCGATACGGGGGAGCTTATGCGGCCGCCGCGCATCGATCAAAGTACTCTGCCGAATCCGCGTAAGGCCGTCGTTCGTTATGCCATCGCGGTGACACGTGTGCTTTGTGGGAGGCCGACGGCCCTGCACTCAGCAAGTGGCGGGATTTCTAGCTTCGGCAAATGAAGACCGCAAAAGAGCGCTTCCGGAGCCTCGAGGACGTTCTTTTCAAGGCGCATGTCGACGGCGAGAGCCGGGCAGAGACCAAGACAAGCGGCGCACAGGACTAGGCCGATTTCGTCCCCGTCATTCCGGCGTCTTCACGTGTGTTTGGGTTATGCTGGCTCTTTCAGGGAGGGACCGGAAATGCGGCTCATACTCTTGTTGATCGTGATCGTGGCGATCTTGGCGCTGGTGCAAAGCAAGCGTCACGGTTGCAAGTTCGGCGGCGATGACTGGTTCAACTGCGTCGTCGACAGCACCATCAAGGAGTACTACTCGTCCGCCGGAACCATGGGGCGTGTGGCTCACGCAGACGCCGAGGCGTCCCGCGCTTCGGCGATGTAGTGCGCGCGGAAGGCGCGGGCGATCGGTCCCGGTTCTCCATTGCCGACGGCGCTGCCGTCGATTGAGACGATTGGCAGCACGAAGGCGGACGCGGCCGTCATGAACGCCTCGCGCGCCTTGTGGGCTTCATCGACGCTGAAAGGGCGCTCCTCGAGGCGGATACCGTCTTCGCGCGCCAGCCGCAAAATGGCCCGGCGGGTGACGCCAGGCAGAATGTGCGGGCCGAGCGGTTGGGTCCTTAAGACGCCGTTCGCGTCCAAGATGAAGGCTGAAGAGGAGGTTCCCTCGGTCACGACGCCGTCTTCGACCATCCATGCCTCATAGGCTCCGCGGCGTTTTGCTTCCTGCTTTCCCATCACCTGAGCCAGCATGGACGTCGATTTGATATCCCGGCGCTTCCAGCGGATGTCGGGAATCGTGATGACGGCGACTCCCGTCTTGGCTTGTGGCTGATCGACCAGCGGGCGCGACTGGGTGAAGGCGACGACGGTCGGAGAGGGCGAGGGCGGATAGGCGAAGTCGCGTTCGGCGGGGCCGCGGCTGATGTGGAGATACACGATGCCTTCGACCACCTTGTTTTCGGCGATGAGCGTCTCGTGCATTTCGCGCAAGCCTTCGTGAGGCATGGGCAGCGGCAGATCGATCTCGCCGAGCGACCGTTCGAGACGCTCCACGTGTCCCGCAAAGTCGACGAGCCGCCCGTCGAGCACGGCGGTGACTTCGTAAACGGCATCGCCAAACAGGAAGCCGCGGTCGAAAATGGAGACTTTGGCGTCTTCCTCGGGTTCGAAGGCACCATTCACATAGACGATGCGGGACATCGGCGCGGTCCCGCGATCAGGAGGCGCAGGCCGGTTTGATCCGCAGGCCCGCTTCCTCGATGAGAGCGCGGTCGTCCGCAGCGTCGTTGTTCTCCGTCGTCAGCAGCTTGTCGCCATAGAAAATCGAGTTGGCGCCGGCGAGGAAGCAAAGGATCTGCGCCTCGCGCGTCAGCGCCGAACGCCCGGCGGACAGCCGGACGAAGGATGTTGGCATCAGAATACGGGCGACCGCCACCATGCGCACGAGTTCGAGCGGTTCGACCTTGGCTTGGGATTCGAGCGGGGTCCCGGCGACCGGTACCAGCGCATTGATCGGAACGCTCTCCGGATGCGGATCGAACGTTGCCAGCTCCTGAAGGAGCCGCGCCCGGTCCTCGATGCTCTCGCCCATGCCGATAATGCCGCCGCAACAGACTTGAACGCCCGCGCTCCGCACATTGGCGATGGTCTCAAGGCGGTCCTCGTAAGTCCGCGTGGTGATGATCTCGCTGTAGAACTCGGGCGAGGTGTCGAGGTTGTGGTTGTAGGCGGTGAGTCCGGCCTCGGCGAGGCGTCCGGCCTGGTCCTTCGTCACCATACCCAGCGTCACACAAGCTTCCATCTCGAGGTCGCGCACACCCCGGACCATGTCCAAGACCTTCTCGAATTCGGGCCCGTCCTTCACCTGGCGCCAAGCCGCGCCCATGCAGAACCGTGTGGCCCCCGCCTCCTTGGCGATGCGGGCCTTGGAGAGTACGTCCTCCACGTCGAGAAGGGATTCGCGCTCGAGCCCCGTCTTCTTCGCGTAGTGGGCCGACTGCGGACAATACTTGCAGTCCTCAGGACAGGCGCCGGTCTTGATGGAAAGTAGGCTCGCGAGTTGAACCTGGCCGTCGGCGTGGTAGCGGCGATGCACGGCCCGCGCCTCGTCGATCAGATCGAACAACGGAGCCTCGAGCAGGTCCACGATTTCGAAGGTCTGCCAGTCGTGACGGGTAGCGCGGCGTTCGCGCCCGGTCTCCGCCTCGCGGGGTTGAGTCTTGAAAGGATTCAAGCTTTCCAACGTTTCTGTCACGGGACTCCAAGCCATTGATTGCTGGGGATAAGAGCTAAGGCTAATACAGGATCATGGGTGGGAGCGAAAGCCGATATCAGGACTTCCTCGAAGGTCTGGCTCAGAACCGTCTCCGGCGGCACTTGACCGATGTCGTTGCGCGGGACGCCCGAAGGCTCGAAATCGGCGGGCGGACATACGTCAATTTTGCCAGCAACGACTATCTGGGCTTGCGGTTCCACGATGCTCTCGCGGAGCGCGCAAGCGCGTGGGCGAAGGCGTTCGGGACCGGAGCGGGCGCCTCGCGCCTCGTCACCGGCAATCTCGACATCTTCGCGGGCATTGAGCGGAAGGTCGCCGCACTGAAGCAGAAACCGGCTGCGCTCCTCATGGCCTCCGGCTTCCAAGCCAATGCGAGTGTGCTCCAGGCCTTATTCGACAAGCGCGTACTCGGCGCCGAGCCGCTGGTTTTCGCCGACCGGCTCAATCACGCCAGCATGCATTTTGGCTGCCAGGCGGCGGGCGTGCGCCAGATCCGCTATCGCCATGCGTCTGCCAACCACCTCGCCGAACTCCTGGAACAGCATACCGCCGGCGATCGCCCGAAATTTATCCTCACCGAAAGCGTCTTCTCGATGGACGGCGATGTCGCGTGGATGGAGGAGATCAGAGAACTCGCGCACGAGCACGATGCTATGGTGATCGTCGACGATGCCCACGCCACCGGCATTTTGGGGAAGGGCGGCAGCGGCCAGTCTGACGGGGCCGACGTCGTGATCGGGACGTTCTCCAAGGCTCTGGGGAGCTTCGGGGCCTATGTCGCCTGTTCGGACACGATGCGCGACTATCTAATCAACCGCTGTGGCGGTTTCATCTATTCCACGGCGCTGCCGCCTCCTGTTCTGGGGGCCATCGATGCCGCGCTCGATCTCGTCCCATCTCTGGACACCGAACGCGCGCGCGTCGCGTCCCTTTCGGCCTCCTTCCGGGACGAATGCCGCGAACTTGGCTACGACACAGGCCAGTCGCTGACGCAGATCGTGCCGCTCATTGTCGGCACGGCCGAGGCCGCGCTTGGCCTGAGCAATCGCCTGCGCGAGGCGGGGTTGTGGGCCACGGCGATCCGGCCGCCCACCGTGCCGAACGGGACCGCGCGTGTCCGTTTGACGTTCACCGCCGCCCACACCGGCGAGGATCTTTCGCGGCTGGTCGAGGTGCTTCAGGCGGCCGCGGGACCGCGCGCCGAGTATGTGTTCGACTGATATGCATTTCGTTCTCGTCCATGGTTGGGGCTTCAATGCGTCCTTGTGGGACCCGCTGATCGCGCGTCTCTGCGATGCCACGGTCACGCGGGTCGATCTCGGCTTCGTCGCGGGCGGGCCGTGCGATATGCCGGACTGGCCTCAGGACGCGATTGCCGTTGGCCACTCGCTCGGCGTGTTGTGGCTGCTCAAGGAGGGGGGCGGACGGTTCAAGAGCCTCGTCTCGCTGCAAGGCTTCGACCGTTACTGCCCTCATGTGCCGAAGACGCGGGTGATGGCCCTGCAGCGCGGTCTCGACCGCGACCCGGCCGGCACGATGAAGGCATTTTGGGGTTCGTGCGGGGTGCCGGATTTCGCCGATCCTGCGGCCCTCGACGTGCCGCGCTTGCACGAAGGGCTCGATTGGCTGTTACATTGGGACGCAGAGGGGCTCAAGAAAAGCCTTCAATGTCCTATTCTTAGCCTTGCAACCCAAAACGATCTCATCGTTCCGCCGGCGATGTCCGAGGCCGTCTGGGGCAAGGAGAATGTGATCTGGCTGCCCAGCGGCGGCCATGCTCTGCCAAGGAGCCATCCAGACCGGTGCGCCAAGCATGTCGTTGACTTCGCCAATACTGTCTCGTCGTAGCGCCGAGATCGCCGCCCGCTTCGGCGCGAGGGCCGAGGTCTACGAAACCCATGCCGACCTGCAGGACGGGGTGGCGGGGCGTCTTGCCTCCATGCTGCCCGATCGCGAGGCGCCGCGCGTGCTGGAACTCGGCTGCGGCACCGGACTGTTGAGCCGCCGTCTGGTCGCGCGCTACCCGGACGGAGAGTTCCTGCTGACGGATGCCGCACCGGAGATGATCCGCGCTTGCCAGCGCAATTTAAACGGCTCCGGCGCGAATCTGTCCTTCGAGGTCATGGATGCCGCGGCCACCGCCACCTACGAGAATCTCGATCTCGTCGTGACAAGCATGATGCTGCATTGGCTACGCGACCCCGTGGCAAGCGTCGAACGGTTCCGGCGTCATCTCGCGCCGGGGGGCGTTCTTCTGTTCGCGACGCTCGGGCCGGACTGCTTCGCCGAATGGCGCTCGGTGCTTGCAACCGAAGGCTTGCGGAGTGGCACGCCAAACCTGCCGTCGATTCCGGGCGTCGTTGAAGAAGAGCATCTAACGCCCGATAAGGATTCGCTTTCTTTTTTACGCCGCATGAAAGCCGTGGGCGGGCTGCAACCCCGCGACGGCTACGAACCCTTGACCGCGGGCGAGCTCCGGCGCGCGATCCGAACCACGAATCTGCTCTTTGGCGGACGCGTTACGTGGCACATCGTCTATGGACGTCTAGAGCGATCCTGAAGCAAGCCGGTCCAACCCTTCGATCATGCAGGCATAGGCGCGCAAGAGCTCTTCGTCCGTGATGCAGTAGGGCGGCATCAGATACACGGTAGGCCCGATCGGCCGGATGTTGAATCCGTTCGCAATGTACCAGGCCCTGAGCTTCCGGCTGGCCTCGGATTGATATGCGCCGCCTTCGTTGAGCTCGAATGCGAGAACCGGGCCGAGAACGCGCTGCCTGGAAACGTCCGTCCGCGCGGCCAGTACGTCGAGCATGGTTCGGTGCGCCGCGTTGATCTTGACGATGCGCATCATTGTTTGTTCTTCCGCGTAAAGGCCGAGCGCCGCGAGGGCGGCCGAACAGGCGAGGGGATTGGCCGTGAAGGAGTGCCCGTGCGGCAGCGCCCGGTCGAAATCCTGACCGAGAAAGAGATCGAACAGCCAGTCCCGGGCAACGGTCGCGGCGAGCGGCATATATCCGCCGGTCAGTCCCTTCGAGAGGCAGACGAGATCCGGTGTGACGCCCGCATGTTCCATCGCGAAGAGGCGTCCCGTGCGTCCGAAACCTGTCGCGACCTCGTCGAAGATCACCAGCACGCCCGCGGCACGCGCCATCTCGACCATGCGTGCGAGGAAGCCCGGCCGGCAGAAGCGCATTCCCGCCGAACCTTGCATCATCGGCTCGATAATCATCGCCGCGATGGTGTCCTTGCACTCGAAAAGCGTCGCCTCCAAGGCCGAGAGCGCGGCCGCCTCGCGTTCGTCCACCGCATCGTCGCCGTCGAACGTCGCCGGGAACGGCACGACGCGCACGTCGCACATCAGGTCCTTGAACGCGCCGAACATTTGCGAGCTGCACCCAACGGACATCGCACCGAGCGTGTCGCCGTGATAGCCGCCCTCGAAAGCGATCAATGTGCTGCGCGTCTCACCGCGATTGATCCATGACTGGTAGGCGATCTTGATCGCCACCTCCACCGAGGTGGAGCCGTCGTCGGAGTAGAACACGCGGTTGAGATCGCCGGGCAGGAGGCTGGCAAGCGTCTCGGCCAAGTCGACGGCGGGCGCATGGGTGAAGCCGGCGAACATCACATGCTCGATGGTCTCCGCCTGGCGCGCGATCGCGGCGTTGATCTTGGGATGGGCGTGGCCGTGCGTGCACGTCCACCAGGACGAAATCATGTCCAGGATCTCGCGGCCGTCGGCGTCGAACAGCGACGCGCCCTTTGCGCGGGCGACGACCAGCGGATCGGTCTCGGTGCCGTGCTGCGTGTAAGGGTGCCAGATATAGCGTTTGTCGCGCCCGACGATATCGTCGGGCGACGCCGCGGTAAGCGGATTGGACTGTTCGTTCACGTCGTTACCGTTGCAAGTTTGAGGAGGTCGAGTTCGGGATCGATGGTTCTTAGCGTGCTGCGATCGACTGTCTCGAGGAACGGAATCTCGGCGATCACTTCGACTTGGCCGAAGCGCTGAATGGCCGCGCGGTTATGGGGCGTTTCCGGCCCGCTGATCACGACGCCGGCAAGCGGCAGACCGCGGCGCCGGATCGCCTCCAGCGACAACAGCGTGTGATTGATCGTACCCAGCGTCGACCGCGTCACGAGAATGATCGGAAGGTCGAGGGCGTCCGCAAGATCGATCATGTACGCGCCATCCGCGATCGGAACCATCAGCCCGCCCGCGCCCTCCACCACCACGAGCCCGTCATGGGGCGGGAGCGTGATCTTCGCCATGTCGAGCGCGATGCCGGCCCGCCGGGCGGCCTCGTGAGGCGCTATCGGTTCGGGCAGGAGATAGGCTTCGGGCAGAACGTGTCCGACGGGAAGTTCCGCCAGGCGTTGCACGGTCGCCGAGTCGGTCGTCGGCTCCGTGCCCGCTTGGATCGGCTTCCAATAAACGCCGTCGAGATGCGATAGAAGCCAAGCCGAAACCAGCGTCTTGCCGACATCTGTGTCGGTGCCTGCTACAAAAAAGCCGGACACGGGGAAACTCCTGACGTTGTTCGGGCGCGGGTGGGCGACTTTATCGGGCATGGCTCAAGAGGCAAGGGGACCGGGCACTCCATTGCCTCTGTCACGATGTCGCTTGCGTCGGTTTGAGGCTGGACGGAAGGCCTGGTTTCGGGCGAAAAACCGCTTCCATGGTCCGATTTCTCTCGATTTTTGTCGCGGCGCTGGTCGCTGTCGCGCCGATGGCCTTTGCGGGCGGCAAGACGCTTCGCATGGCTTACGACGCCGATCCCACCTCGCTCGATCCCCACGAACAGCTAGCCAGCGCGACGCTGCAGCTCTCCCATCTCGTGTTCGATCCGCTGGTTCGCCGCCGCAAGGACAATTCCTTTGAGCCTCGGCTCGCGGAGAGTTGGGAGCAACTGGACGACGTCACCTTACGGTTTCATCTGCGCGATGGCGTGTCGTTCCATTCGGGGCGGAAGTTCAACGCGGACGACGTCGTCTGGACCTTGAACCGGCTCAAAACGAGTCCTGATTTCAAGGCTTTGTTCGAGCCGTTTGAATCGGCCAATAAGGTCGACGATCTCACGGTCGATATCGTCACCAAGGCGCCGTATCCGCTGGTGCTGAATCTCGCGACCTACATCTTTCCGATGGACCGCGAATTCTATTCGGGTACGGACGAAAAGGGCCGGCCCAAGGATGCGGTGGTCAAACACGGCTCATCGTTCGCTTCGGCCAATATGAGTGGGACAGGGCCCTTCATGGTGACCGGCCGCGAGCAGGGTATCCGGCTCGAGCTCGAACGGTTCGACGGGTATTGGGACAAGAACTCGCCCGGAAACGTGCAGAAGATCGTGCTGACGCCGATCAAGGAACCGGCGACCCGCGTGGCGGCTTTGCTGGCGGGCGACGTGGATTTCATCGCACCCGTTCCGCCGACGGACTTGAAACGGATCGAGGCGGCCTCGTGCTGCACGCTCATTACGGCGCCGTCCACGCGTGTGCTGACTTTCGAGTTGAATCAAGATCGCATCGAGGCGTTCAAGGATCCGCGCGTGCGCAAGGCCATGAGTTACGCAATCAACCGCGAGGGCATCGCCAAGAAGATCATGCGCGGCTTCGCGACGCCGGCCGGTCAACTCAGTCCGGAAGGTTATGCGGGACACGATCCCGGCCTGAAGCCGGTCTACGATCTCGACAAGGCCAAGGCTTTGATGAAAGAGGCTGGCTACGAGGACGGATTCTCGGTGACGATGATCGCGCCGAACAACCGGTATGTCGGCGATGCGCGCATCGCCGAGGCCGTCGCCGCCATGCTCGCCAAGATCAACATCAAGGTCGATCTTCAGACCATGCCGAAAGCGCAGTACTGGCAGCGCTTCGATGCGCGCGACGGCGATGTCCTGATGATCGGGTGGCAGTCCGACACGCAGGACTCGGCGAATTTCTACGAGTTCCTCGCCATGACCCCGGACCCCAAGACCGGATATGGTCAATATAACGCGGGCGACTATTCGAACCCGCAAGTCGACCGGCTGACCGTTCAGTCCCAAACGATGACCGACGAGGCGGCACGCACAGCGGTGCTGAAGAAGATCGAGCGCATCCTGGCGGACGATGCCGCGCTGCTGCCCATCCAATGGCAGCACCTTGCTTGGGCCGCGCGCAAAAACGTGAACATCGAACCCGTATTGAATGTCATCGACATGCCCTATCTTGGGGATCTCGTGATCGAATAAGATCCTGTCGCCTCTCTGGGAGGGAAGGACAATGCTCAAAAAGATTGTGCTTGTACTTGTGGCGCTCCTCGCCGCGTTCGCAATCTATGTCGCGCTCCAGCCATCCGACTATCGTGTCGAACGAACCGTCACGGTCGACGCTCCGGCGTCGGAGGTTTTTGCCAACGTGAACGATTTCCACAAATGGGAGTCGTGGTCTCCCTGGGCCAAGATCGACCCGAATGCGAAGATCGCATTCGAAGGGCCCGAGGCCGGCGAAGGCACGGTGATGACCTGGGACGGCAATGACGATGTCGGCGCGGGCAAGATGACTCTCATTGAGAGCAAGCCGGACGAAGCCGTGAAAATCAAAGTGGAATTCACGAGGCCGTTCGAAGGCAGCACGAACTCCGACTTCAGCTTCGCGCCGAACGGCGAGCAGACGGATGTCACTTGGACCCTCAGCGGTATGCACAATTTCGTCGAGAAGGCGTTCTGCTTGGTGATGAACGGTCTCGATATGATGGGCAGCGATCTCGAGAAGGGGCTTTCCCAACTGAAATCGGCGAGCGAGCGGTCCTGACGCGCCCCGGAGCCGACCTCGTCACATTGGTCTGTTCTATCTCCTTACGCTATAGTTGTGCCGTGCGGCGGGTGGAATCGAGTGTCGCCTTGGGTGCGGCCGCGACATTGCGGCGGTCGGAGCGGCGACAGTCAGAGGGGCGGCAGCGAGATTGGAATTGCCCGCTATCGGGAATGGGGTGGGATTTCCTCAAAGACGATGCCGAGCCGCGGTTGCCGGATCGCACCCGCGTGGTGGGGGTGATGTTGGCGATCGGCGTATTTACGGGGCTTGTTTCGAGCCTGCCGTCACCGTTGCCCGAAATTCGTCTCGACGGGGATGGGCTCATTCTCAACGCCACGGGCAGTCCCCTTCATGCCGGAGTCGTGTTCGCCGCCGGAATGGCGTTTTGCATATGGCTTTGGATCACGCGCGATCTTGGCAAATGTGGCCTGACATTCGCCTTGGTGCTTGTCGGCTGGCTTGCGGCAGTGAACACCGCGAACGACCTGTATCAGGCCTTGGTCGGTTCGGAAGTGTTCGGCGCCGATTTCGGCGCGAAGCAAGGCCGCCAGGTACTGGGGCTCGTTCTCGGCGGTGTGGTGGCCGGTGCGGTCGGTGCGGGCCTGGCGGCATTCGGCGCGGGAATTTCGGCGCGCGCGATGCGGCGCTCGGAAAATTGGATTCTGGTCGTGCTGATCGGTGCGGCGGCTGGCGCGCTGCTATATCCCGCTGCGGCATTTCTCATGCCGCCGGTGATTTTTGTCCCTTGGCAGGCGCTGGTGGCGGGGACCGTCGGCTTCGGCCTCACGCGGCCCCGGTGATGCCGCGAGCGGCAAGAGCGATCCGCTGAAATGCACGCAGCGCTTTCCGGCCTTGCTTTCGTTGTGCGGCGCTTCGGCCAAGCTCTTCTCGTCATGTTGGCGATCCTCGTCATCGCCTTTGCCGTGCGGACGAACCTCGGCGATCCGCTTCGGGAGCTCATGGGGCAGGCGGTTCCGGAGTCCGAACGCGCCGAACTGCGCAAGGAACTCGGCTTCGATGCGCCGTGGCCGGTGCAGTTTGGCCGCTATCTCGTTGGCGCGGCGCATGGGGACCTAGGGACGTCGTTTATCTACAAGAAGCCGACGGTCGAGGTGGTCCTGGCCAAGTTTCCGGCGAGCTTCGAACTGGTGCTCGGCGCCGGCCTGATCGTGCTGCTTTTTTGCGTTCCGGCGGGAATCTACTGCGCTGTTCGTCCGGAGCGCATCGGCGCAAGGCTCATTCTCGGCCTTAGCGTGCTCGGCATCTCCGTCCCGGTGTTCCTCACCGGGATCATTCTGATCACGATCTTCTCCGTTTGGCTCGGATTGCTTCCCGCCTTCGGACGCGGCGAGACCGTCGCGCTCGGGCCCTGGACGACAGGTCTTCTCACCGTGGACGGGCTGGAACACCTCTTGCTGCCGGCGCTCACCTTATCCTCGATCATGCTGCCGCTCTTCATCAGGCTGGTCAGGAGCGCCATGTTGGAGGAGTTGCGGCACGACTATGTGCGGACGGCGCGGGCCAAGGGGGCCTCTCATTTGCGCGTCTGGGTCGTGCATGCGTTGCGCAATGCCCTTCTTCCGATTGTCGCGGTCGGCGGCTTGCAGGCGGGCACGCTCATCGCCTACACGCTCCTCACCGAGACTGTTTTCCAATGGCCGGGCATGGGCTTTCTCTTTCTCGAAGCCGTAACGCGCGCAGACATCCCGCTCATCACGACCTATCTCGTTCTCGTCGGGCTGCTGTTCGTCGCGGTGAACACGCTCGTCGATCTTGCGAGCTTGGCGCTCGACCCGCGCGTCAGTCTGGGCGGGGCACGATGACCGCGCGCGAGCCAGGCCTCGTCTCGCGCGGCGCGGCGGCGTTCGCGCTCCGGCGCCCCGGTGCCATTTTGGCGGCCGCGATCTTAGGCGTCATCGCCATTGCGGCCTTCGCGGCGCCGCTGATTGCCCCGCACGATCCCTTCGATCTCGCAAGCTTCGACATCCTCGACGCCGAGCTGCCGCCGGTCTGGCAGGCGGACGGCGATCCGAGGTTCCTGCTGGGGACGGATGCGCAAGGGCGCGATCTCTTCAGCGCCATTCTCTACGGCGCGCGCATCTCCCTGTTGATCGGGATCTTGGCCGTGATCATCCAGGCGGCGATCGGCATCTCTTTGGGTTTGCTCGCGGGCTATTTCGGCGGGCGTACCGACAGCATCGTCACACGGCTGGCCGATATCCAGCTCGCGCTCTCGACGCTTATGATGGCCATCGTCGCCATGGCGCTGGTGCGGGCGGGGCTCGGAGGCGAGGCCCTGAGCCAATTCGCCGTGCCGCTGCTCGTCGTTGTCATCGGCCTGGCGGAGTGGCCGATTTTCGCGCGTACGGCACGCTCCGCCGTTCTGGTCGAGGCGACCAAGGACTATGTCCGCGCCGCCCGCGCGGTCGGCGACAGCGATTGGACCATCCTGCGCCGGCATATTCTGCCCAACAGTCTGTCGCCGCTCATCATCGTCGCGACCACGCAAGTTGCGGGCGCCATCATGGCCGAGGCGGCCTTGTCCTTTCTCGGCCTCGGCATGCCAGTCACCAAGCCGTCCCTCGGCACGCTGATTCGGTCCGGCTACGACCTCATATTCGCGGGGAGCTGGTGGGTTACGGTTCTGCCAGGCCTCGTCCTCATCGCGGTGCTGATCTCCATCAATGTGCTGGGGGATGGCTTACGCGATTGGTTGGACCCAAGACGGAACGGCTGACCGTCGGCCAAAACTTGGGGTTAAATGGCCAAAGACCTAGATAATTTGGGCTCCAGCCACCCATAAGCTATATAGGGCGCAAGCCTTGCTCTGAGAGAGCATTCTGGCGATAAGGCCGGTTTTCAATCCGGCCGGGCTGTCAGGGACAATCTGGCAGAGGTGCCGTGGAGGAGACGCTATGGAGACCCAGAGCCCGGTCAACCCGGACCTCATCTATGCTTTGCGCCGCGTGACCGAGCGGGCGGCGTGCGCGGCGTTTAACTGGATCGGCCGCGGTGACGCGGACGATGGGGGCAGGGCGGCGCTCGATGCCATGCGGTCCGCGCTTGCCGAGATCGACCTCGATGCGGTGGTGGTCATTGGCGAGGCGACGGCGGGCGAAGCACCGCAGCCGCAGCGCGGCGAACATCTCGGCCGGCCCGGTGCGGCCTTCAAGGCCGACATCGCCGTCGATCCGGTCGAGGGCACAAGTTACCTCGTGCGCGGCCTGACCAACGCCCTGGCGGTTTTGGCCGTTGCGCCACGCGGCGCAATGATGAACCCAGGACCGGCGTTCTATATGGAGAAGTTCGTGGCCTCGGCCCCGGCGCGCGGCAAGATCGATCCGGCCTGGCCCACCGGGAAGAAGCTTGAGGAGCTGGCCAAGGTCCTCGGCAAGGACATTTACGACCTCAACGTTTTCGTCCTCGAAAAGCCGCGCCATCGCGACCTCGTCAATGAGATCCTGGCGGCTGGCGCGCGGGTGGCAATGTACCCAGCGGGCGACGTCGCTGGCGCGCTCATGGCCGCTATTCCCGGCTCGTCAATCGATGCGCTGATGGGGACCGGCGGAACGCCGGAAGGCATCATGTCGGCTTGCGCCGTTCGCGCCATCGGCGGCGAATTCCTGGCGCGGGTCGATCCTCAGCTCCAAACCGAGAGCCAGGCGGTCCACGATGCGGGGATCGATACCACGCGCTGGTTCCAGCGCGACGAGCTGATCACGTCCGACGACGTCTTCTTTTGTGCGACGGGCATCACCACCGGCCTTATGCTCGAAGGCGTCGAACGCGGGAAATCGCACTACAAGGTGCAGACCATGATGATAACCGGGGCGACGGGCGAACGGCAGATCATGACGAGCTATTTGCCGAACGACCGCCTTGCGAGCGTGGCGGCTCGCGACGTCGCCTAAGTAGCCGTAGAGCTTGGAAGCGCCTGGGAGCAGTCTATGCCCGAGCGGGTAGATCATCCGATCATCCTCGGAATCGTGGGTGATTCGGCGTCGGGGAAGACGACCCTATCGGCCGGAATCGCGCAGATTCTGGGCGAGGAGCACTGCTCGGTCTTCTGCACGGACGATTATCACTGCTACACCCGGAAAGAGCGCAGCGAAGCGGGCCTCTCCGCCCTCGATCCCCGCGCCAACTACGTCGACATCCTCGAGCAGCACTTGCGCCTTCTGAGAAAAGGCGAACCGATCCTGAAGCCCGTATACTGCCATCAGCAGGGGACACTCGGGCGCCCGCGCTATTTCAAGCCGACCGAATTCGTGATCGTTGAGGGACTGCTCGGCTACAGCACGCGCGCCATGCGCGACTGCTACGACGTCAAGATTTATCTCGATCCGGCGGACGATCTGAGGATCAAATGGAAGATCCACCGTGATACCACGAAGCGGAATTACAGGTTGGAAGACGTGGTTGCATCGCTCGAACGCCGCAAGCGCGACAGCTCGAAATTCATCCATCCACAGCGTACCTTCGCGGATATCGTCATCCGTTTTCAGCCGCCGGCAGAGGCTGATGGGTCCGATACCGACCTCAATGTGCGGCATCTGTTGCGCCCCACCTTGCCGCATCCGGACTTCTCGCCGCTCTTCGACGGGACCGGCAATGCGGGGCTGCATCTCGAGCTTGCGCGCGATAGAGATGGAAAACCCGTCGACGTACTTGAGATCAACGGCAATATCTCCGACAAGAGAGCCGAGCGGATCGAGGATCTGCTCTGGAATCTCATCCCGGAGGCGGGCCATCTACGCGGCCAGATCGGTTGCATCGATGTCGCCAACGGTGCCAATGGCGCGAGCAAGAGCCACCCGCTGGCACTAACCCAGCTTCTCGTCGGCTATCACGCGGTCAAGGCGGCGATGGGCGTACGCGCCTACTAGGCGTTACGCTCGGGGACAACACGAGGCTGGGAGCCATCGATGCAGGATCAGGCTTTGGCGGACGTAACACATCAGGATATGGCGAATGCGATCCGTGCGCTCGCAATGGACGCCGTGCAGAAGGCCAATTCCGGCCACCCCGGCATGCCCATGGGCATGGCCGACGTGGCGACGGTTCTGTTCAGGCGCTTCCTAAAATTCGACGCCGCCCATCCGGAGTGGCCGGACCGGGACCGGTTCGTGCTTTCGGCCGGCCACGGCTCGATGCTCCTCTACGCGCTGCTCTATCTCACCGGCTATCCGGACATGGATATCGGCGAGATCGAGCGTTTCCGCCAGCTCGGTGCCCGAACGGCGGGGCATCCGGAATATGGCCATGCGCCGGGGATCGAGACGACAACGGGTCCGCTGGGGCAGGGGATCGGCAACGCCGTTGGCATGGCCCTGGCGGAGCGGCTTCAGAACGAGCGCTATGGCGACGACATTGTCAGCCATTTCACCTATTGCCTGGCGGGCGACGGCTGTCTCATGGAAGGAATAAGCCAGGAGGCCATTTCCTTCGCAGGACACCTGAAGCTTGGCCGGCTCATTGTCCTGTTCGACGACAACCAGATTTCGATCGATGGGCCGACGGACCTTGCCGTCACCGACGATCAGCTCCAGCGCTTCGCGGCGTCCGGCTGGCATACGGCCGCTGTCGACGGTCACGATCCGGAGGCCGTGGCGCTGGCGATCGAGAACGCGCGCAACGTCTCCGATCGGCCGTCCCTCATCGCTTGCCGCACCGTGATCGGCTACGGCGCGCCCAACAAGCAAGGATCGTCGTCGACCCATGGCGCGCCACTCGGCGAGGAGGAGATTGCCGCGGCGCGCGAGACCCTTGGCTGGCACCACGCCCCCTTTGTCGTCCCGGACCACATCCTCGCCGAATGGCGCAAGGCGGGCGAAAGGAACGGGGCCGCTTTCGATCGCTGGAGCGCGGCGGCGGGCAAGTTGGACAAAGCCGCGCGCGACCGCCTGGTCGATCCCGTCGATGCAGATGTCGCGGCAGCCATCACCAAGGTCGTTGCAGGGGTCAAGGCGGACTTCGTGGCGGAGGGAGCGAAGCTTGCAACGCGCCAGTCCTCGCAGAAGGTTCTGGAACGTCTAGTCCCCGTGGTGCCCGGCTTGATCGGCGGTTCGGCCGACCTCACTGGGTCGGTCGGCACGTTGACCAAGCAGCATAACGCCGTGAAAGCTGGGGACTTTTCAGGAAACTACATTCACTACGGCGTGCGCGAGCATGCCATGGCGGCGGCCATGAACGGCATGGCGCTCCATGGCGGGATCGTCCCCTATGCGGGCACGTTCCTGGTTTTTTCCGACTATTGCCGCCCGTCGATCCGGCTTTCGGCACTGATGGAGCAGCGCGTCGTCTACGTGATGACCCACGATTCCATCGGCCTCGGCGAGGATGGCCCGACCCATCAGCCGGTCGAGCAATTGGCGGCGCTCCGGGCGATCCCCAATCTGAACGTGATGCGGCCAGCGGACTCGGTCGAATGCGCCGAGTGCTGGGACATCGCGCTGACATCGAAGGATACGCCGGCGATCCTGTCTTTGACGCGTCAGGGCCTGCCGTTGCTGAGAACTGGGGCCACGGCCGAAAATCTCTCGGCCAAAGGCGCTTATGTCCTAGTCGAGCCCGACGGCGGCCGCGACGTCACCTTGCTCGCGACGGGATCGGAAGTGTCGCTGGCGGTGGATGCCGCCAAGGCCTTAAGCGGCGAAGGCATCAAAGCCGCCGTCGTGTCAATGCCCTGCTGGGAGCTGTTCGACGCGCAGGATGCGGACTACCGCGAAGCTGTGCTGGGATCTGGTCCCCGCGTCGCGGTGGAGGCCGCCATCGAGTTTGGCTGGCAGAAATGGCTCGGCCCGAAGGGAGCCTTTGTGGGAATGCGCGGATTCGGCGCTTCCGCTCCGGCCCAGGATCTCTATAAGCATTTTGGCATCACGCCCGAGGCCGTCGTGGCCGCGGCGCGTGGGCTGCTCGGTTAAGACATATTCGCATAAAGGGTAGGGAGGACATGGCTACACCACGCGTTGCCATTAATGGATTTGGCCGTATCGGCCGGCTGACGTTCCGGGCGTACATGGAAGCAGGCCGCGACGATCTCGAATTCGTCGCCATCAACGATCTCGGCTCGGCGGATATGAACGCGCTGCTGCTCGAGTTCGACACCGTTCACGGAAGGTTTCCGGGCGAGATCGCCGTGGATGGCACCAATCTTCGCGTGAACGGCAAGGACGTCGCCGTTCTGTCGGAACCCGATCCGGAAAAGCTGCCCTGGGGCGAGCTTGGTGTGGACATCGTCATGGAATGCACAGGCCGCTTCACAAAGAGGGAAGCGGCGGCGCAGCATCTGAGTGCGGGCGCCAAGCGCGTTCTCGTTTCGGCGCCGTGTTCGGGTGCCGATCTCACGGTGGTGTACGGCGTCAACGACAGCAAGCTCACCGACGCCGATGTCGTCGTGTCGAATGCCTCTTGCACGACCAACTGCCTGGCGCCCGTCGCCGAGATCCTACACAAGACCGTCGGCATCGAGCGCGGCTACATGACCACGATCCATGCCTATACCGGCGATCAGCGCACCGTGGACACACTCCACTCCGATCCGCGCCGGGCCCGCGCCAGCGCGTCCAATTTGATCCCGACCTCGACGGGTGCCGCCAAGGCCGTCGGGCTCGTGCTGCCGGAGCTGCAAGGCAAGCTCGATGGCGCTTCGATCCGCGTGCCGGTGCCCAATGTCAGCCTGGTCGATCTGACCTTCGAGGCGTCGCGCAAGACGACCGAAGCCGAGATCAACGACGCGCTCGTCGAGGCCGCATCCAAGCCGCCGCTCCTCGGCGTAATGGGCATCAACGACAAGCCGCTCGTCTCCTCAGACTTCAATCACGACCCTCTCAGCTCGGTTTTCGACTTGACCGGGACGCAGGTCATCGAAGGCACGTTCTGCCGCGTCGTCGCCTGGTACGACAATGAGTGGGGCTTCTCCAACCGGATGAGCGATACCGCCGTCGCGATGGGCCGCCTGCTATGACATCGGGGAACGGCATGGCCGATATAGATCTTGCCAGCATCGAGACCGTCGATGGGCTCGATGTGAAAGGCAAACGCGTTCTCGTCCGTGCCGATCTCAATGTCCCCGTCGAAGCGGGCGCCGTGGCCGATGCGACGCGCATCGAACGCGTGCTTCCGACGATCGAGGCGCTGCGCAAGAACGGCGCGAAGGTCGTTCTGCTCTCCCATTTCGGACGGCCGAAGGGCGAACGCTCTCCAGACACCTCGCTGAGGCCGGTCGCGGTCAAGTTGGAAGAGTTGCTTGGCGCGAAGGTGCTCTTCCTCGACGACTGCATCGGGCCAGAGGTTGAAGCAGGCGTCGCCTCGCTCAAGGACGGCGACGTGGCGCTGCTGGAGAACCTTCGCTACCACGCCGGCGAAACGAAGAACGACACCGCGTTTGCCAAGCAGCTGGCGGCGCTTGGCGATATCTATGTGGACGATGCGTTTTCCTGCGCGCATCGCGCCCATGCCTCGGTCGAGGCGATTGCCCATCTCATGCCGGCCTATGCGGGGATGGCGATGATGGCGGAGATCGAGGCCCTGAGCGCGGCGCTGGAAGATCCGAAACGCCCCGTGATGGCCGTGGTCGGCGGCGCGAAAGTATCCACCAAGATCGATGTGCTCACGAACCTCGCACAGCGGATGGACATGATCGTCGTCGGTGGCGGCATGGCCAACACGTTCCTCTTCGCGCAAGGGATCGACGTGGCCAAGTCGCTCCACGAACCGGACTTCGTATCGACCGTCAAGGAGATCACCGAAAAGGCGAAGGCGTCCGGCTGCGAGATCGTTCTGCCGGTCGATGTCGTGGTGGCGAACGAGCTCGCCGAGGGGGTCGAAACCTCCGTATGCGGCGTGAACGAGATTCCCTCCGATGCGGGGGCACTCGATCAGGGGCCGGCGAGCATCGCGAGGTTGAAGGACAAACTCGCGAACACCCGTACGATCCTGTGGAACGGACCACTCGGCGCATTCGAGATCGCGCCTTTCGGGGAAGGGACTTACGCTCTTGCCCGCGAGGCCGCCAAACAATCGAGAGCCGGCACTCTGATCTCCGTCGCTGGCGGGGGCGACACGGTGCGCGCGCTCAACATGGCAGGCGTTGCCGGCGACTTTACCTATATCTCGACGGCGGGCGGCGCCTTCCTCGAATGGCTCGCCGGAAAGCAATTGCCCGGCGTCGCGGCTCTCGCGGGTGCCAAGGTTGCCGCGGGGGCAACGGTCGCCTGACATGCCGAACGATATCGTCATCGCGCCGTCGATCCTTTCCGCCGACTTCGCCAAGCTCGGCGATGAGGTGCGCGCGATTGACCGCGACGGCTGCGACTGGGTCCATCTCGACGTGATGGACGGGCACTTCGTACCGAACATCACCTTCGGCCCGGATGTCGTCGCGGCACTCCGTCCGCATTCGGACAAAGTGTTCGACACGCATCTGATGATCGCGCCATGCGATCCGTATCTGGAAGCTTTCGCAAAGGCGGGCTCGGACATCATCACGGTGCATGCGGAGGCCGGGCCTCATCTCGACCGGTCCCTGCAGCATATCCGGAGCCTAGGCAAGAAGGCGGGCGTGAGCCTCACGCCCTCGACGCCCGAGAGCGCCATCGAATATGTGCTCGATAAAGTCGACCTCGTTCTCGTGATGACGGTCAATCCGGGCTTCGGCGGACAAACCTTCATCCCGGTGCAGGTCGAGAAGGTTCGCGCGATCCGGAGGATGATTGGCGACCGGCCCATCCATCTGGAGGTCGACGGCGGCGTCAACGCCGATACGGCGGGCCTCGTGACCGCAGCGGGCGCCAATGCCTTGGTGGCCGGATCGGCCGTGTTCAAAGGCGGCGACTACGCCAAGAACATCGCCGCGATCCGGGAGGCGGCGACCGCCGGATGTGCCGCCCGCTGATGGATAGTTTGCGATCCTGCGGTGCCGTGGTCTTCGATCTCGACGGCACGCTCGCCGACACGGTAGGCGACATGACCGTGGCGCTCAATCGCACGCTATCCGAGTTCGGCTTGGCCCCGCACGCCGAGGATGTAGTGCGTGGCATGGTGGGCAACGGACTTGCGAAAGTGCTTGAGCGCGGGTTTGCCCGGCACGACGCGGTGCTGGATGGGAAGACGCGTGACGAGGCCTATCGCCGGCTCTTGGAACATTACGCGGCGCAGCCTTGCGAACGCTCGCGCCTCTATCCCGGCGCGCGCGAGATGCTGGCCGCGCTCGGGCGGGCCGGGATCGGCAGTGCCATTCTCACCAATAAGCACGAGCCGATCGCGCGTGACGTCGTACGGGGGCTTGGCATCGAGACGTTCTTCGTGGCTGTATGCGGTGCGAATAGCGGCTTTCCGCGCAAGCCCGATCCCGCCCAGCTTCTCAATCTTGTCAACGGACTCGGCGCGCGGCCGGAAAACACGATCATGGTCGGCGACAGCGAGACGGACGTGAAGACTGCGCGGGCGGCCGGACTCAAGGCAACCGTTCTGGTCAGCTATGGGTACTCGTCGATCCCCGTCGCTTCTCTCGGGGCGGATGCGGTGATCAACGATCTTCACGAGTTGGTGGGCGGCCTTGCTCTCGCCGTTGAAGCGGACTAGCACAGCCACATGGATATCACCTATCTCGGCGCGCTCTTGGCAGGCTTCCTGAGTTTTCTCAGCCCATGCGTTCTGCCGCTCGTCCCGCCTTATCTGTGCTTCCTCGGCGGGACGACCTTCGACCAGCTCACGGGCGAGGACGAGACGCCGTCTCACGTCTACCAAACGGTGGTGCTGTCCTCGATCGCCTTCGTGCTGGGCTTCACCACGGTCTTCGTGATCCTTGGGGCCACCGCGACCGTGCTCGGGCAGACCGTGGTGGCGAACCTGCCGCTCCTGTCCAAGATCGCCGGCATCGTGATCATCATCGCCGGACTTCATTTCCTGGGCGTGATTCACATCCCGATCCTCCACCGCGAGGCGCGCTATCACGCCGACACGCGTCCCGCCGGTCTGTTCGGCGCGTATCTCATCGGTCTTGCCTTTGCCTTTGGATGGACACCCTGCATCGGGCCGGTTCTCGGGGCGATCCTCGCGGTCGCGGCCGGCGAAGACACTGTCAGCAAGGGCGTGAGCCTGCTTCTCGTCTATTCTCTGGGGCTGGGCATTCCCTTCATTCTAGCCGCGGTGGCCGTGAGACCGTTCATGAGCGCCTTACAGCGGTTCCGGAAGCATCTGGGAGCGGTCGAGAAGATCCTCGGCGGCTTCCTCGTGCTGACCGGCATTTTGTTCCTCACGGACTCGATGACGCTGATCGCGAGCTGGATCCTTCAAGCGTTCCCGTCCCTGGCGACAATCGGTTGATAGGCCGGAGCATCTACGGCGCTTGCCGGAATTGGATGCTTGCCCTTGGCGGCCGGCGGTAGTTAGTGGTCACTCATGAAGAGAGATAGGACCGCGATTGCGCTCACCGTGGCCGGCTCGGACTCATCGGGCGGCGCGGGAATTCAGGCCGACATCAAGACCTTCTCCGCGCTCGGCGTTTACGGCGCGAGTGTCATTACGGCGCTCACGGCCCAGAATACACGCGGCGTCGACGAGGTGATGGCGGTTCCGCCCGAATTCGTCCTCGCACAGATGCGCGCGGTCGCGTGCGATCTGTCGGTCGGGGCGATCAAGATCGGCATGCTGGCAACCGGCGAGATTGTCGAGGCGGTCGCCACAGGCCTGGACGACTTTCCGGACGTGCCGATCGTGCTCGATCCGGTGATGGTAGCGACGAGCGGCGATCTTTTGCTCGATGAAGATGCGGTCGGCCTGTTGCGCGAGAAGCTCGTACCGCGCGCGACACTCGTCACGCCCAACCTCGCCGAGGGCGCGGCCTTGCTCGGCGAGCCAATGGAAAGCCGCGAACAGATGCTGGAGGGGAGGGCCGAGCGACTGCTGGCCCTTGGCCCGGACGCTGTCCTGTTGACCGGCGGAGAGTCCATGGCGGAAACGGCGCTCGACATTTTCGCCGGCGGGGATGGCATTCAACGGATCGAGGCACCGCGTCACGACACCGCGAACACACACGGCACCGGATGCACGCTGTCCGCCGCAGTCGCCGCCGAACTCGCCAAGGGTGAGAGCTTGGAGAGGGCCGTGAAGCTTGCCAAGATGTATGTCACCGCGGCGATCATCGCCGCCGACGAGATACAGATCGGGCAGGGACGCGGGCCCGTCCATCATTTCCACGCGATGTGGCCCGCGCCTGAAGAGGGGCGAACGGACGCCTAGCTTTCGGCGACAACCGTCGTGCGTTGCTCGCCGAGCCCCGCGACGCGCAGCACCATCTCATCTCCGGCTTTCAGGAATACGCGCGGATTGCGGGCCATGCCGACGCCGGGCGGCGTTCCGGTGATGACAACGTCGCCGGGCATGAGCGTCATGTATTTGCTGATATAGCTGACGAGTTCGGCCACAGGAAAGATCATGGTCGAGGTGTTTCCCGTCTGCATGCGCTCGCCATTGAGATCCATGGTGAGTTCGAGATTTTGCGGATCTGGGATCTCGTCCGTGGTGACAAGCCACGGACCCAACGGGCCAAAACTATCGTAGCTCTTGGCCTTGATCCATTCGCCGGGGCCGCCTTTCTGGAGGCTGCGCTCGGAGACGTCGTTACCGATGCAATAGCCCGCGACATAGTCGAGCGCGTTCTCGACGGAGACGCGCTTGGCCGGGCTGCCGATAACGAAGCCGAGCTCGACTTCATAGTCCATGCGCTTGAAGTCGGCCGGCGCCAGCACCGGGTCGTTCGGACCCGAAATGCAGGACGTTGCCTTGACGAACACGATCGGAACCTCCGGGATCGGCAGACCGGTTTCCTCCGCGTGGTCGCGGTAATTGAGGCCGATGCCGAAGAATTTCGAGACACCGCCGATCGGTTCACCAAGGCGGGGGCTGCCGTCTACGGCCGGCAAGGACTGAGGGTCGATGTCTCGAAGCCGTTGCAGGCCTTCGGGACTCAGCACGTCTCCGGCGATATCGCCAATCGTTCCGGATAGGTCGCGAATCTTGCCTTCGGCATCCAGAATGCCCGGCTTCTCCTGCCCAAAGTCACCAAAACGTACGAGTTTCATGGTCTCCCCCGCGAATGTTTGCCGCATGATGCACATGGCTGTCAGCGGCGCAACGGCGGTTCTGTGAAATTCTTGGCAGGCCCAGTACGGTTTTCGATTCGACGCCTGGGGAGCTTTCGGGAGTGGCGCGGAAGCCGTCTGTGGCCGTCTCGTAGTGTGCCGTTGCGCATATGCCACATCGTAACCCAAAGATTCAGCGCTGGAGAGCCGATGCCAAGCCGCGTGGTGAGCGTCGATGGGGCGAATGAGCACTGCGACGTTCATCGCGAGCGCAATATAACACATTGTTTTGCAACCATAATATGGATGCCTATCAAACGTGGAGCGGCCAGTTATGCATTTCCGCAACACCCGCAACAGGAAGTGCGTTTCGGCCCTTCCGCTTTGTTGAAGGAGGCCAGTGCCCTGCGATAGCTTTGCATCACATCACGGGGGACGGGCTGGGGGGCCTTCTTCTCCCGAAGAAGCAAGAAGCGGAAAAAAATCCGCGACAGGCGACCGAATTGAGCGACGGCTCAGGAACAAAATGGGGGGGCGAGTCGAAACCTCTTTGAGGCCTTTGGCCTTCAGCTTTCGACTCGTTCGCAGGGAAGACCGGCCCGGCTTAGTCCGGGCCGGTTCTTTTTTTGGGGTCGTTACGACGACCGCGCTTCGCTTTAGAGCCCGAGCTTGACCAAGGTCCGCTCCACGGCCGCGACGTATGACCCTCCGAACAATCGGACATGCACGAGTGTCGGGTAGAGATTGTAGATGTCCCGGCGCACCTCGTGGAAACCCGGCTCGAGCGGCAGGATCTCCTCGTAGGCGTCGAAGAACGCGTTGCCAAACGTGCCGAACATCGTGGTGAAGGCAAGCTCGATTTCCGGGTGCCCGTGATAGATCGCCGGGTCGACGAAACCGGCGATGCGGTCGTTCTTGACCAGCACATTGCCGGTCCAGAGGTCGCCATGGAGCAGGCTCGGGTAGGGCGGTTCGCTGAGATACGTGCCGAGCATGTCGGCGAGCCGTTCGATCCGCTTATAGAGGGACAGCGGAAGTCGGCCTTCCTCCCACGCCGCGCGTGCCATCAAGAGGAGCCGCTGGTCGCGGAAGAAGGGCACCCAAGCGTCCGTTCGCGGATTTGGCTGATCGAGGGGTCCGATCAGCGTATCGCGCTCATACCCGAACGAAGGGCGCGGCACAGCGTGGAGTTGCGCGAGCAGGCGCGCGGCGTCTCGTTCCTCCGCCGGTGTGATTGCGCCGCCGTCATTGTCGATGAAGTTCATGACCAAAAGGTCGGGCTCGGCCACGTAGACGTGCGGAACCGGCAGCGCCGAAAGACGCGCTAGATCGGCGAGCATGGCACCCTCAATGTCGAGACCGGCTCGCTCCGCCGATTCGCGCGTCCGCGCTTTGACCGCGACGTGGCGCCCGTCGTTGAGTGTCGCCACGGCGCCAGTCAAACCAAACCCCACGGACAGCGGCGCGAGGCGCTCGACGCGCGCGCCTAGAGCGGTCTCGAGGCGTTCGCGAAGGCCGGTCTCGTGCATTCCCAGTCCACCAATTTCGGTTCGTGCGCAGGCGACGGCGGGTGTCACACAGCTGATACAAAAGCAGCTTATTCGCCGCGTAATATGCTGGACACGCGGAAGGACGCCTCAGACCAGATGAGCGCTGAAATGCAGCGTTACCGTGCCCTCTTTATTTCCGACATCCACCTTGGCACCAAGGCCTGCCAAGCTGAAGCCTTCTTGGACTTCCTGAAAACACACAGGGCTCCCCGCATCTACCTTGTGGGCGACATCGTCGACTTTTGGCGCATCCGCCGTGGAGTCTACTGGCCTCAATCCCACAACGACGTGTTTCAGAAGCTTCTCCGCCAGGTTCGCAAGGGCGTCGAGCTCATCTACATTCCCGGCAATCACGACGAAGCCATGCGCGAATATTGCGGCTCGCGGTTCGGCGGCATCGCGATCGAGCGCCAAACAGTTCACATTGGCGCCGATGGGCGGCGCTATCTCATCATGCATGGCGACGAGTTCGACGTGGTCGTGCGCTACGCCAAATGGCTCGCTTTTCTCGGCGATTGGGGCTATGTCACGGCCCTATGGTTCAATACGCATCTCAATGTGGTGCGCCGCCGGTTCGGGATGCCGTATTGGTCGCTGTCCGCCTATCTCAAACACAAGGTGAAGCGGGCCGTGAACTATATCGGTGAGTTCGAACACGCACTTGCCCAGGAAGCGCGCCGGAACGGCGCTCAAGGCGTGATTTGCGGACATATTCATCATGCCGCTATGCGCCAGGTTGAAGACGTGGTGTATATCAACACGGGCGATTGGGTCGAAAGCTGCACCGCAGTGGTCGAGACCGAAGAAGGAGACTTCCAGATCATCCGTTGGAACCCACATACAGGCGTGCGCCAGCCCGAGACGTCCTCCAAGGAGCTTGAGGCGGCCGCCTGATGCACGTTCTTGTCGTAACCGATGCCTGGTACCCCCAGGTCAACGGGGTCGTGCGCAGTTACGAGCGGCTTGCGCAGGAACTTCCGAATTTCGGCGCGAAGTTCAGTTTTCTCGTTCCGTCGCAGTACCGCACGGTTCCCTGTCCCACTTATCCGGAAATCCGGCTTGCCCTGGCAACGCCCGGCATGGTCGACCGGTATATTGACTCGGTCGGCGCCGATTTCATCCATATCGCGACGGAAGGACCGCTGGGGCTTCTGGCGCGGCGCTATTGCCGCAAGCGCAAGTGTCCGTTCACAACGAGCTACCACACGCGCTTCCCCGAATATGTTTCGGCGCGGCTGCCGGTGCCCGAGTCCTGGTGCTACAACTTTCAGCGCCGCTTCCACAACAGCGGGGCTGGCTTGTTCGTGGCTGCGCCCTCGGTGGAAGAGGATCTGAGGGCCAAGGGGTTCAAGCGCATGATGCGCTGGACACGCGGCGTCGACGTGGATCTGTTCCGGCCGCGCAATGTGCGGCTCTTCGGCGAAGGGCCGGTCTTTCTCTATATCGGACGCGTGTCCGTCGAGAAGAACATCGAGGCCTTTCTGAATCTCGATCTGCCGGGCCGCAAGGTCGTTGTCGGCGGCGGACCTCAGCTGGCCGAGTTGAAGCGCTCCTATCCTGACGTGCTGTTCACGGGACCGAAGGAAGGCGAGGAACTCGCCGAAGCCTACGCGTCGGGCGACGTGTTCGTGTTTCCGAGCCTGACGGACACGTTCGGTCTTGTGCTTCTGGAAGCTCTGGCTTGCGGTGTGCCGGTTGCGGCTTATCCGGTCCATGGACCGAAGGACGTGCTGACCGATCCCGCGTCCGGCGTGCTCGACAACGATCTGAGAGCGGCCGCGCTCAAAGCGCTCAAGCTCAGCCGCGAGGCGGCCCGCGACCATGCTTTGAACTTCAGTTGGGAAAACTCAGCCCAGCAGTTTCTCGACAATGTGCTGATCGCACACAATCTCGGCCTGCCCGAGCGGCGCCGGCTCTTGACGCGCCTGCGGCCCAAGCGGCTCGTGCGGAAGAAGACGGCAGCCTAGGCCGTTCCTCCAACAGACCTCCCTCTCAAAAAAGAAGCGGCCCGGTGGGGGAGACCGGGCCGCTGCATATGTCATGCGTCAGTTTGGGGGACGCGTTGGGGGATCTTGCGTCTACCCTGAGATGGTCAGGGCGCGGGTGACTTTCAAGTCCGCGCTCGAGATTTTTCCGATTCATTTTCGTTTGTTCGCTTCCGATCCGTGGCCCGCAAAAAGAAAGCGGCCCGGTTGGGGGAAACCGGGCCGCTGCATGTGTCATGCGTCAGTTTGGGGGACGCGTTGGGGGATCTTGCGTCCACCCACAGATGGGTAGGGGCCCGAGCGCTTTCAAGTGCTCAGGTGTCGATTTCTCGCCGGACGGCCGACGGCACCAAAAAAATATGAGATCTATCCAAAGAGCGCCCTGCGCTGTTTGGCGTGAAGCTCATCGAAGGTCAGCGGCGGCGGCCGTTCGAACCGCTCCACGTCCTCGACATCCGAGTCACGGTCGCGTGCGGGAGATGCCTCCCCGTCTGTCTCGGGCACGAGCCGGTTTATTCCGCGCCGCGCTGGCGAAGCACCCGCATCCGCTCCTCGCGAGGTCACGGCCGCGTGGCCTGGTTCCGGCGCTGCTTCGATGCCGTTCGGCTTGGGTGCCGGCTCAAGTGCGTCGCTAACGTCCAAAGCCTTGGCGGCGTCCAGAAGGTTGCGCGTCTCGTGATCGCTCCAGCCGTCGATCAGCGCCTCAATGCGCTTCTCCATGTCGCGCAGGAGCCCCATGGCTTCAGCCTGCTTTTGCGCGGCCATCTCGTGGCGGGCGCATGCGGCGTAAATTTCGGCGGCACTCTCGTCGAGTCTGTCGCAGGTTTCGGACGCGGCGCCCGTCTCGCGCAAGCTCCAGGAAACGTTCTGAAGTTCCTCCAGCGCCAGCAAGATGTCGGATGTGGCACGGGCCGAGGCGTCGACGATCCGATCGAATGGGGACGGTGCCGAACGTCGATGTCCATTCTGGCCGGCGGACAGGCAGAGTTCGCTGATCTCGCGCCGCATTTGGCAGATCGTATCGCTCATCGCCACGAGTTCGGACACGATGGCGAGAGATGGGCATCGACGCTCCAGCGCGACCTCCGCCGTTTCGAGCCGCGAGATCGCATCGAGCAGCAATTGCACTTCCGGTGTCGGGTGCTGGCGCGCATAGTCGGCCAGGAATCGGCGCCCAAGCGCGGAGCCTCGCAGAGCGGACTCAAGTGCAGCATATTCGGCTTCCTCAGCCCCGTCGGGCTGCGGGTTCTTTTGAGGCATGGACTGCGTGGCGCTCTTTGCGCGTTTCAGCATGGCATTTTCAAGCCTAACTGATTCGGATCGAGCTCCGAACGTAGCAGTCGCCGGTGGAGGGAACGGTTAACGCCGATGGAGGGACTTGCGTCACAGCACAGCGCCACACAGGCCGGTACGCGGTCGCTCGTTTTGCGGCTCGGCTTTCTCTACGCGGTGCTGTTTCTGATCATCGGCTGCTATCTGCCTTATGTACCGGTGTGGCTGAAGTGGCGTGCCTTTACCGCCGATGAGATCGCTATCCTGCTGGCGACGCCGCTCTTCGGCCGCATCCTCGTCGCGCCGACCATGACTTTCGTCGCGGACCGGCTCGGCAACAGGCGTGTTGTTCTCATCGTCCTGGCCTGGGCCTCTCTTGCGTCTTACGCGGCGTTGTGGGTCGCAGGCGGTTTTTGGCAGATGCTGCTTGCGATGGTCTTTGTCGCCTTGGCCTCGACCACGCTGATGCCGCTGACCGAAACCATCGCCATTGCCGGGATCCGCCGCGCCCGGCTCGACTATGGCCGCATCCGGCTTTGGGGCTCGCTCAGCTTTATCGCCGCCAGCCTCGGCGTCGGCGTCGCCATTCAATATGCCGGCGCGGGGGTCGTGCTGCCATTGCTGCTGGCGGCCGCAACGCTCACGGTCTTCGGGACCTATTTCATTCCAAGGGAACTGGGCGAGGCGCGTCCACTCGGGTCCCCGGCGCCGGCCGCGCCGCAACGGCGGCTGCGAGTCAGCGACGCCATTGCTCTTGCGCGGTCCCCGCTCTTCATCCTTTTTCTCGCTGCCGCCAGTCTGGTTCATGGCAGCCACGCGCTGCTCTATGCCTTCGGTTCGCTCCATTGGCGCGCGCAAGGATTTTCGGGCGGGACCGTAGGCGCATTGTGGTCGATCGGCGTGGTCGCCGAAATTGCACTCTTTGCCGTTTCCGGCCGCGTCGTCGGCCGCGTCGGTCCCGTGCGTCTTCTAATCGTTGCGGGCATGGCCACCGTGGCCCGCTGGAGCCTCATGGCATTCGACCTGCCGCTTTGGGCGACGGCGATGCTCCAGACCTTGCATGCCATGAGCTTCGGCGCTGCGCATCTCGCCGCGATCCACTTCCTCACTCATGCCGTGCCGGAGGACCGCTCGGCGACGGCGCAAGGCCTCTATTCGGCTGTTGTCGCGGGTCTCGTCATGGGAACGGTTACGCTCGTCTGCGGACCGCTCTACAGCCGCCTGGGCGGCGAAGCCTACGCCGTCATGGCCGTGCTGGCTGCGGCCGGGACGGTTGCGGCCATGTTGCTAAGCCAGCGATGGACTGGCGGGCTTGTCGTCGGCCATGCGCAAGAAGAAGGTCAGCCCCAAAGGGCGGGCGAGGGCGGATAGACCTTGCCGTCCTCGTAGACGAGACCGTTCTCCCGGTCGCGTGCGAGCAGCAGCGGCCCATCGAGGTCGACCCAGTCGGCCGTTTGCGCGAGCAGCATGGCCGGTGCCATGGCAAGTGACGTCGCAACCATGCTGCCGACCATCGTCTTGAGGCCGCGCGCGCGGGCCATATCCATCATGGCAAGCGCCTCGGTCAGTCCGCCAGTTTTGTCGAGCTTGACGTTGACGGCGTCGTAGAGCCTCGCGATCTGCTCGAGCGAGGCCGTGTCGTGGACGGACTCGTCGGCGCAGATCGGAACGGCGTGCGCGACGTCGGAGAGCATGCCATCCTCGCCGGCCGGAAGCGGTTGCTCCACAAGCTCGATGCCACCGGCGGCCGCGGCCGCGAGAAGGCGTTCGACCTGATCGGGGCGCCACGCCTCGTTCGCATCGGCGATCAAACGGGCGCTTGGCACCGCGTCGCGCACCGCGCGCAACCGCTCCGCGTCACCGTCACCACTGAGTTTGAGTTTCAGAAGCGGATGGGCCGAGGCGTTCCGTGCCTGTTCGGCCATGACCTCGGGGGTGCCGAGTGAGATCGTCAGGGCCGTCGCCACGCCATGAAGCGGCGGAAGCCCTGCAAGTTCGTGCACGGCACGGCCTGCTTGCTTGCATCCGAGATCCCAGAGCGCGCAGTCGAGGGCGTTGCGCGCCGCACCAGGCGGCAACAGCCCCGCAAGACGGCTCCGGTCGAGGCCCTTTTCGACGGCAGGCCGCAGGCTCTCGATTGCGGCCGTCACGCCTTCGACGCTCTCGCCATAGCGCGCGTAAGGAACGCACTCCCCCCGGCCCGTCGACGTTCCATCGCCAATCTCGGCAACGACGACGATCGCTTCGCTTTTCGAGCCGCGCGCAATCGTAAATTGGCCGCGAATTGGCCAGCGTTGAGCGGTAACGGAAAGGGTCGGCAGTTGACTGCCCGCAATCGAGTGCGTGGGTTTGCTCGCCATCGTAGCTTTATTTCTCCGGTAATTTCCGCCAAAAGGGTGAATCTGCTTTCGGTCCGAAGTGCCACAAAGAAGCTTAGAATCTGAGCCAGGCCAAGCCCTTACATGCTAAAGCGCGACAACCAATTCGTCCTGCAGACCGAAACGGAAGCCCCCGGTTTCCGTGTGGAACTGCGCGGCACCACCTTTCGCTTGGTGGCGACGGGCGCATGGACGGTCGCCGAAGCGGCGATCCTGGACAAAGAGCTCAAGCGTCTCAAGGTGCCGATTCCGCCGTCGTCCGAATTCACGGGCGAGATGGACATTTCCGGTATCGCCGAGATCGACACGGCAGGCGCGTGGCTTCTCCAGCGGACGGCTTCCGCCTGGCAGCGCGGAGGCCTCAAGACGCGCTATGCCGGCGCCACCGACAGTTTCCGAATTCTGATCGAGGAAGTGCATCGCCGCGGAAAGGCGGAACGGCCCGAGATCGATGTCGTCCCGCCGCTTCAACAATTCCTCGACACGTTCAAGACGAGCACGGCCAGTATCTGGCGCGACGCGGTCGAGCTCACGTCGTTTCTGGGGGAGGTGTCGGCCGCGTCCGTAAACTTGGTTCGCGAACCCTGGCGTTTCCGCCCGATCTCCTTCATCCACCATCTCGATCACGCCGGTCTACGCGCGTTGCCGATTATTTTTCTGATCTGCTTTCTGATCGGCGCGGTGGTCATGCAACAGGGCGTGGTTCAGCTCACGCATTTCGGTGCGGAACCCATGGCCGTGAACATGGTCGCCATTCTGTCGTTGCGGGAGGTCGGCATCTTGCTGACATCGATCATGGTGGCGGGCCGGTCTGGGTCGGCCTTCACCGCAGAGATTGGTTCCATGAAGATGCGCGAAGAGATCGACGCCATGCGAACGCTCGGAATCGATCCTATCGACACGCTTGTGGTACCGCGGGTTGCCGCGCTTGTCGTGGCCTTGCCGCTGCTCACCTTCATGGGCGACATCGCCGCGCTCGTCGGCGGCGGCGTCATGGCCTGGATCATGCTCGGGCTCGAACCGCCGGTGTATGTCGACAAGCTTCACGAGATCATCAGCTTTCACCATTTCTTTGCGGGCATGGTGAAGGCGCCTTTCGCCGCCATCGTCATTGCTCTGGTCGGCTGTCTCGAAGGGCTGCGTGTGCAAGGAAGCGCAGAGTCTCTCGGAGCGCATGTGACCTCCGCGGTAGTCAAGGCGATCTTTCTCGTCATTTGTATCGATGGCATCTTTGCCATGTTCTTAGCGGGGATCGGTCTGTGATCGTCGACGACGGACGAGAAGTCGTGATCCGAGTTCGCGAACTCGCCAAGAGCTTCGGCAACCATCAGATCTGGGAGTCTCTCAGTCTAGATGTGTACCGCGGAGAAATCCTGGCGATCGTCGGCGGATCGGGCCAAGGCAAATCGGTGCTGATGCGCGTCATCACTGGGCTGGCACAGCCCGACAGCGGCGTTGTGACTTTATTCGGTCAGGATTCGAACAGCCTGTCTTCCGAAGCACGTCTCGACATCGAGAAGCGCTGGGGCATCCTGTTTCAGGACGGCGCCTTGTTCTCTTCGCTGACGGTCATGCAGAACATTCAGGTGCCGATGCGGGAGCACCTCGATCTGCCCCAATCGATGATGGATGACCTCGCGTTTTTGAAACTCTCGATGGTCGGCTTGCCGCCTAACGCGGCCCACAAATTTCCATCCGAGCTTTCCGGCGGCATGCGCAAACGTGCAGGGCTCGCGCGGGCGCTCGCGCTCGATCCCGAGATCGTGTTCCTCGACGAGCCGACGGCGGGCCTCGATCCGATCGGCGCGACGGAGTTCGACCACCTTATTCGGAAGCTGCAACAGACACTTGGGCTCACGGTCTATATGGTGACTCACGACCTTGATACGATCTTCACGGTATGTGACAGGGTGGCCGTATTGGCCGATAGACGGATTGTGCGGACCGGATCGCCCACGGAGCTGCAGCACAAGCCAGACCATCCTTGGATTGAAGAATATTTCTGTGGCGAGCGAGCACGCGCTGCCAGCCCCGCCGAGGAACGGCGGGTGGTCGGCTGAGCGGCGTCTGGTTGACTTGAGAGGGTCTTAGAGAGGGTCCAATGGAAACACGAGCCAATTACCTGATGATCGGCGGCTTCATCCTGGGTGCGCTCGCTTTCGTCTTCATCTTCGTGTTCTGGATCACGAACATCGCCGGCGGCGGTAACCGCTATCAGATCATTTTCGACAGTTCCGTTGCGGGTCTGACGGCCGGCTCCCGCGTCGGCTTCAATGGCATCAAGGTCGGCGAGGTTCAGTCCTTCGAGCTCGACCCAAAAGATGCGCGCAAAATCCGCGTGGTGATTAGTGTGCAGGACAACACGCCGATACGCGAAGATTCGCTCGCAACCATCAAGTCGCTGGGACTTGCCGGCGGGAGCGCTGTTGAGATTTCGCCCGGTTCTCCAGACTCTCCGTTTCTCGTGGCGACGGAAGACAATCCGATCCCGACGATCCGGGCGCAACCTATCGCCGGTGCGGGGATCTTCGATGCGGCGCCGGTCGCCCTGAACACAGCCAACGCTTTCATCAAGCGCTTGGACGCGCTGATCGCCGCGAACGAGCAGGAGATCAGCGATACGATGAAAAACGTCGATGCCTTCACGACCATGCTCGAAGGCAAGAACCAGGAGATCGAACAGGCCATTGAGGACTTGCGCTCCGGCGCGGCGGACTTCAGGGCAGTCAGTACCAAGCTGGACAAGAACCTGGACGAGCTGACGCTTCAGGCCAAGCAGGGCATGCAGGACTTCAGCGCCGCCATGCAGCAGGCGCGCCGGACGGCGGCCACCTTGGATCGGGTGCTCAAGAAATTCGAAGCCAATCCCACAAGCTTCATTCTCGGCGGCTCGCGGCAGCAACCGGCACCACGCCGCTAGGGCGGGCGCTCGTCCGGAGCGGCGGCGACTCACACGACCATAAAGAAAGCCCCCTCGCTCCGATGTGGAGGAGGGGGCTTTCTTTTGGGAGAGCCAGACCGGCTCTGTTCGCTAAGTAGTCCTTGCAGCCAAGCGGTTGTTACCTCAGGCGGCCGCTCGCATGGGCCAGCAGGAGATAGACACGCCCGGTTTCGGACGTCAGGTAGTTCTGCAGCAGGTTGCCGGCGGGATCGGACTGCTCGGCCTCGGCCAATAGCCGCTCGAAGTCCGCCACGTAGCGGTCGACCGTGTTCCGGAATTCCGCGTCGCGGTCATAGCGGGCGGAGATCTCATCGAACGTGGCCTGACCTTCGTAAGTGTAGATATGGCGTCCGAGCACGCCACGCTCGCCGGCCCGCATGCGATACCAAACCTCGGTCGCGGTCCGGATATCGATCGAGCGCGCGAGCTCGTCGATCCGCAGTTGACCGGAGCCGGTCGAAGCTGGGGCGCTCCGCCGCTCGGGTTCCGGAGCGGTCCAGCTGGGGCGTCCGGCGTTCGCGGCGAATTGCGGAGGTAGGCTGGCACCGGCCTGATCCAGATCCGTTGCTTCCTGCGGGCCCGAGACCTGGCGGCCATGGGCATCGAAGCGCGGCATCGGCGGTAGGCCGTAATCCTCGGTCTGACGCGGCTCCTCGGCGGGACGCGAGAAGGATTGCGGCGCCGGCTGTGGCTGATACGACTCTGGGCTGGGGGCGAAAGAGTAGTCGCTAAATGGCTCCGCCGGTGCCTGAGGTGCGCTGACCGGCGCGCCACCGCCCAGTGGGACCGGCGAAGGCGCCGGCGTGAATGCGGACGCCGCCAGTTTGGACACCTGCAACGTGGCCTGAGAGATCGCCTGCGTCGCCGCTTCTGTCGCAGCCCGAGTGGCGGCTTGCTGCGCTGCTTGGGTTGCCGCTTCGGTTGCGGCGAGACTTGCCGCTTCCGTCGCGGCCCGCCGCGCCGCCTGGTTAGCTGCTTCGGTTGCGGCGAGACTTGCCGCCTGCGTTGCCGCTTCGGTCGCGGCCCGCTGTGCCGCCTTGGTCGCCGCCTCCGTCGCGGCGAGGCTCGCCGCCTGCGTTGCCGCTTCCGTCGCCGCCCGCTGTGCTGCTTGGGTTGCCGCTTCCGTCGCTGCGAGATGTGCAGCTTGGGTTGCCGCTTCGGTCGCGGCCCGTGCAGCGGCCTGTTGCGCTGCTTGGGTCGCCGCTCTGGTCGCGGCTTCCGTGGCGGCCTGAGAGGCCGCGTGGGTTGCTGCCTCTGTCGCGGCCCGTGCAGCGGCGTGCTGCGCCGCTTGGGTCGCCGCATGGGTTGCCGCTTCCGTTGCGGCTTGAGACGCCGCGCGCGTGGCGGCTGTCGAGGCAGCCTGCGTGAGGTTTGGCGTCATCGCCTCGATTTCGCGAAGTTGATCGTTGAGGACCTTGCGCATGGCGGTCGTCGCGTTCGCCGCCTGCTGAGGCATGGTGTCGAGGCGCTTCTGCATATCCTGACGAAGCACGTCGAAATCGACGGTCGCCTTCTGAACCTGCTCGCGCATCGAACGCGAAGTGTTGTCGAACTGACCGCGGACCTGCTCCAGTTGCCGGCCGACCTGAGTAACGACCGTCTCGAAATTGCCCTTGAGGTCGTTGACGGCACGGGCCGTGTGAGCCTGTGCTTCCTGACGCAACTTGTCGATCTGCGCGAGCGTCTGCTGAACCTGTCCGGAGGTATCCCGGCCAAGAGAGGCCGTGATCTGCTTGGCGCGCGCCTCTGCTTGGGTGAGGGCGTTTTCCATCAGACCCGAGTAATTGCGCATCATGCCATCGAGCTCCTGCGCCTTGGTGTTCACCGTTTGGAGCAGAGAAATGATGGCCTGGTGGCGGCCTTCCAGGATCGAGTCGATCTTGGCGTTCGAAGAGTCGAGCGCCTTGGCGGCCGTGAGAATGGCCTGGCCTTGGCTCTCGAAGCGCTGCGTCAGGCCGTGGATCTGATCGAGCAGGCCGCGCGAGACGTCGCGCAGCGTGCCGGTCTGATTGGTCAGGATATTCACAGCCTCGGTCGACTGCGCTCCGACCTGTTCGGCCGTCTGCTGCATCATTTGCGAGTTGTTGGCGAGAACCTCGTTGAGCTGCATCGTCTGCGCGGCAAACGTTTGGCCAACCGCGCGCGTATGTTCGGCCAGCATCTTGTCCGTCTCCGCCGTGTTCTGACCGAACGCGGTTTCGATGACCTTCAGACGTTCGGCGAGGGCGTTGATCACGTACTGAGCGCGCTCGTTCATGACCTTGTCGAAGGATTGCGTCTCCTCTTTGATCGACGTCTCGAGGCCCTTCGCCTTGTCGAGCAAAGTCAGCGTCAGGTTGTCGGCTTGGCCGGCAATCATCTTCATGAATGTGTCGGAGCGCTCGGCGAGAGTCTTGTCGAGGGCAATCGCTCCTTGATTGACCGCAGACGTGAATTGCGCAGTGCGGTCGGCAAGGTTCTTGTCGACGATGGACGTCTGAGTTTCGACGGCCGAAGCCAGGGCGTTGGTGCGCTCCGCCAGAGTGCGATCGAAGTTGACCGCTCCTTGCGCCACGATGCCGGTCAGTGCCTGCGTCCGCTCTGCGATCGTATTGCCAAGCTTGGCAGTGCCCGCCGCGACTGTCGCGTGCAGAGCTTCCGTCCGGTCAGAAAGAGTCTTCTCCAAGGTCACGGCGCTTTCGGCGACGACGTTGGTCAGCGCGCTGGTCTTGTCCTGGAGGGTGCTTTCCAGAATGACCGCGCTTTCGGCGACGACATTGGTGAAGGCACTTGTGCGCTCCTCCAGGGCCCGATCCAGCGTCACGGCGCTATCTGCGATAACCGTGTTGAGCGTGTCCGTCTTCTCCGTCAGCAACTTGTCGAGTGTGACGGCACTCTCGGCGGCCATGCTGGTGAGGGACTGCGTCTTCTCCGTCAGCAGCCTGTCGAGGGTCACGGCGCTTTCGGCCGCCACGTTGGTGAGGGCCTGCGTATTGTCCGTCAGAGTCTTGGACAAGGTGGCATTGCTGTCGGCCATAACGGAGCCCAGCGCGTTCGTCTTTTCGGCAAGCGTCGTTTCGAGCGCGACAGCGCCCTGGGCGACAAGGTTCGTGAGCTCGTTGGTCTTATCGGTGAACGTATTGCCGAGGGCGACAGCGCTTTCGGCGGCCAGGTTCGTGAACGCGTCGGTGTGTTCGCCCAAAGTCTTGTCCAGCGTAACCGCGCTTTGGGCAACGACATTCGTGAGCGCGTCGGTGCGTTCCGTGAGGGTCTTGTCGAGAATAATGGCGCCTTGCGCCACCGTGGACTCGAGTCCCTTGATGCGTTCGGAGAGCGATGTCTGCAGCGCCTCCGTACGATCCTTCATGGTGTTGTCCAGAAGGGTCGTCTTCTCCGACACGGTGGTTTCGAGCGACGACAGGTTCTTGGTGGCGGCGTCGATGATTTTCGTCAGACGGCCCTGTTCTTTCGTCATGCGCTCGATGAGGCTGGGAATCTGCTCGGAAATCTTCGTCTGCGCGAGCTGGACCTGCTCGGCGGCTTCGTTGGAGCGGGAGACGAGGAGTTCGGTGAGCTGCGTCCCGCGCTCCGACAGCTTCTGATCGATCGATCCGCTGGCATTGGCGATGTCGCGCGAGATCTGTGTGCCGACGCCTTTCAAGGCCTCGCTCACACGCTGGCTGTTGTTGGTGAGCGCCTCGCGCTCCGTTGCCAGCTCGTTGATCAAATTCCGGACACGCAGTTCGTTCTCGCCATAGGAGCGCTCAAGCGCGGCGACCTCGTTGTGCACCATGGCTTCGAGCTCGGAAGCCCGGCCAATGGCGCGTGAGATGGCGTCGTTCATCGCCGCGACTTGGCGGCGGATGGTCTGGCCGACCGAGGCTACGGATTGCTCGGCAAGCTTGTCCGGTTCGGCGAGGCGTACGGCGACTTCCGTCATGGCAGAGGCCATGAGCCGCAACTCTTGGGCGCGCCAAACGAGGAGCGCGAGGAACCAAAACACGACGATCGGCACGAGAATGGCCGCGGTCGAGGAAAGAATTGCGCTCGCCGTGCTGCTCGCATCGGAGATCACGCCAAAAGCAAAGAATCCGCCGATGAGGAACCATGCGACGGAGGCGGCGAGGGCGATCAGGAACGGAGTCCGTGCGGGCCGCTGCTGCAGAGCGAAAATCAAGCCGCCGATGGACGGAATATCGTCATTGGCCGGAGCCGACAGACGGCGCTGCGGGGGCGGACCCGCCGGGCGGCGCGTGCGGGTGAGGTGCTTGGGCGAAGGCGCCGCGCTGGTGGTTTCCGGCGCCTCGGCGGAGCTGGTTTCGTCTTGCGGCGGCTTCAGCGGCAGCATCTTGCCTTGAGGTTTTGGCTGCGGCTTGGTCTGAACCTTGGGCTCCTCGCGTTGCTGAGGCGCCTCGCTGTGTGGCTCGTCGCGCTTGTGCTGCTCGGCCTTGAGCCGGTCTGCGAGGGTGGAACGCCGGGGCAGCGTGGGCGTGTCGTCGACCTCGTCTTCGGACGTGCCCCGCATCATCGCCTCGAGGGAGCCCTTGGTCGTGTCCTTGTCGGTGTCCTTATCGTCGGACGTTTCCTTCTCGGGGGCCGACTTCGCTTGTTCTTGCGCCATAACGCGTTCCTCGCACCACTTGATACTCTAGAGCAGGAGAATTGTATGCCGTTTGAGCCAAAGTCCGCTACTCGCGGCACATCGCGCCGAGAAAGGACCGCCTCTCATCCGGTCTACTTTAACCGGAAGGTCCCCAACGCTTTTTCCCCCTCATGCCAACATCGTTAACGAATTCTTAGCAATATACAAAGCTGAATCGGTTACTTGGGTTAACGCCGCATAAACACTTGAAACAAAAAGAAAAATCGAGGTAGACAAGTCTGTCGCCGATGGCCGCCGCAGCGGCATTCCTCACGGCACGGATCAAACCGCTGTTGCCGATAAAGCGCAATGTTGCGCCAAAGTCACGATTTTGAGCCCATCTGAACCGCAACCGGGCACGGTCACAGACCGGCCCAGCTTTTCTCAGCCAAGTCCGCACTTTATATGGAAAACTACAATGGAGGAACGCCATGTCTGGCGAGGGTGAGAAGGGGGCCTCTCCTGCAGGCCTGAACGACGACGGCAAGCCGGCGGCCGAGCCCGTGGATATGGCCCATCTGGCGCGCTACACACTTGGCGACCAAGCGCTTGAGCGTGAGGTGCTAGAGTTGTTCTGCGACCAATCCGTGACCCAATTGGAGCGACTGCGAACCGCAAGTTCCGATAAAGAGTGGAGCGACATCGCGCATTCGCTGAAAGGCTCGGCGCGGTCGGTCGGGGCCTGGCGCATGGCCCGGGCGGCTGAACGTGCCGAGGCGTTGCAGTTCGATAGCCCCGCGGGGGAGAGGGCGGCATATGTCGACGAGCTCGATGCTTCGCTCAAGGAGGCCGACGCCTATATCCGGAGCGTTTTCGCGGCGCGCGGGGCCTGAGCGTTCTACGCTTTGATGTCGCATGGCACTGGTGTCCGGCGCTCAATTGCCCTATAGAGCTCGGGCTGCGGACGGGACCTCCCGACTTGTGCACTCCGCCGGGCGCGATGATGGCTGAGGCCAGTAGCCCGGCTCCCGAAATTCAGAGATTGCTTCAAGCTGCCAGTGTCATGGCCAGGATCACCTTTATTCAACCCGATGGAACCGAGAATACGGTCGAAGCCGAACCCGGCATGACCGTTATGGAAGCGGCCGTGAAGAATTCCGTGCGCGGGATCGCGGCCGAATGCGGCGGCGCCTGTTCCTGCGCCACATGCCATGTCTATGTGGAAGACGACTGGCGCCAAGCGACGGGCGAACCCGAAGCGATGGAGGAGGACATGCTCGACTTTGCGTTCGACGTTCGTCCCGAGAGCCGGCTGTCCTGCCAAATCAAAGTGACCAGCGAGCTCGACGGGCTCCGGGTCCGGATCCCAGAAAAGCAGTTCTGAGGCGCTATGTCAGTGGACGTCATCAAGACCGATGCGGTCATCATCGGCGCGGGGCCCGTGGGGCTCTTCGCGGTGTTCGAGCTTGGCCTGCTCGACGTTAAGGCTCACGTGATCGATATTCTCGACCGGCCCGGCGGTCAGTGTGCGGAGCTTTATCCCGAGAAGCCGATTTACGACATTCCGGCGCTTCCCGTCGTGACGGGGCAGGAGTTGACCGATCAGCTCATGGAACAGATCGCGCCGTTCGGTGCGGAGCTCCACTTCAACGAACGGGTGGAATCGATCCAGAGGACCGAGGACGGCTTCCGCCTCGAGACCGACGCGGGCACGCCCTTCGAGTGCAAGGTGATCGTGATCGCGGCTGGCGGAGGATCGTTCACGCCGAAGCGGCCCCCGCTGCCCGGTATCGAGGACTACGAGAACACGTCCGTGTTCTATTCGGTTCGCAAGATGGATGCGTTCCGGGACCGGGACGTTCTCATCGTCGGAGGCGGCGACTCCGCGCTCGACTGGACCTTGAATCTTCAGCCCGTGGCGAAGTCGCTGACCTTGCTGCACCGGCGGTCGGAGTTCCGCGCCGCGCCTGCGTCCGTTCAGAAGATGATGGATTTGGTCGACAGCGGAAACATCTCGTTCAAGCTGGGTCAAGTCGCCACGCTGCACGGAGACAATGGCCGGCTGACCGGGGTCACGGTCAAGGGACCCGATGGCACGACCTTCGAACAGCCGACGGAAGTCATGCTGCCGTTTTTCGGTCTCACCATGAAGCTCGGTCCCGTCGCGAATTGGGGGCTCAATCTCGAAGAGAATCTGATTCCCGTCGACACGGAGAAATTCGAGACGAGCGAGAAGGGCATCTTCGCCATCGGCGACATCAATACCTATCCCGGCAAGCTCAAGCTGATCCTTTCGGGCTTCCACGAAGCCGCGCTCATGGCGCAGGCCGCGCACAGGATCATCTATCCGGACAAGAAGCTGATCTTCCAATACACGACATCGTCGTCGAACCTGCAGAAGAAGCTCGGCGTCAAGTAAAGTGTTCCCGGTGCCGGAACGCGCGCGGCGTCCTTATGCCAGCGAGCGGTAGACCGCGACCTCGTAGGGGCTGAGCAGCTTCAGCTTGAGCGCGTCGTATTGGGACGGCTCGACGCGGGCGAAGACGCCGCTGGCGTCGATCAGGTCCGTTGCAATGGGGTCGACCGCAATCAGATAGAGCCGGCGCGGCTTTATCCTGTAGGCCATCACGATATTGTTCAGCACCTCGGCGAAGACCTCGCGCGAGAACGGATTGAAGAAGAAGTGGACGGATGCGCCTTCCGGCGGCCCCACTTGCACCGCGTCTTCCAGGAAGCATTCCACGTTGCGGCAACGCATCTTGGAGCGCGGGTATTGCGCGATGTTCATCTGCGCATTGTCGTGCAGCTCCGCGGCGAATTCGACGCCTGCCACGACGGAAAACGGATGCTCCGCGGCGAGCAGAAGCGCGCGCCCTTTGCCCGCGCCGTAGTCGATGAACGTGAACTCGGAAAGATCTTCCCCGATCTGCGCGAGGGCCCAGTCGAAGATCTGGCAGGGAACAGGGCGGTAGTCGTGTCCGTGCGCGCGGTTGGGACTGGCAATCGTCAGAGACGACAGAGCGACCGGCTCTTTCGTCGGAACGAAGAATAGCTGCTCCCGGGGCGCATCGAAAACGCGCTCGTGCAGCTTATGCAGAAGGGTCTGATATTCCTTCTTGAGCGAGTCCGGCTGCAGGCGATCCTTGACGCTCGGCTTCGGCGTTTTTGGTTGAGGCGCCGGACGGGGGGCATGCTGTAGCGCGGCGGCCGGTGCAGCCGCAGGAAGGGACGCCTGCTGAGCCGGCCCTTTCGGAGCCTTGGCCGGCCGGGCGGTCTCCGCAGCCTTGTTCGCAATTTCTGCCATGCGTTCTGCAAGCCGACCGCGCATCGTGCTTTTTCCTGCGGCGATCGCGCTGGCCGCCGTGCGCGGAGCGACAGGCGACGCCTCGCCCGCTGCCGCCGCAACGCGTTGATGCTGCGACCTGGCAAGCTTGGACTCCGCAGGTTGTGAGCCGTGCGGCAAGACCCTCATCGGTAGCTCCCCTCCTGAGCAAGGATTGGGCAGTGCCATGTGCGAGGCAAGCGCTTTTTGAGAGCGTAGGTTAACGGGGGCGGTCCAAGCTGCCAAAGGAATATGGTATCCTCTTGATTCGTTGGAGATACTCCGGCGAGTGGCCAGCATGAACCCAAGCGGCGGGGAGCACAGCGTGCAGGCAAACGACTTCCACGATTCCGTTAGACCGGGCCTCGTTGCGATGTTGCCGAGGCTCAAACGCTTTGCCGATGTGCTCGCGGGCGGACGCGAGGAGGGGCGCGGACTCCTGAGTCGCGCGCTGCAATACATGATGGCGGAGCAGCACCTCTATCAACGCGGAACCGCGCTTGATGTGTGGGCCTTCACCGAAGTTTACCGGCAGTGGCGGCACGAGCTCAGCGGTCATGCCGACCCGATGGCGCAAGCGAAAGTCGACGATGCGCATTTCGGAGAGCTCTTTCTTCTAGAGGACGACGGGTATCGCGACGAGCCCGTGATCGCGTTTCTGGTCGGGCTGCCGCCGCAACAGCGGCTGACCCTTCTTCTTGTCTACGGCGATGGCTTCGAACACGAGGACGCCGCGCGTATCCTCGACGTCCCCCCGGAAACCATTGCCGCGCGTCTTGTGCGAATGAGTGCAGCGCTCACGGACCGGCTGAGTGAGCGCCCGGCGGCACAGGCCGCCTCGATTGTCGAAACCCTTTATCCCGAGGGGCACAGAGCTTCACCATGACCGAACTTAGCGACGAACTCTTGGTGGCGTATGTGGACGGCCAATTGGCGCGGAAGCAGACGCGCGCCATCGATAAGGTCCTCGAGCAGGACGATGTGCTGGATGCGCGCGTCACGGCACTGAAGCACGCCCATGCCAGGCTGGAAGCCGCCTTCGAGGCCATTCTTGCTGGCGAGGAGGCCGAGATTTCCGAAGTTGCGCTGCCACCGCGGGAGGACGGGTTCTGGGTCCCCTGGCGAACGTTCAAGATTGCGGCTGCGTCCGTCGGCATCGTCGCCGCGCTAGCGCTCGCCGCTCTCGGCTACGGCTGGCCCTTGTCGCTGCCGGGTCTCGGCTCGGCGTCGCAAATCGAGATGAGCGTCACGCCGGAACCTCCGGCGCGTCCCTAGTGCAGCCTATGATCCGTAGCGCGTGCAAACCGCTACGGCACCCTGAAGTCGCCGGCGAGGTAGCGGTTCAAATCGGCTCTAATCTCGTCGACCCGCTGGCGCGTGCAGTAGTTCGGGTCCTTGTTCGCAGCCACGGCCACGGATTCCAGCGAATAGTCGTAGGCTTCCTGAATCTTCCGCATCTGCTTCGGGCTTTGCCCATAGGACTGCTCGTAGGCGAGATAGCTCGCCCGAAGGCGCGCCGGGTCGAACACGAACCCGCAGCGCGAGGCCCGCGCCGACGTCCAGGCCACGCGCGTCGGCCGGTCCAGAGTATCGCCCGAGCCCCGCGTGAAGGAGGCAAGGCCAGTCGAGGCGCCATCGCCGTCGCCCCCGCCGCCAAGCGAACTCACCGTGCCGCAAGCGCTGGCGCAGCAGAGCAAAGCGATGGCACAAGCCGTGCGGGCGAGAAAGCGGATGGGCTTCGAGAACGGCGAACGCATGACGGCGCGATCTTATCGGCCGGGCGTCGCGAGCAGAAGAGGCGAAAGCGGGCGTCAAAAAGGCGGGCGTCAAAAACAAGGAAAGGCGGAGCTTTGTCGGCCCCGCCCCCCTGTTGCGATGTCGATCCGCGCGCCCGTTCGGGACGTTTGGTCGGCGCCGCGGGACCTTTCGGCCCCTCGGCCACAGCGTCGGCTCGATGGTTTCCCACGAGCTACAGCCGCGACCTGACCACGGCCCTTATTTACCGTCGCGTTGCTACGACGTGGCTCCCGCTTTGGCCAAGCTAGAAGCCGGTCGGCGGTAGGATCAGTGGCGCGAAACACCCTGCCGGTTCCACCTCACGGTACTGCGGCGACACCGCCAGACCGTAGAATTTCGCGTCTACCTTTCCCGCCGCCTTCAGCCGCCCACGGCTTGGACGACCTCGGGCTTGCCTTGCCCTTACGAGCCCGCCGCTCGCTTCCCGGAACCTTCGGATTTCTCCGCTGGCCCCTTCCACAACCGGCCAACTCGCAAGTTCAAGGCTACACCAACGGGTCCGCGTGGCATCAGGCGCGTTCGGCTTATCCCCGCAATCCACTGCTATACGGAAAAATGTAGTAAAATCAATTCTCTAATAATCCGAAAGGGTCAGGTTGCCGCAGGGTGGCCGCGCGCGCCAAAAAACGCACAACTTCCCGGCGCCTCGCCGTTTTTCTGTCCCGGTCCTGGCCTTATGCTACGCTCGAACAAGGGGAAATTCGGCCCATGGAAGGATTTGCGGCCAAAGCGGTTGCATTCAAAGTGGCATCGCACGATGCGATCTCGGCCGCATTGATGTCGTTTGGCGCCGCCGCGTCGAAATCTGCGACGTCCTCGAAAAGGCTTTTGGAGGTGGCGGGCGCGTCACTCGCCGCCCGCGGGCGAGGGTTCGCCGGCCAGGCGGCTCGTATGTCCCGGCAAGCTGTCGCGTTGAGCGCGGCGAGTGCGGCGCTCCTCGTGAGCGTCGCGGTGCTGGCACTGCCGTCGGACAACGGTGGCCAGGATGTGGCCATCGTCGAGCTGGCGCTGGACGACGTGAGTCTCGCCATCGAACCCCCTGCGACGCGCGTGCCCAATCTCGGGGACCCCCAACCGGTCGGCGCGCTTGCGGCCGGCGCGCCTGGACCCGCGAAGGAAGCGCCAGCGAAGCAGACGAAGGAGCCCAATCTTGCCGGACTTGCGGAGATTCCTAAGGACCTGCTTCTGCGCCAGCCTGAGCACAAGGAAGACAACACGCGGACCAAGCCATCCTTCGCCACGCCGTCCACCGTCGGCGAAAAGCTGCCTTGGGACGCCGTCGAACCCGTCACCTTCACGCCAATGGGTCCCGGACAGCAACACGCGCCAGGTCAAGCTCCGAATGTCGCCGCCAGCGCCGCGCCTGTCGCCATCTCCGATGTGGAAATCGGAAAGTGGCTGAAGGGCAAAGCGACCAAGATCATGGGCGCCGAACGAACGAAGCCGCTCTACCATTTCGTGATTTGGCTGGAACCGCCGGCCGCGCTTCAAGCGCATGTGGCCGGGGTGTCCTACGACTTCAGTTCTCCGGCGGTGCAGCCGCAGTCGCAAGCCTCGAACGACCGCGGCAGCGGGTTCAAGATCAATGCCGCCGGTCTAGCCTGCGCGGACGAGATCACCGTGACGCTCCGCTTCGACGATGGGCGTGTGGAGACGACGAATATCGACGGGTGCAAACTGTTCGATAAGGCGTGAGGGCCTAGTTGAGCCCGGCAACTTCCGCCACGAGTTCCCGGAAGCGCGGCCGCTGCTGCTCCAAATAGGGGAGCGGCCGGCAAACGTCGATCGTGGCGATGCCAATGCGCGTTGTTAGCGCCCCGTTGAAAACGCCTTCCCCAAGCTTTCGCGACAACCGCGCCGTCAGCCCATGTCCGACGAGCTGCTGGATGACGTCGTCGCCAAGCGCGATGCCGCCCGTCAGCACGATATGAGTCACGACCATGCGGGCGAGCTTCAGCAGAGAGAAGAAACCTGGACGCGCGCCGTAGAGCGTTGCGAGCTTGCGCAGCATGCGCAGGTTCTGCGCGGCGACGAACATCATGTCGACGATCGCGTTCGGGCTTATGGCTGTGACGACCGAAACGCGCTTTGCCGAAGACGCCACGATGCTCCGCGCGACGGGGTCGAGCGGCGCCACTAGCGTGCGTTCGCTGAGCCGCAGCAATTCCTCCGCGTTCATGATGTCGCGCTCGTGCTCGGCCAGTCGCTGCATGCCCCAGGCGAGGTCCTCCCGGCCGGAATAAAACCGCTTGAGCCGCCGCGTCACGTCCACCGCCATCGGTTTGTCGTCTTGACGGGCGGCGCTGTCGGCCTCGTGACGAATCTTGCCGAGACGGCCGAGGCGGAACAGTCCGACGAGCTCGCGCAGGACGATCATCAGCAGCGCGACGACGACGAGGCCGAGCAGGACCACCGCGACCCAGCCGATCCAGTCGTCCCGTGCGATCAGCGCGAGGACGTAATCGTAGAGCCACAAGGATAGGAGAAGGCTGATAAGTCCACCGAGTGCGCCGAGGAAGATGCTGCCCCAGCGCAAGCCGCGTTCGAGCTTCGGCAGGTCTTTCACCTCCGCTTGCGTCTCCGGCGCATCGGGGAGTGGCGCCGGTTCGGGAGGCATGACGATCTCGACATCCTCCACCCGGAACGAGGTAGGTTTCCGGCGCGCGGTCTTTGTCATGAGCGTGACGCCTTGGTCATTCGAGACGGTCTCCGACAAGCATCTGCACGGCGCGATCCAGCCTGATATTCGGGAACGGCGCGAAGCCGCCCGATGGCAGCGGTTGCGCGTCCGGGGGGCGGAACCGCACAAAGCGAACGTCGCTGTCGGCGGTCTCCCAGCCCGACATCGCCTCCTCGGGATCGGCCGGAAGGTCGCCCGGAAAAATCGCGAAGGCTTCATTGCCGTCGAAAGTCCGTTGACCGATCTTTTCCCCGGCGAGCGGATAGCCGACGATGCAGGGCAGCGTCTCGCCGCTTTTCTTGGCCTCGGCTTCGCGCGTGGCGCGGATCGCCGCCAGTGCCAGGACTTTGACGTCCGCGCCGGAATAGCGCGCGTGCTCGATCGCCTTGGTCGTCAATAGAGACAGTATGGCCTCGAGCCGGTCGTGGCTCTCATGGTGCAGATGGTCGGCTTTTGTCGCGGCCAGCACGATACGATCGATGCGCGGATAGAACAGGCTCGACCAAATACTGTTCGATCCCGTCCTGTAGCATTCCAAGATCTCGCTCATGGCGCGTTCCAGATCGGCCATCGAGGTTGACCCGCCGTTCAGCGCCGCGAGCACGTCGATGAGAACGACCTGCCGGTCGAGCCGCGCGAAGTGATCGCGGAAGAACGGCCGGATCACATGCCGCTTGTAGGCTTCGTAGCGCCGCTCCATCAATGCCCACAGAGTGTCGCGGCGAAAGTCCGTCTGCCCCTTCGCGTCGAGGGGGGCGAAGGTTAGTGCCGGCGAGCCTTCGAGATCGCCGGGCATCAGAAAACGGCCGGGTGGCATAGTCGACAAGGCGTATTGGTCCGCGCGCGCGCCGTGCAGATATGCCTTGAACAGATCCGACAGGATCGCCGCGCGGGCCTCGTCTGGCGCATCGGCCGGGTTCGTCTCGGCCAGCGCGTCCTGCCAGGCTTTGGCTGCTTTGTTGAGGTGCGCATCGCGCGAGCGGGAGACCGCGTCCCGTGACCAGTCCTCGTAGCTGAGGTCGAGCAGCGGCAGGTCCAACAGCCACTCTCCAGGATAGTCGACAATATCGATATGCAGGCGGTCGCGACCGAATTGCCGCTTCCAGAAGCTTCCCGACTCGTATTCGAGGGTCAGGCGCAGCTGGCTGATGCGGCGTGTGCTCTCGGGCCATTTCGGCGGGCTCGCGGTCAGGTCGGCCAAGTGCCTCTCGTACTCGAACCGGGGAACGATCTCGTCCGGTTGCGGTTCGAGATAGGCGCGCAGCAGACGCCCTTCCGCGGCGGCGTCGAAGAACGGCAGCCGCCCACCCGCCATGAGGTTGTGCACGAGCGCCGTGATGAAGACCGTCTTGCCGGAGCGTGCGAGGCCCGTCACGCCGAGCCGGATCGCCGGCGTGACGAGATTGGATGCGTAGTCGCCAAGATTGCGGACGGCATCTCCTGCGGCATCGGTGTAGGTCGAAAGTGGCACGCTTCGGCTCTGTCCTTGTTTCTTCGCAACCTATACCGCGCGCCTGCGCCTTGCGGCAGAGGTTCCGGTACGCAAGGCCAAGGTCATTCGGCAATGCCCGGCATCGCACTGCACAACAAATATGCGTTCCAAGTCTATATGTGGTTTCACGCGCGTCACGACGTGGCAGACGTGCGAGGGGCACTAATTTCGGCGCCTGTCAACTGCGAGTGCTGTCTTGACTTGAGGATTCGCTTCCGTAAATACGGGGCTGTCCGACGGGGGGCGCCAAAGCGGCGATCGGTTGTCGGCAGCAGGCACCGAGCTAACAAAACGGAATACGTTTGGAATGTCTCTCATGGCGACTGCGAAAAAGAACAAAGCTCTCCCCGAAGACTACGCGCCGTCCGACGACGAGCCGTTCATGAATGAGTTGCAACGGGCCTATTTCCGCCGGAAGCTTCTCAACTGGCGCGACGAAATTCTGCGCTCTACGAAGGAGACGCTGCAGCATCTGCAGAACGACTCCGAGCAGCACGCGGACATCGCCGACCGGGCAACGTCGGAATCCGAACGCGCACTGGAGCTTCGGGCTCGGGACCGTCAGCGGAAGCTGATCTCCAAAATCGACGAGGCGCTGGCGCGCATCGAAGACGGGACGTACGGCTATTGCGAAGAGACCGGCGAGCCGATCAGCTTGAAGAGGCTGGATGCGCGCCCGATCGCGACCTTGAGCGTCGAAGCGCAGGAGCGGCACGAACGCCGGGAGCGTGTCTACCGCGACGAGTAGCGTCCTCGTACCTCGGAAATCGTACCGTTTCCGCTTTTCCAGCCTGGGCTATTTCCGCTGTTTCAGACCGGACGCGACACTCACGTCTTGCTGGGTGTGCTTGTGCCGTCCACCGGCCGCGGCAGGACCGGAAAGTTGAAATAGGTATCGGGGAAGGGTTCCGGCTCGAACGTGTAGTGCCAGATCTCCTTCGGGTAGTTCTTGAAGCCGTGGCGGCTCATGACCTCGACGAGGAGCTGCCGGTTGCGTTTCTGTTCGGCTGTAAGGCCATTCGTGACCGTATTCGCCTTGGGGTCGAAGCAGTCGAAACCAGTTCCCATGTCGAGCCCGTTGTCGTCATCGTCGCCCACCGTGCAAGGTTCCTGTTTGACAGGGTTCGCCTCAGTGGGCGAGGGCGATGAGCCGGCCGGCACGATTGTCACGTCGAGCGTTGCGCCGCGCGAATGTCCGGACCGTGTGGCGATATAGTCCGGGAAGAGGCTGGACTTGGATAGGTTGGGGTAGTGGGTCCGTTTGGCGCCGGGATTGTCGGGTTCCTTGGACCAATCGACGAAGGCGGCGACGGCCTGCATCGGCCGGTAGCAATCGTAGACCTTGAGCGACAGGCCCATCGGTTTGAGCTCGGCCTGCGCGCCTTTCAGGGCTTCGGCCGCTTCTTTCACCAAAATGCACTCCGGCGCTTCGTATCCGGGTACGGGTCTGCCGGTGAAATTATCGCTGCCCGCATAGCGCATGTCCTGCTGGATCGAGGGGTCCACGTCGCGCAGATAGACGAAGCGCGCGGGCATGGCATCGTTCGGCGTACCTAGGGCGCCCATCGGGGTTCCCGAAACGATGACGACGGCCGCAACCGGCACGGCCCAGCCGAACTTCTGACGGACGCTCATGGCGGCAGCTTTCCAGCGATGCCGATGAGCGTCAACACGCGCAAAAAAACTCCCCGCTTGGGGCGGGGAGTGGAGAGTGTTTGGGGGACTGACAAGACTGGCATAGCCAGTCGGTGTCGGACCATTAGCAGGGAACTGCCGGCGCTCTCACAGTCAGCGTCTAAAGTTACCGGCGTCGCTCTAGCCGCTTGCCCTCTCGGGCTGCCGTGAGATCGTGAGCCAACGCTAGCGCAGATCGGAAGGGACCTCAAGGAAAACCCGCCGTGGCAAATTGGCAACAGTCAATCTTAATTGTACTTCAGGCGCTTAAGTCTGACCGATTTTCGCTCCGGGGCGGGGTGCGGTCTTGGCGATCACGACGTCGCCATGCGGCGGAGATAGGTGAGGGCGCCCTTTGATTCCCGTCTCGACCACGACATCGACCGGTCCCCCAATGATCAACAGGTGCTCGACATCGTCCCGGCGAACAAGGCAGAGGCGGCGGTTGGCGTCGACCTGAGCCGTCTCCACGACGCCGAGGCGCTTCTCGCGCCCCTTTTTGCCCGCGTCATTGTCGGAACTGCCGAAAAAGGCCTTGAACGCCCAGGCCGAAAGCGCGAACAGCGCGACGACGAAGAGCAGTGCGGCAATGCCGAGAATGGCGTTGCTGAGGTCGAAATCCATGGCGAGGGCTCCATATGAAAGCCAAACTTTGCCGCACCTTAGCTGGATCGCTGCCTATTGAAACACGGTCGTTCCGCTGGCCGGATGTGGGACTTGGCCGTCGTGACAATCTCCGGTCAAGTCAATTCGAATCGGGTATTTTCCCAAGTCATGTCGGATATCGATGCGCCGATGCGCTACGCTGAACCCGTGACTGACCGAACAGACCGCGAAGGCGGCGTCGGCCTCGTCGTCCTTCTCGCCCTGGCGCTGGCCGTCGCGGCGGTTGGGTTGGCCATGGTCAGCCGCGAGGTCGCCGAGCCTTTCGTGCTCGCGATCCTAGCTGCCCTTGCGGTGGTGGGGGTGTTTTGCCTCTTCGCCGGGGCGGTGGGTATTCTCTATTTCGGGCAGCGGCACGCGCGGAACGATCTCACCAAGGCGTTCGTCGACAATCTACCCCACGGCGCTCTGATCTCCGACAATTCGGGACGCGTTTTCTACGCCAACCGCGCCTATCGGGATCTGCTGGGTCTGGACGCCGAGGCGCCCGTGCCGGCACCCGATCGCGCCTTCGGCGGCAATCCGTATTTGGCGGAGCCGATCTTTCGGCTTGCGCGGGCCGCGCAGCAGGGCCGTACGCTCAAGGAAGAATTTCGCCTGCCGCCGCCCGGAGAAGTCGAGGACGAGGGCGCCGTCGAGCCCCGCTGGTTCCGGATTTCGGTCCAGCCCATGCCGCCGGAGCCGGGCTCGGGCCGCAAAGGTCCGCTCACCGTTTGGCAGGTCGACGAGGTCACGCAGGACCGTCTGCGCGAGGAGTCGAGCTTCGCCAAGGTGCAGGCCGCCATCGACTATCTCGACAATGCACCCGCTGGGTTCTTCACGGCAGATGCGGATGGCCGGATCGAATATCTCAATGCGACCTTGGCGCAGTGGCTCAAGCTAGACCTGAGCGAGATCGCAACGAAACGGCTCACGCTGCCGCAGATCATGTCGCAAGACAACGCGGCGCTGCTCGGCGGCGCGGGCCGTGGCGAAAACCATGGCAACGCGCAAGGCGGCGTGCGCCGGTTCGATTTCGACCTTCTCCGCACCGACGGCACGACTATGCCGGTGCGCGTATTGCACCGCCTGCCAAGGGGCAATCAGCTTGCGCACGTCTTAATTCTCAATCGCGGACCGGGCGAAGCACAAGAGGCGGACGCAGCCGGTCTCCGCTACACCCGCATCTTCCAGTCCTCGCCCTTCGCCATCGCGACCGTCGACGCTGACGGCGCGGTCAGCGCCACCAACGCAGCTTTCTCGCGCATGTTCGGCGCCGATGCGGATGCGGGAAGCGGGAAGATCAAGCTCGAGACGTTCGTGGACGAGGGTAACCGGCAGGATCTGCGCAAGGCCCTGGAGGCCGCCATTGCCGGCCAGGGCCTGATCGATCCCATCGACGTAACCTTTGCCGGGCCTGGTCAGAGCAGCGGGCGCATCTATCTGAACTCCATCGCGGACGCGCAAGACACGGGCGAAGCGGCGATCGCCTACGCGCTGGACACGACCGAGCAGCGGGCGCTGGAGGTTCAGTTCGCGCAGAGCCAAAAGATGCAGGCGGTGGGGCAATTGGCCGGCGGCATCGCGCACGACTTCAACAACATGCTGACGGCAATTATCGGCTTCTCCGACTTCCTGCTCCTCAATCACCGGCCGACGGACCCGGCGTTTCAGGACATCATGAACATCAAACAGAACGCCAACCGCGCCGCCGGGCTTGTCCGGCAGTTGCTCGCGTTCTCGCGTCAGCAGACCTTGCGTCCACAGGTCCTGCAGCTCGGAGATGTCCTGTCCGACCTGTCCATCCTGCTCGACCGGCTTCTTGGCGAGAACATCGAGCTCAGTCTCGAATCGGCGAGCGATCTCTGGCCGGTCAAGGCGGACCTGCATCAGTTCGAACAGGTTATCGTCAATCTCGCCGTGAATGCGCGCGACGCCATGCCCGACGGCGGTAAGCTGGCGATCCGCACGGCGAATGTGACCGAAGCCCAGTCGGGCGAACTCGGCGAGGGGCATATGCCGGCGGGCGAATATGTGATGATCGAGGTGCGCGACACGGGCACCGGCATGACCGATGAGGTCAAGCAGAAGATCTTCGAACCGTTCTTCTCGACGAAAGAGATTGGGCGCGGAACCGGCCTTGGATTGTCCACCGTCTACGGCATCGTCAAGCAAACCGGAGGCTATGTGTTTGTCGATAGCGAGGTGGGGGTGGGGACGGCCATGCGCGTCTACCTGCCGCGCTTCGAGGAAGGGACTGCCGGGGTCGACCAGGAACCCGCCAAGCTCGAGCGGAAGCCCGAGAAGCCGAAGGACCTCACGGGGCGCGGAACGCTCCTGTTGGTCGAGGACGAGGATGCCGTGCGCAGCTTCGCGGCGCGCGCGCTTGGAACGCGCGGTTACGAAGTGCTGGAAGCTTCGACCGGCGCCGAGGCGCTCGAAGTGTTCGAGGAGCACGAGGGCAACGTGGATTTGGTGGTCAGTGATGTAGTGATGCCGGAAATGGATGGGCCCACCTTGCTGAAGCGGCTGCGCGAGCAGAACCCGGACATCAAGATCATCTTCATGTCCGGCTATGCGGAAGATGCCTTCAAGCGCAATCTGGACGAGAACGAAGAGTTCATGTTCCTGCAAAAGCCGTTCGACCTCAAAACGCTTGCGGCGACCGTAAAGTCGGCCCTCGATGACTAGCCGCTAGGCTCGGTGTGCCAGGGCACTGCGGCCCCAAAAGGGGCTTCCCTTGCGCCTCAATCGCGTCTAGGACGCCCCTATTCATCCCAATAGGAGACGAGAAGCGTGCCAGACTATGAGGTCATGCCGTCTGAGGAAGAGGGCGACAAGCGCCGCAAACGGCACAAGAAGAAAAAAATGGGGCTCACCGTCGAGCGCTATGGCGGCCGGCTGCTTTATATGTGGTTCGGTATGCGCTTCATGACGCTGATGCGGCTATTCTGGCGCGGCCGTTTCTCCTTCACGTTGAACTGCCTCCCGGACACCCTGGCGCTCTTCCTCTTCGTGCCGTGGAACACACCGCTCACTTGGATCTCGGAGGCGCTTTACAAAAAGAAGGCCGAGAGCTTGCCGCTCAACAAGCCGCCGATCTTCGTCGTCGGTCATTGGCGTAGCGGCACCACGCTGATGCACGACCTCTTTTCCGTGGACCCGAACCTAGCGTTTCCCACGACTTTCGAATGCTTCGTCCCGCACCACTTCCTGCTGACGGAAGGCACGCTCGACCACCTCGCGAAGGGTCTGTTGCCCAAGCGCCGCCCGCAAGACGACGTGCCCGTGGGCTTCGAGCGGCCGCAGGAGGAAGAGTTCGCCATGCTGATGCTGGGTCAGGGCTCGCCTTTGATTACGATGGCCTGGCCGCGACTTGGCCCTGCGGACAACGACTTTGTCGACTTCGACGGCGTGCCCGAAGCAGAAGTGAAGCGTTGGGCCGACGCCTATATGTGGTTCTACCGGCGGCTGATGCTGAAGCACGGCAAGACGCTGGTGATGAAAACGCCTCCCAATACCGCCCGGATCAAGCTTCTCACGAAGCTCTTTCCCGATGCGCGCTGGGTGCATATCTCGCGCAGTCCGCTGAAGGTGTTTCCGTCTACGGTCAAGCTGTGGCGCGCGCTTTATTCCGCGCAAGGCCTGCATAACCCGCCTCGTTGCGACGAATGGCTCGACGACTACGTTCTAGAACTCATGGAGCGTGTCACCACCGTGTATGAGCGCGACAAGCACCTGATCCCGAGCGAGAACCTCTACGAGATCCGCTACGAGGACCTCGTGAAAAATCCGATCGATTCAATGCGAGCGATCTACGAGAAGCTCCGTATAGAGAATTTCGACGAGGCCGAAGGCCCCATGCGTGCGTTCCTTGCCGACCGCTCGGACCATAAAGTCTCCAGCTACAAAATGCCGAAGGATCTCACCAAGCGGATCGCCGATCGTCTGAAGCCCTTCATCGACGCCCACGGCTATCGTGAAGCGGTGGACGCGGCGCTTGCGGAGCCCGATACCAATCAGGCTACGCAGGAGAAGGTTCCGGAAAATGCCGTGTCATAGTGGCGAGGCTCGACAGCGCGCGCCAGAAGAACTGCCTCCAACTAAAACGCAACCGTCTCGTCGATCTCGTCGTGGGTGATTAGCCCCAAGACTTCATTCGATGCGAAGCCGAGAGACATTGGCCGAAAGACGCCCGGCACGACGGCGACGTCATAGAGCTCTCCAACGGGACCGTCGATGCGGAACCAATGCGTGACGGTGCCCGTCTCCAGATCGATGACCTGTACGCCGCACCAGGGTTCTGAATCCGTATCGGCGAGCTTCTTATCGAGGGCGAGACCTTCGAAGCGCTCGTAACGCGGCTTTGATAGGCCGACGAACGCGTATTTTCCAAAGAAGCCGAGCCCGCGCACGAACCCAGGGCAGAACGCGACCGCATGGAACTTGGCATCGGCGGCCTTCGGCGCCGGTTCAACCCAGCCTAATTCACCCGTGCCTGAGTTCAGGACGTAGAGCTTGCCATTGTAGAGGCGCGGCGAGTGGGGCATGGACAGTCCGCCGACGACGATCTCGCCGGTGCCCACGTCGATCACGATGCCGCCGTCGAAGCGCCGGTCACGCCAGCCATCGATCGTGTCGGACTTGCTGACCGCGGTCACATAGCGTGGCACGCCATCTTCCATGGCAAGGCCGTTCAGATGGCAGCGGTCCTCCTTGACGATTTTCGAAATAAAGGGCGGCTTCCACAGCGGCGTGAAGCTATGGCGCGCCGATGGCGTGGCGAGGCAGTTGAACTGCGTGTTGACGAAGACGATACGGCCGTCCCGAAGCAAGCCGACATCGTGCGCGTCCAACTCTCCCGTGGTGAAGAGCTCGCGCGGTACGTAGCAGGCATCGTAGAGATTGTTGATCTGCTGGCCGGCGTTGAGGACATTCTTGAAGCGGATGACCTGAAACAGCGTGGCAAGCAGGATCGTATCTTTATCCGGAACGGCAATGCCCATGGCCTTGCGGAAGAAGCGCTCATCGACGAGGAGTCCGCCGTCGGTGTTCTGACCGAGCAGATAGAACTTGCCGGACTGGTAGGACGAGATACCAAGCCCGATCCCATTGCCGCCGAGGAACGACGAAAAGCCGGGCGACATCGAATACTTAACCTGAGGCTGTTCGGCGGCCTGTTCCGTTCCAGCCTCGCTGTCCTGAGGCGCCTTCTCGTCTTCCGGCTTCTCCTCACCTTTGCTCATGCGCGTCGTCCCCCAGACTCATTCTCCCAAGTCCTAACCTGTCGCGCACGGCTTACCTAGTGCGGACTGCACTGTAGAGGAAAGACTTGGGCGCCTGTGCCGCCCGCGACGCTCCGCTTCGAGGATGGTCTGTCCCGTTGTGGGACGGCCTTTCGCGAACCGTTCAGGACGAACGGAGACCATCCTCGCGTTTGGTACGGCGATCTCTAAAATTTTTTTCAAAGCGGAACGAAGCTTTGGTTCGAGCCGCGGGGCTAAGGGGGGGAACATGCGTACGCGGTCTGCGCGGTGGCCATGGCTGCTGTCGTCCGTGGCGGCTGTCGGCACGCTTGCCGGCAGTGCCCCGGCAGCTCACGCCGGCTGCTCCGGCACGGCTCCGAGTTTCGAATGTTCCGGAAGCGGCAGCACCGCGCAGTCCGTTACCGCCGACAATGCATCGGTCAAAACCCTCCCCGGATTCGGCGTCTCGGAGACAAACAAGAACGCGCTCTCGATCTCCGGCAAGGGGCAGATCTCGTACACCGACGATAATGCGTCGTCTCTTTCGTCTGCGTCGAAGAGTGCACTATCCGTCGTGTCGAAAGGCAATGACGGCGCCACGCCCGGCGGTGTCTCTATCGACACGAACGGGACGCTGACCGGCGGAATCGGGATCGATGCCACCAACAACGGAACGGGTGCGTTGAGCATTGATGCCCTCGGCGCGGTCGAGGGGACGAGCGGCAATGCGATCCAGGCGCTCAACAGAAATGCGAATGCGGGAGCCCTCTCAATCGTCACGAAACAGACCGTGACGGCCAAGGGTACGGGCATTAGTGCCACGAACTACGGTTCGGGCCCGCTCACCATCGACACCAGCAGCGGCGTCAGCGGCGCGACCGGCATAAGCGCCCTGAATCGCGGCTCAGGCGCACTTGCCGTGGACGCGCATGGAACGGTCACTGGTACGAAGTCCAATGGTATCTCGGCGACGAACTACGGCACCGATCTTTCGATTGACGCCGCCGATGATGTCTCGGGTGGGACCACGGGCATCAAGGTCACAAATTACGGAATCGGGTCGACAAGGATCGAGACAGAAGGCGCGGTCGACGGGCAAGGTGCTCACGGCATCCAAGCCGTCAACGAGAATGCAAATTCCGCAGGCCTGACGATCGTCAGTAAAGGGCCCGTAACGGCCAAGCAAACTGGAATCACCGCCGTCAATCACGGAACAGGCCCGCTCACCGTGCAAACGATGGGCTCCGTCCTTGGCGAGGCCGGGATCAGCGCCGTCAACGAGGGCGCCGGCGCGCTGAGCATCGAGAGCGGCGGAACGGTTACAGGCACCAAATTCGACGGCATCACCGCGACGAACTACGGCACCGATCTTTCGGTCGCGACAAAGGATGCCGTGATTGGAACACGCAACGGCATCGTTGCCACCAATGTTGGCACCGGGAAACTGACCATCGATGCCGGGGGCGATGTTGTTGGAACAAGCGGTTACGGCATTCAGGCCTCGAACGCGGCCGGCACGGATCTTTCGATCTCGACCGCCGCGGGAACCGCTGTGAGCGGGCAAACGGGACTCTCGGCGAACAATGCGGGCAGTGGGACACTGAACCTTGACATCGCCGGAAGCGTGGAGGGCACCGCCGCCAACGGCATCTCGGCCACCAACAGCGGAACAATGTCGACAATCGCGACACGAAGCGGGTCGAGCGTTCGCGGCGCCACCACGGGCCTGAAAGCCGTTCACAACGGAACAGGGCCGCTCAACCTAGACATCGCGGGTGCCGTGGAAGGTCTTAACGGTCAAGGACTCTACGCCACCAGCAGCGGTACGGACGCGATTACTCTCAACACGACCGGCCGGATTTCCGGCACGACGGATGGCGTCTATGTCGGCCATGGCGGCGGCGGGCCGATCAATCTCAATGTCGGCCAAGGAAGTATCGTGACGAGCTCCGGCACGAACTCAGGCGACTTCGCCATCGAGACGTCCGGCGGTCCGACCAACCTTGTCGTGGGCGGGACGCTGAACGGTGGCGCAGGCGGCGCCGCGAAGTTCGACCGGAGCGCGAGCAATGCGTTCAACGACCGGATGGAGCTTCATCCGACGGCAGCCGTCAACGGCAAGGTCCTCGCCGGTCCCGGCACGGACACCTTGGCCTTCGGCGGTGAGGGTCATGGCACGTTCGATCTCGACGACATCGACACCGGCGACAAGACGAAGCAGTTCCAGGAATTTGAGATTTTCCAAGTCGACAGCGGGACCTGGAGTTTCTCCGGCACCACGCCGTACGCCTTTACCCTCAACGGCGGCACGTTGAAAGGCTCCGGGACATTCGGCGAGCTGATCTCGAACGGAGGCACGATCTCCCTCGGCAACTCGATCGGCACAATGACGATCAACGGTGCCTTCACCCTCCACAGCGGTACGGTCTACGAGGTCGAGGTCAACGCGGCCGGGGAAAACGACAAGGCGATCGTCAACGGCACGGTGAATCTCACCGGCGCGACGCTGCGCGTGCTGGCTCAGAAAGGCAGCTACAAGGCGCGCACGAACTACACGATCATCGAGAACGATGGAACCGACGCGGTGGTCGGCAAGTTCGGCTCGATCGTCACCAATTACGCCTTTCTCACGCCGACGGTCGTGTATGACGGCGGCGACGGCAACGATGTTGAGCTAACTCTGCTGCGCACCGTGGTCCCCACCACGAGCGGCGGCAGCGGCAACGGGTCCGGCGGCGGTAGCGGCCGTGGCGGTAGTAGTGGCGTCACCTATCTGAGCTTCTGTTCGGTCGCCGACACCAAGAACCAATGCGACGTAGCCGAGGCTCTGGACCAGCTCTCGACGGACAATCCTCTCTTCCTGTCGGTCTTGACGCAGACGGAGGAGGGCGCCCGCCAAGCGTTCGACTCTCTGTCCGGCGAAGTGCATGCCACGGTTGCGGGCACGCTCGTCGACGACAGTCGCTACGCGCGGGATGCCGTGCTCGGCCGCTTGATGCAGGCGAGTCACAGAGGTTCGGCGCTCGCCGCCAGCGGCCCGCAAGTCGCGAGCTATGATAGCGGGGCCATGCTGCTCGGCGATGCATCTCTTTACCAAGATGGGCCGCTTGCCGATCCTGCGTCGCAGCCGCTCGCCTTTTGGACGCAAGCGTTCGGGGCTTGGGGCGACTTCAGCGGCAATAAAAATGCCGCGAGCGCGGATCGGGACCTGGGCGGCTTCATCTCGGGCATGGACGCGTCCGTCGGCGAAACCTGGCGGGTTGGTGTCGCCACGGGCGCGTCCTTTTCCGATGTGAGCGTGAAGGACCGCTACAGCAGTGCCAATGTGAGCACCTATCATCTCGGCGGCTATGTTGGCGGTGATGTGGAAGGCCTCGCGTTGCGCGGCGGCGGCCTATGGGCCTGGAGCGAGGTCGAGACCTCACGCGCGGTCGTGTTCCCGGGCTTCTACGAGCGTCAGACGGCGAACTACGATGCCACCACGGGCCAGCTCTTCGGCGAGGTGGCCTATCCGACTGAAGCCGGCGGCTTCGATCTCGAGCCGTTCGCGGGTCTTGCCTTCGTCAGTGTCGACACGGATAGGTTCAAGGAGCGGGGCGGACCGCAAGCCTCGTTGCAGGGCGCCAATCTCGACCAAGACGTGGGCTACACCACCGTGGGCTTGCGCCTTGCCAAGACCATGATGTGGGGAGACATGCAGGTGATCCCGCATGTTGAGGCGGCCTGGCTTCATGCCTTCAACGACGTGACGCCGGGCGCAAGTCTCGCCTTCGCCGCCACCGGAACCGAGTTCAGCGTGACGGGCGTGCCGATCGCCGAAGACTCGGCCTTGCTCGATGCGGGATTGGACTTCGCGCTGAACGACCGGCTCTCGGCAGGCGTGTCCTATTCTGGCCAATACGCCGACGAGATCACCGACAACGCCGTCAAAGGCCGCCTCACCTGGTTGTTCCACTAAAGCCCTCAAGTAGCGCGAAGCGCGGTAGGGCAAAGGAAGAAGCCCTCAAGTAGCGCGAAGTGCGGTAGGGCAAAGGAAGAAGCCCTCAAGTAGCGCGAAGCGCGGTAGGGCAAAGGAAGAAGCCCTCAAGTAGGACAACGGTCGGTAACGCGATCAAAACGAAAGATGCGCCGCCCCGAAGGACGGCGCATCCAACTTCCCTCAAATCCGCGTTCGGATGAGCAGTCCTAGACCGCGTCCTTGGCAGCCTTCACCGGGCGCGCCTTGATCACTTTGCGGGCGGGCTTCGCCTTGAAGACCGTCGGCTCTTTGGTGAAGGGATTGATGCCCTTGCGGGCCTTCACAGCCGGCTTCTTGACCACAACGAACTTGGCGAAGCCCGGCAGCATGAATTCGCCGTTCTTCTTCATTTCCTTGTAGCCAACCGTGGCCAAGGTCTCGAGAACGTCTTTCACGTCCTTCTTCGTCATATCGAGCTGGTCGGCAATCGTTTGAATGAGTGCGGTTTTTGTCAGCATTGCGTAGCGCTCCTAAGAGAAGGACGGCTCTCGAATTCAAGGGACCTCATGGGCCTGTCTGCGCCGTCCAAGCCCGTTTCGGCTCTTCATACCCTTTGAGGCATGGCCGATTCGCACGCCTTTGTCTTCAACTATGAAAAGGATGCTGTTGGTATCTTTTCCCGAGGATTCCAGGCCGAAACGCGGTTTCAGGCCGATCGCGACGGGTCCTTGGCGGCTTGCGCCGTCTCGGCGCCGTCGTCGTCCGCACCGTTGTTGCGCGCCGCGATGTCCCATACGGCGATGAACATGGCCGCGATCAGAGGACCCACCACGAGTCCGTTGAGACCGAGCACGGCGATGCCGCCCAGGGTCGAAATCAGGACGATATAATCGGGAAGGGCGGTGTCTTTTCCCACGAGATAGGGTCGCATCAGATTGTCGACGAGGCCGATGACGCCCGCCCCGAAAGCGATGAGCACGAGGCCTTTCGCGATCGCGCCGGTCGCCAGCAGATAGATCGCGACGGGAAACCAGACGATCGACGCACCAACCGCCGGAAGCAGCGCGAGGAAGGCCATGACCACGCCCCACAGGACCGGGGCGTGGATGCCCAGCACCCAGAAGATCAGACCACCGAGGAAGCCTTGTACGATGGCCACCAGGATGGTCCCCTTGACCATGGCGCGCACGACCACCGCAAACTTCTCGAACAACGCATTCTTGTACTCGCCGGCCAGCGGAACCGCGCGGATGATGCCGCGCGCCAGCACGCCGCCGTCGCGCAGCAGAAAGAACAACAGGTAGAGCATGATGGAGACGCTGAGGAGCGCATTCGCCGTTCCTTGTCCCACCAGGACAGCTTGTGTTGCGAAGAACTGGCTGCCTTCGGCGAGAAGCGCGATCACGCGCTTCTGCACGTCCTCGACGTCCGTCACGCCGAAATGCGCTAGGAAGTCGGAGGCCCAACTCGGCAGCGCGTTCAGGAAGCGCTGCAGGATCTGCCCGAAATTGATGTCGCCCGATTGGATGTTGCCGTAGAGCGTGGTCGCTTCGCTCACGATTGAAGCCATGGTGAAGGCGAGTGGGATCAGCACGATGCCGACGATGAAGAGAAGCGTCAGAAACGCCGCGAGATTGCGGCTGCGGGGCAAGCGCTGGCGGAACCAGCGCTGGACGGGAACGAACACCGTCGCCAGGATCACCGCCCACAGGACCGCGCTGTAGAAGGGCAGAAGGATCCAGGCAAAGGCCACCGAAACCGCGACGAGCAAGGCGACAAAGACCTTGTCTTGCAGGGCATTCTTCTTGATGTCTCTGCTCATGCGTAGGGGGTCCCTCGATCCGTTCCGCCAATCATAGCGATTCATGAAGGCGCACGAAGCGCTATTCGGGCCGTCTCTATGACGCCGTGCCCAGAACCGTGAAAATGCCCATCCGCAAAAAAGAACATCTTGCGAACATAGAACAAACCGCGTACATTTTTTGCCTGAGGTCTCATCGCGCTCCCCTCTCGATCTCCAAGGACCGCTTCGGATGTGGACGAGAGCTGGGAGAGCCGGGCACCGCCATTTACGCAAGCCCTAGGGCTGTGAAATAAGGAGATTCGTCGATGTCGAACGCCGCGCTGCGCCTGGTTGAGGCAGGAGGGGAAATGGACAAGGAAAAGGCGCTGGAAGCGGCGATCTCCCAGATCGAACGCTCATGCGGCAAAGGCTCCATTATGCGGCTCGGCCAGAACGAGACCGCGGTTGAAGTGGAAGCCATCCCCACGGGGTCCTTGGGGCTCGATATCGCGCTTGGCATTGGCGGCCTCCCGCGCGGCCGCGTCGTCGAAATTTACGGACCGGAATCGTCGGGCAAGACCACGCTCGCGCTTCACGTGGTTGCGGAAGCTCAGAAGAAGGGCGGCGTTTGCGCCTTCGTGGACGCCGAGCATGCGCTCGACACGATCTACGCCAAGAAGCTCGGCGTCGATCTTGAGAACGTCCTGATTTCTCAGCCCGACACGGGCGAACAGGCGCTCGAGATCGCCGACACGCTCGTGCGTTCGGGCGCGATCGACGTTCTCGTCGTGGATTCGGTGGCGGCGCTGACGCCAAAGGCCGAGCTTGAAGGCGAGATGGGCGATTCCCTGCCGGGCCTTCAGGCGCGTCTCATGAGCCAGGCCCTGCGCAAGCTCACCGGGTCGATCTCCAAATCCCGCTGCATGGTCATCTTCATCAACCAGATCCGCATGAAGATCGGGGTGATGTTCGGATCGCCCGAGACCACGAGCGGCGGCAATGCACTGAAATTTTATGCTTCGGTGCGCCTGGATATTCGGCGTATCGGCGCCATCAAGGAGCGGGACGAGGTGGTCGGCAACCAGACCCGCGTCAAGGTCGTCAAGAACAAGGTGGCCCCGCCCTTCAAACAGGTCGAGTTCGACATCATGTATGGCGAAGGCGTTTCCAAGATGGGCGAACTGATCGACCTCGGCGTGAAGGCGGGGATTGTCGAGAAGTCGGGGTCCTGGTTTTCCTATGACAGCGAGCGGATCGGCCAGGGGCGTGAAAACGCGAAGACCTATTTGAAAGAGCATCCGGAGATGGCCGAGCGGATCGAGCAGGCCATCCGGCAAAGCGCCGGACTTCTCGCCAATCGGATTCTTGACGGCGATGACATGGACGAAGATGACGGTGATGCAGGTTCGGCTGCGGATGAAGAGACCGTAACGGCAATCGCCGGCGGCGGCCGCAAGAGCAAGCGCGGCTGATTTGGCGGAGCGTGCGCCGAAGGCTTTTTTTGGCTACTGTTCCGTGGGCGTCTTGGTGGCGGTTTGGTCTCGCGGCCGCATTGGATTCTGAACCGCTTTGGTCTTCTGGCCGGTCGGCGTGGACGGAAATTGCAACGCAATCTCGTATCGGGGGGTGTCTCGCTGTGGTGGGACGCCCCGTCATGTCGTGACGGCTGGACAGCGAATTAGTCTGACCGTATGTCTGCGCTCGCCATCGGGCTCGTCGGCATGTGCCGGAACGATGCGGATGTGCTGCCGGATGGGCCGAATCGGCTAGGGTTCGGCTGTCTCGTTGGAGTCCGGCCGCCGTTTGCGGCCAGGACATCGAAGGAATGGCTCTGACGCCCATGAATGCTGCCAAGTCTGGGGCTTCCAAAGCGAACGGGAAGGCATCGAAGCGCGCTGACGCCGGAGCCGGACCGGAGGCGCCGTCGCGGGCCAATGAGTTGCGCTCTGCCTTTCTCGGGTTCTTCGCCGACGCGGATCACGTGGTGGAACCGTCCGCGCCACTTGTTCCGCGGCACGATCCGACATTGATGTTCACCAACGCCGGCATGGTGCCGTTCAAGAACGTATTCACCGGCCAGGAGAAGCCGCGAGCCTTGCGGGCGGCATCGTCCCAGAAGTGTGTCCGCGCCGGTGGCAAGCACAACGATCTCGACAATGTCGGCTACACCGCACGGCACCACACGTTTTTCGAGATGCTCGGCAATTTCTCGTTCGGGGATTACTTCAAGGAGCGGGCGATTGAGCTCGCCTGGTCATTCTTGACGGGAGTGCTGGCGCTGCCAGAGGAGAAGCTTCTCGTCACGGTCTATATGGATGACGACGAAGCCGCTGAGTTGTGGAAGAAGATTTCCGGCTTCGGCGACGACAAAATTCTAAGGATCGCGGGGTCCGATAATTTCTGGTCGATGGGCGATACGGGGCCGTGCGGACCGTGCTCTGAGATCTTTTACGATCACGGCGCGCATCTGCCGGGCGGTCCGCCCGGCAGTCCCGATCAAGATGGCGATCGCTTCGTCGAGATCTGGAACCTGGTATTCATGCAATATGAGCAGCGCGACGACGGGACACGGATCGACCTTCCGCGGCCTTCGATCGATACCGGGATGGGCCTCGAACGGATTGCCGCCGTCATGCAAGGTACGCACGACAATTATGAGATCGACCTGTTCAGGAGGCTGATCGCAGCGTCCGTGGATCTCACCGGGGTGTCGGCAGTCGGCGACGAGGCGCCGAGCCACCGTATCATCGCCGATCATTTGCGGGCTTCGTCGTTCCTAATCGCGGACGGCGTGCTGCCCTCCAACGAAGGCCGGGGTTACGTGCTTCGCCGGATCATGCGCCGGGCGATGCGCCACGCGCACCTCTTGGGGGCGAAGGATCCGCTGCTGCATCGCCTTGTTCCGGCACTTGTCGGCGAGATGGGCCGCGCCTATCCGGAGCTCCAGCGCGGCGAGAAGCTCATCGACGAGACCTTGAAGCTGGAAGAGACGAGATTCCGCGAGACTCTGGACCGGGGCTTGCGTCTCCTCGACGAGGCGGTGGAAGGGCTTGCGGCCGGCGACACGCTGCCGGGCGAGATCGCCTTCAAGCTCTACGACACTTACGGGTTTCCTTACGATCTCACCGAGGACGCGCTGAAGGCCAAAGGTATCGGCGTGGATGGATCCGCCTTCGCCGCGGCCATGGAGCGGCAGCGCGCCGAGGCACGTAAGTCGTGGTCCGGTTCGGGCGAGGCGGCCACGGAAGGGCTTTGGTACGAACTCAAGGAGGATCTCGGCGCCACGGAATTTCTCGGCTACGAGGCGGAGACTGCCTCTGGCGAGATCGTCGCGCTGGTCAAGGATGGGGCGCGCGTCGAAAAGCTCGAAAAGGGCGACCGCGGCATCGTCATCGTGAATCAGACTCCCTTCTACGCGGAATCCGGCGGCCAGGTCGGCGACCGGGGAACGCTCACGATGGCGGACGGAACCGTGTTTGCGGTGTCCGACACCCAAAAGAAGCTCCATGGTCTGTTCCTGCATGACGGGGTTGTCGAGGCGGGCAAGCTGCTAAGGGGCGAGACGGTGGCGCTGACCGTCGACCACGCGCGCCGCACCGCCACGCGCGCGCATCATTCGGCGACGCATCTCTTGCACGAAGCCTTGCGGCAGGTGCTGGGGACTCATGTGGCGCAGAAGGGCTCGCTTGTGGAACCGGGGCGCCTGCGCTTCGACTTCTCTCATCCGAAGCCCATGACAGCCGATGAGATCAAGGCCGTGGAAGACATGGCCAACGCGATGATCCTACAGAATGGCGCCGTCGAAACGCATCTGATGACGCCGGACGAGGCGATCGAGCGGGGAGCGCTCGCACTGTTCGGCGAGAAATACGGCGAGGAAGTCCGTGTCGTATCGATGGGCGTGACGCCGGAAAGCGAGAAGGCCGGCCACGCGTATTCCATCGAGCTGTGCGGGGGCACCCATGTCCGGCGCACGGGCGATATCGGACTGCTCAGAATCGTGGGCGAAAGTGCCGTGGCGGCCGGCGTGCGCCGGGTCGAGGCGCTGACCGGCGAGGCCGCGCGGAGCTATCTTGCCGCGCAGGATGCGCGGGTGCGCCAGGCGGCGGACATTCTCAAGGTCACGCCCGACGAGATGCTCCAGCGGCTGGCGGCGATCGTCGATGAGCGCCGCAAGCTCGACCGTGAGCTGGCGGACCTGCGCAAGAAGGTCGCGCTCGGCGGGGGCGTCGCGGCCGATGGCGACGACGGCAAAATTCTGAGCATCGGCGGGACGTCCTATCTGCCCTTGCGGGTGTCCGGGCTCCCCAACAACGATCTCAAGGCGCTGGCCGACGAGGCCAAGGCGAAGGTGAAGTCTGGCGTGGTGGCGATCGCCAACACCGCGCCCGACGGCAAGGGCGGTCTCGTTGTCGGCGTCACGGGCGATTTGACCGATCGCTACAACGCGGTCGATCTGGTTCGGGCGGGCGCGGCGGCGCTTGGCGGCAAGGGTGGTGGCGGCCGTCCAGATCTCGCGCAGGCGGGCGGCCCCGATGGGGATAAGGCGGATGCCGCGCTCGACGCCATCGCGGCCAGTCTCGAAGATGCGGCGCCCGGCAAACCGGCGCCATCTCCCTCCAGTTCCGCCGGACAAAGCTGACCGATGACGCCGGCGCCCGTCTTGCGCCGGTGGCGCAAAGAGGTCCACGACATTCTGGATATGGGTGGGATTGCCCACCCGCTCGGATATCTGGTCAACGGGTTCATCGTCACGTTGATCGTGCTGAACGCGCTCGCCTTCGCGGCCGAGACGGTCGACGAGCTCGCGTCGCGCTACGGTATTTGGTTCCGCGCCTTCAACCTATTCTCGGTCGTCATGTTCACGATCGAATATGCGCTTCGTGTCTGGAGCGCTGTCGAGATTCCGATGTTGTCGCGCATGCCGCCCTGGCGCGCGCGGCTGATCTTCGCCACCCGGCCGATCATGATCATCGACCTGTTGGCGTTTGCGCCCTGGTACTTCCAATGGCTTGTTCCGATCGACTTGCGCATTTTGCGGATGCTGCGCGTGTTGCGGCTTCTCAAGATCGTTCGCTTCTCGCCCGCCTTGGGAACATTGGCGCGCGTCCTTCAGGACGAGTACCGGGCCCTGTTGGGCGCGCTGCTCGTCATGCTGATCCTGCTGCTGTTTGCCTCGACCGGGATCTATTTCCTCGAGCGGGAGGCTCAGCCCGAGGCCTTCGGCTCGATTCCCGCGGCGTCCTGGTGGGCGCTGGCGACGTTGACGACCGTCGGCTATGGCGACGTCGTGCCGATCACGCCGTTGGGCAAGCTCTTGGGCGGCGTCGTGATGCTGCTCGGCGTGGGCATGTTCGCGCTGCCGGTGGCGATCATCGCCACCGGCTTCTCGCTCGAATCGAGCCGTCATCAATTCGTGGCCACATGGTCGATGGTGGCGCGCGTCCCGCTATTTGAGTCCATGAGCCGGGCTGAAGTCGCCGACATCACCAAGCTGCTCGACACGCGCCATTTCGCGCCCGGCGTGCCAATCGTCCGCGCTGGAGACGTGGGCGATGGCATGTACATCATGGCAAGCGGAGAAGCGATCATGTCCCAGGACGACGGCGAAACCGTTCCACTGCGGGAAGGGGACATCTTCGGCGAGAGGGCGCTTTTCGACCATCGGCGCCACAACCGAGATGTCATCGCCAAGACGCACTGCCGCGTCTATGCGCTGGACAGCCGGTCGCTGGCCCGGCTTTCGGCACGGCACCCGGATATCATGGAGCGCATTCGCGACGCCGCGATGGGCGGCGCGCGCGAACAGAATTCCTAACGATCAAAGACGTGACCGTAACGCGCCACGTCTGGACTAGGCGGCCGCGGCGGCGCCAGACATGGCGGCGCGCATATTTTCGTCGACCTTGTCGATGAATCCTTCCGTCGACAGCCAGGCCTGATCCGCGCCCACGAGAAGCGCGAGGTCTTTCGTCATGAAGCCGGACTCGATCGTGTCGACCACGACTGTCTCGATCGTCTTGGCGAACCGGTCGAGCGCCTCGTTGCTGTCGAGCTTGGCCCGGTGCTTCAAGGCACCGGCCCAGGCGAAGATCGAGGCCGTGGAATTGGTGGACGTCGCGCGCGCCTGCTGATGCTGCCGGAAATGTCGCGTGACGGTGCCGTGCGCGGCCTCCGCCAGGACCGTCTCGCCATCCGGCGTCATCAGGACGGATGTCATCAGACCAAGCGATCCGAAGCCTTGCGCAACGGTGTCGGACTGCACGTCGCCATCGTAGTTCTTACAGGCCCACACATAGCCGCCGGACCATTTCAGCGCTGCGGCGACCATGTCGTCGATCAGCCGGTGTTCGTATGTCAGGCCGGCCTTCTCGAAGGCGTCCTTGAACTCGGTCTCGAATATCTCGGCGAACAGATCCTTGAAGCGACCGTCATAGGCTTTGAGGATCGTGTTCTTGGTCGAGAGATAGACCGGCATGTTGCGGACCAGGCCGTAATTCATCGACGCGCGCGCGAAGTCGCGGATCGAGCTGTCGAGGTTGAACATGCCGAGCGCGACGCCGGAGCCTTCGAATGTGTGAACCTCGCGTTCGATGGTCTCGCCGTCCTCGCCTTCGAACTTGATCGTGAGCTTACCCTTCCCCGGTACGCGGAAGTCTTGAGCCCGATAGATATCGCCATAGGCGTGACGCCCGATCACGATCGGTTTGGTCCAGCCGGGGACAAGGCGGGGCACGTTCTTGCAGATGATCGGTTCGCGGAAAATCACGCCACCCAAGATGTTGCGGATCGTGCCATTGGGCGAGCGGTACATTTTCTTCAGGCCGAATTCCTCGACGCGGGCCTCGTCGGGCGTGATGGTCGCGCATTTGACCCCGACGCCGCACTTCTGGATCGCGTGCGCGGCCTCCACCGTCACCTGATCGTCGGTCGCGTCCCGGTGTTCGATGCCGAGGTCGAATGGCAGAAGCTCTATGTCGAGATAGGGCTCGATGAGCTTTTCCTTGATCATGTCCCAAATGACTCGGGTCATCTCATCGCCATGCAAATCGGCGACCGGGTTCTGAACCTTGATCTTGTCCACGCAGCTATCTCCAACAAATTGGGTGACGTTTTGGCTCGAATGCAATGCGCCGCCGCCCATTGCAGGCCGAGGCTCCCTGTAGCATCGTCCGCCCATGATGGAAACAGATGCGCAACCCGGCAAGCAGACCAACGAGCGCGCTGGCCTGAAAGCTCCGGCGATCGTGCTGGTCGAGCCTCAGCTTGGCGAAAATATAGGCTTCGCGGCTCGCGCCATGGGCAATTTTGGACTTCATGACTTGAGATTGGTCGCCCCGCGCGACGGCTGGCCGAACGAGAAGGCCTACGCGGCGGCAGCGGTGGCCGAACCCATTGCCAGCAGCGCCAGGGTCTTCGGAACCGTCGAGGAGGCATTGGCCGACCGGAACTACGTGATCGCGACCACGGCGCGTCCGCGCGAGATGACGAAGCCCGTCTTCAGCCCCGAAACCGCCGCGGTGGCGATCCTCAAACGGACCCTACAGGACGAACGCTGTGCCGTGATGTTCGGTGCCGAGCGCAACGGTCTCGACAACGATTCGATTGCGCTCGCGGACGCGATCCTGACGGCGCCGGTGGATCCGCATTTTGCATCGCTCAGCCTTCCGCAGGCAGTGCTGCTCTTTTCCTATGAGTGGATGAAGACCGGAGAGCCGACGGCTTTGGGACGCGCTACATCCTTCGATGGACCGGCGCGCGAGGGACTTGCGACGCCCGGTACCGGGCCAGCGAGTCGAGCGGCATTGTTCGGTCTGTTCGAACATATGGAAAGCGCGCTCGATGCCGCTGGCTTTCTTCGCCCTCCCGAAAAGCGCCCAACGATGGTACGCTCTATTCGGAACATGTTCCATCGCATGGAGTGCACGGACCAAGATGTGCGGACGTGGCGCGGAATCGTCTCGGCCCTGACGCGGCGGCAAGCAGCGTCAAAGAGTTAGCCAGCGGAGTTGCCGTCATAGTTCCGCCCTGTTTCTCCTATTGCGATGCCTGTTAACAATGATAGCTTCCGCGGCAGGAAGGAGAGGGGCATCCGATGAAGAATGCGTGGGTGATGTTCAGTGGAGCAGTTGGGCTTTTAGTGATGCCGCTGCTGGGCGCGCCTGCCTCTGCTGCTGCCGGCCAAGCCGCCGGCAACCAATCGGGCATGACCGTCGTCGCGGCTGAAGAGTTGAATCAGCGCAGCAAGCAGCCTGGAACGAGCGAGCAGGGTGGTATGAGCGAGCGCGGCGTGCGCAACATGGTCTTTTACGCCTTCTCGCTGATCCCCGACAACGTCAAGGGGCCGGACGGCAAGATGGGCCCGGTCGACAAGTCAGATCCCAACAAGTTCATGATTCCCGAGGAAGACGCCCGCCGCGTCATCCGGGCCGCAACGCGTTCCGCCTATGCGGATGTGTGCGGGTTGCCGGAGCTCGGCAAGGCGAACTACAAGGCAATGATGACCGAGGAAGCCTCGAAGCAGAGCTGGAGCAAAGAGCAGCTCCTGATGATCGAAGCCCTTCATCTGTTTGCCGTTTCATTCTTCACCGGAAAGGCATCGTTCTCCGAAACGCCCGAATCGGCGCCGGCGGGCGGGGAGGAGCCGGCCGCCAAGGGTGGTGCCGAGGCCGAGACCGTGCAAAAGGCGCCGCCGCCGCCGGCCTGCCCGCCTGAGCAGCGGCAAAAGGTCGAGAGCGCCATCAATGCCTACGTGGCGGCTGCCGGCGGGCAATAGCCGTTCCATACCTACGAAGATCGCGAGAGCGGAATTGACATTTTCCAAGCATTCCGTGTAACAGAACGGCTCGGCCCAGCCGTTATGGGCCTTAATCGGGCGGCCGGACGGCTTCGGCGGCCCGCGATCAACCAGCATCAATCGGTTTTTGCGGCAGACGCGGGGAAGTGGACCGCCCGCGGAAAGCCTGATTTGGCTTTGGAGTCTTTACGAATGACGAAACGCATTCACGCCAAGCACAAGATTGACCGTCGGCTTGGCGAGAATATCTGGGGACGGCCGAAGAGCCCCCAGAACAAACGGGAATACGGACCTGGCGAACATGGCCAGCGCCGCCGGGGTAAGCTATCGGACTACGGCCAGCAGCTTCGCGCCAAGCAGAAGCTCAAGGGCTATTACGGCAACATCACCGAGAAGCAGTTCAAGGCCATCTACCACGAGGCGTCGCGTCTGAAGGGCGATACCTCCGAGCGACTGATCGGCCTGTTGGAGCGCCGTCTCGATGCGGTCGTATACCGCGCCAAGTTCGTGCCGACGGTCTTTGCCGCGCGCCAGTTCATTTCGCACGGCCATGTGAAGGTCAACGGCCGCCGCGTGACGATCCCGTCCTATCGCTGCAAGGAAGGCGATGTGGTCGAGGTTCGCGACAAGTCGAAGGATCTGGGCATGGTGCTCGAAGCTGCGCAGAGCAACGAGCGTGACGTCCCAGATTACGTCGATGTGGATCACGGCAAGATGGTCGCGAAATTTACGCGCATCCCGGCCCTGTCGGACGTTCCCTATCCGGTGATGATGGAACCGAACCTCGTCATCGAGTTCTATTCGCGCTAGCCGCGACAGAACAAAGCAGAACGAATTTGCGGCCTGCACCGGTTTCCGGTGTCAGGCCGTAATTATGAGCACGGCCCCGGCAACGAGCAGAACGACGGCGAGCGCCTTGGTAAGTTGCGTACCAAATGGTGCGAGCTTCTCGAGCGCCACGAAGATCGATAGGCCGGCGATCCAGACAAGGTTCATGACGCCGCCCACGAACAGCAGCAGCATGACTGGGGCGCAGCACCCCACGCAAAACGCGCCGTGGCCAAGCCCCATCCTCCAAGCGCCGCCTATGCCGGGCTGCCAGTGGTCGGCCAGAAGTGCCGCGGGACTGCGGCAGTGCCGCATGCACGCGCTCTTGAGCGGGGTCAGCTGGTAGGCGCCAGCCGCGATCAATAGAGCGCCGGACAGGATGGCGCTGCCCGAGCTCATCATCACAGTCATGAGCCCGGCTCGCTCGAGCGCGAATTGAAGCGCGACCGCCAAGACGCTGAAAAGAATCCACAAGGTGAGATAGCCGCTTGCGAACGCCGCGGTAGCCAGCGGGGCGGCGTCGGTCTCCGCCTGCTTGTCCGCGTGCCGCACCACCTTCGCGTAGAGAAGCACCATCGGCGCGGCCGAGGGCAGCATCATCGCGACCATCATCACGGCCCACATGATGAAGGCGATCAGCCAATAATACGGTGTCCATGGCCAACTCTCGCCCACCGGAAGGGACAAGGGCAACCACCAGCCGCTCATTGCCAGGACACTCATACCGGTGCCCGCGCCCGCCAGTAGGGCGAGCCAGGCGAGCACGCTCAGGACGATCAGCGCGATCGCAACAATGAGGGTCTGACGGTGGAAAACGCTCTCGACGAGCGTGCTTCGCGTCACGGTCAGGCGCGCACCACGCCTCGGTTGCTGAGGTGGATATGGGCGAACTGGCCGTAGCTGTTTTCCAGCGTCATCGGTATCGGGCCTCGAGAGGTAGAGGACCCGCTACCCATCTCGGCGAGCGAGTATTCGAACCCTTCCGGCAAGTCGATGCGGACCCGGTGCTTCTCGCCGGTTACGGGATTGCGGATCGGCTCGCCTTGCATATCGACAAATCCGTCGACGCGGACGCTGCCGGTCCGCTCTTCCACATCGATCTCGATATGGATCGGCCTGACTTCCGGCGGCAGCACCTCCGCGTACGTGGCCGCGAACACGTTCCAAATCGTCTTGCCGGGCTCGGTGTTCTCGCCGGAGAAGATAGAGAGCAGCGCGTCGCGCTGCTCCGGGCTGGCACGGTCGTCGATAATCAGAAATGCACGCCCGTCGCCTTCGTGGATGGCCTTGGGCCACGAAAACATGCCGATGACATTCAAGCCGCCGAGGTCGATTTCGCCGAAATGCCCCTCATCGAACCGGTAGGCGGCAATTGCTCGGCAATCCCCGTGAGTCGGAAGTGCGCTGAACTGGCAGGGGCAACCATAATCGCAATTGCAGTTGACGAACTCGACGCCTTTCAATTCCCAGTTGATCATGACGACATCCTCCGTGACGAGAGCGGCGTCAGGCCCAGGAATCGATCACCCGTTGTCTTGAGCGAGACGTGCTCCGGTTGGCACTCAGTCTAGCTAAGCCGTCTGCGTCTCCGTGTTGTTGGAGATGCCCTTGTCCTTGAGCATGTCCTGTAGCTCGCCGGCTTGGAACATCTCTCGTACGATATCGCAGCCGCCGACGAATTCGCCCTTCACGTAAAGCTGCGGAATTGTCGGCCAGTTCGAGAAGGTCTTGATGCCTTCACGCACGCCCATATCCTCAAGAACGTTAATATCTTCATATTCCACGCCGAGGTGGTTGAGGATCTGCGCGACCTGCATGGAGAAGCCGCATTGGGGCATGGTTTTCGTGCCCTTCATGAAGAGCACCACATCGTTGTTGGCGATTTGCTTGTTGATCCAGTCGTGGACGTCGTTGTCACTCATTGCAGGGGGTCCTTTCTCGAACGAGTCATTGGGGGGTCGATGTCTTCAGAGCGAGCGCGTGAAGCTCCCCGCCCATATTGCCTTTTAGAGCCGCATAAACCATCTGGTGCTGTTGCACGCGGGACTTTCCGCGAAACGCCTCCGTCACCACGGTTGCCGCGTAGTGGTCGCCGTCGCCTGCCAGATCCTCGATCTCGACCGTCGCGTCGGGAAAGCGTTCCTTGATCAGGCGTTCAATGTCGCCGGCAGCCATTGCCATAGTCGTCGCTCCTTTGAAGCTCGTGATTTTAGCCGCGCGTCATGAAACGCGGCAACCAGTCCTCATAGGCCGCTCGAAGCATTCCGAGCGGCAGGGGGGCCTCGCCCGGCAGCGTCATCGTATCGCCGCCAACCGTCCCCAGAACCCGAACCGGCACGTCATAGACGGACGCGACATCCTTGATGGTGTCGACATGGTTCGGCGCCGCGGTAACCACATAGCGCGTCTGGTCCTCGCCGAACCAAATCGCGTGCGCTGGAAGCCATTCGGGTGCGGCTTCCAGGTCCACGCCGCGTTTGCCGGCAAGAGCCATTTCGGCGATCGCGACGAGCAAGCCTCCGTCGCTCACGTCGTGGACCGCATTGACGGTCCCAGCCTTGATAAACCCGCGGATCAGATCGCCGGTCGCGCGTTCTTTCCCGAGATCCACCGGCGGCGGGGCGCCTTCCAAGCGATCCTCCATAACGGACATATAGATCGATTGCCCGAGATGACCAGCCTCGGCGCCGAGCACGAGGAGCACGTCGCCCTCGGCCTTCAGCGCCATGTCCGCCATCTGTGAAATATCCGCGATGAGCCCGACGCCGCCCACCGCCGGAGTGGGGGGGATCGCGACGCCGTTGGTCTCATTGTAGAGCGACACGTTTCCCGACACGACGGGGAAATGCAGAACGTTGCACGCCTCGGCCATGCCTTCGATGGCCCCCACGAATTGACCCATGATTTCGGGCCGCTCCGGATTGCCGAAATTCAGGCAATCCGTGATCGCGAGCGGTTTAGCGCCCGTCGCGGTGAGGTTGCGCCAGCATTCGGCGACCGCCTGCTTTCCGCCTTCGAACGGATCCGCCGCGCAATAGCGTGGGGTCACGTCGCAGGAGATCGCGAGGCCTTTGTCGGTACCGTGGACACGGACCACGCCGGCATCGCCGCCGGGCCGCTGCACCGTGTCGGCCATGACCATGTGGTCGTATTGCTCGTAGATCCAGCGCCGGGACGACAGATGCGGCGACCCGAGAAGGCGTTCCAGCGCGCTGAGAATGCTCGGTGGCGCCTGAACGTCTCCGGGCGCGATCACCGGCAACGGTTCGCGCTTCTCGTAGGGCCGCTCATAGACGGGGGCCGCATGAGCCAGCGCGGGAAGGGGGATGTTCGCTTCCACCACGCCGCCATGGCGGGCGACGAAATGGCCAGTGTCGGTGGTCACGCCGATGACCGCGAAGTCGAGCTCCCACTTCTTGAAGATACGCTCGGCGACGGGTTCCGATCCGGGCTTCAGCACCATGAGCATGCGCTCCTGGCTTTCCGAGAGGAGCATTTCGTAGGCGGTCATGCCTTCTTCGCGCATTGGGACGAGATCGAGATCGAGATCGATGCCGACGCCGCCCTTGTCGGCCATCTCGACGGAGGATGACGTGAGGCCGGCCGCGCCCATGTCTTGGATGGCGATGATGACGTCTTCGTTCATCAGCTCCAGGCATGCTTCGAGAAGCAGCTTCTCGGTGAATGGATCGCCCACCTGAACTGTCGGCCGCTTCTCCTCCGAACTCTCGTCGAACTCCGCCGAGGCCATGGTTGCGCCGTGAATGCCGTCGCGCCCAGTCTTGGAGCCCACATAGACGACGGGCAATCCGACGCCCTTCGCCGCGGACTTGAAGATACGGTTCGCATCGACCAGGCCAACGCACATGGCGTTGACCAGGATGTTGTCGTTGTAGCGGGGGTCGAAATTGGTTTCGCCGCCGATGGTCGGCACGCCCATGCAGTTTCCGTAGTCGCCGATCCCGGACACGACGCCCGAAACCAGGTGACGTGTCTTGGGGTGGCTGGGGCTTCCGAACCGCAGCGCGTTCATGTTCGCGACCGGACGCGCGCCCATGGTGAACACGTCGCGCATGATGCCGCCGACGCCCGTGGCCGCGCCTTGATAGGGCTCGATAAAGGACGGGTGGTTATGGCTCTCCATCTTGAAGACCGCCGCCTGGCCATCGCCGAGACTAACCACGCCAGCATTCTCGCCAGGGCCCTGGATCACTTGCGGTCCCGTGGTCGGCAGTTTCTTGAGCCAGATCCGAGAGGATTTGTAGGAGCAATGCTCCGACCACATCACGGAGAAGACGCCCAGTTCCGTGATCGTCGGCTCGCGGCCAAGCTCGGCCAGGAGGCGCTCATACTCCTCCGCGTTGATGCCGTGTTCGGCGACGAGCTCCTCGGAAAGCCCTTCGGGTTCAGGCACGACGCCTGCCGCCCCGGTCAATGGAGAGTCTCCACGAGCGAGGAGAACATCTTGGCGCCGTCGGTGCCCGACTGCGCCGGATCGATCAGCCGCTCGGGGTGCGGCATCATTCCAAGCACGGTGCCCGTTTCGTTGTAGATGCCCGCGATATTGTCCGAGGAGCCGTTCGGATTGGCCGCGTCGGTCACGGTTCCGTCGTGCTCGCAGTAGCGGAAGGCAATGCGGTTCTCATTCTCCAGAAGATGCAGCGTCGCCGGATCGGCGAAGTAGGATCCATCCTTGTGCGCGATGGGAATGCGCACAACCTGACCCGGCGTGTAGTGGCGGGCGAACGGCGTGTCGATTCGTTCAACCTTGAGAAGCACGTCCTTGCAGATGAAGCGCAAGGTCGCGTTGCGCATCAAGACGCCCGGCAGCAGCCCCGCTTCGGTCAGCACCTGGAAGCCGTTGCAAATGCCCAGCACCGGCGTGCCGGCCTTGGCCCGGCGGACCACCTCGCGCATGATCGGCGAATGTGCGGCCATGGCGCCGGAGCGGAGATAGTCGCCGTAGGAGAAGCCGCCCGGCAGTAGGATCAGATCGCTGTCGGGCAGCTCCGAGTCGCCATGCCAGACCATATTGGGCGCGGAGCCCATGGCAGACCGCAAGGCGACCGCCGCATCGCGGTCGCAGTTCGATCCCGGAAAAACGATGATGCTGGCTTTCATATTTCTGGAAAGGCCTCCCGCGCGCTGGAGGCTGCCGGATTACGCCGCCTCGAGCTCATAGGCATAGTTCTCGATGATGGTGTTTGCGAGAAGCTGCTCGCACATCCGCTCGATTTCCGCGCGCGCTCTCTCGGGGTCGTTCTCGGTCACTTCGACCTCGATGAATTTCCCCTGGCGAACGCCATCGACGCCATCGAAGCCGAGCGCATGCAGCGCGCCTTCGATGGCTTTGCCTTGCGGATCGAGCACGCCGGGTTTCAGCGTGATGGTAATGCGTGCCTTCATGGCTTCCTTCGTATTCTCGACGCCTATGCCGTGCGGGTGACGCTTATTTGGATTGAACCAGAACAGGTCCGCTCCGGCTGTGCGTCGGGTTCTCGGTATGCAGGCCGAGGCGCCGCGCGACTTCTTGGTAGGCCTCGACGAGGCCACCCATGTCGCGGCGGAAGCGATCCTTGTCGAGCTTGTTCTGGGTTTCGATGTCCCAGAGGCGGCAGCAGTCCGGCGAAATCTCGTCCGCCAGCACGATGCGCATCTGCTCGCCCTCCCACAGGCGTCCGAACTCGATCTTGAAATCGACGAGGCGGATTCCGACGCCGAGAAACAGTCCGGTCAGGAAGTCGTTGATGCGCAGCGCCAGCGACATCATGTCGTCCAGCTCCGGGGGCGAGGCCCAGCCGAACGCGGTGATGTGCTCCTCGGAGACCATCGGGTCGTTCAACTCGTCGGCCTTGTAGTAGAACTCGACGATCGACCGGGGCAGGGTGGTACCTTCCTCGAGACCGAGGCGCGTCGACAAAGACCCGGCGGCGACGTTACGGATCACCACTTCGAGCGGGATGATCTCGACCTCGCGAATGAGCTGCTCGCGCATATTGAGGCGCTTCATGAAATGGGTCGGCACGCCGATCTCGTTCAGCCGCTCGAAGATATATTCCGAGATCCGGTTGTTGAGGACCCCCTTGCCCTCGATCGTGTCGTGCTTCTTGTTGTTGAAGGCGGTCGCGTCGTCCTTGAAGTGCTGGACGAGCGTGCCGGGCTCCGGCCCTTCGTAGAGGATTTTGGCCTTGCCTTCGTAAACGCGCCGGCGACGGTTCATTTTGGGTTCCTCATAGAGCTAGTCACGACTGTCAAACGCCAAGAGCGCGGGAAACGGGAACCCCCATACCGCGCATTACGTCAGAATCGCCATCGCTGGAATCGATCTAGAAATCTCGCACCGAGATTAGCCTATGGGGAAAGGGCGTACAACGGGGCTGGGTCCTGCGCAACGCCTTTCGAACGGCTACCGGATTTGTTGATTTACCATGGGTTCTTGGGTATCACCCGCCCTTGAAAGCTGGGTTTCTCCCCATAATTTTACAGACGGCGCTCCGCAGGCAGCGGGGCTTTGGAGGTCGCGCCTATGATGAACTTCGATGATCGCGAGAAGAGTTACGAGAAGAAATTCGCCCTCGACGAGGAACTGCGGTTCAAGGCCACGGCTCGCCGCAACAAGCTCCTCGGCCTCTGGGCCGCCGAAAAAATGGGGCTTTCCGGGGACGACGCCCAAGCTTACGCCCGCGAAGTGATCAAGGCGGATTTGGAGGAGCCCGGGGAGGAGGACGTTTTCGTCAAGATCCGCACCGATTTCGACGGCAATGGCATCGAGCAGTCCGATCACCAGATTCGGCGCGCGATGTCGGACTTTTTGATCGAGGCGGCCCGCCAGATCGAAGCCGAGGCCAAGGCTTAGGAGCCAAGGCGAAGACCTTACAGCCCCAATAGGTGCCTGCCGGTCCGACGGACCTCGCGGCCAAGAGGGATTCCATGGCCAAGGACCTTTTCCGCAGCGCGGCCCGGAAACGGCAGACGCTGTTCAACGCCTGGTTGATGTTGAACAACCCGCTCGCCATCGAGTTGATCGGCGATGCCGGATGGGACTGCGTCACCATCGATCACCAGCACGGTGCCGGCGGCAACGAGACGATGCTGTCCTGCCTGACGGCGGCGAAGGCGGCAGGGCTGCCCGCCATCGTCCGGGTCGCAAATAACGATCCCGGCCTCGTGGGCCGGGCGCTGGATGCGGGCGCGCAAGGGGTCATGTGCCCTCTTATCGAGAATGTGGCCGAAGCCGAGAGCTTCGTTCAGGCGGTCAAGTATCCGCCGCGCGGCAATCGCAGCTGGGGCCCTTACCGCGCCAAGATTGGGGCCACGGGCGACTATTTCAAAACCGCCAACCGGTTCACCATCGCCTGTCCGCAGATCGAGACCAAAGGCGCTCTCGCCGACCTCGACGCCATCCTCAGCCTCGAGGGCGTGGACATGGTCTGCTTCGGCCCGAATGACCTCTCCGTGGCTCTCACGGGGAGCATCGACATCTGGGCGAAGGAAGTCCTGGAGGCCGGCAAAGAAGTCCTGGCCAAGGCACGCGAGAAGGGCGTCATGACGCTGATCTTCTGCAACGACGTCGAATTCGCCAAGCCGCGGATGAAGGAAGGCTGGGACGTGGTGGCCGTCGGAACCGATACCGGCTGGCTCTCCGCCGCTGCCGCGGCGACGCGTGCCGCCTTTGATTCAAAGTCTTAGGCCTGTCCCGCCAAGCCACTCAAAGGATTCGGCGATTAGAGCGCGTCGACCCGGTTCAAAACCGTTGCATCCTTGCATCAGCCCCTTCGGCATAATGCGCCGAACCCACTGCGAAGGCTGACGTTTCTCTGCCTCTGTGCGACAGTGCCCGCGAACACGTGCGGGGCACGGGGATTCGGTGGTGAGAATGAAACACGCGGTTCGGATCGTCATTGGCGGCTTTTTGGGCCTTCTGGTCGCGGCAGGCGCGGCCCATGCGCGCGATGCCTCGACGGTGACCTCGCTCAATCTGCGCAACGGTCCGGGAACCGGCTATGCCCGAATCGCCACCATGCCCGCAGGCGCTCCTGTCGACGTCAAGGGCTGCCGCGGCGGCTGGTGCGGCGTGGTCTGGCAAGGCCGGAAGGGTTACGCCAGTCAGCGCGGCCTTGCGCTCGGCAATGCCGGATATGCCGAGGCGGTGGAGCCGGACGTATGGCCCATCTTCCCGGCCTATCCCTATCGCGCCGGTCACTATCCCAAGGCCGATTGGTATTTCGACATGCCGCCTTACACGGCAATCTCGCCGAAATTCTATCGCCGCCGGTTTCTGATGATGGCTCAGGAGCGCGATCGCTATCGCTATACGCCCCATATTTTCCGGGGATATGAGGGTTATGACGACACACCGATCGGTTATGTCGACACCCGAGCAGCCGCCTCAGCTCTTCGCGATCCTGAATAGCGCCGGGATTTTCCGGGACGGGAAAATGCGTCAATCCTGACGGCTAAGTCCCGAAAACCCTGTCGAAAATCGCGTCCACGTGCTTGGTGTGATAGCCGAGATCGAACTGATCGCGGATGGTCTTTGCCGGAAGCGCAGCCGTCACGTCCGGGTCGGCGAGGAGTTCGGTGAGGAAGTCCTTGTTCTCCTGCCACACCTTCATCGCATTGCGCTGGACCAAGCGGTAAGCATCTTCGCGCGAAACGCCCGCATTGGTGAGTGCCAGCAGGACGCGCTGGGAGTGAATGAGGCCGCCCAGACGGTCCATATTGGCCTGCATCCGCTCCGGATAAACGACGAGCCCCGCGATCACGCCCGTGAGCCGGGAGAGGGCAAAATCGAGCGTGACGGTCGCGTCCGGCCCGATCATCCGCTCCACGGAAGAGTGCGAGATATCCCGCTCGTGCCAGAGCGCGACATTCTCCATGGCTGGGATCGCGTAGCCGCGCACGAGGCGCGCAAGGCCCGTGAGGTTCTCCGACAAAACCGGATTGCGCTTGTGGGGCATGGCGGACGAACCCTTCTGCCCCTCGGCGAAGAACTCCTCGGCCTCCAGGACCTCGGTGCGCTGCAGATGCCGGATTTCGGTGGCGACCCGCTCGACGGAGCTGGCGATCACGGCAAGCGTTGCGAAAAAGGCCGCATGGCGGTCGCGCGGGATCACTTGGGTCGAGATCGGTTCGGGCCGGAGGCCGAGCTTCTTGGCCACATAGCCTTCGACGCGCGGGTCCACATGCGCGAACGTGCCCACCGCGCCCGAGATGGCGCAGGTCGCCACCTCCTCGCGGGCCTGGACCATGCGTTCGCGATTGCGGGCGAACTCGGCGTAGGCCTGAGCCAGCTTTAGCCCGAAGGTCGTGGGCTCGGCGTGGATGCCGTGGCTGCGGCCGACGGTGACCGTGTATTTGTGCTCATGGGCGCGGGTCTTGAGCGCGGCGAGCAGAGCATCGAGATCGGCGATGAGAATATCCGCCGCTTCGGTCAGCTGGATATTGAAGCAGGTATCGAGAACGTCGGAAGAGGTGAGACCGGCGTGCAGGTAACGGGCTTCGGGCCCCACATGCTCGGCGACCGAGGTGAGGAAGGCGATGACGTCATGCTTCACCTCCCGCTCGATCTCGTCGATCCGGTCGATATCGAAACCGCCGCGCGCCTTGGCCGCCTCCGCCGCCTCCTTCGGGATCAGGCCCAGCTCGGCCATCGCCTCGGCGGCGGTGACTTCGATTTGGAGCCAAATGCGGAATTTATTCTCTGGCTCCCAGATGGCCGTCATCTGGGGGCGGCTATAGCGCGGAATCATGTGCGTTCAGGCCTTTTCCGACGCCGGGCAACCCGCGACAGAGATGCAGGAGCCGCGACTTCGCGTTGGTCTTCAATCTAGAGCTCGACGGTCCTCGGCTCGCGCGTTCCGAACAGGGCCACATAGATGGCCGCGCCGACGGCGAGAGCCGCGAAACCGAGCCGGGGCGGCAGCAGCATGTCGAGCAAGAAGGTGTAGAAGTCATTCACCGAGGCGCCGTAGAGGCCCGAGAGGGACCAGTCTGCCTGACTCGGATACATCGCATGGATGTACACGAAGCGGAGGAAACCGCCGAAGCTGCAGAACGCCACGAGGAAGATGAACAACGGGAACAGGGTGCGCACGAGGAAGCCGCGATGGGCAACGAAGCGCTGGCACCACCAGGTCACGAGCGCCGCCAGCAACCCGGCGAAGCCGACGATGCGGATCGTATGCTGGGTCTGCTCGGTCATGACCGTGTTCATGTAATCTCCGACCATCAGAGCCCAGGTCGATATCCCGATTACGATTGCGAAAGCCGCCGCGAGAATAAACCCGACCACCTTGCTGAATGTCAGCTTTTCCATCGCCGCTCTCCCTCCAAGCACTCGGTTGCGAAGGGAATATGCAAGGGAAACGCCCGAACTGCAATGGAGCGCATCGGGAAGGCTTGCCGCTGTGTGCGCTTTGTGGTCCGATCCGCATCCTTCAACAGAAAGGCACCCCGCTCATGGCATTCGACGACCTCCAGGCAGAGCTCGCGCTTCTGATCAACCAGATGGAACACCAGCCTGAGGATCGCCACGAGCTCTATATGCAGATCCGGGAAAAGCTGAATGAGATGCGTGCCTTCGGCATGCCGCTGCCGGAAGACTTGGTGCGCCTCGAGGAAGAGCTGGAAGCAGAGTTCGCCGCCGCGCAGCAGCCAAAAAAGAGCTGAGCATCGGCCATTGTTGGACTACCGTCGCGGCGTACCTAGTTCGCCGCATCGGCCTCCGCGTCTTTGCTGATCTGCTCGTAGGAGCCGTTCGACCAACGATAGACCGCATAGGGCGGTAGGCTGGGATCGCCCTTTTCGTCGAACTTGAAATCGCCGATCACCGAGTGGATCGTGTTTTCGTTGAGTGCCTTGACCACGGCCGGCGCATCGATGGACCCGGCCTTTTCGGCGGCCTCCTTCCAGGCCTGGACGGCGGCATAGGTGTAGAGGACGTAGCCCTCCGGCTCGACGCCTTTCGCCTTCAGCCGTTTCACGACATCCGCCGCGGCTGGGTTCTGGCGCGGGTCCGGAGAGAAGGTCATCAATGTTCCTTCGCCAGCGGACCCGGTGATCGACCAATATTCCTGAGTGACCAGCGCGTCGCCGCCCATCAGCACTGTATCCATATCCTGATCGCGCATCTGCCGCAGGATGAGACCGGCCTCGGTGTGATAGCCGCCGATGAATAGCGCGTTGACGCCGGCACGTTTCAGCTTGGAGACGAGCGCCGAATAGTCCTTCTCGCCCGCCGTGATCGATTCCCGGAATACCTCCTGGACGCCCTTCGCGTTGAGGGCCTTTTTCACTTCGTCGGCGAGGCCGCGCCCATAGGCCGTCTTGTCGTCGATGATGGCGATGTTCTTGTCGCCGAAATGCTCGGCGAGATAGGCGCCGGCAACAGCACCCTGCTTATCGTCACGTCCACAGACGCGGTAGATGTTCGGTCCGGCGCGCTTGTCGGTGAGCGCGGGGTTCGTGGAAGCCGGCGAGATCATCACGAGATTGCTCTCGGCATAGACGTTGGATGCCGGGATTGACGAGCCGGAGCAGAAATGTCCGGCCACGAGCGCCACATTGTCGCCGGTCAGCTGGTTCGCCACCGCGACGGCTTGTTTCGGGTCACAGGCATCGTCGCCGATTTCGAGCTTGAGCTTCTTGCCGAGCACACCTCCGGCCGCGTTGATGTCGGCAATGGCCGTCTCTCCGCCCGTCGTCATTTGCGTGCCGAGTGAGGCGTATTGACCGGTCTGAGGTCCGGCGATGGCGACCTTGATGACGTTGTTATCTTCCTCGCCCTTGCACGATGCGAGGGCGAGACCGCAGGCAAAAATTGCGAGCACGGCAGTCAAACGCGTCATTCCGGTCTCCCTTCCGCTGTCGGTGCTCCGGTAACGTAATGACGCGATGCGCGAACGCCAAGTTTTTGCGCATCGAGGCGCTGGCGCTTATGTCTATCGTGCCTTCCAGGTCAGCGGGCTGGTCCGTTGGTAGAGCCATTGATACTGCGTGACCATCTGCGTCGTTCGCATTGTGCGATAGCCAAGCAACCCTGCCGCGCCGAGGATCGCGTAGGTGACGGCATAGTAGTAGAGGGATAGCAGTGTGCCCCCGAAGAGAGCGTAGTCGAAGAAGCGCACCGCGGCGGCGAGCAGCGCCATATAGAACAGCAGCCGCCACAGAGGCCTCCAAGAACGGGCAAGACCGCGCCCGGAAAGGAACGCTGCGCCGCCGCCGATCATCAGTGTCAGGACGATGAAGACGCGCAATCCGCTGTCGGTCAGCCATGGCGTCAATGTCTGCGCGGTCGTGGTCACGATATCGAAACCTCCTCCTCTGGGCCCGTGGCGCCATCGAGATAAGCCTCACGCACATGCTCCGATGCGAGCAGCTCGTCGCCAGTCCCGGTCATGGTAATGCGTCCGTTGACCATCACGTAGCCACGATTTGCCAGCTTCAGCGCGTAAAAGGCGTTCTGCTCGACCAGGAAGACGGTCAGGCCCTGCGCGTTGAGCTCCTTGATAGCCTCGAAGATCTGTTTGACCACGAGCGGCGCAAGCCCGAGCGAGGGTTCATCCAGCAGCAGCAGTTTGGGCCGCCCCATCAGCGCACGGGCGATGGCGAGCATCTGCTGCTCGCCGCCCGACAATGTTCCGCCGCGCTGGTTGGAACGATCCGCAAGGCGCGGGAAGAGGGCGAACACTCTCGCGAGATCGGACTCGAAGCCATCGGGTGTATTCGCGACGATCGCGCCCATCTGAAGATTTTCCATCACCGTCATGCGCGCGAAGATGCGGCGTCCTTCCGGGGACTGACAAATTCCTAGCCGGGCAATCTCATGGGTCGGATGTTGGGAAATATCGGTTCCATCGAAGACGACTTGGCCGTGCGAGACGCGGGGGCGCCCGCAAATTGTCATCATCGTCGTCGTCTTGCCCGCGCCGTTCGCGCCAATCAGGCAGACGATCTCGCCGGAGCGGATTTGCAGACTGACGTCGTGCAGCACCGGAAGCAGCCCGTAGCCCACGGTGACGCCGTCGAGTGCGAGGAGTGGCGCGGTCATGGCCTCGCCTCAAGCGCGGCGCCGTCCTCGTCGGAAACGCCGAGATAGGCCGCGATGACATGAGGATCGATGCGGACCTCGCCCGGCGTTCCGTCGGCGATTTTCTTCCCGTAGTCGAGTACGATCACGTGGTCGGAGATGCGCATCACGACGCTCATATCGTGTTCGATGAGAAAGACGGCCGTGTCTTCCTTGTCGCGGATTGCCTGAAGCAGCGCATTCAGCGCATCGCTTTCCTTGGCGTTGAGTCCCGCCGCGGGTTCGTCGAGACACAGGAGCCGGGGCCGGGTGCACATGGCGCGCGCGATCTCCAGACGCCGCTGATCGCCATAGGGAAGGCTGCCCGCCGCTTCGTCGGCGCGGGGCAGGAGCCCGACTTGGCCGAGCCAGTAACGGGCAAGATCGATCGCTTCTTTCTCGGCGAGCCCGAACCGGCCAAGCCCGAAAATCGCGCCGAAGGAAAAGCCCGACGCGCGCGACAGCCCATTATGCTGTGCGACCATCAAGTTCTCCAACACGGTCATGCCGGGGAACAGCCGGATATTCTGAAATGTCCGGGCGACGCGCGCGTCCGCATTGATCTCGTAATCGGTGAGGCGTTCGAGAAAGTGGGGCGGGCCGTCCTTAGCATCGAGCGTGAGCATGCCTTCCGTCGGCTTATAGAAGCCTGTGATGCAATTGAAGACGGTCGTCTTGCCGGCGCCGTTCGGACCGATCAGCGCGGTGATGTCCTTACGCCCGACGGCGAAGGACACGTCGTCGACGGCCGTGATGCCGCCGAAATGCATGGACAAATGCTCCACGGTGAGGATGGGGTCGCGATCCCAGGATTTCGTGTTCGCGCCGCCCATCAGCGTCCTTGCCTCACGAGATCGCCCGAGATGGCGCTCGCATCGCCCAGCGAGATCGTGGGCGCGCGCGACGAAACGATACCGCGCGGGCGCCAAATCATGATGGCAACCATGGCGAGACCGAACAGGAGCATCCGGTAGAGCGCGGGGTCGAACTCTTCGCCGAAGATCGCCTGAAGTCCGGCGGTGTGGCGCAACGCCTCGAACCCGCCGACCATGACGATTGCGGCGATAGCGACTCCGAGCTGACTGCCCATGCCGCCCAAGACGACGATGGCGAGAATGATCGCGGATTCGATGAAGGTGAAACTCTCAGGACTGACGAAGCCTTGCCGTGTGGCGAAGAAGCAGCCCGCGAGGCCGCCGAACATGGCGCCCGTGGCGAACGCACTGAGTTTGGTGACGGTCGTGTTGATGCCGAGCGACCGGCAGGCGATCTCGTCCTCGCGCATGGCCTCCCACGCGCGCCCCACGGGGAGCCTCCGCAAACGCAATGTCACGAGGTTGGTCATCAGGGCGAGGACGAGGATGACGTAGTAAAGGAAGATGAGGGCGTGCAGGCCGTCATAGTGGATGCCGAAAAAGCCGCTGAATGTCGTGCCCTCGGCAAACGGCGAAAAGGGCAGGCCGAAAAATGTCGGCTTCGGGATTCCGGCGATGCCGTTCGGGCCGCCCGTCACCTCGGTCCAGTTGAGGAGAATGATGCGGACGATCTCGCCGAAGGCCAAGGTGACGATGGCGAGATAGTCGCCGCGGAGGCGCAAGACGGGGAATCCCAGGACGATTCCCCAGAGTGCTGCCGCTGCCCCCGCGATGGGAAGACAGATCCAGAAACCGAGACCGAAATGGGTCGCGAGCAGCGCGAAAGTGTAGGCGCCGACGGCGTAGAAGGCCACATAGCCGAGGTCGAGAAGCCCCGCGAGCCCGACCACAATATTCAGCCCCCAGCCGAGCATCACATAGGTCAGGATCAGAATCGACAGATCGAACCAGTATCGAAGCGGTAGCCCCAGATTGAAGGTGGATTCGAGCGCATAGGACACGATCGGAAAGAACAGAGCGAACAGGATGCCGCCTGCGACGAAGACCTGCGTGTAGGGAAGGTTGGGGAAGGTCCGGACAGTGGCGCGGCGCAGCAGGCCGATCCCGATAAAGGCGAGCACGAGAGCCCCAATGAGCCCGTAAAGTGTCTCCGTGAACAGAAAGCCCGCCGCCACGCCGAGGGCGCCGAGGACGAACGCCAGTGCGAGCGTCACGGCATCCCGTGTTTCGAACGGCTCAGACGTGAAGAGCTTCGCGAACGGCCGCGTCAGAGGATAGTCTGTCTGCCAGACGAACAGGTTCAGCGCGAGCCGTCCGACGAAGACGATGGCGACGACGGTCGCGAGGAGGGCAGGCCGTGGTTCCAGTGTGAGGCCCGTTGCGCTGTCGACCGTGCGCAGCCCCAGCACCAGCGAGAACAGAGCAAAGGCAACAATGGCGGCGAGTAGGGAATCGCCGAGCGCCGATGACAGTTTCTTCCCGAGGGTTTTGCCGGAATCCGCCAACCTCACACCTTTTCGACCTCGGGCCGTCCGAGCAGGCCGGTCGGGAAGAAGATCAGAACGATGGCGAGCATCGAGAACGCCGCGACGTCCTTGTACTCGATGGTGAAATAGGCCGACCAGAAGGTCTCGATCAGACCGATGATGAGCCCGCCCAGCATGGCGCCTGGAATCGAGCCGATGCCGCCGAACACCGCCGCGGTGAAGGCCTTGATGCCGACCACGAAGCCGATGAAGAAGTCGATCACGCCATAATAAAGGAGGTAGAGCAGACCTGCGACGGCCGCCAATCCCGCGCCGAGCACGAAGGTGAGCGAAATTGTCCTGTCAACATCGACGCCGGAGAGTGCGGCCATCAGCCGGTCCTGCTCGCAGGCACGTTGCGCCCGGCCGAGCTCGGTACGATTGATCAAGAGCCAAAATGCGCCCATGACCAGCACCGTGGTCGCCACGATCAGGATCTGAATGTTGGAGACGATCACCGAGAACGAGCCTTGGTGGAACAACTCGTAGCCGCCGGTGACTATGGGTTGTAGCGGCTTCACGCGCGCGCCTTGCGCGATCTGGATGAAGTTCTGCAGCACGATCGACATGCCGATGGCGGTGATGAGCGGTGCAAGGCGGAACGATTCGCGCAACGGCCGATATGCCACGCGTTCCACGGTCCAGCCCCAAACCGCCGTCAGCACCATCGCGATGATGAGCACGAGAAGGAGCGCGAGCGGCACGGCGGTGATTCCGATCGTCGTCAGCGCCAGGAACGCGATCAAGGCGATGAACGCACCGACCATGAAAACGTCGCCATGGGCGAAGTTGATCATGCCGATGATGCCGTAGACCATCGTGTAGCCAATGGCGATCAGCCCATAGATCGAGCCCAGGGTCACGCCATTGATGAGTTGTTGCAGGAAATAGGCCATGGATGCCTGCTGCGCCTTCCCCCTTTGGCCATGCAGACGCGAAAAGACACGCACATACGCACTTCGCGCACGTCCTCAAGCGAGCGGGCCGCGAGCCTTCGCGTCCAAGCCCAATCCTTTTAGCAAGAAGGGCGCGCGCTGTGCATGCCCAAATTCAGAGCAGGAGGTGGGAGCCGTCGCAGAATGGCGGGTCGCCCGTATCCTTGCAGCCGCAAAGGAGCGCGGTTTCCGTGCGCTCCGCGGTGAACATCAAAGGTTCCAGGCCCGTGCCTGCATGGGAGCCGTCGCAAAAGGGTTGCTTCTTGCTCCGCCCGCAGCGGCACCACGCGTAGCGTTTGCCCTCTTCGAGCTCGACTTGATAGGGGGTGAGCTGTGGGCGCTCCGGCTCGTTCGTCATTGAATATTCCCAGCATCATTATCAAACAGTCGCCATGTCCTGCTTAGCCAATTCGGCCCGGAGTGACAAGGAAGCGCCGCCACTTCGCGTTAAGCTCGCCCTTAAGTTTTGACGTTTAGTCTGCGCTGGATCAGATGGCCGACCTAGAATCCGGAAGACGATGAAATTTCGGGCGCCCCCCTTGAGTCCGAGGCCGTTCCGCATCATAGAGGGCGTGCGGCTGCTCTCAGCCTGCGCCGTCCGCTTGCGAATGGACGCGGGAGAGACGGAAGGCGGCTTGGGGATGCAGCGGGGGCATGACGATTCTGGAGGCCGCCCGTGGCTGAACTGATTTTCGCTCTGCTTGCCCTGGCGCTCTTTTTCGCGCTGGCGATGAATCGCGCCTCCTTCCGCACCTGGGCGATCGCAACGGCGGTCTACACGCTTGCCCTTCAAATCGGTTTCGGATTTCCCGTCTGGTCGTTTGCCGGCTGGATCGTGGCGGGGCTGCTTTACGCGGCCAGCTTGCCCGGCGTGAAGCGGACCTACATCACCAAGCCGGTGTACCGCGCTCTTAAGGGCGCGATGCCCTCCATTTCGGAGACCGAACGGGAAGCGCTGGAGGCTGGAACCACCGGCTGGGACGCGGAGCTGTTCAGCGGCCGTCCCGATTTCGCCAAGCTCCGCCGCGTGTCGCCGATCACGCTCACCGAAGAAGAACGCGCCTTCCTGGAGGGCCCGGTCGAGGAGCTGTGCCGGAGGCTCGACGATTGGCGCATCCGGCACGACCTTCGCGACATTCCCGACGATATCTGGCAGTTCGTCCGCGAGAACGGCTTTCTCGGCATGCTCATCTCGAAGGAGCATGGCGGATTGGGTTTCTCCGCGCAGGCTCAATCGCTGGTTCTGGGCAAAATCTCGACCAAGAGCCCCGATGCGTCGATCATCGTCATGGTGCCGAATTCCCTCGGGCCCGGTGAACTGATCGAGAAATACGGCACGGTGCAGCAAAAGGCGCACTATCTGCCGCGTCTCGCAAAGGGCGCCGAGATTCCATGCTTCGCGCTCACCGGTCCCTTTTCCGGTTCGGATGCGGCGTCCATGCGCGATGTGGGCATCGTGACCAAGGGCATGCACGACGGCATCGAGACGCTTGGCATCAAGCTGACCTGGGACAAGCGCTACATCACGCTTGCCCCGAATGCGACGCTGCTCGGTCTCGCCTTCCGGCTGCTGGACCCGGACAATCTTCTGGGGCAAGGCAAGGAGATCGGCATCACGCTCGGCCTCATTCCGGCTGGCCATCCGGGTGTAGAGATCGGACGCCGCCATTTGCCGACCGGCGTGGCATTTCCGAATGGGCCCACCCGTGGCCGCGATGTCTTCATTCCCCTGGACTGGATCATCGGCGGCCCGGAGCGCGCGGGGCAGGGCTGGCGCATGCTGATGAGTTGCCTCGCGGCCGGGCGTTCGATTTCCCTCCCGGCGACGAGTGCGGCGGCGGCGAAAGCCATGGCGCGGCACAGCACGGCCTACGCCCGCGTGCGCAAACAGTTCGGCCTGCCGATCGGATACATGGAAGGGGTCGAAGAACCGCTCGCGCGTCTCGTGGAGAACGCCTACGGGCTCGAGGCGGCGCGGGCCGTCACCGCGTCCATGGTGTCCGCGGGCGAAAAGCCCGCCGTCATTTCCGCGCTGCTGAAATACATGTCGACAGACCGCATGCGCCAAAGTGTGAACGATGCGCTCGACATTCACGGCGGCCGCGGCATTTGCGATGGCCCTGCGAATTACCTCCAGGCCGCTTATCAGATGGTGCCTGTCGGCATCACCGTCGAAGGCGCCAACATCCTGACGCGCTCGCTGATCGCCTTCGCGCAAGGGGCGCTCCGCAGTCACCCCTACCTCCTCGCCGAGATCCAAGCGTTGAGCGACGAAGACCGCGAGCGCGGCATCGAGACTTTCGAAGCGCTGTTCGACGATCATCGCGCCTTCCTATTCTCGAATGCGGCAGGCGCACTCTTCCACAACGCGACCTTTGGCCTCTTCGCCGCGGCGCCCGTCGATGCGGGCGAGATGAAGCACTGGTGGAAGCAACTGTCGCGGGCGTCGCGCAGCTTCGCGCTTGTCGCCGACGTCACCGTCGCGCTTCTCGGCGGCGGCCTGAAGGTCAAGCAGAAGATCACGGGCCGGATGGCGGACGCGCTCGCCGAACTGTATCTCCTCTCTGCGATCCTCAAACGCTATCAGGACGACGGCCGTCAGTGGGCGGATCGTAGGCTTGTGGACTATTGCGCACGCAATTGCCTGGCGCGGTTCGATGCCGCCATGCGCGGCGTCATCGACAATTTTCCGGCCCGCTGGGCCGCGTGGCTGATTGGGCCCCTGGTGCTGCCCTTCGGTGTGCGCCGGCCAGCCTCCGACAAGGACGCCAAGGTCATCGTACGCCAAGCTCTGGAGCCGGGCGCCTTCCGCGATCGCCTGACGCGCGACATCTATATGTCGGATGATCCCGGCGATTCCGTTGGTCTTCTCGAAGTGGCGCTGGAAAAGACCATCGCCAACGAGGACGCGGAGAAGAAGCTGGAGCGCGCGATCCGGAAAGGCGAGGTCCAACGCTTCCACGATCGCGATTGGATCGAGGACGCGGAAGCGAAAGGCGTTCTGACATCGGATGAAGCGCGCGAGCTCGCGGCCTTGCGCGATCTGGTCGCCCGCGTCATCGCCGTCGACGATTTCTCCGCAGCCGAACTCGCCCGCAATGCTCTATCCGGACAAAGCGAATCCCCTTCAAATCAGCACATCGCCGCCGAGTAAAACGCCCCTATGCCAATCACTATCCCTGAGTTGAAAGACTGGACCTTCACTGTCGACTACGAGGGTATCGCGTGGGCCGTTGCCGACCGGGAGGGCGAGAGCATGAATGCCCTGGGGCGGCGCCCCACGGAAGAGTTGGACAAGATCGTCTCGGCGGTCGAGGGAGCCGAGGCGGGCGAGGTCAAAGGCCTCGTTCTCATCAGCGGCAAGGATACGAGTTTCATCGCCGGTGCCGACATCAACGAGTTCGACAATTTCGACACCGACGACAAGATCAAGGATGCGGTGAAGCAGACGCTGGAGCTGTTCGACCGGATCGAGAAGCTGCCGGTTCCCGTGGTCGCGGCCATCCACGGTTACTGTCTTGGCGGCGGGCTGGAACTTGCGTTGGCCTGCCATTGGCGCATCGCCGATCGCGAAGAGGGGACGCGCCTCGGCTTCCCCGAGGTCAAGCTCGGCATCTTTCCCGGTCTGAACGGAACGGTCCGCGCCATCCGCTCGGCGGGCCCCGTGGACGGGATGACCGCCATGCTCACGGCCAAGATGCTGCGCCCCAGCGCTGCGCGCGCCATGGGCCTCGTCGACCAGCTCGTGCCCACGCGCCACAACCTCCGCTGGGCCGCGCGCAAGGCGGTGCTCAAGAAGCTTCGCTCCAAGGGTGCGCCTTGGTGGAAGAAACTCATGCTGAAGCAGCCGGCACGCGGCCTGCTCGCCAAGCAGATGCGCCAGAAGACAGCGGCGAAAGTCCGCGAGGAGCACTATCCCGCACCCTTCCGGCTCATCGACCTGTTCGAGACCTGCGGTGACGATCCGGAAGGAATGCGCCTCGCGGAGACCCAGCTCTTCGCGCCGCTCTTCATTAGCGACACGGCGCGCAATTTGCGCCGCGTTTTCAAGCTGTCGGAGATGCTGAAGGCCGATGCGCCCAAGGGCAAGTTCAAGCCCCGCAAGGTGCATGTCATCGGCGCGGGCACGATGGGCGGCGACATCGCTGCCTGGTGCGTCGTGAGCGGCATGCAGGCGAGCTTGCAAGATCTCGACGAAGGACAGATCGAGAAGGCGTTGTCTCGCGCCAAGAAGCTGTTCAAGAAACGCGTGCGCGGGAAGACCGCCTACGAGTCCGCCGTGGCGCGCCTGATTGCCGATCCGCACGGCAAATATCTCCGCCAAGCCGATGTGGTCATCGAGGCGGTCGCCGAGAAGCTCGACGTGAAGCAGAAGATCTTCGCGGAAATCGAAGGCAAGGCGAAGCCGGACGCGGTGCTCGCGACAAATACCTCATCGTTGAAGCTCGAGCAGATCGCGGCGCCCTTGAAAGATCGCGGCCGTCTGGTTGGCATTCACTTCTTCAACCCGGTGGCCCAGCTGCCCCTGGTCGAAGTCGTACGGGGCGAAGCGACGCGCGAGGAAGAGATCGGCAAGGCTTGCGCCTTCGTCACCGCGATCAACAAGCTACCCTTGATCGTCAAGAGCTGTCCGGGATTCCTCGTGAATCGCGTCCTCGCGCCGTACATGATGGAGGCGGTGCGCCTCTATCAGGAAGGTCAGCCGCGCGAGAAGATCGACCAGGCCGCGCTGAAGTTCGGCATGCCGATGGGGCCTATGGAGCTCATGGACATGGTCGGCCTCGATATTTGCAACAAGGTGGGCGAAGAGTTGTCGCTGGCCCCTGAAGCGCAAGGCGCGGCCGGCAACGCGCTCGCCAGCCTCGTCAAGCAAGGCAAGCTCGGCAAGAAAACGGGTCATGGCTTCTACGAATGGGTGGACGGCAAGCCGAAGCGGAAGGACATGCAATTCTCCGATGCGGAGTTGACGCGGCTCGGCGAGGAACTCGTTGCGCCGCTCCTTGCAGAAGCGGCCCGCGCGGAGGCGGATGGCGTGGTCGCCGATGCCGACCATGTCGATGCCGGAGTCATTTTCGGGACGGGCTTCGCGCCCTTCCGCGGCGGACCGCTCCACTACGCAAAGATGAAGAGCAGCGCCGCGGCGGGACAGGCTGCGGCGTGAGGACCTGAGGGGCCGGAAGGAACACCATGACGAAAACGGAACTGCGGCGCGTGGCGGTGTTGGGCGGGGTGAGAACCCCGTTCTGCCGGTCGCATACGGCCTATGCGGAACTGTCCAACCTGGACCTGCTGACGACGGCGCTGACCGGGCTTGCCGAGCGTTTCTCTCTGCACGGCGCACATATCGATGAGGTCGTCGGGGGCGCCGTGGTCACCCATGCCAAGGACTGGAACCTCGCGCGCGAGGCCGTCATCGGCAGTCCGCTGGCGCAGACGACGCCCGGCATCACCATGATGCAGGCCTGCGGCACCAGCCTTCAAGGCGCGCTCGGTCTTGCAGCCAAGATCGCGGCCGGCCAGATCGAATGCGGCATCGCCATGGGCTCCGACACGACGAGCGATGCGCCTATCGTCTTCCAGAAGAAATTCGCAAAACGCCTTGTGGCGGCTTCCCGCGCCAAAAGTCTGGGGCAGCGTATCGGGGCGTTCAAAGGCATGAGTCCTGGCGAACTCGCGCCCGTGCCGCCGGATACGCGCGAACCGCGCACCGGGCTCGGCATGGGCGAGCATTGCGAGCTGATGGCCAAGGAATGGGGCATCTCGCGCCAAGACCAGGACCTCCTGGCCTTCGAAAGCCACAAAAAGGCGGCGGCGGCCTATGACGAGGGCTTCATGGACGACCTCGTCATTCCGTGCGCGGGTGTCTTCCGGGACAACAATATCCGCGAGGACATTTCGCTCGAGAAAATGGCCGAGTTGAAGCCGGTGTTCGATAAGCTGGGCGGCACGATCACTGCCGCGAATTCGACACCATTAACGGATGGAGCCGCCTCCGTGCTCATTTCCAGCGAAGAATGGGCAGATTCCAAGGGATTTCCCGTGCAGGCTTATTTAACTTTGGGTCGCACTTCTGCCGTAGACTATGTTGATGGTGAAGGTCTCTTGATGGCACCGACCGTTGCTGTCAGCGAACTGTTGCAGCAAGCGGGCCTTGCCCTTCAAGACTTCGACTATTACGAGATTCACGAAGCATTTGCTGCGCAGGTATTGGCGACGTTGAAGGCATGGGAGTCTGAAGGCTATTGCCGGAACCGGTTGGGGCGAGACGCGCCGCTGGGGCCGATCGATCGCGCGAGACTGAACGTCAAGGGCTCATCGATCGCGATCGGACATCCCTTTGCCGCCACAGGGGCACGAATCCTGGCAGTTTTGGCCAAACTCCTTCATAATGGAGATGGCAAAAGAGGTTTGATTTCAGTGTGTACCGCTGGAGGCATGGGTGTTGCGGCGATCCTGGAAGGGGTCGGCAGGTCCAGTTCGGCGGATGCGGTTATTAGCTGAAGGGCGCAAGAACAAGTGCTCCACCGCCGGATCAAGAATTGGGTCCAACGAGACCCGTCAGGGACAGGGAGTTATTGTGACACGACCGAGGCGCGGCCTGAATCCGCGGCCCGACCCATGACGGAGGTTTCCATGCGGGACCATCTTCTTTCAGCGGCGATGGGTATTGCGCTTGCCGCCGCGCTTTTGCCTGCGACCGCGACAAACGCGCAGGCTAGCGACCCAACGGGATATTGGCGCAAGGCCGACCAAGGCAAATATCCGGCCAAGATGCAGATTTATCGCTGCGGCGGTCGGTCGATTTGCGTGAAGATCGCCTGGTTGCAGAACCCGCACGACAGCCAGGGGCGCATGCTCCAGGACGTGCGGAACGTAAACCCCTCGCTCCGGGGGCGCACCATAGAGGGGCTGCCGATCGTCAGTGGCATGGGCCAAGTCGGCGCCAATCAGTGGAAGGGTAGTATCTACAATCCGGAAGACGGAAAGACCTATTCGGCAACCGTTACTCTGGCCTCGTCGAGCAAGATCGTCCTCAAGGGCTGCGTCGCCGCGTTCCTATGTCGCGAACAAGTTTGGCTGAGAACGTCCGCGCCGCCGCCGCGCGAGGAGGAGAAGCCGGAGCCTGAGGTCGAAGCGTCCGCCGAACCGGCCGCGCCGCCGGCGGAGTCGGCTGCGGCTGCGGCTGCGGCTGCGGTAGTTCCCGCAGCAGCAACCGCGTCAGCCACCACGACCACAGGCAGCGCCACTACGACCACAGGCAGCAGCGTCGCCAACGCCGAAGTGCTGGCCCCCGCCGGCAAGCCGGGCGTTGGGCAGCCAGGCTATCGTTATTTGCAGCCTTCTGCCGCTAAGCAACCCGGTTTCACCGGCGAGAGCGTGTCGAGCATGTTCTCCATGGCTTCGCCGATCGAGTCCGGGAACGCCAAGACGGTTGCGCGCGCCGCGCCGCCGCCTCAGGCAGCGCCCCGCGCGGCCGCCGTTGCGCCGAAGCCGGTCGCGCCGCCGCAGGCGACCGCGTCGGCGGCGCCTGCCTCCCAGTCCGCACCCGCCGCTCCTCCGGCGCCCCGGTATGCTCCGGCGCCGCAGTCCGAACCGGCCGACGCATACGAGGCCGACCCGGCTTCTCCCGAATCGGCGGGGACGGCTTACGAGACCGAAACAGCCGAAGCGGAAGATGAGGCTGGACGGAAGCTCTCATGGCGCGAGCGGCGTCAGATGCGCCGTCAGAAGCGTATGAAAGAGCTGCAGGCGCAAGGACAGAACCTCATTCCCTGGATGCGCTAGGGCCACTCCGGGAATGGGGCACACGACGACGGCCGGCGCGATGCGGCGCCGGCAACCGCTGCGGCGGAAGTCCTAATGACCGGCCTCGGCGCGGAGTGCCTTCTTCGAGAGTTTGCCGATCATTGTCTTCGGTAGCTCGTCGCGGAACTCGATCGCCACCGGCAGTTCCAGTTTCGACAATTTGGGCCGTAGGAAGTTCATGAGGTCCACAGCGGTCGCCTGACTTCCTTCGTGTAAGCGGACATAGGCCTTTGGCGCTTCGCCGCGATAGGTATCGGGTATACCGACCACGCAGCATTCGGCGACGTCCGGATACTCGTAGATGGCGTCCTCGACCCGCCGGGGATAGACCTTGAAGCCGGCGGAATTGATCATGTCCTTGATGCGGTCGACGATGAAAATGAAGCCGTCGTCGTCCATGTAGCCGACATCGCCCGTGCGGAAGTAGTTCCCGACAAATGAGTCGGCCGTCTCGTCCGGCTTGTTCCAATAGCCGAGCATCACTTGCGGGCCGGCGATGCAAATCTCCCCCGGCGACCCGCACGGCATCTCTTGAGCCGGATCTTCGAGCGACCGGATGGCGACATCCGTGGCCGGCAGCGGAAGACCGATCGAGCCGTCCTTGACCGTCTCGAACGGGTTGCATGTGGCCACCGGCGAGGTCTCGCTGAGTCCGTAGCCTTCCACCAGCACACCGCCGATCAGCTTCTCAAATCCCTTCTTGACCTCCAGGGGCAGGGCCGCTCCGCCGGAGATGCAAAATTGGAGCGAAGAGAGGTCGTAGGTTTCGATCTTGCGATGGTGCAGGAGCGCCTGAAACAGCGTCGGGACCCCCGGCATCACCGAGGGCCGCAACTGGCCGATGAGTTTCAGGGTCTGACCGAGGTCGAATTTCGGCATCAGAATGAGCTCCATGCCGCTGGCGATGCCGAATGTCATGACCGTCGTCATCGCGAAGACATGGAATAGCGGCAGTACGCCCAGAATCCGGTCGATCTGATCGGCGGGGCGGCGGCCCCACTGCCTCACCTGGGACGTGTTGATGAAGATATTGGCATGGGTGAGCATCGCGCCCTTGGGGGTACCCGTGGTGCCGCCCGTGTATTGCAGAACCGCGACGGTCTCCGGCGTCACCGCGGGCCGTTGGAAGTCGCCGTCATTGGCTAGAAGCGCGCGCTCGCGGACGATACGCCGCCGCTGGCGTGACCAGCTGACCTTGGCGCGCTTGACCCGGCGCGTCAGTTTCAGTCCGACCTGCTTCAGGGGCGGCAGCAGCGCGGCGAAGTCGGCCACCACCGCTTTTTCCAGCGTGCCGTTGGCCAGCAAGGGCTCGATCTGCCCGAAAAGGACCTGAAGATCGAGCGTCACCATGATCCGGGTTTCACTATCGCGGATCTGACAGGCGATCTCTTCGATGCTGTACAAGGGATTGAAATTGACGACTGTTCCGCCCGCTTTGAGGACCCCGAAGAAGTAGACGATGTAGGTCGGGGAATTGGGCAGGAGCAGCCCAACCTTCACGCCTTCCCGGACCCCGAGCGCCGCGAGGCCCTTCGCCGCCCGGTCCGACAGAGCGCCGATTTCCTTGTAAGTCAGGGATTTGCCCTGAAAGTGTGTGCATGTCCTGGCGCCGTAGCGCTGGACAGCGTCGTCGAGCAAAGTGTGGACGAGACCGGGCTCGAAATGGGCCGCCCAGGTGAGTCCGGCCGGGTAGGATTTCAGCCAGGGGCGACTCAGTGACTCTGCTGCGGCCTCGATCGCCGTGGGATTTACCTTGGCAGCCATCGGAATCGACAGTAATTTGCCTTGCAATTCGGCTTGTTAGGGGGCATGCGTCGTACCTTCGGGGGAGGCAATTCGCCGCAAGCCCGGATTACTGGATTAATGTAGCACGGGGTTGGTATTACGCGCGCCTTAGCGCATATGACGCCCACACATTATGCTGAAACGAAGGCAGGCGCAGGCGCAAAAACGCCCATTTTGTTAGCGATTAGAGCGTAGAGTATCTGCAATCGAGCGAGCATGCTGCGGCTGGACTCGGCCTGTTTTTAAGTCTATTCCATTGCCTGACTTGCCCTCGAACCAGCTATGTTTTAGCCAGGGAACATTACACACGGACCCCTCAACGGGGCAGGGAGAGTGATATGGACGAGGTGGCCACCAAGATCATCGAGATTTTGCGGAAGAACATGAAGGATCCCTCCAAGGACGTTACGCTCGAGACACCTCTGAGCGACCTGGAGATCGAGTCCCTCGATCTGGCGGTGATCGTCTTTGATATTGAGGATACCTTCGGTATCGAAATTCCCTATAATGCCAACGAAGAAGTTGAAGCGTTTGCGACGGTCGGATCAGTTGTCGATCGCGTGAAGGGAATTATCGCAGAGTCGAAGGCCTCGGGCGCAGCAGCTTAGACCAGCCCAACCGCCCGAGAGCTTTCCGGGTTATCGGCCAGGCTTGGAGTTACGGCTTAGCATTACATGACACACTCTAACGGACGCAGGCGCGTCGTGGTCACTGGCCAGGGCGTCGTCACGCCTTTGGGTACGGGCGTGGACAAGTTCTGGTCGGGGCTGAAGTCTGGCACCTGCGGAATTCGCGAGGTCCAGAGCTTCGAGACCGACGAGCTCTACATCACCATTGCCGGTGAGGTTCCGGACTTCGACCCCAGGGAACGCGAGCTAAGCAAGCAGCTCCTGATGGCCGACAAGTACTCGCAATATGCGGGCTGCGCGGCGCGGGAGGCTGTTGCCCAGTCCGGGCTCGAAACCCCCATCAGCGACGCCGATGCCTATCGCACGGCTTGCGTGATCGGGTCTGGCGTCGGCGGTCTGACCACACTCGAATTCTCCTACAAGATGCTCTTCAAGGAGAACAAGCGCGCGACTCACCCGCTGACGCTTCTGAAGGCGATCGGCTCGTCCGCATCGGCTCATGTGAGCATTGAGTACGGCGTCAAGGGCCCGACCTTCGGCGTGGTCAGCGCCTGCTCGACTGCAACCCATTCGATCGGCGTCGTCTACCAGATGATTCGCAGCGGCTTGGTCGACACCGGCATCGCCGGCGCGGCGGAAGCCTCGCTCAACTGGGGCGCCACCCGCGCTTGGCAGGCCATGCGCGTGCTGAGCCCAGATGGGCTGTTTCCGTTCTCGAAGACACGCAACGGCACCGTTCTCGCGGAAGGGTCAGGCATACTCGTGTTGGAAGAGTACGAGAAGGCCAAAGCACGTGGTGCGCCGATCCTCGCCGAGCTGATGGGCTTCGGCATGACGGCGGACGCCGCCGACATGGTCAACCCGTCCATCGACGGCGCCTCGACGGCGATGCAGATCGCCCTCGACGATGCGCAACTCGCACCCTCCGACATCGACTATATCAATGCCCATGGCACGGCCACGGCGGTGAACGACGTCAACGAGACGCGGGCCATCAAGCATGTGTTCGGCAACGCGGCGAACAACCTCTCCATCTCGTCCACCAAGTCCATGCACGGGCACACGCTCGGCGCCTGCGGTGGCATCGAGGCGGCCGCATCGATCAAGGCGCTCGAAGAGAACTTCATCCCGCCGACGATCGGCCTCAAAGAGCCGGATCCCGAATGCGATCTGGACTACACGCCCAACGAAGGCAAGAAGCGCGACGTCAACTACGTGATGTCGAACTCTTTTGCTTTTGGCGGTCTGAACGCCGTGCTCGTGTTCGGTCCGAACCCGGCGTAACGCCCTTCTAATCCGGGCTTGCTGAACTAATCGCCCAGCCACGCGAAGGCGCGTTTCAAGAACGCGTGCCCGTTTGCGCGCTGCCACTCGCCGTGCGCCATGATCACCCGTTCCACAGGCCAGCCTAGAACCTTGTCCCGCGCGGCGCGGGCAGGCATCCGGTCGGTGAAGGACAGCCGCCATTCGCGCGGCGCGCCGGGATTGTGGACGGTGATTCCGTCCAGAGCGGCGAGGGGACGCTGCCACCAGGACCAATGCTCCTTTAGGAAGTCATCGCTGAAAGCCTCGATCAGATCGGCCAGAATCACGGTCTGCGAGGGCTGGTGGAAGAAGACGACTTCATCCATGGCGAATGAGCCCCGGAACCAGGCCTGATCGATCTCCGGCTGCCACACCTCGGGTGGCGCATCTTCAAGCGCCGCCTGGAACGGCAGGGCCGGAAAGCGCTTGAGGGTCGAAGCCGGTCCCCACAAGGCGGCGTCTGGATACGCGGCGTGCCATTCAGGCAAATTGAGGTGGTGGATCTTGTTGGGGCTCACGAGGTGCGCGACGTGGCCGAGCGCATCGACCTTCGCCTTGAGAGCCTCGTCTAGCTTCACCGGCGACCATACCCACAGATCGCCATTGCCGAACCGCGCGATCGCCATCCGCGTCGGGTAGGGGAAGCGGTAGAAGTCGACGATCGCGCCTTCCGCGAGCCAGAGGCCCGCGCCGATCTCTTCGAGATCGGTCAAATCAGGCCCAATCCGCGAAAGCTGGCGTGACCCTGTTTGCCAACGATGATGTGGTCGTGAACGACGACACCCAACGGCTTGGCGGCGGCGACGATCTGCTTGGTCATCTCGATATCGGCCCGGGAGGGTGTCGGGTCGCCGGACGGGTGATTGTGCACGAGCACGATGGCCGTGGCGGAGAGTTCCAGCGCCCGCTTCACCACTTCGCGCACATAGACGGGCGTATGGTCCACCGTGCCTTCCTGCTGCACCTCGTCGGCGATGATCTGGTTGCGCTTGTCCAGGAACAGAATCCGGAATTGCTCCTTGGCCGCGAACCCCATCGCGGCGCGGCAATAGTCGAGAACGCCTTGCCAGGATGACAGCACCGGGCGCTCCAGAACCTCGCCTCGCATGAGACGAAGCGCGGCGGCACGGATGAGCTTGAGTTCGGTCACGGCCGCTTCGCCGAGGCCGGGCACTTCGAGCAACCGATCCTCGGGCGCGTTGATCGCTTCGGCAAAGGTGCCGAAGCGGGAGAGGATGGCCTTGGCCAGAGGTTTTGTGTCCCGTCGCGGCATGGCGCGGAAAAGCACGAGTTCTAAAAGTTCGTAGTCGGGAAGGGACTCCGCGCCGCCTTCGCGGAACCGTTTGCGCAACCGTTCGCGGTGGCCGAGATAGTGCGGCTTGGCGGCTTCCGCGAATCCATCTTTGCCGGAGCCCGTCTTGTCGTCAGAACTCATCGTGTCGAGTCCCGGTTCGTCGAACCCTCGAAAGACTTGACGTCAACCACGCACTGGCGGGCGGTCGAGCCCCTTCGGCGAAAGGGTGAAGATCTCGCAACCGGTCTCTGTCACGCCGACCGTGTGCTCGTACTGCGCGGACAGCGAACGGTCGCGCGTCACGGCGGTCCAGCCGTCGGCAAGTATCTTCACATGCGGCTTGCCGAGATTGATCATTGGCTCGATCGTGAACAGCATGCCGGGCTTCAGCGGCAGTCCTTCGCCCGGCTCTCCGTAGTGAAGGATGTTGGGCCGGTCGTGGAAAACGCGTCCAAGGCCGTGGCCGCAAAAATCGCGTACCACGCCGCAGCGCTCGGCCTCGGCATAGGTCTGGATGGCATGTCCGATATCACCTGTCGTTGCTCCCGGCTTGACCGCCTCGATGCCGCGCATCAAGGATTTGTGTGTCACCTCGAGAAGGCGCTCTGCGGCACGGGAGATATTACCGACCGGGTACATGCGGCTGGAATCGCCATGCCAGCCGTCGACGATCAGCGTGACGTCGATATTGAGAATGTCGCCCTCGCGCAAAGCCCGGGAGCCTGGAATGCCGTGACACACCACGTGGTTCAACGAGGTGCAGCAAGATTTCGGAAAGCCGCGATAGTTCAGGGGCGCGGGAATGGCGCCATGGGACATGGCGAACTCGAACACCAGATCGTCCAGCGCTTCGGTGCTGACACCCGGCTCGACATGTTCGACGAGCATGTCGAGGGCTTCGGCCACGAGACCGCCCGCTTTCGCCATACCGGCGAAGGCTTCTGGACCGTGGAGCTTGATTCTGTTGTCGCGCGCCTGGGCGCGGGCGATTTCGAGATTGGACATGGGTACGGATTATAGGAAGCGTTCCGGCAACAGCTAGTGCGAAATCGTGCAGGGTTCAAGGCGCGGCCGCCATATTCTCGGTGCCCCGCAACACAAGCGGAATGGCGCGCGGCCGTTCAAGCCCTTCCAAGGTTAGGCTGGACGCCAAGGCAAGCGCCTCGACACCGAGTACCGTGGCCTCATGAAAGGCCGCCGCGTAGGCCGGGTCGATGTCCTCAGCCAGCGCGAAGGCTTCCGCATCGCCGCGCTGTACGAAGTAGACCATCACAGCCCGCGCCCCGGAGATGGCCATGTCGGAGAGCTCTTTGAGATGCTTCGCACCGCGCGCCGTCACCGAGTCCGGAAACTCCGCAAGCCCTGCCTCGCGCATCAGGTGGACGTTCTTGACCTCCACGTAGCAGGGCGGCCGGCTCCCATCCTCCAGTAGAATGTCGATCCGGCTGTTGCCGCCATAGCGCACTTCCCGCCGCAGGGACGAATAGCCCGAGAGCTCCGGAACGAGGCCCAACCGGATGGCGGCGGCGACAGCACCGTTTGGACTTGATGTGTTGATGCCGACAAGCGTCGGTCCGTGCCCGAGATCGACCTCGATCAGTTCCCAGGAAAATGCCAGCTTCCGCTTGGGATTGTTCGAACGCGACAGCCATACGCGCGATCCTTGCCCGGCAAGCCCCAGCATGGAGCCGGGATTGGCGCAGTGTGCCGTGACCGTCTCGCCGGACCTAAGTTCGACATCGGCAAGAAAGCGCTTATAGCGCCGGAGCAACCGGCCCTCGACAAGCGGGGCAGAAAACCGCATGAGCATGGGGGAACCTAGAAAGGCCGCCACGTGGCCGCAAGGACTTGCCCGGTCCGAACGGATGAGGAGCCAGGCATCCGGCCGAAGGAGAAGTGAGATGAGCCAGGATCCGCCACAGGACAAGACCGTCACCGCCGCGCTTGTTGTGATCGGCGAGGAAATTCTTTCAGGCCGCACCCAGGATACGAACACACCCTACATCGCGGCCTATCTGTCCAATGTGGGCATCAACCTTCGGGAGGTGCGGGTCGTGGCGGATCTCGAGCCGGAGATCGCCGAGACCGTGAACGCACTCCGGCGGCGATACACCTACGTCCTTACGACCGGTGGCATTGGACCCACGCATGACGACGTAACCACCGACGCGATCGGCATGGCCTTCGGCGTTCCCGTCGCCGTCAACGACGAGGCGGTTGCGGCGATGCGCCTGCAATATCTGCCGGAGGATCTCACTCCGGCGCGGCTTAGAATGGCGCGTATCCCGGAAGGCGCCGCGCTCATCCACAACGCCGTTTCGCGGGCGCCGGGCTACATGATCGAGAACGTGATCGTCATGGCCGGCATCCCAGGCGTCATGCAGGTCATGTTGGACGAGGTGATGCCGCGCCTCGCCAAAGGGCGTCCGGTGCAGTCCAGGTCCGTGCTGGTCAGAGCGCCTGAAAGCGAAGTTGCGTCGCCATTAGCCGCGCTTCAGGAAACCTATGCGGACGTGCAGATGGGCTCCTATCCCTTCTTCGAGCATGGGCGATACGGCGCCTATCTCGTTCTCCGCTCCCCGGACGAAGCCAGGCTGGACGAAGCGCTCGAGGCCCTTTGGCGGGTCATCGCCGAGCACGGCTTTACGGCCAATGCCGCGGACGACGCGTAGGGCCGCCGGTCCAAGAGGGATGATTCGCGCATCGGGCTCCGCTTTTGAGGGCTTCTCAAAGCTGTGGAAATTTTTTGCCGGCACGGCCTCCAAACCTGTCCGGCGAACCGGTTTTTGACGCCGGCGTCCATTTGATTCGCCGGCACGGGAGAGCGTCGGAAGTCGAAGGGAGGTGCCGACGAAGCGCCGCGCCAGACCCGTACCGGGGAGCCCTGCACGGCGCGCGCGATTCCCGGTGCCTAACAAGACTGTATACGGATCGTATTGCGAATGGTTCGAAGGAGGATGCGAGGCGACGTCGCGCTCTGCTTTCGCGCCATGCTCTTCGAGGGGCAGAGGTGCGGGGAGATGGAGCGAAAAACGTCCGTACACGAATAGATGCGGAATGGGGAACGTATCGCTGGAGCGTTCCGGCGACGATGGATGAAGGTGCGAGGCCGACCCTACGGTCAGCAAATCGTGGGCCGTTTGGGACGTCCGGCCGCGGAGAAGGCAGAGGCGCCGGCAATATTTGAACCGTTTCCGGAGCAGCAGCGCAAGGCATTGAAAATTATAATAAAAAAGGCGTAAGAAGCAGGGTTCTCACGCCTTTTTTGATGGTTTTGCCGAGGAGCTAAGGCCTTTTGGCGATCCTCTTTTTTGCGGCGGTCTTCTTCTTGGCAACCCGCTTTTTTGCGGGAGCCTTCTTTTTCGTAGTCCGCTTTTTCGCCGCGGTCGTCTTGCGGGCGGTTTTCTTTTTTGCCGGAGCCTTCTTCTTCGCGGCGGCCTTTTTCACCGTCGAACGCTTCTTTGCGGTTGCGGTCTTTTTCGCGGTGGTGCGCCGTGTGGTTTTCTTCTTCGCCGGAGCCTTCTTTTTCGCGACTGTCTTTTTCTTCGCGACGGCCGTCTTCTTTGCCGGGGCCCTCTTCTTCGTTGCGGTCTTCTTCTTCGCTGCTGCCATTTCGAGATCCCTTCCTATCGGGTGGCTGGCTGATCGGATGACTCTAGAACTACACCCTAACTACACCCGCTCGTCGATCCGCACGTATCGCATTTGAGGCACGTCCCGTTTCGAACGAGGGTAAAGTTCCCGCATTCTCCACATGCTTCCCCTTCATAACCCTTAACGCGGGCTTCGGCGACGAGGGCCGACGCGCCCCGTTGGGCAAGGGTCTCGACGGCAAAGGCGACATGCTCTGCCGTTTCGGAGGCCGTAGGCTCGCGAGATGCCGTTGTCCGGCTCGCCGCATCCGGAAGGGTCTCTTCGTCATCGTCCTCGCTGACGATTTGAGCTTGCGCCGTGACGCTTTGCGCGTCGCCTGCATGTGTCGCATGGCGTTCGCCGAGACGTCCGCGCGTGAAGCCAGGAGACACCAGCATTTCTGCGCGGGGTTGACCGTGGCTTGCGTCGCCAGATCCGACGGTCGTGCTGCCGATCTCGTTGGGATCGACATGCGCGAGCTCGTAACGGCCGAGATAGGACACCGCCAGCTCACGGAACAGATAGTCGAGGATGGAGGTCGCGTTCTTGATGGCCTCGTTGCCGCGTACCGGACCTGCCGGCTCGAAACGCGTGAAGGTGAAAGCATCGACGAACTCGTCCAGCGGCACGCCATATTGGAGGCCGACCGAAACCGCGATGGCGAAATTGTTCATCAGCGACCGGAAGGCGGCACCCTCCTTATGCATGTCTATGAATATCTCGCCCAAACGGCCGTCGTCGTACTCGCCGGTCCGTAAGTAGACCTTGTGTCCGCCAACCACGGCCTTCTGGGTGTAGCCCTTCCGCCGGTCGGGCAAGCGCTCGCGACCGGCCGATGCCTTGATCCGTTCTATCACGCGTTCCACGATCCGCTCGGTCACGACCGTCGCGCGCTGGACGGCGGGCTGATCGGACGCCACCGATGCCAGCACTTCGTCCTGCTCGTCTTCCTCGTCGGCGAGAAGTTGCGCGTTGAGCGGTTGAGACAGTTTGGAACCGTCGCGGTAAAGCGCGTTCGCCTTGAGAGCGAGGCGCCAGGACAGCAAATAAGCCGCCTTGCAGTCCTCGACCGAGGCATCGTTCGGCATGTTGATGGTCTTGGAGATCGCGCCGGAGATGAAGGGCTGCGCCGCCGCCATCATCCGGATATGACTCTCGACCGAGAGGAAGCGCTTGCCCTTGCGGCCGCACGGCGAGGCGCAGTCGAACACCGGCAGATGCGCCCGGTCGAGGCCGGGCGCCCCTTCCAGGGTCATGGCACCGCAAGCGTACTCGTTGGCGGCATCGACGTCGGCCTTGGAGAAACCGATCTCCGACAGAAGGTCGAAATCGGGCTGGTCGAGCCGCTCCGCCGGAATGCCGAGCGTCTTGGTGCAGAAGTCTTCGCCGAGCGTCCACTTGTTGAAGACGAACTTGACGTCGAAGGCGGACGAAACGGCCTTCTCCACCGCCGCAAGCTTGTCGGGCGTGAAGCCCTTATTCGCCAGCGTCTGGTGATTGACGCCAGGTGCGCCGTCGAGCGAACCGAGGCCGACCGCATAGTCGATGATCCGTTTGATCTCGGCTTGTTCGTAGCCAAGCGCTCCGAGCGCTTGCGGCACCATGCGATTGATGATTTTGAAATAGCCACCGCCGGCCAGCTTCTTGAACTTCACCAGGGCGAAGTCCGGCTCGATACCGGTCGTATCGCAATCCATGACGAGTCCGATCGTGCCCGTGGGCGCGATGACCGTGGCTTGCGCGTTGCGATAGCCGTATTGGCGGCCGAGCTCCAGCGCTTGGTCCCAAGCCCTCATGGCATGGGTGAGAAGCCGCGGATCGGGGCAGGAGGCATGATCGAGCGGAACGGGCAGTGTCGACAGCTCTTCATAGCCGTGCTGCTCGCCGCGCGAGGCGCGCGCGTGATTGCGAATGACCCGCAGCATGGAGTCGCGGTTCGCTTCGAAGCCGGGGAAAGCCCCGAGCTCGCGAGCCATTTCGGCGCTGGTCGCGTAAGCGACGCCCGTCATGATGGCCGTCAGGGCGCCGCCGAGCGCGCGGCCCTCGTCGCTGTCGTAGGGAATGCCGGACGCCATTAGGAGACCGCCAATATTGGCGTAGCCGAGCCCAAGCGTGCGGTACTCGTAGGACAGCTGGGCGATCTGGCGCGAGGGGAACTGCGCCATGGTCACGGCGATCTCGAGCACGACCGTCCAAAGCCGGATGGCATGCTCATAGCTGTCGATATCGAAGCTGCCGTCGGCTGTGCAGAATGCCATCAGGTTGAGCGAGGCAAGATTGCAGGCCGTGTCGTCGAGGAACATGTACTCCGAGCACGGATTGGAAGCCCTGATCTCGCCAGCGGCGGGGCAGGTGTGCCAGTCGTTGATCGTCGTGTGGAACTGAATTCCGGGGTCCGCGCAGGCCCAGGCCGCGTAACCGACCTGATCCCAGAGGTCGCGGGCCTTTAGCGTCTTCGCCACGCCGTCCGATTTGCGCAGGATCAAATCCCAGTTGCCGTCGGTCTCGACCGCGTTCAGAAAGGCGTCGGTGACGCGCACCGAGTTGTTCGAGTTTTGGCCAGAGACGGTGCGATAGGCTTCGGAGTCCCAGTCCGTGTCGTAGATGGGGAAGTCGATTGAGGTGTAGCCCTGGCGCGCGAACTGGACGATCCGCCGGACCATGTTGTCCGGCACCTTGGCTTTGCGCGCCGCCTTGATCTCGCGCTTCAGCGCGGGGTTCTGCTTCGGGTCGAAGCAGCCGTCATTGTCGCTGTCGCAATTGACGCAAGCGCGCAGGACCGCGTTGAGGCGCTCCGAGAGGACCTTGGAGCCGGTGACGAGCGCCGCCACTTTCTGCTCTTCGATCACTTTCCAATTGATGTAGGCCTCGATGTCCGGATGGTCCATGTCCACCACGACCATCTTCGCCGCGCGCCGCGTCGTGCCGCCGGATTTGATGGCGCCGGCCGCCCGGTCGCCGATGCGCAGGAAGCTCATCAGGCCGGAGGACTTGCCGCCGCCCGAGAGAGGTTCGCTCTCGCCGCGCAGACGCGAGAAATTGGTGCCGGTGCCGGAGCCGTATTTGAACAGGCGCGCCTCGCGCACCCACAGATCCATGATGCCGTTCTCGTTGACGAGGTCGTCGTGGATCGACTGGATGAAGCAGGCATGGGGCTGGGGATGCTCGTAGGCGGAGTCGGACGCCTTCAGGACGCCGGTCTCGAAGTCCACATAGTAGTGGCCCTGGCTCGGACCATCGATGCCATAGGCCCAGTGCAGGCCGGTGTTGAACCATTGCGGACTGTTCGGGGCGCCCATTTGCTTGGCGAGCATGTAGCGCATCTCGTCGAAGAAGGCCCCGGCGTCCTCCTCAGAGGAGAAGTAGCCGCCTTTCCAGCCCCAGTACGTCCAGGTGCCTGCCAAGCGGTCGAAGACCTGCCGCGCATCGCTCTCGCTGCCGAAACGGTCCGCTTCCGGCAGGGCCTCGAGGGCGTCGGTGTCGGGGACGGAGCGCCATAGCCAGGAGGGAACCGAATTCTCCTCGACGCGCTTCAGCCTCGCCGCGACGCCCGCCTTACGGAAATACTTCTGAGCCAGAATGTCCGCCGCGACCTGGCTCCAATGGGCCGGTACCGAGAAGCTCTCCAGAGAGAAGACGACGGACCCGTCGGGATTCTTGATCTCGCTGGCGCTTTCGCGAAAGGCGATGCCTTCGTAAGGCGATTGTCCTTGTTCGGTAAAACGTCGTTGAATCCGCATCTTAGCTCATGCCCCTCTCGTGAATTTCGGCCCCAAATCGTGCGTTCTGTGCGAACCTTGAGACTGGGCCGATTCGAACGCGGCAGGCAACAGCCGCATCAACATATTGGTGTTCAGGCGTTACGATAATACTAAACCCTGTGGGTGCGTCTGTGCAAAGTGTGTGGACAGCCATGGGACGAATAGTACGGGGCGCGAAGGAAAAGCGCCGAAGAACCGTCATTTGCGTCCTAGAACACCCCTTGGCCCGGGGACTCCGGCCACCCCTCACAGCGGTGCATAACGTGTTGACGACTACACGATATATGGGGGCGGCCGGGCCGGGTGTCCCATAGGGAGCTCCAAAATGCTTCTCTCCGACGCACGGTCTCGCCCGCTGGACAGAAGCCCCGCAGACAGGCCATAGTCAGCGATAGCGCACTGCACAATTTTGGAATTGGGGCGCGGACATCCAACGGCGAAGGCTGTTCATGGGACTCTTCAGCGATCTATTTACCTGGTGGCACGGCGACACCCTTGGCACGCGCCTCTATACTTGGCGGAAGGGCGAGCGCGTCGGCGAGGATGGACTCGGCAACGTCTATTACCGTGAGCGGAACGGTACGCGCCGCTGGGTCATCTACAAGAACCTGTCCGAGGCCTCTCAGATTCCACCCGGCTGGCATGCCTGGATTCATTTCATTACCGACGAGCCGCCGAGCGACGAGGATTACAAGCCACGTCCTTGGGAGGAAGCGCACCGGCCCAATCTGACGGGGACTTACGAGGCATACCGGCCGCCGGGCTCGGTGTCGCGGCCCCAGGTCAACGAGCCCCCGCTCGGCTACGAACCGTGGTCTCCGGAATCGCCCCAAGCCAAGTAATGCTGCAACCCCTAACCGATCCCTTGGTGCCAGACGCGGTCCAACGATGGTCCGCCTCGGACTTTGCGAAGAACGGCCGCTTCATTCAGGACTTGGCCGGACCGATCTTCGCGCTGCTGGCGCCGAAGCCGGGGGAACGGATTTTGGATCTCGGATGCGGCGATGGAACGTTGACGGCGGAAATCGAGGCCGCAGGCGCCGATGTTCTTGGAATTGACAATAGCGACGAGTTGTTGGCCGTCGCACGGATGAAGGGGCTCTCGGTCAAGAAGGCCGACGCTCACGCCCTCGATTACGTTCAGGAGTTCGATGCCGTCTTCTCGAACGCGGCCCTTCATTGGATGCGGGGGCCGGATCTCATCGTTGGCGGTGTCGCGCGCGCGCTGAGGCCGGGCGGCCGATTTGTCGGCGAATTTGGCGGTCACGGCAATATTGCCGCCATCGCCACGGCCATGCGTGCCGTAGTGAAGGGCCGCGGCGGCAATCCGGCCCGGGCCGTTCGCTGGTATTTTCCGACCGTGGAGGAATACGGCACGCTCCTGTCGGGGCATGGGTTTGCGGTTCATGAGATTATCCTCGTACCGCGGCTCACACCGCTCAAGGTCGATATGCAGGGGTGGCTCAGGACCTTCTGCCGGTTCTTTTTCGACCAATTCGAGGAGCCCGAGCGAAGCGAGGTTCTGGCCGAAATGGTCGATCTGCTGAAGCCGTCGCTGTGCGACTCCCAAGGGCGATGGACGATCGAACTCGTCCGTCTTCGCTTCAGTGCCGAACGCCGCTCGGGTGAATAAACACCTAGGAAAGCTGAGGCATGTATGTCACACCGTTGCCTCAATGATCGCCCACGCGTTTTGTATGGTTGGCGGCGCTTCCGCAACGGCGGCAGGCAAGGTGCCGCGCTTGGCGCAAATCCGGGGGCTTGAGGTGCGCGGAACGATGCATGGTAAGGGGACTGAGAGAGATCGGCGCTTTGCTAAACACGCCGTTTTAGCCGCGCTGTCCGCCGTTGCGCTCGCTCTCCCCGTCACACCCGTTCACGCCGCGGCAATCAAGAACGAAGTCGCTGTCTTTGCCGCCTTGGACAAGGTCACGGGCCGGATCCAGCACTTGGAAATTCCGATCAACCAGACGGTGGAATTCGGTGCCCTGAGAGTGACGCCTCGGGTCTGCAATACGCGTCCGCTGCAAGAGAAGCCCGACACGGCCTCATTCGTCGAAGTGGATGAGGTCAAGCTGACGGGCGAACAGCAGCGCATCTTTACAGGCTGGATGTTTGCGGAGAGCCCAGGGCTTCACGCGGTCGAGCATCCGGTGTTCGACGTTTGGCTCACGAGCTGCAAGATGCCGATCGGCGGCGTCCCTGCCGAGAGCGCCGAAAACGAGGCACCGGAGGAGCAGCCGGAAGCCGCGGCTGCCGAACCCGTACCTGCGCCTGCGCCGCCGCCAGCCGCCGCCCAACCGGCACGGCCCGCGCCGCCGCCGGCTGCCCGGCGGCAGCAACCCATCCTTCCTTGGCTGCAGCGCTAAGGACGACCCGAACGCGCTGACGCGCGCACGTAGCGACCATCCGTTACCAGAAGCCCATCGCGTTACGCCGCCGGGTGGCAGGTCTTCGACGTTCTGCTGACAAGTTCCAGGACAGCGGCCGGCGCCGCATCTGCCGAGAGCGCGGCGAACGAGGCCGCATTGCCGGGTCCACCCGCGCCGCTACTGCCCAGGTTGCAGCTCAACGCGTCTTCCAATCGGCGCTGAAACGCCTGACGGCTGATTTCGACCGCACCGAAACGCACCAGATGGTCGGTGACGAACTGCGTGTCGAGCAGGGTGAAGCCGCCATATTTGAGCCGCGCCACCAAATAGACCAGTGCGATCTTGCTGGCGTCCCGCGCCCTCGAAAACATGCTCTCGCCGAAAAAGGCCCGGCCGAGATGAACGCCGTAAAGGCCGCCCGTCAGCTCGCCGTTCCGCCAGACTTCGACCGTGTGGCAATGGCCGAGCGCAAAGAGATCCCGGTAGAGGTTTCGGATGCGCGCGTTGATCCAGGTGCTGCGCCGTCCAGCGCGCGGAGCCGCGCAGCCTTCGATCACCGCTTCGAAGTCGTTGTCGGTTTTCACTTCGAAGCCGCCCCTGCGGATCGTGCGTGCAAGGCTTCGTGGGACGTGGACGGCGTCCAGCGGCAAAATTCCGCGCCGCTCGGGTTCGATCCAATAGAGTGCGTTGTCGTCGGCACTCTCGGCCATCGGGAAGATGCCGCACGAATAGGCCTTCAGCAGAACCTGAGGGGTGATCTCGATCGCGACGTCGTCAAGAGAGGTCATGGCACCGGAGTCTATGGCGCGAGACTCCGAGGCTCAAGGGGCCGTCGATACTGCCATGCGGGACGGCGCTAGAGACGACGGACCTAGCGGTCGCCATTCGGCGCCAAATGGTCTTCCAGCCAGTGGATGTCGTAGTTGCCGTCGACGACGTCGGGCTCGTGGATGAGCGAGGAGAACAGCGGAATGGTCGTCTCGATGCCATCGACCACGAATTCGCCCAGGGCGCGCTTCAGCCGCATCAAACACTCGTTGCGGTTCCGGGCGTGCACGATGAGTTTTCCGATCAGGCTGTCGTAATAGGGCGGAATGGTGTAGCCCGCATAGGCGCCTGAATCGACGCGCACGCCGAGACCGCCGGGCGGATGGAAGTGGGTGATCGTCCCGGGCGAGGGGCGGAACGTCAGCGGATTCTCCGCGTTGATCCGGCACTCGATGGCATGGCCGTTGAAGCGCACGTCCTCCTGCCGGATCGAAAGCGGCGCGCCGGCGGCGATACGAATCTGCTCGATGACGAGGTCGAGCCCCGTGACCATCTCGGTGACCGTATGTTCCACCTGGAGTCGCGTGTTCATCTCGATGAAGTAGAACTCGCCGTTCTCGTACAGGAACTCGACCGTGCCGACGCCGCGATATTTCAGCTTGCGCATGGCGGAGGCTACGATCTCGCCGATACGTACGCGTTCGCTCTCGTTGAGCGCGGGCGAGGGGGCCTCCTCCCAAAGCTTCTGGTGGCGCCGCTGAAGCGAGCAGTCGCGCTCGCCGAGGTGAATGGCGTTTCCGTTCCCATCCGCCAGCACCTGCACTTCGATGTGGCGCGGTTTGCCGAGATATTTCTCCAGATAGACGGTGTCGTCGCCGAACGCGGCGCGGGCCTCGTTCCGCGCCGTGGACAGGGCGGCTTGCAGCTCATGGTCGAAATGCGCGAGCTTCATACCGCGCCCGCCGCCGCCGGCCGATGCCTTCACCATCACCGGGAAGCCGATCTCCGCCGCGACGACCTTGGCCGTCTCGAAATCGGATACGGGACCGTCGGATCCGGGCACGACGGGAATGCCGAGGGACTTCGCGGTTTCCTTGGCCTTGATCTTGTCGCCCATCAAGCGGACGTGTTCGGCCGTCGGGCCGATGAAGGTGATTTTGTGCTCTTCGAGAATTTCGGCGAAGCGTGCATTCTCGGCCAGGAAGCCGTAGCCGGGATGCACGGCATCGGCACCGGTGATCTCGCAAGCGGCGACGATCGCGGGGATGTTGAGATAGCTGTCCTTGGCCTGCGGCGGTCCGATGCAAACGCTCTCGTCCGCCAGGCGAACATGCATGGCGTGCGCATCGGCCGTCGAGTGGATGGCGACCGTGGAGATGCCGAGTTCCTTGCAGGCCCGCTCGATGCGAAGCGCGATCTCGCCACGGTTGGCAATCAGGATCTTGTCGAACATCGGGCTCTGACTGTTCCTACTCGACCACGACGAGCGGTTCGCCGAACTCGACCGGCTGACCGTCCTCTACAAGGATCGCCGTGACTTTGCCGGACTGGGGCGAGGGAATGTGGTTCATCGTCTTCATCGCTTCGATGATCAGAAGCGTCTGCCCCACGGTGACGGTGCTGCCAATCTCGATGAAGGGGGCCGCACCGGGCTCCGGCGAGCGATAAGCGGTTCCGACCATAGGCGAGGCGACGGTGCCGGGATGGACACCAGCGTCTTCGGCCGCACCGGTCCGCTTGGACTCGGAGCGTTCCTGGGGCGCCGGAGCTACGTGCGCCGCAGGAATGGGCGCCGCGATCGTGGCGTTGACGTTTCGCGCCACCCGAAACCGGCGTCCGTCGAGTTCAATCTCGATTTCGGTCAATCCGGTTTCGTCCAGAAGCGTCGCCAGCTCCCTGATGAGATCCGTATCGAGGCTTCCCCCGTCTTTTGTCATTGGCATCCTTTCCTGGTCGTCATCCCGCTTTGGCTTGTGAAATCGCGGAGGCCAGCGCCTCGATCGCAAGTTCATAGCCCTGTCCGCCCAAGCCGCAGATTACCCCCTTGGCGGCGCGGGAAATATAAGACCTGTGGCGAAACGGTTCGCGGTTGAAAATATTCGATAGATGAACTTCGACAATGGGCACCTCGCAAGCGAGCAGGGCATCCAGCATCGCGATCGAGGTGTGGCTATAAGCCCCTGCGTTCACGATCAGACCGGAGGCCTTGGTCCGTGCTTCCTGAATCCAATCGACCAGTTCTCCTTCCGCGTTGCTCTGCCGGAAGTCGACGGACAGCCCAAGGCTTTCGGCCTTGCGGACGCAACGTTGCTTCAGGTCGTCCAGCGTCTCTGTGCCATAAACCTCCGGCTCGCGAGTTCCGAGGAGGTTCAGATTCGGACCATTCAAGACATAGATTGCGTTGGCCATGGTGGATACTCGGCAAGCGGCCAGGACTTTCGGAACCCGGTCCGCATACGGAAAAAAGTCGGCACGCGCAAAACGCAATGCGCCGCGCGGCAAACGGGCCCTTTACCAGGTTTTCTCGGCTTGGGCAAAAGCGGCAGGACACACCGGAGCCGCAAAAACGGCTCCGGGATGCGGGTAATTTTCGAAGCTGCGGGCTAGCAGTCTGCCTTGCAGCCTTCTTTGCGGACGATTGAGACGTTTTCCACAAGCTGGTCGTAGAGATCGTCCGGGGCACCTGGAATGGTGCGGTCGCCGATCAGGTAGAGCGGGGTGCCCTGGAGACCGAGTTCCTGGGCGAGCTTATGCGCCTCGTCCAGCGCGTCTTGAACCTCTTTGCTCTCCATGTCCTTCTCGAGCTTGGGCACATCGAGGCCGAGCTCGTTCGCAATCCGGAGCACCTTCTCCTTGTTCGCCTTGCCTGGCGCGGAGAACAGCTTCTGGTGCATCTCGAAATATTTGCCCTGAAGCTTGGCGGCGAGCGCACCCTTGGCCGCATCCTCGGAATCATCGCCGAAGATTGGAAGTTCCTTGAGGACCAGGCGCACCTTGTCGTCGTTGTCGACGAGCTTCACCACATCCGGCATGGCGCGGCGGCAATAGCCGCAATTGTAGTCGAAGAACTCGACCACGGTGACGTCGCCGTCGGGATTGCCGGCCGTATACGACTTGGCGGAGCGGAATAGGGCATCGGCGTTGTCGCTGATCGCCTTATTCTGCTCGGCGTCCTGCACTTCCTGCTGGCGCCGGTCGAGCTCGGTGGTCATGGCGACGAGGATCTCGGGATTCTTCGTAAGGTAATCGTGCACGATGTCCTCGACCTGCTTCTTGTTCAAAGTGCCGCCAGCGGCATCGACGATGCCTGGTGCTCCGCGCCAAACGACGAGGACGGTCGCCGCGCTGACGATGGCGGCAACGACGGCCGCAACAAGGGCGGTGGCCAGGCCAGTCTTAGAGGTCATGCTCAAGTCTCCGGGAGTTAGCGTGGGTCGGATGCTTCACTTATTGCGTTCTGGCATCTGGAAATCGAGAATGTCTTGGGCGCGGAGCCATTGCGGCGTTCCGCCCGGTAAACCGTCTTGCGCCCTTTGGGCCATCATTTTGGCCTCGCGCAGGCGTCCTTCATAGAAATAGGCTTCCGCCGAAGCAAGCGATGCGCGCGCAAGAAAGTTGCGCCGCGCGCCCTCGGCACCGGCAAGTTCGCCTTTGCGTCCGTAGGCCATGGCGAGTTGACGGTAGCCCATGGCCGATTGCGGCTCCTGCACCAGCGCCTTCCCCAAGTTCCGGATGACCTCGTCGAGATAGAGATCGTCTTCGGTGCTCAACATCGCCTGAGCCAGCATGATCTGGATCAGCGCTTCTTGAGGGGCAAGATCGACTGCCTGGCGCAAGGGTCCCACGGCTTCGCGGCCGCGGCCGCTTTCAAATAGAAACTGTCCTTTGATCTCATAGAAATAAGGCCATTTCGGCTGCGCCGCGATGAGCTGATCGATATAGGGCATGGCCGCGTCGACGCCCGACTTCCGGTACGTCGCGATCGCGCGCGCATAGGTGCCGGCCAGCGTGTTGTCGCCCCGGTAGCGGTTCAGGGAAGCATCGGGCTTCTCCAGGAAGCCCGACAGCTTGGCGCGCACGAGATCGTGCCGGTATTGCAGCTCCGGCGAATCCTTGACGTCGTAATAGGGGCTGGACTCGACCAGCGTCCTCAGTTGGGCAATACGCGTCTGAGGCAAGGGGTGGGTCATCAGGTATGGGTTGATGCCCTGGATGCCGCGCAGCTTGTTTGCCAGCACGTCGAAGGTCTCGAGCATGCCGCGTCCCGATTGCTCGGTGGCATTCAGGAATTTCATCGCCGCTTGGTCGGCCGAGGATTCCTCAGTCTGCCGGTATGCCATGAAGCTCCGCATCGCCACATCGGTGCCCCCGACCATCGCACCCATGCCGACTTGGCCCGCATTGGGAACGCCGGCGAGAGCTCCCCCGGCCATGGCCGCGAGCCCCAGAAGCTGAAGAGCGAGCGCCGTCGATTTCATCTGTGCGACTTGCGAGCGCAAGCGGGCGAGATGACCACCGGTGATGTGTCCCGTCTCGTGTGCGATGACGCCGATTACTTGGTTCGGCGTCTTTGCGATCATCAGGGTACCCGCATGCATGAACATGTTGTGCCCGTCGGCGACGAATGCGTTGAAGTTCTTGTCGTTGACGAGATGGATTCGGATATTTTGGGAACTGAGCCCAGCCACGCGGAAGATTGGGGCGGCATATTCGCGGATCAGCGCTTCGGTCTCGGCGTCGCGGATCAGTCCGCCCGCTTCGGCGACGCTCGGGGCGAGCAATCCGGCGATTAGGCTCGCCGTGGCGACCGCCCGCGAGACCGACGGCCTGCGGCGGAAGGAGAACCGAGCCGTGAATTTCGCCAGGAACGGCATGATGAACGGCATGATGAATGTGATCGTGTTCGGTCGGCTGCTATGCGTCAGGGCGCATGTTTCCATTTGCCGCACTAGGGCGCTACGTTGGCACGCCGCTGATGGCCCCCGCCATTGCCAAGCCCATTTTGCTTGGGGCCTGATTGCGGCGACAACGTGACACCCGTCAACCGGCATCGATCAATAGTCCGCGAGGGGCAACGCCCGTGAACAGACCGACCGCGTTTTCGTCGCTCCCCCGGCCGCTCGCCCACGAGCGTGCCATCGATCCGTTCATCGTGATGGACGTCTTGAGCGAGGCGAACCGCCGAGAAAAGGCGGGTGAGGACATCATCCACATGGAAGTGGGGCAACCGGCGACGCCCGCGCCCCGCGCCGCGCGCGAGCGTGTCGCCGAGGCCATGGCGAAGGAGCGTCTCGGCTACACCGAAGCGCTGGGGCTCCCGGCACTGCGCGAGCGCATCGCGCGCCATCTCAAAGAGCGCTACGGCGTTAGCGTCGGGCCGGAGCGCGTGGTCGTGACGGCGGGGTCTTCGGCGGGGTTTGTGCTGACCTTCCTCGCCATCCTCGATCATGGAGATGCGTTCGGTCTGCCGTCGCCCGGCTATCCGTGTTACCGCCAAATCCTCAAGGCGCTCGGCTTTCAGGCGCACCTCATCGAAACGGGCGATCAAGGGCGCTGGATGCCGTGCGCCGCGGACGTGAGAGCCTTGGCGCGTTCGGGCGCGGCCGGGCTGCTGCTGGCGAGCCCAAGCAATCCCACCGGCACGATGGCGAACGGCCTCCGCCTCAAAGAATTGGCCGAGGCGTGCGAGTATGAAAAGCTCTGGCTGGTCTCCGATGAGATCTATCACGGACTTGAATACGACATCGCGGCGGAGACCGCGCTGGCCTATTCCGACGTCGCGATCGTGGTGAACAGCTTCTCGAAATATTTCAGCATGACCGGGTGGCGCGTCGGCTGGCTCGTGGTGCCGGAGGCTATGACGCGGACGATCGAGCGCCTGGCGCAGAACCTGTACATCGCGCCGCCCACCGTTTCCCAGATCGCCGCGCTCGGAGCCTTTGACGGTATCGAGGAGCTCGAAGAGATTAAGGATCGCTATGCCCGAAGCCGTGCGCTGCTCCTGGAGGAACTCTCGCGTGCGGGGCTTTCGAAGATCCTGCCGGCCGACGGCGCGTTCTACCTCTATGCCGATGTGAGTCATTTGACGGATGACAGTGCCGCGTTCGCAAAAGCCATGCTCCACGATATCGGCATCGCCGCCACGCCCGGCGTCGACTTCGATCCGGATCGGGGGCGGTCCTATCTGCGCCTTTGCTACGCCGGCGCGGAATCGGAGATGCGTGAAGCCGCCCGGCGCATCACGGCGTGGTTGAAGGCGCGGTAGCTCCAACAGTGCCCACGCCGCAGAACGCGTAAGCTATCCAAGAACGCATCAGAGGCGCCCATTGGCGCCTCTGATGTCACGTCTCGATGTGTTCGCCGTTGGCGGAATGCGGACCGCTAGCCGCGGGACCACCAGCCTTTACGCCGCGGCGCGCGCTCTTCGCCGCTCTCGCTTTCGACACGGATCTCCGGCCTGGAGGCGGGCTCTACGGGCTTCTCGCTGGACGCGGCGATACTGAGCGCAGGCTCCGGCTCTCGGGAGGGCGGCTCGACCGCATCCTCGTCGTGCACCTCGTCCGCCTCTTGTTCCGGCTGGTCGTCCTGCTCCTGGACATCCTCATGAGCATCCTGGTCTTCAGCCTGCGTCTCAAAGGCCGCCGCAGCATCGCCGTCCGACGTAGCTTCGGGCTCGTCGGTCTCGGAGAGGGCTTCCATGGTTGCTTGCGGTTCAGCCTGCTCGAAGTGCTCGGGCGAAGTACCGTCCTCGTCGCCGATGTCGTCGGCTCCGGCATCCTCGCGCTCCGCATTCGCCTCGGCGGCGTTCGACTGACCGCGTCCCCGGCCGCGGCGTCCGCCACGGCGTCCCCGGCGGCGCGATTTACGCGGTTGCGTCTCGGAGTCCGCCTCGGCTGTCTCCTCGCCGGTCTCGCCGTCAGCCTCGTCGCCTTCGGCCGCCGTCGTATCGGCGGACTGGAAGTCGCTGTCGCTGTCGCTCTCGCCTTCGCCGCGTCCCCGGCCACGCCTGCGCCGGCGGGATCGCCGCTTTCCGGCCTCGCTGTCGCTGTCTCCGGACTGTGCGGCGTCGTCCCGATGATGCGCCCAATCCATGTGGACCACGGCGCCATCGTCGGAAATCTGACCGCCGTCCGTTCCACGTTCGATGACGAACTGCGAGATATGCAAGTCCTTGTCGGCTTCCACCGTGATCGGAACCTGGTAGCGGGCCTCGATGTCCTTCAGATGCGCGCGCTTCTGGTTGAGGATATAGAGGGCGACCTCGACCGCGGTCGTCGCGCTCAGCGGCATCACGCCGTCGGTGATGAGACGGTCTTCGATCGAACGCAAAATATCGAGCGCGACCGATTCCACGGACCGCACGATGCCGGTGCCCTGGCACATGGGACAAGCATTGGTGGAACCTTCTAGAACGCCGGTCCGCAACCGTTGCCGCGACATTTCCAACAGGCCGAAATGACTGATGCGCCCGACTTGAATGCGTGCGCGATCGTTACGCAGCGCGTCCTTCAGCCGCCGCTCGACCTGCCGGTTGTTGCGCCGCTCATCCATGTCGATGAAGTCGATCACGATCAATCCGGCCAAATCGCGCAACCGAAGTTGCCGTGCGATTTCCTCGGCGGCTTCCACGTTGGTCTTGAGTGCCGTGTCTTCGATATTGTGCTCGCGCGTCGCCTTGCCCGAGTTCACGTCGACGGAGACGAGAGCTTCGGTCTGGTTGATCACGATGTAACCGCCGGACCTCAGCGTCACTTGCGGAGAGAACATCGCCGCCAACTGCCGTTCCACCTGATAGCGGATGAAGATCGGCTCGGGGTCTTTGTATGGCTTCACGTTCTTCGCATGGCTCGGCATCAGCATGCGCATGAAGTCCTTGGCCTCGCGATAGGCCTCGTCGCCCGCGACGAGCACCTCGTCGATATCCTTGTTGTACAGATCGCGGATGGACCGCTTGATCAAGCTGCCTTCCTCGTAAACGAGGGCCGGCGCGGTCGATTTCAAAGTCAGATCCCGAACCGTCTCCCATAGCCGCAAGAGATAGTCGTAGTCGCGCTTGATTTCCGTCTTGGTGCGTTGGGCGCCCGCCGTGCGGATGATCAGCCCCATGCCCTCGGGGACCTCGAGCTCGCCCGCAATCTCCCGCAAACGCTTGCGGTCGGTCGGCTGAGTAATCTTGCGCGAAATGCCGCCGCCACGTGCCGTGTTCGGCATGAGCACGGTGTAGCGTCCCGCGAGCGAAAGATAGGTCGTCAGCGCGGCGCCCTTATTGCCGCGCTCTTCCTTTACAACCTGGACCAGGATGATCTGGCGGCGCCGGATAACTTCCTGGATCTTGTAAGGGCGGCCACGCTTGCGCCGTGCGCGCTCGGGCAATTCCTCGAGCGCGTCCTCCGAACCGACGGACTCTACACGGTCCTTTTCCGACTTGCGTTCGCGGTGATCGCCTTGGCCGTCCTCATCGTCATCGCTGTCGTCGGCCTCGTCGTCATCCTCGTCCAAGTCCTCGTCGTCATCGTCTTGGTCGTCGTCGAGGTCGTCGTCCTCGTGGACAATGCCGGTGCTGTCGTCCTCTCCGGTCGTCTCTTCGCCGGTGCCAGCCGCCCCGGCAACTCCGTAAGACGCCTCGTCTTCGCCGCCGTCCTCGTCCGGCTCCTCGAACTCGATGCCGTCCGGCGAAGGTTCCGCCGGCTCGGACACCTCATGCGTCAGGTCCGCCACCTCGAGTACGATATCGGGACCGTCGTCATCGTCGCGCGGCGTGGTGTCGATCTCGTCTTCGTCGTCGACCTCGAACGTCGCGATGGGAAGCGCGTCGATTCGCTGCGTGTCGGCATCCTGTGCCGGCTCGCGGTTCCGAGCCTCCTTGTTGCGGCCTTCGCCGCGCCCGCGTCCACGTCTTCCGCGCCGCCGGCGCCGTCCGCCACCATTGGACGCGGCATCGTCCTCGGCAGCCTCTTCAGCGGATGCGCGGCTCTGCTCGGCCGCTTCCTCGTCAAGGAGCGCTTGGCGGTCCGCAACCGGTATTTGGTAGTAATCGGGGTGAATTTCGGAAAAAGCCAAGAAACCATGCCGATTGCCGCCGTAGTCGACAAAGGCTGCTTGGAGAGACGGCTCTACCCGCGTGACTTTCGCAAGGTAGATATTTCCGCGTAGCTGCTTTTTACTTGCAGACTCGTAATCAAATTCCTCGACACGACTTCCCTTGACGACGACCCGGGTCTCCTCCGGATGCGCCGCATCGATCAGCATTTTGTTTGCCATGTTGTATGTTCTCCGCCGCGCGGAACTCGGCAGTCGGCGACGTGCGCCGCCCCGCCGGGCGCGAGCCTAAGGACCGCGCGGACCAATATTCGGTAGATGATGGTTCCAGGCGACGACCCGTCACGGGCCCGCTTGCCAGGCTGAAGGGAGCTGTCGGCTCCGACCGGCGAACGGCGAGCGGAAGCGAGAAAGCACCGTAGTTACGGTAGCTTAACTGGCTTCTCAGACTCTGCATCGCGATTCCCTAAATCGGCCGCGGACAAAGCGCTACGGCCAGCTTCATACTCACGCGGCGACGAAACTCTAATGCCACCGCATTCGAGCGTCAGAGCCGAATTCCAAGGGCTCGACGCGCCAAAAATGCTTTTGCCCGTCCCGCTTCCGGCGTCCTAGGGCTTGGGACTCACTGATTTGAGTCACCTTCTATTAGTGTGTTGCCGGGAGATTTGGCAAGTGCTGAGCGTTGGACGGCCCGCTGGGCACAACGGACGCTTAACCAGACGTGGTTAACAATCGGCCTGCGGCAAAGGTCGATTTGGAGCGCATTCCGGCCGCAAAAGCGTTCCCGACGCCTGTCAGCATGAACGAAATCGCTTCGGCGGCGTTTCGTGCGCAGGCGGAGGTTGAGTAGGTCGAGTTGGACGAAATGCCAGTCATGCGTCAGTTGCGGGCGTGGTCTCTAGTGCCGTGTTTGGCGCTTGTCACCTTCGCACTCGCTTTATTGCCTGCGCCGCGACCCACGTTGGCGGCGCAATCGGGTGCTATCGCGCAAGATGCACGCCTTGCTGGCGACCGGGAGCGCACACGCTTCATCGCCGACCTATCCAAGAAGGTGGATGTCAATGTTTTCGCGCTCGGCGATCCCTACCGCGTGATCGTCGATGCCGCCGATGTGAGCTTCCAGATGCCCGAGGGCATCGGCAACGAGACGGTGGGCCTTGTCACGGCGTTTCGCTATGGGCTGTTCGCGCAAGGCAAGTCTCGCATCGTTCTCGACCTGAGTGGCCCGTTCCTGATCGATCGAACCTTCGTTCTCGCGCCGCGAGACGATCAGCCCGCCCGACTCGTCATCGACCTCGTGCCGACCGACGAGGAGACATTCCTCGCGAAGCTCAAGGAACAACGCAGCAAGATCGCGGAGGCCGAGAAGGTTGAACGCCCAGCGGTGTCGCCACCGCCCAACGATGCAAAGCCCGTGGTCGTTCTAGACCCTGGCCATGGCGGTGTGGATCCCGGCGCGAAGAGCGCCGGCGGCGTCCAGGAAAAGGACGTGGTTCTTGCATTCGCGAAGCGGCTGAAAACCAAGCTGGAGGCTACAGACCGGTATCAGGTGTTCATGACACGCGAGGACGATACGTTCCTGCCTCTCAAGGAGCGGGTCAGCTACGCCCAGAAGAAGGGGGCAGGGCTCTTCGTGTCGCTTCATGCCGACTACTTCCCGACCGAGATCGACGACGCGCGCGGCGCCACCGTGTTTACGCTTTCCGAGGAGGCGACCGATGATGAGGCTAGGGCACTGGCCGCGAAAGAGAATTTCTCGGACGCGATCGCGGGCGTGGAGCTGCCGAAGGACTCCGACGAGGTGGTAACGAACATCCTGATCGACCTCGCCCAACGCGAAACCAACAACCGGTCCGTGGTTCTAGCCCGGTCCATCGTGGGAGAACTGGCTGCGAACGGCCGGCTGCACACGAAGCAGTTGCGGTCGGCCGGCTTTCGAGTCCTCAAGGCACCTGACGTGCCCTCGGTACTCGTCGAACTTGGCTTCCTGTCGAACGAGGACGATGAGAAACAGCTCACCTCGGACACCTGGCGCGACCGTATGGCGGTGTCCATCACGGCCGCGATCGACAACTATTTCGCAAAACGCATCGCCCGCGCACCTTTCTAGCGGCAGAGGCCACGGAAGCCAGGTCAGGGCAAAAGTGCCCGAAGCGCCTGGATTCGGGACGACTGTTGCGTTTTGTTGCCATATTCTTGGGTAGGTTGAAGTCAGGAGTGCCGCCCACCGACGGGCGGACCGAGACGGTAGAGATCACGTAGAGAACACATGGACATTACGGCACCGGTCAAACCGTCCAAGCAAGGGCGGAAAAAGAAGCGCGGCGGGTTCTTCCTGCGGCTGTTGGGCTTCGCCTTCGCCGCTTGCATGATCCTGTCCATTGCTGTCGCCGGAGCGGTGGCCTTCGTGTTGTGGAAGGTGTCCCAAGAACTCCCGGACTACGAGAAGCTCGCGCGGTACGAGCCGCCGGTGATGACACGCATTCACGCCAACGATGGGCGTCTGATCGCCGAATATGCGCGTCAGCGGCGGATCTACGTTCCGATTACCGCGATCCCGAAACGCGTGATCGACGCGTTCATTTCCGCCGAGGACAAGAATTTCTATCAGCATGGTGGCTTGGACATTCAGGGCATCGTCCGTGCGATCATCGCCAATTTGAGCACGATGCAGTCGGGCGGCAACCACATGGTCGGCGCTTCGACCATTACTCAGCAGGTCGCGAAGAACTTCCTGCTGACCAGCGAACAGAATGTCGAGCGTAAGTTGAAGGAGGCGATTCTCGCCATCCGAATCGAACGGGCGTTCACCAAGGACCAGATCCTCGAGCTGTATCTCAACGAGATCTATCTCGGCGGCGGCGCCTACGGTGTCGCGGCGGCGGCACAGCGCTATTGGAACAAGTCCCTGAACGAGATCACCTTGGACGAGGCGGCTTATCTCGCGACGCTGCCGAAGGCGCCCAGCCGCTACGATCCGTACAAGCATACGAAACGGGCGCTGGCCCGCCGCAACTGGGTGATCGACCGGGTCGTCGAGAACGGATTCGCCACGCCGGAGGAGGGCGAGGAGGCGAAGGCGAGGCCTCTTGGCGTCCTCGCGCGGAAATACGGTCCGCAAATCCATGCATCGGAATACTACGCCGAAGAGGTTCGCCGCGAAATTCTCGACCGGTTCGGCGAGGACAAGCTTTACGGCGGCGGCCTTTCGGTCCGGACGTCGTTGGATCCTCGCATGCAGGCTATCGCGCGAGAGGCGCTCGTGGATGGCTTGACCAGCTATGACCGGTCGCATGCCGGTTGGCGCGGGGTCGAAAAGAACATCGATATTTCCGGCGACTGGGGCAAGACGCTCGCGGGCATTCCGGTCTGGAAGGACATCGAGCCGTGGAGGCTCGCCGTCGTCCTCGAAGTGAACAACGACGCGGCGAAGATCGGAATCCGCCCTGGGCGCGACAAGCAAGGCCAGCTCGTCGCAGACCGTGAGACCGGCGTCATTCCCGCCTCTCAAGTGCGGTGGACCGGGAGGTCCATCAGGTCTGTTCTGAAGCCCGGCGACGTCGTCTACGTCGCTCCGGTCGAGAAGAAGACGACGAAGAAGGAAGAAGGGGACGACCAGACGGAGACGACGGAAGTCGTGACCGGAGAATGGTCTCTCCAGCAGATTCCGAAGGTCAGTGGTGCGATCGTGGTCATGGACCCGCATTCGGGCCGCGTGCTTGCGATCGCCGGCGGTTTTAGCTTCCACCAAAGCCAGTTCGACCGCGCGACCCAGGCTCTACGGCAGCCGGGCTCATCGTTTAAGCCGATCATCTATCTGACCGCGCTAGACAATGGATACGCGCCTAACAGCATCATCCTCGACGGCCGGATTTGCGTGAGCCAGGGCCGTGGCATGCCGCCATGGTGCCCGAAGAACTATTCGGGCGGCGGTGCGGGTCCATCCACCTTGCGCACCGGCATCGAGAAGTCCCGGAACTTGATGACCGTGCGTCTGTCGCGGGATATAGGCATGCCGGTCATCGCCGAATATGCGCGGCGCTTCGGCGTCTACGACAACCTCATGCCGGCGCTGTCCATGTCGCTTGGCGCTGGCGAGACGACGCTTCTTCGCATGGTCACGGCCTATTCGATGATCGCGAACGGAGGCCGGAAGATCGAGGCGACCTTCATCGACCGGATCCAGGATCGCTATGGGCGTACGGTCTGGCGGCACGACAAGCGTGACTGTAAGGGGTGTTCGGCCCGCGAGTGGACGGGCCAGACCGAGCCGGAGCTCGTCGACGTGCGCGATCAGATCGTGGATCCGATCTCGGCGTATCAGATGGTCGGGATCATGGAGGGCGTCGTGCAGTCCGGTACGGCGCGTCGCCTAGTTTCCCTGAAGCGGCCCGTGGCCGGAAAGACCGGGACCACCAACAACTACAAGGACGCATGGTTCATCGGCTATACGCCGGACCTCGTCGTCGGAGCCTATGTTGGTTACGACCAGCCCAAGCCCATGGGCCGAAGCGCGACGGGCGGCGGTTTGGCTGCGCCGATCGTGCAACAGTTCATGGAACAGGCGCTCAAGGACGTTCCGCCCCAGCCGTTCCGTGCCCCGCCCGGCGCGATCATGGTTTCCGTGGACCACAAGACGGGTCTGCCCGCACGCAAAGGGCAGCCGGGAACGGTCATGGAAGCGTTCAAGCCCGATCAGGTGTCGTCGGCCGCTGCCGCGCAAGCCCAGGCAGAGCCGGACGGGGACGGCGGGCAGGGTGGCGCCTATCCGTCTTATCCGACCGCAGCGGCTCCAGCGCCCATGCCGCAGCAAGCCGCCAATCCGCCGCGGGCCATGGCGCAGCCGCCCCAACCCCGCCGTCAGCGCCGTACCGGCATCTTCGGGCGGTTCTGATCGCGTAACGGGCGCGCCGGGCGATATCCAATGCTAAGAGAAGATGCCGGCACGGATTCGATCCGCGCGCGGATCTGTCGTTTGACCATCCAAGACACAGCAAGAGGGTAGGATGCGAGCCGAAACCGAGGCGCTTGTAAACGAGATCAAGGAGTCGTTGTCTTTGCTGCGGAGGCATCTTTGACCCGGCGCAAGCCAGAGCGCGCCTAACCGAACTCGACCGCGAGGCCGAGGCCCCCAATTTCTGGAACGATGCGGCGCGCGCGCAAGGTCTGATGCGCGAACGTCAGCAACTCGAGGCGGCGCTCGGCGCATTCGATCAAATCAACGCCGAACTCGACGACAACGTCACCCTCGCTACCCTTGGCGAAGAAGAGAATGACGAGAACACCGTTGCCGAAGCCGAAGCGGCTTTGCGCAAACTTCGTCAGGAAGCGCACACCCGTGAGGTCGAGGCTTTGCTCTCCGGCGAGGCCGACGCAAATGACGCCTATGTGGAGATCCATGCCGGGGCCGGCGGGACCGAAAGCCAGGACTGGGCTCAAATGTTGGTGCGCATGTACATGCGCTGGGCGGAAGGGCGCGGATACAAAGTCGAGCTGATCGGTGAAAATCCCGGTGAAGAGGCCGGGATCAAATCGGCGACGATCCTCGTCAAGGGCCTCAATGCTTATGGCTGGCTCAAGTCGGAGTCGGGTGTGCACCGCCTCGTGCGGATATCTCCCTTCGATTCCAACGCGCGCCGTCACACCAGCTTTGCGTCGGTCTGGGTTTATCCGGCGATCGACGATGCGATCGAAATCGAGATCGACGAGAAAGACGTGCGGATCGACACCTATCGGGCATCCGGCGCGGGTGGCCAGCACGTGAACACCACCGATAGCGCGGTACGGATCACCCATGAGCCGACGGGGATCGTGGTGCAGTGTCAGAACGAGCGGTCCCAGCACAAGAATCGCGCAACCGCGTGGGCGATGCTGCGTGCCCGTCTTTACGAGGCCGAGCTCAAACGGCGCGAGGAAGAGGCGCTGGCCTCAGAGGCCTCCAAATCGGAGATCGGTTGGGGTCACCAAATCCGGTCCTACGTGCTACAGCCCTATCAGCTGGTGAAGGACCTGCGCACGGGCGTCGAAAACACAAACCCGCCGGCGGTTCTCGATGGCGATATCGACGGTTTCATCGAGGCGGCTCTGGCGGAGCGGATCAGCCCGGACGCGAAGACGTAACGCAACCGGCCGCGGCGATCCGGTTCCGGCCGCGGTCAGATCGTTATCCGTCAAAACGTCAGGCTGTCTGACGCGCTACTCGGCGGCGTTGCTCGAAAATGGATTACCGGAAGTTGGGGCCGCGGAGCTCGGCTTCGCGCCGGACGAAGCACCCTCCATCGGATTGTCCGAGCGGCGAGACTTTCCTTCGAAATAGGCGCCTTGCTCGATGGCGAGGCTCTGGTGATAGATGTCGCCCTCGACGTGGGATTGAGATTGAAGGGTCACGCGCAGGCCGCGGATCGAACCCATCACCTTGCCGCGGACCACGACGTCCTCTGCGACGACCGAACCGTTGATTTGGGCCTTGTCGCCAAGCAGCAGCGAGCCGCAATGGACGTCGCCTTGGATCTGGCCGTCGACTTGGATCTCGCCTTTGGAAGAGACGTTCCCCTGAATTGACAGGTCCTCGCCGATGATCGAGGGGACCATCTTTCCCATGGCCGGTCCGGGAGCCTTGGGCTGCGGCGATGGCCGGTCCGTAAACGGCGACGATTTCGATTCCGAAACGCCACTGGGGCGTTCGCCACCCAGCTTGGCCATCGGGCCGCTCGGCTCTGGTTTCTTCGTGAACATTGCTCGGTCCTCCCCCTCGAAACGCGTGACGCAGCGCGAAATACAACCCGGCCCCAAGGTCCGCGCAACGAAAACCGTCCGGCCCATGGCAAAATGCCATCGAGCAGAATGCTATGACCTCCCGAACAGCCAAGACGCGATGCCTGTTGCCGACCCAACATTATCGTTTCGTGCCATTGTTGTCATGCGGGTTGTCGAGTGTCCCGCGCGTGGCGTCTCGAAGCTGCTTAGGCGTTGATTCGCCTTGGTTTAGCCGATTTTGAGACATCCTATGGAACAAGAGCTTAGCGTTGGCTCGCGCACCATGGTAACGACGCGCAAAGGCGGATTGCGTCCTGGGCGCGCCTCCGAGAGCCGGGATTGGTAGCAAGACTAAGGACCGATCGCTTCGGCCTCAGCAGTGGGCCTCATGTGCGGCATACGGGGCGATCTTGCGGGGAGTGGGCATCGTGGACGGCCGCCTCTTTGGAGGCGGGCGCATGGGTCGCTCGACGGACCACTGGGGCCTGTGACTGAATGGACGAACCGCAAGCAGGGGCCTTGGCCAAGCTGACCACGGAAGGCAGCAAGGCCCTCCGCGCGCTCCCCAGGCGTGGGCGCCAGCTCGTCAAACGGGTTCCCCAGCCGGTCCAGGTACAGCTCGCAAGACTGTCGTCACAGGGTGCACATTTCTTCCGCGAGATCTTCGCCGGTGTCGTCGTTGTCGGACTGATCGCCATTGTCCTGGGCTATGGACGCTTGGCGCGCGGACCGATTTCGTTACCGGGCCTCGTGCCGCCGATCGAGAATGCGATCAACGAACAGCTCTCCGACTTGACCGTGAAAGTCGAGGACGCCGTGCTCCAGCGCAGCAAGGACGGCCCTGGAGTTGTCCTTCGGCTTCGCAACGTTCGCCTCGTCGATCCGGAAGGAGAGGTCGTGGCTCAAGCGCCGCAGGCCGCGATCGGCCTCAGTGGAGCTGCGCTCCTATCAGGCAGGATCGCACCTGGCAGCGTGGACTTCATCGGTTCGCGCTTGGTCATGACCTATGACGAGAAAAGTGGTCTGTCGCTCGCGTTTTCAAAGCCTGGAGAGGAGAGCGATGAACTGATGCGCGGGGCGATTGGATCAGCGGAGTCGCAGCCAACCGGCGCCAAACCCGCCGCACCGACGAAATCCTCGGCACCGAAAGCAAAAGACGCGCGCAACTTCAACCTGACCAACGCGGTCAACGAGATCTTTGAGCGCGTCCGCCGTTCCGATACGTCCTATCTCACGCGCTTTGGCCTGAAGGACTCGATCGTCGTTCTGTACAGGGACGGGAATCAAACGCTTTGGCAGGTGCCGGACTTCGCCCTCGATCTTCGGCATCACGATCGGCGCAGCGTGATCGTGGGAGAGGCCAACGTCGCTTCCAGCCGCGGCGACTGGCAGCTTGAAGTCCGCACGGCACAGAAGACGCGCACCAATGGGCTGGAGATTCAAGTTCTCGTCGAGAACTTGGTGCCATCCGGAATCGCGGGTAATTTTCCGACTGTCGGTCTGCTACGCGCGCTGGACATGGCCGTCGACGGCGAAGCGGTCGCGGATTTGGCACGCAATGGCGACTTCATCGGCGGTGAGGCGAAAGTCCGCTTGGCGCCGGGCCAGATCACGCCTCCATGGGATCGCGATACCCCCGTGCGTATCGATCATGGCGACGTCACTCTTCGCTATGTCGAAGGACAAAAGATCCTCGAACTGGCGCCATCCACCTTGCGATGGGGCAAGCATGCACAAGCAACCTTCAGCGGTACGTTTCGACCGGACTTTGACAAGACGAACAAGATTGCATCCTGGAACTTCGACATCAAAGCGGAGGATGCCGTCCTGGGCGTCGACGAGTTCGGGCTAGGGCCAACCAAGGTCGACGAGTGGCACGCCAAGGGAAAGCTGTCGCTTCGGGACGGCAGCCTGACATTGTCGCGTTTCGTCATTCGCGCGGGCGATGCGAAGATCTCTGCCAAGGGAACCATTACGGACGGGTTCGACTCCCCCGCGGTACGGCTCTCGGGCGAAGTGAGCGCGATGCCAGTCGATACGCTCAAGCAGCTTTGGCCGAAGTTTCTGGCGGGTAAGGCGCGCCAATGGGTGTTGGAACGGGTTCGCGGGGGACAGGTCCTTGGAGGATCGTTCAATGTCGCGCTGAAGCCGGGAATGCTCGATGCGATTGAGCAAGGAGAGGACGCGCCTGAAGGCGCAATCGATGTCGAGCTGAAATTCGCCAACACCGACATCGCTTACATTCCCGAACTACCTCCGGTTCGAACGGGCAATGCAACGATGACCGTCTCCGGCATGGAATTCTCCGTGGACATTCCGGAAGGCAAGATCGACGTCGGCAATGGGATGGAGATCGCGCTCAGCGACGGGCGGTTTTTCATTCCGGATCTGCGCGACGACCCGCAAGAGGGCATCGTGAACTTTCGGGCGGCCGCGCCCACGCCGGCGGTGTTGACGCTGCTCGATCATAAGCCGCTCGGTTACATCGCGGAGGTCGGCTTGAAGCCCGATTTCCTAGGTGGAACCGCGACGGGCGAGTTCACCTTGTCCATGCCGCTCGTGAACGACCTCGATTTCAAGGACATCAAGATGTCGGGCGTGGCGCGGCTCCAAAACGCGATCACCCCCAATCTCGTCGGCGATCTGGGCATCCAAGGCGGCGTCGTCGACGTGAACTTGTCGAGCGAAGGCCTGAGCGCTTCCGGCAAGGTCAAGATCAAGGACGTTCCGGCGACTGTGCATTGGCAGCGGGTCTTCTACGCGGCCGAAAGCCAGCAACCGCCAATATCGGTCACGGCGGTCCTCGACGCGGAGGCGCGGGAGAAACTCGGACTGAAGGTCAACCACATCGTGAACGGGCCGGTTCCCGTCACCCTCTATCTCCGGGGACTGGGAACGGCGGCCGGACAACCCGATACATCGAAAATGAGCATGGCCGCGGATCTGACGCAGGCCGAACTTCTCTTCGGTGCGGTGGGATGGAAGAAGCCCGCCGGTCAGGAAGCGCGGATCGGATTCGATGTGAACAGAAAACCCGACGGTTCGACGAACCTCGAGAACTTCCAGATCACGGGCAAGGACCTCAATATTTCCGGCAAGGTCGCGCTCGACACCGGGAACCACCTTCAGAGTCTTTACTTCTCGCAATTCTCGGTCAATCCGCTCACGAGCCTTTCGATCAAAGGCGATCTGCGCAGCGACGGCGTTCTCGATGTCCACGCCGAGGGCCCGTCCTACGACGGGAGAGGGTTCTTCCACGCACTCTTCTCCGCGGACCAATTCGCCGAAGGCGCATCGGTTCAACGGGACGAGTCCTTTGATATCGACTTGACGGCGAAGGTCGGCCGTCTCGTCGGATACGACGACACCACGGCAACCGACGTCGATATCGCGCTAACAAAACGCGACGGCCGGTTGGTCGCGCTGCATGGAAATGGCCGTCTCAACGGCAACAAGCCTGTGAGCATCGAACTGCAGAACAGGGACGGCGCGCGCATCCTGCTTGCCCACGCTGACGATGCCGGAGCGGCCTTCCGGCTCATCGGCTTTTACCGGAGCATTCAGGGGGGCAAGGCTTCGCTGCAGGTCAATCTGGATGCGGGCGGCGCCGACCAGAAATCGGGGACGCTGAGGGTGCGCGACTTCGCGGTCGTCGGAGACAGCGTCGTGGCCGACGTTCTAACCGACCCGAGCTCGGCGGCCGCTCTCGGCCAGAACAGGCAGGAGGTCGCGCGTAAGATTGTGTTCCGGCGATTGCGCGCGCCTTTCGTGGTCGGCCGAGGAAAGTTCCAGCTCAACGATGCCTATGTGAATGGCCCGCAGCTTGGCGCGACGTTGCGCGGAACCGTCAACTTCAAATCCCGCACGGTCGATCTCGGCGGCACCTATGTCCCGCTTTACGGTCTCAACTCGGCTCTTGGCGCGGTGCCGGTCTTGGGGCGTGTCTTTGTGGGCCGGCAGGGAGAGGGCGTGGTCGGGATTACCTTCGCCATCAAGGGCAAGCTCGACGACCCAACCGTGCTCGTCAATCCGATGTCGGTCATGACGCCCGGCATCTTCCGGCAGATCTTCGATTTCAATGGCGGGTTGCCGCCGGTGACGGTGCCGGCGAAACCGCGCAAGCAGCGCATTCGTCCCTTCGAAAATCCCGGCTAGCCGCCGCGCCCGCGCTAGACGGGCCGGATCAGCGCGTGTCGCTTTTTGCCGAGCGACAGCTTGATAACGCCCTCGGCGGTGAGGTCGGCGGGTGTCAGTACAGCGCGTTCGTCGTTGACGACGACATCGTTGACCTTGATCCCCCCGCCCTTGACCTGCCGCCGGGCCTCGCCGGTGGACTTCACGAACCCGGCCTGGACATTGGCCGTCAACACGCCGTAGCCCTTTTCGAGTTCCGCGCGCGGAATCTCGATCGTCGGGAGCTCAGAGGCGAGTTGGCCTTGTTCGAAGGTGGCGCGCGCCGTCTCGGCGGCTTGTTCCGCCGCCTCCCGGCCGTGGAGGAGGGCAGTAGCTTCGGTCGCGAGGATCTTCTTCGCGTCGTTGAGCTCGGCGCCTTCCAGCGCCCCGAGCTTGGCGATCTCCTCGAGCGAAAGCTCGGTGAAAAGCTTCAGGAAGCGCGCCACGTCCGCATCTTCCGCATTCCGCCAGAACTGCCAGTAGTCGTAAGGCGACAGCATGTCCGGGTTGAGCCAAACGGCGCCCGCGGCCGTCTTGCCCATCTTGGTGCCGGAAGCCGTTGTGAGTAGGGGCGTGGTCAGTCCGAAGAGTTCGGCGCCGAGCGTGCGCCGGCCGAGTTCGATGCCGGTGACGATGTTGCCCCATTGGTCGGAACCGCCCATCTGCAGACGGCAGCCGGTCCGCCGATGAAGCTCCACGAAATCGTAGGCCTGGAGCACCATGTAGTTGAACTCGATGAAGCTCAGATTCTGCTCGCGCTCGAGCCGGAGCTTGACCGAATCCTGGCTCAGCATGCGGTTGACGCTGAAATGACGGCCATAGTCGCGCAGGAACGAAATGTAGTTCAGCCGGTCGAGCCATTCGGCGTTGTTCGCAAGGAGCGCGTCACGCTCGCTCTCGCCAAAAGTCAGGAACTTCGTGAAGGTTTCCCGGATTCCCGCGATATTGGCCGTGATCGTTTCGTCATCGAGGAGCTTGCGGGTTTCATCCTTGCCGGACGGATCGCCGACCTTGGTCGTGCCGCCGCCGATCAGCACGATCGGGCGATGGCCGGTCTGCTGCAACTTCCGCAGCATCATGATGCTGATGAGATGCCCCACATGCAGGCTCGGCGCCGTGCAGTCGAAGCCGATATAGCCGGTGACGATCTCGTTGCGGGCAAGCGCATCGAGCCCGGCCTCGTCGGTGCATTGGTGGATGTAGCCGCGGCTGGAAAGCTCGTGGAGAAGATCTGATTTGGCGGTGCTCATCGGGCCAGGTTTGCAAATACGATCGAACGGAATAGGTCGAGCGATGGGCTCGCCGGAGCGTCTAACAGGTTTGCGCCCGGATTGCACGGTCACGTACGGCTCGCTAGCCGGCCTCGGGCCGCATGGCGGATACGGATGCAGCCTAGGAAAACGCCTGAGCGGGGGCGTTGCGCCGGCTCCTGCTAGGCTGCCGTATCTTTCCGCTTTTTCGGTTTGCCGAGGCGCTTGTCGAGATAGGCGTCGATCACTTCCATGAGCCCCTCCATGCGTTCCTCGAAGAAGTGATTGGCGTCGGGCACCGTGGTCTGTTCCACAACGGCGTCCTTCTGTGTCTTCAAGCGTTCCACGAGGCTTTTGACGGAATCCGGTGGAACGACTCGGTCTTTCGCGCCATTGACCATTAGTCCGGAGGACGGGCAGGGGGCGAGGAACGAGAAGTCGTAAAGGTTCGCAGGGGGCGCGACGCAGATAAAGCCCTCGATCTCCGGCCGCCGCATTAGAAGCTGCATGGCGATCCAGGAGCCGAAGGACGCACCGGCGATCCAGCACGTCGGAGCGTCTGCATTATAAGCCTGCAGCCAGTCCAGCGCGGTCGCCGCGTCCGCCAGTTCGCCGGGGCCGTTGTCGAACAGACCTTCGCTACGGCCGACGCCGCGGAAATTGAAGCGCAGCACCGAGAAGCCGCGTTTCTGGAAGGCGTAATACATATGGTAGACGACCTGATTGTTCATCGTGCCGCCAAATTGCGGGTGGGGATGAAGAATCAGAGCGACGGGAGAGTTGGCGGCGGGCTGATGGTGGTAACGAGCTTCGATCCGGCCAGCGGGGCCGCTGATATTGACTTCAGGCATAAACGACGTGGCCTCGACTTGTCGCGTTGGCAGACAGGACTGCTCTTCGTATATGGGTCCGATTTTCCGAAATTTCAGGCTCCGCCGCGTGCGGACGGTAGCGGCATCGCTTGACTCGGCCCCCTCAGAATCCTATACAAACCATAGAATTAGAATTGTTCCAAACAAGGCTGTTCCAATAAAGCTGGGCGCTTGGAGCGAGCCGACTGTCAGGCCGGGCTTCTTAGCATGGGTCACCGGGGCTCGTGCAAGCGTTAACCGGCATGGAAGGGGCTTCGAGGCCGAAAACGCCTCCTGCGCTTCGAAAGAGCATGAACCAGCGCGCCTATCTCGACCATAATGCCACAAGCCCCTTGCGCCCCGAAGTGCGCGAGGCGGTCCTTGCTGCAATGGCACTGGAAGGCAACCCGTCGTCCGTGCATGCGGAAGGCCGCGCGGCACGGCAAGTCGTGGAAGAGGCGCGGATCAAAGTTGCGGGGCTCGTCGGTGCCCGCCCGGAAGACGTGATCTTCACGAGCGGTGGCACGGAGGCCAATGGCCTGGCGCTGGCACCTCCGCCGGGTGGGGACACGTGGCACGTCTATTTCTCGGCGATCGAGCATCCTTCGGTGCTCGCGGGCGGACGTTTCGCGGATGACGCCAAGACCGTCGTGCCGGTGAGCGCAGACGGCGTGGTGGAATTGGATAGTCTGGCGCGCGCAATTGAGAAGGGCAGCTCGAGCGGAGCCCGCCCGTTCGTTTCGCTGATGGCGGCGAATAACGAGACCGGCGCGCTTCAGCCGGTGGCAGGGGCGGCGGACATCGTCCGCGAAACGGGTGGAATCCTCCACACGGACGCGGTGCAGATGGCGGGCCGCCTTCCGATCGATATGAGCTCGCTCGGTGCGGATATGGTGACCGTGTCCGCGCATAAAATCGGCGGCCCCAAGGGGATCGGCGCGCTTGTGCTGGCGGAAGGCGCCAATGTTCGCCCCCTGATGACGGGCGGCGGCCAGGAAGGGCGCCGGCGTCCGGGTACGGAGAACGTGGCCGGAATTGCCGGGTTCGGTGCTGCAGCCGAACTCGCGATACGGGAACTGCGGCAAATGGATGCGCTAGCTCGGCTTCGGGACAAGCTCGAAGCCGGCGTTCAGGCAATCGCCGGCGATGCCGTCGTGTTTTCGAAAGCTGTACCGCGCCTGCCGAACACGTCGTCCATTGCCGTGCCGGGTCTCAAAGCTGAGACGCTGGTGATCGGTCTCGATCTTGCTGGCGTCGCGGTCAGTGCCGGGAGCGCGTGCTCGTCCGGTAAGGTCGAAACCTCTCATGTGCTGGCCGCCATGGGGGCTGCGCCCGAAACCGCGCGGGCGGCGATCCGCCTAAGCCTTGGTTTCGGCAACGGCGATCACGATATCCAAAGCTTCCTTGGAGCCTTTGGCGGCCTGGTCAAGCGCCTCCGGAAAGATGCAAGAGAAGCGGCCTAGCAGCCTCGGCTCGCTGGTCCGCACGGAACCGAAACGAATTTGGGAATAAGGCAATGCCCGCTGTCGAACAAACTGTCGAACGCGTCAAGGAAATCGACGTCGACAAGTACAAATACGGCTTCTCGACCGATATTGAATCGGTCCGCGCGCCGAAGGGGCTGAGCGAGGATATCGTCCGGTTCATTTCAGCGAAGAAGGGCGAACCCGGATGGCTGCTGGACTGGCGGCTCGAAGCCTATCGCCGCTGGCGCACCATGCAGGAGCCGACCTGGGCCAAGGTCCATTATCCGAAAATCGACTTCGACGACCTTTATTACTATGCGGCGCCGAAGAGCACAGAGGGGCCGAAGAGCCTCGATGAAGTCGATCCCGAGTTGCTGCGGACCTACGAAAAGCTCGGCATTCCCCTCAAGGAGCAGGAAGTGCTGGCTGGCGTTCAGGGCGCGCCGAAGGTCGCCGTGGACGCGGTGTTCGACAGCGTGTCCGTGGTCACCACCTTCAAGGAAGAGCTCGCCAAAGCCGGGGTGATTTTCTGCTCGATTTCCGAGGCGGTGAGGACTCACCCCGAGCTCGTGAAGAAATATCTCGGCTCGGTCGTTCCGATCACGGATAATTTCTACGCCACGCTGAATTCGGCCGTGTTCTCGGATGGGTCGTTCGTCTATGTGCCCGAAGGCGTGCGCTGTCCCATGGAGCTGTCCACCTATTTCCGCATCAATGCGGAGAATACCGGACAGTTCGAGCGTACGCTGATCATTGCCGACAAAGGCGCCTATGTGAGCTACCTCGAAGGTTGTACGGCGCCCATGCGCGACGAGAACCAGCTCCACGCGGCCGTGGTCGAGTTGGTCGCGCTCGACGATGCCGAGATCAAATATTCGACCGTGCAGAACTGGTATCCGGGCGATGCGGAAGGCAAGGGCGGCGTCTACAATTTCGTGACGAAGCGCGGCGATTGCCGGGGCGACCGGTCCAAGATTTCCTGGACGCAAGTTGAGACAGGATCGGCGATCACCTGGAAATATCCGTCCTGTATCCTGCGCGGTCACGGCAGCCGAGGCGAATTCTACTCGATCGCGATCTCCAACGGGTATCAGCAGGTCGATAGCGGCACCAAGATGATCCATCTCGGCCGCGATACGTCGAGCCGCATCATTTCCAAGGGCATCGCCGCAGGCTTCTCCGACAACACCTATCGCGGACTGGTGTCGGCCCACCGCAAAGCCACGAACGCGCGGAACTTCACCTGCTGCGACTCGTTGCTCATCGGCGACAAGTGCGGCGCACACACCGTGCCCTATATCGAGGCGAAGAATGCGTCCGCCACGTTCGAGCACGAGGCCACGACCTCGAAAATTTCCGACGACCAGCTGTTCTATTGCTTGAGCCGCGGTCTCTCGGAAGAAGAGGCGGTGGCGCTGATCGTCAACGGCTTCGTCCGCGACGTGCTGCAACAGCTGCCGATGGAGTTCATGGCCGAGACGCAGAAGCTGATCGGCATTTCGCTGGAAGGCAGCGTGGGCTAGCAGCCCAGATCGCGTTGCTCGAAAAGAGATTCACGACCAAGAGTTTAGAAAGACGGTTTTATGCTTGAGATCAAAAACCTTCACGCCAAAGTCGATGGCCGCGAGATCCTCAACGGTCTCGATCTGACGATCCCCGCAGGCGAGGTCCACGCCATCATGGGGCCGAACGGTTCGGGCAAGTCGACCTTGTCCTACGTACTCGCCGGCAAGGACGACTATGAGGTCACCGACGGGTCGGTCACATGGAAGGGGGAGGACCTGCTCGCGATGGAGCCCGACGAACGCGCCGCCGCCGGCGTCTTCCTGGCTTTCCAATACCCGATGGAGATTCCGGGCGTCGCCACGATGACCTTTCTGCGCAGCGCCGTGAACGCGGTGCGCAAGGCGCGCGGGGAAGAGGAATACTCGACGCCCGACTTCCTGCGGACCGTGAAAGAGAAGGCGAAGGACCTCAAGATCGATATGGAGATGCTCCGCCGGCCGCTGAATGTCGGCTTCTCCGGCGGTGAGAAGAAGCGCAACGAGATCCTGCAAATGTCGTTGCTGGAGCCGGGGCTCTGCATTCTCGACGAGACGGATTCGGGGCTGGACATCGACGCGCTGCGGATCGTGTCCGACGGCGTGAACGCGCTACGTTCGCCCGAGCGCTGCATGCTCGTCATCACCCATTATCAGCGGCTTCTGAATCACATCGTCCCGGACAGGGTGCATGTTCTGTCGAAAGGCCGCGTGGCGCGCTCCGGCGGTCCGGAGCTCGCTTTGGAACTCGAGAAGTCCGGCTACGCCGATTACGGCGACGAAGCCACGGCGGCGTAAGGGGAGTGGTCATGGACTTGTCCGTCCAACAGTTTCGCAGCGAAGCCGAGCAAGCGCTTCTCGATCTTTACGAGCGCTCTGTGGATGCGCTGCCGGGCGACGCGTCCGTCGCCGCCCTGAGGCAGAGCGCCATCTGGACGTATGCGGGTCTCGGTTTGCCGCATCGGCGTGTCGAAGCCTGGAAATACACGGATCTGCGTGCGGCGATTGCCGAGATTCCGCCACTCCTGGCCGAGAGCGATGCGCCGGTCGAAGACACGGCGTTCGAAGCGGCGTTGGGCAAGGCGTTCGCGCAACTTCCGGCCTATCGCGTCGTTCTCGTTGCCGGTGCGGTGCGGACGGAACTTTCGGATGTCCAGGGACTGCGCGATGCGGGCGTCGAGTTCGGGGCCCTAGCCCAGATGTTGGAATCGCCGCCGGAATGGCTCATGGCGAGTCTCGACACCGCGTCTGCTTGCGGCGACGACGTTCTGATCGCGCTGAACACCGCGTTGATGACGGGCGGAGTGGCATTGCGTCTGCCGGAAGGTGTGACGCTCCAGAAGCCGATCCATCTCATCCATCTCGACGGCGCGGATGCACCGGGATCGGTCTATACGCGCAACGTTCTTGTGACCGAGGACGGTGCGTCGGCGACCGTGCTCGAGAGCTTCGGTACGCTTGGGCGCGCCGGCGTTCAGCGCAATGCGGTGACCACGGTGTCCCTGGGCGCGAAATCCGCGATTCATCACATCAAGCTGCAGCGTGAAGCCCTTGAAACGATTCACCTGAACGCCTGGGTCGCCAATGTCGGCGCGGATGCGCGCTACAATGCATTCCAGGTTTCGATGGGAGCCGCGCTCGCGCGCAATCAAGTGTCCGTACGCTTTGTTGGCAAGGACGCCGCCACGGATATTTCCGGCGCGACGCTGGCGCGCGGCAAGCAGCATTGCGACACGACGCTTGTCGTGGAGCACGACGTGCCGGCCTGCGAGAGCCGTGAGCTGTTCAAGCTGGTTCTGGACGACGAGGCGCGCGGCGTGTTCCAGGGCAAGATCGTTGTCGCGCGGGACGCGCAGAAGACCGACGGCAAGCAGATGTCGCAGGCGCTGCTGTTGTCGGAGACGGCGGAATTCGATTCGAAGCCGGAACTGGAGATCTATGCGGACGATGTCGTTTGCGGACACGGCGCGACATCGGGGCAGATCGACGAGGATCTGTTGTTCTATCTGCGTGCCCGTGGGCTCCCCGAGGCGCAAGCCCGCGCGCTTCTGATTCAGGCCTTCGTGGGTGAAACGTTCGAGGCACTGGACGACGAGGCCATCGGGGACGCTTTCGCAGCTGTCTCGGCCGATTGGCTCGGCGCACCGGCGGAATAGGGGCAGCAAATGAACCTCATGCCGCCATCTTCGGACGTACCACAGAGCGCATCGTTCGATGTTGAGGCCATCCGGGCCGACTTTCCGATTCTGTCGGAAACGGTCCACGGCAAGCCTCTGACCTATCTCGACAACGGCGCGTCGGCCCAGAAGCCGCGCCAGGTCATCGAAACGATCACCCGCACCTATTCGGCCGAGTACGCCAACGTCCACCGCGGACTTCATCATTTGTCGAACTTGGCGACGGCCAATTTCGAGAAGGCGCGCGCGAAGGTGAGGGCATTCCTGAACGCCGCCCACGACGAAGAGATTGTCTTCACCCGCAACGCAACCGAGGCGATTAACTTGGTGGCCTCGTCGTTCGGTGCTCCCATGACCGGCGAGGGCGACGAGATCCTCATCACGATCATGGAGCACCACTCCAATATCGTGCCGTGGCATTTCCTGCGCGAGCGGCAGGGCGCGGTCCTGAAATGGGCGCCGGTGGCCGACGACGGGACGTTCCTGCTCGACGAATTCGAGAAGCTGATCACGCCGCGCACGAAAATGATCGCCGTGACGCAGATGTCCAACGTCCTTGGTACGATCGTGCCGGTGAAGGAGGTTGTGAAGATTGCACGCGCGCACGGTATTCCCGTGTTGGTCGATGGGGCGCAAGGGGCCGTGCATCTGCCCGTCGACGTGCGCGACCTCGATTGCGACTTCTACACGGTGACCGGACACAAGCTCTACGGGCCAACCGGGATTGGCGTGCTGTACGGCAAGAAGGCCCATCTCGAGACGATGCGGCCTTATCAGGGCGGCGGCGAGATGATCGGCTATGTCACCACCGACGAAATAACCTACGCAACGCCCCCGCATCGCTTCGAGGCGGGTACACCGGCTATCGTCCAGGCCATTGGGCTCGGCGCGGCGATCGACTACGTGGAGTCGGTCGGCCGGGAGAATATCGCTGCGCACGAGCATCGGGTTCTCACCTATGCCATGGAGCGTCTTGGAGAACTGAACTGGCTCAAGATCTATGGCCGCGCGGAAGGAAAGGGGAGCATCATCTCCTTCGAGGTGGACGGCGCACACCCGCATGACGTGAGCACGGTATTGGATCGCTACGGCGTCGCCGTCCGCGCGGGCACGCATTGCTGCGAGCCGCTTCTGGCGCGCTTTGGCGTGACTTCGACATGCCGTGCCTCATTCGCCATGTATAATACGGAAGCGGACGTGGACCGGCTGGTGGAGGCTCTTCACAAAGTGCGGACAATGTTCGCTTGAGATTAAGATGGTTCCTGAAGAATGGCTGTCGAGATGACTGAAAAGACTCAACGATCCGATGACGCGGAGGTCTCGAGCGAGATATCGCCTGGTATGCCTCAGTCTGTTCCTGGGCATATTCAGTCCGCCTCGGAGGCTCCCGAGTCCGGCGAGCCGGGCGCCTCGCCCGAGCCCGCGGCCTTTGCCGACGAGGAATCGTCGTCCATTCCGCCCGACTTGCTGGAACGGCTTCACGCGGATCTCGTCGCGGCGCTGAAGACGGTCTACGATCCGGAAATCCCTGTCGATATCTACGAGCTTGGCTTGATCTACCAAATCGACGTGGACGACGAACGGAACATCGATATCAAGATGACTTTGACGGCGCCCGGATGTCCCGTCGCGGGCGAAATGCCTGGCTGGGTGGAGAACGCGGTTTCGGCAGTACCGGGCGTTGGCCAGGTGAACGTCAAGCTGGTCTTCGACCCGCCCTGGGACATGTCTCGCATGTCCGACGAAGCGCGGCTGGCGCTCAACATGTTCTAGGCCCTTGAAGCCCTACGGAATTGGTCCCATTTTTCGATCATGAGCAATCGCCCCCGCCCTCAAGCCATGTCACTCACCGAAGCCGCCGCCATACGCCTGCGCGAACTCGCCGCCGCGTCCGGTAAGGCGGTGGAAGGCGTTCGCATCGGCATCAAGAATGGCGGCTGCGCGGGCATGGAATACACGATGGAATACGCCACGGAGCGTGGTCCGCATGACGAGGTCGTCGAGGACAAGGGTGTGACCATCCTCATCGACCCTTCCGCGATCATGTTCCTGCTCGGTACGGAAATGGACTACGAGGCCGGGAAGATGCGTTCTGGGTTCGTGTTCAACAACCCGAACCAAACGAGCGCCTGTGGTTGTGGTGAGTCCGTCATGCTAACGCGGGCCGACCAAACCGATCCCGAGCCCGCCAATATCCCCGACTGATCCGGAAATTCGAAAAAGCTAGCTTGCGCGCACCGGCCGCATCATGAAGGCCGGAACATGGTCGCCCATGCCCACGGGCTGGTTTTCGCGCTGCTGGCCCGATCTGGACTTGTCTTTGGCGGCTGGCTTGCCGCCGTCCGAACCTTTTCGGGGCGGCTTGGCGGCGCGCTTCGGCGCATCGGCTTCCGACTTCGCCTTGATTTCAGGCTCGGGCGGCTCGTGGCGCTTCGGTGCCGCAGTCTCCGTGGTGTTCTCCGGCTTCCGGCCTCCGCGCTGCGAGCGGCCGCCGCGGCGGCGTCCGCGTCCGTTCTCCCGAGAGGAGGCCGCGGACTCGTCCAACTCTTCGGCTTTGGGGGCGCCGTCGACCCAAGGAATTTCCGTGCGCAACATGGCGTGGATGGCTTTCAGCGCCTTGTGGTCTTTCGGCGTGACCAGCATGGCCGCATGACCTTCGCGGCCGGCACGGCCCGTGCGGCCGATGCGGTGCACATAGTCCTCCGGATGGACCGGCACATCGTAATTGAAGACGTGACTCACCTCTGGAATGTCGAGCCCGCGCGCGGCGACGTCGCTCGCGACCAAAATCGGAATCTCGCCGCTGCGGAACGCGTCGAGCGTTGCCGTGCGCTGACGCTGATCCATGTCGCCGTGTAAGGCGCCAGCATTGAAGCCATGACGCTGCAGCGACCGGAAGACGATCCCCACATCCTTCTTGCGGTTGCAGAAGATGATCGCGTTCTTGATTTCGTGATCCCGGATCAAACCCCGCAAGGCCTCGCGCTTGTCGGCCGGCAGGTCCGACGTCTTTTTGAGGCGCTGGACGATGGTCGTGGCGGCGGTCGCCGGAGGGGAGACCTCGATGCGTTCGGGCGTATGGAGGAAATTATCGGCGAGGCGTTGAATTTCGGGCGGCATGGTCGCCGAGAAGAAGAGGGTTTGCCGCGTGAAGGGGAGGACTTTGCAGATACGCTCGATATCGGGAATGAACCCCATGTCGAGCATTCTGTCGGCCTCGTCGACGACAAGGATCTCGATGCTGTTCAGGAGCAGTTTGCCGCGTTCGAAATGATCCAGAAGCCGTCCAGGCGTCGCGATCACGACATCGGCGCCCCGGTCCAGCTTTTTGTCCTGTTCGTCGTAGGACACGCCGCCGATCAGCAGGGCGACGGTGAGCCTGTGGCTCTTGCCGAGAAGCTCGAAGGCATCGGCTACCTGTGCGGCAAGTTCGCGCGTCGGTTCCAGGATCAGCGTGCGGGGCATCCGCGCCCTGGCTCGGCCGCGCTCGAGGCGCGTGAGCATGGGCAGCACGAAGGACGCCGTCTTGCCGGTACCGGTCTGGGCGATCCCCAGGACGTCGCGGCCTGTCACAGCCACCGGAATGGCTTGCGCTTGAATGGGCGTTGGTGTCTCAAACCCGGCCGCTATGACGGCGGATTCGACTTTTGGGCTTAAGCCAAGATTAGAAAAGCTCATGTGTTAGCAAAAATGCGACGCGGGCACTGGCCTTGCGTCTTCTTCTATCGCTAGAAAGATTAGCTGCTACGATTCGCCAGGCGCCTTCAACACAGCACCCGATCATTACGGCCGAATGACCGTGGATAATTGGAGAATGACATAGGCGGCATCGCGCGGACGCGCAAGAGGCAAAAGTTCACAGGAGGTCCAGGGTATGGCCGGCGAGGCTCTCCTGGCAGCGTCAGAGACAGCGAGATTGGGATGAGAACGAAAGACTATGCGGATGTGGTCATCAGGCCGCCGATCCTGTTTCTCGGGGCACTGCTGCTCGGCTATGTCTTGACCCTATTGCTCCCGATCGGGCCCGGTCTCGCCAAGCCGAACGGCTTGGGGCTTACGGTCGGGATCGTCTTCGTGGTTGTTGGCTTCGCGTTGGCGGTCTTTCCGGCGCGACGGTTCCGCAAGGCAGGGACAAGCGTCGTTCCAGGCGAACCGTCGAGAGTCCTTGTCCGCGAAGGCCTCTACAAGATCACGCGCAACCCGATCTATATCGGGCTGATCCTGACCTATTTCGGCCTCTGCCTGATCCTGACCAGCGTCTGGATGCTGCTGTTGCTCATCCCCGCCGCGATCGTTCTCCACCAGGGGGTGGTGAAGCGCGAGGAGGAGTACCTGGACTGGAAGTTCGGCGAGGACTATCGCCGCTATTTGGAGCAGGTGCCGCGCTGGCTTTAGGGGACGGCGGATGGCGTCCGCACTCTGTCGCCGGCGAATCCTAGATATCCAAATCCTCAGTCTCGGCGAAGGCGGCGCGTTCCTGAATGAACGCGAAGCGGGCTTCGGGCTTGTTGCCCATCAGTTGGTCCACGAGTTTCGTGGTGCCGGGCCGGTCCTCGTCGTCGATCTCGACCCGCAGCAGCGTGCGTGTTGCCGGGGCCATGGTCGTCTCTTTCAGTTGCTTCGGAAGCATTTCCCCCAAGCCCTTGAAACGACTCACATCGACCTTGCCGCGCCCGTTGAAGACGTCCTTCATGAGCGCGTCCTTGTGTGCGTCGTCGCGGGCATAGGCGGTTTTGGCGCCCTGGCTGAGACGGTAGAGCGGCGGCACGGCGAGATAGAGATGCCCGTTCTCGATCAGGCCCTTCATCTCCCGATAGAAGAACGTGATGAGGAGCGAGGCGATATGGGCGCCGTCCACGTCGGCGTCGGTCATGACCACGACCTTTTCGTAGCGCAGGTCCTCCTCGCGATAGCGCGTATTGGTGCCGCAGCCGAGTGCCTGAATCAGGTCGCTCAAGAGCTGGTTGTCCGCGAGCTTCGCAGAGCTCGCGCTCGCCACGTTCAGGATCTTGCCGCGCAAGGGCAGAACCGCCTGCGTGGCCCGGTCGCGGGCTTGCTTAGCGGAACCGCCGGCCGAGTCGCCCTCGACGATGAAGATCTCCGTGCCATTCGATCCAGTCGAAGAGCAATCGGCGAGCTTGCCGGGGAGCCTTAGGCGCCGCGTGGCGGTCTGCCGGCTGACTTCCTTCTCCTTCCGGCGGCGCAGGCGCTCCTCGGAGCGGTCCACGACCCAGTCCAGAAGCTTTCCCGCCTGGTTCGGATGTCCGGTCAGCCAATGATCGAACGCGTCCCGCACGGCGTTCTCGACGATCCTGGTGGCTTCCTGGGTCGCCAGACGATCCTTGGTCTGGCCCTGGAACTCCGGTTCGCGGATGAAGACCGACAGCATGGACGCGGTGGTCCCGAGCACGTCGTCGCCGGTGATCTGCGAGACCCGCTTGACGCCGGTTAGTTCGCCATAGGCCCGCAGGCCCTTGGTGAGTGCGGCGCGCAGGCCCGCTTCGTGGGTCCCGCCATCGGGCGTCGGCACCGTATTGCAGTACGAGCTCATGAAGCCGTCCGTGCTCGCGACCCAGGCGATGGCCCACTCGACCGAGCCGTGGCCTTCGGGCTTTTCGACGCGCCCGGCGAAGATGTCGTTGGTGACCGTGGTCTGGCCCGCGATGCTGTCGGCCAGGAAGTCCTTGAGGCCGCCGGGGAAATGGAGATCCGCCTTCTCGGGGACTTCGCCGCTGGCCGGGAGCAAGGTCTTGTCGCACGACCAGCGGATTTCGACGCCCCGGAACAGATAGGCTTTCGAGCGCGACATGCGGAACAGCCGCGCGGGCTTGAACGCCGCGCCTTTCCCGAAAATCTGCTCGTCGGGACGGAAACGGATCCGGGTGCCGCGCCGGTTCTTAATGGGCCCGAGATTCTCGAGCGGGCCGTCGGGAATGCCGCGCGTATAGGTCTGCCGGTAGAGCTTCTGACCCCGCGCCACCTCGACCTCGAGCGTCTCCGACAGCGCATTGGCGACGGACACGCCGACGCCATGGAGGCCGCCACTGGTGGCATAGACCTTGGAGTCGAACTTTCCGCCCGCGTGAAGCGTCGTCATGATGACTTCGAGCGCGGACTTGTTCTTGAATTTGGGGTGCGGGTCGATAGGGATGCCCCGGCCGTTGTCCGTGACCGTGAGATAGCCGTCCTTGTCGAGCGAGACCTCGATGCGGCTGGCATGGCCCGCCACCGCCTCGTCCATGGAGTTATCCAGCACCTCGGCGAAAAGATGATGCAGCGCCTTCTCGTCGGTGCCACCCACATACATGCCGGGGCGCTTCCGCACCGGCTCCAGCCCCTCCAGGACCTCGATATCCGCGGCCGTATATCCGCTCTCCGCGTCGGTACTCCTCGAGCGGTCCTTCGGCGTCGCCTTGGTGCGTGCGGGCTCCGGCAGCACGGCGTCGAAGAGGTCCTGAGTGGCTGTGGTTTTCTGTCTCGGTGCGATCGGTGGAGTCCTCCGGGCTCGAGGGCGAAAAAAGCCCACGAATGGGAGAGAATCAGATGCGTTAGGAACGCGATTCTTGCTCGCACGGAGATCGGGCATTTTCAAGGGGACCCGGGTGCCCGGAACCCAGGCCTAGCCGATCGGGCCGCAGTCCATCTCGATGGCGGCCGCCGCCGAATGTTCGGTACCTTCCGGGTGGAGGGCCCATCGCCGCTGAGCTTCGCCATGGCATGCGTTCATCATGGCGGTCAGATGATCGCGGCACGGACACGGGCCGAGACCCATTCCGATAAGACGACCGTCGCGAGAATGACGATGAAGATGACCGTGACTTCGGCCCAGGCGAGACGCGACAACGAAGATTGAAGCTGGAGCCCGATGCCGCCCGCGCCCACAAGGCCTAGAATGGTGGACTCGCGAATGTTGATGTCCCAGCGGAACACGGAGATTCCGGCGAAGGCGGGCGCGATCTGCGGCCAGACCGCATAGTCCATCACCTGCCACTTCGATGCGCCTGTGGCGCGGACCGCTTCGACTTGGGTTTCGTCGATCTCCTCGATGGCCTCATAGAGCAGCTTGCCGATGAAGCCGATCGAGCGGAGCGCGATCGCGATGATGCCGGCGAGCAGCCCGGGACCGATAATGGCGACGAGCAGCAGCGCCCAGATCAGCGAGTTGATCGAGCGCGACGAGACGATGATCAGAAGCGCGAACGGGCGCAGCAAGGTCGCGCTCGGCGTGGTGTTGCGTGCGGCGAGAAACGCGATGGGCGTCGCCAAAACGATCCCGAGCGCGGTGCCGAGCGTGGCGATGTTGACCGTGTCCCAGAGCGGCAGCCAGAGCTTGTCGAGATAAGACCAGCGCGGCGGCCAAGCGCGGGAGAGAAGGTCGGCGGCCTGGCGCGGTGCGTCCTCCACGAACAGCCACATCGTATTCTCGTTCATGACCTGCCACGAGAAAACGAACAGCACGCCAAGCGCGAGCCAGCCGAACCAGATAGCCCATTGGGCGAGGGGTGTGCGCCGCCGCCAGAGTTGCCGATGGCCGAGCGTCATCACCGGCATCATTGCACCAACTTTCGCAAATGGCTGGAGATGTATTCGGCGGCGAGCACGACGGCGATGATTATGATCAGGATCGCGCCGGCCGTGTCGTAATCGTAGCGCTGCATGGCCGTGTTGAGCGTCGCGCCGATGCCGCCCGCGCCGACGATGCCGATCACTGCGCTTTCGCGGAAATTGATATCGAGGCGGTAGAGCGACAGCCCAATCAGACGCGGCATGACTTGCGGCTGGATACCGTAATTGATCACCTGCCACCAGGCCGCGCCAGTTGCGCGAATTGCCTCGGCCTGCGCTTCGTCGATGTCCTCGATGTCCTCGGCGAGCAGCTTCGCTATGAAGCCGATTGTTGCGAAGGACAGCGTGAGGAAGCCTGCGAACGGGCCAAATCCGAACATGGCGACGAACAGAATCGCGACGATAATTTCCTGGAAGGCCCGCGAGGTCGCGATGATAGACCGGCAGACCGCGTAGACGGGCAGGGGAGCGATGTTCCGCGCTGCGCCGAGGCCGATGGGAATGGAGATGAGACAGCCGGCAACCGTCGAGGTGACCGTCATGGACAGGCTCTCGACCATGCCCTGCCAGATATCGCGTGAACGCGTCGTGAAGTCGGGCGTGAAGAAGCCGCCGAGCACGCGCCAGCTATTGCCGAGCCCGTCGAGAACACGCTGCCAATTCACATCGAGCGTCGAAGCTGCCGCGATCAGATAGAGCAGCACGCCGAGATACAGCCCCCAGCGCAGCCAGGCATTTCGGATCAGCGGCGGGCGTGCCCAACGCGTCGGTGTGGCGGTGGATGTCATGTGAGCCCGGCCATGCGTTCTTGGTGGCGCTGGGCGTTGTCCGACTCCGGTTCCAGCTTGTCGTCGGCATGGATCTGCGTCCAGTCCTCTTCGCCGTAGATCTGAGTGAGCATCGCCGTGTCGAGGGCGCCGGGCTCACCGTCGAACACGATCTCGCCTGCGCGCAGCCCGACGATGCGGTCGGCAAACAACTTCGCGAGCGGCACGTCGTGCAGGCTGACGATCGCGGGCAACCCGCGCTCACGGCAAACTTCGCAGATGAGGCGCATGATTTGACGCGCGGTCTTTGGGTCGAGCGACGCGGTGGGTTCGTCCACAAGAAGGAGCTTGGGGTCTTGCTCGAGCGCCCGGGCGATGCCGACGCGCTGGCGCTGCCCGCCGGACAGCGCGCTCGCGCGTTTGTCGACCTGATCGGATAAACCGACGCGGTCGAGCAGCGCGAACGCCTTGTCCACGTCGGCCTGCGGAAACCGCCGCAGGAACGACCGCCAGAACGGGACATAGCCGAGCCGTCCCGACAACACGTTCTCCATCACGCTCAGCCGTTCGACGAGCGCGTATTCCTGGAAGATCATGCCCATGTGCCGGCGCGCGCGCCGCAGACCGCGGCCGCCGAGGCGGGTAACATCCGTTCCATTGAATTCAATGCTGCCCCCGGTCGGCTTCACCAGGCGATTGATGCAGCGGATGAGTGTCGATTTGCCCGAGCCCGACGGTCCGATCAGCGCAACGACCTGTCCTGCCGGTAGATCGAAGGAGACGCCGTGCAGCGCTTCGTCGCCCGTCTTGTACCGCTTAGAGAGTGAGGAAACGCGCAGCATGTGGGATCCCTGATCGCAGGGCATGGTACGAGAACGGCCCGGTCGCGCAAGACGCCGCGTTCGGCGCGAAAATGTCAGTTACAGGAATATTCGACGCCGTTCGCTTCGTCGATCTTGCGAATAACGGCCCAATCGTCCTTGAACGTGATGGGAACGAATTTCGTGTCGCCCGACTTCGAGAATTCCTCCAGTAGCTTGCTTCCCTTCCAATCGAAGGAAAAGAAGGCTTCCTTGATTTTCTCCTGAAGCTCCGGCTTCAGGTTGTAGGCCATGCCGAAAGCCGTCGTCGGGAAGGTTTGCGACGTGTAGATGGTCTTGAGTTGATCGGCCTTGACCACACCCCGGTCGATCATCCGCGCCTTGATCGTGTTGGCGATTGCCGCCGCGTCGTAGTCCTTGTTGGCGACGCCAAGGATCGAAGTGTCGTGCGCACCGGAAAAGCGTGGCGTGAAATCCTTGTCGCGCTCGAGGCCGAACTCAGACTTGAGCAGGGCTGAGGGCGCCTTGAAGCCGGAGTTGGACGTCTCCGCCGTGAAGGCCAGCACGCGACCCTTCAGATCCTCCGGCTTCTCGATGCCAGAGCCCGGGTAAGTGACGATCTCCATTTCGTAGCCGAACGAACCGTCGTCGCTCGCCATCATGGCGAACGGACGAAAGCCCGCGCAGGCGACGGCAAGCGGATTCGAGCCGGTGTTGACGCCGGCGATATGCAAGCGGCCCGCACGCATCGTTTCGATCTGCGCCGCGTTGGATTGCACGGGAAAGAATTGCACGGGCTTGCCGGTCACCTCGGACAAATGATCGAGAAAGCCCTTCCAGACATCGACATAGACGGCTGGGTCCTCCACCGGCGTGTAGGCGAATATCAGGGTGGACGGGTCGATCTGCTTGGATGGGTCCGCCGGAATATCGGCGACCAGATCGCCATCCGTGTCCTGGTAACGGCTATCGAGTTGAAATTCCGCGACCGCCGGCATGCAGAGTGCGGCCACGAAACACAGCGACAGAACCATTCGCTTCAACATTGGAGCATTCCTTTGGCTACCATGCCGCATGTGTGCGGTAATGCTGGCCAACAACATCTAGACAGAGACGGACGCCGAGACTAGTGGGGCGTCATGACAGATTTGCGAAGAGGAGAGACCCGTGGCCGAGCGACCCCCCGTTTGTGACTTTGGCTGGAAAGCCCCCGGATTTTCACTCGTGGGCGTAGACGGCAAGACCTACACGCTTGACGAGCTCAAAGGTCCCAAGGGGACGCTCGTTGGGTTCATTTGCAATCATTGCCCTTACGTGATCGCCGTGATCGACCGCATAGTCCGGGATGCGGCCGCGCTCGTCCAATACGGCGTGACGACCGTGGCCATCTGTTCGAACGATGCGACCACCCATCCTGACGACTCGTTCGAGAACATGAAGACGTTCGCGAAAGTGCACGGCTTCACCTTTCCCTATCTGCACGACGAAAGCCAAGCGGTGGCACGCGCGTATGACGCGATGTGCACGCCGGATTTCTTCGGGTTCAATGCGGACCTTGAACTGCAGTATCGAGGCCGCCTGGACGAGAGCGGTCGCGAGCCTGCCGGCGCGAATGTTCGCCGCGATCTGTTCGAGGCGATGAAGTTGATTGCCGGCACGGGTCACGGGCCTGAAGATCAAACCCCTTCGATCGGCTGCTCGATCAAGTGGAAGGCCGCGTGATCCGGCGCCCGTGCCATTAACCAGCGCTTAAGCGTGTTGCTTTCCCGTTTCTTTACTCGAAGGTCTCTAAAATTCTTCTCGAATTGGAGGGAGCTCGAGCAGCATGGTGATGCGTTACGCAGTGCTGGTGGGAGCGGCAGCCGCGACGATCTTCGGCGCCATCAATCTCAGTGCGAACGGGTCGAACATGTTGCTTGTCGATGCCGGGCAGGGTGGGCCGAGTGCCGACCTTCCCGCATGGGTCCTGGGAATGGTCGGCGCGGTCTTGGTGCTGTCCTTTGTCCGGACCGTTGCGTTTGGGTTGCCGTCGATGATGGGCGGTTGGGCCGTCGCCAACAAGACGTGGCTGTTCGCCGGAGCCGGAATGGCTGTCTACGCCGTGTTTTATTTGATGTAGCCGATAAAGGTCAGGAAGTTCGGGAAGCAGTTTGGGGGAGCCTGGTAGGAACCGATTGGTTTTCGCGTCCAACGGGGGAACGCGAATAAAAAGACCGAGGGTTCGACAAGGCCGGGCGAAAGAAGGGGGCGGCTGCATTCCGCGGCCGCCCCCGATTTCGTTGTAGATCTGCTGAGCCGGGTTAGGGCTCAGACGCTGTAGTACATGTCGTACTCGATAGGGTGGGGCATCATCTCGAAGCGCTCCACCTCTTCCATCTTTAGCTCGAGATAGGCGTCGATCGCATCGTCGGTGAACACGTTGCCCTTCTTGAGAAAGGCACGGTCCGCGTCGAGGGACTCGCACGCTTCGCGCAAGGAGCCGCTGACCGTCGGAACCTGCTCGAGCTCTTCGGGCGGAAGGTCGTAAAGGTTCTTGTCGATCGCCGAACCCGGATCGAGCTTGTTCTCGATGCCGTCGAGTCCCGCCATCAGCATGGCCGCGAAGGCGAGATAGGGGTTCGCCGTGGGATCGGGGAAGCGGACCTCGACACGCTTCGACTTCGGACCCGTGCCGAGCGGAATGCGGCAGGAGGCGGAGCGGTTGCGCGAGGAGTAGGCCAGAAGCACCGGTGCCTCGTAGCCCGGAACCAGACGCTTGTAGGAGTTGGTGCTCGGGTTGGTGAAGGCGTTCAGCGCCTTGGCGTGCTTCAGGATGCCCGCGATGTAATGCAGCGCCGTGTCGGACAGATCGGCGTATTTGTCGCCCGCGAAAGTCGGGCTGCCGTCTTTCCAGATCGACTGATGCACGTGCATGCCCGAGCCGTTGTCGCCGAAGACCGGCTTCGGCATGAAGGTGGCCGACTTGCCATAGACATGGGCCACGTTGTGGATCACGTATTTGTAGATCTGCATCGCATCGCCGGTCTGAACGATCGGACCGAACTTGATTCCGAGTTCGTGCTGAGCGGCGCCCACTTCGTGATGGTGCTTCTCCGTCACGACCCCCATCTCGGCCATCACCGAAAGCATCTCCGAACGCAGATCCTGCGCGGAGTCGACCGGCGGGACCGGGAAGTAGCCGCCCTTCATACGGGGGCGGTGACCGAGATTGCCCATCTCGTATTCCGTCCCGGTGTTGGTCGGCAGTTCGGTCGAGTCGACGCGGAATCCGCAATTGTAGGGTTCGGAGGTGAACCGGACATCGTCGAAGACGAAAAACTCGGCTTCGGGACCGAACACGGCCGTGTCGCCGACGCCGGTTTGCTGCATATAGGCCTGAGCCTTGCCCGCGATGCCGCGCGGATCGCGCTCATAGGGCTCGTTTGTTAGCGGCTCTAGGATGTCACAAAAGACGGCGAGCGTACTCTGCGCAAAGAATGGATCGACGACCGCCGAGTCACAATCAGGCATCAGCTTCATGTCGGATTCGTTGATCGCCTTCCAGCCGGCGATGGACGATCCATCGAACATGACGCCCTCGACGAACGCTTCCTCATCCATGAGGTTTGCGTCCATCGTGACGTGCTGCATCTTCCCGCGCGGGTCGGTGAAGCGCAGGTCGACGAACCTGATCTCTTCGTCCTTGATCTTTTTGGCGGTGCTGCTTGCGTCTGCCATTTTTCTCCCCTGTACACGTTGCGCCGTCGCTGCTCCGAACGAGGCGTGCGAACGATTGCTCCAAGAAATATGCGAGTGTTATGTGTGAAATGCCGCGGTTCTGCTAGCGCAATTGCGCCTAGATCGCGTCGTCTCCAGTCTCTCCGGTCCGGATGCGGACAGCTTCCTCAACCTGCGATACGAAGATCTTTCCATCGCCGATACGGCCCGTCTTGGCCGAGGTGACGATTGCCTCGACGGCCTTGTCGACCATGCTGTCTACAAGCACCAGCTCAAGTTTCACTTTGGGCAGGAAATCCACCACGTATTCGGCGCCACGATAAAGCTCGGTGTGCCCTTTTTGGCGCCCGAAACCCTTCGCCTCTGTCACTGTGATACCTTGAAGACCGATCTCTTGTAGAGCCTCCTTCACCTCATCAAGCTTGAACGGCTTGATGATCGCCTCAATCTTTTTCATTCGTCGTCACACCTCCCAGTCGAAACCTTGCAGCGTACCGCCGCGATGCGCGCTGCTACTTGGATCGCACCTAGCCCTAGCACACGCTATGCCAAATGAATGGGCGGGCATACCATCTTTGATGTCAATGGGTTAGAAATTTTGCACAAAATGTGGAGGCGGCGTGCTTCGGTAGGGTGGCGAACAAGTAGGCAATTTGCGCAAAAAAAAGGCAGGCGAACTTCGCACCAAGTTATACGCTGCTCGACACGCGTTATTCCGAAGCTCTTAGCCCATAGGCAAGACCATGTTGGAGCTCTTGACCGCGAAAGAAATGGGCCTTGCCGACAAACTTGCCATAGAAGGCGGGGTGCCGGGGGCCGTTCTCATGGAGAACGCGGGCCGAAGCGTTGCCGATGAAGTCTCGTTGCGTTTTCTCGATGCGTCGACGGTGGCGATACTTTGCGGACCTGGCAATAACGGCGGGGATGGTTTTGTCGCGGCCCGTTATCTCTTGGAGCGCGGCTATTTTGTCCGGCTTGGCTTCGATGGGGATCCGCGCGCGCTGCCCCCAGACGCGGCAGCCATGGCCGCGCGCTATTCCGGCGAAATCCATCGGCTCGATCCTGCGCTGCTCCACAAGGCCGATGTCGTCGTGGACGGCTTGTTTGGCGCCGGCCTCTCTAGACCCGTAGAGGGCAAGATGGCCGAACTGGTCGACGCCGCGAACGCGAGCGGCGTCCCGATCATCGCGATCGACGTGCCGAGTGGCATAGACGGCACAACCGGTGCGGTTCGCGGGACCGCGATACACGCTTTGAGCACGGTCACATTTTTCCGGCTCAAGCCAGGGCATCTGCTCATGCCTGGCCAACTTCACTGCGGTGAGGTTCAAGTCGCCAATATCGGCATCCCGGACGACGTACTGAAAACCGTGAAGCCCGCGCTCTTCGCCAACGAGCCTGGTCTTTGGCGCGACAGGTTTCCGTGGCCCACCATCGAGGGGCACAAATATTTGCGCGGTCACGCCGTCGTCGCCTCCGGACCTGAAGACGCAACCGGGGCTGCGCGCCTGGCTGCGCGCGGCGCTTTGCGCATGGGTGCGGGCCTCGTGACCGTGGCGTCGCCGCGCAGTGCCTTGACCGTCAATGCGGCGCACCTGACGGCGATCATGCTGCGGGAGGCTGACGGTCCGCGGGGCCTCGACGCACTCTTGGCCGACACCCGCAAGAACGCCTTTCTGATCGGGCCGGGCCATGGCGTCGGAGAGGAAACGCGCGCAATGGTTCTGACTGCGATCCGGGCGGGGCCCGCCGTGGTGCTAGACGCCGACGCTCTGACATCCTTCGCGGAGACTCCGGAACAGCTGTTCGAGGCCGTTCGCCCACGACGCAGCCCCGTCGTCATGACCCCGCACGACGGTGAGTTCGCCAGACTTTTCGGGATGGTGCGGGGTGATTCAAAGGTCGACCGGGCGAGGGCTGCGGCGGCCGTATCGGGTGCGACCATCGTCCTGAAGGGTCCCGACACTGTAATTGCCGCGCCGGATGGTAGCGCCGCCATCGATACGAACGGAACGCCTTGGCTTGCCACGGCTGGGTCGGGCGATGTCCTGGCAGGCATGGTCCTGGGACTGCTTGCACAAGGGGTAGCAGGCTTTTATGCGGGTTCCATCGCCGTCTGGATGCACGGGGAGGCGGCCAAGCTGTTCGGGCCGGGGCTGATCGCCGAGGATCTGCCGGAGCTCGTCCCCGAAGTGCTTGCGAATCTTGAGGAATCTTAGGAGCTCCGCCGGCGGCCGCCGGAAAGCGGGGTCTGCGACCGTTTATTGACATACTCGGCGGTTATGGGGGACACCTTGACGAGGCATCGCTCTTGGCCTTGCCGCATGCATCGAAGGACCGCTCTAGCGATGGGCCGCTCTCGCACCGGAAAGCACCGAATGCGCGCAAAGATCGTTCTTCTCGGCGCCGTCATGGCGACGGTGGCGGTCGGTGCCGCGCAAGCGGCCGACCAAGTGCTGCTGCGCGCTCGCGAAGGCGCGGCCGCGATGCTCCGTGGGCAGTACGATCGCGCGGTGGCCTTGTACGACGAAGCTCTGGGCACGCCAGACGTTTCTAAGTTCGTTCAAGCCAGTATCTACAGCGATCGCGGTGTCGCCAAATGGCACATGAAGAACACGAAAGAAGCGATCGACGATTTCAACGAATCGATCCAACTCGCGCCCGACAATGCCATTGTCTACAACAATCGCGGCAATGCGCTGATGGATCTCGGCCATCCCGAAGAAGCCATCAAGGATTTCGACCGCGCCATCGCTCTCGATCCGTCGTACGGCGCCGCCTACAACAACCGCGGCAATGCCTATGCGTCGCTGCAGAACTACGACGCGGCGTTTCAGTCCTTCCGCAAGGCCACAGCGCTCCTGTCCACCACCGCCGCGCCGTATAACGGCAGAGGGCGTGCTCACGCCGAACGCGAACGCTATCATGCCGCCGTCCGGGACCTCAGCCGCGCGATCAAGCTCGATCCCAGGTCCGCGGCAGCCTATCGCAATCGGGCGACAGCCAATTTCGCGCTCGGGAAGTATTCGGCCGCGGCCGAGGATGCCACGCAGGCGCTCGATCTTGAGCCCGAGCACGACAAAGCCAAGCTTCTCATGCTGCGGGCCCGCTCCTATGCAGCGGAGGACGCCTTTCGCGAAGGCATTGCCGATTTCGACAAAGTTCTCGATATCGAGCCGGACAACTTGGACGCCTTCACGGAGCGGGGCGAACTTCTCGCCAAGAACAAGCGGTACGATGCGGCCATTCGGGACTTCAACAAGGTCCTGGAGGTGGAGCCGAAGAACGTCAAAGCCTATGCGTTGCGTGGTGAGACCAAGATGTTCGACCGGCGCCCCGACGAAGGCTATATCGACGCGAATATTGCGATCCTCCTCGCACCGGACGATCCGCTCGCATTGCGGATCAGGGGAAACATTTACGAAGCGCAGAAGCGAACGGAAAACGCGATTGCGGACTACCAAAAGGCACTGACGGAGGATCCGTTCCAAGAGGAGTCGCGGGCGGCTCTCGAGCGTCTGGGCGCGCCGATGCCGGTCGATACAAGGACGCCCGTCGGTCCTGCCGTCGCGGGATGGGTCATTAACGAAAAGGCGCCGGGACGCTTCGCCGCGACGAACCCGGACTATCGCGGCGTCAGCGTGGACATGGAAATGTTCGGCGACGGCCAGCCGAAGATCCTATCGTGGGATCAACTCAAGGGCGCGCAGTCAGGGTTTGGCCTTTTGAAGTACTACGCTGGAAGCGCGAGTGGCGAGGGCCAACTCGAATATGTCGCCGTTGTTGATACGAAAAAACGTCAAGTGCTCTCGATCGAGCCCGAGCGCTGGGGCGACAAGTCCGCTATTTGGACGTGGAAAACGGCCTCCCTTTCGGTGACGGATCCGGACGGCAATATCAGCGACGTGGAATTGCGGCCAGAACGCGACCGCGCGGTGCCGGTTGCGCGCCGCCGCCACGACGACGAAGGTGGCTTTTTCGGCTTCGCTCAGCAGCAGCCGCAGCGTAAGACGAACCGCAAGCGCACCCGCCGCAACAGTGGTGGACAAAATAGCAATCCGTTGGGCTGGCTGTTCCGCTGATGTGGAATGCAGTCATCGCCGCCCGGACGGCCGCTTCAAAGAAGACATGACACGCATGACGCATTTCCTTGCCAGCGTTCGGAACCGGGCGGAAGCCGAGACGGTTCTCGCGGCTGGCGCCGATATCGTCGACCTCAAGGAGCCCGGCAAGGGCGCGCTCGGCGCCGTGACTCCGGGCGACATTCTCGATTGTCTCGCGGCAGTCGGGGGCCGGAAGCCCGTGAGCGCGACCGTGGGCGATCTGCCGATGGTGCCGCAAATCGTGGCCGAGGCCGTCGCGGCCACGGCCGAACTCGGCGTCGACAATGTGAAGCTCGGAATCACGCCCGGCGGCGATCCGTTTACGTGTTTCGAGACCCTTCGCGATCTCGGATTGCGGACGGGACTGATCCTCGTGTTCTTCGCCGACGAGATGCCACGGTTCGACCCGATCGACGCCGCCATGGTGTGCGGCGCGGACGGTGTGATGCTCGACACGGCGGGCAAGGGCAACGGGGCGCTTCCGGATCATATGACGCTGCATGCCATCGGCCGGTTCATCGACCGGGCGCACGATGCGGGCTTGCGGGCTGGTGTGGCTGGCTCGCTTCGTGCCGCGCATGTGAAGCCGCTCCTTGGCTTGCGGCCCGACGTGATCGGGTTTCGCGGTGGACTATGCCGCGGCGGTGCGCGGGGTGAAAATATCGATCCGCAAGCCTGCGCGCGGATCGGTGCTTTGGTGGCTTCCAGCCGCGAGGACGCGGACATGCGTTTCGAGGAGCGCTCCGCCTCCACGATGTGCTAGAGCATCAGTGTGGCCCAGCACGAGGCCAGCGGCGCGGAGGGAACAACCGCGCCCGCGAGAAGTGGGAGGAGACCGGAGCTTCAAATGGAACGGCAGTTAGGGCACGTGAGTACCGTGACGGAAACGGGTGAACCTATGGACCGCATCTTTGTGCACGACTATGTGCTCGAAGTGGAAATCGGCGTTCACCACAATGAAAAGGGCGTCACCCAGCGGGTCCGCTTTTCGGTCGATATCGATATTTTGCAAAGTTCCGGAACGCTCGACGACGATATCAACCAAACCCTCGACTACGATTACGTGATCAACGGCATCAAGGACATCATCTCGCGAGGCCATATCAATCTGGTCGAAACGCTCGCCGAAAAAGTTGCTCGGCATTGCATCGCACATCCGCGCGCCGAGCGCGTCGAGGTCGTCATTGAAAAGCTGGATAAGGACCCCGGCGCCGTTGGTGTTCAGATCGTCCGGAGGAAGCAGGAGTTCTGACATGGACGCCGCGTTGCAGGCCCCCACGTCCGTCGCACGCGCGTCCGCTCTGCCGCTAGCCGTCGTCAAACTCGGCGGCAGCATCGTTCGTAGCGGCCAGCTCGCCGGTTGGCTCGAAGTTCTTGCCGGCGTGGAGCGTCCCATCGTGATTGTGCCTGGGGGCGGGGCGCTTGCCGACGAAGTGCGGCAGTGCCAGCGGCAACTCGGTTTCGGCGACAGCACGGCGCATCGTATGGCGCTGCTCGCGATGGATCAGCTTGCTTGGGCTATCGCGGGCGTTCGTTCGGGCTTCGCCGTGGGCGTTGCGCCGGAAGAGTTGCGGGAGATCTTGCAGCGCGGGCTCGCCGCCGTGTGGGCGCCATCCGCGCTCATTGCTGCCCGGACCGACCTCGAAGCCACCTGGCGGCTAACCTCGGATAGCCTCGCGCTTTGGCTAGCGGGCAAGCTCGGCGCGAGCGATTGCTGCGTGGTGAAGTCCGCTACGGTGCCGCGCGGAAGCCTGAGCGCCGATGCGCTAATGGGCGACGGCGTGGTCGATGAGGCCTTCTCCGCCATGCTGGCCGAGACCGCCATTCGAACGACAATCTTCGGACAAGGTGACGAGGCCGTGCTTGGATCCTATCTGGCCGGCCGATCGCCCGCGCATGCGTCCGTCGTGGCTTAGCGTGGACGAAATGGCCGAGAAGATCCTGTTCATCACCGGGCATCTCGCCGAGTCGCGTTTGAAAGCCGTGCTCGAGAGCATGGATCCGGAATTTGAATGGCGTGTTCTCGATATCGGCGTGAAGGTCGCCGCGCTGATGACCGAGGACATCATCTTGCGCCGGCTTTCCGATGCCGGCGGTGCGGGCAAGATCATGCTGCCTGGACGCTGCCGCGCCGACCTCGACCGGTTGTCCGCGCATTACGGCGTGCCGGTCGTGCGCGGACCCGACGAGGTCAAGGACATTCCCGTCTTTTTCGGCCGCGCGCGCCGCGCCTCGGACATGTCGAAATACGACATCAATATCTTCGCCGAGATCATCGACGCCACGGCCATGAGCGTCGAAGACATCCTGGCCCGCGCGGAGGACTACACCCATCGCGGCGCGGATGTCATCGACTTGGGATGCCTGCCCGATACCCCGTTTCCGCATCTCGAAGAGACTGTGAAGGCACTCAAGACCTACGGCTACAAGGTCAGCGTCGACTCCGCCGATCCGGACGAGCTGTTGCGCGGCGGGAAGGCGGGGGCGGACTATCTTCTCAGCCTAGACGAGACACGGCTGCATATCGCCGGCGAAGTCTCGTCCGTACCTGTCCTGATCCCCGCGACCCACGGCGATATGGAATCGCTGCGCCGGGCCATGAAGGTCCTGGACGGGAAGGGGCTGCCGTATCTCGCCGACCCCGTCCTCGACCCGATCAATTTCGGGTTCATGGCCTCGCTAGAACGCTACGCGCAGCTGCGCCGCGAAAGGCCCGATGTCGACATCCTGCTTGGGACCGGGAACCTGACGGAACTGACCGAGGCCGACACGACCGGCATTACGGCGGCGTTGATCGGCATCGCCTCGGAACTCGACATCAAGAACGTTCTCGTGGTGCAAGTCAGCCCCCATACACGCCGAACCTATGAGGAGCACGACGCGGCGCGCCGGTTGATGTTCGCCTCGCGCGCCGATGCCGAATTGCCGAAGGGGTATACCGACGAATTGCTGGGCCTGCATTCGAAGCGGCCGTTTCCTCTCACGCCGGACGAGATCGCGGAGAACGCGGCTGCAGTAAGGGACCGGAACTTCCGCATCGAAGTCGCCGAGGACGGCGTTCATATCTACAACCGCGACGGCCATCACGTCGCCCAAGACATCTTCGAGTTTTTCCCAAAACTCGATCTTGGGGACGATGCCGGGCACGCGTTCTATCTCGCGGCTGAATTGGCCAAGGCCGAGATCGCCTGGCGGCTCGGCAAGCGCTACGCGCAGGACGAACCGCTCGACTGGGGTGTTGCCGCCGATAAGCCGCACGACGACCGGACGCGATTGAAAGAGGCGGGCCATACGCTCGCGATGAAGAAGAAGCGGGATAGCCTATGAGTTGGACTGAGGTGCCTCAATGCCGATAATTCGCGAATGCATCGTCACCACGCAGAGCGCCGAGGGGAGGGTGCATATCGCGCCGCTCGGCCTCATCGAAGCCGGCGAGGGCTGGATCATCGCGCCGTTCCGCCCATCGGCGACCCTCGACAATCTCAGAAGTACACCTTTCGCCGTGGCGAACTTCACGGACGACGTTCTGGTCTTTGCCGGCTGCCTGACCGGCAGAAAGGACTGGCGGACACGTCCTGCTGAACACGTTTCGGGCGCTGTCCTGGACAGCACGCTCTCTCATCTCGAACTCGCGGTGGAGAGCGTCGAGGAGGACGACTTAAGGCCGCGTTTTTGTTGCCGGATCGTCCACGAAGCGAACCACGCGCCGTTCAAGGGTTTCAATCGCGCCCAGGCCGCGGTGATCGAAGCGGCGATTCTTGCCAGCCGCCTCAAGATGCTGCCGCGCGAAAAGGTGGAGACCGAGCTGGCCTATCATCAGATCGCCGTGGAGAAGACAGCCGGACCGCGTGAGCACGAAGCCTGGCGCATTCTCGTCGAGAAGATCGAGGATTTCTACAAGCACATTCCCGCCGCGAATTAGCGGTGCACTACGCCGACGCGGCCATCGTAACCAGCTTGGCGATGGTGTTCATGTTGCGGGCCGTCCCTTGCGCCGCTGCGGGAATCTTGAGTTTCGACCGGCCCAGACCGTCCGGGTAGTGGACATAGATTTCGCGCGTGCTGGGACGCACCACTTCGTTCTTACGGCCCGTGGCCGCGTCCGCCGCACCGGGGTCCGGCGCCTTGTCGAGAAAGATGGCGACGACTTTGTTGGGCGGCGCATCCGGGAAAGGGTTGCCCGCCAAGACGGCGGCGAGCTCGTCCGCCGTTCGCACCAGGACGCCGACTGGCTTGCCCGCATAGGCCTCCAGCGCCTTTTCGAGCGCTGCCTTGACCGCTGATTCCTTCGCACGGGTCGAAAAGACCACGTTCCCCGAGGCAATATAGGTGCGGACGTTCCGGTAGCCGGCGTGCTTGCACATCGCCACCAAATCGCGCATGGGCAGCGTGCCCGTGCCACCCACGTTGACCGCTCGCAGCAGCGCCACGAAGGCCGTCATCGAGGGAGGCTCATGCGCGCGCTCCTAGGTGCGCGATTTCGCGGGTTCCGCCAGATACGAATGCACCGACGACAGCAAGAGCTGATAGGCGCGGTCGACGATCTCCTCGAGCGACTGCGTCCGCGCGAAGATAGCCTTAGCTTTCGCCGTCAATTCGTCGCGGGTTGGCATTTGCGGGATCTGAACATGGGCGAGTGCGTCGGTGGTCCGATCCTGTGCACGTGCCAAGCGCTCGCGGAATGCTACCAATTCCGGTCCTTGCAGGGTCGACGAGATCGCGCTGGCGATGCGGGCGGAGTTGAAGTGCCCGGCCAGTTGCTCAGCCGCGCGATTGATCACGCCGACGCCAAGGCCGTGCTCGTTCCGCACGACTTTCTTGGGCGGCATGCGCAGGTCCCATACGAGCCCAACCCAGGACAGGGCCTTGAGGATGTAATAGGTCGGGTCCCACTCGTACCAGCGGAAGCCCTGCCGGACGCTGCTCTGGAACGCGTGGTGATTGTTGTGCCAGCCTTCACCCATGGTGAAGATGGCGAGCAACCAGTTGTTGCGGGAATCGTCGCCCGTCACGTAGCGCTTTTTGCCATGCACATGGGCGAGGGAGTTGATGCAAAACGTGCCATGATAGACGAGCACGGTGCTCCAGAAGAAGCCGACGAAAAGGCCTGACCAGCCCGCTATGAGGGCGCAGATCGCGGCCAGCCCGAAGGCGGGCGCCAGCGGATATTTGTCCAGCCAGCGCAGTTCCGGATAGCGCATGAGGTCGGCGACCTTGTCCTCGTCGAACGTGTCGTGCTTCGCGGAGAAGATCCATCCGAGATGGCTGTAGAGGAACCCGTGCTGACGCGGCGAGTGCACGTCGTGTTCGGTATCGGAATGCAGATGGTGGTGGCGGTGTTTCGCGGCCCACCACAACACGCTCTTCTGCGCGGTACTTTGGCAGAGAACGGCGAGCACGAACTGGAAGGCCCGACTCGTGGAATAGGCCCGGTGCGAAAAGAGACGATGATAGCCCGCGCCGATGGCGAAGATGCGTAGCCAGTAAAGCGACACGCAAAGAACCAGCGCTTCCCAGGTCACGCCCGACCAAATGGCACCGAAACAGGCAAGATGAACCAATAGGAAGGGAATCGCCGACGGGTAAATAATGTCGTCATGCGCCTCGGCGGGTTGGATCTCGCTTGCCATATTCGTCGTAAGTCCTTTTCGTTCAATCCACTAGCATTCGGCCGACACGATAGAAAATTCGGCGACTCCAAACATTGAGTCAACTCAATGTGGGAGCGGCTGTGCCTCTAGGCAAGCTGTGCCACGGCGGCGGCGGGGGCGCAACGTGCGACCATCTCGCGCACATCCCCATCACAGCCCGTGAGGTCGGCGAAATCGCGATAGGGACGCTTTAGCCGGGCGGCTAGCGCCTCCGCCAGAAAGCGGCCGCAGCCCGCCCCGATAACCGGCGCATCCTGGGGCAATTCCTCCCGCTCGATCAAGGCTCTGGCGTCGGTTTCGACCTGCTCCAGCAGCCGCCGGGCGAGAAAGTGAGCCAGGGCTTTCCAGGCGATGAAGTCGGCATCTTCGGCATCGCGTCCGGCCATGCGGGCCAGCCGTGCCGCGCTCTCCTCGAGGCTCTTGCCGCGGTTGTCGGCGGCCGGGAAGGAGTCGGCATCCTCCGCAAGCTCGCCGGTCAAACGATAGACGTCGGCCATCGTGGCGAAGCGCTCCGCCGCGAGCCCCTGCATCCGGCCCTTGAACGGCGCGTGGGCCACGATTGCCATCACGGGCGTGCGGACCACTCCGCGATAGATGAGCTCACCCTCCATCAAGCGCTCCCCATCGTTGCGGCCGATCGCGCAAGCGCGTCCGTCCTTCAGTGGGATCAGATCGGTGGTTGTGGTTCCCACATCGATCAAAAGCCCGCTGTCTTGAAGGGATGCGGCGAGTGTGGCGGTCGCATGCCAGTTCGCCGAGGCGACGTCCTGCCACTGAGCGATGGCCTCGTGCGCGCCAAGGAATCCGTCGAGACTGTAGAATCGCACTGCCTCGCCGAAGGCTTTGCGCATCAGGGAGACAAGATAGACCACACCTTCGTAGCGGGTCGCGAACACATCGGAGAGTTCCCCTGTCATGGTCACGGCGTGGGACGCCTCCGTGTCGCCCACGATCTTCAAGGCTTCCTCCAAGGCGCGGTCGAATTTCGAGGGATCGCCGAGCGCAGGGCAGGGAATTTGTGTCACCGACACTGTCCGGCTGCCCTCACGGCGTGCCAGCTTCAAGTTGACACCGCCCAAATCCCATCCAAAACACGTGTCCATAGAGACCTCATTTCCCAGGACGCCATTCCGCGTCATGATAGGTACGAGATTCGAGAGGCACATTCGCCATGGCGCCGTCTACCGGGATAATCGGAGACCAGTCTCCCAACGCCTTTGACGTCGTACCCGTGCTCGATCTGAAGGATGGCACGGTCGTTCACGCGCGCGCAGGCAAACAGGCACGCGCTGGAAAGAGGGCAGAATACCGTCCCATCGCGACGCCGTTTGCTCCGCCTCATGACGCCCAAGCCATCGCGAGAGCGCTTCTCGGTATCACTTTCTCTCCGACGCTGTATATCGCCGATCTCGACGCGATCCTTGGACGGGGAAACAATTACGAACTCTGTCAAGCTTTGGCGGACGTGCTCCCTGGGGTCGATCTTTGGATCGACGCCGGCTTCTGCAATCTGGACGACTGTGCCTTTTGGCTGCCGTTGGGGGCGACCCTCGTTATCGGCAGTGAAACCGTCCAGAGCCTCGAGGACTGGAAAACGATTCGCGACAACTTTGGCGCCAATCTCGTGCTCTCGTTGGATTTCGACGAGCAGGGCTTGCGGGGGCCGAAAGAGTTGATGAGCGATCTGGATCTCTGGCCGCAACGCGTGATCCTCATGAGCCTTGGCCGGGTGGGGACCGAAACCGGCCCCGACTTCGACCTGCTGCGAACCGCAGTCACGAACGCTCGCGGCCACCATGTGTATGTCGCGGGCGGAGTGGCGTCTTACGACGACATCAGAGCGGTCGCGGATGCTGGTGCGCGCGGCGTGCTCGTCGCCACGGCCCTGCACTCTGGCGCGGTGGGACAAAATGAAATCGCCGCCCTCCGGGGAGAGCGGCGATCTCAAAGCTAACCTGCGGTCAATCCCGCGAACTAGAAACCAAGCTTCGTGAGCCACCGACGTATCGGGCCCGGCTCGTTTCTTCTACCGGGAGTACCCCGATCCGCAGCTTCTCCTGTTCAGCCAGCGGCGAACGGATGCGCAGCAGAATCCTTCTTGGCGGTGACTTCGGCAGCCTTCGGCTCGCCGGCAACGGCGCGGGCGATGGCTTCCTTGGTGGCCTGGTAGTTATAGTCCTGGATCTTTTTGTCGTCCGCGGCTTCCCAGTGGATGAAGACGCCAACGCAGACATAGACGTCGTCGGCCTCGTCGGCGGGGATGACACCCTCGGCGACGGAGTCGGCAACGGCCTTAGCCACGGCATACTGAGCGGGACCGAACATCTGAACGGCCTGACGCGCGTCTTTGATGGTGACCTTGTTGTAGAGGATCGTGGCCGGCTTGCAGAGCAAGTTTGGAGCGACGACGGCGAGCAGGGTCGTGAAGCCGTCCTTGTTGTTCGTTAGCGCGTTGCAGAAAGCCGTTTCCGCAGCGCTACCGCGCGGGCCGAGAATAAGATCGATATGGGCAACTTCGTTGCCATCGCCGACGAGCGACTCGCCGATACAAACACCAGTGATTTTGGCCATGAGGCCCCCTCCCTAGTACGTGAGACTTGGTCAAGAACTAAAATAGCGGCGCAGCCAGCCAGGGCCGGCGGCCAACCAACAAAGCAGCGTGCAACGCACCGCTGCATTCGCAGCCCCAATCTGGACTCCGCGTGGGTGAACATAAGCCCGGTCTGGGAGGATGCAAGCCGATTATTGGCCGTTTGGTTCGATTTCGGCCGATTTCTTTGCGGGAAATTACGCGCCTGCCAGCGTCCCCGCGAACAATGTTGCAACGGTCAGATCGGCTGACGTGCCGGGATTGAGACCTCGTTCCCTGAGGGAAGCGTCGAAAGCAATCAACGGCCGCATCATCTCCTTTGGGTCGTGGCACTGAGCCAATCCCGATTCGATCGGCCTTGCCTCGTCCAGCACTTCGGCGGCTACGTGCGGCCCGAATTTGCGCTCGATCAGCGTGTCGGGAACATGCGCCAGGAATCCAAGATAGATGTAGGTGGCGACCGAGGGCACATCGCCCCAGCGGTTAATACCTCCTTCGCGCCAGTTCAGTCCCAAGTCGAAGATGTCGACGAAACCGTTCGCATAGTTCCAAGCGATGCGGTCGCGGGTCGCGGCGGCGCGCATCGCATCGAGGAGCGTTGTGGAGGGATCTGTCGCGACGTCGTGCTCGGGCGCATTGCCCAATCCTCCGGGCTCCGCCATACGGATCGCGCGATAGGCGCACCGGGCATCGTCGACCGTCAGCGCGGCCAGAACCTCGGCTAGGGACAGGCGCAAAGAACCGTTTGTCGCGGTGAGTGCGGCTTGGGCTAGGGGCGCCGCTAGCAGGACAATTCCGAGATTGGTGTTGTGGCTGACGGCCGCCCGCGTTGCCCGAACCGCTTCTTCGATCCGCTGTCCGACCGTCAGTCCCTGCGCCGAGATGGCGGGCGCCGCCGCGGCCGCGCTTCGTTCGAAGTCGGATACCGCCGGTTCGACGCTCTCGGCATGGCGATGCACGTTTCCCGGCTTCAGCGCGTCGAGTTCGGCCAAGCACGCTGCCTGGAAGGCCGAGGCGATGGCATCGCTGGTCATCCCGGTCGTCAAGCTTCCTCCCTCGCATTGCGAACGCTCTCGGGCAAGGCTGCGGCGAGAAAGGCGTCAACGACGTGATCCGAGAGACGAAGGCTCGTGACGTTTTGCAGGCCGTTCCAGGCCGGCATCGAGTTGACCTCGAGCACGAGAAACGTGCCGTCGCGAGCCTGAATGACGTCGACGCCCGCATAGTCGGCGCCAACGCATGCTGCGGCGCGCACGGCAAGATCGACGAGGTCGTGACTTGCAATGGCAGCCTCGGCGCGAGCGCCTTGTTTGATATTGGTAATCCAGTTCGTGCCGTGTCTAATCATCGAAGCGACGACGCGTCCGCCGCACACGAACAGCCTCCAGTCTTGGTGATGCTCCTGGGCGGGCGGTACGAACTCTTGCAGATAATAGACGCCGTCCACGTCCTCGGGCGGCGAAAGATCGGAGATCGTCTCAACCAGGCGAACGCCCTTGCCTTGCGCTCCGAAGAGCGGCTTCTCGACGACCTTGTGACTCTCGGCGACGAGACGCGACACAACATCTTCCGCCGTCGTCCTGTCGACGCCGGCAAAGGTGCGGGGGGTGGGCAGTCCGGCCTTCTGCAAGAAGAACGTTGTTGTGGACTTATCGACACAGCGCTCGATGGCACGGGCATCGTTCCAGACCGTGACGCCAAGCTCGCGCAACGCATGCAGGATGCCGAGGTAAAGTGTGACCTGCTCGAAACTGCCGCCGGGAATAAACCGTACGAAGGCGCCGCGCGGCGTGTGGTCTCCGAGGCCCGGTATGGCGAGGCCCGTTACCGTATCCGTCGAGAAACCGCACGAAGGCAGGGGAGCGACGACAGGGTTGATACCGCGCCGGGCGAACGCGCGCTGAAGGCTCTTGCCGTGCCAATCCCGTCCATCGCCGAAGAGGACGATGGACGGTGTGATGGCGGTGTCGTTCGTCATGGAGCGCTAAGCGAAGGAACGCGCGAGCACGGCGTCGTCGATCGCTCCGCCTTCGAAGCTCTTACCGGTCGAAAGGGAGGTGACGGTGACCTTCGCCGGGCTGAACAGCATCGGATCGATCTGGTAGAAATCACCCTTCACTGCCGCGAAGATCTCTGCGAACGGCTTGCCGTAGTCCTTCGAATTGGCACTCGGCAGATCTTCGGCGAGCTTCTTCGCCGCCGCTTCGTCGCCTTCCACGTAGAGATGTGCGCGGCCGCCATAAATAATGGCGTCGTTGGTGCGGCCCATGGCCTCCACAAATCCGGGGACGGGCGGCGGAATTGGAACCGTGGCCATGCCGTCGACGATGTTCTCGAGCGGGAAGTGGAGCTCATGCGCCTTGTGGAGCGCGACCTCCAGGCTGCGGCCAGCGACCTGGACCGATCCCGCGAGGCTCGATGTGGGCGCGAACAAGAAGGTCAGCTTCTCGGGCTTCAGGCCGCAAGCCTTAGCGACCTCCTCGACCAGAGCGGCGGGCGGCGCCGTGTCGGCCTCAATCACAAGCGCGGCGGTCTTGGCCTTGTCCCGATATCCCAGCTCGTCGAACAAGGGCTCCGACGAGCCCATGGCGCGAGCGGGACCCGACCCGAGGAAGTAGAAGTCCTTGCCGTCGGCGTCTTTGCCGGAAAGACTCCACCCGGCGTATTGCGAGCCGAGACAAGCGAGAACGGGCTGACTCGTATGTACGGTGATGAGGAACGGCCAGGGATCGGTCGTGCTGCTGGTCTCGAATGTCACGACGCCGAGTCCCGCCAGGCAAATCTCCGCCAAACGGCGTCCCGCTTCCAGCCCTCCAACGGCGTCGACACCGCAATCGATCAACGTTTCTCCGAGAGACCCTTTGGAGACGCCGACGCGTAACGCGTCGGCATTGTCAATTAGGTCCTGCACTAGCGGCGTGACTTGCGTATTCAGGCTTGGTTTTTTCATCGCTTCCTTCGCTCTCTCGCAGGATATTCTTCTTGAGCGCTCGCGTTGGTTCGAGACGCTCCCAATACGGCCAGCAGGCGGTCACGGTGTGCATCGACGAGGCATCTCGCCTCGTCCGCCGATCTCCCCCGCGCAAGTACAGTGCATATCGGGCGCTCTTTGTCGATCCGTTCTCCAGGGTGGGGAAGGTCGGCCGCCCAGTCTGGCCAGACCGTCTCGTGCGGAATTGTGAGGGCGTGTGGCGCGAAGACGATTCCCGAGGCGGATGCGTCTTGGATGACGATCGCCCGATCCGGCAAAGTCTCGTGCAACACCGCATCGAGATGGACGGCAAGAAGCGGCGCGGCATCGTTCGTGAAAATGTCGAGCGTGCCCCCCGGACGCGGATTGATTTCCAGAAGGCGAGGCACCTCGCCGTCGAGCATGAAATCGGCCGAGTTCAGACCTTTCAGATGAAAATGGGCTGCCAGCTGCACGACCGCGCCGGTCATGACCTCGGCGGCTTGGCTGGCGAGGAGGGCAGGCCGCACCGCACCGCCAAAGCGCCACGGCTTGCTATGGGTTGGAGATGACCATTGCTCGCTGAAGCCGAGAACGCGCGCGTCCTGGCCATTGGCAGCGAATAGGGCGGATACGGAGCGTCCCGGAACCAAAGCCTGATAATAGACCTTGCCCGATGGGCGAACACGTCCGGCGGGCGCGATGTGGTTGCCGCCGGCGCCTCCGAGCCGTTTGACCACCCAGCCGCGCGGATCAGCCGGCCGATCGAGACGGGTTTCCGGATGGGGAATGGCGTGCGTTTCCAAAGCCGCGAAGAAGTGCGCCGGGTCGTTGACCGCCGAGACGGTGGCGGGGTCGTTGCCGAGCAGCGGCCAGCGCTTCGAGATTTGCGCCAGGATATCGGGCCGGTCCTCGAATCCGGATCCATAGACCAGCCCCAGTGGCGGAGAGGGGGCGTGGGCGGCGAGCATTTCGAGCGCCGCCTCAAGCGACCCCCACCGGAACCCACGCGCAAGATCCTGTAGTTGGATAAGGGCCGGGACGAGCGCCTGCGTGTCCATGTCGGCGAAGAAGTCCACGACCAAAGGCACATAACCGGCGCCGTCGGCCGCGCGCGCCAACGCCCGGCCCGATATTGCGGCGATCAGAATCGAACCACGCGCCGTCGTCATCGCCTAAGCTCTCGCCATGCGCGGAGCCATGGCCCGGACTAACATGGCCCGGACTAAGACGTGAGTTCTTGGGCGAGCCTATAGGCGGCACGGAAATCGAGATAGACCGGCGATTCGGCGGTGATCATTTCCTTGAACATGCCGATCTCGGTCTTGTACTTGATGTCGCCGATGGCGAGCGCGCCAATACCCACGGCGCCTCTCGTACCCTCAATCGGAACGCCGTTGTCTTGAATGCCGATTCCTTCGATACCGAGCGGTGGCACGGCATTGACGTCTGCGGCCACTTTCAGCTGCTGCGCGGGCTTGAGTTGCTCTTGGCTCAAGATCTGCCGGCCGGCGGGACCGGCGGAGAAAATGACGTCGGCGCCGTGCGCCAGCTCTGCCTTTTGCTCTTCGGTCGTTCCGTCCGCGTAATCGAGATCCACGTCGAACCGGTCGTTCGCTTCCATGGTCAAACGGCGGACGCGCTCAGGTCCGTCGTAGCCGACGAGAAATGCCTTGGCCCCGTCCATCGATGCGATCACGGCGGAGGCGAAAGCGACGACGCCGGTACCGCCATAAACGATCACGCGCTTGTCCTTGAAGTCGGTACCGAACGTGCTGTTCAAGGCCTTCTTGGCGCAGGCCACCATGGCCGCCGCGGTGGTGAACGATCCTGCGGGGTCGGCGAAGACGGAGATTTCGAAGGGCGGGACCATAGCCTTCTTGGCGCGGTCGAGCATGTCTAGGGATTCGATGGCGCGCTTGCCACCGATGAAGACCGCCTGCCGTTTGATGCCCTCAGGGCTGCGCGAGAAGATGGCGTCCTGGACCAGGCCGTAAACGTCCTCGATCGTCGCGTTCGTGTATGGAACGGCGTGATCGTAACCGGCGTCGATGCCCATATTGATGTCGAACGGGCTCATATATTTGAGCGGCGTGATCATATGCAGAATGCGCGGCGGCGCCATCGCTTGAATCTCCCCAGGCATTTGCGGCCGCTTCGTGTCACCGGTGCGTACGCGAACGCGTGCGGATCGGCACGAAGGACCGTATGAGTGTTGCTCTTATACGCTTCGCTTTATGGCATAGGGCGTGGCCGCAAAGAACCTCAAGTGCCCGTCGAGCCCAGATTTTTTCGCCTCATGCGGAATGGCACGTGATCTCGGCCCCGTCATTGCGTCCCCTGGTGAGCACGAACCGCAGCGTGCCGGTACGATCGGCTTTGGAAGCAACGTCGAGAAGCCTCAAGCCGTCTGCCTCGGTTTCCGCGAAGGCGAAGCCTGTCGGTCCCCAGGAGCTTTGACCAAGACCCCGCGCGCCTGCGGCACGGAGCGCCGCGACGACGCCCGCAACGCGCCGGCTCGTGAAGACGCCCCCTTGGAGCGGCGCGAAATAGGCGCCCATCCGCGCCTGAAGGTGACCGACCTCGTCGCAGAACGCTCCGAAGTTTCCGGTTTCCAGCGCGGGCAGTGCGCGCTCGACGATGCGCGCCTCGAGCTCCGCGCGTTCGTCTTCGGAATAAGCCGGCAAGGTCTCGAACGCGGCAAGTTCGTCCGCCCCGTCGAGGCCCTTTGCCTCGGGATCGAAGATCAGCAGCGTACGCCAAGGCTCGGGGAAGGGTGCACGGGCGACCAATTGCGGCAGGGTAGCCTCGCGCGGGCCGCTGTCGAGGATGGCTCCGCCCAAGGCGAATGTGGCGATGCCGATGCCGGACCGCGTTCCGCGCTCCAATAGGGCGGCGATCTTCGACGGGGAAAGGTCGAGCCCTTCGAGTATCCCAAACGCCGTGCCGACCGCGAGAGCCAGTTGCGTCCCCGAGCCGAGGCCGGCATGGGACGGAATAGCCGACTCGATATCGAGGCTATAAGCCTGTTCGATGCCATGAGCTTTTCTAATCGTGTCGAGATAGCGTGCCGCGCGTTCCGCCTCCGGGCCGTGCACGGCATTTTTGCTCGCGTGCCGCAGAGTGAGCCGCGTCCACGGCTCGCTGAGCGACAATCCAAAGCTGCCGAATGGCTTTGACGATTTTCCGCTCGGGTCGAAAAAACCGAAATGCAAACGTGCTGTCGTCGCGATGGACACCGCTGAAACCGGATCGTTGTTGGTGGACTGGGCCACTGCGGCTGGCGACTCTTGCATGGGCATCAAAACATGCCGTTGAGGTTCGAAGAATTTTGCGGTGCAACTTGCAGGACGTCCCAGTGCTCGACAACCTTTCCCGCATCGTCCAGCCGAAAAATGTCGATTCCGATCCAATCGTCTTCGCCGGGCCATTCTTGATGGCAATGCAGGACTACGAAATCCCCGTCCGCGAGGACTCGCTTGAAGGTCACGCGCTTGCCGGGATAGCGCCGGGCCATGTCCTCGAAATATGCGATGAAGCCGGCCCTCCCGTCCTCCACGTGCGGATTGTGTTGGATATAGACGTCGCCTGCATACCGCTCGATGGCCTCGCGGGGGCGTGCCTGATTGAAAGCCAAATCATAAAAGGCCGTCACCGTCTCCTTGTTGCGCTGTAGGTCCGGCACGAACGTTCTCCCCGAACGGCCTCCATTGATCGGTCCGAAGCCGCCCGATATGCTCACTCCGGCGATAGCGGATAAAGCGGCGCAGGATTTCGAATGTTGCGGCGCACTGTTTCAAAAGAAGAGAGCAATGGCAACGCAAGAGCGCACCTATAGCGACGCGGAAGTTGAGGAGCGGCTGAAAAAGGAGCTGCCTCACTGGTATCTCGAAGACGGCTGGATTCGCCGCAAATACAAGACCAATAGCTGGAAGGGGACGCTGATGGTGATCAACACCATCGGCCATCTCTCGGAAGCGGCTTGGCACCATCCCGACATCACGGCGTCCTATGCCTGGGTCGAAGTGCGTCTGACGAATCACGCCGCCAAGGGCATCACCGACAAGGATTTCGAGCTTGCGAAGAAGATCGAAGAGGTCGTCCATTGGCAGCCGGCTCGCGAGGGCGGTGCGCTCGAAGGCACGCCCGAAGACGATATGCGATTCTCGTATATCAAATACGATAAGCCCAAGACCTAGCCGTACGCTGGTGCCTGCGTAGTTCGTAGGCATTGGTACCGAGACCGAACGTTCAGAAGTGAGTCGATGTCGCTCCATCGGAATTTTACGCGTGAAGAGTAGCCCGCGTGCTTGCGCGAGCGGCGGCACCTGTTTATCTGTGTAACGAGTTCAATAATAAAGACGCCGGGGAGGAGAACGGGTTTGGACAGCACGCTCCAACGGGCCGCCGAGCTGCTTTCGCAAGCACGTCTTCCGGTTTTCGGGGGTCTCTTCACGGATGTGAAAGGCGCCGCCGCGGCTTTGTCCCTGGCACGAAAACTGGGTGGCGTTGTCGATCATGCCGCCAGCGAAGGAACAAGCCGCGCCGCTCGTGTGATGCGCGAGACGGGCGCAACCCCGGCAAGTTTCGGCGAAGTCCGAAATCGCGCGGATACGATCGTTGTAATCGGCAATATGCCGCGTACGCGCGACCCAAAGCTTCTAGACAAACTTTTTCCCGCGAGAGCCACGCTACCGCGTCCTGGCGACAACAAGCGCGAGCTGATCGTCGTTGGGGCGAAGAAGGGCAAGGTACCGTCCGGCGTTCGCGTCACGGAGATCGGCGGAAAGAACGCACTGCCCGAACTCGTCGCGTTGCTGGCCGCGGCCGTGCGCGAGGGTCCTTTCGACATTCGCGATTCTGCGTTGGCCAAAAGGATTCTATCTGCGGGCGAGAGGTTGCGGAACTCGGCCTTCGCCGTGTTCGTCTACGACCCGGCCGAGCTTGACGAGCCGGTGCTGCACACCGTGCTCGAGGCCGTTCGCCATCTGGTGAAGACGACACGCGCGGCGACGTTATCGCTGTCCGCGCCCGGTAATGGCGAGGGCGTCAATCTGTGTTCCACCTGGACCTGTGGGTTGCCGGTTCGGACCAGCTTCGCCGGCGACGTGCCGGAGAACAGTATATGGGCCTACGAAGCCGGACGCCTTCTAAGGAGCAACGAAGCAGACGCGCTCGTTTGGATCGATGCGCTGGATGGCGAGGAGGCCACGCCTCCGACTCGCTCTTTCCGTGGCGTTCCTGCAGTCGTGCTGTCCTCGAGGCCGGTCAAGGCGGGCCGGGACGATGTCGTGATCGAGGTCGGCGCTGCCGCAGCCGATCACGATGCGGCGGTCTATCTGCCCCAGATCGCGGGCATCGGCATGGTCAAGGCAACAGCCGCTAATTCAAAAAGGCCGACTGTCGCCGAGGTGCTGAGCCGGATCGAAGCGCTGATCGATGCAAAGGGAGCCGCTTGATGCTCGTAAAGCTTGAGGGCGGCCGTATCATCGATCCCGCGCACAATCGCGATGCCGTCGGAGATCTCTACCTGGAAGACGGGCGCATCGTCGAAAAGCCGGACGGACGCGAGCCCGACGAAGTTCATGACGTCTCGGGCAAGATCGTCATGGCCGGCGCCATCGATGTGCATTCTCACATCGCGGGCAGCAATGTGACCCTCGGCCGGCAACTGATGCCCGAGTTGCCGTTGCTCGCTGCCGCCGAAGGACAACCCGTTCTTCCGTCCCCGGCTGCCTGGGGCTCATACGCCACGGGGCTCCGCTACGCCCAGATGGGATACACCACCGTCATCGAGCCGGCGATGATCCCGACCCATGCCATTCAGGCGCAGACTGAACTCGCCTCGATCCCGATCATCGACGTGGCCGGTCTCGTGGTGCTCGGCAACGACGACTACACGCTGAACCTCCTGCGCAAGGGCGATGCGAAGAGCGACGAACTGAAAGACTACGTCGCCTGGACCTTGGCGCATTCCAAGGCGATCGGACTCAAGGTCATCAATGCGGGCGGCTCGGAGGCGTTCAAGTTCAACGCGCGCACGTTCGACCTCGACGAGCAGGTTCCCGAATATGGCGTCACGTCGCGCGGCATTGTCGAAGCCATGCAAAAGGTCGTGGCCGATCTTGGCGTGCCGCATCCGCCCCACGTGCATATCAATAATCTCGGCATTGCCGGGAATGTGGATACGGCCGTGGCGACGCTGAAAGCGACGCAAGGCCGTCCCATCCATATGGCTCATATCCAATTCTACGGTTACGGCAAGGAAGGCGACAAAGGCTTCTCGTCGGGTGCGCCGCGCCTCATGGAAGCGATCAACAAGCACAAGAATGCGACCGTCGATGTGGGGCAGGTGTTGTTCGGCCAAACCATCACCATTTCGGGCGATATTCTGCGTCAGTTCGACGGGCGCCGTGCCGCCAATCCGAAGAAATGGATCATCAATCAGGGCGAGGGCAACGGCACGGGCCTCGTGCCGTACAAGTACAAGAAGAAGAGCTTCGTCAACGCACTGCAATGGGCCATCGGTCTTGAGATTTTCCTCCTTGCCGACGACCTCTGGCGGGTTCTGTTCTCGACCGATCATCCCAATGGCGCGCTCTTTACCCGTTATCCGGAGATCTTCCATCTGCTGATGGACAAGAACGAGCGGTCGCGCTGGTTCGACGCGTTGCCCGAAGCGACGCGGCAGGTCTCGACGCTGGGCAGCATCTCGCGTGAGCTGACATTGTCCGAATTGGCGATCATCACGCGTGCGGCGCCTGCAAAGCTCTTGGGCCTGATCGACCGCGGTCATCTGGCGCCAGGCGCGATAGCCGACGTGGCCGTCTACACGAATCGGAGGGACAAGACGAAGATGTTCTCCGCCGCCGACCTGGTGTTCAAATCGGGCAAGCTTGTGGTGCGCAAGGGCGATGTCGTCGATGTGACCTGGGGCCGTTGTTATCACGTGGACCCCGGTTTCGATTCTCAGATCAAGAGGCGCGTAAAAGCGTTCTACGACACCTATTATGGCGCCGACCCATCCTGGTTCGGCGTAACCGAAGCCGTTTCCGATCGTCCAGATCGGTTCGCGACCATTCGTTGTGCGAGCTGACATGCCAGAACTGAAAGTCAAAGGCGTCACGATTGTCGAAACGTTCGCGGAAGCCTTCCCGATGGTCGGCACGCGCGTCATCATCACCGCGCCCACGGCGGAATGGGCGATGATCTCGGCACGCACGATGACCGGTTTCGCCACTTCGGTGATTGCCTGCGGGGCCGAAGGCGGAATCGAACGCATATTGCCGAAATCGGAGACGCCCGACGGGCGGCCGGGCGTCGCGGTTCTCCTGTTCACCATGGACGTGGACAAGCTGCAAACCCAGCTCCGCAATCGTGTGGGGCAGTGCGTGCTGACCAGCCCCGGCTCGGCTTGCTATGCCGGCCTCGAAGGCGGAAAGAAGTTGAAGCTCGGCGCATCCTTGAGGTTCTTCGGCGACGGCTGGCAAATGTCGAAGGTCATCGGCGGCCGCAGATATTGGCGTATTCCCGTCATGGGCGGCGAGTTCGTCTGCGAGGACAAGACGGGGCTGACCACCAAGGCCGTCGGTGGCGGCAACCTCCTTGTCGTGGGCAAGTCCCATAGCGCCGTGCTGGCAGCATGTACGCGCGCCGTGAGGGCCATGGCCGACCTTCCGGATGTCATCACGCCATTTCCCGGTGGCATCGTGCGCTCCGGCTCGAAGGTCGGGTCCAAATATGCGGGTCAGATCGCGTCGACCAATCATGCTTACGCACCCGGCCTGAAGTGGCATCCCGATTCGGAATTGCCGCCGAATGCGGAAGCCGTGCTCGAGATCGTTATCGACGGACTGACGGCCGATGCCATTCACGATGCCATGCATGCCGGAATCCACGCGATAGCGAAGGGCGGTGCGCGGGACGGCGTCACGCATATCACGGCCGGCAATTACGGCGGCAACCTTGGGCCCCATCACTTCCACCTTAAGGAGATTGTCGGGTGACCGCGCTTTGTTTTCAGCTCAAGGGGCGGCCTGAGCAACGGCTCGACTTGTCGCCATTGGTGCCGGCCCGTCTCGACGGTCTAAACCGCAAAGAAATCGAAGGGCTGTCTGTAGCCACGACGCGCGAGGCGGTGACAGTTGGCGATGTCTTCAAAGTGAAGGGGCGGGACGTTCAGAATCTGCACTTCATCGGCACGGACAATCGCTGCGACAAAATTGGCGCCGGATTGACGGGCGGCGACATCGTGGTCGAGGGCGATGCCGGAATGCTGCTTGGCGCGCGGATGAAGACGGGCAAAATCGCCGTTCACGGCAGTGCTGGCGTACTTGCCGGCGCAAGCATGACTGGTGGTGAAATCGCCGTGCGGCGGGATGCCGGCGATCAGGCTGGGGGCGTCGCATTCGGCGAGACCTTTGGCATGAAAGGCGGTTTCATCGCGATCGGCGGAGACGCGGGCGATCTTGTCGGCGAACGCCTACGCCGTGGACTTATCGTCGTCGGTGGCAATGCGGGCGACTATGCGGGCGGCCGCATGATTGCGGGCACGATTCTGCTGCAGGGCGGTGCGGGCCGTTACGCCGGTTACGGCAACCGCCGTGGCAGCCTCATCTTCGCGGACAAGCCGCGCCATCTGCTGCCCACCTATGTCGATAGCGGTGTGATGGAGTTCGATTATCTTCGCCTCCTGGAGACGTGGCTCCGCGGTCAAGGCTTGCGCATTCGCCTCGGTGGCCGCGCCCGCCGGCTCGTGGGCGACATGGCGGTGCTCGGCAAGGGCGAAATGCTGATTCTGAGCTGAGGTCAGGCGGCCTCGCACGTCCGGCCGGTACTTGACGCGCCGAAGGCGCTTCTCCTTTATTCTTGTTTATTCTTGATGCCGAAAGTCATTTTTGCGTCGCGCCGATCTCATGACATCTTCGCCCTTTGTCCTTCTCGACGATAGCCTCACGGCCGGTGATCGCAGCCTGCTGTTCGAAAGTGCTGAGGAGATTATCTGCGTAGACCGTCCCGAGGATGTCGAGGCGGGGTTGCAGCGCATTTCGGACGGCCTGGCGCGCGGTCTCTACGCGGCGGGCTATTTCACTTACGAACTCGGCTATTGCCTGGAGCCCAAGCTCCGCGATCTGCTTCCGTCCGATCGCGCCGAGCCGTTGTTCTGGGTCGGGTTGTACAGATTCGCGCGACGCCTGAACGACGACGACACGCGAGCTTGGCTCGATGAACGCGGCGGGGCAGGGCACGCCAAGATTTCGGACCTCACGCTGTCCTGGTCCCGCGAAGAATACGGGCGGGCATTCCGTGGGGTGCAGGACTACATCGCCGCGGGCGACGTCTACCAAATCAATCTCACCCAGAAATATCTCTTCGACTTCGAAGGCGATCCGATCGCATTGTATGCGGCGCTTCGCCGGCGGCAACGGGTCGCCTATGGCGCGCTGATCCAGACGCCCGAGCGCGCCGTGCTGTCTCTGTCGCCCGAGCTGTTCTTCAGGCGCGAAGACCAGCAATTAACCACGCGGCCCATGAAGGGGACGGCGCCCCGCGGCCGGACGCCACGCGAGGACGCCCGGCTGAAGACCTGGCTCGCTATGGACGAGAAGCAGCGCGCGGAGAATCTGATGATCGTCGATCTACTACGGAACGATCTCGCCCGTGTATCGCGCATCGGTTCGGTGGAGGTGACGGACCTCTTCACCGTCGAGACCTATCGCACGGTCCATCAGATGACGTCCGGCATCACGTCGGAGCTGCGTTCCGACATGGAAATCGCCGACATGCTCCTCGCGTTGTTCCCGTGCGGGTCGATCACCGGAGCGCCGAAGGTTCGAGCGATGGAGATCATCCGCGAATTGGAGAAGGAGCCGCGGGGCATCTATACCGGCGCGATCGGCACCATCGCGCCATCCGGAGATTGCCAATTCAACGTGGCGATCCGGACAGCCGTCTTATCCGGCGGGCGGGGCGAGTTGGGGATCGGCGGCGGCATCGTCGCCGACTCGAAGGAGGATTCCGAATATGCCGAATGCCTGCTGAAAGCCCAGTTCCTCACCGAATCCGGCGGACCGTTCGAGCTGATCGAAACGCTCCGCTGGCAGAGCGAGCGCGGCTATCACCTTTTGGAGCGTCATCTCTTGCGGCTGCAATCCTCCGCCGCGCATTTCGGCTATCCCTATTCGCGAACGGCCGTTCTCGCAGCCTTGGACGCGGCGGCGGCCGGAATCACTTCTCCTGTGGCGATGGTCCGTCTGCTGCTGTTCGAGGACGGCTCCATCACGGTCAGTTCGAGGGAAATAGAGCTGCCGACGAAGGATACGGTTTGGCGATTCGTCATCTCGGATCAGCGTGTCGACGAGAAGGATCCGTTCTTCTATCACAAGACCACGCGCCGTCAGTTCTACGACAGAGAAATGGAACGGCAGAAAGATTTGACCGGCTGCGACGAGGTCGTGTTCCTGAACTTGCGGGGCGAGCTGACGGAAGGAACCCGGACCAATCTTTTCATCGAACGGGACGGGCGCCTGTTCACGCCGGCACTCTCCTGCGGACTCCTGCCCGGAACGTTGCGGGAGGAGTTGCTCGACCTGCCGCGCGCGGCCGCGAGCGAGGCCGTACTGACCGAAGCCGATCTCAGAAGCGCCGACCGCATCTATCTCGGCAACTCGGTCCGTGGACTCGTTCGGGCCGAATGGATGCACGGTCCTGACATCGGCGGCCTTAAGCCGGCGCACGCCACCGACGAGACCTAAGAAAGGTCCGTCCCTCTTATCCCAAGGGAGAGTGCCTAGGTCAGACGACCGGAGCATTCTTCCGATATGGGCTCTGCGAAAAATATCGAGAGCGATGTGTCAGGATGGAAAGTTCTCTTTCGGCTTCGATTCCCCGTTTTCCGCCGTGTTCATGGTCCTATCCGCCTGCATCTTTTCGGCGGCTTTCCCGAATGAGCCAGCGAGTTCGGACCATGCCCGCACAAAGCCTTGTCCTACTTCCTGGGCACCCTGGCGAAGCGGTTCGGCCCGGTCCCACATTTCGCGGGCCTTGTCCTTGGCCGCCTCGGCGGACTTCATACCGGTCTCTCTAAGGGACTTCTGCGTTTCGCCGGCTTGCGAGAGAGCGAGCTTCCGCAACGCGTCCATTTGGGACTCCGTCGTATTGCGATAGGCGTGGGCACGGCTCAATACATCCTGGAAGCGCAATTCGATGTTGCCCAGAACGGTTTCGCCAAGAGCGCCGGCGTGATCGCGTAAGGATCGCACCTGCTCGCCAAGCGTTTCGAGCTCGCGTCGCAAGTCTTCCCATTCCTTGTCGGCCTGGTCAGCCGCTTCGGAATTTGTGGTCTGGCCGGTCATGTCGGCTTGTTCAGTCTCTTTGAGATCGTCGGTCATGTCGTATCTCTTGGGGCTAGGACGAAAAATTGGAACTTAGTGCGCCCGTATTGCAACCAATCGACGAAAGAGCACTTGTTCTCGCTTCCTGGGTTAGGGACGCGGCACTCGGCTCGCGCAATTTGCGCACCGTTCCGGACAAGCAGCGTACAGAATCCTGAAATCTGAGCGTCGCCGCTCAAAGCCTCCAAGCCGGCCCGGACGAGACCTACACATTTGGTCGGAGAGACCGGACATCAAGAGGGGATCGATTTTTTGAGTCCCGCCCAATGAATTCGGGCCCCAGGTATCGTAGCCTAACCGGCGCCGACGCCGCATCCTCGCGAAGGTACGCGATCGCGTGTGCCGCGGGAGGTGCGTTTGACGGGCGGCTAGGGCGGGGCAGGCTGACGAAAGGCCGTAGGGAATTCCAATGCTCGGAGAGATCTTAGGCGCGCTGCTTCCGGCGATCATCACGATATTGCTCGGCTACTTCGCTGCACGGCATCACGATTTCTCGCAAAACGAGGTCCCGACGCTCAACCGGATGGTGATGACCTACGCCTTGCCGCTCGCCCTTTTCGTGGGCGTTCTGAGCGCGGGACGGGACGAATTACTCGCCGATCTGCCGCTCCTGGTGTTCCTTACGCTTGCGATGGTCGGAACCTATGCGGCGGTGCTTGTCGTTGCGATCTTCGTACTCCGTCATCCACCGGGATTGAGCGCGCTCCGCGCATTGATGGCATCGGCCCCGAGTACGGCCTTCGTCGGCGTGCCCGTGTTGGGGTATCTCTACGGTACGACCGCCGACATCCCCATCGCTGTTGGCGGTATCGTCATATCCATTTTCCTGCTTCCAGCGACACTCATCTTACTCGCGCTCGACACCACCAGTGCCACCGAGGCGGTTCCGGAAACCGGAACCCAGGCAGAGCCGCCCAAGCGTCAGCTCGACATGCTCGGCAAGGTGCTTCAATCGCTGAAACAGCCGATGGTGTGGCTGCCGTGCTCGGGATTCATCCTGGTGCTGATGAATATTCAGCTGCCGAAGCTCGTGGAAGGGTCCATGTCGCTCCTCGGACACTCCTCGGCCGGCGTCGCTCTTTTTACGGCCGGGATCATTCTTGCCGGTTACAAGGTGACACTGAATGCACCGGTCGTGATCCTGGTGTTCATCAAGAACGTATTACAGCCGGCGGTCGTTTGCCTCGGCATGCTGGCGCTTGGCTACGGCAATCCGCTTCTCAGTCAGACGGTCGTCACGACCGCACTTCCGGCGGTAACGCTCGTCGTCATGCTGGCCGTCCAATACCGCGTAGCCATTCCCGAAGCGGCCTCCGCGCTTCTGATAAGTACCTTCGGTTCGCTCATCACCATGAGCGCGTTCATTTGGCTGGTGAAATGAGACGCCGCAATCCGCCGCGACGCGTCAGGCGCTTCGCGACTCCGGGACCGGCGTCGTCTCGGACCTCTCGTCATCACTCTCATCCGCCGCGTCGAGCTTCAACGCATCGGCGAGGCGGCGCCGGGCGCGGTTGACACGGCTCTTGATCGTGCCGACGGCGCATCCGGAAATTTCGGCCGCCTCTTCATACGAAAAGCCGGCTGCGCCCACGAGCACAAGCGCTTCGCGCTGATCGTCGGGAAGTTCGGACAGGGCGTCCTGGAAATCCTGCATGTCCATGTGGCCATGCTGCTCGGGGATGGACGAGAGCCGGGCCGCGTATGCGCCGTCCACATCCTCCACTTCGCGCTTCTTTCGGCGGCGTTCCGAGAAATAGGTGTTCCGAAGGATGGTGAAGAGCCACGCCTTCAGATTCGTTCCTTCTTCGAATGAGTCGAGATGGTTCCAAGCCTTGAAAAGCGTCTCCTGCACGAGATCGTCGGCCCGCTCGCGGTCGCCGCAAAGCGATACCGCGAAGGCGCGCAGATTGCCGATTTGGGCCACGAGAGCTTCCTTGAGGCCCGGTGATACGGTGCGGGGCAAGTCAATTCTCTCCGCTCTTGTCGAGGTCCTTGAGGAGTCTCAGCAGATGCTCGGGAACAGGTTCGTCCGCAACGGAGTCGAACATGGCGCGAACCTGCCTGCCAATGTGGGCCTGAAGTGCGGGTGACATACTCGTATCCGGCTTTGATTCCGGCGTGATACCCACTGCGCCTTGCCGATCTGTACTTTTACTGGCGTCGACGGCCATGCGCCTGGGAGCCTTATCGTTCTCGTCTTCGGTCACAACGGTTCCTTGTCGGTTCGGTCCGCTTGCGGATTGTAACCGATAACCGCTGCGTTGCTGCACCCGAAAAACCCACGATCCTCCAATCGGTTCCAAGCCCGCGATAGTTTTGCCGAAGTTTGGGGAGAGGTTTCCACGCAATGCGGCTCACGCGCATTGTTTCTTTGGCCCCTCTGTGTGAGAGAATGGGTCGATCGATCGACGAAGTTCTATTGCCCTCGAGGGGAGCAACGTTTCATGCAGCTGTCTCAATCTATTGCGCCGCACCTGCCCCTGCTGCGACGTTTCGCACGCGCGCTCTCGGGCTCCCAAACTGCAGGGGATGCTTACGTGGCGGCGACATTGCAGGTCCTAGCCGAGGATTCGTCGCTGTTCGACGACAGTCTCGGCTCGCGGGTGGCGCTCTACCGGACCTTCGTCAGCATGTGGAACTCCGTAGGGTTGAATCTGAAGACGGAGGTCTTCGACAGGGGCGATACGCCGGTCGACCGTCATTTGGAGCAGATCACGCCGTTGGCCCGTCAGGCCTTCGTCCTATGCTCCGTGGAGGGCTTCTCGGCCGACGAGGCCGCCGAAATCCTCAACACCACGCCCAGCAACGTTCTTGCGCTTCTGGATGACGCCGGGCGCGAGATCGCCGCGCAGGTCGCCACGGACGTGCTCATCATCGAGGACGAACCAATGATCGCCATGGATCTGGAGAGTATCGTCGAAGGGCTGGGCCATCGGGTGGCCGGCGTCGCCCGGACGCACGCCGAGGCGGTCAATGCGGCGTCAAACCACAAGCCCGGTCTGGTGCTCGCCGATATTCAACTCGCCGACGGCAGTTCCGGCCTCGATGCAGTCAACGAGATACTTGGCTCCTTCGAGGTTCCGGTCATCTTCATCACGGCCTATCCGGATCGCCTGCTCACCGGCGAGCGGCCGGAGCCGGCGTTTTTGATCACAAAGCCCTACCAGCCCGACACGGTGAAGGCCATCGTGTCCCAGGCCCTGTTCTTCGAGCAGCACGCCAAACGGAAGGCGTGACCGGCTGATACCGGCGGCCGGTCTGCGGGATCGGCGGCGGTCGGTCCTAGATCTTGTTGAAGAACATCAGCACCAATAGGAGGACGATTATCAGGCCGACGAGGCCGGCCGGAAACGATCCCCACGCGCGGCTATAGGGCCACGCCGGCAATACGGCGAGAAGCACCGCGACCAAGATAATGAGCAGAACCGTCGGGCCCATTTCGTGTCCCTGAGCATGGGTTGTCCGGGTGATCGTCCGATTGGTGCCGACCATAGACTATTCTCTGCGTCGCGCCAGGATTCCGCGCGGCGCATAACGGTTCCGCGTTGGATTCGCGCGGAGCACATTGGATCGGCGCGGAACACATGCCGCCTGGACTGGCGAAACCGGTCGTCAATACCTACGTTTCCGATGGATACACGCCGCGGCGCAGCGTTGCGTACGAGCCGATCAAGGCACGGGAGGAACTCGGAGTGACGAATGCAAATCCCATCCTAGTGGTGGAGGACGAGTTTCTCATTGCTCTCGATATCGTTGCGGCTCTCGAGAATGCGGGCCTTTCGGTGGCTGGCCCGGCGAGCACGGTCAGCGACGCGCTTGCGGCGATTGAGAATGGCCCACTCCGCGGCGCGCTGCTCGATGCGCATCTCGGCGGAGAGTCGGCAAGCCGGATCGCTGACGCGTTGGCCTCTCGTGGACTGCCCTTCGCCTTTGTCAGCGGATATGGGCGCGAAAGTCTTCCGCCCACGCACAGCGCGGCGCCCTTGGTCCGCAAACCGTTCACCGACCAAGAACTCCTTGCGGCGGTCGCGGGATTTTGACCCCGCCAGGGTGCAACAATTCAGGCAACTGGGCGTTTGACCAACGCGCTGTCTCAGACGCTAAGCTAAGCGGACGAACGATGGGCGAGGTCTTCCATGTTACTCTATTGGGCCATCATTTTTGCCGTCGTGGCTTTGATCGCCGGTATTTTCGGCTTCGGTGGCGTGGCTTCGGCCGCAGGCGGGGTCGCGCGGGTCCTGTTTTTCATTTTCGTCCTGGTCTTTCTGGTTACGCTGATCGCTGCGCTCGTCTAAGGCGCGCGTTCGTGACGCCTCGGGTAAGGCCTGCATGCCGGCGTAATGGGATGGAGTAACGAGTTGCGATGAGCACCACGCTCTCTTTGAGCACCCTGCAGGCGCATATGAGCCCTGCCACCGGGACGGCCCTCACGTTGCTCGGCCTTCTCGTTGTCTTCGGACTTCTGATTTACGTCTACACCACTCGCAAGAGGGCCCGTGCGCGGGACGAAGAGCAAGCCGTGCTCGAAGCGCATCTCGATCGGCGTACGAAGGAATTGGCGGACGCCGAGCGGCTCTTCGACGCCGAACGCGCGGCGAGTGAAAAGCAGCTTAGGCTCTTGCTGCGCGAGCTGACTCACCGGTCCAAGAACCTCCTGGCTGTGATCCAAGCCATCGCGCGGCAAACCGCACGGCAAACCGACACGGTCGATGAGTTCCTCGACCGGTTCGGGGCGCGGCTTCATGCCATTGGTATGTCGCACGACCTGCTCGTCGCGGACGATTGGCATGGCGCGTCGTTGCGGATGCTGGTGGAGCAGCAATTGGACGCCCACGCCAATGGAGCGGGCAGCCGGGTGGCGATCGAAGGTGAGGATGTCGTGCTTAAGCCAGAGGCCGTGCACAATCTCGGTCTCGCGCTCCATGAGCTGACCGCGAACGCGGAGAAATATGGGTCGCTGTCCACTGCCGAAGGTCTGGTCCATGTCGGCTGGAATGTGTGTGAGAACGAGAAGGCGCTGAAGCTCACATGGGAAGAGTGCGGGGGACCTGACGTGCAGGCGCCGTCGCGATCAGGCTTTGGACGCGCCATGCTCGAGAATGTCGTCGGAAAGGCCCTTGCCGGCGAAGTAGCGTTGTCATTCCCCGTGCAGGGCGTCCGCTGCGAGATTGTAATCCCGGCCTCACACATCAACTCCCGCGGGTAGACCTGCCTCGCGCTACGGGAACACGGACCGGCCTAGCGATGCCGATAAAGCGGTCGTGAACGTGCGTGCGCGGAAGTTGAATTGAAGACTGCCAGCAAGCTCATAGATTTAGCCTGACACACTTGGCGAACGGCATCGAACGAACCGCCAGTGGGGAAGGAGCGATCATGGCAACCCGACGACAAATTCTTCTCGGAACTGCGGGCGTCGCGGCCATCGCGGTCGCCGGTGCAGTGATCCTGCGCGGGCAGAGCGGTCCTGCCCCTGCCGCAGCCGAAGGCAAATTCGAATTGACGAAGACCGCCGAGGAGTGGCGCAAGGTCTTGACGCCGGAGCAATACGCGGTGTTGCGCGAGGCAGATACCGAGACAAGTTGGAGCAGTCCACTCAACAAGGAGAAGCGCAACGGTACGTTCGTTTGCGCGGGCTGCGACCTGCCGCTCTTCAAGTCGGAGACCAAATTCGAGTCCGGAACGGGCTGGCCGAGTTTCTATGAGCCGATCGAAGGCAATATCGGTACGGAAAAGGACTTCAGCTGGGGCATGTTCCGCGAAGAGGTTCATTGCCGCCGTTGCGGCGGACACCTGGGCCATGTGTTCAATGACGGTCCGAAGCCGACCGGCTTGCGCTATTGCATCAATGGACTGTCGCTCAAATTCGTGCCCGCTTAACCAATTCAGTTCCTCCCAGGCTGCCCTCGGCGTGGCTTCTCCGGAAGCCGCGCCATTTCTTTTCCGGTCAGGAGGCAAAATGGGCGGGAACTCTCTGCAACGCTGTGCGTTCTCGTCCAATGGCGGGGTCTGTCATGCGTCTCCCGCCCACCGTACGGGTAATTACGGGGGTGAGGGGGCCCGTCCGGGCTCCCTTCGCTCGTTTCAGCCCGGTACCTTGCGCCATCCTGGGCGCGTTTCCACGCCAGCACCGTCAAATTGAGATTGGGAAAGTTGGCTCCCCGGGCCGGACTCGAACCAGCGACCCAGCGGTTAACAGCCGCTTGCTCTACCAACTGAGCTACCGGGGATCAGGGCAGCGCGATACGCGTCACGCCGTGCCGATGCGCTAGATAGCAAAACGATGACTGGCTTTCCAGCGCTTTACGCATGTAGGGCCAATCCAAGTCGCGGACGGTTGCCGCTCGCGCCCGGAGCCCTTATCTCCGGCATCCGGCGCAATCGAGCCATATTGGCGAAATACGCAAGTTTGCGAGAGGTTTGGGTCGCCCAACATTAGAAACCCAACAGAGAAGGACATGGCCCACAAGGTCCGTATTTTCGACCGTCAATTGCGTCTGCCAAATTCGAAGCCACTGCGAATCGGCCTCGGCACCATGCTTGTTGGTGGCGGATTGCTTGGCTTCCTGCCGGTTCTCGGGTTCTGGATGGTTCCGCTGGGCTTTCTCGTGCTCTCGGTCGATTTGCCGGCCATACGCCGCTGGCGCCGCCAGATGACCGTCTGGTGGTATCGCCGGAAGGGCGAGAAGGAGCCAGTCGAGAAGGAGCCAGTCGAGAAGGGAGGGTCCCGAGGGTCTTGAGCTAGGCTCTGGGGCCGAGCCTGGATTTTTGGAGGCCACGCCCGGAATCGAACCGGGGTATACGGATTTGCAGTCCGCTGCGTCACCACTCCGCCACGTGGCCACCGGGCTGGACTTTCTAGCGCTAATCTCGCGCGTGTCCAGCGTCACGTTCGCTTTCGCTTACAACCCGGCGCATTAATGGGGGGTAACTGCCGCGGTGCGACGCAAATTGGCTGGCATCGAATCGGAATGGCCGTTGCGCGCTTCCACCCGCCGCCTCATAGGGCAGGGAACGCCGCTTCGAATGCGGCGCCTCGAGGCGGTCGCGCGGCCTTTCGCCACTGTTGCGGTGATCCCACAGTGCATTGAGTTTTTTGCGGAAATACCCGCGGCCGCCACCTTCCTGGCTATCTTTTGAGGCCTTGCTTGCTCTATTGTGAGTCCCGGCAGCGGTAGGGGCTCCGCTGACCGTTGGGAGAAAGAGCAGAGTGCTAAGGTTGCAGGGCAGGTGCGCAAAGTCGCACTGCGCGGTGGGCTCACCGCGCAGCAGCCGTTGGCTTGCGCTCGGCTTCGGACTCTTGGTCGGCATGGTCTCTACGTCGGCGATGGCGGAGACGCTCGAGCAGGCACTTGCGGACGCCTATCTTCTCAATCCGGTGCTGAATGCCGAACGGGCCCGCCTGCGCGCGATCGACGAGCAAGTGGCATTGGCCAAGTCGGGGTTGCGACCGAACATCACGGGTTCAGCCGACACCAACTACGTCAATCAGAATAGCAACTTCGCCGGTGCCGCCTCCATCGTCGGTGGTGGGCTGACCTCCAACGGTGTGAGCCATCCACATGGCTATGCGGTCCAGCTGTCTCAACTGCTATTCGCGGGCTTCCAGAACCTGAATGCGGTGCGCGAGGCCAAGTCGGTCGTGCAGGCCCAACGCGAGGTGCTGCGCGGAGTCGAGCAGACCGTGCTCCTCGATGCGGCGACGGCCTATGTCAACGTGGTGAGGGATCAGGCCGTCGTGCGCCTTCGCGAGAACGACGTGCGTGTGCTGACCGAGCAATTGAAAGCGACGCGCGACCGATTCGATGTTGGCGAGGTGACGCGAACAGACGTGGCTCAGGCCGAGGCACGTCGCTCCGAGGCGTTGGCGACGCTGAGCGTTGCTCAGGCTAATTTGAAGACCAGCCGCGCAACCTACGAGCAGGTCGTCGGTCACCCGCCGGGGAGCCTTCAGGCGCCTCCGTCGATCCGCCATCTCCTTCCCAATTCGCTGGATGATGCGATGACGCTGGGCGACGGGGAGAATCCCGGGATCTTGGCAACGGTCTACAACGAGGAAGCCTCGCTCTATGCCGTCGAGCGCATCATGGGTGAATTGCTACCCCAGGTGTCGCTGCAAGCCGGGTATGAAAAGCGCTTCGATGTGAGTCCGACGGTCAACGACGTCGAGACCACCACGGTCACGGGCCGCGTCAACGTGCCGCTGTACCAAGGGGGTAGCGTCTCAGCGCGGGTGCGCCAAGCCAAAGAGACCAACAACCAGCTCAAGCGCGAGGTGGAGGATTCCCGCTTGCGCGTCCACGCGGATGTGATTTCCAACTGGGGAATTCTGCAGTCCTCGGGACCGGCGATCAGATCGGCGGAATCCGCCGTTTCGGCGAACAAGATCGCGCTAACCGGCGTTCGGGAGGAAGAGAAGGTGGGCCAGAGGACCACGCTCGACGTCCTCGATGCGCAGCGGGAGCTTCTGAACTCCCAAATTGGCCTGGTTTCGGCCCTGCGCGATAGGGTTGTCGCCGAGTACTCGCTGTATGCAGCCATCGGCCGGATGGATGCGCAAACGCTCGGTCTTTCAGTTCCTTATTACGATCCGTTTGAGCACTACGAGATCATCAAGAACAAGTGGTTCGGCCTCAAGCCGCCGGAGCCGCCGCTCGCCGATAACTGAACCATTCCAAGCTGCTGACGTTAACCATAGACGCCGATGCCCGTGCCAAGCAGAGACTTGGCTGTTAGCATTGTGTTAAGTTATCTCTAAAGTTTAGCCCTGGTGACTTTCGCCGGGCGTTATGAGTTTGAGAGGCGGCAAGGGATCAAGTTATGAGCAACACCGAGCGCGCTCCCGAACCGACGATGGAGGATATTCTCGCTTCCATACGCCGGATCATCACAGACGACGATGCAAGTCAGGACCAGGTCGAGACGCAGGCCAAGGCTGTCCAGTCTGAAGACGAAGGGCTTGAGGGCGAAGCCGACAACCAGATCATCGACGACATCGCGCGTGTCTTAAGCGCGGGCGGCGACACGCCGGCCAACGAAGACGAAGAGATCATGGATCTGACGGCGGAGCTTGGCGGGCTGGAACTCGTCGAGGATGAGCCGTCCGAACTTCCAGAGGCAGTGGAGGCCGCGCCGGAGTTCGTAGAAATTACCGATGAGCTCGACGAGGTCTTCGAACTCGACGAGGTTTTGCCGGACGCTCCGGAGCCGGTAGCCGACATCTTCGAGACGTTGGAAAGCGCAGAAGCGGTCGAGCTGCCCGCACTCCCGCAGGAAGCTGCGGTCCCGGAAATGCCGCCGGTGCCTCCTCAGATGCCCGTTGAACCCGTGCCGGCCCAGCCTAAATTGTCTGCCAGCGAGGAAGCCGCGTCCGCGCTTGAGCGCGCAATCGCCGCGCTGAAAGCCGGTCAGTCGCCGGCCGCTGCCGCACCGCTGACACCGAGCTTCGAGGCGCCCGTGCCGGAGGCTCCATTCGCCGAAATACCGGAGCCGGAATTGCCGGCTGTTGAGGCGCAGACCGGAATGAGTCCGCTGCCGGGCGACTTCCCGATGGCGGTCCCAATGGGCGAGCAGACGCCGGTAGAGGGGACTCATCTGGATCCGGAGGCTGGTAGCGTTCCGGATTTCGAACCGGACGCCGTGGTGGGATTGGAGCCAGAGCCGGTTCTCGAGGCAGGCGAAGGCGAATCCGAACTGGTTTTGACGGACATGGAATCCGACGAGACGTTTGTACTCGCAGACGCCGCGCCGGAAAAAGCGCCGTTCTGGCCGCCGCAACCGAGCGCCGAGCTGGCACCGGAACCACCGGTAGAAGCCGCGCCCCTCTACGTGCCGCCGGTACACCAGGTCACCGCCGAAGCCTTGGCGGTTCAGACCAACGGTGCCGTTTCGCACGAACAGTCCGTCCCCAAATCACTGGAGGACAGCATCAAGGACATGCTTCGTCCAATGCTCCGCGAGTGGCTCGATGAGAACATGCCGCGCATGATCCGAGAGGAACTCGACGCGGACGCGTTGCAGCGCGGCCAGGACTGAACAGACGAAAGTTGACAGCACGGAACATGCGGTCGTAGGACGCGCAGGCCTACATTTTCGCCCAGCAATTTTTGCTGGGCGGTTCTTTTGCAGCCCTCGTATCCAAGCGTCCGCGTCCATCCATGCTCGATAAGACTTATCAACCCAAGAACTTCGAAGGCTCCGTCTACCAAGCCTGGGAGCGCGCGCGGGCTTTCGCCGCCGGCCGCGGCGACCGCGAGAGTGCGCGGCCGTTTGCGGTTGTCATTCCGCCGCCGAACGTCACCGGCTCGCTCCATATGGGGCACGCGCTCAACAACACCCTCCAGGACGTCCTCGTGCGCTTCGAGCGCATGCGCGGCCGCGACGTGTTGTGGCAGCCTGGCACCGACCATGCGGGCATTGCGACTCAGATGGTCGTGGAACGGCAGCTGATGGAGCGGCAGGAGCCCAATCGCCGAGAGCTGGGCCGTGAGAAATTTATTGAGCGCATTTGGAAGTGGAAGGACGAGTCCGGCAACACGATCGTCGGTCAGCTCAAGCGGCTCGGCTGTTCCTGCGACTGGTCCCGGCTTCGCTTTACCATGGACGAGGGGCTGTCCAAAGCCGTCCGCAAGGTCTTCGTAGAACTTTACCGGGCGGGTCTGATCTACAAGGACAAGCGGCTGGTAAACTGGGACCCGGAGTTGCTCACGGCCATCTCCGATCTCGAAGTGGAGCAGGTCGAGTCCAAGGGCCATCTCTGGCACCTCCGCTACCCGCTCGAAGGCGTCACCTTCGATCCTGACGATCCGTCGACCTTCATCGTCGTCGCCACCACACGGCCCGAGACGATGCTGGGCGATACCGCGGTCGCGGTTCATCCCGACGATGAGCGTTACAAGCACCTCGTTGGTAAGAACGTCATCCTTCCGATCGTCGGCCGGCGCATTCCGATCGTCGCCGACGAGTATTCAGACCCGGAAAAGGGCTCGGGCGCCGTGAAGATCACGCCCGCCCACGACTTCAATGATTTCGAGGTGGGCAAGCGCCATGGGCTGCCCATGATCAGCGTTCTCAGCAAGGACGCCCGCCTGGAGCTCGGTCCGGATTCGGACTTTATGCAAGGCCTGGAACTGACGCCGAAACTGAAAGGCAAGATCCTCGAGTGGAACGGCGTGTTCCGGTTCGCCGCGCGGACCATGATCGTCGAGTGCATGGAGAACAACGACTATCTCGAGAAGATCGAGCCGCACGTCCATGCCGTGCCGCATGGCGACCGTTCGGGCGCGGTCATCGAGCCGTTTCTAACCGACCAGTGGTATGTGGACGCCGCCACGCTGGCCAAACCCGCCATCGAAGCGGTCAGGAACGGCCGGACCACGTTCGCGCCGAAGAACTGGGAATCCACGTACTTCCACTGGATGGAGAACATCCAGCCTTGGTGCATCTCCCGCCAGCTCTGGTGGGGTCACCAGATTCCAGCCTGGTACGGACCGGACGGCGAAGTCTTCGTCGCCGAAAACGAATCCGATGCCAAGGCTTTAGCGAGGACGCATTACGGCAAGGATGAACCTCTCGCGCGCGACGAGGACGTGCTCGACACGTGGTTCTCGTCGGCGCTGTGGCCGTTCTCGACGCTCGGATGGCCGGACAAGACCCCCGAACTCGCGCGCTACTACCCGACGGACGTTCTCGTCACCGGCTTCGACATCATCTTCTTCTGGATCGCCCGCATGATGATGATGGGACTTCACTTCATGGACGAGGTGCCGTTCCGCAACATCTACATCCATGCGCTGGTCCGCGACGAGAAGGGCCAGAAGATGTCGAAGTCGAAGGGCAACGTCATCGATCCCCTGGAACTGATCGACGCCTATGGTGCCGATGCGTTGCGCTTCACGCTTGCCGCCATGGCAGCGCAAGGACGCGACATCAAGCTGTCCAGCCAGCGGGTCGAAGGCTATCGCAACTTCGCCACCAAACTCTGGAACGCATCGCGCTTCGCGATGATGAACGAGTGTTTTCCGGTCTCGGGGTTCGATCCCGCTTCAGTTCAGACGACCCTGAACCGTTGGATCGCCGGTGAGATGGAACGGGCAGTCGCAGCGGTAACGGAAGCACTCGAAAGCTTCCGTTTCAACGACGCGGCCGGCGCCATCTACCACTTCATTTGGCACATCTACTGCGATTGGTATCTCGAGCTCATCAAGCCGGTCTTCGCCGGGGACGACGAGGCGGCGAAAACGGAAACCCGGGCGATGGCGGCGTATGTCCTCGACACGGCGCTTCAGCTTCTCCACCCCTTCATGCCGTTCGTGACCGAGGAACTTTGGGAGAAACGCAGCCCCGAAGGAACGCGCCGCGAGAGCCTCCTGATGCTCACCGACTGGCCTACGCACCAGGGGCTCCAGGATGCGGCGGCGGACGCGGAGATCGGGTGGGTTATCCGTTTCGTCACCGATGTCCGCTCGGTCCGCGCCGAAATGAACGTTCCGGCCGGAGCCAAGGTGCCGGTCGTGATCTCGGGTGCCAGCGACAAGACCAAGGCGCGCATTGCCGCGCATATCGAGACGCTATCGCGGCTCGCGCGTCTCGACACGATCGACTTCGCCGACACGCCGCCAGCGGGGTCCGTACAGATCGTCCAGGACGAAGCTACGATCGCGCTGCCGCTGCAGGGCGTCATCGACATTGGCGCGGAGGCCGGGCGCTTGAAGCGCGAGATCGACAAGGTAGGCGCCGAGATCGCGCAGATCGACGCCAAGCTCGCCAATGAGAAATTCGTCTCCCGCGCACCCGAGCACGTGGTGGAAGAGCAGCGCGAACGCAAGGCGGATGCGCAAGCGACAGCGACGAAGCTCGAACAGGCTTTGAAGCGGCTGGAGGCGGCGCTCTAGGGGTCGTCTTAGCCGCGGTCGAGCGGGGCCCTATTCAGGCTCCCGCATAACGCGGTATGCGGACGGAAGAGTCCGCGCCGGCTCCCCTTTCGACGCTAGAAAACACCAAAAATTCAGAATATTCTCGACTGTAGCTGAATTACAACAAAGCGCCGACCCTGCGCCTCGTTTGCGCCATAAAACTTTGTGAAATCGAAACGAGTTCAGAGGATCATTGGCCTCACAAGACAATCGCAAAGATAATGCGATGGGGGCAGGCCAGGGAGCGACTGGCTGGCACGCAGGGCTAAGGCGGAACACCGTCAGCGCTGCTAATGCCGGCTGGCATTGGTAGATGGACGCAAAGACGTTCGATAAGTCCCGTTTGCCGAGTAGGCACGTAACGGAAGGGCCATCCCGCGCCCCGCATCGCTCGTATTATTACGCGATGGGGCTGACGCGCGGCCAAATTCATCAGCCTTTTGTCGGTGTGGCCACCTGCTGGAACGAGGCGGCGCCATGCAACATCGCCCTGATGCGGCAGGCGCAAGCCGTGAAGCAGGGCGTGGCGTCCAAGGACGGCACGCCGCGCGAGTTCTGCACCATCACGGTCACCGACGGCATCGCCATGGGCCATCAGGGCATGAAGTCCTCGTTGCCGTCGCGCGAAGTGATCGCCGATAGCGTCGAATTGACGATGCGCGGGCATTGCTACGACGCGCTCGTTGGGCTCGCCGGCTGCGACAAGTCGCTGCCCGGCATGATGATGGCGATGTGCCGCCTCAACGTGCCGTCGATCTTCATCTATGGCGGTTCGATCCTCCCCGGCACGTTCCGCGGACGGCCTGTCACCGTTCAAGATCTGTTCGAAGCGGTTGGCCAGGTCTCGGTCGGCAATATGTCGCTCGACGATTTGGACGAACTGGAGCAGGTCGCCTGTCCGTCCGCAGGCGCGTGCGGCGCTCAGTTCACCGCCAACACGATGGCGACAGTGTCGGAAGCCATCGGTCTCGCCTTGCCGTACTCGGCCGGCGCGCCCGCGCCTTACGAAATCCGCGATCGGTTCTGCATGGCGGCGGGCGAGAAGATCATGGACCTTCTCGCGCTCAACATCCGCCCGCGGGACATCGTCACCCGTCAGTCACTTGAAAACGCAGCAGCGGTTGTCGCGGCGTCAGGCGGTTCGACGAACGCGGCGCTGCATCTGCCGGCCATCGCCCACGAATGCGGCATCGAGTTTGACCTGTTCGACGTCGCCGAGATTTTCAAGAAGACGCCCTATATCGCCGATCTCAAGCCCGGCGGCCGGTATGTCGCGAAGGATATGTTTGAGGCGGGCGGCGTGCCGCTACTCATGAAGACGCTTCTCGATCACGGCTATCTGCATGGCGACTGCCTGACCGTCACGGGCCGGACGATCGCGGAAAATCTTTCCAAGGTCGAATGGAACCCAGACCAGGACGTTGTGCGTTCTGCTGATAACCCGATCACACCGACCGGCGGCGTGGTGGGGCTCAGGGGGTCGCTGGCGCCGGACGGCGCTATCGTCAAAGTCGCAGGTTTGAAGAACCTGAAGTTCCGTGGGCCCGCTCGCTGCTTCAATAGCGAGGAAGAGGCATTCACCGCCGTGAGCGCGAAACAGTACAGTGAGGGCGACGTCATCGTCATCCGCTACGAAGGCCCCAAGGGCGGCCCCGGCATGCGCGAGATGCTGTCGACGACGGCGGCTCTCTACGGCCAGGGAATGGGCGACAAGGTCGCGCTCATCACGGATGGGCGCTTCTCCGGCGCGACGCGCGGTTTCTGCGTTGGCCATGTAGGGCCCGAGGCCGCGGTGTGCGGGCCCATCGGTCTGATCCGCGATGGCGATATGATTACGCTCGACGCGGTAGAGGGCATCATCGACGTCGAACTCAGCGAGGAAGAACTTGCGACGCGCGCCAAGGATTGGCAGCCGCCCAAGCCCGTGTTCGAGAGCGGCTGTATTTGGAAATACGCGCAGCTGGTTGGCGCCGCACGTGAAGGGGCGGTGACACATCCCGGCGGTGCGGCGGAAGGGAAGTGCTATGCCGATATTTAGCGCATCCCAGATCGGCAGCGCGCTCGCGGCATTCATCGTGCTGACACCGGCTGGAGTTAGCAGCACCGACGCTCCGCCGCCTTATGTGTCGGCGACGGACGCCTATCGCCAAGGCATGAGCGCCATGAATGCCGGCAATCCGGAGTCCGCGCTGCCCGCGCTCGAATACGCGGCAGGCCACGGAGTGCTCGGGGCGCAGCTCAAACTCGCACGGCTCTATGCCAAGGGCGGGGCGGTGCCGAAAGACGATTCGAAGGCGTTCCAATACTATCAAGACATTGCCGATCAGTATGCGGACGTTCCTTCGTCGAGCCCGATCGCACGCTATGTGGGTGAGGCGTTCTGCGCGCTGGGACGCTATTACGTTGCCGGGATCTCTGGTGCACCGCTGCATCCCGATCCCGTCTATGCCGCCGGGTTGCTGCGTCATGCCGGAGCCTATTTCGGCGACGCCGAAGCGCAGTATCAGCTCGCGCGTCTCTATCTCACCGGTACGGGCGTCGAGCAAAACCGCACCATCGCGGCGAATTGGCTGACCATGGCCGCGCGCAAGCAGCACGCCGGAGCGCAGGCAGTTCTCGGCGAGATGCTCTGGAGCGGTGACGGCGTGCGGCAGCGGCAGGCGCAAGGCTTGGCTCTGTTGATGCTCGCCAAGCAGAACGCGGGCGGAGACGACGATAATGTCGCCTGGATCGATGAAAGCTACGCGAAGACGATTGCTCTTGCCGATCGCGCCACTGTTCAAGAGGCTCAGGCACTGATGCCGCATATGTCAGGCGCGCGCCCCACGACCACGGCCGTGAACATCGCGACGGACGCAGCGGCGGTCCGGGCCGTTCCCGCGGCGCAGCTGCCGTCGCTGACGGCACGGACGGAGCCGCGGCTCGGCCCGGTGGATCTTGTGCCGCCGGCAGCCATGGGGATGTCGGTTGGCTTTGGGATGTCCGATTCGGACCTAGGCGGACTGCAATAGCAGGCGTCGCCTCTCCCTACACCGCGAGTTCCAGCACCACTGGCACATGATCGGACGGCTTCTCCCAACCGCGCGGCTCTGAGTCGATATCGCAAGTTTCGAGCCTGTCGGCAGCTTGCGGCGACAGCAGGAAATGGTCGATGCGGAGGCCATGGTTTTTCTGCCAGGCACCGGCCTGATAGTCCCAAAACGTGAACTGATGCGGTTCGTCGTGGCAGGCGCGGAACGCGTCCGTGAGTCCCAAATTCAACAGGGCTCGGAAGTGCGCACGTGATTCCGGGCGGAACAACGCGTCGTTCAGCCATGCCGCCGGATCGTAGACGTCCGCGGACGTGGGAATAACGTTGTAGTCGCCCGCGACGACGAACGGCTCCTCATAAGTGAGCAGCTCTTTGATGCGCGCCTTGAGCCGCTCCATCCAGGCAAGCTTGTAGGGGAACTTGTCGGAATCGGTCGGATTGCCGTTCGGCAGATAGATGTTCACCACGCGCACGACACCGGAGGGAACCGAAACCACGCCTTCGATGTAGCGCGCCTGCACGTCGTCCGGATCGCCAGGTAGGCCGCGCACGACCTCGTCGAATGGCAGTTTCGACAAAAGCGCGACGCCGTTGAACCCCTTCTGGCCGTGGACGGCGACGTTGTAGCCGAGTTCTTCGAACACTTCGGCGGGGAAGTTCTCGTCCACGCTCTTGATCTCTTGGAAGCAGGCGATGTCCGGCGAGGCCGCAACCAGCCATGTCTTCACGGTTTCGAGCCGGGCCTTGATGCCGTTGATGTTCCAGGTCGCGATCTTCATGCGTCCACATAGCCTTGCGCGGCCGTGCGAGGCAACCGCGCGCGTAGGACGCCAGGACCGTTTTTGCTAGATCGAGAAGCTGGTGCCGCAGCCGCACGACGCCGTGGCGTTGGGGTTGTGGATCGTGAACTGGGCACCGATCAATTCGTCGACGAAGTCCAGCTCCGATCCGGTGACGAACCCGGCGGAGATCGGATCGATGGCCACGGTCGCCCCGTCGCGTTCGATCAGCATGTCGCCGGGCGCCGCGCCCTTGTCCAGCTCGAAGCGATACTGGAACCCAGAACAGCCGCCGCCTTCGACGGCGACGCGGAAAATCTCCGCGTTCTCGTCGGCCTTCACGAGTTCCACGATGCGCTTGGCCGCGCGTTCGCTGATGGTAATGGACGGGTCGCTCATCTTCGGTTAGCCACTCCTTTGTGACCGTAAGATGAGAACGGCCGGCGGTATTGTCAATCAGCGAACCAGGGAAGGTTGAGCCGCTTTTGGGCGCTCCCGGCTCCGGCGAGAGCCCGCCGGGGCCCGGCATTTTGGCGCCCTACGCTCAGGACGTGCGCCAGAGCAGGGGGCGGCGGCTTTCCGAGCCTCAGAGCCCCACGCGCAGACCTTATGCGCGCGACCGCGACCGCATCCTGCACTCGACTGCATTTCGCCGCTTAAACCACAAGACGCAGGTCTTCATCTACCATGAGGGCGATCACTATCGCTCGCGCCTGACCCACAGCCTGGAGGTCTCTCAGATCGCCAGGAGCATCGCGCGGGCGCTTCAGGCCGACGAAGATCTGACCGAAGCCGTTGCGCTGGCCCACGATCTCGGCCATCCGCCATTCGGGCATGCCGGCGAACGGGCGCTCGATGCGGCCATGACCGATGCGGGCGGCTTCGACCACAATGCCCAGTCCTTGCGCGTCGTGACTGAACTTGAGCGGATTTACGGCGGGTTCGATGGGCTCAACCTCACATGGGAAACCCTCGAGGGGCTCGTCAAACACAATGGGCCGTTGGGCAGGGCAGGGAAGCCCGTGCCAGAGCCCATCCTCGACTATTGCCAGACGCACGATCTCGAACTCGACAGTTTTGCCTCGCTCGAGGCCCAGATCGCCGCGCTGGCCGATGACATCGCCTACAACGCGCATGACATCGATGACGGTTATCGTGCGGGTTGCTTCTCGTTCGCCGAACTCGCGAGCGTGCCCTTCGCCGCACGCCACCTCGACGAACTCGATGCGATCTTTCCAGGCATCGAGGCGGCGCGGCGGCTATACGAATTGAAGCGGCGTCTGATCACGGCCATGGTCGACGACCTGTTGCACGAGACGCGAGAACGCCTTGCGGCTTTGCAGCCTGCGTCGGCCGACGACATCCGGTCGGCGGAGCGCGCGACCGCCGGCTTCTCCCCATCGATGCTGGACGATCTCGGCCAGCTGCGAACGTTCCTCTACGCACGCGTCTACCGGCATCCGCGCGTGATGCGGATCATGGGAGATGCCGAGGACCTCGTGGTCGAGCTCTTCCAACGCTATCGGAGCGATCCTGCAGCGCTGCCTCCAGAGTGGCGCGCCGAGGCGCGCAGCAACGATCCGCGCGCCTCGGCCCGTCACGTGGCCGACTTCATCGCCGGGCAGACGGACCGCTACGCGATCGCCGAACACCGCCGCCTGTTTGACGCGACACCGGATTTGCGATAGTCGCGCGCCACAGATTTTCTGGAGTTTTCATGGACGTTTTCACTGGGTTTCATGGCCACGTCTTGGCCGCCGTACAACAGCTGAAGCACGATGGCGTGGTCCCGAAGGATGCCAGCGTGGACGGTATCTCGCTCGGTGCGCCGAAGGACCCCACCCACGGGGACCTCGCGACCAATGCCGCGATGGTGTTGGCCAAGCCGGCGAAGCTCGCACCGCGCGTTCTGGCCGAGCGCATCGTGCCCTTGCTTGCATCCGATCCGTACATCGAGAAGGTGGACATTGCCGGGCCCGGATTCGTGAACCTCACGCTGAAGCAGACATTCTGGCCGAGCGTGTTGCGCATGGTGCTCGAACAGGGAGAAGCCTTCGGGCGGAGCGCGATTGGGAAGAGCAAGGCAGTCAACGTCGAATATGTGTCCGCCAATCCCACGGGGCCGATGCATGTGGGCCACTGCCGGGGCGCGGTGTTCGGCGATGCGCTGGCCAATCTTCTTGCCTTCGCCGGTTACGACGTAACGCGGGAGTACTATGTCAACGACGCGGGGGCGCAGGTCGACGTGCTCGCGCGCTCGGCGTTTCTGCGCTATCGGGAGGCGCTCGGTGACAACATTGGCGAGATCCCGGAAGGCCTCTACCCGGGCGAGTACTTGAAGCCGGTTGGAAAGAGCCTTGCCGACAATCACGGCCGCGATTTGCTCGACATGCCGGAGGCGGAATGGCTGCCGCTGGTGCGGAACGCGGCTCTGAAGGCGATGCTCGCCATGATCGAAGCCGACCTGGCCCAGCTCGATATCCGCCACGATGTGTTTTTCTCGGAGCGGTCGATGACCGACGGCAAGGACGAGGTCGCCGAGACCATCGCCGATCTCAAGTCCAAGGGGCTCGTCTATGAAGGGCGTCTGCCGCCGCCCAAGGGCAAGGCGGACGAGGATTGGGAAGACCGGATTCAATTGCTGTTCCGCGCCAGCGAGTTCGGCGACGATCAGGACCGGCCTTTGGTCAAGGCGGATGGGTCGTATACCTACTTTGCGGCGGACATCGCGTATCATTTCGACAAGTTCCGGCGCGGGTTTAGGTCGATGATCGACGTCTGGGGTGCCGATCACGCAGGCCACATCAAACGCATGCAGGCGGCACTGAAGGCGCTCACGGACGGTCAAGCCGATCTAGACGTGAAGATATGTCAGCTTGTCCGTTTGTTCAGGGCGGGCGAGCCCGTGAAGATGTCCAAACGTGCGGGCACATTCGTGACTCTGCGAGACGTTGTGGACGAGGTTGGGGCGGCGCCCGTCCGGTTCATGATGCTCTATCGGAAAAACGACGCGCCGCTCGATTTCGACTTCGCGAAGGTCACGGAGCAGTCGCGGGACAATCCCGTTTTCTACGTCCAGTACGCCCATGCGCGCGCATGTTCGGTCCTGCGAAATGTCGCTGAAGCGTTTCCGGACCTTGATTTGGCAGGGGAGAGTTTGGCACGCGCCGGTTTGGACCAGTTGGGGGATGAGAGCGAATTGGCCTTGATCCGGCGCTTCGCGCAATTTCCACGTGTTGTGGAGGCCGCTGCGCAAGCACACGAGCCGCATCGCATCGCGTTCTATCTTTACGAACTTGCCGGGGACTTTCATGGCTTTTGGAACCGAGGCAAAGACTTGCCACAATTACGTTTTATTCACGAAAGTGACCGAGAGTTAACACGTTCTCGTGTTGCGCTTGTGGCTGCCACACAGCGTATATTGGCGTTGGGTTTGGGGATCCTCGGCGTTCAAGCCGTGCACGAGTTGCACTAGCGGAACAGCGGGCGCGGGGGTGGTTCGAGGGAAGTAACCATGTCCACGCAAGATAGTGGGTTCGGCCGTCAAAATGGCGGACCTTCTGGCTTTGATTCAAACTTTGCCCATGGTCTAAATCAACGAGGGCAAAACACGACAGTCGCGCCTGGAGTTCCATCGTGGGGAGCGGGCCAGGCCAATACCCAAGTGAGTGAGGTACCTCCCATGGTTCAAGGAGCGGGCCGGCCAGGTCAGCCAAATATCGGACAGCGGTCCATTTTCGGAAACGGCGGTCCGTCTTTTGCGCAGATGCCGTCCTTCACACCGGTGACGCGCGGCGGTCAGCAGCCGGCGGCTCCTCGTCCTGCACCCGTTCAGCCCCAGAACCCTTCCGCGCCGCAGGCGGCAAGCGCTCGGCCTCAAGGCTACGCCGATCCCGCGACCCAGGGTCGCCCGCAGGCCGCGCAGCCGCGACCCGCTCAACCGAACACATTCGGCGGCGGTCAGCAGTTCACCGCTCGGCCTCAAGCCTTTGCAGCGCCAGGTGCACCCCAGAACCACGGTTTCAACAACGAGCTTCCCGATTTCGGAAATGTCGATTCCGGTTTTCCGGATTCCATATTCGGCGACCTGAAAGTTGGTGCCCACGCCGAGGAGAGTGGCGCGGCACTGGCGGAAGAAGGCTTCCAGCACGGTGGTTTTCCGGAGGAGGGCGCTTCGTTCTCCGAGGTGGCCGATGAGATGTCCTATCAGGGGGCGCCGATGGGCTACGAGGCCGAACAGGCACCCGCGGACGCCTATCAACCGGAAGCCTATGCCGGGCATCAGCAGGTTCCGGCCGCGGAGGATATGTCCTACTACGCGCAGCAGGGCGTTCCTTACGGCCACGTGCCGCCCGCCGATCCGAGCCGTCAACTCCAGGCCTTCGATTCCACGTACGGTCAGCCGCCGCAGATCCCGCTCGGAGATGCGCACGCGGCAATGCAGCACGGGGCTCAAGACTATCACGGGGGCCACGACTATCACGGAGGCCAAGATTATTTCGAAGCCAACCGTGGCGATGCCGATTTCATGGATGCGGGCCAAGCCGTGCCGGACACTGGCCTCAAGTCCAAAATCATGGGAGCGCTCAAGGGCCGCAGCGCCGTAATGGTCGCGAGCGCTCTTCTCGGTGCTATCGCCCTCGGCGGTGCGCTGGCCTACGCCTATAAGCAGAGCGGCGGTGCAATTGGCAGCGGAGATGCGCCAATCGTGACGGCGGATGCCTCGCCTGTGAAGGCGGCGCCGGACTCGCCGGGTGGAAAAGAATTCCCGCATAAGAACAAGCTGATCTACGACCGCCTGACCAATGGCGGGATGCCCGAGTCCGAGCGCCTCGTCCCACGCCAGGAAGACGTGGCCGTGCCGGCGCTTCCGCCCGCGACGGCCACCGCCGGACTGCCCGCGTCTGTCGCGACAACTGACGCGGCGAATGCCGCGGCCGACGACGACGGCGGACCGCGTAAGGTCAAGACCATGGTCGTGCGTCCCGATGGCTCCGTCGAAGTTCCGGCCGGCGGTGCGGTTGCGGACGCGGCGGCTCAGGCCGACAGCATGATGGCCCAGCCGAATATGATGCCAGTGCCGGCCATCCAGCAGCCCGGCGCACCGCAGCAGATGGCGGCCGCGCCGGCCGCAGCTGCAGCACCGGCGGCCGCAGCGGCTGCCGCGGGCTCCTATGTGGTTCAGCTCGGTTCCAGCAAGAGCCAGACCGACGCTCTGGCGAACTTTGCCGACGCCCAGCAGAAATATCCAAGTTTGCTCAGCAACTATCAGCCGCTGGTCCGCAAGACCGATCTCGGACCCAAGGGCACCTGGTACCGGCTTCAGGTCGGTCCCCTGGCCAGCAAGGACGCCGGCTATAAGCTTTGCGGCCAGCTGAAGGCCCAGGGGCATGGCGATTGCTTGGTGATGGCTCAGTAGGTTCGGCACACACCGCTTGACCGTGACACGTCTGGGGGCTAGCCCCGGGGCATGGCATTCAAGGCTTTCATTTCAGGCTGCGCGACGACGGCCCTGACAAGCGCGGAGCGCGAGCTCTTCGCTTCGGAGCGTCCCTGCGGCCTCATTCTTTTCGCCAGGAACGTCGAAAATCCCGGTCAGGTCCAGGCGCTCGTGTCGGACTTCAAGTCGGTGGTCGGGACCGGCGACGTTCTCGTCTTGATCGATCAGGAGGGCGGGCGGGTTCAGCGTTTGCGGCCGCCCCATTGGCGCGCCATGCCACCCGCGCGATGTTTTGGCGACCTCTATGCCGTCGACAAGGAGGCCGGCCGGCGCGCCGCCTTTGCGGCGGCTCGGCTCATGGCCGCGGAACTCCACGACCTCGGGATCAACGTAGACTGCACGCCGTGCATCGACGTGCGCCATGCGGGTGCCCACGACATCATTGGCGATAGATCGTTTTCCACAGACCCCGACATTGTCAGCGCGCTTGGCCGGGCCGTCATGAACGGGATGCTGGCAGGGGGGGTGCTGCCTGTGATCAAGCACGTGCCGGGACACGGTAGAGCCTTGGCCGACAGCCATAAGTCATTGCCGTGCATCGATGTTTCGACGGACGAGCTCGAGGATGTCGACTTCCGGCCGTTCCGGGCCTTGGCCGACGCGCCTCTGGCGATGACCGCCCATGTGCTTTTGCCGGTTTATGACGGCGAGCGTCCCGCAACGCTGTCACCGGCTATAATGAAGGAACTGATTCGGAATCAGCTGGGTCTGACAGGTTTGATTATGACGGACGACATCGGCATGAAGGCGCTTTCGGGGTCGTTTGGGGACCTTACGCGCGCGGTGATCGACGCCGGTTGCGACGTGGCGCTGCATTGCAGCGGCAAGTTCTCGGAAATGGCGGACGTCGCCGGCGCGGCGCCCGAGTTGGCCGGAAAGTCTCTCGATCGTTTCGAAGACGCCTTGGCCTGCCTTCACGATCCCGAGCCGTTCGATGAGGCCGAGGCCATGGCGCTGGTCAGCGAGGCATCGGCCACCCGGGTCGCGCAGCTTGGCCCGGACCCGACGGAGCAGGTATGAGCGAGGACGGCAAAACCGAACCGGACGACGTCGAAGCGGCTGAGCCGGGCACCCCGGAGGAGGCGAGCCAGAAAGCGGCCGCCGAGACGCACGGCTCCAGCGGCGACGTCGCGGACTGGGAAGCCGATGTCAGCCGCGAGGTCGACGAGGACGAAAAGCTGCGCGTCGACGTGGAAGGGTTCGAAGGTCCGCTCGATCTGCTTTTGGCGATGGCGCGGACGCAGAAGGTGGATATTGCCAAGATTTCGGTCCTGGCCTTGGCGCGGCAATATTTGGCGTTCATCGAGGAGGCGAAACGGCTCCGCCTCGAATTGGCAGCCGACTATCTCGTCATGGCCGCGTGGCTGACATTCCTTAAGTCCAAGCTTCTACTGCCGCCGGAGCCCACGAGTGAGGACGGGCCGTCGGGCGAAGAGCTCGCAGCCATGCTGGCGTTCCGGCTTCAGCGCCTGGACGCGATGCGCGATGCCGCGGCGCAGCTGATGACGCGCAAGCGCTTAGGCCAAGACGTGTTTTCGCGCGGAGAGCCCGAACCGATCCGCGTGACTCGAAAAAGCGTTTACGACGCCAATGTCTACGACCTCCTGAAGGCCTATGCGCAGCAGCGCCAGCGCAACGCCGTGCGCACGCTTCACATGGAGAAGCGAACCGTCTGGTCGTTGAAGGAGGCCCGCTCCGAACTTGAGCGCCTCCTGGGCGTTGCCTATGAATGGGCACCGCTCGATCAACTCTTGGCGGAGTTTCTCGTCGAGCCCGAGATCAGGCGGACGGCGCTCGCATCGAGCTTTACGGCGACCTTGGAGATGACGCGCGAGGGCGCGCTGGAAATCCGCCAGTCGAAGTCATTTGCCCCGCTTTTGGTACGCCGCCGGAGCGAGGTTGCGTAGCTGGCGTTCCCTGGGCGCCGGTTGGGAAATGTAAGGGAGTTTGCGTAGCGAGGTTCAGCGTCGACGGAACTTGAGATCGCGAGGGGTACACCATGCCGAAGCCCAAATTGGCACCGTCAAAGTCCGCCAAGGCCGTTCGAAAAGACGGTGCGCACAAGCAGAAGACGGAGACGGCTCCAACACTCGCGGAGGTTCTGGATGACCTTTCGGCGCTGGCGCAAAGCGCGGGCAAAGGCGAGGACGGGGCGGCGTTGATCCATCTCGACCGGGTCTTGAGAACGGTCGCGGGACAGTCCACGAATGTGCCGCACGCCGAGGCGGACAAGACGGTGATAACAAGAGGCGCGGGGGAGCAAATGTCAGCGAAGCAAGCGGAAAGGGCGGTGGACGTGACGGCGGAGCAGGACGAGCAAGGTGCGGAAGCGCCCATGCTGCCGTTGCCGTCGAACGTGATGGCGCTTCCATCCGCGGACCGGCGGGAGAAGCTGCGCATCGTCGAGGCACTTCTATTTGCGGCCCCAGAGCCCTTGAAAGAGACCGAGCTCGCCTTGCATTTCGGCAAGGACGAAGATGTGCAGGCGCTCCTGGAGGAGCTGCAGGGTCTTTACGCTGGGCGCGGCGTGAACCTTGTCCGCGTGGCGGGCAAATGGGCGTTCCGCACGGCCGACGATTTGTCTTATCTCCTAGAGCGCCAGGCTGTCGCCCAGAGGCGCTTGTCCCGCGCCGCGCTGGAGACCTTGGCTATCATCGCCTACCACCAGCCCGTGACTCGCGCAGAAATCGAGGAAATTCGCGGCGTTTCGACCTCCAAGGGCACGTTGGACGTTCTCTTGGAAACCGGCTGGGTCAAGCTCAGGGGACGCCGCCGCGCGCCGGGACGGCCGGTGACCTATGGCACTACCGAGAACTTCCTGGAGCATTTCGGCTTCGAACAGATCCAGGATCTCCCCGGCCTTCGCGAACTCAAGGGTGCGGGGCTCCTCGATTCCAACCTCCCTCCGGGGTTCACGATGCCAAGTCCGGACGATTCGGAGGCGCTGCGCGAGGACGAGGACCCGCTCGACGACGAGGAGGGCGAAGAGCCTTTGGGCGCGGACGACGACGATGTGCTTGTGGACAGCGAACCCGGCATGCGGGACAACTAGTCTGCGGCCGGATCGGTCCGTTATGTTGCCATTTGGACCGTTGCTTTCCGGTCGCCCAATCGCGTAGAGCATAGGGATGCTTGGCCTTCTCAAGGCGCGGCCGGGATCGGCCTCCACACATCGAGCCAGGGCAGGGCGGGGAAAAGCCGCCGTCACCTTCGCGGCGCGTCTTCGCGTGGATCACGTCTCGCGCCGCTATGGCGAATCTTTCGCACTGAACGACGTGTCTCTCGATGTCGAGCCGAGCAAGGTTCTATGCTTGCTAGGCCCTTCGGGCTGCGGAAAAACAACGCTGCTCAGGATTATCGCGGGTGTCGAACGTCCAACCGGCGGTTCGATCCTGATCGACGGCGCGGAAGTCGCGGGGGCCCATCGCTTCGTGCCGCCGGAGAAGCGGGGCGTAGGGCTCATGTTTCAGGACTTCGCCCTCTTTCCTCACCTTACCATTCTTGGGAACGTCGCCTTTGGCCTCAGGTCGCTGACAAAGCAGCAGGCCCAGGCGGAAGCGCAAGCGGCGCTGGAGCGGGTCGGTCTCGGATATTACGCGCACGAATATCCGCATATTCTTTCTGGCGGCCAGCAGCAGCGCGTGGCGCTGGCTCGGGCCATCGCGCCGCGCCCGGGCGTCGTGTTGATGGACGAGCCGTTCTCGGGCCTGGATTCACAGCTTCGCGAGAGCATGCGCGAAGAGACGTTGGCGATCATCCGGGAGTCGCGGGCGACCTGCATAGTCGTGACCCATGATGCCGAGGAAGCGATGCGCATGGGCGATGCGGTGGCCCTGATGCGGAACGGCCGCGTGGTGCAGACCGGCACGCCGCTGGAGTTGTACCGCGCGCCCAAGGACATCTTCGCGGCGCGGACCTTCTCCGATTTGAACGAGCTTCCGGCTCGGGTTCAAGGCGGGCGCGCCGAGACGCCGCTCGGCACGTTTCCAGCGCCGGATTTCGCTGGCGGATCGGACGTCATCGTTTGCGTGCGCCAGGGCGGCATTCGTCTCAAGGCGCCGGGAGAGGGCGCGCTGGGGCGTGTTTTGGACACGCGTTTCCTTGGCGATGCCGGCCTCGTGGAGATGGCGGTCGAGGGGATCGACGGGCCCATTTTGGTCCGAGTGCGCGAGCCGGACATGCCGCTCCGCGGAACCGAAGTAGGCGTTAGTGTCGACGAGTGCGCCGTGTTGGTGTTCGCGGCGCAAGATGCCCAAGAGACGCCTTCGTCTTAGTCCGAACCCCGCTTGCGGTGCGGGCTTCTTTGCTGCCATAGTGCGGCCAAATCCTTGATACGTATGGCGTGAGCTCCGCATTGGAGGTCAGCCGTGGAGGCCATTTATGGGACCGAGCTGGTGGCAAATTCTGATCGTCCTGCTGCTCTTCGTGCTGCTTTTCGGCCGGGGCAAGATCTCCGATCTCATGGGCGACGTGGCCAAGGGCATTAAGAGCTTCAAGTCGGGTCTTGCCGACGAGGAAAACGACGGCGCCGAGACCAAGGTCATCGAGCAGGAGACCGAGGTCCCGCCGTCGAAGACCTCGACGCGCAAGAAGCAGAAAACGAGCTAGGCACGGCGCGTCCACCTGACGGGTCTTGACCGGCCCGTGGCTTGCGACGCGTTTGAATCAAACCCATGCTGGATATCGGATGGTCGGAACTATTGGTGGTCGCCATCGTGGCGATCGTGGTGGTCGGCCCGAAAGACCTGCCCAAGCTCATGCGCACCTTCGGCTTCTATGCGGGGAAGGTCCGGCGCATGGCAGCGGACTTCCAGCGCCAATTCAACGAGGCCATCGCCGAGAGCGAAGCCGACGAGGTGCGGAAAAACCTCGAGGCGATCAAATCCAACTTGGGGCCGGTGCCGGACTTGAGCCAGCCGGTCGGCAAACCGCTGATGACGGGGCCGGCGGCGCCCCCTAAGACCGATTTCGTCGAACCGCCTAAGGTGCAGGCGGAGGAGCCGCCGCTACCCGAACCGCCGAAAACGCCCGCCGCCAAGAGCAAGGCCAAGCGCGCGAGCCCCGCGAAAAACGCCACGACCAAGACGGCGGCCAAGACGACGGCCAAGAAAGCCGCGGCGAAAAAGACGGCGGCCAAGAAGCCGCGAAAGACAACCAAAGCCGACGAGCCAGTTCCGGCCGCAGAGACCGACGAACCGAAACCGTGAACGACGAAACCGATATCGAAGCTTCGAAGGCACCGCTCATCGAGCATCTCGTCGAGCTAAGGCGCCGGCTCCTTTGGGCGCTGGCCGCGACTTTCGTGGCCTTTCTCGTCTGCTTCTGGTTCGCCAAACCCATCTACAATCTGCTGCTCTGGCCCTATCAGGTGGCGGCGGGCGTCGATGCCCCGATCGAACTCATCTACACCGCGCCCCAGGAATTCTTCTTCACGCAAGTGAAGCTCGCCCTGTTCGGGGCGATCTTCATCGCCTTTCCGGTGATCGCGTCGCAGCTCTATATGTTCGTGGCCCCCGGCCTCTATCGCAGCGAGCGCAAAGCGTTTCTGCCGTTCCTGATCGCGACTCCCATCCTGTTCCTAATGGGCGCGGCGCTCGTCTATTTCGTCGCGATGCCGCTCGCGATGCGGTTCTTCCTGTCGATGCAGGAAACGGGCGACAGCGGCGTGCAGATCCTGCTGACGGCGAAGGTGAGCGAATATCTGTCCCTGATCATGATGCTGATCATAGGCTTCGGCATCTGTTTTCAGTTGCCGGTCCTGCTCACCCTCCTGGCGCGGGCGGGTCTCATCGGCTCGGAGACGCTGAAGCATTATCGCCGCCACGCCATTCTCGGCGTCTTTTTGGCGGCTGCGATCCTGACCCCACCGGACCCGATCAGCCAGGTGGCTCTCGCGCTGCCGACACTGCTTCTCTACGAAGTCTCCATCTTCGCGGTGCGGATGGTCGAGAAGAAGCGTGCGGCTCCCGACACCGCCACCGAGCCGTCGTCGTGACGGCCGGCTTTGTGCTTATGTCGGGCTGACAACGCTGGACCAGCCCCTTATACGGGGACGGCAGACTCTGGAAGCCGACGACCCGAAAGAGAGTTCCACCTGTGCTTGACGTCAAATGGATACGCGAGAACCCGGATGCCTTCGTCGCCGGTCTCGAGAAGCGCGGCTTCGAACCCGCGCCCACCGAGTTGTTGAATCAAATCCTCGCGCTCGATGCGCAACGCCGCGAAACGATTCAGCAATTGCAGGACTTGCAGGCGCGCCGCAATGCCGCGTCGAAGGAAATCGGGAAGGCCAAGCAGACCAAGGACGAAGCCGAAGCTCAGCGCTTGATGGACGAAGTGGCCGGGATCAAGGACACGATCCAGAAGGGCGAGGAGGACGAGCGCAAACAGGACCAGGCGTTGCGCGATCTCCTGGCGGGCATCCCCAACATGCCGGCGGAGGACGTGCCGGTGGGACCGGACGAGAGCGCCAATGTGGAACTCCGCAGGGTCGGCGAAGTCCTCAGCTTCGACTTCACGCCCAAGCAGCATTTCGAGATCGGCGAGGGACTCGGTCTCATGGATTTCGAGACGGCGGCCAAGCTGTCCGGCGCACGCTTCGTGGTGCTGAAGGGTGCGCTGGCGCGGCTCGAGCGGGCGCTCGCCCAGTTCATGCTCGACCTGCACACGACCGAGCACGGCTATACGGAAGTGAACCCGCCGCTGCTCGTCCGGGACGACACCATGTTCGGCACGGCACAGCTTCCGAAGTTCGAGGAGGATCAGTTTCCAGCGGGCGAGGGATACTGGCTCATCCCGACGGCCGAAGTCCCTTTGACCAATCTCGTGCGCGAGGACATCACCGACGAAGACAAGTTGCCCATACGGGTGACGGCTGGAACACCGTGCTTTCGCGCTGAGGCCGGCGCGGCGGGCCGCGACACGCGCGGCATGATCCGCCAACATCAGTTCACGAAGGTGGAACTCGTCTCGGTCGCGACGCCGGAACAGTCCGCCGAAGAGCATGAGCGCATGACAGCCTGTGCCGAGACCGTGTTGAAACGACTCGGGCTTCCGTATCGCGTGGTGGTGCTCTCCACCGGCGACATGGGCTTTTCGGCCCAGAAGACCTACGACATCGAGGTGTGGCTGCCGGGGCAGGACGCCTACCGCGAGATTTCTTCCTGCTCGGTTTGCGGCGACTTCCAGGCGCGCCGCATGAACGCGCGCTACCGGCCTGCGGAGTCGAAAGCGACGCGCCTCGTGCATACGTTGAACGGATCGGGCGTAGCGGTCGGTCGGGCGCTCATCGCCGTGCTCGAGAACTACCAGGAAGCCGACGGCAGCGTGCGCGTGCCGGATGTGCTTCAGCCTTACATGGGCGGGCTCACGAAGATCGAAGCGCTTTCCTGACTCAAACTTGAAACAGGCCGGATGAAGCACCGGAAACGACTCGCAAAATGCGGATCCTGATCACCAACGACGACGGCATCGAGGCCGCGGGACTCGACGTGCTCGAGAAGATCGCGACGGACCTCACCGACGACGTTTGGATCGTCGCGCCGGAGACCGACAATAGCGGCGCCTCGCACTCGCTGACCCTCGCCGAGCCGCTGCGCATGCGCGAAATTGGCAAGCGCCGCTATGCGGTGAAGGGGACGCCGACCGACTGCGTGATCATGGGCGTTCGCTTTCTTCTCAAGAACGATCCGCCGGATCTGGTCCTATCCGGCGTCAATCGCGGGCAGAACCTCGCCGACGATGTGAACTATTCCGGGACCGTCGCCGGAGCGATCGAGGGCTCGTTGCTCGGCATTCCATCGATCGCGCTGAGCCAGGCCGTCAGTAACTACGATCACGGCGTGCCGACGTGGGACACGCCCATGGTCCACGGCGCCGATCTCATCCGGAAACTGCTCGATGCAGGTTGGCCCAAAGGCACCGTCATCAACGTCAATTTTCCCGACTGTCAGCCGGATCAGGTGAGGGGCGTCTCGGCGACCGTGCAGGGCTTGCGCGACACCGCGCTGCTCGACATCGACGATCGCATGGATACGCGCGGCAAGGCCTATTACTGGATCGGCATCGCCAAGCGTGGCTCGAACCCGCCAGAAGGGTCCGACCTCTGGGCGGTGCGTGCCAACCTGATTTCGGTGACGCCTCTTTGCCTCGACTTCACCGACCACGAGGCTCTTCCCGAACTCGCTTCCGTATTGGAAGAAAAGAAGAAATAGTCCTTACCCGGCTCTATGAGAATCGGCCGATACTATCCCGGAGCACCGTCTGGGGAGGAGGTGGCCGCCCGTGGCGGACGTGCAAAATCAAATTGGGCTGATTATGCAGCTTCGGCGGCGCGGTATCCGCGACCCCAACGTGCTGCGCGCCATGGAGCGGATTCCGCGCGAACTCTTCGTGGACGAGGCCTTTTCCGAGCACGCCTACCAGGACATCGCCCTGCCCATCGAATGCGGACAGACCATCTCGCAGCCCTTCGTCGTTGCCTACATGACGGAGAAGCTCGAGCTGAAGCCAAACCACAAGGTCCTCGAGATCGGTACAGGGTCCGGCTATCAGTCCGCGATCCTGTCTCAGCTCTGCCGCCGGGTCTACACGATCGAGCGCTGGCGCGAACTTCAAAAGGCGGCCGAGGCGCGGCTCGCCGAGCTCAAGATCGCCAACGTCACAACGATCATTGGCGACGGGTGGTTAGGCTGGCCGCCACAGGCTCCGTTCGACCGCATTATCGTCACCGCCGCCGCCATCGATGCGCCCGCCGCGTTGCTCGATCAATTGAAGGACGGTGGCCGGATGATCATTCCCCTCGGTGAAACGCGGGATTCCCAGTCGCTTGTGCAAATCGACAAGACGCCGGAAGGGCTCGCGGAGACACCGCTCCTGCCCGTTCGTTTCGTGCCGCTCGTTCATGGCCGCGTGAAGCGAGACTAAGCCGGCTTTCGGCTGGCACCGGATCCAAGTCTTAAAGCGTTGTTTACCGCCGCCGGGCTTAACTGAAGTCATCGAGTATTGCGTGGGGGCCAGCGAGTATGCGCGTGGCATTTGAGCCGGACGTTTTCCGGAGGGTATCGTGCGCCATTGTGGCAGTGGGGACGACGTTTTGTGTCGCTGGCTGTAGCGACCAGTCCACGCGTTTCAACTACCCGGCGCTGGGATTGGCCGATAGCGGGTCCGCGAACGCCGACTATTCGACGACCTCGTCGTTGCCGCCCAGCGGCGGCTATAACGGCACGGCGCCCAAGCGCGCCGCATCCTACACCAGCGCCAACCAGACACGGTATTACGGCTCGCAGCAGGCCGCTCGCCCGCCAGCATCCGGTGCCACTTATGCGTCCGGCCCGCGCGTCACCGTGAGGCAAGGCGATACGCTGACCGGCATTTCTCGGCAATACGGCGTGCCGATCGGAACCATCCAGGCGGCAAACAATCTCGGCGATACGCCGTTGAGGGCCGGTCAGGTTCTTGTTCTTCCGGGTGCGAACATGGCCGCGGCGTCACGGCCTGCGCCGCGTGTCGCGGCACCGGCTCCCGCCGCACCACCGGTTCAACAGGCCTACGCACAGCCCGCGGCGCCGGCGGCCCGCAAAGTCACGACCACGACGATCGCGCCGGCCGAGACGACGCAGAGTACGTCGCCGGCAGCGCCGGCCTCCTCGAGTGTCGCGAGCAATGCCCAGCTTCCGACGCCCGAACCGCTGGCGGGCAACAGCTTCCGCTGGCCGGTCAAGGGCCACATCGTCTCCGGCTTCGGCACCAAGGCTGACGGCGGCCACAACGACGGCATCAATATCTCGGTGCCGCAAGGAACGCCGGTCAGGGCTGCCGAGAATGGCGTCGTGGCCTATGCGGGCAACGAGCTGAAAGGGTATGGGAACCTGGTCTTGGTACGCCACGCAAACAATTGGGTGTCGGCCTACGCGAACAACGAGCAGATCCTGGTGAAACGCGGCGACAAGGTTTCGCGCGGACAGGTGATCGCGAAGGCCGGGACCAGCGGGTCCGTCAGCCAGCCGCAGGTTCATTTCGAGCTGCGAAAAGGATCCCGGCCCGTCGATCCAACGAAATATATGAGCAGCATGGCTGCCCAGGCCGACTAGCGGCGGCGTCCTACAGCGTCTTTTCGAGGCGACCCGCCAAATCTTGAATGAACTGCCAGGCCACACGGCCCGAGCGGCTGCCGCGCGTGGCGGCCCATTCCAACGCCTCGCGATCGACGTCGATATCCGCGCTCTTAAGTTCGTAGTGGTCGGCGTAGCCGCGCACCATGGCGAGATAGTCGTCCTGGCTGCAATTGTGGAAGCCGATCCAAAGTCCGAACCGGTCGGACAGCGAAACGTTCTCTTCGACGGCTTCCGCCGGGTTAATGGCCGTGGAGGCTTCGTTCTCCACCATCTCCCGCGGCATCAGGTGGCGGCGGTTCGAGGTGGCATACAGCAGAACATTGGCCGGCCGCCCTTCGATGCCGCCCTCGAGGACCGCCTTTAGCGATTTGTACGAATTGTCGACGGCCTCGAACGAAAGGTCGTCGCAAAACAGGAGAAAGCGATCGGCCGGTGTGGCGCGCGCCTGAGCCAGCACGCGGGGCAGGGCAGCGATATCCTCCCGATGGATTTCGATCAGCTTGAGCGCTGGGTGCCTCGAGTGGATGGCTGCGTGAACGGCTTTGACGAGGGAGCTCTTGCCCATGCCGCGCGCGCCCCAAAGGAGTGCGTTGTTCGCCGGCAAGCCGCGTGCGAACCGCTCCGTATTCGAGAACAGAATGTCCCGGTTGCGATCGACACCTTTGAGGAGGGGAAGCGGCACGCAATTGACCGTAGGGACCGGCTCGAACGCGCCGGTGTCCGAGTGAAACAGGAAGGCTCCGGCACGGGAGAAATCTGGACGCGCGGCAGGATGTGGCGCGAGCCGCTCCAAAGCTTGCGCGATCCGCTCTAAAACGCCGGAAATCGGTTCCTGAAAGTTCATACGGGCCCCGTTGCAAAGGCGTCCAAGCTCAGTATAGTCGCGCACAATCGCGCACTGGAGCCTGCTCGCAAAAACGCTTGCGAGACACGCCAAATCGGCCAATTCCGGCCATCCTTAAGCCAACCGGGAGATACGAGCAATGAATGGTTTCGCCTATGCGCAAATGGGGTCTGGCGGCCTGGAAGCGCTCAATGGCCTGCTGATTCCAACCATTCTGATCATCGGCATCATGTATTTTCTGATGATCCGGCCGCAGCAAAAGCGGATGAAGGAACACCGCGCGATGATCGAGGCCATCCGGCGCGGGGATACGGTGGTCACCTCGGGCGGCATTATCGGCAAGGTCGTCAAGGTCGACGAGAACGAGCTACAAATCGAAATCGCAGACGGCGTGCGGATCAAACATCTGCGGACGTCGATCTCGGAAGTGCGTGGCAAGGGCGAAGGCGCCGCCCCGGCGAAGTCTGAAGCCAAGACTGACAAGACGGACAAGACTGACAAGACGGAAGAGTAGGGCGCCGCGCGCAACGGTCCACTGATCTGGAGTTACAAACCCTGCAATGCTGCATTTCCAAAAATGGAAGGTGATTCTCGTCTCTGCCGTCGTGCTGGCCGGTTTCATCTTCGCAGCTCCCAACCTGATTCCTGCCTCTGCTTTGCAGGGACTGCCAAACTGGATACCGCATAAGCAGGTCAATCTCGGCCTCGATCTGCAAGGCGGCGCCCATCTCCTCTACCGAATCGACGAGAAGGAGCTCGTGGAGGATTGGCTCGGCACCATCCGTGGCGATGTGCGCGAGGCCTTGCGCAGCAGTCGCATCGGCTACGTGGATTTGGCGCAGAATGTGTCCGCGCGCAGCGTGTCGGTACGGATCCGCAAGGCTGAGGACGTGGACAAGGCTTATTCGGAGCTGCGGAAGCTTGCGGCTCCCGTCGGCAACGATGTGTTCGGTGGCTTTTCCGGGAACGACTTGGAGGTCACGAAGACCGGCGACAAGATTACGCTGACAGCGACCGAGGTAGGCCTGAACGACCGGATCAGTTCCGCGATCCAGGCGTCGATCGAAACCATTCGCCGCCGCGTCGATGCCTTCGGTACGACCGAGCCCAGCATCCAGCGCGAAGGCCGCAACCGCATTCTGGTCCAAGTGCCGGGTGTCTCCGACGTGCAGCGCTTGAAGGGACTGATTGGCGAAACCGGAAAGCTGGAATTCAAGCTCGTGGACCCGTCGGCCAATGCCGCCGAGATTGCCCTGAGCAAGAAGGTCCCACCGGGCGACGAATTGCTCTACTCCGAAGACGAGCCGCCGATTCCCTACGTGCTGAAGGACCGGGTCATGGTCAGCGGCGAGAATCTCGTCGACTCTCAGCCTGGGTTCGACTCGCGCACAGGCGAGCCCGTGGTGCATTTCCGTTTCGATGCGGCGGGGTCGAAGCGCTTCGGCCGGGCGACCCAGGACAATGTGGGACTGCCGTTCGCGATCGTTCTCGACAACAAGGTGATTTCCGCGCCTGTGATCCGCGAGCCGATCCTGGGTGGGACGGGACAGATCAGCGGCAACTTCTCGGTTCAGGAAGCGAACGATTTGTCCGTGCTGTTGCGCTCAGGCGCGCTGCCCGCCAAGCTGACCGTCATCGAAGAGCGGACCGTGGGTGCGAGCCTCGGCGCCGACTCCATCGACAGCGGCAAGAAGGCGGCCGTCGTCGGCATGATTCTCGTCGTGGCCTTTATGTTCGCTGCTTACGGGCTGTTCGGTCTATTCGCCAACATGGCGTTGCTCGTGAACGTCGCGCTGATCTTTGCGGTGCTGTCGCTCATGGGCGCGACGCTGACGCTGCCCGGCATTGCGGGCATCGTGCTCGTGATCGGCATCGCGGTCGATGCGAACGTGCTCATCAACGAGCGCATTCGCGAGGAGATCCGCGCCGGCAAGTCGCCCATCGCGGCGGTCGATTCCGGCTATTCACGCGCGCTGATCGCGATCATCGACTCGAACGTCACTACGTTGATCGCGGTCCTTGTGCTGTTCTGGTTGGGGTCGGGCCCGGTGCGCGGCTTCGCGGTCACGCTGACGATCGGCATTCTGGCCTCCATGTTCACGGCCGTTACGGTCACGCGCATGATGGTTGCCGCATGGTTGCGGTGGAAACGCCCGAAGGAATTACCGCTCTAAGGACGTTTGTGTCAGAGCCTCGCACCAATAGAGCTTCGCCAATTTAGGAATCGCGCCCATGTTTCGCGGCATCACTTTCATACCACCGGACACGAAGATCGATTTCGTCGGACAGCGTGCCATCACCTGGTTCGTGTCGGCCTTCCTGACCATCGTGCCTTTGGTGCTTGTCGCGACGGTCGGCCTCAATATGGGCATCGATTTCCAGGGCGGAACGCTCATCGAGGTGAAGACGAAGGACAATCCGGCGAACCTCGCGGACATCCGCGGCAAGATTACGGGGCTCGGTCTCGGCGAAGTTCAGATTCAGGAATTCGGCGCGCCGGACGAGGTGCTGATCCGCATCGCGTCTCAGCCAACCGAAGAAGAGCAGCAGGCGTCGATCGCGAAGGTGAAGGGTGCCTTGGGCGACAGCGTCGAATATCGCCGTACGGAGATCGTGGGACCGACGATCTCATCCGAACTCATCGCGGGCGGTACGCTTGCCGTCGTCGTCGCCATGATCGGCATCATGATCTATGTGTGGTTCCGGTTCGAATGGCAGTTCGCCGTCGCGGCCATTGCCTCGCTGGTGCACGACGTGACCGCGACCATCGGCCTCTACGCATTGCTGCAACTTGAGTTCAACGTCTCGAGTATCGCGGCCATTCTCACCATCATCGGCTATTCGCTCAACGACAAGGTCGTGATCTTCGACCGTATCCGCGAGAACCTTCGTAAGTACAAGCGGCTGCCGCTTGTGGATTTGCTCGACCGGTCCATCAACGAAATGCTGTCGCGCGCCGTGCTGACCCATGTCACGACCTTCCTTGCCATGTTGCCGTTCCTGTTCTTTGGCGGCGAGGCCATCTACGGCTTCGCGGTTGCCATGTGTTTCGGCATCGTGGTCGGCGCTTACTCGTCGATCTTCGTGGCCTCGCCGATGCAGCTCATTCTTGGCGTGCAGCGCGAAGCCTTCTCCGGGAGCCCAAGCGCGACCAAGGATAAGTCCGAGGCTGCTGCTCGGGCGTAAGCCGATCGAGGCGCCATCGTGAACGAGCGGGAGCGAGCAGCGACGGTCCGGCGAATGGCCCGCGAGGCCGATCCCGACCGTGCCATCGCCGCGCTCTTTGCGCCAACGGCGGTACGAGACGATCTCCTCGCGCTCGTCGCCTTGAACGGCGAGCTTGCGCGCATCGCCAATCAAGTCAGCGAGCCCGGCCTCGGCGCCATCCGGTTGCAATGGTGGCGGGACGCGCTTGTCCGTGCCGAAGAAGGGGAGGCGACGGGGCATCCCGTTGCCGACGCCTTCGGCGCCGTGCTTGCACGCCGGAAGCTGTCCCGGGAGCGTATTGCCGGTCTCATTGACGCGCGGAGTTTCGACATCGGCGAGACCGTCATGCCCGATACCAGGACATTGAACGCCTATCTCTTCGATACGGCGGGTGGACTCTTTGCCTTGTCGGCGGAGATCGCCGGCGCCGAGGGGGAGAACCGGGGCCTGATCGCGCAGGCTGCGGGCCAAGCCTATGGACTTGTCCGCGTGATGCGGAGCCTGCCCGTCCTTGCAGCCAAGGGCCGCACCTATCTTGCGGCGGACGCACTCGAAAGGGCCGGCACCACCCCGCAGGATCTGTTCGCCGGGAGAAGCGGGCCGGGACTGTCGGGTCTTCTTGCCGGGATGCGGGAGGAGTCGCGTGCGGCGCTGAGTGAAGCGCGCTTTCATCTACACGGCGAGGGGATGAAAGGCACCGGCCTCGACGAGGCGGGGCGAACCGCGTTCCTCCCATTAGCGCTTGTGGAGCCCTATTTGAATGCGCTCGCCAAAGTAAAGGATCCGCTGCGCGACATTGCCCGCATCAATCCTCTTTCCCGCCTCTGGTACTTGATGCGCGCGCGCTAGCAGTTATTCCGCCGCGACAGACCGGTCCTTCGCCAGCCAGCCCTCGAGGTCGGAAAGCGCCCGGGCGGACATGGCAGTCTTGCGGGCGAGGGCCTTGCTGGGACGGCGGCCGTCCGGGCGGGGCTCCTTGCCCTTGGATTGACGGGGAACGCTGATGGGCGGGAAGAGACCGAAGTTCACGTTCATGGGCTGAAAACTGCGGCTGCCGCTTTCGCTCTCCACGCTCAAATGGCCGCCGGTGATGTGCGCGAGTAGGGCACCGAGCGCGGTCGTCGGCGGTGGAGGCGACAAGGGCTCGCCATTCCGTTCCGACGCGGCGAAGCGTCCAGCGATCAGCCCGATGGCGGCGGACTCGACGTACCCTTCGACGCCGGTCACTTGCCCCGCGAAGCGCAGGCGCGGCTCCGCCTTGAGCCGTAACGATTCATCCAGCAACACGGGGCTGTTCAGGAAGGTGTTGCGGTGAAGACCGCCCAGCCGCGCGAACTCGGCATTTGCAAGGCCTGGGATCATGCGGAACACGCGGACCTGCTCCGCATATTTCAGCTTGGTTTGAAAGCCGACCATGTTCCACAGCGTGCCAAGCGCATTGTCTTGGCGCAGCTGCACCACGGCATAGGGTTTCTCTTCCGGTTTGTGCGCGTTGGTGAGTCCTACCGGCTTCAAGGGGCCGTAGCGCAACGTGTCGGGACCGCGTTCGGCCATGACCTCAACGGGCAGGCAGCCCTCGAAATAGGGCGTCTTCTCGAACTCCTTGAACTCCGTCTTGTCTCCGGTCAGCAGGAATTCGACGAACGCGTCGTATTGCGTCTTGTCGAGTGGGCAATTGATGTAGTCGGCTCCTGTGCCGCCCGGACCGATCTTGTCGTAGCGCGATTGCCGCCAACAAACATTCATGTCGATGGACTCGAAATGCACAATCGGCGCAATTGCATCGAAGAAAGCGAGTTCGACCTCGCCGGTGAGGTTGCCAACGGCCTTGGCCAAAGCCTCCGAAGTCAAGGGGCCGGTGGCGACGATCACGCTCGTCCAGTCCGTGGGCGGAAGATCCGCTACTTCGCCGCGCACGATCTCGACGAGAGGATGCTCTTCCAGGGTCTTGGTGACGGCGTTGGAAAATCCGTCACGATCCACGGCCAAGGCGCCACCGGCGGGAAGTTTGTTCGCGTCCGCCGCCGCCATGACGATGGAGCCGGCGCGCCGCATCTCCTCGTGCAGGAGACCGACCGCATTTGCTTCGAAGTCGTCGGATCGGAACGAATTGGAGCAAACGAGCTCAGCCAGGCCGCCGGTCTTGTGGGCTTCCGTCCGCCGCTGGGGGCGCATCTCGTGAAGGACGACCGGCACGCCCGCCTTCGCGAGTTGCCAGGCCGCTTCGCTGCCCGCAAGGCCGCCGCCAATAACGTGAACGGTTTCAATCATGCGCGTAGCTAGGCTCTCGGTTCCACGTGTTTCAAGCGTCTCGGCATGTGAGGCCGTATCGACGCGGAGACGTCACGTTCAAAGGCGCTCGATGTCCGCCGGTGAGGATGCTGCGGCGTGGCAGTTCCGGCGGCAGATTTTCTGCCTGTAGTGCGTGGACATGCGTCATTCGACCGATCCGGTGAAGTGGGCGGAAACCTTATTTGCCGGTGTTCCTTGCGTCTTTTGGAACGGCAGCGCAAGTTGCCACCCTCCCGAGCCATCAGTGGATATCGGGGATTTCTGGGCTTTTGTACTTTTTTGGGGGCTTCTGGACGTCATGCGACCGGTAAACGTGATCTGGAAGGGCCATAGCCGCAATGTGGAAGCCCGACTGCGCCTTTTAGACAAATTGCACCGTCTTGCACGCCAAAGCGACAGCTATTTGCAGCCTCGCGAGCGCCCGTTCCTCACGGTGGTCGGGCAGGAGCGTCCGTCGCCGCGGCCGAATGTCGACAGAATCCACGACGTTCATAAAGGCGAAGTTCTCGTCTCCACCGAGATTGGCCTTCACGCGGGCACGCTGATCGCAAGGGCCGAGGAAGCGGGTCTATCGATCCGCAGCGGACCGGCTGGGGCTTCGTACATCGTTCTCGACGAGGTGCATTTGCGCGGCCTCGATTTCAAACTCTTCGATCCGCGAGGCCTGTACCCTGAGAATGATCGCATGAGCTTCGTCTTCATCGATTGCCCGCAGCACCACTTTCTCGACGGACGGCTCGTCACTGTTGGCAATAATGGGAGAACCGTGGTTCTGTCGTGCCCGAACATCCGGCTCAAGTCCTATCTCGAAGATTGGACGGACTGCCTGTTCGCGTGGATCCGCTTCTTCCACATGGGCGATTTCTGGTGGCAACGCCACGAGGAACTGCAGGGCTACAACGACTATCGCGGCGTTTTCGAAACCGTGCAGACGGAACGCGGCACGGCGGTTGCCGAAGAGGCGACATTCGATGCCGTGCTTTCGACATTTACGCAGCATGCGGAACATTCACGCTGCGAAACTCAGCGCACCGCTTAAGCGCTCTCCTCGTTAGAACCGGCCTTCATCCGGAATGTTGAGGCGTGTGCCGCACGCCTTGCAGAACACGGCATCGACTTCATGACGCTGCAAGCCGCATTCGGGGCAGGCGAAGCGGACCTTCTGCGGCCGCAAGAGCGTCTGGAGCAGGCGCAAGAACAGCGTAACGCCGAAGATCATGATAATGACGGCGATAAGTCTGCCGAGCGAGCCCTTCAACGTAATGTCGCCGAAGCCCGTCGTCGTGAGCGTGGTTACGGTGAAATACAGCGCATCGATATAGTTGCTGATCGACGGATTCCGCCAATGCTGGGTCTCGTATACGATGCCGGTCGTGATGAAGAGAAAGACGATCAGGTTGATGACCGCACCGATGGTTTCTTCATTCTGCCGGAAGAAGGTGCTGTCCATGCGCAGGCGTGCCACGAGCTGGTAGGTGTGCAGCAGGCGCAACGTCCGCAAAATGCGTAAGAAGCCAAGTCCTTCACCGACGATCGGTGCGAGGAATGACAGGATCGCGATGATATCGGCCCATGTTGCCGGATGAGCGAATTCGCGGGCGGGGTGGTGGCTGACCCATAGACGCGCGAGAAAGTCCACCAGGATTACAACCCCGAAGACGATGTCGACATATTCGATCCACGTCTCGCGGGGTGTGAACGACGTCCCGATGATGAAGATAATCGTGACGATGTCGAATGCGAGCAAAGCGTACCGGAATCGGTGCGCAGCGTCGCTATGCCCATAGTAAAGGCTCCGTAGCCGTTCGCGGAGCGATTGTTCCTTGGCGCCGCGTGGAGTCCTTTCCTCGATGCCCGTCTTGATGGGTCGTGCTTTGGGCTCGGGCGAGCCTGTACCGGATTTCGTCGGGACGGTGATCATGAGGCTGTGCGGGACCGATCCATGGGCTATATATCAGCCGCATATCATAAGCCGGAAAGGGGAACGATCAGAATGGTAGCCTTGACGCTATACCACGCTGTGCCGTCGCGCTCATCGAGCGTCCGGTGGATGCTGGAAGAGCTCGGCGAGCCTTATGAGATTGAATTGATCGCCTTGTCCAAGGGCGACCAACGGAGCGAGGCGTACAAGGCCATCAATCCCATGGGCAAGGTCCCGGCGTTGCGCCATGGCGATGCCGTCGTGTCCGAGGCCGCGGCAATCTGCACGTATCTTGCTGATGCCTTTCCCGGCGCCAACTTGAACATTCCAATCGGCGATCCTCTGCGCGGGCCGTATCTCAAATGGTTGTTCTTTGGGCCAAGTTGTATCGAGGCGGCTATCCTCGACAGGGCGATGCCACGCAAGGAGGAACCGCGCCGTGGGGTGCTGGGCTACGGAGACATCGGCACCGTGTTGGACGTCGTGTCCGGCGCACTCAAGGGTGGGCCTTACCTCATGGGGCAGCAGTTTACCGCAGCGGACGTGGTTGTCGGTTCGGCGTTGCGCTTCGGGGCCACGTTCAAGCTCCTGCCGGACGTCCCGGAGATCGCGGCCTATATCGCCCGTTTGCAAGAGCGGCCGGCGTTGCAGCGCACCGTGACGCTTGACGGGGAGCTTGCCGCTGCTGCGTCCTAGAGCCGGTGCCCGCCGGGCAGGAGCGTCTTGCCCTTTTGCCCTTACCTATGGGCCCGCATCCCAGCTCCAAGGGCGCCGTTGGCGCCAAGGCTGGCCTATCACCGGAACTTGGACATCGTCACAGGAATGGCTTAATTCGAAGGCCGTATGCGGCAGGTTTCATTGAGAGGTGAGAGAGATGGAGCGTGCGACGAAGAAGGCGATCAGGCGGTTCGCGATCGCGGGGGCAGTGCTCATCCTGGGCCTTGTTTTCGTTCCGCTGCTGACGGTCTTCTATCTTGCCTGCGGTCTGATCGACGTCCTGCGCAATAAGCGCCGGGATGCCATGGTTTTCCGCCGCTATTTCCTCGGAAACGGCATTACGACCTGGCTCTTGTCGCCTTTCAATCTGCTGGTCGACCTGTTGTCGTACCGCAACAAGGGGGTCTATCAGCTCGAGGACCTACCGCCGGAGTGGCAGGCCGAAGTCGACTCGGTGCTCGACGTCTTCCGCGACCACAAGGATGAGATCCTCGCCGAGATCGATCAAACGTTCGAAGAGGGCCGCCGGGGCATGTATGTCTACGAGTGGTATGGGAAGCGGAAGGACCACGACGTCGAGGCGCTGAAGCGGGACTACAAATATGTCAAGACGATCGCGGTCTCCGTGTTTTCGGGCAAGGAATCGACCTCGTTCCACTATGGGCCGCTGCGGCTGACTTTGCGCGTTCTGTACAACCTGACCCCCGTCGACACGGACAAGGTCTATATTCAGTGCGGATGGGACAAGCACTATTGGCGCGACAACCCGCTCTACATCTTCGACGACACGCTGATACACCGGTCGGTCAACGACTACGATGCGCGGCGCTTCGTGGTGTTTATGGACATCGTGCGTCCGACGCCGTATCCGGCGCTGCTTAGCGCCCTCGTCTCGAGCGTGTCGGTTCTTATCGAGCGCGCCAACGCCGTCTTCTACAAGAACTGGAAGATGCTGCGCCCCGGACCCAAGACCAGCAAACCGCCCGCGCCCCATTCGGAGGCCGCCTAAGGGGACGTGCCGGACGATCGCCGGAGCCATCTGACGCTGATTTCCGGAGGTCAGTCTGGCGTCGACCGTGCTGCGCTCGATGCCGCCTTGGCAACAGGCACGCCTTACGGCGGCTGGTGTCCCAAGGGCGGCTGGGCCGAAGATATGCCGGAACCGCCAGGCGTCCTCGCCTTCTATCCCGGCCTACGTGAAACGCCCTCCGCCAAGCCGGAACAACGCACCGATTGGAATGTTCGCGATTCCGATGGGGTCTTGCTTTTGGTTGGGCAGGGTGGACTTGCGGTCTCGAAAGGTACGGAGCGCGCGGTTGCGCGGGCCGAAGCCGCCGGCAAGCCCGCGATCCTCATCGATCTGGACGGCCCCGAGCCGGTTTGCCATGTCCGGAAGGTCCTGACGTCGTTTACGGGCAAGGCGCTCTGCATCGGGGGGCCGAGGGAAAGCGAAGCGCCTGGGATCTACGCCGAGGCCAAGTTTGTTCTCGAGGGTGCCTTGAGCGCATGGCCACCGGGGCCACGACGTCCATGCCGGTCTTGATGGGCCTGGACGAGCGCATCCGGTGCTGCGCCCGTATCCCGCCGGAACCGGAGCGACCGTGGCGCATTGTGTTCACATCGTGGTCGATGCCACGGTGAGGTTCGGGCTCCGGGGAGGAGCCGAGGGTTCCAACGACAGGAGGACGCTATGAGCTTTGACACGATGCGGGCGCTGCTGGCCGGCGCGGCGATGGGTGCGAGCGTGGTCTTGGCTGTTTCCCCCGCGGTTGCGATGGGAAGTCTCTTCGGGGGCGAAGAGACAGATTACTGCACGAATGAGGACGGTGCCTTCAACGACGCCGCGTTCGTCATCGCCACGGCACCCAAGCCAGGTGAGCGCGTTGAGAGCGGCTTCGAAGCAAAGGGCTGCTCGCGGAGTTTCGAGAGCAACGTCCAATGGAAGCTAATCGCGCGGGACGGCTCGATCCTTGCCAGCGGAAACACTAGCGGAGGCGGCGTCGACGGACCTGGACCGTTTAGCTTCACCGTTCCGTACAATGTCACGGTACAGCAGATTGGCCATCTCGAAGTCTTCGATGAAGACGCTTCGGACGGCGAAGGGTTCCCTCCGGGCCGTACGGTGCTGCCGCTCGTCCTGAAGCCATAGACCCGGCGCGAATTTGAACGATTCCGCTGCGGCAAGCAGCGGTCAGCGCCGATATCGCCACGGCGCGGGTGCAATTTGTGCTATCGTGCTTGCCGTATTGAGAGAGACTTCTTCAGCAATGGGGGGAACAATGCTGGAAGCACTTATCATTACTTTGATTGTCGGCGCTATTGCCGGCTGGCTTGCAGGTTTGGTCGTCCAAGGGACGGGATTTGGACTGCTCGGCGATATCGTCGTCGGTATTCTTGGTGCTCTCGTCACGGGCATCGTACTTCCCAAGTTCGGTCTCTTGCTCGCTATCGGTAGCGGCATCTTGGGTTCGATCATCGCGGCGTTTATCGGCGCGGTTATCTTGTTGGTGGTCGTGAAGCTCTTGAAGAAGCTTCTGTCCTAGAAATACCATTATAAATCAAAAGTTTATTGTGAGCGAGCGCCGCCTGGCACAACAACTGGGCGGCGCTTTTCGATGCCTTGCGGCCGGTACAGGACCATCCGACTGTAGCTGCACTGCAACATGCGCCGGGCCAATTGAAACAATTTGCCGCAGATAGCAACAGAGAGAACACGTTTTCGTCACAACCTGAACCTCCCTTCGTCAGAATTATCGAGCAAAAGCCACGGCCTCGGCGGGTTTCTCCCGCGCAGCGTCAATAACCGTGGGGATTATCTATGAGGGGTTTTGAGCCTTTCAGCATCAAGGTGCTCTTGGTGGTCTTTGCATTGCTTGCGCTCATAGCGCCTGCCAGTGCCGGCGACGTGGCGCAAAATGACAAACATTCCGCTGCGATGCACAATGCGACGGCCGGTTTGACGGCGGCCGCGCAAGTGGTTGCTGCACAGATCGCACCCGAAGAGACAGCCAATCCTGTCTCGGCCGAAACCCCCGATAGCGGCGTGTCGACAGCGGCCTTGGAAGTCGCGGCACTGGGTACCGCGCCACTCCCGGACGATGCCACGTCCGCCCGCGAACTTCGCTGCCTCGCGGAAGGCATTTATTTCGAGGCACGCGGGGAGCCATGGCGCGGGCAGTTGGCCGTCGGGCGCGTGATTCTGAATCGAGTCGCGAGTCGGCATTATCCCAATACGATTTGCGGCGTCGTGTATCAGAACAGCCATCTCCGCAATCGCTGCCAGTTCTCCTTTGCTTGCGATGGCAAGCCAGACAGGATCAGCAATACCGCCGTTTGGTTCCGCGTTCGGGGCTATGCCGCCTGGCTGCTTGCGAACGAACCGAACGACGAGACGTCTGGTAGTGAGTACCGCGTCTTGGCCTCGTTGGCCTCGGCCACCCACTACCATGCGGATTATGTCCGACCGCACTGGGCGAAGTTCTTCGAACTCACCGCACGCATCGGCCGGCATGTTTTCTACGCGGATCCAAGCGCATAGGACGCGCCGGCTGGCCCATTTCTCCGCCCCTTGCAATTCTTTCCTCGCGACCTATCTCTAGCCCGTTAGCGGATTCCCTTGGCCGACAACGGGAGTGGACCGATGAGATGGCTGCTGATTGTCCTTGCGCCCTTAGCCCTCGGGGGCTGCGTGACGGATGAAGGGCCTGCTTTGCCTATGGCTCTCGGTCCCGCTGAAACCGCTCAGGCGGCCTGTCTGACCTATGGCGATACGCCCACGTTTGGTGGGTGCGCGAGTAAGCAGGACGAGGCGGATCAGTAAGGCTGGCCGATTTGCTTTCCGCGCGGACAGGCGCACCTTTCCCACAACGTTGACCGTACAGCGGCGCCAAGCGTGCTTTGACGCACGTTGAACGCTCTCTTTCTGTGTGCAATGCGGTAACGACGGCGCTTGCTGGTAGGCCGCCGAGCGGCTACCACAGGCGCGCCATGAATGCGCTGCTCCGAACGTTTCGCCATGGGGCCCTCAAGGGCAAACAGTCATTCGCGCTCGCGAACGGCATCTCGTGTTGGCCTGAACCGAATTGCGGCGACGGTCGTTTCTTCTCTGCGCGCACGTGTGGTGCAGGTCGCAGCCATAAGGACCGGAGTTCGGACATATAGTGCCGTTCGTATTTCTCCCTGAGGCCGAGGTGCGAAGATTTCCTGATGTCGCGTAGAGCCATGTTCAGCAGCCGTTTGGAGCGCCGCCGGCAAGTGCGCCGTTTCGCGCGGCTCGTAGCCGCGACCGTCTTCGCGATTGGAATGGTGCTCGTCGCGGTTGTCGCCGTTCAGGGCTTCGATTTCCTGGACGTCGCGGATGCAAACCGCCTGCCGTTGGGTGTGGCTGTGCTCGGGGCGATTGGGGCCGTGCTCGTGCTCTCCATTCTGGCTTATGGGACCGTCAGGCTGTTCAGCCGTACCGAGTGATCGCATCTTCGTGGCGCAAAGTGATGAGTGACGGCTCCCCTCTGACAATTTAGAGTGGTTGCGCCCGCCGAACGGCGCGGCTCATTAGGGAGGGACAATCACATGGATCTAACGAGCCTGTTGGTTCAGGCTGTTTCCGGTGCTGTCGGTGGCAGTGCGGTCGGCGCTGCCGCGAAGAACTACTCGCTGAGTCCGATCGGAAACGCGATTGCCGGCGCCGTGGGCGGCGGCGTTCTGGGCCAGTTGATCGGGAACTTCGCCGGTCCGATGATCGAAGGCTGGATAGGCAACATCGTCGGCGGCGGTGTGGGCGGCATCGTCGTGACCCTCGTCGCAGGCCTGATCAGTAACATGACGTCCAAGTAGGCTGGACGCAGGACGGCACGGCCCGCATGTAACGGCGCCGTGCCGATCTCTCGCACGACATGTTGCGCGGGGATGCGCGGAGGTTCCTCGGTCATGCCGAACGACGTCAAGGGGCCATTCGATACAGCGGGATTCGCAGAGCGTCGAGAATGGTGCGCCAATTGCACCGAGTGCATGCACTGCTCTCAATGACACGATCGCAGAGAGTAAACGCCGCGCTCACTCGTGGCGGGTTGCCATATTTGAACGCGAACCATTCCGTGGCCTAACGCGTCCGTAGTCTACGGCCTTTGTTACCGTGACGACTATTGCCGCCTGTGTTGGATCGTTTCTATTTCGGCCATTGAAGCCATATGGGAATTGAACCGGCGGCCGCGAAAGGTGTTTTCATCACTGCCGGCAACGACAGGCTTGAGGCTTCGATCTATCTTCCGGGGCTACCGCGTTCTATGTCCGACAGCGCTTGGAGCGGAACAGCGCGTATCGAAGATGTGAGCGCTGATGGGCCTTTAACACATCGGCCGAAGAGTCTAGTAAGGGCCTAGCCGCAACCGGGGAGGGAACAAAAATGTCGCGTTTGTCGCTTCTTGGCACTCTGCTGCTCGGCATTTTTGTAGCAACGGCGCTCACGCAGTCGTCTCATGCCCAGGTCGCTGTGGCGCAAGCTCCCGCGCCGGTCGTCACTTCGCCTGGCCCGGCGGCACAGACGGAGGCATCAAAGCCCGGCGACAACCTCCCCGTCCAAGTCACGGACCCTCAAGTGAAGTTGGAGGACTTGGAGCTGCTCACGGTTCCGCTAACCGTGGACCAGCTAAAGGCGCTCGCGGCGAAGTGGCTCGAAATCGTGAAGAGCAAGACCGAGCAGGTCGTGAACGCGCAGATCGCGGTTTCGAAAACAAATGGCGCTACCCAGACGGCGGAACGGGAAAAGCTCACGACGCTCTACGCGGAACGCAATCGCCTGTTCGACAGATACAACACGGTTCTCAATGCTTGGCAGAAGAAGGGAGGCGACGCCGCGGAGATCGCCGTCTACCGGAACTATCAAAACGCCATCTTCCTCGAGGAGACCCGGAAGGCCGATGCCAAGACTCTGATCTCGTGGGCCATGGATTGGCTCACCAGCGAGGACGGCGGCATCGCGCTTGCCAAGAATGCCGCGATCATCGCGCTGTCCTTCCTCGCTCTTGTGATCGTCGCGCGACTGGTACGCAAGCTCGTCCGCCGCTGGATCGGCCACGTGCCGAATATCTCGGATCTCTTGCAGGCCTTCATCGTCGGCATCGTCTATTGGATCGTCCTGGCGATCGGTTTGATGCTGGTGCTCTCCGGCCTTGGGGTCGACGTCACGCCGCTCTTCGCGCTCTTCGGCGGCGCGTCGATCATCGCCGCTTTCGCCATGCAGGACTCCCTGAGCAACTTGGCCTCCGGTCTGATGATCATGATCTCTCGCCCGTTTGACGTCGGCGACTATGTCGATGTCGGGGGCGTCGCCGGGACCGTGAAGAGTACCAATATTTTCGCGACCACGGTCACCACGCCGGACAACCAGGTCATCGTGATTCCAAACAAGAACGTTTGGGGCAACGTCATCACCAACGTGACCGCGAGCAATACGCGCCGTGTCGATCTCGTCTTCGGGATCTCGTACGACGATTCCATTCCGGAGGCATTGCAGGTTCTGGAGCAGGCCGTGGAAGCGCACCCGCTGGTGCTGAAGGACCCCGCGCCGACCGTTCGCGTCAACGAATTGGCCGACAGCTCCGTCAATCTGATCTGCCGTCCTTGGGTCAAGACCGCCGATTACTGGACGGTCTATTGGGACCTGACGCGCTATGTGAAAGAGCTGTTCGACGCCGCAGGGATTTCAATTCCCTATCCGCAGCAAGACGTTCATTTTGTGCCTGTGGACGGACCCAAACCGGCTCCCGTGCCCGCCATCGAGAAGCAGCCTGCGTCAAAGAAGGCCTCGATTTCCGAAGGCGACGAGGGGCATTAGGGCGGTACGACAAACCAGGAGCCTCTGATATGAATGAGCATTCCCAGCCGAAGAGAATAGCCGGAAAGGGCCTTGCGCTTTCCGTGGCGTTGGCGGCGTTCGCAAGTACCGCTGCCTCCGCGCAGGTGACGATCGACGTCGCGAAAGTCAGCTGCAATCAGTTTGCTTTGTACAAGGTGTCCGACCCTGACACGATTGCTGTTTGGCTGCACGGCTATTACAGCGGCAAGCGTGGAAACACCGTTGTTGACGGGGGGCAGCTAAAAGCCAATGCGAAGAAGCTGCGCGACTACTGCCTGCAAAACCCAGATACGAACCTTCTGCAGGCCGTTGAAGAACTCATGAAGCCATGAGCACGCAGTTGATCACAAAGCAGCGATGACGAACGCGCGGTAGGGGGGACAGTTTTGAACGCGGAATCGGCGCCGGGCGCAGGCTCTCAAACGGTCCCCTGGTGGGTGGCGCCAGGCGAAACGGACACGGCCGCGTTTGCGGCGCTGTTCCTACTCTTCCTGATTGTCTTCGCCGTGTTCCATTTTTACGCGCGGTTCGATCGCTACGCGGAGCGGCACAATGAAGGGACGCCGTTGAAGACGACGGTTCCAATGCTGCTCATGGTCGCCTTTGCCTACGAGATCTTTCCGCCGCTGAGGCATTTCAGCATCCTTCTTCCGATGGCCTTGATCGCGACGGCGCTCGCGCGGGACCTCATGCTTTGGTTCGAGCCGAGGAAGGAGCATGCCATCATCGGCGAGCTCGAAGATAGGCTCGCAGAAGAACTCGAGCACGAACGTGACGAGAGGCACCAGAAGGAGACGGCTGCCGCGCCTGCATCCAAGTCAGAGCCAGAACCCAAGCCCAAGCCTAAGCCAAAGGCGGTGGCAAATCAGCCGGCGCCATCCGGGATCGCGGACACACCGGCGGCCGCGAAGTCCGACAAGGTTTCGGATCCGGCGCCGAAACGGGGGGAGGGCAAGGATGATTGAGCTGACCGTCACCTCCATCCCGTTCGTGCTGCGTATCCTCTATCTTCGCTGGAAGGGCTTGCCGATCACACTCTACAACGTCCACATGGCGTTGTTCGCGTGGCTGGCCCTGGCCTTCATCGTATTCTTCACCGTCTTCTACTACTACCCGAAGTCCTATACCGGCTTCGTTCCGTTCCGCACGGTTCCCGTCGTGAGCGAGAACGGCGGGACCGTCACGGCGATCAAAGTCGACAATGGGAGTCGCGTGAAGCCGGGCCAAGTGCTGTTCACGGTGGACAACACGACCGAGACGGCGGCGGTGAAGACCGCGGAGCTGAAGCTCGCCGAGATCGAGAAATCGTTTGCTTCCGCGGAAGCTGAGGTGCACGCGGCGCAAGCGTCGCTGGATCGTGAGAACGCGGAACTGGAGCAGGCGAAGGAGATCTTCGACGATCAGGACGAACTCCGCAGACGGAAGTCCCCGGCCTATAACGAGCGCCGCTACCAGGCCGCAGTCGCCGATAGGGATTCGTCCGAGGCGAAGGTCGCCCAGGCGCAAGCCAATCTCGATGCGGCCGAGCTGCAATTGGATCAGGTCCTGCCGGCGCGGAAGGAAAGCGCGACGGCGCAGCTCGATCAGGCCAAGGTCGAACTGGAGAAGACCATCGTCCGATCCTTCGTGGACGGCGTCGTCGACCAGCTGACCCTGCATGTCGGCGCCCGCGCGGCACAGTTCGCGGCGAATCCGGCAATGCTCATCATCCCCGACCGGGACGATGCCCATCCACGGCGCGTCGTTGCCGGTTTCGCGCAAGTCGCCCGTTCGGTGCTGTATGTGGGGATGCCGGCAGAGCTTGCTTGCGACACCAATTTCAACGTTGCGATGACGAATGCCGTGTTGCCGGCTCGCGTGGCGGCAATCCAGCCGGAAATCGCCGCCGGTCAAGTGGCGCCGACCGGGCGGCTGATCGAACCTTCGGAGTTCGCGCAGCGTGGCGAGGTTGTCGTGCTCCTGGAGACGGTTTATCCGGAGCACGAGAAGCTGCTGGTGAACGGCAGCGGCTGCACCGTCCAGACTTACGACCGCAATCTCGGCCACGGCGCGTTCGCCCATATCGTCGGGGCACTCGGCATCATCAAGGCCTGGGGATTGCGGATCAAAGTTTGGCTCGCCCTCGTGTCCGGTATCGGACTTGCGGGCGGAGGACATTAGGCCAGTCGGGCTTGCGGCAAGTCATCTTGCGGCAAGTCATCTCGCCGCATGTCAGCTCGCCGACGGATCGGCAGAACGCAGGTCAGCACCAAGTCGCTTGCTCGCTGTCCGGACGGCGCAGCAATTCCTGGACATTGGCCTCAAGGAGCCGGTAGCCGACATTGCCGAAGAGCTTCTGCCGTCCCTCGTTCATCACGAATGTGGGGCTGCCTTCGATGCCGTTCTTCTGACTGAGATCGTAATCGAGGGCGAGGCATGCGATGGCTTCGGACGAGCGAAGCCGCGCTTCCACCGCGTCGTAGTCGGCGCCGATCCGCGCCGCGATGTCGCGATGGACCCGCCAGTCGGCGATGTCGAGGGCTTCGGCGAAAAAGGCGAGCCGCATCTCCCGCGCCGCCCGGGTCGAGAGCCTCTCGAGATACGGCGTGTCGGCAATGTCGCCGCCGTCGCGCTCGATAAGTTCGACGGCCTTCAGGAACAGATGCGGACTTGCGGAGGTGCGCGGCCGCCCGCGCAGCCACACCGCGTCGTTGACCGTAATATGCGGATAGTGTGACGCGACGGCCTTGAGATGCCGGTTGAAGCTCTCGAACCCGCCTTTGCCTTCGATCTTGCCCCAGGCATCGGGGAACACCGAGCAATAGCGCGGGACGATCTCTATTTCGTCTCCGAAATTCGCCGCCAACTCCTCGAGCCGGCGCTCGGCGACATAGGCCCAGATGCACAGGACATCCGAGTAGTAGGAGACTTCGACCTTGGACATGGCGTGCCCTTCTATTTTCGCGAGTCTATCGTTTCGACAGCGCTACCGTGTGGGCGCCTTCCAGCGCAAGGCGCGCGTGCCGGTCACGCGTTCGTGCTGTCCCGAACGGGATCGGCTTATGCTATGATGAATGCGTACGGGACCAAGGCAGGGACGAGAGGGATGCGAGGGAATACCGCAGGACGGGCAGGGCGCTGGCGCCGCCATTTGGCCTTGCAAGCGCTGCTGGCCGTTTTCCTCTGCCTGCTGACGGCACCGGCCTTCGCCAATATCCTCATTACGGTCGACAAGCCGACGCAAACCATGACGGTCTTGGTGAATGGAGAGCTGCGGTACCGCTGGCCCGTCTCCACCGGCGCGACCGGCTATTCGACCCCGGCCGGCAATTACACCGCGTTCCGCATGGAGCTCATGCACTATTCCGACGAATGGGACGGCGCCGGCATGCCCCACTCGATCTTTTTCACCAAGCGGGGCCATGCCATCCATGGCTCCAACCATCCCGGCATGGGCACGCCGCGCTCCCATGGTTGCGTGCGCTTGTCCCTTCAAAACGCCGAAACGCTCTACCGCCTCGTGGAACAGCAAGGTCTGTCTGCAACGAAGGTTGTGATCGCGGGGCCAGATCCGGCGGGCAACTGGGCGGCGAGTTCGGCACCGCCCGCCGTGCGGACCTTGAGTCCGGGCGAGAGCCGACAGCGCACGGGACCCTTCCGGGGCCTCTTCGCACCCTTCAAGCGGCGCTAGGCTCAAGGCTTGCGCTAGCCTTCCCCCGTCAGCTCCGCGCGCTGCTTGAGAAGGGCATCGAGCTTTTCCTGTTGGTCGGCGATCCTTGCCGCGGCGCGCTCTTCGTCGGCGGCGCCGGAAAATGCGGCGGCCTGCTCCATCAGCTCACGCAGATTGTCCTCGACGATCCGGATGCGGCGTTCGACTTCCTCGAGCGTCATTTCGGTGCCCATGGTCTCTCCTGGCTGCGATTCGCGCGTTACCGCTGTTGGGCCAACCCTAGCAAATTCCAGGCGAAAAAAGAGTTGATCCAAAACAAGTGAGGCGCCGGCGGAAACCGGCGCCTCGAGCCAGTCATTCGAATGAGTGCTCGATAGTCCTTATTGGCCGGACTCGGAGTCCTCGATCGGATCCTCTGGGGCAGGAGCCTCGTCCGTCGCGGAGTCGTCGGCCGGAGCCTCGTCCGTCGCGGAGTCGTCGGCCGGAGCCTGGTCCGTCATTCCTTCCTCGGACATGGTCTCGCCGGACATGTCGTCGTCTTGTGCGAAAGAAGCGGCCGGCATGGAGGCGACGCCAAGCAGCAACGCGGTACCAAACGTCAACGCACTCAAGAGCTTGAGCATTCTCTTTGATCCTTCAGATAGAGACGCGGCCAGTCGCCGCGCAACCGCGAATAGTGGGTTAAAACAAAGCCCTGACAAGTGGGAAAATGCGCCAACTCGGGCGTTTCGGCGGGACGCGGCGCACGCCGCCACCGGCACGCCTCAAGGCGGGCGGGCGCTTTGTTTCGCCGTCACCTCCGTGCTCGTCCCAGGGCCCCGAACAGCGCGCACGATGTTATAGTGGTGAGACAACTGCCTCTTGCGAAGGAGGGTTCGCATGAAGCCGGCATCCGTAATCCTCGCGTTCGCCATGCTCGCGCTCTGGCAGACCGCCGCGTTCGGCGGTGAGTGGTACGTCCACCGCGAAAGCCGCCAGACCAAAGAGCCGCCCTACTATTGCTATTGCTACAGCCGGTCGAAAGCCAACGTGCTGGCGGGCAAGGTGACCTATCCCATGGACATGCAGGTCAGCGAGGCGCAGGCGATCGCCAAGCAGAAGGCCTATGCGGGCCTGCCCGACACATGCCCCAACAATTGCGGCGCCGGACCGCCCGGCCAGGATGGCAACACCGCCCGCGCGCCCGTGCCTCCGAAGCAAGGCCCTGCACCTGCACCCGAATGCCAGAAGTTCGCGCAGGTCGGCGGCTGCTCAGGCTTTTGCAACGGCATGGCCGCAGGCTACGAGTCGACTCTCGGCGCCGAGATCAAGAAATGCATCTCCGACTGCCTCGACAAGTTCCACTGCAAACAATGAGAGCGCGGCCGACTTGAGGGAAGGGGAGCCTCGATCGCGGGTTCTCTGCGCACCCGTGCTTCGCGCCTCTCCTCGTGTCATCGCCCGGCTACTGCGCTCAAGCAGCGAAGTGGTAGCGCATCAATAGTGACCGGGCGATCCAGTAACCACAGCCGGTCCGGATCACGACGGGCGGTGTTTACTGGTTGCCCCCATGTGTTCTTATGCGCCAGCGGCCTCCTTGTTGCCCTGCCGGCCTTTGGCCTACTTGAGGGCAGCGGCGACTTGAGCGCATGGCCTATTTGAGCGCGGGCCACTCTCTCCTTCGTCACCCTCGGGCTTGTCCGGAGGGTCCACTGGGGCTGCGCCACAATTGCGGACTCCCTAATGGATTGCCGGATCAGGTCCGGCAATGACGAGCCAGAGTATGTACGCGCACGCTGAAGCGTCCCGGCGCATGGATGCACCCGGACTGCGAAACGATCTCCCTACGTCTCAAAACACAAACCCACGAAGTGGGGAGTCCCGAAGGGACTTGCGGGGCGCTGGCCGGCCGCTGTCTGATTGTTGTGTTGGGCAGCCTCCCGGCGCCCCGCTTGCAGCGATGTTTTAGAGCCTCATGCCGCTCTGCTTACCGCCGGTGGCACAGGCTAGGGGCGCGGAAAGCACCCGAGCCTCACCCGATGGCCCACGCGTTACAGCGCAGGCGGGCGGAGCGGGGACCCCCGAGGCTGGTCCGTTAGCCGAGGCGCGGGTGTCCGGGGCAGGCCTCCACGGAGACATCAACACCCATCCGTTCCGCGCCACCTCGGGCGCTGCATCCCCCGCCCCGAACGACAGACGGTCTGCAGCTCGCGTCCTTGCGGGCGAGGGGTGAGCGCAGTCTACGGCAGGTTTCGGGGAGGGGGATAAGGTTGCCGGGGTGCGGCGACCTCAAAGCACCGTCCTGAAGTACTGCCACCGTCATCACACGTGGTTGACGACAAACGTTCGCCTGCGCGCGCGGTTACGGTGTTCTCGGGCCTGGGCATGGGCACCGGTGGGTCGAACCTTGCAGTCCCAGTCGACCAGATCCCTTCGCGACATGTTGAAACTAACGTTGGGGTCGTCGCACTGAGGCCAGGGCGGGTTGGTTCTTATCCTAAAACCGCTGTGAACGGCCGCTGCGATTAGGAGTCCGTTGGGGACATAGTCCGGCCCAAGTGGTTTGCCGCAGGGGTAGTCCGACGGAAAGTTTTCCGCGATGTGTTTGACCCAATAACTCCCAGAGTCACTGAAAGTTTGGATGTGCCCTACTTCTGAGAGAAACGCCATCGACCGAAGGAATGCCTTGGCTGAGTAGTCTGTGCACAAGTCCTCGCGGCTTTGCCGAAAGCGCTCATTGTACTGCTCGGAAGTCTCCCGCGTCCCATCGGTATTGGCTTGTCTTGGTCCAAAGCCAATTCCGAATTGAGTAAGTCTGGGTAGCTTGTCAGCTACGCGCCGCAAAGCCAGCTTCGCCGATGTGTCACAGAGGGGCACAGAGCTTTTCTCGTAGCCGCACTTCTTCAGGAATTGGCACGCCGACTCCCAATCAATGTTGGTGGTCACAGTCGTGCTATTCGAGAGCGCGGTTCTCAGCGAGGCATACGTACGAAAACCGTACCATCTCGCGAGCAGTTCTGCTCGATGGGTTGGCCTAATCTCCGGGAGCTTGTGCTTCAGCTCATCTTTCAGAAACGGAAGATCGCCAGTAGACAAGGAAATAGAGAGGGTAAACATAGGCATCCTTTCGATGGCTCCGCTATCGCCGATTACTGCGGATGAAGGGATGCTGTTCTATCGAACGCTCAACAGAGGTGTTTGACCCGGCGACAGGTCGAGGGCACCTAACCTGAGCCAATGAGACCTGATTCGGTTGGGTGGGTCAAAGTGGTCCTGAGCCAAATCAACAACCCGCTTGCCCTCGTTGGATTTGCGGAACACATCCCATCGACGCTGTCGAGCCGCACCGCGGAAGAGAAAGGAACCACAAAGGTGGATATCCAGATATCTCTCGTAAAATTCCAAAGTTGGCCTGTTGACACTCTAGCGTTGTGTTCCCATATCGCTCCTCGATACCAGTAGGTCTGACGGGGGTGGGCTTTGCCATTGCCAACGTTGGACACTGCCAAGTTGAGGCGACGACGAATGTCGAGACTTCACTTGCGCGGAACGGGCCGAAAGGAACCTCTGCGGGGTACACGGAACACTCGTTCGACTTAAGTACAGCCGTAACCATTACTCTTTCGGGTACCTGTTGGACGGCTAGAAGCATTTATTTGTCGGGCGAGGCGGGATCGAGCTTGTCGAAGAGGTCAAAAAGCATAGCTTTGAAGGAGGATCACTTTGATGCGCAGATCATGCAAAAACGTGCCAAGTCGGCACGGTCCATCGCGGGGCTTCTGCCATTCAGAAGCCTTGCGGCCGGACTGCTCCTTGTAGGTCTGACGGGGGTGGGCTTTGCCATTGCCAACGTTGGACACTGCCAAGTTGAGGCGACGACGAATGTCGAGACTTCACTTGCGCGGAACGGGCCGAAAGGAACCTCTGCGGGGTGCGGAGAGCTGCGTCGGACGGGCGTTCGGTGAACCAACAGGGCCCTAGGACGTGACATCCCAACTGCTGAAGAAGACGAACTATATTGGGAACGTACAAGCGGCCTGGCGAGTAATACGAAACAATGCGCGCCTCTCGAAGTCAGACGATGTCCGGAGCGAGGTGCGACGGTTTGAGGATGATGCAGATGCTCGATTACGTCGGCTGCACTACCAATTAACTCGCGGCAAGTTCAAATTTGAACCTGCTAAGGGCATCCCGATCCCTAAACAGGACTCGCAAGGTCGCGCGACGGGGAAGTTCCGACCGATTGTGTTGGCTCCCATCGAGTCACGCATCGTACAGCGCGCGCTACTCAACACACTTACCAGAGTTCCTCAGCTTAAGCCTTACGTCGAGAATCCACACAGCTTTGGTGGCTGCCGCAAAGTCGATGACGACAGTTTGATAGGTGTGCCCGCAGCGATTCATGCTGCTCTTGGTGCCATATCGGAAGGCGCCAAGTTCTACGCATCCGCCGATATTCAGGCGTTCTTTACGCGGATTCCAAAGTCCGAGGTGATTGAGATCATCAGTAGTGTGACGAATGACCTCGAGTTCGAGAGATTCCTTGGCGCAGCAGTGAATGTGGAACTCTCAAACATGGCTGAGCTCCGGTCGCGCGCCGCAGAATTTCCTATCGAGGAGATCGGTGTTGCACAGGGCAACTCGCTGTCCCCTCTACTGGGCAACATATATTTGGCTTCCTTCGACAAAGCCATGAACGCGGGCCCCGGACCCTGCTTTCGTTACGTCGACGATTTCTTGATTCTCGGTGCTACCGCCAGCGATGTGAATTCAAAACTTCGTTTGGCTAAAGACTTGCTGAGGGCGAAGGGCATGAGTCTCTCTCCAGAGAAGTCGTCCAAAGGAGCCCAACCTATCTCGCAAGGTTTCGAGTTTCTGGGAATTGACGTATCGCCAGGGCTCATACGACCTACAAAGAAGGCCCAACGTCGCCTCACCAGCTCAATAAAAGCGAGATTGGATGCGAGCCAACGACACTATCAAGCCCTGCGTAAAGGTGTTCCCTTGGAGCGCCGATTTGCGCTCCTCGAAACGCTTAGGCAGGTTTCGGGGATCGTCGATGGTTGGGGTAAACACTACAAGTTCTGCAACGATGGCAATACGCTTGCTCACTTGGACGGTTGTATAGAGGAGCTATTGAGCAGCTATTTGGGGGCTTACTCCGACGCCGTACGAAGAGTTGAGGGCGGCCGAAGGAGGGAATTGCTCGGAATAGGAAATCTAGCAGTGGATGACTCAGCCGCCTTTACCTATCCTAAGCAGTCCAAGAGACGCAAATCTGTCGCGGAAAACACTAGCCAGTAGGGCCTAGGGCTCACTCCGCCGCCTCGGCCTTCGCCTTCCGCTTCCCGCCGGGCTTTTTGCCGTTGCCCGACTTTGCCGCGCTGGAGCCTGAAGCGCCGCGTCTGCCCAACAGCTGCTTCAGATACTGCCCCGTATAGCTGTCCTTGACGGCCGCCACCTCTTCGGGTGTGCCGGTGGCCACGACTTCGCCGCCGCCGTCGCCGCCTTCGGGGCCGAGGTCGACGATGTAGTCCGCCGTCTTGATCACTTCGAGATTGTGCTCGATGACGATCACGGTGTTGCCCTGGTCGACCAGCTCGTGCAGCACCTCGAGGAGCTTCGCCACGTCGTGGAAGTGCAGGCCCGTGGTCGGCTCGTCGAGAATATACAGTGTACGGCCTGTCGCGCGCTTCGACAGCTCCTTGGAGAGCTTGATGCGCTGGGCCTCGCCGCCGGACAGCGTCGTCGCCTGCTGGCCCACATGGATATAGCCGAGGCCGACGCGGGCGAGGGTGAGCAGCTTGTCGCGCACGGCCGGCACCGCCTTGAACAGCTGGGCCGCTTCCTCGACGGTCATGTCGAGCACGTCGGCGATGGACTTGCCCTTGAACTTGATCTCCAGCGTTTCGCGGTCGTAGCGCTTGCCCTTGCACACATCGCAGGTGACGTAGATGTCGGGCAGGAAATGCATCTCGATCTTGATGACGCCGTCGCCCTGGCAGGCTTCGCAGCGCCCGCCCTTGACGTTGAAGGAGAAGCGCCCCGGCTTGTAGCCGCGCGTCTTCGCCTCGGGCAGCTCGGCGAACCATTCGCGGATCGGCGTGAACGCGCCCGTATAGGTCGCCGGGTTCGAGCGCGGTGTGCGGCCGATCGGGCTCTGGTCGATGTCGATGACCTTGTCGAGATGTTCGAGGCCGACGATCTCGTCGTATTCGCCGGGGAGCTCGCGCGCATTGTTCAGCTTGCGGGCGACCGCGCGGTAGAGCGTCTCGATCAGGAATGTCGACTTGCCGCCGCCCGACACGCCGGTGACGCAGGTGAACAGGCCGAGCGGAATGTCGACATCGATGTCCTTCAGATTGTTCTCGCGCGCGCCTTTCACCTTCAGCGACTTGCCGCGCTTCGGCTTGCGCCGCTCCTTCGGCAGCGGGATCTGCTTGAAGCCGGTGAGATACTGGCCCGTCAGGCTGTCCGGGTTCTGCATGATCTCTGCGGGCGTGCCTTCGGCCACCACGGCGCCGCCATGGACGCCGGCACCGGGACCCATGTCGACCACGTGATCGCATTCGAGGATGGCGTCCTCGTCGTGCTCGACCACGATCACCGAGTTGCCGAGATCGCGCAGGTGCTTCAGTGTCTCCAGCAGCCGGGCGTTGTCGCGCTGGTGGAGGCCGATGGACGGCTCGTCCAGCACGTAGAGCACGCCGGTCAGGCCGGAGCCGATCTGTGAGGCGAGGCGGATGCGCTGGCTCTCGCCGCCGGACAGGGTGCCGGAGGCGCGCGACAGGGTCAGATATTCGAGGCCGACATCGTTGAGGAAACTGAGCCGCTCGCGGATCTCTTTGAGGATGCGCGCGGCGATCTCGTTCTGCTTGTCGGTCAGTTCGCCGGGCAGGGCATCGAACCAGGCCTTGGCCTCGCGGATCGACATGTCCGTGACCTCGCCGATATGGAGCTGCGCGATCTTCACCGCCAGCGCCTGCGGTTTCAGGCGATAGCCGGTGCAAGCCTCGCAAGGCTGGTCGGACTGGTAGCGCTCCAGCTCCTCGCGCACCCAGTTGGACTCGGTCTCGCGCCAGCGCCGCTCGATATTGGTGATCACCCCTTCGAACGGCTTCTCGGTGGCGTAGCGCCGCACGCCGTCGTCATAGACGAAGGTCACGTCGTCCAGGGAGCCGTACAGCACGATCTCGCGGAAGTCCTCCGGCAGATCCTTCCACGGCTTCGTCATGGGCTGCTTGTAGTGCTTGGCGACCGCCTCCAGCGTCTGCTGGTAATAGGGCGAGGTGGCCGAGGTCCGCGCCCAGGGCGCGATCGCGCCGCGGTTCAGCGACAGCGTCTCGTCCGGGACCACGAGGTCCGGCTCGAAGAACAGCTCCGTGCCGAGCCCGTCGCATTCAGGGCAGGCGCCGTAAGGGTTGTTGAACGAGAACAGGCGCGGCTCGATCTCCTCGATGGTGAAGCCGGAGACCGGGCAGGCGAACTTGGCCGAGAAGATCAGCCGCTCGGGCTGGCCCTTCTCCGGCTTGTCGGCGAACTCGGCGATGGCGATGCCGTCGGAAAGGCCGAGCGCGGTCTCCAGCGAGTCCGCCAACCGCGCGGACATGTCGGGGCGCACCACGACCCGGTCCACCACCACGTCGATATCGTGCTTCAGCTTCTTGTCGAGCTTCGGCGCCTCGGCGATCTCGTGGAATTGGTTGTCGATCTTGACCCGCTGGAAGCCCTTCTTCTGGAGCTCGGCCAGTTCCTTCCGGTACTCGCCCTTGCGGCCGCGCGCGATCGGCGCCAGCAGATAGAGCCGCGTGCCTTCGGGCAGGTCCAGCACCCGGTCCACCATCTGGCTCACGGTCTGGCTCTCGATGGGGAGCCCCGTGGCGGGCGAGTAGGGGATGCCGACCCGCGCCCAGAGCAGGCGCATGTAGTCGTAGATCTCCGTGACGGTGCCGACGGTCGAGCGTGGGTTCTTGGAGGTCGTCTTCTGCTCGATGGATATCGCCGGCGACAGACCCTCGATATGGTCCACGTCCGGCTTCTGCATCATGTCCAGGAACTGCCGGGCATAGGCCGACAGGCTCTCCACATAGCGCCGTTGGCCCTCGGCATAGATCGTATCGAAGGCGAGGGAGCTCTTGCCGGAGCCGGACAGGCCCGTGATCACCACGAGCTGTTCGCGCGGCAGGTCGAGGGACACGTTCTTGAGATTGTGCTCCCGGGCGCCGCGGACGGAGATGGATTTCGAGGTCATGCTGCTCTGCAATGTCGTGGGACGGAGGCCGCTGCGCAAGGCATAAGAGGCCGCATGGGGGCGGACAAGGGCTGGATACGCGGGAAGCCCGCTAGATCAGGGCCAGCTTCTTGAGGCGCGAGCGGATGGCGCCGGGCTTCCGCCCCAGGATCTCCGCGATCGCGCCCGGGCTTTCGCCGACCTGGTGCAGGCGGCGCAGTTCCTGCTCCTCCGGCTCGGTCCAGGGCGTGTAGGCCTTGCCGTGGCTTTGGCGCACGGCGGCCACGTCGTAGCTCTTGCCACCGGACCCGGTGCCGGCCTCGTGCGCGTGCGCCTCGCAGGCCTCGAGGAAGGCCTCTTGCCGCGCGGCCAACTCGTCTGGTCCGAGACGCGCCAGGAAATCCAGTGCGCGGTCCGAGGCGGCGCGGAGCTCGGCGTCCTTCTCGATCGCGAGCGGGTGCACCTGCAAGGCCCGCTCGTTGAGCCCGAGAAGGTACAGTCCGGAGAGCTTCCGCAGCCGAGACAGGGCTACGTAGCCCTGGCCGTATTCGAACGCACGGGACAGATCGATCACCGCGGCGTCCAGGGACATGCCTTGGCTCTTGTGCACGGTGATGGCCCAGGCGAGCCGCAACGGGACTTGCGTGACCGACGCCTGCTCCTTGCCGCCGTCCTCGATCTTCCAGGTGACGGATTCGGCGACGATGCGCTTGGCGTTCCGGGTGCGCACGACCGGCGAGCCCGTCTCGGGGTCGAATTCCTCAACGAGCCCGAGCGTGCCGTTGACGTAGCGGCCGGCCGGGTCGTTCTTGGTGAACATCACCACGGCGCCGATCTTCAGTGCCAATGTGTCCGGCGATAGGCAGCCCCGCTTCAGGGCCTCGACGGCCGCTTGCGGACCTTTGCCCGTCATGGCGAATTCACGAACCTCGCCGTCGAGCTCTTTGAGATGCTGCCGGTTGATGTCGTCCACCGCCGCGTTGTGGGTGAAGAGGCGGGTGCGCCTCGGGGGCAACTGGTCTCCCGAAATCATGCGCGCGGTCAGCCGCTCGCGGTGAGAGTCCGTGCAGGCATTGGCGCGGATGGCGCCGAGCACGTCGAGAAACGCCTCGTCGTCCTGCCGGTGTTGCTCCGAGAGATAGCAGACGAGCGGATCGAGATCGCGCCAGGCAGACGAGCCATGGGCGAACGTGGCGCCAAAGCCGTCGTCGTCGCCGAAGTCCAGCATGCCGGGCTCCGTCTGCCGGCGCATCACGGGCGGCAGTTGAAAGAAATCGCCCACCAGTACCACCTGAAGCCCGCCGAACGGGGCGGTGGAGCGCCGGATGTGACGGCAGACCGTGTCCACGAGGGTAAGGCTCTGGCCCGGCAGCATCGAGATCTCGTCGATGATCAGGACGCTGGCCTTCTCGATCCGGCCCGCGAGGCGGCGATTGGCGGCAAGCACGTCGAGGTCCCGCCCGCTCAGGGCATCGCGCACGCCGATGCCGCTCCAGGCATGGATGGTGACGCCGTGGCCGTGGGTGGCCGCGATGCCGGTCGAGGCGGTGTAGGCGTAGTCGATGCCCGCTTCCGCGAGTTCCCGGAGATAGCGATTGACCGTATGGGTCTTGCCGCTGCCTGGCTGGCCGGTCAGGAAGACGCTGGCGCCCGTCCTAAGCAGCCTAAGGGCCTCGTCTTGCGTCATCGTGTCTCCCGGTTCCCGCACGCCCAACGCCGGCCGGCGTCGAACCGATGGCGCGGCCGCGAATCTTCACGCATAGAAAAGCACATGAACATCACCCGCACCCAATTCGTCATCGCCTCCGGCATCGTCCTCGCCGCCGCCGTGGCGCTCTATGCCATGGGCCATCCGCTGATCTGCAAATGCGGATATGTGAAGCTTTGGCATTTCGATGTGGTCAGCTCCGAGAACTCCCAGCACATCTTCGACTGGTACACGCCGTCCCACATCATCCACGGCTTCCTGTTCTATTTCGTGTTCTGGCTGATCGCGCCACGCAGTTCGTTCGGCACGCGCCTGATCCTCGCGCTTCTGGTGGAGGCGAGCTGGGAGGTAATCGAGAACACGGACTTCGTGATCGACCGCTACCGCGAAGCCACGGTCGCGCTCGATTACTATGGCGACAGCGTGCTGAACTCGGTGAGCGACATGCTGTTCATGATCGTCGGCTTCGTGCTGGCGGCGCGGATGCCGGTCTGGCTCACCGTCCTGATCGCCGTCGCGATGGAGGTCTTCACCGGCATCATGATCCGCGACGGCCTCGCGCTGAACGTACTGATGCTGCTGTGGCCGAGCGAAACGGTCCTGCAGTGGCAGAACAACCGCTAGCGGCCTAGAGCGGCACCCTGATCCCGAACACCATAATCAGCACGAGCCAGACATAGGCGATGACCGTCGGATAGAAGGTCACGCCGAAGCCGAAGGCGCGCAAATACGGGTTCTTGTGATAGCCGACCCAGAAGAGGATGCGGCCGAGCACGAATAAACCCGTCAGGATCGGGAGCGTGCGAGCCTCCTCGATCGGGCAGTACATCGCAAGGCCCGCATTGGCGATGAAGTAGGCCGTGAATTGCTCGAACGTGTTCAGGATAAATTTGGTGTTGATCTCGACCGGCGAGTTCGGTTTCGGCACCTGGCCGACGAACATCGACGGGTCGAGGCGCTGCGCGGCGACGATACAGATGCCGATGACGCCGGGAATAATCGCGATTACCGCGTCCTTGATGACGAGGGCCAGCCGGTCGGCAATCCCCCAAGCCTCGGGCGTCCAATCCCAGAACATCTTGCCGGCCGCAAAGACGGCGGCGGAGAACAGCCAGTTGCCGACCAGCGTGGCGATGAAGGGCCACTGCATGGCGGTGAAGCCGAAATATTTCACGCGGGGATCGCGCCGTTTGCCCTTTCGGCGCGTGGATGATTGTCCGTGGCGGACCTGCCGCTGCATCGTTCCTGCATTTCCTGAGTCTAGGGCATGCGTCCTTGGAGGATGAAGGCGCGCTGCCGAATTTTGTCGATCGTTTTGTTAGCCATAGGGCCCAAATCAGGGAATCACAAGAGTGCAAGATGGTGGACGGGCGAGAACAAAACAGGTACATTTGCACGTGGTCCGGCTACGGCCGGTTGGTTGTGGACAGGGGGGACAGAGGCGGGAAGTCTCCTGGTACCCGGATGGTCCTGCGCCTATGGTGCCGGATTGCCTCGAATGGGAGCGTGGGCGCACGCTTGCGCGGGTCCGGCGCCCGGCGGGTGCAAATGTGACAGCGGCAGAGACGCGGGGAGGTCGAAAACATGGCCGGATCGGTCAATAAAGTCATTCTCATCGGCAATCTCGGTGCCGACCCGGAAGTTCGCCACACTCAGGATGGCCGTCCCATCGTCAATCTGCGTCTGGCCACGACCGAGAGCTGGCGCGACAAGAACTCCGGCGAGCGCCGCGAGAAGACCGAATGGCATCGCGTCGTGATCTTCTCCGAGGGGCTGGCGCGGGTCGCCGAGCAGTATTTGAGGAAGGGCTCGAAGGTCTATGTCGAGGGCTCGCTGCAAACCCGGAAATGGGAAGATCAGTCGGGCCAGGAGCGCTATACGACGGAAGTCGTGCTGCAGGGCTTCAATTCGACGCTGACCATGCTCGACGGACGCCAGGGAGGCGGCATGAGCGAGGGCGGCGGGAGCGGCAGCGGCGACTTCGGCCGCACCAAACCGCTCAGCGGCGGTCAGTCGTTCAACAAGGAACTGGACGACGAGATCCCGTTCTGACGGGGTTAGCGCAGCTCCTTATGCAATAGAGTTGAGCAAGAGCTTCGCCCTGTCGATCGCATGAAGACGGGCCGTGACACGCAAGTCTTTGCGAATGAGTCTGCTCGAATCCCAGAGCGTAGCCCCTCCGCTTGCAGCGGCGATGAAGATGCCGACTTTTGCGGGGACCGAGTCAATTTCTGGCGCGGTGAAAGCGATTCCGAATCCGAGCACGGCCACGGATGGGTAGATCGCCGCTCGGAGATAGTCGGTAAGTTTAACGGCTTGCATGCATTCGAGTTCTCGGGCCCGGTCGAGCATCAGTAACCACCAATAGTTCGTTGCGGGCGTGGACGTCGTGGCCGGCGAAGCGGGGTCAATGCCCGTCAGAGTCCAGAATGATTGCAGATCGGCCGTGAGCGCGTCCGTGAGTGCATTGAGTTCCTTCGGCGATAGACCAAAGCTTCGATCGACCGGAAGGCTGCGCTGCATTTTCGCTACGGGGTGCCGGACGGCGTGCCTTGCCTGGACTTGAGCCTTTCAAGGCCGTCCCGCAAGAGGTCCGACGGGTCGATCTGCCGTGCCTGCTCCGCCACATCGGGGGCCGTCTTTTCCAGGCGACGAATTAGCGTCTCGGAAATGGCGGCGGAATAGTCCGACTGAGTAGCCGCCTTGAGGCTTATCAGCGCATTGATGTAACGCAGGAGCCCAACTGCAACGACGATGGCAACGAACACAGCCGCTCCCGCTGCGATGACCTGGCTTGCGCGATCGAACGTCGCAACCTTGCTCCCAAGGTACCCCACCACGAGCGCGACCGCCGCGCAAACAACGACCAGGACGTACTGCTGGACCACCAAAGCACGGACGATTTGGCGGTCGATAGGGGACTCCTCGGAACGGGTGATCGACGTCGGCACTTGGAAAGTCCTTTCACGGCAATTATCGATCAACGGCCACAAGTTGCCAATCGTTCAGTCAATCAGAAGCGAGAATTTCGGGTCGACTCGCCGTGCCCCATCGGAGCTGTCAACGAGTCCGAAAAGCTGCCGTTCAACGCGACGCTCGGATGGGTCCGAAGTGGGGCCTTCGAGCGTATGGCTACCGAATGCAACTTGTTGAAATAAACAAAGAAAACGAGCATTCTCTAACCCCTAAAGCAGTTGCGGAATCCACCCCAAATCAGCTATAGAAGAAGCTCCTCGAACGAATCCGGAATGCAGGCGCAGCAAGGCCACTCTTCGCGCGCTTCCGTGACGTTCATAAACCGATATTTGGAAGGCATTTCCGTCCTTGGCTGACGAAGACGATTCAGGTGTCGAGGGGCCGTCCTCCTCCGACATCAAGCCGGTTTCGCTCATCGACGAGATGAAGCGCTCCTATCTCGATTACGCCATGAGCGTGATCGTGTCGCGTGCGCTGCCCGATGCGCGAGACGGCCTGAAGCCCGTTCACCGGCGCATCCTCTATTCGATGCGCGAGAACAACTACACGCCGGACCGGCCGTACAACAAATCGGCGCGCGTGACCGGCGATACGATGGGCAAGTATCATCCCCACGGCAATCAGGCGATCTACGACGCGCTGGTCCGGCTCGCGCAGGACTTCTCCATGCGTCTGCCGCTCGTGGACGGGCAGGGCAATTTCGGGTCCATCGACGGAGACCCGCCGGCCGCCGAACGCTATACCGAAGTGCGCTTGGCCAAGCCGGCGATGGCGCTGCTCGACGACCTTGAAAACGACACGGTCGACTTCCAGCCCAACTATGACGGACGCGAGCGAGAGCCTGTTGTTCTGCCCGCGAAATTTCCCAATCTTCTCGTCAACGGAGCAGGCGGCATCGCCGTCGGCATGGCGACGAACATTCCGCCGCACAATCTCGGCGAGGTGTGCGACGCCTGCATCGCCTATCTCGACAATCCGGCGATCGAGATCGACGAGTTGATCGAAATCGTTCCGGGTCCGGACTTTCCTACCGGTGGCCTCATTCTCGGCCGCGCGGGCATCCGCTCCGCCTATCACAAAGGCCGTGGCTCGGTAATCATGCGCGGGCGCGTGCACGTGGAAGAGGTGCGGAAGGACCGGGAGGCGCTCATCGTCACCGAGATCCCGTATCAGGTGAACAAGGCCTCGATGGTCGAGAAGATCGCCGAGCTCGTACGCGACAAGAAGATCGAAGGCATTGCCGACATTCGTGACGAAAGCGATCGCGCAGGCATGCGCGTCGTGATCGAGTTGAAGCGCGAGGCCATGGCCGACGTGGTGCGCAATCAGCTCTATCGCTTCTCGCCGCTCCAAAGCACGTTCGGCTGCAACATGGTGGCGCTGAACGGCGGCCGGCCCGAGGTGTTGAACCTCAAGGACATGATCCGCGCTTTCACCGACTTCCGCGAGGAGGTCGTCGGGCGCCGGATCAAGCATCTGCTGCGCAAAGCGCGCGAGCGGGCCCACGTCTTGGTCGGCCTCGCCATCGCCGTCGCGAATATCGACGAGATCATCGCGCTGATCCGCAAGGCACCGGACCCGGCAACCGCGCGGACGCAATTGATGGAGCGCGATTGGCCCGCGAAAGACGTCGCGCCGCTGGTGGAGTTGATCGCCGATCCGCGGCACAAAGTGTCGTCGGAAGGCACGTACAAATTGTCCGAGGAGCAGGCCAAGGCGATTCTGGATCTTCGCCTGCAACGCCTGACGGCGCTCGGCCGCGACGAAATCGGCGACGAGTTGATGGGGCTCGGCGCGCAGATCGCGGACTATCTCGAAATCTTGCGGTCGCGCGCGCGGATCGTCGCGATCGTCAAGACCGAGCTGACCGATCTCAAGGAGCAGTTCGGTACGCCCCGACGCACCGAGATCACGGAGATGATGGGCGAGGTCGAGGACGAAGACCTCATCCAGCGCGAAGACATGGTCGTGACCGTGTCTCACAAGGGCTACATCAAGCGTGTACCGCTCTCGACCTATAGGGCGCAGCGTCGTGGCGGCAAGGGGCGCGCCGGCATGGCGACGCGGGACGAAGACTTCGTCAGCCGTCTGTATATCGCCAACACACACACGCCCGTGCTGTTCTTCTCCTCGCGCGGCATGGCATACAAGATGAAGGTCTGGCGCCTGCCATTGGCCGCGCCGCAGGCCCGGGGTAAGGCGCTGATCAATCTGCTGCCCCTCGGCAAGGACGAAATCATCACCACGATCCTTCCTCTGCCGGAGGACGAAGACTCGTGGGAAAAGCTCGACGTGATGTTCGCCACCAATGACGGCAGCGTCCGGCGCAACAAACTCTCCGACTTCGTCGAGGTTCGCCAGAACGGCAAGATCGCGATGAAGCTGGAGGAAGGCGACCGTATCGTCGGCGTCGATGTCTGCAACGAACAGCAGGACGTGCTCCTGACGTCGCGTGACGGCCAGGCCATCCGCTTCCCGGCGACCGATGTGCGCGTGTTCAAGGGGCGCGACTCCACCGGCGTGCGCGGCATCAATCTCGCCAAGGGCGACGAGCTCATCTCCATGGCCATCCTGACCCATGTGGAGGCCGATGCGGCCGAACGCACCGCCTATGTCCGCCAGGCCAACATGATGCGCCGCGGCGGCTCGGAGCAGGAACCGGACCTGGAGCCGGAGACCGAGGATGCCGCCGACGTTGCGCTCAGTCCGGAGCGGTACGCCGAGCTCAGCGCCCATGAGCAGATGGTGCTGACGATCTCGGAGAACGGCTACGGCAAGCGCTCCAGCGCCTATGAGTACCGGGTCTCCGGTCGGGGCGGGAAAGGCATTATCGGCATGACCGTAAACCAGCGGAACGGCAAGCTGGTCGCCTCGTTCCCCGCCGACGACAGCGATCAGGTCATGCTCGTGACCGATCGCGGACAGCTGATCCGGGTTCCCGTGGACGGCATCTCGGTCGTTGGCCGTTCGACCCAAGGCGTCATCATTTTCGACACTGCCGCCGACGAGCGTGTGGTCTCAGTGGAGCACATTCCGGACGAGAACGGCAACGGCGACGAAAATGGCGATGACGAGGAGGGCGGCGGGATCGATCCAAGCGGTCCGGAAACCGCTTAGAGGTCGGCTGGCTCCGGCGCCGCGCCGCCGCACAACGACATCAGCGCCGGCGATGCGGGTGACAGGGCGGCCAGCGCCTCCAGGTCGCTGACATAGACGGTATGACGGTCGGGTTGAATGAGAAGGCCTTCGCCGCGCAGCCGAGACATGATCCGCGAGAGCGTATCGGCATTGACACCCAAATATTCTGCGATCTCGCTCCGGCTGAGCGGCATCTCGAAGACTACCCGTCCGTCCGAAGCCGGAGCGCCGGTGTGCAGCGCAAGTTCCATCAGGAACGTGACGAGCCGCTGAAAGCAGTCGAGCTGCCCGATCGCGGCCAAGTGGATGGCTTGGCGCGCCATTTGCCGCGCCACCGCGAGGTCGAAATAGGCCCGCGCCGCGGGCGCCGCCGCCATGAGTTCGGAAAACGCGTCGAAGCGAAACCGCAACACCTCGCCGGGGGTGAGGGCCAGCAAGCGGGCTTCGCCCCCGGGCGGCACGAAAGCCGAGCGAAACACGTCGCCGGGATAGAGCAGCGACACGCCTTGGCGGAGATCCCCGGGTAACGTCAGGCGAAACAAGAGCGTCGCCATGCGCACGACGAAGACCGTCTCCTCGCCGGCAATGCTGAGCGGTAAAGGCTGGCCGCGCCGCGTATGCACCGTGGTGCCGTGGCTCAAGACGCCATTCGGAATCAGGACCGGCCATTCGGCCGACGAAGACGCATCGACCCCATGGGAAAACGTCAGGTTGTTCAAACTGGAAGAGGCCAAATGGGACATCCCGCGAGACGGAGGATTGGCAGCGTCGGTTGCGCCAGTCATCTCAAAACCGGGTGAGTCGCACTTTGACGCCGATCAACCCAGGCTCGTTCCAAATGACGAGAGCGCGAAGGGGCGACACCCCCAACGGCTTGATCTGAATCAAGAAAAACTGTGTCGCCCACGCAACACCCGTATTGGGAGACGACAAATCCTGACTTCGGTCAGCCTTCGGGCGCGATCCAGGCTGGTGCGAGCGAAAGAACCGTCGGAGGAAAGTAGAGAATATGAAAAAGGCGGGGGTTCTAGGGCCCCCGGGTAAAGACTGGGGGACGCAATGAAAACGACTTTGACCGCATTGGCGGCCGCCTTTGCCTTGGCCGTGTCGCTCGCCGGCGTGGCGAAGCCCGCATTGGCCGGCGATCAGCACGGAGACTTCATGATCCGCGGCTTGGTGACGGGCGTTCTGCCGGATTCCAGCGCAACGGTGTTCGCCGGCGGCTCCCGCATTCCAGGCGCCGATGCCGAAGCGAGCGATGAAGTCATCCCGGCGATGACCCTGACATATTTCTTCACGGACAATATCGCGGTCGAGCTGTTCTGCTGCTTCTCGAAGCACGAGATCGACGCCGCGGGCAGCATCGCTGGCCTCGGTGAGCTTGGCGATACCTGGATATTCCCGCCGGCTCTGACCGCGCAGTATCACTTCAATCCCAACGGCACGTTCAAACCCTATGTCGGCGCGGGCCTCCAATACATTGCCTTCTTCGACGAGGGGACGGGCCAGAACAAGCTGGGCGCTGCGGATCTCAGCATCGACGACGGTCTCGGCTTCACGCTTCAGGCGGGCCTGGACATCTCTGTCGGCAATGGCTGGTACCTAAATGCCGACGTGAAGAAGACCTGGCTCGATACGTCGGCCAAATGGAACGGAACGCCGGTCCGGGCCGATGTGGATCTCGATCCGCTGATCGTGTCCGCCGGTTTCGGCTATCGCTTCAATCTCAGCGATCTGTTGGGCGGTCACGGAACCACGACCGCCTATGACGACCTGAAATAGCCGCTTCACCCTCCGCTAAACTGTGTGGGCCTGGCGATCCGCCGGGCCCATTTTCTATATGGGTTCACGTTCCAACTGTGGTCAACAAGTGTGGTCAAGTTGGTCCCGCGCTCTTGCCGACCGTACCCCCGCGCGGCTAGAAGGGGCCGCGAGGTGGCCTTCGCGTCCGTCCGCCTGGTGGGAGCGGATAGCCGACGGGACAACAGGAGCGTGAGCGGCATGCGCGTCGGTCTTTATCCGGGAAGTTTCGATCCCGTCACGTTGGGGCACGTCGATATCGTGCGCCGCGCGGCGCATCTCGTCGACCGCCTCGTCATCGCCATTGGAACGCATCACAGCAAAGGACCGTTCTTCACTCCTGAGGAGCGCGTCGTGCTTGCGCAACAGGCTCTCGAACCCATCGCCACGGAACTCAATCTCGGTCTTGGCGTGGTTACCTATGACGGGCTCACGGTCGATGCGGCGCGAGAAGCGGGTGCGGTGGTTGTGTTTCGCGGGCTGCGCGACGCTGGCGATTTCGACTATGAGATGCAGATGGCCGGCATGAACGCGGCGCTGTCGCCCGATATCGAGACCGTCTTCCTCGCCGCGTCGCCCGGAACGCGCCATATCGCCGCCAGTCTCGTCCGTCAGATTGCGGCAATGGGCGGCGATGTCTCGAAATTCGTTCCGGACTCCGTCAATACCGCGCTGAAACGCAAACTCGCCCCTTAGTCTTTCGTGGTCAATAAACGAGGAACCCCATGACAATCAGGACCGCCGTCCTTTTCGCCGCATCCTTGCTCTTCGCCGGCATGACTGCCTTCACCCCCGCGTCGGCCCAGAATCTCGGGGATCCGTCGACGCTCAACGCGCGCGCGCCCGATACATACAAGGCAAAGTTCGATACCTCGAAGGGAACGTTCGTCATCCAGGTGAATCGCGACTGGGCGCCGAACGGCGCCGACCGCTTCTTCAACCTGGTCAAGGCCGGTTTCTACAACGATGCGCGCTTCTTCCGCGTGATCGACGGCTTCATGGTTCAGTTCGGCATCAGCGGAAACCCGGATGTGTCGGCCGCCTGGTCCGATGCCAATATCAAGGACGATCCGGTGCGCGAGTCGAACTCCCGGGGCACGGTCACGTTCGCGACCGCCGGTCCCAACACGCGGACGACCCAGGTCTTCATCAATTTCAACAACAACTCTATGCTGAACGGCCAAGGTTTCGCGCCTTTCGGCAAAGTGATCTCGGGCATGGACGTGGTCGACTCGCTGTACAAGGGCTATGGCGAAGGCGCGCCGCGCGGTAACGGTCCCAACCAGGGGCTGATCAAGGCGCAAGGGAACGCATACCTGGTCACGCAGTTCCCCAAGCTCGACTACATCAAGAAAGCGACGATTGAGTAATCGTCTCGTCACGTGCAATACGAAACACAAACATAAGGAGCCCAAACCGTGGCCAATCCCGAAGACACTCTCATTCTCGAGACCACCAAAGGCGATATTGTCGTGGAAATGCGTCCCGACCTCGCGCCCAACCACGTCGCGCGTATCAAGGAGCTTGCCCGGCAGGGCTTCTACGATGGTGTGCCGTTTCACCGTGTGATCGAAGGCTTCATGGCGCAGACCGGCGATCCCACGGGTACGGGCACAGGCGGATCGGGCCGGAAGCTCGCGGCGGAGTTCAACACCGAGCCCCATACGCGCGGTGCCGTGTCGATGGCACGCGCGCAGTCGCCCGATTCCGCAGACAGCCAGTTCTTCATTTGCTTTGACGACGCCACCTTCCTTGACCGCAAATACACCGTCTGGGGCCGCGTGTTGGATGGCATGGAGACTGTCGATCAGATCAATCGCGGCGAGCCGCCCGCAAATCCCGACAAGATCGTCTCGGCGAAGATCGCCGCCGACGTCGCCGAATGATCGCGGGGAGAGGCGGTAAGTCCCAGGAGAACGCACCCATGTCCGCGGCAGCTATCCTACTGACGGTGGTGGCTTTGGTTGCCGGCGGTATGATCGCGGCGCAGGCTCCCATCAACGCCGAAGTCGCGGCGCGCCTTGGACATCCTCTCTCGGCCGCGTTGTGGTCGTTCTGCGTCGGAACCGCGTTCCTCGCCGTGTTCGTGCTGCTCTTCGCGCGCGGGAGCACGAATCTCGGGGCGATCCCGTCCATGCCGCTCTACATGCTCCTCGGCGGAGGACTGCTGGGCGTCATCTACGTGGTGGTCAATCTGATGCTTGCGCCGAGAATTGGCGTCGCGGCGGTGATGGCGCTCGGAATTGCCGGACAGCTCATCGCCGCGCTTTTTTTGGACCGCTACGGCCTTTTCGATCTTGCTCAGCGGGAACTCAGTGCCGGGCGCGTATCGGGTGTGCTACTTGTCTTTGTCGGCGCGCTCATGGTTCGAATGCTCTAGCCCCGACGGGGTATCTTTGCGAACAGACCTATTCGACTTCGATCTTCCAGACGGCCTGATCGCGCTGCGTCCTGTGCATCCGCGCGACGCCGCCCGTTTGCTGGTGGTTAAGCCCGGCGAGCGGGACTTGTTCGCCAACAAGCTCATGGCCGACTTGCCCTTGTTGCTCGAGCCTGGAGACGCGCTCGTCTTCAACGACACGCGCGTTATCCCGGCGGCATTGACGGGCGTGCGCGCCCGGGGCGATGCGGTCGCGCACATTGCCGCGACGCTCATCGAGAAGCTAGACGATCATCGCTGGCAGGCCTTGGCCAAGCCCGGAAAGCGGCTTGAGCCTGGAGACCGCATCCAGTTCGGCGCGGGCGGCAGTGTCTGCACCCTCGGCACGCTCGATGCGACGGTCGAGTCAAAGGGCGAGGACGGTATTGTTACGCTGGCCTTCGATCTCTGCGGCCAAGCGCTACACGATGCGATCGAAGCTCTGGGAGCGATGCCGCTGCCGCCCTACATCGCGTCCCACCGCGCGCCGGACGATCAGGATCGCAAGGACTATCAGACGACGTTCGCAAGGCAGGAAGGGGCCGTCGCCGCGCCGACTGCCGGGCTCCATTTCACCGAACGGCTCATCAAGACTCTCGAAGAGCTGGGCATCATCGCGCATTTCGTGACGCTGCATGTGGGGCCGGGGACGTTTCTGCCCGTACGTGCGGAGGACACCGACGATCATGAGATGTATGCCGAGCACGGAGAGGTCAACACGGAGGCGGCGTTCGCGCTGAATGCCATCAAGTCGCGCGGCAACAAGATCGTCGCCGTCGGGACGACGACGCTGAGACTCTTGGAAAGCGCCTCGGACGAGTTCGGCACGTTGAAGCCGTTCCACGGCGAGACGAATATCTTCATCACGCCCGGCTATCGCTTTCGCTTCGTCGACCGCCTGTTGACGAATTTCCACCTGCCGCGCTCCACGCTGTTCATGCTCGTAAGCGCCTTTAGCGGGCTCGAGACCATGAAGACGGCCTATGCGCACGCCATCTCCGACGGTTACCGCTTCTATTCCTACGGCGATGCGTGTTTGCTGAGCCTCGAGGATCAGGCGTGACCGCAGCGTTTTCGTTCGCGCTGAAGGCGCGGGACGGTGCTGCGCGCCTCGGTCTCATTGAAACGCCGCGCGGTGAGATCCGCACCCCCGCCTTCATGCCGGTCGGAACGCGAGCCACGGTGAAGGCCATGTTTGCCGAAGACGTGGCGGCTGCTGGCGCGGACATCATCCTTGGCAACACCTATCATCTGATGTTGCGTCCGGGCGCGGAGCGCATCGGCAAGCTTGGCGGCCTGCACAGCTTCATGCATTGGGACAAGCCGATCCTCACCGATAGCGGCGGCTATCAGGTCATGTCGCTCGCAAAGCTACGCAAGATCGGCGAGGACGGGGTGACCTTCCGTTCCCATTTGGATGGAACGCCGATTCATCTGACGCCGGAGCGCGCAATCGAGGTCCAATGCTTTCTCGGCGCCGACATCCAAATGGCGTTCGACGAGTGCACGCCGTTTCCGTGTACGCGCGAGGAAGCGCGCGTCTCGCTCGATCTGTCGATGCGTTGGGCCGAGCGCTCCAAGGCTGCCTTTCAGCAAATGAGCGCGCCAGGGCAAGCATTGTTCGGCATCGTCCAAGGTAGCGTGTACCCGGACATGCGAGAGGACTCGGCGCGAACGCTCGTCCGCATGGACTTTCCCGGCTACGCGGTGGGAGGGCTTGCGGTCGGCGAAGGACAGGAGGCCATGTTCGACATGGTCGATGTCACGACGGCATTTTTGCCGGAGGACCGGCCCCGCTATTTGATGGGCGTGGGTACGCCACTCGACATCGTGGGTGCGGTCGCGCGCGGCATCGACATGTTCGACTGCGTGATGCCGACGAGGTCGGGGCGCCACGGCCAGGCCTTCACCTGGGGCGGGCGGGTCAATCTGCGCAACGCGCAATATGCCGAGGATCTGAGCCCGCTCGATCCGGAAAGCGCCTGTCCGGCCGCACGGTATTCGCGCGCCTACCTCCACCACCTGGTGAAGTCCGGCGAAATCCTCGGTGCGATGCTCGTCACCTACGCCAATGTGCAGTTCTACCAAGAGCTGATGGCCGGCGCCCGCGCCGCGATTGCCGAGGGCCGCTATAGCGCGTTCACAGAAGACATGCAGCGCCGTTACGCCGCCAGCCAAGGCGGCGGCTAGGCACTATTGCGTGGGGTCGAATTCGGATCCCGCCACCTTCTTGCTCGTCCGTCTCCGCCCGTCGGCGATACGTTCACGCGCCAGAAGATAGAGGCCAGCCAGGATCACGACGACGGCACCAGCGAGCGTCCACATCGTCGGAACGTGTCCGAAGATCAGGTAGCCCGAGACCGACATCCAGATGAGACCTAGATAGACGTATGGCGCCAGAACGCCCGCGGGCGCCAGCCGGTGCGCGAGGATGATGATCCAGTGACCGAGGCCGCCCCAAAACCCGAGCGAGGCGAGCAGTAGCCATGCGAGCCAGGAGTCCGGCGCCTGCCAATGCATCAGCCCCCAGGGCAGCGTCACCAGGAGACCCACCAGTGGCGTATAGGTCTGCGTGACCGATGGCGAATCGTAGGCGGCGAGATAACGCGTGGCGATATTGAACAACGAAAAGCCGAGCGTCGCCCCGAGCGTCAGAAGCATTGCCCAGTGCACTTCGCCGAGACCTGGGTGCATCACGATGAGGACCCCGACGAAGCCCGCGGCAATGGCCAGGGCGCGATGCCATCCCACCCACTCGCCGAGCAAGGGGCCGGAGAGCCCAGCGACCAGAAGCGGCATCAGAAAGAAGATCGCAATGTTCTCGTCGAGCTGGAGATACTTCAGGGCTATGAAGTTTAGCACCGTCGTCAGGATCATCAGGCACGAGCGGATGATCTGGATCCAAGGCTTTTGCGACCGCAATGAGGGGCTCAGCGCAAAGGGCCAGAGGACCACGGCGCTGAAGACGACATGTCCGACAAAGCGCATCCAGACGACCTGGGCGACGGGAAGTTTCTCGATGTCGGTCAGGTACTTGGCGGTCGTATCCAGCATGGCCATGCAAATCGTGGAGAGGACCATGAGGCCGATCGCCTTGAATGCTTGGCTCTGATAGGGGTTCGAGGCGAGGCGGGGTGCCATGGACAATCTGCCATTGAGCGCCATCTTAGGTGGCGTGGTGTCTGGAAACGCGATCTTGCACGAGGGTCTGTTCTTTTATGGCGCGCTGCCCTTGCAGCAATCCTTGCCATTGGGCGGGCGGCCGATAAAAGGAAGGCCAGTTCAGATGGAGGAACTTTGTGGCAGACATACGTGCGATCATCGCCATCGGGCAAAAGGGGCAGCTCGGACTGAACGGTGAATTGCCGTGGGAAGGCAATAAGGGCCGCGAATATGTCGCCGATGTCGCCCGCTTCTTCGATGTGACTCGCGGTCACGTCGTCATCGCGGGGCCCAAGACCGTCTCGGCCTTTCCGAAGTATGCCTATGAGGACCGGACAATCGTCGAGATTCGTTCGGTCCACCATCCGGAGGAAGTCTTTGGCTGGTTCCCGGACCGCGTCGTGTATGTGGGAGGCGGTCCGTCCGTGTGGGACGTATACGCTCCCTATATCCGTCACTGGGATATCAACCGGCTTCCCTACGATGGCGAGGCGGACCGGTGGTTCGATCCGGCCTGGCTCGTCGCCACCCACGAGGGCGGCTGAGGCGGGCGCTGCCCGCGAACCTTGCCCGAAATTGCCGCATTGTCCGGCTATTGCACGTGCGAATGGGTGTTTTACGGGTGGGAACCGGACGCTAAAGTCGGCGAGGGGTGCACGCCGTTCCAACGGACATGGGACGCTTTCCCGCCGAGCTTTGTCAGCCCGCTGAAGACGCCAGCGAAGGAGACGGTCATCGCTGCTACGGAACCAGAGTACAGCGCCGAGCAAGTCGGATGGCGGTTTACGCTAGGCGCAGTCGTTCTCGTCGGGGCGTATTTGGCTTGGCCGATGATTCCCGTCGTGATGGCGATGGATCTGGATCCGGGCTTCAAGGCGGGTCTTTCGGGCTTTCTCGGTGCGACGCCTTTTCTTTCGAAATTCATCGCGATCGCGATTATGGGGCGCCCCGCCTATTATTTCCTCAAACGAACAGTCTATCTGCGGCTTCGGCGCCGCTTTGCGAGTTCGCCGGCCGAGTAGAACCGAAGCGTCACGACCTCGGGGCCGCACTGTCTCTCGGCCTGCCGGCAAGTCGATCACGTCCGCTCTCACGTCTATTTGAAAATGCCGCGACTGCCACTGTCGCGAAGTTGACTTTCCAGTGAGCGACCATCGGTGTTCTGATCTAGCGCGCGAGGCAGTTCTGCCTCGGCGAAGAAACGAGGAGATACCCCCATGAAGAAAACCCTGATCGCTGCGGCCCTGATCGTCGCTGTCGCCACCCCTGCTTTGGCGATGGGCCCGTTCTACATCGTCTTCGACAAGGCGGCCAACAAGTGCACCATGACGCAGACGGCTCCGACAGATACGGAGAAATTTGCGATGATGGGTGAGTACAAGTCCGAGGCGGACGCCAAGATGGCGATGCACGGCATGACCAAGTGTAAGTAGGCTCTTGGGCCTGCCTCGCCGGTTCACGATAGGACCGGATTGGCTTTGACTGCACAGCCGCTCCCAGGTCGGGGGCGGCTGTGTTGGTTTTGGCGGGTTAACAAGGGGGGCGCCCAGCGGGGCTTCCGTGTTCGATGTCATGCAAGCAATGAAAAACCCGGCTGAGAGACCCAGCCGGGTTTGGCATTTGCCGGAGAGATAGTTTGAAGCGCTATCTCGTCGTCAAGATTGCTTAGCCGAGCTTCAACGGCTCGACGACAACGGCCTTCTCGTGGTGGCCGAAGCAGCCGCCCAGACCGATCGTGGCAGAGATGATGATAGCAGTAGCGATAAGCAGACGCATTGGTTGGTCCCCCATTTCTTTCTGTCGATTCTGAGGATGACTATATCGGCCTTTGACGGGAAATGCTGTGATGTTTTGGCCACGGTTTGGCGCAAAGTGATACATGAGATCGCGGGGGCTGAGCTCCGGAAAACCGCGCGTTTCGGCGGATTTCCGCCCGTTCCGCGAGGGGCGGGGCAGGGCAAGATCGCGAGCATCGCTTGAGGCGGGGCCCCTATGGCGACCTTCCGGGTGCATCGAGGGGATTCTGCTGCAGCCAGGGGCGTGTTTCCTGCCAAAAACGGGCGGGCTCGACCGAAACCCGCTATGATAGTTCCTTTGGCGGGGGACTATCATGCGGTTGTTTCGCCGGAATCTTCAGTCGGGGCACGGTTCAGCCGCTGGGTCGGACCCGAAGCGCTGTCCAGTTTGCGGGAGCACATCATTCCGCGGCGACAGGCTCACCTGCACCCAGTGCACGCATGGGGATCGCCACAGGGCGGTGTTTGCGTTCTACGAACTCATCCGCCCGAACCTGACCAACCGCCGGGCTCTCATCTTCTCGGGAGAGAACTGGCTTCAGGATGATTGGTTCGCCTCCTGCGAGCGCTCCTTCTACGGGATCGAGAACCACCTGGATGTTCAGTCGGTGGACCGGCCGGACGAAAGCTATGATTGGGTCGTCTGCAATCACGTTCTCGAACACGTGGAAAACGACGTGGCCGCCATCGGCGAGATGCGTCGGATTCTCTCCGGCGATGGCGTCGCGCAGATCACCGTTCCAAGTCCTGCCCGGAAGCTGAAGACCCTCGACTGGGGATACCCCAACGAAGAGAAGCACGGTCATTACCGGAGCTATGGCGGCGACATGCTTCGGAAGCTCGGGTCGCCTGTTATGGCGGTGGTCGTCGCGGATGGCCTCACGACCCATCGCGACGTGCTGTTCCTCGTCGCACGATCCGAAAGGCCCCTCTATGGCCTGGCCGACAGACTACGGAATAAGTTGATCTGCCTGATGTTCTAACGGCGGGAAGGCGTGGATTGCGCGAACGAGCGGCAGGTCACGCAAAGGCGCGACGGATCATTTGAGATCAAAATAGGTCAAAATGGGTAATTTGTGTTGCCACAATTGCACCAAAATCACAAAAATATTTCTCGTACTCACGGTTGGCACCTTGCAACCCTCCGGTGTCTGCCTAATTGAGAGTCTGTGGCTGCGCTCCAACGCCCAGCGGCGCAGCTAGAAAACGAAGCGGTCTGGGCGGAGGAGCAGAAGTAAGAAAAAGACGGTCGCAATCGTGTTCGGGGTGGCAGCAGTGCTTGCCACCGGTTATGCGTCCGCTGCGACGATGACTTCCGGCCGCCCCTCTGCAGTCTTGAACAAGAAGGACTGCAAAGTGGTTTGGAAAGCAGCTGTCGGTGATGGCGATTATCTGACCCGCCAGAATGCCGGCCCTTTCATTGTGAACTGGAATCTCGCCGACGGTAATCAGGACGGCGTTATCACGAAGAAGGAATTCAAGAAGGCGTGCTCCAAGGGCCTTGTGAAGGGCACCGTCACGCGCGGGAGCTAGTGGTGGCCGAAATCTAGCGCACGCGGATCCATACGCGAGTGGTAGAGGTCCTTTGAAGGAATCGGGGGCGGTGTCCGAAAGGGCTCCGCCCTTTTTCGCGAACCGGAGCGGAGAGTCCGCCACAAAAAGGAAGCCCCGGCGCTGGGGGGCTCCGGGGCTGTCTTGGGGCACTGACGGGATAGGGGGAGGAGGGGCCCGTCAGATAAGAAATTATAGGACTGCTCGTGCCGGGAGATCATTACAATTAGGCAATCTAGGGGTGCAGTTTGTCGCAGCGCTACTCTCGTTCGGCGGGCCGGAAACGGCCGCCGGCCGTAGTCTGTCACAGGACGCCGAGCAGGGCGGGGTCTCGGCGCTCAGCGCGCTGAAACGGTGATTTTCTCATTGCGTATTGGCTGCCGCCGCTTGTCGCGAACCTCGAGCTGCTTGGCTGGCTGGCGACTTCTCGCAAGGCCGAATGTTGCATCAAGCGTTTGCAGGGCCACGAGTAAATCGACGCAGTAGCCCGATAATGAGCGCCGCAAAGGTGATGAGCCACGCGGCAAACGCAACCCAGAAGAAGATCAACGGCAACTCTTTGAGGAACACGAAACCTAGTTCGTCGACCATCGACGTGGTTGAAACGGCATACATTCCCAGTGGGAAGACGGCGCCCCAATAAAGCGGGTCGTAAACGAATGGGAAGCGCTTGTAGACGTGGCGCCATACGCCGAGGATCAGCAGCATAGGTATCCACCACGTTCCGGTCGCCCAGTAAAAGACCGTAAAGCCCTTTAGGAACGGCAATAGCGTCGCCAGAAACGGCGCATCTCCGGTATTCGCAATCAAACGCGCCCCTGCCAGTGTGGAAATTGCCATTGCGCCCATGTTGATCCAATAGGGTGGCGACAGGTCACCTGGCGAGAAGCGAAAAAACGTGTACCGATAGAAGATGAGCGACATCATCCAGATGTAGAGCATCCCACCCCAGAGCCACATTGATAGCGCCAGGAAATTCAACTCGATCCGAATGGGTTGTGCGACACGTGCGGCGAGAATTGCGGCGAGTACCGCGATCGACTGGGTGGCGACGACTGCCAAGAGCCAAGCACCGCTGATACCTTGCTCCAGTGTCGGTTTGCTTTCCTTCACGGTGAGCGCGGTCAAGATCGTATAAATCAGGCAGATCCAAAGACCGACCGCCACAAACCAAAGTACGAATCCTGCCGAGCCGTTATCGGCGAGGATGACAAATTGGGTACCAAGAATGCTCGTTGCCGCGACGAATGTGAAAAACCCGGGGCCTCGGCGATGATCAATCAGGTCGGCTCCAAACCGGCGGGGAAAGCGAAATACTCGAACAATGTTCAATCCCCACAGCAGTGCATAAATGAATACGTTCAGAACGAAGAGTATCTCTGCCATATGTGGACGACCCGCTTGCCAAGCGGCGAGCGAGACAATTCCGGTCGCCATAGCCATCCCGAAATACGCCGGTGACAGGTCTGCAAGACCTTCGGAATGAGTATCTGCACGGACTGCTGAGATATCGTCGTTGATTGGTCAATCCTCTTCACGTTGTGGTTCGTCGACGTTCCTAGCACTCGACGAACTCAGCAATCGCCTGCGGCGTCTGAGGTCGGCCTCAACTGAGCGGTTCGGTGTGATTGTTAGTGCACGAAGGGGGTTTGTCCATCCGGATGAAGGTGCACGGCGGGGGCGGAAAGTGCGGTGAGGGGTGGCTGTACGGTTGGACGCTACGGCCACCGGTCAAGGAGTTCGCGCAAGGGGAGCCCGGCTTGGCTGTTCAATTAGGCGCAGAAGGTTCGCCTGGGGGCACTAGCATACATACGGTCCTCGTGGCCCTAGATGCTTGTTCTAGTTGCGCCCGAAAGCAGTAGACATCCAGATGAGGTTACGGGCCGTATCTCAAAGATACGCCGAGCGGTTCCGTAATGAGGCGCGTTCGCAGCGGGCTCATTGGCGCTTGCCAATCCCGGCGTTGCGATTGTCGCCGGCATCACGGTTGCGGTTGCCGCAATGGACATTTTCCGGGATGAGATCACCGATCTATTCGGCACGGACCTGGTTGGCGCAGGAACGGGTGTGAGTACTATCCGCAGACCTCTGCCAACGGGTACGGCACGGTGACGACCGGGAGGACCAGTGCGAGGACGAAGACGCCCAGCATGACGACTGCGAGCCGGATTGGGACGACGAGGCGGAGGGGCTGTGACGGACGAACTCGAGCGGATGATCCATCGCTCTTACCAACTGAACGCCCTGGTCGGCTTATGCGAGCACGGTGCGGCGAATATGATCGACTGTGACAAACGTGCCGCGGAGAACGTGGCCGGAAATCTCGTAACCGTCCTGGGGCTCACCAACGAGATCGCTGATGAGATTGGCGACTACCTGGATAGGTTGGAGATCGAGAGCAGGCGAACACGAAGCCGCTCAGCCGTCGTTCCGCCATGCGTGAGGGGCCGACCTAGAGGCCAGCCACCAGCGGTTGGTGAATGACCGAAATGCGGCTACGCTGATCGCTCACAACCACGGGAGAGAAAAGCATGATTGCTCGATTCCTCGCCGCTCTGTTGCTGGTCTCCATCGCTGCGTCACCCGCCCTTGCTGAGGTTATTTGCAAAGAGAAGGGGTTCCGCGGGAATTCCCGCACCCTTAGCATGCTACCAGGCGATGCGGAAACCAAAGCGCGTGTGGCCTGGGTAAGATATTGCGAAAGAATCTTCCCGAAGGTTTGGTGCTCAACGGGTGTCGCCAAGAACCAGAGAATGATTTGCAACGGTGGAACGTGCGAGTTCGAGGCTACGCCCTGCCGGAACAACTGACCGGCGACGTCCCTCGCAAATCGGTTCTGGTCTGCTAGGCTAAGTTCGCGCAGGGGGGAGTCACAGAGGGGCTCCTATGACAGACGACGAACTCGACGCCGAGGCGCGCGCCACAGCGCACGGATTGATCCAGGGTTACTTGGGGCCGGACCACAAGGTCAGGTCCATGAGCCACTTCTATAATGCGCTGGTGCAGGCTTTGAAGCAGGCGAGGGGAAAGGGGCGGGTTGAATTCCCTTCGATCGAACAGCTTTCCCGAATTATTCGCGAGTGGGCCGCGGGCAACATCTTCGTCGGTGAAGTCTGGTTGTTCGGCAGCGTCGCCAAGGGTATGGCGAAGGTTGGCAGCGACGTTGATCTCGCCGTTGTAATTCGTGGACGAGACGGAGAGACACCCTCCGGCATTTGGTGCGGCGAGCGTCGTAACTGGGAAGCTGAGTTGGGGGACAAGATCGGACGGCCAGTCCAGATCGAGATGCACGACCCGGATTTTGCGCCCAACGCGGTTGAAGCGTGTCGCGAGTCCGGAAAGCTAATTTATTCGGACACTGCGCGGACACAAAACCAACGCCCCGCATCGGTCTGTGTCCCGGTCAAATAGCGTATTGAATTATCGTGAGATTTGGTGAGCGCGCTGGGACTCGAACCCAGGACCCTCTGATTAAAAGTCAGATGCTCTACCGGCTGAGCTACGCGCTCTCACAACAGCGTCCATATGGGCCGTGAGGCGCCCCAAGGTCAACCAGCAAGCTCCCCTTCGGGCAAATCTTTCGCCGCGAGGCGCGCTCCGGCCAGGCAAAATGCGCAAAATTGGCCGTCGCAAGCCGCTCAACCATTCAGTATGGTCCCGTCCGGCTTCGGGCTGCTGCCCGGATACGAGACGAGGGGGGCGAATCATGGCGCGCAAAGAGGCAAAGGCGAGTCTTTGGCGATATTGGCCACGGCTCTTGCTGCTCATTCCATTCGCGCTCGTGGCCTGGGTGCCGTTCTACAACCGTATAGGGCCGGCCCTTGGAGGAATTCCGTTCTTCTACTGGTACCAGCTCGCGGCGATCCTCGCCGGCGCGGCGGTGGTGATGGGCGTGTACGTTCTCGAAGGGCGTAAGGCGTTCGCCGACGGCAAGCTCGACCGTAAGGCGAACGGGAAAGTGCGTGCGGGGCGCGGCCCGGGAGCGGCCCGGTGACTCTCAACGTGACGGCCACGATTGTCTTCGTGGCGCTATTCCTCTTCGTCACCTGGATTGGCTTCATTGCCGCCCGTTGGCGGAAGGCCGACCTCGATCAGCTCCACGAATGGGGGCTCGGCGGCCGCCGTTTCGGTACGATCGTGACGTGGTTTCTGCTCGGCGGCGACCTCTACACGGCCTACACGTTCATCGCCGTGCCGGCGCTCGTGTTCGGGGTGGGCGCCATGGGCTTCTTCGCCGTGCCGTACACGGTCATGATCTACCCGATCCTGTTTCTGGTCTTTCCGCGGCTTTGGGTCATCGCCCGGAGGGAAGGTCACGTGACGGCCGCCGACTATGTGCGGGCCCGTTTCAATTCACGGCTATTGGCGCTCGCCGTGGCGCTGACCGGTCTTCTCGCCACCATGCCCTATATCGCTCTGCAACTCGTCGGCATGGAGGTCGTGATCGGCGCGCTTGGGTTCCCCACCCACGGCATCGTCGGCCACATCCCGCTCATCATCGCCTTTGTCGTCCTTGCCGCGTTCACCTATACGAGCGGCCTGCGTGCGCCGGCCCTGATCGCCGTGGTGAAGGACATGCTGATCTTCATCACCATTTTTGCAGCGATCGTGATCATCCCGGCGAAGCTCGGCGGCTATGGCGCAATCTTCGACGCCGTTCCCGAGGCAAAACTGACGCTCCGCCCGCCGGCGGAAGGGTCGCTCGGGGACTACTCCGCCTACATCACGCTTGCGCTGGGTTCGGCCTGCGCGCTGTTTCTTTATCCGCATGCGATGACAGGTATCTTGAGTGCTTCGAGCGGCCATGTGATCCGGCGGAACGCTGCGGCATTGTCGGCCTATTCCTTCGTGCTGGGGCTGATTGCGCTGCTGGGCTACATGGCGATCGCTGCCGGCGTGGATAAGAACCCGCTGCACGCTTCTGGCTTCGAGCGCTACGGCGCGAATTTTGCCGTGCCGGCGCTCTTTCTCGATATGTTCCCGAGCTGGTTCGCCGGAGTCGCCTTCGCGGCCGTGGCCATCGGCGCGCTCGTCCCGGCGGCGATCATGTCGATCGCCTGCGCCAACCTGTTCACCCGGAACATCTACAAGGAGTATTGGCGGCCGGACTGCACCGATGCGCAGGAAGCCAAGGTCGCCAAGATCGTCTCGCTGGTCGTGAAGGTCGGTGCGGTCGTCTTTGTTCTGGCCATCCCGCACAGCTACGCGATCCAATTGCAGCTTCTCGGCGGCATTTGGATCATCCAGCTTCTCCCGCCGATCCTCCTAGGGCTCTTCGCGCGCGGGCTGAATGCCCGTGCGCTGCTGTTGGGCTGGGCCATCGGTACGGCCGTCGGAACCTACATGGCGGCGACGCGGGGGTTCGTGTCGTCGATCTATCCGCTCGAAGTGTTCGGTCTGACGATACCGGGCTATGCGGCGCTCTATTCGGTTGTCCTGAACTTTGCGGTCGCCGTTGCGTTGAGCCCGGTATTGGACCGTGTTTGGCCGCAGCGCGGTGCTCTCGACCCGGCGTCGAATCGCCGATAGGCTCCCTCGGGCCGGCGCTCTCTTCGCCATGCGGCCGTGTGCGCTACACGGTAAGAGGAGCGCGCGATAGGGAGGGATTCACATGGCACAGCACAACCCACAGAGCCGCGCATATTTGCTGATCGTTCTTGGGGGGATCGCCGTTGGCTTTGCCATTGCGGCGCTGTTACTAGGTGGCGGCGACAGCGAAACGGCGACCGACCACGGGGCGGAGCACAAGGCGCAAAGCGCCGGGCATGCGCCGGAAGTCCCCGCCGAGGGCAAATCCATACACGAAACCGCACCGGACGAAGAGCCGGCCGGCGGCGAGGGAATGACCGACGATATGTCTCCCCCCGACGAGATGATCGACGAGCCGCTGCTCGATGAGGCTCCGAAGGAAGCGGCCCCGGACCAGACGTCCGAACGGCCAGCGCCGGAAGCGCCGGCACCCGCGGACAACCCCTAAAGGCTCGCGGGTTTTCAACTGATAACGCGGCTTGAGCCGAATTGCGGACCGGCCTTGGTCCGTTGGCGGAGTGCCTAAAAGAAGAGCCCCGGCGCGGGGAGTGCCGAGGCTCGTACGCATTACACGGAACGCACTATCTGCCCAGACTGTACTCAACTGGGCAGCGTGAGCATGGCGGGTTCCTGTGGCAGTTCTGTGACGATTCGTTGTCAGTTAGTTTAATAGCCACAAAGATTTGCAGCGAAAAACTCAACCCATTTGACCTGTTCGGCAGCGCCCCCGAATGGCCGCCGCGTCGCGCCGGCAAACAGGACCGTTCGGCAACAGGCGCGAGGCAGCTTGTGCCATTGGTGGGCGCATGCAAAATGCACTCGGAGTAGGTGGAGCGTTTCGAAGGACGGTGCAATGCGGTGGCGTGGCCAGCGGGAGAGCCAAAACATCGAAGATAGGCGGGGGGGCGGCGGCGGCGCCTTCCGGTTTCCGTTTCCGGGCGGCGGCGGCATGCGTTTTCCCTCGAGCGGCGGCGGCGGCGGTAGAGGCGGCGGCGGTATCGGCCTGCTGGGAATATTGATTATCCTCGGGCTGTTTCTGTTCTTCGGTTTCAACCCCGGCTCCCTCATGCAGGAGTCAGGGCCGAGCGGCCAGTCGGAGTCTGGTTTCCCGGATATTCACTTGCCGCAGCAGCAGGGGCCCCAAACCACGAACCTGCCCGCGCCTGACAGCGGCGGCGGCATCGAACGCCCGCAGTCGACGGCCGAGGACGATCTGAAAAAGTTCGTGGCCGTCGTGCTCGGCACGACGGAGGACGTCTGGAACAAGATATTCCTGCAGTTCGGCGCGCAATACCGCGAGCCCTCACTCGTCTTGTTCGACGGCGCGGTCCGCTCGGCGTGCGGAACCGGCATGTCCGCCATGGGGCCCTTCTACTGTCCTGCGGACGAGAAGGTTTATATCGACCTCGATTTCTACCGTGAACTGAAGGATCGGTTCCGGGCGCCGGGCGATTTCGCACAGGCCTATGTCATTGCCCACGAGGTCGGCCATCACGTGCAGAAGATGCTAGGGATCGCCGACAAGGTCGAGGCGGCAAAGCGCCGGATGGGCAGCAGGGGCAGCAATGCCTTGCAAGTCATGATGGAGCTGCAGGCGGATTGTTTCGCCGGCGTTTGGGCGCATCAGATGCAGGCCGAAAAAGGCCTCATCGAACCTGGCGACATCGAGGAGGCCCTCCAGGCCGCGAGCGCGATCGGCGACGATCGCATCCAACGCCAGACCCAAGGCTATGTCGTCCCCGATTCCTTCACGCACGGTTCCTCGGCGCAGCGGGTACGCTGGTTCCGCCGGGGCTTTCAGAGCGGTCAATTGCAAGTTTGCGATACGTTTAATACGGATCAACTCTAGGCCGAGTTGCAACGTTTTTGAACGTGCGTAAAGTGATGCGTGGTCGAGGGATTCGGCGTAGGCTCAGTTCCCGACTTGTTGAGTGAGATGCGGCCCGGTCGAGGGCTCAACAAAATAAGCGGGGGCCAATTGGGGAATTCCCGGTGGATTGTTGCCGGACTGGTCATTGCTCTGACCATGTCGGGCGGCGGAGCGACGTTTGCGGCTGACGATGAGATCACGCTCGGCACGACCGTGCCGATGTCGGGACGATACGTGCGCGGCGGAACCGATACCAAAAACGGTTACGACCTTGCCATTCGCCAGATCAATAAAAAGGGCGGCGTCAAGATCGCCGGAAAGCAGTATCGGCTAACGGCGCTGTATTACGACGATCAGTCGAACCCGCAACGGGCGCAGCAGCTGATCGAACAGCTGATCAAGACGGATGGCATAAAGTTCATTCTCGGGCCCTACAGCGTGAGCCAAAACCAGAATGTTCAGTCGACTGTCGAACTCAACAAGGTACCGATGGTCGAAGCGCATTCGGTGACGCGCAGTCGCCGCTCTCCGCGTCCTCGCTATACGTTCGCGGTCACGGCGGCCCCCGACGGGTTCTTTACACCGGCCCTGGAACTCGCCGCAGCCTTCAGCAAGAAGTTCGGCAAGAGGGCGCACGACCTTAGCATCGCCATGGCTACCAAGGACGATGCGTTCTCCCGGGAGGTCCGCGAGGGTGTCCTCTCCGATGCGAACCGCCTCGGAATCGCGTGCGTCATCGACGATCAGTTGCCCGAGGATTTCGCGGACATGTCCGCGACGCTCGACAAGGTCAAGGCGCTCAAACCCGACCTGTTCCTAGTTTCCGGACATGAGAGCACCGCGATGACGGTCATCAGCCAGATCGAGCAGGCCGGTGCCGACGTGCCGATGGTCGCATCGACCCACTGCGTGAAGGCCCGCTTGGCTCTGGAGCGCAAGGGGTCATCTCAGCTGCTGTTTTGCCCCGTGCAGTGGAACAAGTCCGCGCGCTACAAAGGGGCGCTGTTTGGGACGGGAAAAGATTTCACGCGGCTATACACGAGTGTCTACGGTTACGAGCCGTCACCGGAATCGGCACAGGCCGCGGCGGCCGTTTATGTGTTCGCCGATGCGTTCAAACGGGCGCAAAGCCTCGAGCCCGAGAAGGTGCGCGACGCGATCTCGACAACGAACCTCCTCACGTTCTTCGGCCCCATCAAGTTCGACGACCGGGGCGTAAACAGCTCCAAGCCGATGTTGCTTACGCAGATCGTCGATGGAGATTTCGTCCTCGTCGCACCGCAGAACTGGGCGGAACGGGAGCCCGTAATCAAGAAGGCGAAGCCGTAAGGCGAGCACCGGTACCGCGAAGGAACTGGCCGCGCGTGGGTGACAGTTTCCGTGCGCGGTACGCCGCCGAAGCAGAATCGCCTAAAGCGCGTCACCCGCGTAGACCGTTGCCGCGCAAGGTCTGTTGGCACGCTTGAACAGCGAACAGGCGCCTTCGGCATCCTGCGCATTGGCGAAGGGACCGGCGATCAGCCGCCATTTGTTGTCCGGCGCGTGGACTCGGCGCGGCTGCAGACCGGCGACGAGAGCCGCGTGTTTCGTCAAATATTCCCGCCAGAGCGGTCGTAGCTCGTCGCGCGAGGCGACGCTCCCGATTTCGATCCCGTAGCGGGTAGAGCCGTCATTGGCCGCGGGCGGCAGCGCAACTGGGTCTATGGCGGCGACGTCGACTTGCTCCTCGGCAACCTCCGCTTGCGCGGCGGGTTCAGGCGCCGGAGGCGCGGCCGCGGGCGCCGATGAAGCTGGCGGGGGAGCCGCGGGCGGTGGTGCGGCAACAGGCGCGGCCTGCTGCTGCGGTTTAGGTGCGGCCGCCGCTTGCGGTTCGGGTTTTGGCGCTGGTGCGGCCGCAGGTTCCGGAGCGGGCGCAGGCTTCGGCGGCGGCGCCTGCACGACCGGCTTCGGCGCCGGTTGAGGCTTCGGCTCTGCCGTCGGCATGGACGTCGACACGGAATTGGAGGGCGGCAGCTTCGCGGCCGGTCCAATGAAGCTTTCGATGGGCCTCAGCCGTCCGTCAAGCGCGGCAAGCTGCTGCGAGAGTTGCTGGATATTGCCCTGAAGCGCGGACACGTCGGCGCTGGAAGTACCCGACGGCGCGACAGCCGCCGCAGGGGCCTGCGCGGCCGGGGCTGGACCGGAGGGCGCTGTTGCGGCGGTTCGGCTGACGGCAGCCGTCTGACCCGTGAACAGGGTAAAGAGATAAAAGGCCGAAAGGCACCCAAGTGCGATCCACAGGATCGAGAACACGCTCCGTATCGCGTTGCGTCCGCCAAAACGCCGTCGTGCCATGGGATGTGACCTCCTAAGCCGTACCTCGGGCGGAACCTGCCGACCCGGGATGCGCCATCAATCTGTTAAGCCGCTGCCGCAATATGCGAGATTACTCACTTCATCCACGGGGTCAATTTTCCCGTGCCGCAACGGTATTGTGGGCAAAGTTCGAAATGAGCCCTGTAGTCCTCGACGCCACTTTGGACTAGACAGGGCGCGGTTTCGAAAATCTCCGGCGGTCACAGGTAGCGGCCTCCGGGCGCGACGAGGGATCTTCAAGAGCAGATGACACAGGCTCTGGCTATCGTACTTGCCGCGGGCAAGGGCACGCGGATGAAATCGGACCTTCCCAAGGTTCTCCACGGTCTTGCGGGCGCACCGATGCTCGCTCATGTCCTCAGGGCCGCGGCCTCCGCCGGAATCCCGCGCGCGGCGCTTGTCGTCGGTCCCGGCATGGATGCCGTGGGAGAGGCCGGGTCCGCCGTGACGCCGGATGCGCAGGTGTTCGTTCAGCCCGAACAACTGGGAACGGCCGATGCCGTGAAAGCGGCGGCGCCGGCCTATGGCGCCACCCCAGGACCGCTGTTGGTGCTGTATGGGGACACGCCGCTGCTGCGGGCCGAGACGCTGAAAGCTGTCCTGGGGGAGATCGAGGCGGGTGCCGATCTGGTCGTGATCGGGTTCGAGGCAACGGATCCGACCGGTTACGGCCGGCTGCTCTTCGACGACAAGGGGCGCCTTGCGGGCATCCGCGAAGAGAAGGACGCCACCGCAGCGGAACGGGCCCTGATCCTTTGCAACTCCGGCATCATGGCCTTCCGGTCGAACGCTGCGCTTTCGGACCTCTTGTCGCGCATCGGCAACAACAACGCCAAGGGTGAGTACTACCTAACCGACGCCGTCGCCCTTGCACATGGCGACGGCCTGCAGACGCGTGTCGTGTTGTCGAACGCCGAAGAGGTCCTTGGCGTCAATTCGCGCTCGGAACTCGCCGTGGCGGAAGGTCTCATGCAACGGCGTTTGCGCGCGGCTGTCATGGAGCAGGGAGCGACGCTTGTGGCACCCGAAACGGTGTTCTTGAGCTACGACACGGTCATCGGCCGCGATGTGGTCATCGAGCCGAACGTGATCATGGCGACCGGCGTGACCATCGAGGATGGCGCGACCATCCGTGGTTTCTGCCATTTCGAGCAGGCCCATATCGGGGCCGGCGCGACGGTCGGGCCGTTCGCTCGGTTCCGGCCTGGCGCAGACCTGGCGCCCGGGGCCCATGCGGGCAATTTCGTCGAGATCAAGAATTCACACATTGCGGAAGGGGCAAAGGTTAACCATCTGACCTATATAGGAGATTCAACTGTAGGTCCAAAGGCTAACATCGGTGCAGGAACCATTACCTGCAACTATGACGGCTTTGCCAAGCATCGGACGGAGATCGGCGCGGGCGCCTTTATCGGCTCGAACTCCTCGCTCGTTGCGCCGGTCAAAATTGGCGACGGCGCCTATGTCGGCTCGGGCAGCGTCATCTCCAAAGACGTCCCCGCGGACGCCTTGGCGCTTACACGCGCGAAACAGGAAGAGCGTGAAGGCTGGGCGGCGAAGGTCCGGGAGCGGCGCAGCCGCGACAAATCCAAATAGGCGACTTGCCCGGCGGCAGACGCGAGCACCGCAACAAAGCGATACAGCACGTGAGTTGCGACGTGAGGCACGCGTGGTTAGCAAGACTCGATAAGGCTTTGAACACGCTAGACGATGAGGGAGTAGGGGGCGATGTGCGGAATTGTTGGCGTCCTCGGTAAGGGGCCGGTGGCCGAACTGCTTGTCGATGCGCTCAAGCGCCTCGAATATCGCGGCTACGACTCCACGGGTATCGCCACCGTCGCGGACCGTGGGATCGAACGGCGGCGCGCCGAAGGGAAGCTGCGCAATCTCGAAATGCTGCTGCGGTCGGAGCCTTTGCCGGGCAACGCCGGCATTGGCCATACGCGCTGGGCCACGCATGGAAAGCCCAGCGAGGCGAACGCCCATCCCCACATGACTGGCGATGTCGCCGTGGTTCACAACGGTATCATCGAGAACTTCCGCGAGCTGAAGGCGGAACTCCTCGCCGAAGGCGCACCGTTCACGTCCGATACCGATACCGAGGTGATCGCCCATCTCATCACGCGCGAACTGCGCGACGGCAAGGACCCGATCGCGGCGGTTCACAAGACCCTGTCGCACCTTAAGGGCGCCTTCGCCCTGGCGATGATTTTCACGGGCTATGACGACCTAATGATCGCCGCGCGGCAAGGCAGCCCACTCGCCATCGGTTACGGCGACGGCGAGATGTTCGTCGGCTCCGACGCGATCGCGCTGGCGCCGTTCACCGACAACATCGCGTACCTCGAAGACGGCGACTGGGCCGTCATCACCCGCGAAGGCGCCACTATCCGCGACCAAGAGGGCGCAGCGGTGGATCGCACCGTCACGAAATCCCATGCCGCGGGCCTTGTGGTGGACAAGGGCAATTTCCGCCACTTCATGGCGAAGGAAATTCACGAGCAGCCGGAAGTGGTCGGTCATACGCTCGCGCATTACGTCGACCTCGCCAACTATCGCGTCTCGCTGCCCGATCTGCCGCTGGATTTCTCGAATGTAAGCCGCTTGTCCCTCTCGGCCTGCGGTACGGCCTTCTACGCGTGTTTCGTTGCGAAATACTGGTTCGAGCGTTGGGCCAAGCTGCCGGTCGACGTCGATATCGCCTCTGAGTTCCGCTATCGCGAAATCGGCATGGAGCCGGGCGGGGCGGCGTTGTTCGTCTCGCAGTCCGGCGAGACGGCCGACACATTGGCTTCGCTGCGCTATTGCCGGGCGCAGAATCAGCACGTGTTGTCCGTGGTCAATGTGCGCGAATCCTCGATCGCGCGGGAGTCCGACGCGGTGTTGCCGACGCTCGGCGGCCCGGAGATCGGCGTCGCTTCGACGAAGGCCTTTACGTGCCAGCTGACCGTTCTCGCTTGCCTCGCCATCGCAGCGGGGAAGGCCCGGGGGACCATCAGCCCCGAACGCGAGACCGAGCTGGTCAAGGCGTTGGTCGAGGTACCCCGTCACATGGCGGAGATACTGCGAGACGAGTCGCCCTACGAGGCTCTCGCTCACAGCCTCTCCAAGGCCCGCGACGTCCTCTATCTGGGCCGCGGGACGAGCTACCCCATCGCGCTGGAGGGGGCGCTCAAGTTGAAGGAAATCTCCTACATCCACGCCGAAGGGTATGCCGCGGGGGAACTGAAGCATGGACCGATCGCGCTGATCGACGAGAGTGTGCCTGTCATCGTCATCGCCCCGCAGGACGAGCTCTTCGACAAAACGGTATCCAACATGCAGGAAGTCGCCGCTCGGGAGGGTAAGATCATTCTTGTCAGTGACGCCGACCCGCTGCGGGCGGGCTGCGCCGTCCAGACGCGGTTGGCGGTGCCGACGGTCCATCCGTTCGTGTCCCCGCTCGTCTACGCGGTTCCGATTCAGCTCATCGCCTACCACACGGCGGTGTTCATGGGGACGGACGTGGATCAGCCGCGAAACCTCGCAAAGTCGGTTACGGTAGAGTAGTCTGTAGCCTCGGATTTGCCTGATTTCTTTGTTTGAGCAAGGGCATGGCGATGCATTGGGAACCCATGAAGCCGCGCCGCTCAGAAGGCGTCCGGCGCATCTTCCGGCAGGGCTCGATGCTCGGTCTTGCAGCCGGTGTGATGTGCGCCGTGTTCTCATTGCCGAACGCGGCCGTCGCACAGGACGTGGGCCTGCGGCGGGGCGAGGCCTCCCTTGCTGCCGGCCAGTTCGACGAGGCTGCAAGCCAGCTCTCAGCCACCGTGAACGACAAGAACGCCACCATTAATCAGGTGGCCCAAGCGCTTTATCTGCGGGGTATCGCCTATCGGCGCGCCGGCTATCCGGGGCAGGCCGTCGCCGATCTCGGCGCGGCCTTGTGGCTCGGGCTGCCGTCTTCCGACAAGGCTCGGGCCTACGTGAACAAAGGGCTCGCTTTCCAAGCTGCCGGTATGGAGAGCCAGGGATCCTCGGCCATGGCGGAAGCGAGGCGCTATTCGAACTCAAGCACGGTCCAGAAGCTGATCGCCCAGGATGGCGGTGTGGGACCTGTTGCGAGCGCGGGGCTCTCCAGCTATGTGCCAAGTGCGGGCAATGTCTGGGACAAGATCGTGCCGAGCTTCGGAACGCCGAAGGCCGCGGAGTCTTCGGAGAGCGCGGCGGCGCCAGCCGCCCAGTCCGCCTCGTCTTCTTCGGCGGCCGCAACGCCACAAGCCGCGCCGACATCGGGCTGGAACGCATCGGTCAATGAAGGGTCGGGCGGAAACGCCGTCAGCCGCTGGTGGAACTCGGTTGCAGGCGGCAGCGCGGAGTCCGCGCCGGAGCCCACTCCGGCGAATCCAGCCACTGCCTCATCCGGCCAGAGCAGGTCCGCATCGAATACGACGACGGCGACGCGCTCGGCCGCGCCCGCCCCGCCGGCGGACACGTCGAGCGGCGATTCGGGGATCGGCGGCTGGTTCTCGCGCCAAACTGCGGCGCTGACGGGCGGCAGTTCAGCCCCAGCCGCGAGTGCGGGATCGGGCTATACGGTGCAACTCGCCAACAGCCGTTCAAAGTCCGAGGCCGAGGCACTGTGGGCCAAGGCGAAGCAGTCGAATGGGAGTCTCTCGAGCGCGCCGTCGCGTGTGGAGCGGGTCAATCTCGGCGGTCTCGGGACCTTCTACACGGTAAAGATCGGGCCCTTCGCCAGTCAGAGCGAGGGTTCCAAGATTTGTAACTCCATCAAGCGCGGCGGCACGGACTGCACCGTAATTTCGCCTGGCGGATAGCCGGTGACGGAAAGAGACCTTGCCGCGTTCGGGGTTTGGGCCGCCCCATGACGAAGACCAATCGCATCGTTGAAAGTTGATAACAATCCTGTGCTAGAGAGAACGTCCGGAGGGCAGGGCTTCCCCTGCATGCCACCGTTCGTCGCAAGCCAACAAACCCCAATATCTGTGCGGACCGACCCCCGAGCATGACCAGCGAGAACGACAAAAAGACGGATTCAGACAAGCAGCGCCAGGGCCCGGGCTTTCCGGGGTTGGACGACGACGACAACCAAGGCCTTTTCGGGGCGCTGGAGCCGACGTCGTCTCACTTCGTGGCGCGCTTGCGGGGATACTTCCTCACCGGTTTGATCATCGTCGGCCCCGTCGCCATCACGATCTATGTGGTATGGTGGTTCATCAACCTGGTCGATGGCTGGGTGAAGCCGCTCATTCCCGACGCGTACCTTCCGGACAACTTTCTGCCATTCAACGTGCCGGGCGTCGGATTGGTCGTCGGCATCCTCTCGCTCATGTTCGTCGGCGCGCTGGCCGCCAATCTGTTTGGCCGGACCATCGTGAGTTACGGCGTGATCCTGCTCGACCGCATGCCGGTCGTGCGCGGCGTTTACCGCCTCCTGAAGCAGATCTTCACAACGGTGTTCTCCAAACAGGGCACCTCGTTCAAGCGCGTCGGGCTCATCGAGTTTCCGCGCAAGGGACTCTACGCGGTCGTGTTCGTCTCGGGCGACCCGCCCGGCGAGGTGAAGGAAAAGCTCGGCAACGGTGAGCTGATGACCGTGTTCATGCCGAACGCGCCCAATCCGACGACGGGCTTCGTCCTGTTCATGCCGGCCAAGGACGTGATCCTGCTGGACATGGCCATCGACGACGGCGCCAAGCTGGTGATTTCGGCGGGGCTCGTCGCACCCAAACACAACAAGCTGAAGCAACTGGCCGAAGAGGCGACACGCAAAAGGCCTGTCTCCGAAGAGGAGCCCATCGTCTAGACGGGCTCGTTCCGGGCGATCAGGTGTTGCGGTTACTCGGCGCCAGCCTTCGTCACCGGTGGTGGGCTCCACTTGCCGGTCAGCGCTGCCGACTTCGGCGCATACAGACGCATGGTCAGGTTGAACGGACCCTTCGGTGCGGGGAGCCAGTTCGCTTCCTTGTCCTTTCCGGGGCTCTCGCTCTGGAAGTACAGGTCGAGCGAGCCGTCGTCGTTGTACATGAACGGCATCCAACTTGAGACGGCAAACCGGTTGAGCGGGTTCCCGACCTGGAAGCCATTCGGATCGTACAAGGTGATGGACCAAAACGCGTCGACCGGCGGGATGTCGTCCTTGTCGAAGTGGATCGTGTAGTTGTTGGTGCCGTCGAGCGGCTTGCCGTCCTTGTCGCCGAGATTGAGCGGATAGACGGCATCCTCGGGCACGTTGGCGCCAAGGCCTTGCTGCGTGATGAGGGCGCGCTTCAGATAGTAGTTGCCGTAGACGCCCATCGTGTCGGTGTTGAGCGACCAATAGTTTACGACCTGAGCGAGTTTGGGCAGCTTCCACGCCATGAGGTCCTGGGCCGCCTTCGGCGCGGCCTCGATACCCTTGCGGATCGCGGGGTCGACCGAGGCGACGTCGAAACTCTTTCCGGGTTCGATGCCGATGCGCTTCATGCGCGCGATGATCGGCTCGTCGGTGAAATGGGGCGGGTGAAGCTTAAGAAGCTCCGCCGCGTAGCTGAAGAATTGCCCGCCGGACATACCGTCGACTTGCTCCTTCGGCGGGTTCTTCATGTCGACGCTGGGGTCGATCTTCGTCGGTGCGGGCTTCCAATCGTCGTTTCCCTTCTCCGACAGGGGCATCATCTTCAGCCCGGCCTGGACCTTGTGAACGGCGTCGTAGTCCTCCGGCCCGTCCGTCTTGATGCGTCCGATGATCCAGACATAAGGCGTCGACGCCTTGATCTGTGCGACGCCCTCCGGAACGGTTCCGGTCCAGCCGGGCGGTGTGACAAGGAATGTCTGAGCGCCGGTCCCGGTGGTGCGCCATCCGGGGGAGGCGAACACGTCGGTCCACATGTCGAGCATGGGCAGCAGATAATAGCGCCCGTCGGTGTCCGGTACCTTGATCAGCATCGGCCCGTCTCGCAGGTCGAGCCACGCCGACGAATACAGCGTGTCGAAGTTCGGCCGCACCACGGTTTTCATCTCGGCCGTGGGGTAGGCCGGAACGTTGACGATGACATTCATCGGACCCGAGAACGCGTCCACCTTCTCGACGTTCGTGAATTGCTGACGCGTCAGGTCCATCGTGACGAGCGGGTAGAGATAGAGATACGCATCCCTCGCGATGGCGCCGGCTTCCTCTTCGCTGAGCGCGGGTTCTTCGGCGCGGGCGTGCGCAGGGACCATCAAGAGAAATCCCAAGAGCGCCACGCAAAGCAGCCGGATGAAATGCGGCATTACCATATCGTCCTCCAAATCGACCCAAATCAGCGACGCACTGTAGCGCAGTGAGAGGACGACGATAGTCCAATCGCGACACTCGCTAGCCGGCACGCATCAACTTAACAGCATCGTCGCGCTCGAAGAGATAGAGCAGAAGGCGCAAGGCTTCGCCACTTTCCCCCTCGAGACGCGGTGTGCGTGCGAGACGCAAGCGCGCGTCGTCGCGGGCGGCCGCGAGCAAGTCTTGATGCTCCGGGAGTTGCGCGATGCGGAAGGCGGGCAGTCCGCTCTGCCGCGTGCCGAGCACTTCGCCGCCGCCGCGCAGGCGCAAATCCTCTTCGGCGATCACGAAGCCGTCCTCGGTTTCGCGCATGACGTTCAAGCGTTCGCGCGCGATCTCGCCCAAAGGCTGTTTGTAGAGAAGGAGGCACGAGGATTGTGCGGCGCCTCTACCCACCCGGCCACGCAATTGGTGAAGCTGCGCGAGGCCGAAACGCTCGGCGTGTTCGATGATCATGACCGAGGCGTTGGGAACGTCCACGCCGACCTCGATCACCGTGGTCGAAACGAGCACGGACAACTCTCCCGCGGCAAAGCGCGCCATCACCGCGTCTTTCTCTTTGCCGGCGAGCTTGCCATGCACCAGGCCCACACGCTCGCCGAACTGGCCGCGCAAATCGGCGTAACGCTCTTCGGCGGCGGCGAGGTCGAGCACTTCGGACTCCCCGACGAGCGGACAGACCCAATAGACCTGCGCGCCGCTCTCCACCGCGCGGGCGACGCCGTCGATCACCTCGTCCAGCCGTTCCAGGGGAATGATGCGTGTGGTCACCGGCTTCCGTCCCGGTGGCTTCTCGTCGAGCCGGGACACGTCGAGATCGCCGTAGCTGGTGAGAAGCAGTGTTCTCGGAATGGGCGTTGCCGTCATGACCAGCAATTCGGCCCCGGCTCCGAGCCCCTTTTCCTGGAGCGCGAGCCGCTGATGCACGCCAAACCGGTGCTGTTCGTCGATGACCGCGAGGCCGAGATCGCGAAAGGCAATCGGGTCCTGGAACAGGGCATGGGTCCCGATCAGGATGTCGATCTCGCCGCCTTGCAACGCGTCCAGAATGGCAAGCCGCTCCTTGCCGCGCTCGCGTCCCGTGAGCAAGGCGATGCGGAGCCCGGCCGGCTCGGCGAAATGGGCGATGGTGGCAAGATGCTGCCGGGCGAGAAGTTCTGTCGGCGCCATGAACGCCGCCTGGTGACCGGCATCGACCGCAGTCGCCATCGCCAACAGAGCGACAACGGTCTTGCCACTACCGACGTCGCCTTGCAGCAGGCGCAACATATGGAGCGGGTCCGCCATGTCCGCATCGATCTCGGCGAGGGCGCGGGTCTGCGCGCCCGTCAGCGCAAAGGGCAGGGCCTCGACGATTGCTTTGCGCAAGCACCCCGGCGCGGAGATGGCCCGGCCGGCACGCCGCTTCATGTGCTGGCGGAGAATGGCGAGCGCCAGCTGATTGGCGAGAAGTTCGTCATAGGCGAGACGCTGCCGCGCCGGATGGGACGGCAAGAGGTCATCCTCGCTTCCGGGCGCGTGCAGCTGTTTGACGCTCTCGGTGAAGGACCGCCACCCGTTCTTGTCCAGGAACGCCGCGTCGATCCATTCGGGAAGGTTGGGAAGGCCGCCGAGGGCGGCTTGGATTGCCTTGCGGAGACTCGTGTTGGAGAGTCCGGCCGTTAGCGGATAGACGGGCTCGATTTCCGGGACGCCCGCGCCGGTGTCCGGCGGGGATACATGGTCGGGGTGGGGCATTTGCAGCCGGCCGTCATAGGATTCGAGCCGGCCCGAAATGATCCGCGTTTCGCCCACGGGCAATAACCGCTCCAAATAACGCCGGTCCGCCCGGAAATAGACGAGGTCGATGGCGCTCGTCTCGTCCTCCACAAGGATGCGATAGGGCGCGCGCCGTCCCTTCCGCCCGCCGCCCGGCCGGTGCTCCGCGACCCGCACCGTCAACGTCACGATCTGCCCGAGCGGGCTCTCGGCGATGGAGGGCGAGCGGGCCCGGTCGACGAGCCCCACGGGGAAATGCCACAGAAGATCGATCAGCCGCGCATGGCCTCCAACGCCCCGGGGCGCTAAAAGCTTGTTGAGGAGGCCGTCGATTCGCGGGCCGACACCTTTCAGAGCGCGTGCGGGCGCGAAGAGGGGATTAAGCCGGGCTGGGCGCATAATCCTAGTCTATGACGCGATTCGTGGCGGCCTTGACATCGTTGGGGCCGGTCGGTCTAACGCAGCAACGAGGATTGGAAGCTTGGATCATGTCGAGTGATCTTGGAATGCGGCGGCGCCGGGCGGTCTGGCGCGCTTCTCATCGAGGCACCAAGGAGATGGACTATCTGCTCGGCCAGTTTGCCGAGCAAGCCGTCGACAGCATGAATTCCGAGGAAATTTCCGTTCTGGAGCGCCTGATCGAGATGCAGGACCCGGAGATCGAGTTGTCGGTCTATGAGGGCTATTCCCTGGGCGACCGGGATTTGGACACGCTGGTCTCGCTGATCCGCGAATTCCATGGCTTTCCCGGATCCCGGAAATAGTCCAGAGCCCTAAAATCAACCGTCGTGTAATGAGTTCTCAGTCCTCTTCATCCGGCCTGCCCGTCGATCGCTTGCTGACCGCGCAGCGCGCGATTGCGAGCGGCGTCCCGGAAGGCATGGATGCCCTGTTGATCGGCGAATTGGCGCGAAACGCCGGCGCGCCCATCCTGCATGTGGCCCGGGATGGACAGCGCCTCGCGACGCTCGAGGAGGCCATCGGCTTCTTCGCGCCCGGCGTCCGCGTCGTCAGCTTTCCCGCCTGGGACAGCGTACCGTACGATCGGGTCGGCCCCAACGCGGAGATTATCGCCGAGCGCATCGAAGCGCTCTCGGCCCTGGCCGCGCGGGAGGAGGGCGACGAGGCCCCACTGGTTCTGCTCACCTCGGTCAACGCCGTGCTGCAACGCGTACCGCCGCGCAGCTTCATCGAGGCTTCGAGCTTGAACCTTCGCGCGGGCAAGGTGCTGAACATGGGGAAACTCGTGGAGCGGCTCGAATCCGCCGGCTACGGGCGCGCAGGGACCGTGACCGACCCCGGCCAATATGCGGTGCGCGGCGGCATTCTCGATCTCTATCCGCCCGGCGGTCAGCCGGTGCGTCTCGATTTCTTCGGCGACACGCTGGAATCGATCCGCGCCTTCAATCCTGAAACCCAGCGCACCGAAGCGCGCATCGAGGCAGTGGACTTCCTGCCCATGAGCGAGGTTGCGCTAACACCGGAGATCCGCAGCGGCTTCCGCCAGCGCTACGTTGAGCTGTTCGGGCCCGTGACCGGCGACGATCCGCTCTACGAGGCGATCTCGGCGGGGCAGCAGCATCAAGGCATGGAGCATTGGCTGCCACTGTTCCACGATACGCTCGACACACTGTTCGACTATCTGCCCGGCGCCGTGGTCACGCTCGATCCGTTGTCGGACGATGCCCGCGAGAGCCGCTTGGAGCAGATCGCCGACCACCATGACGCGCGGGCCGAAGCGCTGGAACGGAAAGCCTTCGGCGCGCCGCCCTATCATCCGGTTCCTGCCGAGAGCATGTTCCTGAATGAGCAGGAGTGGCGAGCCGCGTTGACCGCCGCGCCGCATGTGATCGCTTTCGACACGTTCGAGCGCCCCGAAACCGAAGGCGTCGCGATTGTTTCGTTCGGCGGACGTCAAGGGCGGTCGTTCGCGCCGGAGCGCCAGACCGAAGGCGCCAACGTGTTCGACGCCGTCGTGTCGCATACCAAGAAGCTCATCGCCGCGCACAAGATCGTCGTCGTCGCCTGCTGGAGCGCGGGCGCCCGCGAGCGGCTTGCCGCGCTGCTGGCCGAACACGGTCTGCACGGCACGGTGAAGGTCGCGACCTTCCAGGACGCGCTCGCCGCGCCTCACGATGCGGTCTCGGTCGCCGTGCTGCCGCTCGAGCACGGCTTCGAGGCTCACGGCATCGCCGTTATCGGCGAACAGGATATTCTCGGCGACCGGCTCGTGCGGAAGGTGCGCAAGCCCAAGGCGTCCGATGCGCTGACGGAGGCGTCGAGCCTTACGGTCGGCGATATCGTCGTTCATGCGGATCACGGCATCGGCCGCTTTGTCGGCCTCAGCACGATCGAGGCGGCGGGCGAGCCGCACGACTGTTTGGAGCTCCACTATCAGGGCAACGACAAGCTCTATTTGCCGGTCGAGAACATCGAGCTCCTGACGCGCTACGGCTCGGACGAGGCCGGTGTCGTGCTCGACAAGCTCGGCGGCGTGGCCTGGCAGTCGCGCAAAGCGAAGCTCAAGCAGCGCATCCGCGACATGGCCGAAAAGCTCATCAAGGTTGCGGCGCTGCGCGTGCTGCGCACGGCACCGGCCCTGACGCCGCCCGACGGCACATATGAAGAGTTCGCCGCACGCTTCCCCTTCGAGGAAACCGAGGACCAGATGACCAGCATCAACGCGGTGCTGGACGATCTCGCCAGCGGCAGGCCCATGGATCGGCTCGTCTGTGGCGACGTTGGCTTCGGCAAGACCGAGGTCGCGCTGCGGGCGAGCCTCGTCGCGGTGCTGTCGGGCAAGCAAGTGGCGGTGGTGGTGCCGACGACGCTGTTGGCGCGGCAGCATTACAAGACCTTCGAGGAGCGCTTCCGGGGCTTCCCCGTGCGCATCGCGCAAGCCTCGCGTCTCGTTTCCGCGAAGGATCTGAGCGCGACCAAGGAAGGGCTCAAGAACGGCGACATCGACATCGTGATCGGCACACACGCGCTGCTCGGCAAGTCGATCGCCTTCGCCGATCTCGGCCTGCTCATCATCGACGAGGAGCAGCATTTCGGGGTGAAGCACAAGGAGCGGCTGAAGGAGCTGCGCGAGGACGTGCACGTACTGACCCTCAGCGCGACGCCGATCCCGCGTACGCTGCAGCTTGCCATGTCCGGCGTGCGCGAGATGTCGCTGATCGCCACGCCGCCCGTGGACCGGCTTGCGGTGCGGACCTATGTCTCTCCCTTCGATCCGATGACGCTGCGCGAAGCCTTGCTGCGTGAGCGCTTTCGCGGGGGGCAAACCTTCTTCGTCGTGCCGCGCATTTCCGATCTCGACGAGGCCGCCGCATTTTTGCAGGAGCATGCGCCGGAACTTCGCGTCGCCCGCGCGCACGGACAGATGGCTTCGAGCGAGCTCGACGAGGTCATGAACGCCTTCTACGACCGGCAATACGACGTGCTGCTCTCGACCACGATCGTCGAAAGCGGTCTCGACATTCCCTCAGCCAACACGCTGATCGTCTATCGTGCCGACCGGTTCGGCCTTGCCCAGCTCTATCAGCTGCGCGGGCGCGTGGGGCGCTCCAAGATCCGCGCCTATGCCTATTTCACCATTCCCGCCGACGGACGCATCTCGCCGGCGGCACAGAAGCGGCTCAAGGTTCTCCAGTCGCTCGATACGCTCGGGGCCGGGTTCATCCTGGCGAGCCACGATCTCGATCTGCGCGGCGCGGGCAATCTCCTCGGTGAAGAGCAGTCTGGCCATATCCGCGAGGTCGGTTTCGAGCTGTATCAATCGATGCTCGAAGAGGCGATCGCCGCGCTCAAGGAAGGCGAGGGCGCGATGATCGAGGATCAGTGGAGCCCGCGCATCAATCTCGGCACGGCGGTTCTGATCCCCGAGAAATACGTTCCGGACCTTCAGGTGCGGCTTGGCCTCTACCGGCGGCTGTCGGGCGTCGAGACCCAGGAGGCCATCGAAGCCTTTGCGGCCGAACTCATCGACCGTTTCGGACCGCTGCCGGACGAGGTGCGTCATCTTCTCGATGTGGTCGAGATCAAGGGACTTTGCAGACAGGCGAATATCGAGCAGATCGACGCGGGGCCGAAAGGCGCCGTCATCGTCTTCCGCAACAACGAATTCGCAAATCCCGAAGGCTTGCTGCGCTTCATCAGCAAGTATGCGCGGAAGGTGAAGCTTCAGCCTGACCACAAGCTCATCTTCTACGGCCATTGGCCGAGCGCGGAAGACCGGCTCATCGGTGCACGCGATTTTCTGAAAGAGCTGGCGAAGATCGCAGGCGCCGCCAAGCAGGCCGCTTAGATCTGCTGCAAAATCGCGCCGCGCAACACGGTTGCGCCATCGCGCGGAATCTCGGGAACCACAAGAAGCTTGTCCGGAAATTTGTAGGGCGCGACGCTCCGCTCAGTCAGGAAGTCGCGAAGCGCGTCCAAGGACACGGCGGCGGACGGTGCGGGGACCACGGCCGCGAAGATCCGGTCGCCGACCACGGGGTCCGGCAGGACGAAGCAGGCGGCGTCGAGAAAATCCGGGAAGGCTTGATAGAGCCCGTCGAGCTCCGAAGCGGCCAGAGTGAAGCCGCCGTGATAGACGAGTTCGGGATCGCGCGAGACGATGAGATGGCCGTCGCGGATTTCGCCGTGCAGCCCCGTCTTGACGAAGCCACCCAAATCCCGCGCAACGGGTCCGTTGGGACGGCCGCGCGGAATGACGGGGCCACGAACGGCAATGTCTTGCGCCGCGTTTCCGGTCCCGCCGATGAGGGCCGTTTCGAGAAATTCCGTGGCGTCGCCGCCGTCGTCGATGCGGAACGGGCCGAGTGGAATCGCGCCACGCCCAGACGGACCGCCGACGCGTACGATCAGGCTGGCGAGATCGCCGAGCGGATAAAGATCGAAGGTTGCCCGATCGTCCGGCGCGCCCGCCACGACCGCGTCGGTTAGCCTCGGCACGGACCAGACGCGGCCGACATGACGAAGGCTGCATCGATCGTCGCCAAGAACGCGATCGTCCGCCATCCCATCCAGAACCGTGCCTGGAAGCGCAGTTACGGTCGCGCCAGTCGATAGAATTTGCTGGACGAGGACACGGTCGTCGAACGGGTCGTGCTGCACCAGCGCCGTCCCGCCGATGAGCCAGGGCGCGAGTCCGGCGGCAATTCCAACGGGGCCCGTCAGCGGATAGGCATTCAAGACAATATCGTGCCGGCCGAGGTTGAGAGCCATCACCGCCATCGCGCCTTGAAGAAGAAGGTCGTCCTCCTCGCGGAACAGGGGAACGAGCGGTGCGCCGGCCCGTGAGGTGAACGTAATCAGCGCCGGGCCGGAATTCGCGCGCGCGACGAAGTTGGATGGGGCGCCGTCGAGAATTGCATCGTCGAGCGAGGTGACGCCGTCCGGCAGGTCGGGGCCGAACCCCATCACGAACCGCACAGAGAGCCGCGTGGCGGCCACATCGCGCAGCAATTCGGCCGGATGCTCTCCGGCGTAGTGGGATATCCCGATCAAAGCCGCGGGTTCGAGCATGTCGCAGACCCGTGCGATCTCCGTCCCGCACCAGAGCATTGGGACCGCCGCGACGGTCAATCCGGCACGCCACGCTCCCAGGAATGCCAGCGGCGCCTCGATCAGGTTCGGAAGCTGCACGACGACGGTATCGCCGGAGGCCAGCCCGAGATGGACGAAATAGGCGGCCAATGCCTCGACTGCGGCGTCGGTGTCCGCATAGGACAGCCGCCGCGGAGCGGATGGGCTCAGCGCGCGCCGGTTCGGAGGATCGAGCAGCGCGAGAGCGTCCGGTGTCTGCTGCGCGCGCCGGCGCAGTAGACCCGAGGGCGTGATCCGGGCCTCGTCTTGAGGCCGATCCAGCGCTGGCGCGGCGAGAGTGGTCATTGGCTCGTATTCGGACGCCGGCGGTTGCGGCTAAGGCGTGGGGGCACTGGCGCCGGTCTTGGAATCCTCGTCATACCACCACGTGTCGATCTGGTAGCCATAGAGTGGAGTCGATTGCGGGCGTTTCAGCCGTTTCCAATGAGCGATCCACTGGTCGGGTAGATAGAACAGCGGAACCACATAGTCACCGGAAAGGAGGACCCGGTCGAGCGCCCGTACGGCGGAGACGAAGTCGTCCCGTGTCTGAGCCGCGAGAATGGCCTCGATCATGGCATCGACCGCCTCGCTTTGAACGCCCGGCAGATTGAGCGAGCCTTCCGTCTCGGCGGACTTGCTTCCCCAGCGGAAAGACTGTTCGTTGCCCGGCGAAAGGGAAGCGCCCCAGTAATTCGGGATCATGTCGAAATCGAAGGTCAGCTTGCGGCGCTCGTACTGCGCGGCGTCGACCTGCCTGATACGGGCATCGATCCCCACCTGCTTCAAGGCTGCCGCATAGGTCAGAAGCAGACGTTCCTGAGCGCGGTTTCGCGCAAGGATCTCGAACGTGAAGGGCTTGCCCGTCTCCGCGTTGACGAGAGTCCCATCTCTCAACACGTAACCCGCCGCTTCGAGCAGCTTGAGCGCTTCGACGCGTCCCTGACGGTTCTGGCCGGTGCCGTCGCTCGCACGGAAAGAGAACGTCCCGTCCATGATCTCGGGCTTCACGGCATCGGGGAACGGCGCCAGCAGCCTCCGTTCCGTCGCGTCCGCCGGGCGGCCATGCGAGGACAGCTCCGAGCGTACGAAATAGCTCTGCGAGTAGGCAAAGAGGTCGTGATAGAGCGTCCGGTCCATCCAAGCATAGTCGAACAGCCGGATCAGGGCCTGGCGGACGCGCGGATCGGCGAATTGGGGACGCCTTGTATTGAAGGCGAGGGCGGACATACCCGCCGGCGTCTGGATGGGAAGGGATTCCTTGACCACGCGCCCGTCTCGTAGGGCCGGAAAATCGTAGCCTTGCGCCCAGAGCGTCGGGTTCAACTCCTCGCGAAGATCGACGAGCCCAGATTTGAAACCTTCGAACATCGAGCTCGCATCCCGGAAATAGTCGATCCGGATCTCGTCGAAGTTGAAGCGGCCGCGATTGACGGGCAGGTCGCGCGCCCAATAGTCCGGATCTCGCTTGTAGGTGATGCGCTTTCCAGGATCGACCTCCGCGACGATATACGGCCCGCTTCCAACTGGCGGTTTGAGCGTTGTCTTCTCGAACGTGTCGGGCGTGAGGAGATGGCTCGGCAGAATGGGCATCAGCGCCATGATCAGCGGCATTTCCCGGTCTTCGGAGCCGTCGAACGTAAAGCGAACGGAGCGATCTCCGGTTTTTTCGACCTTTGTGACTTTCTTGTAATAGGAGCGGTGGTTGGGGCGCCCGCGGTCCCGCAAAACCGCATGGGAAAAGATCACGTCCTCGACGGTGATCGGGGCGCCGTCGGAGAATTTTGCCTTTGGATTCAAAGTGAACTCGACCCATGACCGATCGGGCGGCGTATCGATCGTCTCGGCGATCAGCCCGTAAAGCGAGAAGGGCTCGTCATAGGCGCGCGCCATCAGGGTTTCGTAGACGTATTGGCGGACGCCCTCGGCCGCTCCGCCTTTGACGATGAAGGGATTCAAGCTGTCGAAGGTTCCTTGCTCGGCGAAGCGGACCTTGCCGCCTTTGGGCGCGTTCGGCTCGGCATAGGGAAAATGCGAGAAATCGGCATCCTCTCCGGGGGCGCCATGCATGGCGATTCCGCCGCGAGGTTCCGCCATGACGCCCGCCGGGTGGACCAGTAGGCCCGCGATCAGAAGGAAAATAGGGGCTTTCAACGATGACCTTGGATGGCTATAGATGCCAGCGCGTTACACCATCTAGCTAAGGGTAACAGTCCTGACTACGAATTCTTACGCCGCGCCGAATCCCGCCCCATTCTAACCCATTGGGCGGTTGAAGGTGCGGTTTGGCTCGAGACGGCGGTTAAAAGCCACGCCAGCGCCGCATTTCGGGTATTGACCCTAGTTTCAAAGATTGGGCACGGATAGGGCAGGCGAACCGTTTGAGCCCCCAATAATAGAGGAAAGGTCGATTTATGATCTGGTCCAAGGATCGCTGGAACTGCTTTTGCCGCGATGCGGCGCGTATGGTGTTGGCTGCGAGCGTTCTCGCGCTGGGCGTGACCTCCGCCAGCGTTGCGACAATGGCCCAGCAGCCCAATTCCTCTGCCGCGCCGAAGGGTGGCGCAGCGCCTTCGACCAATGGCGCGCCCGCCGGCGTCCCCCAGGGCGCCGCTCAGGACGCATGGGTCAAGCTCTGCATGAAGAACGAGCAGACCGCCAACAAACAGATCTGCTTGATCAACCATGAGGGGCTCGAGCCCAACACGGGCATGGTGTTGATTGCCGCGGCTGTCCGCAAAGCCGAAGGCGACGACAAGCAGCAGCTCCTCATCCGGGTTCCGACGGCCTACGCACTTGTCATTCCGGCCGGCGTACAGATCCGCATCGACGATCAGCAGCCGATCCAGCTGCAGTATTCGATTTGCTTCCCGACCAGCTGCCAGGTGCAGATGGAATTGACGGACGACCTCTTCCAGAAGATGCGCACCGGCAAGCAGATGGTTGTGGCGGCGATGAACATTCAGCAGAAGACCATGGGTTTCCCGGTGCCGCTGACCGGCTTCACCAAGGCCTATGACGGCCCGCCCGTCGACAATGCGGTCTACGAGCAGCAGCGCCGGCAGCTGATGGAAATGTTCCGCAAGCGCCAGCAGGAGCTCGCGGCCAAGGCCAAGCAGGGCCAGGGCACGGCTCAGCAGGGCGCTCCGGCACAGCCCGCCCCGCAGCAATAGCGGGAGCGCCGGGGCTGACCCGGCAACAAGCGTCACGTGGATCAGGCCGCGCGGGGTTCCCGGCGCGGCCTTTTCTTTTTTCACGGAGTGATCGGGATTGCCGAAGGCCCTGAAACAGCCCAGCAACGGGCAATGGCGGATCGGCGCCGCTAAGGCTTCAGGCTAATGCTCCGGCATGTAGCGGAAGCGGAACACACCATTGCGCAAATCCTCGAACAGTTCGGGAATTTGCGGGTGTCTCAGCGGCTCGTCGGACTCGTCGGGCAGCAGGTTTTGTTCCGAGACATAAGCCACGTACTCGGTCTCGGCGTTCTCCGCCAGGAGATGGTAGAACGGCTGATCCTTGGCGGGCCGGACGTCGTGCGGGATGGACTCGTACCACTCCTCCGTATTGGCGAAGGTCGGGTCCACATCGAAGATGACACCGCGAAAGGGATAGATGCGGTGGCGAACTACCTGGCCGATCTGAAAGCGTGCGTTCCGAACTTGAGACATGATTGAGCGGATAAGATCGCGGCCGACGAAGACTGTCAACGCGCCATGAAAGGCCCTACGACCAGCGGCGGTTCGACCACATGAACTGTTCGGGATTTTCCCGGATCCAGACCTCGAAGTAACGCTGGATCGCCGCCGTGATCGCCCGGATGTCCTCGGCCTGATTCTTGGTTCGCGGGATTCGCAGCTCGTTAACGTTGACGTCGAAAACCGAGCGATTGCCGATGCGGACGCAGCGGCCAATCCAGATGCGGGCGCCGACGCGGCGCGCGATCATCGCCGCGATCGGCATGCTCTTGGCGAGGTGGCCGAAAAACGGCACCTCGATGCCGTTGCGGTCGTAGAGATCGGAAATGAAGCCGAGCCGTCCGCCCTGACGGACGTAATCCATGATCAGGCGCGCGGTTTTCTGTGTTTCGTCTTCGCCCGCGGTGCGGCCCCGGCCGAAAAGTCCCCCCGGATAAAGAGCTTGGCGCTGTTCGCGCAGATACCGGTCGACGTAAGGATTCTTCACGGAACGGTAGACGCCGGCCGGCCGGACGCCCGCGAGCGTCACCGGCCACATGCCGATTTCCCAGTTGCCCATGTGCATGGTGACAATGAGGGCCGGGCCCATCTTGTCCTTGTAGCGGCCGATCCAATGGCCGTTGGTCACGTGCAGCCGGCTCGGGTCCTTGATGATGCGGTCGATATTCATCGTCTCGACCATTACCCGGCCGAGATTGTCCCAGGCGGCAATGGCGATCCGCTGGCGCTCTTCGGGTGTCTTGTCGGGAAAGGCCCGTTCCAGATTGGCGAGCGCGCGCCTGTGGCGCCGGTTACGCTTGCCGAGATGCCGCCAGAAGAAGGCCGAGACATCGCAGGCCGTATCCAACGGAACCAAGCGGACCATGCCGATCAAAAACCGGAGTGCCCCATATTCGAGGCGGTATTTCAGATCGGTCGCGAAGGACGTGTCGGGTAATTTCGCCAAATGTGAATCTTTCGAGTGGTAGAGAAAACCGGATGCGGACCCAAGGGACGCCTTTGGAAGCGCATCGTCTTGAAGAAACTCGAAACGGGCGTCAAGCGGGCGCGGTTTCGAGCGGGCGCATGAGGCGCGGCAGGGACACTGGGGGCGCCAGACCAGCCTGCATCACCAGCCGTTTGAGCGGGGCAAGCCGGTTGAGCCCGGCAATAACGGCGCCGCGCGCCAGTTGGATCGGAAGGACATTCGTCAGAAGCGAACGGTCCAAGAGATCGATGCCGATCGTCCGGGACAAAACATCGAGCTGACGCGCCTGCTCGTATTGCGCCAGAATGTACGGCTCGCCAGGATCCCGTCCTTGGACCAAGGCGTCGGCAACGCAATCGGCGAGCGCCGCGGCATCGCGCAGGCCAAGATTGAGGCCCTGCGCGCCAATGGGCGCCATGACGTGCGCGGCTTCTCCAATCAACGCGGTTCGATTGGACGCAAGCCGCTTGGCCGTCAGCCCGGCCACGGGGAACGCGGCACGCGGTCCCACATCGGAAAGGACGCCGAGAGTCTCGCCGAAGCGCTCTTGAAGGTGCGCCGCGAAGTCACGTTCGTCCATCGTCATCAACGCGTCGACCTCGGCCGTGCTGCCGACCAGGACCAGGCTCGACGTCAGCGGATCGGGTGTTGGAACGCACGTGACGGAGCCGCCCTCCCGGTGCAGTTCGGTCGAGACGCCGCCATGGGAGATCGTATGGCGGAAGCTCGAGGCGATGGCGGATTGATCGTAGTGCTGGATGCGCGTCTCGATGTTGGCGGCTTTGCGGCATGGCGAGTTGCGGCCGTCTGCCCCTGCCACAAGCCGCGTCACTAGATGCGTCCCCTCCGCCAGGGTCAGGACGGCTTCGGAAGTACCAGTCGTCACGCGTTCGATTGCTTGGGGGGCGAGATGAGCGACGGCATCTTGAGCTCGGGCGTACAGGACCTCGCTCAAGGCACTGTTGGCGATGTTGTAGCCGAAAGCTTCAAGGCCGAGTTCGCGAGCCTCGAACGTGATTTCCGGCGACCGGAGGAGACTTCGCGAGGAATCGACGATGCGAATTGCCGTCAACGGGGCGGCATGAGGCAGGAGCGGTTCCCAAACGCCGAGGCGCTTCAAGAAGTCCACCGAGCTGGTCAAGAGCGCGGCGGTCCGCGTCTCGGGCCGGGCAGTGGCGACCATCGGCGGCGGCGGGCCAGCCAGAGCCACTTTGGCGCCGACATGCGCGAGCGCAAGTGCCGTGGCGATGCCGGCGGGTCCCGCCCCAACCACCACGGCGTCGAAGAGAGAACTGTCCGTCGTTTGCGTGCTCATGACCCTTCCTCGCCATCTCCTGATAGCGCAGCCCGCGCCGCAAAGCACGGTCAAGATGATTGGCGTCGCCGGGAGGCTCGCACGGGACGAAGAGAAGTGCGCCCGTGCCGAAATTGCAGGCCGCTTGCCGGAATTGGAAACCTATTCCGCACGCTTATCCGGCGCCATTGAGGATTGGGACCGGCACAACGCGGAACGCGGTGAGGGTGGTGCGCCGACGGGTTGCGGAACGCCTAGGAGACACGGAATTCGTGTCCTTCTCCGATCGCGGAGGCGATGCGGTTCGGCATTCGTAGTCCTCTCCGGGCGCCACGATATGCCGCGCAAAATCAGTCAGTTAAGTGCGCGTACGACCCTGATCCGGTAATGCGGGCGGTGACCCGCCGCACCGATCCGTGGCCCATATGCAACAGGGTTTCCTCGAAATCCCCTCGTGCCGGGGGACTGTCACACACCCGTCATTGGTCGCGAAATAGAACGTTAACCGAGGTTCGCGGGAGAGCGGACTGGCCTAGCTTAAGAGGGAGCTGAAGATCTCCCCAGGCTAACGACAAAGCAAACTGAGGCTTAACTCTATCAGAGTGGAGAGAGGGGTCATGACCGGGGGACTTAAGAAAGTCAGTCTTTATCTTTTCGCGGGCGCCAGCGCGTTTGCAATTCTTGCTTCGGCCGCGCCTGCTGCGAAGGCGCAATACGTAACCAGGCAGGAGTTCGAGGATTATAAGAAGTCGCAGCCTGAGGTGAAGTGGAAGGGCGCGCCCGAGTTCAAGAGCGAGGACGGCAAGTTCAGCTTCAAGGTTCGCGGGCGCATCATGGTCGACTACAACGGCATCGACCAGGACGAGCCGATCACCGGCGATCCTGACATCAGTGGGGTTGAGCTCCGCCGCGCCCGTCTCGGCGTAGAAGGCACGATCTACTACGACTGGAAGTACAAGTTCGAATATGACTTCGCCGGCGACGGTGAGATCAAGGATGCCTACGTTGCCTACGCGAACTTCTTCGACGGCCTCGAGAAGTCCGAGATCCGGCTTGGCAACCAGTACGTCTACAACTCGCTGGAAGAGATCACGAGCTCGCGCTTCATTACGTTCATGGAGCGGGCCGCATTCATTGAAGCCTTCTTCCTCGATCGTCAGATTGGTGCCGCCGTGGTCCTCGGTGACAAGAACTGGTCGTTCCAGTCGGGCTATTACGGCGCCACGGTTGAAGATCAGGGCGATTTCTCCACCGATCAGACGGCCTTCTCGGTTCGCGGCACGATCGCTCCAATCAACACCGACACCACGGTCGTCCATCTCGGCGCGAGCTATCGTCACCGGGACGCAGGGACGCTTGACGGCGCTGCCGACCTCTACCGCTACCGGGCACGTCCCGATCTGCATCTGGCGGATCGCTTCGTCGCCACGCCGAACTTCGCCGACAGTGACGACATGTACGTCCTCGAAGGCGCGTTTGTCTGGAACCGCTTCTCGGTGCAAGGCGAGTACGCGAACCTGACCGCCGATACGCCGGTCACGATTGCCAATGCCTCGCCGGACTACAATGGCTGGTACATCGAGGCTAGCGTCTTCCTGACGGACGACATGCGCAACTACGAAGCCGACGAGGGTGCATTCGGCCGCCAGAAGGTCAAGAACCCGGTTTGGGGCGGCTCGGGAGGTTTCGGTGCCTGGCAGGTTGCCGCGCGCTATGACAGCCTGGAGCTTGGCTCCGACGCTACACTGTTCAACGCATCGACCCGGCCCAACGCCGTGATGTGCGACGAGTGCGGCTCTCAGGATCTGTGGACCCTAGGCCTGAACTGGTGGCTGACGGATCATACGGCTCTGAAGTTCAACTACGTGAATGCCGAGATCGATGGTGGCAACAACAACGGTGCGACCATCCAAGGCTTCGGCATGCGCGGCCAGATCGACTGGTAAGTCGAGAAAACGCCATAAGCGAAAATCCCCTTTCGCCAAACTGCCGCCGCTCCCAGTCCCGGGCGGCGGCCTTTTCTTGGAAAAGGGGCAGTGAGTTTGGGCCCGCCGGAATTCTCCGGGGGCCCTTGCTTGTTCCACACTTGCTACGTGGGGCCTTGCTTCTGAGGTCTTCGACGCGACGGCGAGCGATAGACCGGCCCTAGACTCTTGCGGTATTCAGGACTTTCGAACGCAACATCCCCGGTGCCCGGCTGACCTTCATGGCATTTGTAGAACTTCTTGCCGACCCGCATGTCTGGGCGAGCTTCTTGGCCTTGAGTGCGATGGAGATCGTGCTCGGCATCGACAACGTCGTCTTCATTTCAGTGATGGTCTCGCGCCTGCCGAAGGAGCAGCAGGTGGCCGCCCGGCGCATTGGACTGCTGCTGGCGTTCGTGTTCCGCGTCATCATGCTGAGCTTCATTACGTGGTTCATCCACATGACCATGCCGATCTTCTCGATCGGCGAGTACAGCTTTTCCTGGCGCGATCTTGTTCTGCTGGCTGGCGGTTTGTTCCTGTTGATGAAGGGAACCCGGGAAATCCACGAAGGCATCGAGGGCGACGATCAAGGGACCGGGGCGGGTCCTGTGACGGGCTCGATGACAGCGGCTGTGCTGCAAATTGCGGTGATCGACCTCGTGTTCTCGGTCGATTCGATCATCACGGCCGTCGGCATGGCCGATCATATCGAGGTCATGATCGCCGCCGTGGTCGTGGCCATCGCGGTGATGTACCTGGCCTCCGGTCCGGTGGCGGGCTTCATCGAGCGCCATCCGACCACGAAGATGCTGGCCTTGTCGTTTTTGCTTCTGATCGGCGCCGCCCTCGTGGCGGATGCCTTTCATTTCCACATTCCGCGCGGCTACATCTACTTCGCCATGGCGTTCTCGGCGGGCGTCGAACTGATAAATGTGCTTGCGAGCCGGAAACCGCGAAAGGCTAATGCACCGAAAGTGCGGCGGAAAAGTCAGCCAAAGGACTAGCGGGTGTCCAAACCCTGGTCCGGGGCCGTCGCATTTCAGGTGTCAAGCTCACGCGTGCGGCCGGGTGTTCGGCACGCGGAGCCGTGGGTTCGGTGGAAAACACACAGGACGCTAGAAGATTGTCACATCTGACGGATACGCCCTGTTGTTGCAGAGAAACGTACGTTTTGCGCAATTTTTAGTCCCAGCGCACAAAATATCGCGTTGAGCGGATCGTGCTTCCCGTAGTACGCACAGTCGTGAAATGACAAACTCGGAACACGTAGAGATTCTGCGTCGCGGCCCGCGCATCTGGAACGCGTGGCGCGCGGAGAACCCGTCCGCCGTGCCGGACCTTGCGGGCATTTCGCTGAGCATCGGCGACCGCCAGATGGGTCCCATGAATGGCGGCCCCATCAATCTGTCGCGGTCCCGGCTGACCGGCGCCACACTGAACTTCGCGACCCTCACCGGGGCGGATATGCGCGGTGCCGACCTCATCAATGCGGACCTGCGCGGCGCGCGGCTCGAGGACGTCGATCTGACCGGCGCGGATCTCGCGGGCGCACAGTTGGACGGTGCCAGCCTCGCGGGAGCGTGTTTGAAAACAGCCAATCTCTGTGGAGCGAGTCTTGCCGATGTGCGCGGTCTCACGGCCGAACAGATCAACGAGGCGGATGGCGATCTCGGAACGGTTCTGCCGTACGATCTGGAGTGTCCGCTGACCTGGACCGTCGGTCAGGGTGCCTTTCATCGCGAGGCCGCCGTCGAGGAGCGGGACGAGAGAAGCGCCGAACCCGAGACCGCGCCGTTCGAAAGCGCGCCAGCGTACGAGCCCGAAGTGGAATCTGAGCCGGAGCGTGAGGCCGAAGCGGCACGGGAACCGGAGCCGCAACCCGAGCCTAAAATGGAACCGGCCGCGAAGGCGTCCGAGCCGGAACCCTCGAACCCGCTGCGCCGGTTCTTCTCGCGGTCTACCGAGGCGGGTTCGTCCCACGAAGCCGAGGTGCTTTCGAGGCCGAAGCGGGAGGCACCGCGCGCGCCGCAACCTGTCGCGCCCGAGCCGTTGCATGCGCAGACTCCAGCCGTCGAACAATCCCCGCCCGTGCAGCAGACGATGACGTCGCGCCCAGCCGCGAACGGTCACGATAGCTACGACTCCGGCCCCGAGACCGGCGCCGAAGGCGAAAACCGGCATGTCACCTGGCTAGTCGGCGGCCCGCGCCGGGTAGGGCGCCGCGACCGGCCCGGCCACCATGGCAACTGGCGGGATCGCGCCTAGCAGCACGTGCGTGAGGCGGAACGCCCGGCATCCGTCGAAATCCGGAATCTGATGTGCGCATTCGGCGAACGGTCTATGAACCGGCGAGATCGAAGGCAGAGGCGTAGGACAGTTCGCCGGACGGTCGCGCGCCCGTAAAAACGACGGCCTGGATGAAGCGGGCTGGAACAGATCCGTAGCTGAGCGTCCTATCGCTCGCAAATCCGAAGCGCGCATAGAAATCCGGACTGCCGAGAAGCGCGCAGCCCCTCGCGCCGCGATCCCGCAGAATCGCAAGACCCTGTTCGACGAGGGCGCTGCCAAAGCCGTGATCTTGCCGGTCGGGACGAACGGAAAGCGGCCCCAGTCCGTACCAGCCGTCGTGTTTGCCATCGACGGCAACGGGTGAGAACGCGATATGGCCGACGAGCTCGCCATCGGCCTCGGCCACCAAGGACAGAGTCAAATCGCCCGCTGCGCGCAGTTCACGAACGATCCGTGCCTCGGTGTGGTCGCTATGAGAGCCGGCCTCGAAGGCCAGCGTGGTGACGCGATCAATCGCGTCTTCGTCGCCAGGAGTCTCGGTTCGAATATGCATTGCGGACACGCGGTTAGGGCAGGGCCGTAATCTGTCTACAGCCTAGCGCTTTTTGTTGTCCCCTTCCTCTTCCGCAATCCGCCTGTCTCGTTCTTCCGCCACGAGACGGTCCAATGCCGCACCGGGGCCGTCGGACGATTGGCGCAGTGCGGCTGCCCGTTTTCGCCGAACACTCTCTCTAGCGAGAAAGTCCTCGAGCTTCAGGTCGCGGTTCTTCTTGTCGTTCTCCATGGGTGGTCCTTCGGCCTTCATCGCGGCGACAACAGATCGGCCGGCATTGTCGCCAACGAAGATGACAGTTGGATGCAAGGTCAACTATCGGGACCACCGTCCTATTTTCCGTCAGAGGGTCCGATGAATGAGAAGAGCGACGCCGAGGTCGTGGCGGAGGGGGTGGGATTCGAACCCACGAGACGGTCGCCCGCCTGCCGGTTTTCAAGACCGGTGCCTTCAACCACTCGGCCACCCCTCCGGAAATTCCCGCATCCCGCGTGCGCACCTTGCGCTCGTCGTCGAAGCGCGGTCATGTTGCGAGTCGGGGCCACACAATCGTTCATGAGAGAATGAACCGCAAGTCCGGCCAAATAGGGAAGAGCGTCGGACGCGGACACGCCGATGCCATGTGGAGGGGCGAATGGATTTTACTTATCTCTTCACGTCCCTGCAGGGACGTGTGAACCGGGCAAAGTGGTGGGTCGGACAAGTCGTCCTCTTCGTGGTCTTTGCCGTGTGTGCGTTCCTCGCCAACCAAACGACAATCGGGCCAAAACTTTCGGCGATAATTTGGATCGTCCTGTATCTGCCGGCTTATCCCCTCGCGGCGAAGCGGTTCCATGATCGGAACAAGCGGGCTGAGACGGCTGTTGTCGGCTACGTTGTCTCTATTATCGCGGCCTGGTTGCTGAGTTTTGGTCCGGTCACAACAAACCCACGTGAGATCGAAGTGCCATTCGGCGATGTCTATCTCACATTCTATTGGAACACGAACACGCTTGGTCTGGTCTGCTTGCTCGTTCTGATCGGTGTAGCGGTCTGGTTCTTGGTCGAACTGGGAATGCTCAAGGGGACGTCCGGACCCAACCGATTTGGTGCCGATCCGTTGACCCGGCCTGTTCGGCAACGTTCCTGAGATCGCGCCGGGCCCCGAGTGGAGCGGCCGGGGTGCCAGGACCGGCCCGTGTGCAGATAAGGGCCGGGAACAGGAACCGGCAGCGCCTTCGGCTTGCGCTCGCTACGGAAGCGCGGTCTTCTTGCGAGTCGGGGCCACACAACCTTCATGAGGGCATGAACCGCAAGTCCGGCCAACTAGGGAAGAGCGTCGCACGCAGCCACGCAGGTCCGCTGAGGCAATTGGGGGAAATCGTGAAGGATGTCGTTGTCCGCACGGGGCGCGACCATCTATCGGTCGTGTCAGCGGGGTGCGCCTATTACGCGCTCTTCGCGATCATTCCCGCGCTGACCGCATCGATTTCGCTTTACGGGCTGACGGCGGACCCTGCGACCGTCGAACGGCAATTCGATGTGCTGAAGACAGTCTTGCCGCCGCAGGCCTACGCGATCGTGATCGATCAAATCCGGCGCATTGCCCAGACGTCCGGGCAAGCGCTGGGGTGGGGTTTTGGCGTCGGCCTGTTCATCGCATTGTGGAGCGCGAACTACGCGACCCAGGCGATGTTCTCCGCACTGAATATCGCATATGGCGAGCCGGAGCGGCGCAGCCTCATCCGCTTTTATTCACTGGCGATCGGATACACGTTCATCGGGATCATCGGGACGGCGGCAATGCTGTTCGCGATCGTCTACGTCCCGATCCTGTTCGACGATAGCGGACACCCGGAGGCATTCGAAAGGCTCTTGAGCTATTTGCGGTGGCCGATGTTCATCGTGCTGACGTTGTTCCTGCTGGCTTTGGTCTACCGCTTTGGCCCGAGCCGCGAAGATCCGCAATGGCGATGGATTACACCGGGATCGGTGTTCGCGGCGCTGGTCTGGTTGGCCGCATCGCTCGGCTTTTCCTATTACGTGTCGAACTTCGCCAATTACGACAGGATGTACGGTTCGCTCGGCGCGGTCATCATCCTGCTCTTCTGGCTCTACATCTCGTTCTACATTGTTCTGCTCGGTGCCGAGATCAACGCGGCGGTGGAACGTTATGGCGAGGAGAACGGGGTGCCACCGGACACTCATCACATCGCTGGCGCCGAAGGATGATGCGGGTAGGCCGCGCCGCGCATAAGCACGGCGCATGCCGGCCTTGACCGAACTTTTTGGGGATTTCTCCGGACCACAAGGAACGACATTCAAGGCCCGATCGCCTATGCTGCGGGCACCAACGTCACGCGCCGTCGCGCATTAATGCGGAGGTCTCGTTAACCGCCATGGATCCTGTACTACTGAATCCGTTAATCGCGCTGGTCGCGGGCATTCTTGTTTTGCTTATGCCCAGAATTCTCAACTATGTCGTCGCGATATACCTGATAGCGATTGGCATAATCGGACTTGCAAATCACCTGTAGTAGACTTGATGGTGTAATCGAGGACTATACGCGACAACATCTCCGTAAATCCGCGGTGCTTTTTCGAGCTTGGAGAATCGTGCAGCGCAAGAGCACCCTGGAACCGTATGCGGGCATCGCCTATAGTTTTCGCCTACATTGACGGTCGATTCGAGCAAGGAACGGATCGGGTTCGGGATAAACGGCAATCTTGTATCAACGGCGCAACGCTGGCTCTTCGGGCTGCGCTGCTGTCGCCTATTGAATTGCCTGTTGCGAAAATGAGGATACCAAGCGAGTGATGGGTCGGACGAGTCGAGTACGACCGGCAAGCCGTCGCGGCGTGGCGCGATATGCGCCCGTACCGTTATGCGCACTCGTGCTTGGTGTTCTGGCCGTGACGTTACTCCTGCCGGAAGAACGAACGTTTGCCGCGCCCGAAGGCGAACCCGCCAAAGCCGCGAAAGGGACGTCCGCGAAGAACACGGCCTCCGTCAATGACACCGGAGCGGCGCCGGAGAGTGATGCGGCCGACGAGAACAGTGCCCCTGTCTATGTTTGGTCTGCGAGCCGCAGTCAGTCCCGGATCATACTGCGAGGCGCGGTGCCCTCTGAAGAGGACCGGCAAACCGCACTTGGTATGGTGAAGGCGCATTTCCCCGACCTCAAGGTTGAGGAACGCGTCAAGGTGGTCGATGCGGGCTTCCCGCGCGAACAATGGCTTGCGGCGGTGAGCTTCAGCCTTCAGCAGCTCGCGAATATGAAGAGAGGCAAGGTCCGGCTATCGGACGCCAATTTGGCGGTGGGTGGCCAGGCGGCGAATGCCGAGGACTATGCGCAGATCAAGAAGGCACTCGCCGGGCAGTTGCCCGCGGGGCTCACTCTCACGAACGACGACGTCCGTCCGCCTGTCGCCGATCCGTTCGTGTTCACGGCGGATCTCGGGCCCAATTCACTGAGCCTTGCCGGTAGCGTTCCGAGCGAGAATGCGCGCAAACATGTGCGGGATTTGTCGCGGCAACTGTTCGAACGGCCCGGATTGGACGACCGCTTGGAAGTCGCCTCTGGCGCGCCGAAGAACTGGGACGAGGCCGTTTCCGCAGCGTTGCGGGCGCTCTCCAGGCTCGAGAGCGGCAAGGTCGCGCTATCGGGCATTGCGGTCAGCATTGAAGGCGTCGCGCCCGACCAAGGGACAGCTGTAGCGGTGTCCTATCAACTTCGCCGCGACCTGCCGAAGATGTTTTCGACGTCGGAAAGCATCAAGTGGAAAAAGGCGATGGGGCCTCGCGAGACGCTGCTCAAGGAGCTGGCCACGAACGTCATTCCGCGCATTAAGACCACGGCCGAAGACAGTGGCGGATGGCGCAGCGATGTATTGTCGCCGCCGAATCCCCTGGCCAACGAGCAGTAGGCCACGCGGGTGCAGCGCTAATCGTTCACGGCAAAAAAAGCGCCGATGGCCTCGACTTGGTCAGGTTCCGCGAGCGTGGGTGCATGGCCTTGATCGGCGATCGTCATGGCCCGCAAGTTGGGATGCCGCTCGATCATCTCGTTCAGCGTTTCGGCACTTAGGATGTCCGAGTTCTCTCCGCGCATGACGAAGGTCGGCATTTTGCTCATCGCGATGAATTCGGGCCAAAGCGGAGGCAAGGGACGGCTGAGGTCGATCGTGCCGATCGCTTTCGAGAGTTTGCGGTCATAGGACAAGACCAGCCGTCCCTTCCGCTCCTCGAACACGCTGCGCGCCATCTGATCCCATTGGGAATCGGTGAAATGAGGGAATCCTCGCGCGTTGATCTCCCGCATGATCTGCATGGCGTCGGCCCACGTCTTCGGTAACGGCATGCGGCGCACATAGTTGACGATCCGGGCAAGACCGCGGGTCTCGATGACCGGGCCGATATCGTTGAGCACGATGGGGCCCATGACCGTCGGGCGCGCCGCCGCCATCATCATCGTGAGGATGCCGCCTCGCGACGTGCCGACGATGCCAACCTGGTGAAGCCCTTGGATGGTAAGGAAATCCAGGACATCCGCCAGTTCCACGTTGGGCGTGTAGTTGCGCCAATTCGGATCGAAGGCGGAGCGGCCCCGGCCGCGGTAGTCGATACAATAGACGTTGCGGGGCGTCTCGGGATGCGTCGAGAGATAGGTGGCGAGCGTGTGGAAGTCGCGGGAGTTACGCGTCAATCCCGCCAGGCAAACGACGCTGCGGAAACTCTCGTCCGGCGCGGGGTAGTGACGCGCGTAAAGAGTCAAATCATCAGACGACGCGTAAGAAATATCGCGCCATGGCTTGCTGTGAAGCTCATGCATCGTCAATCGCCAATCATGAGAGCACCGTCGGAACCCGCGAGCCGAGCTCCGCTGCGCAACGCTATCTGTTGCATCCTTTGATGGCGGATCAGGCCTTCAAAAGTCAACCATGCTGGAGGGCGAGTGGATTGCCTAAGGTGTTTTCGATGCGCTCGACACCGGGATAATCGACGCGGTCTCGGAAGGCGGAACACTTCGGCCGCGGTTGAGATCTTGGACAAGATGGAGTGCGCCATCAGGCCCCGACAGGCGGGACCGGTAGAGTTGCAAGGTCTCCATGATCTTGATCACGTAGCGCCGCGTCTCGGTGAACGGAATGCGTTCGATCCAGTCCACCGGATCCACGTCGGCGTTTCGCGGATCGCCGACGATTCCCACCCATTCCTTTACCCGTCCGGGCCCAGCGTTATAGGCCGCCAGTGCCATAAAATAGGACCCGTCATAATTCGTGATGAGATCGTTGAGGAAGGCTTCGCCGAGCTGCGTGTTGTAGGCGGGGTTGGTGAGTTTGGACGGAGAATAGTCGACTTTGTAGCGGCGCGCGACGCCGCGGGCTGTCGCCGGCATCAACTGCATGAGACCGCTGGCGCCAACCGGGCTCTTGGCGGCGGCGTTGAACTCGCTCTCCTGGCGGGACAGCGCATGCACGAGCGCCGGGTCGACCCTTTCGTCGAGCAGGCTCTTGTAGGAGGGCATGACGCCCACGGGCAGCGCATAATCGCCCATCGCCAAATCGCGGTTGAAGGCGATCTTCGACAGTCGCAGCGCCATTTGGTTGTCGCCGATTGCCTTGGCGAACTCGGCGAGCAACACGACTTCCGGGGCGTTGTCCAGCGTCCGCGCCAGCGAAAGCAGAAACTGTGGCGTGACCCACTGGACTTGGGCCGCCCGCGCAACGCCGAGAGCGCGGACCGCCTTGCGTGACATGAAGCGGTCGATATCCGCCTGCGTGGGTACGGGCGTCGGCGTGACCTCCAGCCGGGCCGGACGCGGGTCCAGGGCCTGACGGCCGAGTTGACCGTAGAAATATTGCGGATACTTCGCGGCCACATGGAAATGGACTGCCGCGGAACCGCGGTCGCCCAACGCCAAGGCCGTGCGGCCGAGCCAATATTCGGACCTGGAGATGTCGCGCGAATCCTGCGCTGCGCGGCGCATCGACAGGAAATGGCGCAGCGCCGTCTGAGGCTCATTGAGATAGCGCAGCGCCACCCAGCCCGCCAGGAATTCGGCTTCCACGAGCTCTTCGTCCATCACCTGGCTCTTAGCGGCGAGGCCGTGCTTGGCCGCGATTTCATAGGCCGTGCGCGGATGACCGTCGTTCAGCGCGGCGCGGACGTTAACCCGGCGCTCGATCCACCATTCCTTCATGTCGAGCAGGAGGTCGGGTTCGAGCGGCGCATCGAGCAGTAATTTCCAGGCGATGAGGCGCTGCTGCTTGTCCTTGGTACGGCGGAGCCATTGAATGTTGTTGAAGCGAAGTCCGATGTCCTGTTTGACCGCATCGTCGGGCAGGGCGGACAGCAGTTTGCCGGCATTGTCGGCGCGTTTGACCACCGCAACGCGGGCGTTGACCTTCTTCTGTTCCGCCTCCGGCAGCATTTTCGCGACACGCAAAGCGGAGGCGCAAGCCTTGACCCGGTCCGGATAAAGCAGAACGTCGATGCGCGCGCGGTGGTCCTCCTCGTCCAGCATGCTGCCGAACTTGCTGAGGATCATTTTCTCGGTGTCCTCGCCGACATCGTCATCGCGCCAAGCCGCATCGATCAACGCTTCGGCCTTCGTCTTGTCTCCTTCGCTCAAATAGACCCCGGCAAGCGCTGCGCGGCCGGCGCCCGTCTCGGGCTCCGAATTCTTGAAGAAGGCCTTGATCCGCTCCGGCGAAGCGTCAGTGAGGAAGAGGGACGTTTCCGCCTTTTCCCGCAGTGTCTCCAATCGCGGCCACATGGGGTGGGTCTTCCGGAACTCTTCCACAGCCTCGGCTGTGAGCGAGGAGCTCTTCGTGTGCGCGAAGCGGAACCACAGGGCGAAATCCTTGGCCGCCGGGTCGGTAATCTTGGCTGCCGTATCGTCGACCGTACCGTTGTGTCGCATCACGAAGCTCAACCGGTTTAGATCGTCGCCACTCAGCTCGTATTCGAGCAGCGGCTTCAGGATCGAGGCGTAATCGAGCGCAGGCACCGGTGCGGGCGGACTCATCGTGTCGCGGCGGGGATGGACGTCGGGTTCCGGCACGACATCTGGCATGAACGAAGCGGGCGCCGCCGCCATCTTCTGCTCGGTCTTTTCCTCGCCAGCCTCACTGTCGTCCTCGGCGTTGGCGATGTCCGTCCCAGTGCTCTGGGAGCTTGCCGTCTCGGCTTCCGCCTTCAAAGATGGGTCCGGCGCAGCCCCAATCGTCGCCGTACCGGATGTTTCGCTGGCGGACTTCAAAGCGATGCTGTGGTTCGGGGCCTCGGTTGTCGCCTCGCCCGGCGTTTGAGGTTGGGTTGAGACGTCTTCGGCGATGGGCCCCTTCAGAGCCGGTGTATTGGAAGCGGCAGTCTTGGAAGCAGTCGCCCCCGGCGGTGCTGTATCGGCGGGCGTTGCCGGTTGTGCCACCGCCTCACTCCCGGCCGGCTCGGTGCCGGTTGCGGGCATCGCAGCACTCGCCTCGTAAGCGGGAGTAGGGCCGGGGCGCTCCGGATTGCGCGGCGGCAACGACATGGACGCGGCCAATGACGGCGCCGAACCGCATACGGCCGAACCAATCGCCACGAGAAGCGCGAGGATGTGCGCGTGAGTGGGTTTCATACGTCGATTGCTACCGGCTACGACTTGCGTCTACGCAAAGAACGTCCCCCGATACCCAGGAGCCGCGACGATATAAGCCTGTTCAGTGTAACGAAATTTCACACTGTCTCAAAGATTCCGGCGGAAAGATGACTGACTTGCTTGTGACGAAGTCAGAATGACGGTGAACTGAGCGCTCTAAAGTTCCCAGGCGCTGCCTCTTTGCCGCGTCGTTCCGCCATCGGGCGAATGCGAGACGGCCCGCTTGCCGCGCCCATCCCGACCACCTATTGTCCCGGCCCACCGAACGATCGGAAATCGAGTTTTGCCGCGTCCGCGCCGCAGGGGCGCGCCAAGGAGTTTGTGTTGTGACCATGCCGCCGTTTCAGGGCTCCATCACGGCCCTCATTACGCCCTTCAAGGACGGTTCCCTGGACGAGGGCGCCTTCCGCAAATTCGTCGAGTGGCAGGTCGATCAGGGAACGCACGGGCTCGTGCCGTGCGGCACGACTGGAGAGTCGCCCACGCTGGATCATGGCGAGCATCGCCGTGTGATCGAACTGTGTATCGAGGCTGTCGCGGGGCGCGTGCCGGTGATCGCGGGAACCGGATCGAATTCAACCGTCGAGGCGATCGAACTGACCCGTCACGCCAAGGCCGCTGGCGCTGATGGGGCGCTCGTGGTGACGCCGTATTACAACAAGCCGACCCAAGAGGGCCTTTATCTCCACTACAAGGCCATCAACGACGCGGCCGACATTCCGATCGTGATCTACAACATTCCCGGCCGCAGCGTCGTGGATATGTCCGTCGAGACCATGGCGCGTCTGTTCGAGCTCAAGAACATCGTGGGTGTGAAGGATGCCACCGCGAATCTCGCGCGGGTCAGCCAACAGCGCGCGGCGATGGGCTCCGAATTCGTCCAGCTCTCTGGCGAGGACGCAACGGCGCTTGGCTTCATGGCCCATGGCGGGGCGGGGTGCATCTCCGTGACCTCCAATATTGCACCAGCGCTTTGTTCGGAGTTTCAGCTCGCCTGTCTTGCCGGAAATTACAAACGGGCATTGGAGTTGCAGGATCGCCTTATGCCGCTGCATGAGGCTCTGTTCGTGGAATCGAACCCTGGTCCGGTGAAATATGCGGCAGCAAAGCTCGGCCTCTGCGGCGGCGAAACGCGGCTGCCATTGGCGCCGATCACCGACGCCACGCGCAAGCGCGTTGACGAGGCGATCGAGGCGGCCGGGCTGAAGCCCGTCTAGAAGTCCGGAAGGGTTTTGTCATGGCGCCGAAGCGCGAGAGCGGGAAGCTCGTCGCCGAGAATAGACGGGCCCGCTACAACTACGAGATCGAGGACACGATCGAGGCCGGCATCGTTCTCACGGGGTCGGAGGTGAAGTCCTTGCGCACCGGCAAGGCCAACATCGCCGAGTCCTATGCCTCGAACGAAGGCGGCGAGCTCTACCTGATCAATTCGCATATCGAAGAGTATCCGGGTGCGGCACGGCTCGGCGGGCACGAGCCCACGCGGCATCGCAAGCTCCTTTTGCATAAGAAGGAGATGGCCCGGCTGCTCGACGCTATTCGGCGGCAAGGCATGGCCCTGGTCCCCTTGCGGCTCTATTTCAACGCACGCGGAATCGCGAAGCTGCTGCTCGGTCTCGGCCGCGGCAAGAAGGTCTACGACAAACGGGAGACGGAGAAGCGCCGCGATTGGCAGCGTCAGAAGGGCCGTCTCCTAAGAGACAAGGGGTAATCGATGGAACCGGCGCCGCCGCTCCATCTGGCACCTGGCCTTTCCCTGCCGCGAGTCACGCTGCCGGCGACGGACGGATCGGAACTCTGCCTTGCGACGCTGCCAGGGCGGAGCGTTGTCGCGGTCTACCCCTGGACCGGACGCCCCGGTCTTCCCAATCCACCCGGTTGGGACGACATTCCCGGCGCGCACGGGTCGACGCCGGAACTGGAAGGGTTTCGCGACCTCTTTGGGTGCATTTCTAAAGCGGGAACACGCGTGTTCGGCTTGAGCGGTCAGACGACGGACTATCAGCGCGAGATGGTCCGGCGCCTCGAACTTCCGTTTCCGATTCTGAGCGATGCGGACGGTAAGCTCGCCGAGGCGTTGCACTTGCCCACTTTCAAAGCCGGCGGCGACAGCTATTTGAAACGACTCACCTTCGTGGTGAACAATGGCCGCACCGAACACGTGTTCCATCCGGTGCCGGCTCCGGAGACCCATGCCACGACCGTGGCGGATTGGCTCGAAGGCCTGAGCTGAGGGGTCCTGCAGGAAGCGCTGGCCGTGCGGTCTAGTCGTCCAGCCTTCTAGTCGCCCATAGCGTCGTCTTCGGCGTCCTCGACCGAATAGCCAAGGAGATCCAGCGCCTCCTCCAGATAATCGGAGAGCAGCGGCATCCCTACGAGATATTCCGCGGTCCGTTTGTTGTGCTCGCTGCGCGCCGTCTCGAGCGCATCGTCGAGTTCATCGGCGGCAAAGGAGCCTCGGCCGATCCAGGCCAGGGCGACGAGGCTCACTTGTTCGTCGATATTGAGGTCTTGGATGAACTCCATCAACTCCGTCACCGTGGAGTCGTCGGAGAAATCCTCGAGGATGGACTCCGCGTCGTGGTCGGAGGTTGTGCCATCGTCCCAGGCGCCGACCTTCGCGCCGTACTCGCGCGCCTTGACGATCACGAACCCGACTTTGGTGGGAGAAATTTCAATACCCGCCATAGACCTTCGCCCGTTTGAGGCTCCCTCGAAATCGAACCGAACAATCCGGCGAGCATGCCCGAGTTGGGGCACCGCAGCAACTCAGTCCGAGATGCTCGCTGCGGCCTCGCCGACAACGGTCTCGAACATTGCGGGCGTCAGGCGGCCCGTATTGGTGTTGAGGCGGGAGCAGTGAAACGAATCGAAGAGCACGAGCCCGTCCGGAAGCGCATGCCGGGCCCCATGCGAGAACGGAAAGTCGCGCTTTTTGACCGCCAGAGTGTCGAGAATGCTGTCATGGGCAATCCGCCCGAGGGCGAGCAGGGCCCGTAAGGCAGGCAGAGCTGCGATACGTCCGGACAGAAATTGCCGGCAGCATTTGATTTCGGCGGAGGTTGGCTTGTTCTGTGGCGGCACGCAGCGGACCGCATTGGTAATCATGCAGCCGGCAAGAGACAGAGAGTCTGGCTGGTCCAGGTCGTGCACCCCTTGCGCGAGACCTGCCTTCAGAAGTGTCGGATAGAGCAGGTCTCCGGCAAAATCTCCCCAGAACGGCCGTCCGGTGCGGTTTGCACCCTTTAGCCCTGGCGCGAGCCCCACGATGAGCAGGCGGGCGTCCTCGGGGCCGAACGAGGGAACCGCGCCGTTGAACCAATCGGGATGAGCTGCCGCGTTGTCGCTGCGGAACGTGGCAAGGCGATCGCAGAGGGCGCAGTCGGCTTTGGGCTCGGGTAGGGACGTGAGGAGCGGCATAGCTGGCGATGGATCTCGGGATCGTGTCGGACAGGCATGCGTAGCGTCACGGTCCCCAGATATCCAGAACGGATATCCAAAGCGGAAGGCCGCCGGGCAGGAGATGCGATGCGTGTGAGACGGGGCGGCTAGCCGTGACCTAAGTCTCGGTCTCGGCCAACTCCCGCGCGTCGAAAACGTCCGCATCGTGATCGGAATCGAAACGACGGCGACTATCGCGATTGGAGCGGTCGCCGGGATCGCGGCTGATCTCATGCTGCAGATCCGTCAATTCGATGAACTGATCGGCCTGCCGGCGCAATTCGTCGGCCACCATTGGCGGATTGGTGGTGAGGGTCGAGATCACGCTAACGCGCTTGCCCTTGTGCTGGAGTGCCTCGACGAGGGACCGGAAATCGCCGTCGCCGGAGAAGATGACGAGATGATCGAGATGTTCGGCCAGCTCCATGGCATCGACCGCAAGCTCGATATCCATATTGCCCTTGATCTTGCGGCGTCCGGCCGCGTCGACGAACTCCTTGGTCGGTTTCGTCACCATGGTGTAGCCGTTGTAGTCGAGCCAATCGATCAGCGGACGAATCGAGGAATATTCCTGGTCGTCGGCCAGCGCCGTGTAATAGAGGGCGCGCACGAGCTGCCCCTTGGCACGGAAAAGGGCCAAGAGACGCTTGTAGTCGATGTCGAACGACAGAGACTTCGATGCGGCGTACAGATTGGCGCCGTCGATAAACAAGGCAATCCGTTCCGTTGGATAAAAATGCATCTCAGGTCCTAAATATCAAAAGCTCGAACGAGTACGGAATAACCGCAGCACACGGGATATCAGTCTCGTCGAGAAACGAGGGTTTCGGCAATTGGTCGCAATGTCTCAGATACTGGTAGGAATTGGAGCAAACTATCCCGGTCCATGGGGAACTCCTGCCAATACGGTGACACGGGCTATCGCCGAGCTTGCCGATGGGTGTGTCAGGGTGAAGGCGGTCTCGCGATTTTACGAGACTGCGGCAGTGGGCCGCGCCGGTCAGCCGCCCTACGTGAATGCCGTCGTGTCGATCGAAACGGCGATGCCGCCCGAAGCACTCTTGCGGAAATTGAAACAGATCGAACGGGCGGCGGGGCGCAGAGGCGGGAGTCCCTGGGGGCCGCGCACCCTCGATATGGATATTCTGGACTTCAAGGGCCGGATCGACAATTGGCGGGGGCAGGAGCCGGGCTTTGCCCGCGCCGGCCGGCGTCCGCTCGTCTTGCCCCATCCCTGGATCGAAAAGCGCCCCTTCGTGCTGCGTCCGCTCCTGGACGTGGCGCCCGATTGGCGGCATCCGGTGACCCGGGAATCGGCGCGCGCCCTATGGTACGGGATCGCGCGGAGCCGGGAAGGGCGGATCATGCGAACCCTCGATCCCGAGACGCGACTTGCCAGCAGCGCATGACTTGCCTACATAAGAGCCAAATCAGCCCAATCTAAAAGGACTTTCAGATGGCTCGCGTCACCGTCGAGGATTGCATCGACAAGATATCGAACCGCTTCGAGCTTGTTCTTCTGGCCAGCCACCGCGCCCGTACCATTTCCGCCGGTGCTCAGCTCACCGTGCCGCGCGACAACGATAAGAACCCCGTCGTTGCGCTTCGCGAGATCGCCGAGAAGAAGTTCACGCCGGACGATCTCAAGGAAGACTTCATCCACTCCATGCAGAAATACGTGGAGGTCGATGAGCCCGAAGCCGAAGCCGTGCCGGCCGTGTCCCAGGACACGCGGATGCCCGTTCTCGGCCAGGACGATCAGTCCACGGATACGCAGATCGACCGCATGACCGAAGAAGAGCTGCTGCGCCGTATGGCGACCCAGGCGCCGTCGGATGGGTCCAATGCGGGACCGCGCGCACGCTAACGATTGCCGGCGGGACAGGGGAGATACGATTCCGACTGCCCCGCCTCACTCGCGTGCAACCTCGATCATCCGGTATGCGGCAAACTTGACCGCGCAAAGGCCTTGTATTGGCGTGACCTTGCGCGCCATTCTGGCGGGCTGACATGACTCGCCAATATGAACTTGTTGAACGCATACTAAGCTATCAGCCGAATGCCAATGAGGCGCTGCTGAACCGCGCCTATGTCTACGCCATGAAGGCGCACGGCAATCAAAAGCGCGCGTCCGGCGCGCCGTACTTTTCCCATCCGCTAGAAGTGGCCGCGATCCTGGCGGAGATGCGCCTGGACGACGCGACGATCGCCACGGCCCTTCTTCACGACACGATCGAGGACACCGAGGCCACCCGCGCGGAGATCGATGCGCTGTTCGGCGCGGAGATCGGCACGCTGGTCGACGGGCTCACCAAGATCAAGAAACTCGATCTGGTGACGAAAAAGGCCGAACAGGCCGAGAATTTCCGGAAGCTGCTGCTCGCCATCTCGAGCGATATCCGCGTCCTGCTCGTAAAGCTGGCGGACCGTCTGCACAACATGCGGACGCTGGAGCATATGAAGCCGGCCAAGCGAAAAACCATCGCCCAGGAGACGATGGACATCTATGCGCCGCTTGCCGGGCGTATGGGGATGCAGTGGCTTCGCGAGGAACTCGAGGAACTTTCCTTCCGCTGGCTGAACCCGGAAGCGTACGCCACGGTGCTCGAGCGTCTGAAAGCCCTGCGGGCCCAGAACCAAGGACTGATCGACGAGATCCACGGGGCGCTCACCTCGAAGCTCGAGGCCGCGCAGGTGAAAGCTGTCGTAGCCGGTCGCGAGAAGAAGCCTTACGCAATTTGGAGCAAGATGGAGCGGAAGCAGATTTCGCTGGAGCAACTGTCCGACATTTACGCCTTCCGTATTGTCGTGCCCCAGATCCCAGACTGCTACCGTGCGCTCGCCGTCGTTCACACAAGCTGGCACACCGTTCCGGGACGCTTCAAGGACTACATCTCGAATCCGAAGCAGAACGACTACCAGTCCATCCACACGACGATTGTCGGCCCCAAGCACCAGCGCGTGGAGCTGCAGATCCGCACCGAGCAGATGCACTCGATCGCGGAGTTCGGCGTTGCCGCGCATGCTCTCTACAAGGACGGCGGCAGCGGCAAGAAGGTTCCCGCGCAAGACTCGAGCGCCTACAGATGGTTGCGGCGATTGGTGGGAATATTACTCGAAGGCGATAACCCTGAAGAGTTCCTGGAACACACCAAGCTCGAACTGTTCCACGACCAGGTTTTCTGTTTCACGCCAAAGGGACGCTTGATCGCGTTGCCACGCGGAGCCAATTGCATCGATTTCGCCTATGCCGTTCACACGCAAGTGGGAAACACGGCCGTCGGCGCAAAGATAAATGGCCGCCCCATGCCGCTTGCGACGCCGCTGCGGAACGGCGACGAGGTTGAGATCGTGTGTTCCGAGGCTCAGTCGCCGCCCGTCGCGTGGGAGCGTCTTGCCATCACGGGAAAGGCGCGGTCGGCGATCCGTCGGGCCTCGCGCGATTCGGTCCGTGCTCAGTACGAAAAGCTCGGTCGAGAAATTCTCGACCGAGCCTTCCGGCGCCGGAACAAATCCGTCACCGAGGAGGCTATCAAGAAGGGCCTGCCTCGCTTATCGCAGAAGACCATCGAGGAGGTCATGACGGCGGTTGGGCGTGGCGAACTCGCCTCTGACGACGTCTTTCGCGCGGCCTTTCCCGAGGCGGCGCCCGAGGACACGCGAAAGCGCAGACGTCATGTCAAACGCAGCGAGGAAGGCTGGTTCGGTCTCGGGAAAGTCATGGGGCTGAAGTTCCGCTGGCCGGGCTCGGGCGGGAAGGAGCGGCCTGAGCAAGCGGCCGGTATTCCGATTCGCGGTTTGCGTAGTGGGCTTCCGGTCAATTTTGCGGATGGCGGCGCCGTGCCGGGCGACCGGATCGTCGGCATCCTCACGCCGGGGCAGGGCATCACCATCTACCCCATTCATGCCAAGGCGCTCAAAGAGTTCGACGACGAGCCGGAACGCTGGATCGACGTCACCTGGGATATCGACGAGGACGACCCGCAGCGCTTTCCGGCCACGATCGCGGTGACGGCGATGAACGAGCCGGGCAGTCTCGCTCAGATCGCATCGGTGATCGGCGAGGCGGACGGCAACATTCAGAACATCAAAATGACCAACCAATTGGCGGATTATACCGAGATGCTCATCGACCTCGACGTCTGGGACCTTCAGCATCTCAATGAGATTGTGACGGGGCTACGTGCAAAGGACGTGGTGAGCAAGGCGACCCGCGCCGAGGGCTAAGCGCCGGCGAGACACTGGCGCGCGGCGCAAAAAGCCACCAAATATGCTAGATCGCCGTCGCCGTTGAGTAAGATGGCGGCAGGCGGCGAGACCGCGTCCCTAGAACGAGGTTCAAATGCTGTTTAAGCGCCGCGAGGCGGAAAGTTGGCTGAACCGGCTTCGCGTGCATGTGTGGCCGCGCCGTAGCTGGGGGCGTTCGACCCGCTACGTGGTCCATCGCGTGCGCCGCCTGAGTGCGACACCGCACGCCGTCGCCTTGGGATTTGCCGCCGGTGTGTTCATCTCCAGCACCCCGTTTATCGGGTTTCACATGATCCTCTCCGCGGCTGTCGCCTGGATCATCGGCGGCAGCATGGTTGCGGCGCTCCTGGGCACGTTCGTGGGAAATCCGCTCACCTATCCGCTCTTTTGGGTGGGCAGCTACGAGGTCGGCTCGTTGATGCTCGGTGGGGGCGATGGCAAGGTCGAACTCGATCTGTCGAAGGGAATCTTCCAAACGGATCAGATCTGGACCGTGCTCAAACCCATGACGCTCGGTTCGATTCCCATCGGACTGGCACTTGCGATCCTGAGCTATGCATTGGTGAGACCGGCGGTGAATGCCTATCAGCACCGCCGCCGCGACCTTCGCTCGACCGGCGAAGCCGTCGGAATTCGTTGAAGTGGGAATGCTGAAATGAGCGCGCCGAAAATCCGGCTGGGAATCAATATCGATCACGTGGCCACGCTCCGGAACGCGCGGGGCGGAGCGCTCCCCGATCCGCTGCGGGCAGCCCATCTTGCCGCCGGAGCCGGTGCGGACAACATCACCGCCCACTTGCGCGAGGACCGCCGCCACATTCGCGATGACGACATTGCACGGCTCGTTGCCGAGCTCGACTGCCCCCTGAACATGGAAATGGCAGCGACCGAGGAGATGACCGCGATCGCGCTCGAGGCCAAGCCGCACGCGGCCTGCTTGGTGCCCGAACGGCGCGAAGAGCGCACCACCGAGGGCGGCCTCGACGTGTTGAGCCAGGAGGCCACGCTTGCGCCCGTCGTTGCCGCGCTCGGCGATGCCGGGATTCGGGTTTCACTGTTCATCGGCGCCGAACGGCCCCAGATCGCCGCGGCCGCACGGTTGTCGGCACCGGCCATCGAGATTCATACCGGCGGCTGGTGCGATGCGGTCACCGAAGGGCGCGACAAAGATGCCGAGAGGGAGTGGCAAGCCATCGCCGACGGCGCCCGCTACGCCGATAGCTTGGGGCTTGAGGTGCATGCCGGCCACGGCCTCGATTACGACACGGCCAAAAAAATTTCGACACTGCCCGAGATCGTGGAGCTCAATATCGGCCATTTTCTCATCGGCGAGGCGGTCTTCATCGGGCTGGCCGAGGCGATCCGGCGGATGCGCGCTGCCATGGACAAAGGCCGCGAGGCCGTGCGTCTTCGCGAAGGAGACAGCGTTGCGTGATGATCATCGGGCTCGGTAACGACATCATCGATATTCGCCGGATCGAAAAAACGATCGATCGCTACGGTGAGCGTTTTCTGACCCGGATCTTCACGGAGACCGAGCGGCGGAAGTCGGACCGGCGCGCTCTGCGGGCCGCCTCCTACGCGAAGCGGTTCGCTGCAAAGGAGGCTTGCGCCAAGGCGCTGGGCACAGGCTTTAGCCGGGGCGTGTTCTGGCACGACATGGGGGTCGTAAATCTGCCCTCTGGACGGCCCACCCTGGAACTGACCGGTGGCGCTGCACTCATCCTGGAGGAGCTCACGCCGACCGGGCACGAAGCGCGGATCGACCTGACCATCACCGACGATTTCCCCACGGCCCAAGCCATCGTCATCATCACGGCGATCAAGTTATCGCCCTGACGCGACACTAAGGTCCATCCGGGCGTTTGCCCGCGGCGGGACGAGGGTCTATAGGGGCGAAGTCTTTTTGCTAACGAGGTCTTTTTTGCTAACAGGGTGTACCCGGAAGAGCCGGGTGCGGAACCTGAGGAGAGCTCCGCATGGGTGTGGGCGCTGAGAAGATGGCTGCTAAAGGAAGTAACTGGGACACATTGCGCGTCGTCATCCACGCGCTGATCCTCGCGCTGATCGTGCGGGTCTTCCTGTTTCAGCCATTCAATATCCCGTCGGGCTCCATGATCCCGACGCTGCTGATCGGCGACTATCTGTTCGTCTCCAAATACAGCTACGGCTATAGCCGGTACTCGTTTCCCTTCGGCTTGAACCTTTTCTCCGGACGGATCTGGGCCGCGGAGCCGAAGCGGGGCGATGTGGTCGTGTTCAAGCTCCCGCGGGACAACCAGACCGACTACATCAAGCGCGTGATCGGACTTCCCGGCGACGAGATCCAGATGATTCATGGGGTGCTCCACATCAACGGCAAGGCCGTCGAAAAGGTGAAGGTCGACGACTTTGTCCTGGCCGGGCCGAACGGACGCGACCGTCATTTCACCCGCTACATGGAAACCTTGCCGAACGGGGTCAGCTATCCGGTGCTCGATCTCGTGAACGAAGGCGTGGCCGACAACACCGAGGTCTACAAGGTGCCCGAGGACCATTTCTTCATGATGGGCGACAACCGCGACAACTCCACCGACAGCCGCTTCCTGTCCGAGGTTGGCTTCGTGCCCTTCGAGAACCTAGTGGGCAAGGCACGAGTGATCTTCTTTTCCATCGACGAGGAGGCGAGCTTCTGGCAGGTCTGGCGCTGGCCGGCCGACGTCCGTTGGGACCGTATCTTCACAACAGTGAACTAGCGGCGTGGGCAAGCGGCGGATGCCAGATCACGGCTTCTTGGCGGAACGTCTCGGGCACACGTTCAATTCTCCCGCCCTTTTGAGATTGGCGCTGACCCATGCCAGCGCGCGTCCCGGCTCGAAGTCCAACGAGGACAACGAGCGCCTCGAATTCTTGGGCGACCGGGTCCTGGGTCTTGCCATCGCGCAACTGCTGTCCGAGCAATTTCCGCAAGCGAGCGAAGGCGAACTGGCACGCTGGTTCAACCACCTCGTCCGGACCGAAACCTGTGCCGAGGCCGCGCAGAGCTGGCAACTCGGCGACTTCATCCTCATGAGCGGCGGGGAAGCGGGCTCCGGCGGACGGCACAAGAAAACCATCCTCGCCAATGCTTGCGAAGCCGTGCTCGGTGCCGTCTTCTCGGACGCCGGATATGAAGCGGCGCGGGAGATCGTGTGGCGGACGTGGGCTCCATACATGGCGGCGTTGAACAACGCGGCCGCCGATGCCAAGTCCGTGCTCCAGGAATGGGCTCAAGGACGCCAGCTGCCTTTGCCGAGCTACATCGAAGTGGCGCGCGAAGGGCCGGATCACGCGCCACGCTTCACCGCCGAGGTGCGTGTGGAAGGCGTCGCGCCGGAACGCGGCGAGGGCGCCAACAAGCGGCAGGCGGAGCAAGCTGCGGCGCTCGCCATGCTACTACGCGAAGGAGTGTGGCAACTGCCGGCCAATGACTGACCAAGCGAACGCGCCCGCGCGCTGCGGCTTCGTGGCGTTGATCGGTGCGCCGAACAGCGGCAAGTCGACCCTGACCAATGCGCTGGTCGGCGCCAAGGTTTCGATCGTCACCCACAAGGCGCAGACGACGCGCGGCCCGGTGCGCGGCATCGTGCTCGCGGGCGACGCGCAAGTGATCCTGGTCGACACGCCCGGCATCTTTCAACCGAAACGCCGTCTCGACCGGGCCATGGCGCAAGCGGCCTGGGACCGGGCCGGGGACGCGGATATCGTCGCGCTCGTGGTGGATGCGGCCCGCGGTCTTGACGAAAAGCTCGCGCCGATCGTCGAGCATCTGCCCGAACTCAACAGGCCGGTGGTCGCCGTGCTGAACAAGGTCGATCTGGTGAAGAAGCCCGACCTTCTGAAACTCACGTCGGACTTGCTCGGACTCAAGGCATTCTCCGAGATCTTCATGGTGTCGGCGTTGACCGGCGATGGCGTCGACGATCTCAGGGCGTATTTCGCCGGCGCCGTGCCGGAGGGTCCGTGGCTGTTCCCGGAAGATCAGCTGTCGGACGCGTCCCTAAGACAAACCGCCGCCGAGATCACCCGCGAGAAGCTGTTCCTTCGCCTTCACGAAGAACTCCCGTACGCGCTTACGGTCGAGACCACCGATTGGAAGGTGCTGAAGGATGAGAGCGTCCGCATCGAGCAGACGATCTTTGTCGAGCGCGAGAGCCAGCGCCGCATCGTGCTCGGCGCCAAGGGCCAGATGATCAAGGAGATCGGCCAGGCATCGCGCGAGGAGATTGCCGAGATCGCGGGCGTACCGGTTCATCTGTTTCTGTTCGTGAAAGTGCGCGAGCGCTGGGGCGAGGACCCCGAGCGTTTCCGCGAAATGGGCCTCGACTATCCCAAGAAGTAAACCGAACCGGACTAGCCAGAGCGCGGGCCTGTAGGCCAAGCTTGAGCTCCTGGATCGGAGCGCGGATGGACTGGAGCGACGAAGGCATCTTCCTGAGCGGGAAGCCGCTCGGTGAGGCCAATCTCATTGCCGAAATGTTGACGCTCGAGCACGGGCGCCATCTCGGCCTGGTGCGCGGCGGGCGCTCGCGGCGCGTCCGGCCGACGCTGCAGTCCGGCAATCTCGTCCGCGTGACCTGGCGCGCGCGCCTTGCCGACCATCTCGGCGGCTACAATGTGGAGCTGATGGAAGCCCACGGGGCGCGGGCCCTGGACGACCCGCGGGCGCTGGCGGCCATCGGCACGCTGGCGGAGTTCGTGAAGCTCTTACCGGAGCGCGATCCGCACCCCGAACTCTACGCCACGACGCTCCACGTACTGCGCTCGTTCGCCGAGCCCGACATCTGGCCGGCACTCCTGGTCTATTGGGAGTTCCAGCTGCTGCAGGAACTTGGCTTCGGCCTCGACCTCACGTCTTGCGCCGCCACAGGCGAGACCGAGGATCTGGCCTACGTTTCGCCGAAATCGGGCCGCGCCGTCTCGCGCGAGGCCGGGGCGCCTTATGCCGCCAGGATGCTGGCACTGCCGCGCTTTCTGGTGGACGGCGATGCCCCGTTCGAGGCGTCAGAAATCGTTGCGGGCTTTGCGCTGACGGGCTTCTTCCTCGAGCGGGACGTGCTCGCCCCGCACGGTCTCAAAGTCCCGGAAGCCCGTAACCGGCTGCTGGACCTTCTGCGGCGCGACCTCGGCGCGGCTTGAGGCGACTCGCGCGATGGGGTAAGCGCGAGTCATGGGAAAACGCGCTGATCCGCCTCAATTGGGGCCAATCGAACCGGTCGATCTGAAAACGGCGCTGGAAGAGCGCTATCTCGCCTACGCCCTGTCCACGATCATGCACCGGGCACTGCCGGATGTGCGCGACGGCCTGAAGCCCGTACACCGGCGGCTGCTCTACGCCATGCAGCAATTGCGTCTGCAGCCGCAAGGCGAGTTCCGTAAATGCGCGAAGATCGTCGGCGACACGATGGGCAACTTCCATCCCCACGGCAATCAGGCGATTTACGATGCGCTGGCTAGGCTCGCCCAGGATTTCGCCGTCCGCTACCCGCTGATCGACGGGCAAGGCAATTTCGGCAATATCGACGGCGATAACCCGGCCGCCGACCGCTATACCGAGGCCCGGCTAACCGAGATCGCCGCGCGGCTACTCGAAGGGATCGACGAAGACACGGTCGATTTCCGCCCCAACTACGACGGGCGCGAGATGGAACCGGCGGTTCTTCCAGCGAACTTCCCGAACCTTCTGGCGAACGGCGCGTCCGGCATCGCCGTCGGCATGGCGACCAACATCCCGCCGCACAATGTAGGGGAGCTGTGCGATGCCGCGCTCCACCTCATCAAGGCGCCGAGTGCGACGGCGGACAAGCTCGTGTCGTTGGTGCCGGGTCCGGATCTGCCGACCGGCGGCATCATCGTTGAGCCGCGCGAACAGATTCTCGAGGCCTACAAGACGGGACGGGGCTCATTCCGCCTGCGCGCCCGCTGGGAGAAGGAAGACGCCGGGCGCGGCACTTATCAGATCGTTGTCACCGAGATTCCCTATCAGGTGCCGAAGGCGCGCCTGGTTGCCCGCATCGCCGAATTGCTCCAGGCGAAGAAGTTGCCGCTCCTGGCGGATGTGCGCGACGAGTCCGCCGAGGACGTGCGGCTGGTGCTGGAGCCGAAGAGCCGGAGCGTCGATCCCGCGCTCTTGATGGAGTCATTGTTTAAGCTGACGGAACTCGAAACGCGCGTGCCGCTCAACATGAACGTGTTGAGCCACGGCAAGATCCCCAACGTGCTGGGCCTCCGCCAAGTGCTGCTGGAATGGCTGGAGCACCGTCAGCAGGTTCTCGTTCGCCGCTCGAACTTCCGTCTGTCCAAGATCGACCACCGGCTGGAGGTTCTGGCCGGCTATCTGATCGTCTATTTGAACCTCGACAAGGTCATCAAGATCGTGCGCGAGGAAGACGAGCCGAAGCCCGCCCTCATCAAGGCCTTCAAACTCACGGAGATTCAGGCCGAGGCCATCCTCAACATGCGCCTGCGCGCCTTGCGCAAGCTCGAGGAGATGGAGATCCGCCGCGAGCACGACGACCTCACCAAGGAGCGCAAGGAACTGAAATCCTTGCTGGGCTCCGAGGACAAGCAGTGGAAGCGGATCGGCGAAGAGATCAAGGAGATCAAGGAGCAGTTCGGCCAGAAGACTGAACTCGGGCGGCGGCGCACGACGTTCGCCGATGCGCCGGACGATGTGTCCGTCGACCTTGCCGAAGCGATGATCGAAAAGGAACCGATCACCGTGGTCCTGTCCGATAAAGGATGGGTACGGACGATCAAGGGCCATGGCGCCGACACAGCGAAACTCACGTTCAAGGACGGCGACAGGCTGCGGCAGGCGTTCGACGCGCAGACGACGGACACGCTTCTACTCTTCGCCACTAATGGGCGCTTCTATTCGCTGTCGGCGGACAAGCTGCCGGGCGGGCGCGGACACGGCGAGCCGTTCCGTCTGATGATCGACATCGAGGACGCGGGCGATTGCGTCGAGTTCTTCGTGCATGAGGCTGACCGCAAGCTGCTGGTTGCCTCCACCAACGGGTACGGCTTCGTCGTAGCCGAAGACGACGTCATCGCCATGACGCGGAAAGGCAAGCAGGTCCTCAACGTGAAGGGGGACGACGAGGCGGCTGTGTGTGCGCCCGTCGCCGGAGACAGCGTTGCGGTGATCGGCGACAACAAGAAACTTCTGCTGTTCCCACTGTCGGAGCTGCCGGAAATGCCGCGCGGCAAGGGCGTGCGTCTGCAGCGCTATCGGGACGGCGGTCTTTCGGACGCCAAGACGTTCTCGAAGAAGGACGGACTGGTCTATATCGACGCGGCCAAGCGCAGTTTCACCCTGACGCCCGCGGATTTGCGCGAATGGTGGGGCGCACGGGCCGCCGCGGGACGGCTGCCGCCGCGCGGCTTCCCAAAATCCGGCAAATTTGGCGGCAAGTTCTAGAGAGTTGCCGGGAACGTACGGCCGACCCGGCGCGTCGGGTCAGCCCCGGGTCCACCCTCTGGAGGTCAGCCGCTCCTGCGGCTGAAAGCGCTCCTTGTAGCGCATCTTGCGCGAGCCCTCGATCCAATAGCCGAGATACACATAGGGGAAGCCGAGCGATCGCGCGTACTCGACATGCTCGAGGATCATATATGTGCCGAGACTGCGCGATGTGCGTCCCGGATCGAAAAAGCTGTACACCATGGAAATGCCGTCGCTGAGCCGGTCGCACAGAGCCGCCGCGATCAGTGGGGCCTCGCCCGTGGTCTCATCCGGCTTGAGACGGTATTCGGTGACGAAGGTCTCGACCACGCTGTCTTCCACCATGAGCGTAAAATCCAGGACGCTCATCTCGGCCATGCCGCCGTCGCCATGCCGGGCGTCGATATAGTCCCGGAACAGGGCATATTGTTCGGAGCTCGGGGCGGCTGGCATCCGCGTGGCGACAACATCTTTGTTGGTCCGGGCGATCCGTTTCGACGACCGCTTCGGCGCGAACTCGTCCACCACGATGCGGACTGGCACGCAGGCCGAGCACGCATCGCAATAAGGCATATAGGCGATGTTCTGGCTCCGCCGGAATCCGCCCTTCAGGAGATTGTCGATGAGGAAGCCCGGCTTGTCCCGGGTAAGGTGCGTGAACAGCTTCCGTTCCATGCGGCCCGCCAAGTAGGGGCAGGGCTGCGGGGCGGTGATGTAGAACTCCGGAAAGTTATTCTTGTGTTCTGTCACGGGCCACCGACCGGAACCGAATCCAAGTCTGTCTTTGGAACAGCTTAAGCGAGGACGGGCACGGCGCGCAATTGGCACGAACGGCGCCGCGCAGATCTTTGGACAACTCAGACGGGGGCCCGCAGGGGCGCCATTGGCCGGTTGATCACGAGAACGCCGGCCAGGATGTCGTGCAGGCAGCGCTTACGCGAATCGAAGAAGCACCACAGCAGGATCGGGAAGAACAGCGTCAGCGAGAACCAGAACAGAAGCGCGTGGAAAGCCGCGATCAGCGGCGTGACCTTGCCGCCATGCCACATGGGCACCGCAAGCCCCATCATGCGTTGGCCGATCGTGGACGACTTCGGACCGCCAACGGTGAACGCGTTGTAGCTGAGACCTACCACCGGGAAAATCAGTCCGAACAGAAGCCAGGCAAGTCCCAGCGTGACAACGCCGAGAACGAACACGGCCACGAAGGCGAACGCGGTGAGAAGGGCAATGATGACCGCATCGAGGAGGAAGGCGACGCAGCGCTTGCGGATGACGGCGGAAAAGAGTTGAGGTTCCGTCGCGGGGTCGTAGGCATGCATCGGCCCACTGAACGCGAGGGCGGTCTGTGAGGTCTGGTCCGTCATGTTGTCTCCAAGTGGATCATAGGTACTTGGGATATGGGTTGCGGACGGCGGATTCGCAATGTGCGACGGCCTCCGCGTGGCCCGCTGCGGCCCTCGGTTGCCGTGTTTGGAGCGACGTTTTAGGCTTCTCCCCGCACAGATTCGTCATACGAACGGGGAAGATCGTGGGGAGCCGCCGCATGCGGAAAACTGTTTTGGCGCTCGCGATTGCGGGTTTGCTCGGGAGCGCCGCTCACGCCCGCGCATGCGAAGGCGGCAAGGTCCTTTTCGAAGACACGTTCCGGAACGATGGGGGCGGCTGGTCCGACAAAAAGGCTGTCTCCGTTGGCGACGGGGAACTCACCTTCACGCTGCCGGCGGACGATATGCAATCCAACCTGAACGTCATGTTCAACGTCGAGGATGCCGATGTCTGCGCCGAGGCGGTGTGGCCCTATGGGGCGGCTCAAGACGAAAATCCGCAAATCCTCGGAGCGGGGATCCTGTTTTGGGGCGAAGACAACCGCTCCTACTACCAGTTCGGCATCCTCAACAATGGCCGCTACTGGATCGCCCGGAAGAAGGACGGGGCCTGGGTCGGCACCATTGCCGCGAATATCGACAGTCCCGCCATCAACACGGCGCCGGGGGCGGCCAACACGCTGCGCGTGAACGCGAAGGGAAATCAGCTCAGCTTCTACATCAACGGCACGAAAGTCCGTGCGTTGCGAGGACAGGCGCCAAAAGGAAGTTGGCGCTTCGGTCTGTCCGGGGACAATTTCGACAAGACCAACGGCGCGACCGTGCTCTTCACCAAGATGAAGGTGACGAACTAGTCCGCGGAGACGATTCCGGAATCAGCGTTTCAAGAGCCGCGCAACTTCCGGCGCGAAATAGCTGAAGATCCCGTCCGCCCCGGCCCGCTTGAACGACAGAAGGGTCTCGAGAATGACGCGCTCGCGGTCGAGCCAGCCGCGATCAGCCGCGGCGACAAGCGCGGCATATTCCCCGGAGGTCTGATAGGCGAAGGTCGGCAGGCCGAAGGCTTCTTTCACGCGCCAGACGATATCGAGATAGGGGAGGCCCGGCTTGACCATGACCATGTCGGCACCCTCGGCGACGTCCAAGGCAACCTCCCGCAAGGCCTCGCCGCCATTGGCGGGGTCCATCTGGTAGGTCTTCTTGTCGCCGCGCAGCTGCGCGCCGGAGCCGACGGCATCCCGGAACGGGCCGTAAAAGGCGGACGCGTACTTGGCCGCGTAGCTCATGATCTGGGTGTCCGCGAAGCCGTTGGCCTCAAGCGCAGCGCGGATCGCGCCGATACGCCCATCCATCATGTCGGACGGCGCCAGGATATCGCAGCCGGCCTCGGCCTGGACCAAGGCTTGGTTCACGAGAGCCTCTACCGAACGATCGTTGTCGATCCGGCCTTCGTCGTCCATGAGGCCATCATGGCCGTGGCTGGTATAGGGGTCGAGCGCCACGTCGCAGACAATGCCGATTTCGGGGACGGCCTGCTTGATGGCCCGAACGGCGCGGCAGACGAGATTGCCGGGATTGAAAGCCTGGCTCCCGGCCTCGTCCCGCAAGGACGGGTCCGTGTTGGGGAAAAGCGCGATCGCGGGCAGACCGATCTCGGCGGCATCCTCGGCGGCCTTGACCGCGAGATCTATGGACAGACGCGCGACGCCGGGCATGGCATCGACCTCGGCACGGGCCCGTTCGCCGTCGATGAGGAAGATCGGCCAAATCAGATCGTCCGGCGTGAGACGGGCCTCGCGGATGAGGCGCCGCGACCAGTCGGTACGCCGGTTCCTCCTCAGCCGCGCTGCGGGATATCCCGCGCCAAGTGCGGTCGGTGCTTCAGAGCCCCCGCGTTTTGCGCGCTCGGTGTGGAACGAGACTGTCTTGTCACTCGGTAGAGACGCCACGCGATACACTTCCCTCGATTGGCCTGGCCTCTAGCCAGGAAGCAAGTAAAACGGGAAACCCTACCATCCGAGGTAAGGTTCCCGCTAGAGCCCGGTGCCGGCATGGATTTCTTAGGTTTGGCGCCAAGCGCCTAGTCGCAAATCCTCACATAGCGGCGTTTGCGCATATCGACATGGAAGTGATCGCGGTGCGCGGCGTTGGCCTCTGGACCAAGTACGGTCCAGAACATTTTGCACGCATCGTCATGGATCGTCCGGAGGAAGGCCTGCGCGTCGGCACGGCTGAGACTGCCGGCCGGCAGCGGCCCCTCGGGTTCTTCATCCTCGTGCTCCACGAGTTCCGCCGGCGCGGCAAAGAGCGGCTTGAAGAATGGGTTCGTGGCCACCCTGCGCAGTTCGTCGTACTCATGTCCGAATTGCTGATCCTCGGGCGGTGTCGAGAGCACGTTGACGCCGGGCGTACCGTTTTCGTCCGGGGGAAGGGTCGAGTGATCGCGCGCCGGATTGGGCAGGGGCATGTCCGCCAAGTGAGGCCGGGTGGGGTGCTGTCCATAGGGCCAATTGCCGAGAACCGGGATCGATTGGCCCGACGCTAGAATGAAGGCCCTAATGTCGAGCGCGTTCGCCAGCGCATGTTCGCTGAGTTTCGTGTCCGGGCGTCCATACTGATTGCGGCACATATAGGACGCGGCATTCTTGATGCCGACGACGCGGGTTCCGAGAGCGGACGCCGTTGGCTGGACGGAGGTCTCGAACCATTTGTACAGCGTCGCAGCGACCGTGCAGTTGACGATCGCGGGCGGAGAAACCTTGACGGCGGGGTGCGTGCCGATCGTGCTCAGCCTGATCGGTGCCGCCGTACCGCACGGGCCTTTGTGGATCGGATCCAGGTGGACGTATTCCAGGTCGAGCCCGTCCAGAAGCTTTGCGCACTGCTCGAGGGCCGCGGCAGATTTCGGGTGCTTCGCCGCGTTGGGGTCGGAACCGTTCCGGATTGGATTCTGACGTGGCGGGGGCGCGAGCTCGGTCTCGCCGGCGGTTGAAGGGGCGTGCATCGTCTCCGCGGCCCCGGAAGGATTCCGGTCCGGGGCGGCGACCGCGCTCTCGGGGGCAGATGGGACGTGCCGTCCGGGTGCCGCATCGGGCGGTGGCATCGCCGCTTGTTGTGCGAAGGCTGGATTGGGGCCCAGGAGGCATCCGGCCAGCAGCGCCACCCAATGCGAGCCGGTCGCGAAGCGCATGCCGCGTGCGCCGGTCATCGCGTTCCTCGCCCGAACATGCCGCAGGTCTGTGGCTTGTGGTTTTGGCCTTGGAATGCTAGCTGCGCCGGACCGTTTGGAAACTCAACTCTCGCCATCGCACTTAGGGACTTACGCGTTTGCCCGGACCGCTTGGGATCACCTTCGAGGAAAACGACCGCGCCGGCATCGTCACGCTCGACCGCCCCGCCAGATTGAATGCGCTCACGCGCGAGATGTTCGAGGCCCTGAGCGCCAACTATCAGCGTTGGGCGCCCGCGCCGCACATTTACGGCGTAGTCATGGAGTCGACCCACCCCACTGTCTTCTGCAGCGGTGGCGATCTGAAGATCCTGAACGCATTGAACCATGACAACGCAATTGATGAAATTCGAGAATTCTACCGCGCTGCTTATACCCATGTTTGGGTTTTGGAGAAATTCATCCGGCCAAACGTGCCCCTGATCAATGGGTTGGCCTTTGGCGGCGGCATCGGCATTTCCCTACTCGGAACCCATTGCGTCGCCGGCGAGGGCTACCGCTTCGCGATGCCCCAGGTCGGCATCGGATTCCTGCCGGACATCGGCGGAACCTATTTTTTGCCGCGCCTCTTCGGCTGGATGGGAACCTATTTGGCTCTGACCGGCGCCATCGTCGGTCCGGCGGATGCCTACCGTCTGCGCCTCGTCAGCCACTACATTCCATCGTCCTATTTCGGCGTGATCAAAACCGCGCTGGCCGACAATCATCCCATCGACCGTCTGCTCGACGGTCTTCATCAAGATCCTGGCGAAGGCGAATTGGTACGCTTCACCCCGGCGATCAACCGTATCTTCTCGGCGCCTTCCGTCGAGGAAATCCTCGAACGGCTCGATGCGGAGCCTGAAGGCCCTTACGAGGATTGGGCCAAGCAGACGGCCGCGACCCTGCGCGAGAAGTCGCCGACTTCGCTCAAGATCGCGCTTCAGCAGATGCAGCGCGGCAAGTCCTTGGAACTCGACGAGGCCTTGAGATTGGAATTCCGCCTCGCATCCCACCTCGTGGCGACCCCCGATTTCCGGGAGGGTATCGACGCCCGCATCGCTGGCAAGGGACGCACGCCCAAATGGGCGCCGGCAACGGTCGCGGAGGTTGACGATTCCAGCATCGAACGCCTGTTCGAAACGCCGGTAGACGGTGAACTCAAGCTTAACGAGCAGAAGCTAGTTTTCTAAGAATCGTTGGAATCAAACGGCCTGCGCGCAAACATAACCACGAATTAATCTTAGAATTTTATCGACTCTTAAGCGTTCCAATTAAGCGCATCTTAGTTGGGCTGTTCCTATACTCGTCAGCAAGTTGGGGATAAACAACAACTGACGAGGGTAGGCGATGAGTGTAGCCCTAAAAATAGGGACGCATACGAGCGACGATGAGGCAAAAGACCTCAAGAGCTCTTATCTAGGTTCTCTGAAATTGATCGAGCAACTGCACCGGTTGCTTCTGGACGTCATCAAGGATGAGTTCGAGCGTCTTGGACGCACGGACGTGAATAGCATCCAGGCTCTGCTGCTATACAACATCGGCGACGATGAAGTGACGGCCGGCGAGTTGACGGGCCGCGGCTATTACCTTGGCTCGAACGTGTCTTACAATCTCAAGAAGCTCGTCCAGGCTGGCTTCGTCAATCACCAGCGTTCGACCACTGACCGCCGTTCCGTGCGCGTGAGCTTGACCGAGAGCGGGCAGGAAGTCTCCGAGGTGGTTAACCGTTTGTTCGAGCGGCAGCTCGGTTCGCTGGAGCAGGTTGGCGGCGTCGCCCAGGACGATCTCGAAAGATTGAACAAGGCCATGTTCCGTCTGCAGCGCTTTTGGTCCGATCAAATCCGCTACCAGCTCTAGCCAACAATACCCGGCGAATACAGACGACGGATTGTTCCGGGGTGCGTGACGCGTCCGGGACAATCCGCCTCGCATGGGTCTGACACCCAAATTCGCCCCATTTTCCCGTCATGATCCTCGAAGCGGCAGGTTGCCTGCGCCTAGCGCCGGGACAACACGGCCACGGGGGACAATCGAACGTCGATGCGTTTTGATTGGATCCGGGTGCTACACGACGCGCCACCTTACAGTGCTTAAGGATTTGTAAGGCTCCGCGCGGATTCAATAGCGCCCGAAACGGGTAGAGCTACGGCAGCATTCCGCTTATAGTAAAGCGATACGAGTTGCCGCAGGTGACGGGAGCGGCGCATGCCTACTTCAGCGACTATTTTGACGGCAGGGCCAAGGCTGGCTGCTGCGGGACTCGCGGCCACGCTTCTGTGCGTCAGCGTGCAGCCCCTGAGCGCCGGCCCCTTCAACATGTTCAAGTCCCGCGACGATCAAGGCCAGCAGGCTACGCAGAGCGGTTCGGGAGGCCAAGGCGGACTGTTCGGCGGGCTGTTCGGCGGCTCGCGCAACTCGCAACAACAAGGAGAGGTAACGCGCTCCGAATTGCCGACCGGCGATCCGGAAGTCGCGATGATCCTTAATCCTGGACTTGGAACGCCAACGCTCGCCCCCGAGAATGTCGCGGCGACGAAAGCCGCTATCGAGCAATACAGGGCGATCGTGGCGCAGGGCGGTTGGCCAATGGTAGCGCCCGTGGCGATGAAGCCGGGACGGCGCGGAACGAATATTCAGACCTTGCAGCGCCGGCTTCAGATCAGCGGCGACTTGCTAAGTGTCAGCGAGCCTGGGCGTTACGACGCGGCAACGGTCGCTGCGGTCAAGCGTTTCCAGTATCGTCATGGGCTTCCGGCCACGGGCGTCGTGGACTCCAAGGCGACGGTCGCGGCGCTGAACGTGCCCGCGAATGCGCGCCTGGCCCAGCTCGAGGCGAGCCTCAAGCGGTTGCAGCAGCGCGCGGGCAAGACCTCCAACCGGTACATCCAGGTCAATATCCCAGCAGCGCAGGTTGAAGCCGTGCGCAACGGACGCGTGGAACTGCGCAATACTGCCGTGGTCGGCAAGGTCGAACATCCGACTCCGACCTTGGCCAGCAAGGTTTCGCAGGTGAAGTTCAATCCGTATTGGAACGTGCCTACGAGTATCGTGCGGGCCGATCTGGTGCCGAAGGGACGTCAGTTCGCCAGCCGCGGCGAAGACGTGCTGGCGGCCTATCGCATGGAGGCAATCGACCAGAACGGCAACATCCTCGATCCGCGCCAGATCAATTGGTATGGCGACGAGGTCTATGGCTATCGTTACCGGCAGAAGCCTTGGGAGGAGAACTCGCTCGGCTTCGTGAAGATCGACTTCCCGAACAAGGACGCGGTCTATATCCACGATACACCGCTGAAGAGCTTGTTCGGCAAGGCCGTGCGCTTCGAGAGCCATGGCTGCGTGCGGACGCACAACGTGGATCGCTTGGCGGCCTGGGTACTCGACAATAATTCCGCGTGGAGCCTGGCGCGCGTCGATTCCATGAAGCACAACAGCATTCAGGAGAACGTGACCGTCACGCAAACGATCGGCGTCTATTTCACCTATATCAGCGCATGGGCTACGCCGGACGGCATGGTGCAATTCCGCCCAGACGTCTATGGCCTCGATACGCGCGGGACATACGCGTCGAACTACTAGCCGACCGTCTCGGAGATGATCTAAGGCCGTTCCGCGATCGCCGGGACGGCCTTTTTGATGCGGGTCTCGCAGGCCGCTGAGACGCGTTCGGCCGTGCGCGCCGCCAATCCAGCAAACCGCGAACAGGGCTTGGCCGGGCACCGGATACCCCGGCAACAATCCCGCGTTGACTTTAATATTAGCAATAACTAAATTAGATATCGCTAATGAAATGGTGATCCGAAACCGAGACAATGTCAGGCGCTTCCAGAGATTTCGCGACATTCGAGGCCAACGCATCGCTGGTGGCGAGCATTTTACGCGCGCTCGCGAACGAACGGCGCCTAATGATCCTCTGCAAATTGGCCGAATGGGGCGAAGCCAGTGTGGGGGCCCTCGCAGATGCTGCCGGACTCTCTCAGTCGGCGACGTCTCAACATCTCGCGCGGATGCGGGACGAGGGGCTCGTCGACTTCCGGCGCGACGGTCAAACCCTCTGGTACCGGATCGCCGACCCCCGTACCGAGCTTCTGCTCGGATATCTGCAAAAGCTCTATTGTCCAGACAATTGAGCGCGCTTTCAGATCAGGAGTGACACCAATGAGCCTTCCAACCATCAGTCCGCGAGACGCCAAACGCCTGATCGAGCAAGGCGGAACCCTGATCGACATTCGCGGCGCCGACGAGCGCGCCCGCGAACACGTCCCAGGCTCTTATCACGGTCCCCTGGCGGAAATGACCGACTTTGCGGGCGTTAAAGGGCCCATTATCTATCATTGCCGTTCCGGGATGCGTACCACGCAGAATGCAGCCCGTTTGCGGGCGGCCGCGCCGTGCGAGGCCTATATTCTCGAAGGCGGGCTGGAGGCTTGGAAAAAGGCGGGGCTGCCGGTCGTCAAGGATGCGAGCCAGCCGATCGAGATTCACCGTCAGGTCATGATCGGTGCCGGCAGTCTCGTACTCCTCTTTGTCTTGCTAGGGACGTTCGTCACCCCGTTCTTCTACGCCTTGGCCGGTATTGTCGGCGCGGGTTTGATCTTCGGCGGCGCGACCGGAATTTGCGGTATGGCCAAAGTACTTGCCATCATGCCCTGGAACCGCGGCGCGCCAGGGGCGGGGACCCAAGGCGCGGCGGTTTAGTCCCGCCCACGCCCTGATGTACAAAAGTGCCGTTGTAGGTCACTTGGAACTTGCAGCGGCCATAACAGACCTCGACGGTTTTGATGCCGAGGGCGCGGTCTCCGGTCGTTCTGCGCAAATGCCTAGCTATCCTCCTGGAAAGCGCTGGTTTTTCTTTGCCCACAAAGTATTCTGATCCAACTGGCTCTAGCTCTTGGGTGGTCGCTGGCGCGGCCGCGCCGCATGTGGTAGAGGCAGCCAAATCAGCCTGAGTCCACTGCTCTGACCTCGATTCAGCAGCTGTAGCGTGCAGGCCTAAAAGGAATTGAGCTCAAGGAGCAGTTGCAAATGACGGCGAGCGATATTTTCAAGAAACATTTGGAAGACACCGATCCGGCGGTTTGGGGCGCCATCAAGCGGGAGGGACAGCGACAGCAGGACGAGATCGAGCTCATCGCATCGGAGAACATCGTTTCGCAGGCCGTGCTCGATGCGGTCGGGACTCTTTTGACGAACAAATATGCCGAAGGTTATCCGGGGCGCCGCTACTACGGCGGTTGCCAATATGTGGATGAAGTCGAACAGCTCGCAATCGACCGTGCCAAGGAGCTCTTCGATTGCGAATTCGCCAACGTCCAGCCCCATTCGGGCTCGCAGGCGAACCAATCGGTGTTGCTCGCCCTCATCAAGCCGGGCGAGACGATCATGGGCATGAGTCTTGCCGCGGGCGGCCACTTGACCCATGGCGCACCGCCGAACGAATCCGGCAAATGGTTCAACGCGGTTCAATATGGCGTGACGCGAGACACCAACCTGATCGACTATGACGAGGTCGAGCGTCTTGCCAAGGAGCACCAACCGAAGCTCATCATCGCCGGCGGTTCCGCCTATCCGCGTGTCATCGACTTCAAGCGCTTCCGTGAGATTGCCGATTCTGTCGGCGCCTATCTCCATGTGGACATGGCGCACTTTGCCGGTCTCGTAGCCGCAGGTCTTCACCCGAGCCCGGTCCCGATCGCCGATGTTTGCACGACGACCACGCACAAGACGCTGCGCGGCCCGCGTTCGGGTCTCGTGGTTTCCAGGGATGCCGAAATCGGCAAGAAGATCAACTCGGCCGTCTTCCCTGGACTTCAGGGCGGACCGCTGATGCATGTGATCGCGGGCAAGGCCGTGGCTTTCGGCGAGGCGCTGAAGCCTTCCTTCAAGACTTACGCCCAGCAGGTCATGGACAACGCCAAGGCGCTCGGCCAGACTCTCGTGGACGGCGGTCTTGCACTGGTCTCGGGCGGCACCGACACGCACCTCATGCTGGTCGACATGCGCCCCAAGAAGCTTACCGGCAAGGCGGCCGAAGAAGCTTTGGGCCGGGCCTTCATCACCTGCAACAAAAACGGCGTGCCATTCGATCCCGAGAAGCCGACGATCACCTCGGGTATTCGCTTGGGATCGCCCGCGGGCACCACGCGCGGATTCGGCGTTGCTGAGTTCCAGGCGGTCGGCGGGATGATCCTCGAGGTACTCGATGGACTCGTCGCCAACGGCGATGAGGGCAACGGCGCCGTCGAGGAAAAGGTAAAGAAGCAGGCCATCGAGCTTTGCAGCCGCTTCCCGATCTATTCGGTGTAAGCGAACGGATTTGGTGTTGAACAAAGGGGAGGGCGATCGCCCATGCGGTGCCCCTATTGCGGCAGCACCAATACCCAGGTGAAGGACTCGCGTCCAAGCGAGGACCACACGACGATAAGGCGCCGCCGCGTCTGTGCGGATTGCGGCGGCCGCTTTACTACATTCGAACGCGTTCAACTCCGTGAGCTGACGGTCGTAAAGCGGAGCGGGCGCCGCACCCCGTTCGATCGCGATAAGCTGATGCGCTCCGTCCAGATCGCGCTGCGGAAGCGGCCCGTGGATCCAGAGCGCATCGAGCGCATGGTCAGCGGCATTGTTCGCCGCCTAGAGAATATGGGCGAGAACGACATTCACTCTGAGACTATCGGTCATTTGGTCATGGAAGCCCTCAAGGGGCTGGACGACGTCGCCTACGTCCGCTTCGCGTCGGTTTACAAGAATTTCCGCGAAGCCAAGGATTTCGAGGCGTTGCTCGGCGAACTCGCCGGCTCCGAAGGGGAAGACGCCGAAGTCGATGCGGACAAACCGCCGATCCTCGACGACTAGACAAGGCGCAAGTCTCATGATCTCGCGCGACGCGCATCACATGTCCCAAGCCGTCCGGATCGCAAGGCGAGGCCTCGGCTTGGCCTGGCCGAACCCGGCTGTGGGCGCGATCGTGGTCGCACCGACCGGAGAGATCGTTGGGCGCGGTTGGACCGCGCCGGGGGGGCGGCCCCACGCCGAGGCGATCGCATTGGAACGCGCCGGTTCGCGAGCGAAAGGCAGCACGCTCTACGTGACCCTGGAGCCGTGCGCCCATGAGGGCGGGCGTGGCGCGCCGTGTTCGAGAGTCATTATCGGCGCTGGAGTCGGCCGCGTCGTCATCGGTATTCCAGATCCCGATCCGCGCACGGCCGGCCGTGGGATCGAGCAAATGAGGTCCGCCGGTATCGAGGTCATTGACGGCGTGTGCGCGGCGCAAGCCGCGTCCGTCACGTTCGGGCATTTGATGCGAGTGACGGAAGGCCGGCCCGCGGTGACGCTCAAGCTTGCCGTCGGGTCGGATGGACGCGTTCCGCAAGGCGACGGCGAGCCGGTTTGGATCACGGGGCCGGAGGCTCGCGCCCACGGCCATCTCTTGCGCGCCATGAACGACGCCATCCTGGTGGGGCGCGGGACGGTTGCCGCGGACAACCCCTCGCTCACCTGCCGGCTTCCGGGCATGTCCTGCCGGTCGCCCGTACGGGCGGTATTGGATAGTCGTCTGCGCACGCCGCCCGATGCGGCGCTGTTCGACGATCTCATGGTTCCGGTGTGGCTCCTCTGCGCGGCAGGCGAGCCGCACCCAAACGCAGACCTTCTACACGATCACGGTGCGGAGATCGTTCCGGTTCCCGTGGACGATTGCGGCATGATCGACGTGCAAGACGCACTGGAGACCTTGGCCTGCCGCGGCATCACGCGCGTTCTCATCGAGGGCGGTCCCTCCGTCGCCGACGCTTTTCTCGATGCGGATCTCGTCGACGAGGCGGTGATCTACCAAGGAGCCAACCCCGTGGGCGAACAGGGTCTTGCCGCGCTTGGGGGCGACGGCCTTGATCGCTTTGCGAAAAACAGCCATTTCACCGTGATTGCCAGCCGTGCGTTCGGTGAAGATCGCATGACGCGTTGGCGCAGGATGAGAACATGTTCACTGGAATTGTCAGCGGCCTAGGCACGCTCGTTGCGCGCGAGGGTTCCCAATTCGTTATCCACACACCTTACAAGCGCAAGAGCCTCGAACTCGGCGCCTCACTCGCTTGCGACGGATGCTGTCTCACGCTCACTCAGATTGAGAAGGCGAAGGGAGAGGGGTCCCTTGTCGCAGTCGATGTCTCCAACGAAACCCTGAGCCATACCACTTTGGGTTCATGGGAGCGTGACCGGAAGATCAATCTGGAGCGCGCGCTTTCGCTTGGCGAGGAATTGGGCGGACATATCGTCACTGGTCATGTCGATGGCGTGGCCAAGATCGTGTCGCGCTTTCCCGATGGCGACAGCGTGCGGTTTCTGCTTGAAGTACCGTCGGAGTTTGCGCCATTCATTGCCTCCAAGGGGTCCGTGGCCTTGAACGGCGTCTCGCTCACCGTCAACGAGGTGGACGGCATGCGGTTCGACGTGAACGTCATTCCATTCACGCTTGCCCATACCAGCTGGGGCGACCGCGTCCCAGGCGATCCCGTAAACCTTGAAGTCGACTTGCTGGCGCGCTACGTGGCGCGGCTAGCACAAACGGAAGGGAAGAATTCGTGACGGCACTTACAGCGCCGGAAGAAGCTGAACTCAGCAAGTTTCTGTCGCCGATCGACGAGGTGATCGAAGATGCGCGGAACGGCAAGATGTTCATTCTTGTCGATGCGGAGGATCGCGAGAACGAGGGAGACCTCGTCATCCCGGCGCAGATGGCGACACCCGACGCCATCAATTTCATGGCGAAATACGGCCGTGGACTGATTTGTTTGGCGCTGACCACCGATCGCGCGAAACAGCTGCGCCTCGAGCTGATGTCCCAGTCGAACCGTTCGCGTCACTCGACGGCCTTCACCGTCTCGATCGAAGCGCGAGAGGGCGTCTCGACCGGAATTTCCGCGCACGACCGGGCGCACACGATCTCGGTGGCCATCGATCCCACGAAGGACTATCGCGATATCGTCACGCCCGGCCACGTCTTTCCGTTGCTGGCGAAGGAGGGCGGCGTGCTCGTGCGCGCCGGCCACACCGAAGCGGCTGTCGACGTGTCGCGCCTCGCCGGGTTGTATTCCGCGGGCGTGATCTGCGAGATCATGAACGATGACGGCACCATGGCCCGTCTTCCCGATTTGATCGGCTTTGCGCAACATCACGGTTTGAAGATCGCCACCATCGCCGATCTCATCGCCTATCGGCTGCGCTACGACCACCTCGTGAGTGTCGTCGCCGAGTCGATCGTCGAGGGGCCGCGCGGGGGTGCGTTCCAAGCCAAGGTCTACGCGACCACCGTCGACCCGGTGGAGCATGTCGCGCTCGTCAAGGGAGATGTCGGCGCGCACGGACCGGTCTTCGTGCGGGTCCATGCGGTCAATACGCTCGAGGACGTTCTTTCCGCCGGTGGTGGCGATAGCGTGCGCAAGGCCATGGACATCGTCGAGCAAGAGGGGCGGGGCGTGATCGTCCTCATCCGCGAGTCCCGGCCCGACGCGGTCTCCGCAAGCCTCAGAAAGGACGAGGCGGGGACCGGACAGGCCCGGCTGATGGATTATGGAATTGGCGCGCAGATCCTATTGGATCTCGGCGTTCGTGAGATGGTTCTGTTGTCGAACTCGCCCGCGCGAAGAATCGTCGGGCTTGAAGGTTATGGATTGACGGTCGTTGGGCAACGCGGCCTGGAGTAATCACTATGAGCCGAAAAGGCCCCAATTCCGTTCTCATTATTTCGGCGCGTTTCTATGAAGACATCGCGGACGAGCTCGCCCGTGGCGCGATCCAAGAACTTCGCGGCAACGACGTCGAATTCGAGGAGATCGCCGTACCGGGCGCACTCGAGATTCCGCTCGCGTTCAGTCTTGCGCTGGCCAATGGCTTTGTCGGCCGTGCCGGCCGTCATCGCGCCTGCATCGCCCTCGGCTGCGTCATTCGTGGCCAGACGAGCCATTTCGATATCGTTGCGCGGGAATCCGCGGCCGGTATCAGCCAGCTCGCCGTGCAGCATGGCGTGCCCGTCGGTTCTGGCATTATTACCTGTGAGAGCATGGAGCAGGCTTGGGAGCGCGCGAGTGTCGATGGGCGCAACAAGGGGGGCGACGCGGCCCGCGCCTGTCTCACATTGATGCGCCTCGAACAACATTTTTCATTGGCAAGCCGCCGCTAAAGACCATGGCATCCAAAGCGAAAAGCACCGACCGGGCAGCCACGAGGAGCGCGGCGCGGCTCGCGGCCGTGCAAGCGCTTTACCAGATGGATATGACCGGCATCGACCTCAACGACGTGGTCGCGGAGTTCCAAATGCACCGCCTGGGGCAGGAGGTGGAGGGCGAACGCTATCATGCTGCGGAGGCCGAGTTTTTCCACGATCTCGTCGACGGGGTCGTGCGCGAACAGCGGCGCCTCGATCCGATGCTCGACCAGCAGCTCGCCGAGGGCTGGCGCCTCAACCGCGTGGACTCCATTCTCCGGGCCTTGCTTCGTTCGGCGGCCTTCGAGCTTTACATCCGCGACGACGTCCCGGCGCGCGTGGTAATCAATGAATACGTCGATATCGCCCACGCCTTCTTCAGCGGGGACGAACCGAAAGTGGTCAACGGTGTTCTCGACCGTCTGGCGCGGAAGGTCCGCACCGAGGAGCTTCCGCCCACCGCCATGGGAGAGGGCTGACAACCGGAAAGGAGCTCGGCATGGCACTCGCGGGAGAGTTCGACATCATCGCCCGCATATTCGCTCCGCTCGCCACGGATTCAGGAGCTCTTGGCCTCAAGGACGACGCGGCCGTTCTGACCGTCACCGACGATCACCAACTGGTGGTCACCTGCGACACGCTCGTTGGCGGCGTGCATTTTCTGAAGGACGATCCACCCCGGTCCGTCGGATACAAGGCCCTGGCGGTCAATATGTCGGACCTGACGGCCAAAGGGGCACACGGCTATGTCTACACGCTGTCGGTGGCGCTTCCCAGAAATACGGACATGGCCTGGCTCGAAGCCTTCGCCGAGGGGCTCGCCGAGGTTCAGGCCGAGACCGGAATCTCGTTGATCGGCGGCGATACGACCGCAACTTCCGGCCCTGCGACCGTCACGGTGACGGCGCTCGGCCTGGTTCAGCATGAATCGGCAATCACGCGGCTCGGCGCGAAGCCGGGAGACCGTCTCTATACCAACGGCACGATCGGCGATGCCCATTTGGGCTTGAGGCTCTTGCAGGACCCATCGCTTGCGGAAGCGTGGGGCCTTTCCGATGAGGATGCCGATTTTCTCGTGGAGCGGTACCGGCGCCCGAGGATCGACATGGCGGCCGCGCTCCTCATCCGCAATTTCGCCAAGGCAGCTATCGACGTTTCGGATGGCTTGGTGGCCGATACCGGCAAGCTGTGCGCCGTTTCCCACGTCGGTGCCGAGATCGAAGCGGGCCGGATCCCGTTCTCGCCGGCAGTTAGAAAGGCACTCACGGCGGCACCGGATCTCCTGTCCGGCCTGATCACCGGTGGAGACGATTATGTGGCTGTGATCGCCGTTTCCGAGACGTCCGCCGAGCTGTTCGAATCGGAAGCGGACGAGCACGGCGTGACGTTCTCGCAGCTGGGCACGATCACCGAGCTTGAGGACGGCGTTCGCATCCTGGACGAGGGCGGCGTGCCAATGCGCTTAAGCCACGGCGGTTTTACGCATTTCTAGAGGCTGAGCGGCGTTCGCCGCCATTGGTCACATCCCGACTGCCGTCTGTTGCGTCTCTGCCTCAACTTTGGCATTTTCCCGCCCGGCTTAAGTCCACTTGAGAGGGAAACAAGCGGCGGACATTTGCCATGTCGTTCAAGCAGCCGCGGTACAGCTCAATCCAACAGATCCAATTAACGGGGACAGTCTGCTATGACATGGGTTCTCTATCTCATCATTGCCTGCGGCGCGCTCTCGATCGCGTACGGCGTTTGGACCACCAAGGCGGTCCTCGCGGCCGACGCGGGCACGCCGCGGATGCAGGAAATTGCCGCCGCCATTCAAGAAGGCGCGCAAGCCTATCTCGCCCGCCAATATCAGGCCGTCGCCATTGTTGGCGTGCTCATCTTCGTCGCGCTCTACTTCCTGCTCGGCTTGCCACAGGCGATCGGCTTCGCCGTCGGCGCGATCCTGTCGGGTGCCGCCGGCTTTGTCGGCATGAACGTTTCGGTGCGCGCCAATGTCAGAACCGCGCAGGCCGCCACCAAGAGCCTGGCAGGCGGCTTGAGCCTGGCCTTCCGCGCTGGCGCTATTACCGGCCTACTTGTGGCCGGTCTCGCGCTACTTGGCGTCTCAGTCTATTTCCTCGTTCTCACCCAGTTTCTTGGCTACAGCCCGGCCTCGCGCCAGGTCGTTGACGCGCTCGTCGCGCTTGGATTCGGCGCTTCGCTGATCTCCATCTTCGCTCGTCTCGGCGGCGGCATCTTCACCAAGGGTGCAGACGTAGGCGGCGATCTCGTCGGTAAGGTGGAGGCCGGCATCCCCGAGGACGATCCGCGCAACCCGGCGACCATTGCCGACAATGTCGGCGACAATGTCGGCGACTGTGCCGGTATGGCTGCCGACCTGTTCGAGACCTACGTGGTCACCGTCGTCGCGACCATGGTGCTCGCTTCGATCTATTTCGCCGGCGGCGACCGCGTCACGGAGATGATGATCTATCCGATGGCCATTGGCGGGGTTTGCGTCATCACCTCGATCATCGGCACCTATTTCGTGCGCCTCGGTCAAAGCCAGTCGATCATGGGGGCGCTCTACAAGGGCGTCATCGCGACGGGCGTGTTGTCGCTCATCGTGCTTTGGCCGGTCACCGCCTGGCTTGTCGGCATGGATACGGCGATGAAGGTTGGCGACGTTAGCTTCACCGGCCTGTCGCTCTACTTCTGCGGCGCCGTGGGCCTCGTCGTCACCGCGCTGATCGTGGTGATCACCGAATACTACACCGGCACCAATTACCGCCCGGTGCAGTCCATCGCCAAAGCCTCCGTCACCGGCCACGGCACCAACGTCATCCAGGGCCTCGCCATCTCGCTTGAGTCGACGGCGCTGCCCGCCCTGATCATTGTTGGCGCGATTATCGTTGCCTACGGACTTGCCGGTCTGTTCGGCGTCGCCATCGCGGTCACCACCATGTTGGCGCTCGCCGGCATGATCGTGGCGCTGGATGCGTTCGGTCCCGTGACCGACAACGCCGGCGGCATTGCCGAGATGGCCGGTCTGCCCGAGGAGACCCGCAAGACCACCGACGCTCTCGACGCGGTGGGCAACACCACCAAGGCTGTGACAAAGGGCTATGCCATCGGTTCGGCCGGCCTCGGCGCTCTGGTGTTGTTTGCAGCCTATACGGAGGACCTCAAATACTTCGCCGCCAATGCGGTCAAGTTCCCGTATTTCGATGGCGTTGATGCTACCTTCAGCCTGTCCAACCCGTACGTGGTCGTGGGGCTCTTCCTCGGCGGCTTGCTGCCCTATCTGTTCGGCGGCATTGCCATGACGGCGGTCGGACGTGCAGCCTCGGCCATCGTTGAGGAGGTGCGCCGCCAGTTCAAGGAGAAGCCGGGCATCATGAAGGGCGAGGATCGTCCGAATTACGGCCGTGCGGTGGACCTGCTGACCAAGGCGGCGATCAAGGAGATGATCGTGCCGTCCCTCCTGCCGGTGCTTTCGCCAGTGGTGTTCTTCTTCGTCATCAACTGGATCGCGGGCAAGAGCGCGGCGTTCTCCGCGCTCGGCGCCATGCTTCTCGGCGTGATCGTCACCGGCCTGTTCGTCGCCATTTCCATGACGGCGGGCGGCGGTGCCTGGGACAACGCCAAGAAGTTCATCGAAGACGGAAACCACGGCGGCAAGGGCTCCGAGGCGCATAAGGCCGCGGTGACCGGCGACACGGTCGGCGATCCTTACAAGGACACGGCCGGGCCCGCCGTGAACCCGATGATCAAGATCACGAATATCGTGGCCTTGCTGCTGCTCGCGGTGCTTGCGCACCAATAGTGGCAATCCGCCGCGAAACGGCGGTACGAACGAAAGCCAAGCCCCGTTCCGGTCTCCGGAGCGGGGCTCTTTTCATGCCTGATTTAGATACCCGGAATGCCGGATGCGCCCGAGCCGCTCTGATCCTTGAACAGCTGGCGGTTGGACATATTGCCGAACATCTGTTCGAGGAAGTTGAGGTCCTTGCCGCGGGCAGGGGTCTCGCCCTTGTAGTAGTCGATGATGATGCCGTCCTTCTTTCCGTAGCGGGCGACATCCCGAACGTGCTCGGAACCATCGAAATAGACGGCGACGACTTCGCGCTCGATCTCCCTGGGTTTCAGGAAGGCCACGGTCTTCATCGTCGAAGAAATGTAGTAGTAAGCATCGCCGCCGATGGCGCTCTGCGTGTCGGGCGAACCGAGCACGGTTTGCACGTCCGCCTTCGACATCCCAGGGCGAATCTGGTCGAGATCGACGTCGATGAAGACGTGCCCATGACGGTCAATCTGACCCGCGCAGCCAAGAATGGGTGCCACACCGAGAAACAGTGCCGCGAGCACGGGCACGGAAGCCCGGACAGGTGCTAACTTGACGTTACGCAAGATTGAGCGTTCCCCTCGGTCGAACCCGTGTCCGCAACTGGCCGGAATTGGCCAAAATCCTACAAGAAGCTCGACGAAATGACCGTGTCTCTAAAGCCTCTCGCCGCGTTGCTGCCTTGGCGCAGGTCCGCTCCCCATGCAGACGATCTTTATGATGCGATTATGGCGCAGACGCGACTTCCAATTTATTACCAACGGTTTGGCGTGCCCGACACGCTCGAGGGCCGCTTCACGGTGCTCTCCCTTCATCTTTTTGCCGTGCTCCATCGCCTGAAGCGCGAAGGCGCGGCCGGCGCGGCCACGGCACAAGCGTTGTCGGACCGGTTCGCCGCCGATATGGAGACCGTGCTCCGGGAGGTTGGGGTCGGAGACCTGTCCGTTCCAAAGAAAGTCCGAAAACTGGTTGCCGAAGGGGCAGGGCTTCTCGAGGGCTACGAGCGCGCCGTTGCCAGGGGCGGAGAGGCGCTGCAAAATGCGATTGCCGATGCCTTGCCGCTCGATTCCGAGGCCGCAAGAGCCGTGAGCGCGGAGCTGACACCATATTTGAACAAGACCCTCCAAGATTTGGATTCCCAACCGTTGGAGGCGATCCGAGAGGGCAAGGTGCGATTTCCCGAAATGGGCGGCACTTGAGGGAGGCCAGGATGACTCAATCTGTGAAGGACGACCTTCAACCGCCGCCATTGACTCGCAAAATCAAGCTCGTAGAGGCCGACGACCCGACCGACAAGACCATCGGGATCGACGATTCCGAGCGCACCGCTATTATGAACCTCCTCGATCTCGGGGCACTCGATGACGTGGAGTTCGTATACCGGCTACGGCGCGGCGGCGGGAGGCGGATCCACCTCTCGGGGCGCCTCCGGGCCAGTGTGGTTCAAACGTGTGTAGTTACGCTGGACCCTGTTCCGGCGACGATCGATGTGCCGGTCGAGGCCGAATTCTGGCCGCCGGAAAAGATCGCCGCGCTTCAAGAGCAGGTGGACGATCCCGCCCAAACCGGCGGAATGGACTGGCCCGAACCCATCGAGGGCGATGCGATCGATCTTGGTCCTCTGATCTACGAGACCTTGGCAACTTCGCTCGATCCCTATCCAAAAAGGCCCGGAGCCCTATTCGATTGGGCCGAGGGTCAGCTGGATGAGCGAATGCCGCAAAACGGGCCATTCGCGGCCCTGAGGAGCCTGAAGAACTCTTAAATTGGCCCATTCGATTACAAAATCAGGTTGTCACTGGCTGGTGTTTGCGTCTATTCGGGATCGGTTTCCGGGGGTGCCTCGGCGAACCCTCGCTGGGCCTTGTCTTTCAGATCGGTAGTGGAGAATGGGGGATCCAGTCACCATAGCGCTCGACGCAATGGGCGGGGATCACGGTCCCAGCGTGGTCATTCCGGCCGCGGCCATTGCCCTTGTCCGGCACCCCAACACGCGCTTCATCTTGGTCGGAGATCGGGACCAAATCGCCGCCGAACTGAAGAATCATACGGAACTCGCGGCAAAGTCCGAGATCGTTCATTCCGACATCGCGATCGCCATGGATGCGAAGCCGAGCCAGGCGCTCCGGAATGGACGCTGGAAGTCCAGCATGTGGCTGGCGATCCAAGCGGTACGCGACGGGCAGGCCGACTCCGTGGTCTCCGCCGGAAACACCGGTGCGCTCATGGCCATGGCCAAATTCTGCTTGAAGACAATCAAGGGGATCGACCGGCCGGCTATCGCCGCGATCTGGCCGACGGTCGACGCCGAGTGCATCGTCCTCGACGTCGGTGCCAATGTTGGAGCCGACACCCGCCAATTGGTGGAATTCGCTCTGATGGGCGGCGCCATGGCCCGGGCTCTTCTTGGCATGGACAAGCCGTCGATCGGGCTCCTCAATATCGGTGTGGAAGAGGTCAAGGGCGTCGAGCAGATCCGGGAGGCCGCGGCCTTCCTGAAATCGGCCCCACTGCCGATCCGCTATCATGGATTCATCGAAGGAGACGATATCGGCCATGGTGCGGTGGATGTGGTGGTGACCGACGGCTATACCGGGAACATCGCCTTGAAGACCGCCGAGGGAACGGCTAAGCAAATCGCTCAATATCTTCGGGCTGCCATGAGCCAGTCGTTTCTCTCTCGTCTCGGCGCGGTCCTTGCTCAGGGCGCGTTCCGGGCCTTGAAGGAAAAAATGGACCCCAGGCAGCTCAATGGCGGAATTTTCCTCGGGCTGAACGGGATTGTCGTGAAGAGCCACGGTGGAACGGATGCGACGGGCTTCGCGAGTGCCGTCGACCTGGCATATGAGATGGCGTCCAGCGGCGTCGTAAAGCGGCTTGGCGACGATATCGCGCAATATCACGACAAGCTCGAACTGGACGGCGCGGCGTAGGGGGCGGAGTAGATCATTTGTCCAATTTGCGGTCAGTGGTGAGAGGTGTCGGCGGCTATCTGCCCGACAGGATTGTCACCAATGCGGATCTGACCGAGCTGGTCGATACTTCCGATGAGTGGATCGCCGCCCGGACCGGCATTCGGGAGCGCCGCATCGTGGCCGATGGCGAACTCACATCGACCATGGCCATCGAGGCAGCGAAACGCGCCCTTGCCGACGCGGAACTCGAAGCCACGGATATCGATCTGATCGTCCTTGCCACCTCGACCCCCGATCAAACCTTCCCGGCGACGGCGGTGACGATCCAGGCGGAGTTGGGGATCACGGACGGCGCTGCGTTCGATGTGCAGGCCGTGTGCTCGGGGTTCGTGTTTGCCCTCGCTACGGCGGACAATTACCTGAAGAGCGGCCAGTTCAAGCGCGCGCTGGTCGTGGGCGCGGAGGCATTCTCACGCATTCTGGACTGGGAGGACCGGTCGACGTGCGTTCTGTTCGGCGACGGCGCCGGGGCACTCGTGATCGAGGCGCAAAAACTCAACGGTGCCTTGACGGACAGGGGCATACTCGCGACCACATTGCGGTCCGACGGGCGTTACCGTGACAAGCTGTATGTCGATGGCGGCCCGTCCTCCACCGGCACGGTTGGCTATCTGCGGATGGACGGACCGGAAGTTTTCCGCCACGCCGTTACCAAGATTAGCGATGTTATTTTGGAAACGTTGCAGAAGGCAGGGTACGACCCATTGGACATTGACTGGTTCGTACCTCACCAAGCCAATAAACGCATCTTGGATGGAGCCGCACGAAAACTTGGGCTGCCGCGTGAGCGCGTTGTCATGACCGTCGATAAACATGCCAATACGTCGGCCGCATCTATTCCACTAGCCTTGATGACTGCATGTGCGGACGGCCGCATCCAGAAAGACCACCTGGTGCTTTTGGAAGCGATGGGTGGCGGCTTCACTTGGGGGGCGTTGCTAATCCGCTGGTGAGTGCCGCGAATGCCACACCTAGCGAGATTATGACGCAAAATCAGGAATTTGATCGTCCGGGCAATTGACCCGTGCTTACTCGCTCGGCTAGCATCCCGGCTCGTCCAGCGACTTTGGGGGAGCTGACAGACGATGGGCGGAAAGACATTGACGCGTGCGGACCTTGCGGAAGCCGTGTTCCAAAAAGTAGGTCTGCCAAGAAATGAATCGGCCGAGATCGTGGAGCTGGTGCTTCGCGAAATCGTTTCGAGCTTGGAGCGCGGCGATGCTGTCAAGCTGTCGTCGTTCGGATCCTTTGGCATTCGCGAAAAAGGCGAACGCGTCGGGCGCAATCCGAAAACCGGCCAGGAAGTGCCGATTACGCCGCGGCGTGTGCTAGTATTCCGGGCTAGCAATATCATGAAGCAGCGGATCAACGAGTCCCTGTCCGGAAACGAGTCGACCGACTAGTCGAGCCCGAATACCGTCTGGAGAAGCGCGTTGGAAAAGGCGCCTGAGGCCTTTCGCACAATCAGCGAAGTCGCTGATGAATTGGACGTTCCCAAGCACGTCCTGCGGTTTTGGGAAGCCAAGTTCGCGCAGTTGAAGCCGATGAAGCGCGGCGGGGGACGGCGCTACTACCGCCCCGAAGACGTTGCACTTCTGCGGGGCATCCGCCTCCTGCTCTACAGCGACGGTTATACCATTCGCGGCGTCCAGAAAATCCTGCGCGAGCATGGGCCGCGCTATGTGATGGAGTATCAGGGCTTGGGCGCGGAGGCCGACACGGACGAGGGCGGAGTGCCGGAAATCCCTGACGTTGCCGCCGACTTGGCGCGGGGCGCGAGCGCGCACGAGCTGGGATTGATGGATGACGATCTCGGTGCGGTCCTCGACGAACTCGAGACGTGCCGGCAAATCCTTGCCGCCGCCGACTCACAAGACTGAGCACGAAACGGCACGCTTTCCCTTGTTTCTTGAGGGCGAACCGGTATATGCAGGTCGCCCAATGCCAATCGTCGGAGCGTAGCGCAGCCCGGTTAGCGCACCGGTCTGGGGGACCGGGGGTCGGGAGTTCAAATCTCCCCGCTCCGACCACTTCTCCCATTGAATTACATATGTTTTTTTCGTCGCCTCCGCGACGACTGTAATGTCGCGCCCGGAACAAACCTGCAAATAAGCGCAGCCAGCGTAACGCAAAGTCCCGCAGTGCTGTAATGGCGTTCGCGTGGCGTTCCTCTGGAACGGGGAGGGGCGCATATGAGCGTCTTCCGCCACATGATGCTTGCCGAGTTGCCAGTGGTCCTCGGCGTCGAGCCCGATGCGCTGCCGCCGGTGTTCGCGTCTGAACAGCCAAGTTCACTCAAGATCGGCGCGTTCGACGAACTCCTCGACAGGTTGCCCGACGCCGACAGGAACGAGCTTCGCCGGTGGCTCCGGTGGTGGTGCCGATCTCACCCACTATGTCCGCGCGGTTGCCCAGGGCGGCCCCAGGTTCGACCTCGACGGCCGTGAGGCTGGTCGGGTCACGGACGACGAGCGAGCACACGCCCGAAAGGCGCTCGGGTGGCCGAGGCCGTCTGAGAAGTCTCAGGCAGCCCATCAGGCAGCCCCACAGGTAGCCGCAATCGCGCCGACGGTGCTCAAGGCGATGTCGCCGCTGTCGTGGACTTCGGCACTCGGTCCTAGTTCGGGACCAAGGAGAACAGTTAGTTCCGGCCGAGGCGGTAGCCAATCGGCGTCACTATACGCCGTCCCCCGAAGTTCCGTGTTGAACTGTTGCAGAGTGTCTTCGATCCACTCCATGACCTTTGCCGCATGCATTTTGCCGAACTTCTTTTCGGGGACGCTCTGACGATCCGTCCCCAAATGGGCAATTTGTTGATGAAAGACACCGATTTTGCGCTGGATATCGTTCAATACTTCCTGGTCACACTTCGGCCTGAAGCGTCTCACGTAGTCGTGGGCATAGCGTATCCTGCTGTCGGCGCCGCTGCTGATTAGAAACTCGTGTAGATTTCGTGCGTGCTGCGCGAAGCTCTCGATGAAGGCGTTCCGGTCCGCGCCCGGCCCTAGCTGCTGAGCCTTCTGGCACGAATAGCGCAGCATCATTGCCTCGTACCGGACATGCTCTAGCAAATAATTGCGGAGCTTCTTCTGGCCCGCCGCCCACCTTCCACGCGAGCTCACCACCAAAGTTTGCGATCCACATTATCACGTTCTGGCAACGCCCCAAATCTACGGGCCTCTCCGTTCCGCTAAACCGCAATGTCCAAAATCGTGCATTTGGCGCACCCGTGACGGCTACAGGCGCTAGGACACTCGTGTGACATTGGTCGCATGAACGACGCGCTAAGAACTTCCACACCGACAGTCGAAGCCGATCCGGTCCGTGACGCGAATAGTCACTGGGCTGACGGTCGCACCACATATCAAGACGCGCTCGGCGCGGCCGATGCCGTGACTGAGGCGCTTCGCCGTGCGGACACGGCCCGCCTCAAATACGATCAGGCCGTGACGCAAATCGCGCGCGGCGCGGTGCCTCTATGGCCGCTCGAATTGGCTTTGCGTGCGTGGGAGAACCGCAATCCATACGGCGTTGCAAGTCGATTCCACGATAGCGGCACGCTCTCGGTGAGCCGCTCGTGGCCCCATTCGCAGTGGCGAGACATCCTCGCCGCCGTCCGCGATCTTTCCCCTGAAAACGAATTGGAGGCCCCTTGATGCTGCAAGTCCTGAAATCAAAAAGGGCCCCAGCCGTTGCAGATCTCTCGGCCCGGCTCGATGAGATCAACGCAGAGATCGCCAGCGTCATCGACGACATCGACGAGGCCAAGCGCCGCGTCGGTTCGGCAATGCTTACAGGCGACGATCTCGAAGCCGCAAAAGAGCGTCTGGTCTCGTTGGAACGAGACCGCGATGTTCTCAATGCTGCGCGCGCCGAAGCTGATCGGCTTCTGACCGAGCATCGGAAGATCGAGGATGAGGCCGAAGGGCGACGCCTCCGTGCAAAACAGCGCCGTGATTGCGACGATCTCGACAAGCTCCTCCGACACGAAGCCGACTTGATCGGCGAGATCGAGGCGAGTGAGCGGCGTCTCGCCGGTCAGAACACTGGTGTTTCGCGGCCTATGAGCCAGGCGACGAGTGCTTGGCGCGACGCCAATCGCCTTCCGGTGCACGCGGGTCACGACCAAGAACGGCGGCGCGCCGACCTGGACCGCTTCATTCAGGAGCGCAGGGCCGTTATCGGTTTCGACTACGCCTCAAGCGCACTGTCCGAGGTCCTCTTAATCGCGGCGACGTCAAAGGACGAAGCGTGAGCGCCGAAGAGCAAATCATGCAAGCGGCTTTGATCTTTGGCCGCCAATTTCGTCGGGGTGTTATCCCCCGGCGTGGCATTCCTCCGGTGTCGGTGACGATGCCGGGGGGAGTTAGCCCGACTGACAACCAAAGGTGAAAAGATGACTGGTACCGATGAATAGCGAGCCCGGTGGGCCGCCGAGTACGAAAAGAACGATCAGGCCAAGGCCGACTTTGAGAGCGCCGACGACTTCGTTGCGTTCATGGCCGCAGACCAATCCGGGCGCGTCCGTGTGCACGGGTCGGATCGTGCTGAGGATCGCCCGGTACCGCGAGCGACCGTTACCGAAGCCGACCGCGGGGAGTGGGCGCGCGAATGAGATGCCAGCGCCGAAGTCCGGGCCGAGTTTTGCAATCTCCGCGACGCCCTTTTCGGCTACCGCCGTGCCGAGCGAGAGGGCCGCATCAATGTCTATCGCCGATAGCGTGATGACCATGCGCTCGATCCTCAGATGGCTCCGTGTCCGGCACATCAAAGGCCGAGGCATACGCAATGCGAGGGAACTTGAGTTCTGCTTTCCCGATGCCATTGCCGAGATAAGGCGAAACGCGATCCTTGCTGCTGCCGCCGAGGCCGAGCGCATCTTCGCCATCGAGGCGATGACCGTGCCGGGCATCGAGCGAGTGATCTCGAAATTGATCTCCGATGGTGTTTCGGTCGAGGAAGCCGTTGACCGGGTCCACGAGGCTCGGGCTCGCCTAGACGCCAATGTGATCGAGTTTGGGCCGTGGCTTGAGCGAAAGCAATCGAGGGCGGCGTGATGGCGACCCCGCACACAAGGAATACAGGAGGGGAAATTCTCCAAGAGGGCGACGCGGCCAGCCCGACAACGAAAAGGACCGATGCGGCTCTCCTCCCTGCCCGTAGGCACCGTTCAATTGGTCCGAGGCCGCAACTCCCACGCCTCGCTGGATCGCGCGCCACGAGGCCGCATTACGCGGAGATCAAAGGGCACCGGGCCGGTCGAGATTTCCACCGCGAGGCGCGGGTCCTTCTGAGGTACCCGGAGCCATGCGGGTCGCAGCAGCCCGAGCCTTCGCTAGTCACGCAGACATTCGCATCACTTAACGGCCGTCGCGCGGGTGAGCATGGCAGTCTAAACGCCGGATAGTCGGCCGAGAAAGGTTCTTGGCCCCGGTCGAGCATGAAGTACCGATTAAGGGAAACGAACAATGGTACCAAGAACTGACAACGTTAGGCGGGTCGATTTCGGGCTGTGTCCGAGCGAGTTCGCGAAAATTCTCGGCGTGAGCCGACCGAGAGTGAGCCAGCTTCTCTCGCAAGGCCGCCTCGATGGCGCGTTCGATGATTATGGGTGCGATGCGGTGTGCATCTACATGCGGAGCGCCGTTGAGCGGCTAAAGGGAACGATGAATCCGATGCGGCGGGCCGAGCCGTGGTCTGCCGTCGACGCCCGGATGGATGCTGCCGAGCGTGAATGGGAGGCGCGGTGTGGCTCAGGAGAGGATGTGTGAGCAAGAACATAAAACAAGGCCGCTCACTGGTGCTCATGGCGAACTCGACGAGAGCTACGCGTGAGTCGCGCAGACAAGATGAGAAACAAGAGCGGATCGATGCTGAAATCGACATTCAGAGCAGCGGCAAGTGAGACACGGCGCTCGATGCTAAGCTCCAATTTTCGTTTCGGTTTTGCTCATAGCTCTTCCCACCAAAACAGTTATGGTTGCCTTCATGTGCCAAAATGGGGTGGGGCTATGCCAGCTGACGATATGACCAAAATCCACTTTACGGAATTTATTGATCCAAAATATATCGATGACCAACTATATTTCTGTTTCCGCTCCGCAGAAGGCGAGCTAGTGGGCATTCGCCTTGATATACAGCCGTTAGAACAATTGGCGTATGTCTTACCAGACATTTCGAATCTGTGACGTCAGAAGTGCAGAACTGGCTCCTATTTATTGGGCCTCCAAAGACGGGGACATCTTGGATCGACCAGGTGCTGCGTTCGGCCGAGGGCGTACGACTACCGCAGCGTGTTAAAGAAACCTTCTTTTTTGACCGGCACTTTGACAGGGGGTTTCCTTGGTACTTTGCACAGTTTGCAGCTAGACCTACGGATCAATGGTTCGTCGAAGTCGGCCCGACATATTTCTTCTCAAAGAATGCTTTGCAGAGAATAAAGGAGACCATTCCCCAAGCACGTATCGTCGTCACCTTACGTGATCCTGTGCGTCGCTCTATTTCACATTACTTGCACGTACGTCGACGTGGTCTAACCGATTTGAGTATCGAAAGAGCTATCGAAGCGTTTCCAGGCATTGTTAATCAGAGCATTTATGCGCGCAAGCTTGAGAGTTGGTTTAGCCGCTTTGGCAGAAACAACGTCGAGATAATGTTTTACGAAGACGTCATTGGGAATTTACCGGAGTTCGCAAGGATGCTGGTCGGCTATGGGATCGGTGAACTATCCTTGAAGGAACCTCATAAACGAGTGAACGCCGCGTCCGCCCCTAGGTCCAGATTCTTGGCAAAATCGGTTGAGCTTGCAGTGGGCAAATTACGTTCCGCCAGCCTCCATCGTATAGTTGAAATAGGCAAGTCTGTTGGTCTTCGAGACGCCGTGTTCTCCGGAGGTGTTTTACCCGACGCGCGCGATATGGAGCAGGGACTATCTACTTGGAAGTCCGATTTTATGAGGGATCGGATGGCTCTAGAGCGGTTAATTGGGCATGCTCCGCCCTGGAAGTATGACTAGGCTGCTTCAATTGTGACAATCCTGGTGGAGGATTGTTGGCCGCCATGAATATGCGCCGCTTCCAGGCGTGTTGTCGGCAACACGTCTTGGCTGCTGCTTCCCGGTGAGCCTGCGAGGTGCTATGGACAAGAGACTAACCTCTCGGCCAAGCGGCATCTCGGGGCCCTGCGCCACGACACCGGAAACCCATGCAGCAACTTGCCAATCTCGTACTCCGGCGGGAGCCGGCGATTATTCGTTCGGTGTTTTTCCTGGGCCCACTCATCACGTTGCTAGTCCCGAAAACAACGGTCGGGATCCTGATCGTGCTGTTCATTTGCTGCGTCGGACTGGAATTTTCGCGCAGCGGCTTTTTCAAAGACTTTTTCCGGATTGACGTAACCGTTGCCTTGTTCGGTGCGACCGCCGCCTATCTGTTCATCAACGCCACCTGGTCTCTCGACCCGGACCGGGCGTTTGCGGCGTCCACCTGGTTCGTGCTGGTTGTTCTCATGTGCTACGGCGCCACCAGCGCGCTCGCCCGCTGGCCCGCACACTCATTGCGAATGGCGGCTACAGCCTTTGCAATCGGAATCGGGGTTGGCACTGGCGTTCTCCTGTTTGAAGCGGCCACGGACCGACTCGCGACTGTATCCCTCTACAACGCGTTCCCGTTCACGCAACCCGACAGCCTCAAGGATTTTGTCGTCCGCGAGGGGAAGATCGTGCGGATTGCCCCATACGAGTTGAACGCCATGATCGCCGTCATGCTGTTGGCCCTGTGGCCCGCGCTACTGTGTGTTGCAACACTACTTGGTGGCCGGAGTCGCTATCTGGTGGCAAGCGTTCTGGTCATCGCCGCGACTGCCGCCATCTTTTTATCGAATCATGATTCGTCGAAAGTTGGTCTCGGCGCGAGCCTTATCGTCTTTGCGCTCGCGAGCCGCTGGCCGACCGCGATGCGAAAGGGAATGTGGCTCGTTTGGTGCCTCGCATTCGCGCTGGTGGTGCCGCTGGCGACAGCGGCCTACAAAGCCGACCTTCACAAATCCGATTTCCTTCCACGGTCGGCGCAAGCCCGCGTGACGCTCTGGGCGTATACTGCGGAGCACGTCCATGCCACACCTCTTCTTGGCATCGGGGGCTCCTCGACCCGCAAGATCGATCAGTCGCCGGATAATCGGCGGATGCAGTGGAAGAAGAAGGTCAAGATCCAGGGCTTCGGCTGGCGCGCCGGGGCCCACGCCCACAATGCCTTTTTGCAAACCTGGTACGAGCTCGGAGCTGTCGGCGTCATCCTGTTCATGGTGACGTGCTCCGCCGTCATCCTCTCTCTCGGCCGTCTGCCGCGCGACACCCAGCGCTTCGCACTGGCACAGGTGGCGGCTTTCTTCGCAATCGTCGCGTTTGCCTGGGGTATGTGGCAAGGATGGCTGATGGCGCTGACGGGACTCGCCGCGCTCTATATCGCGCTCGCCGTGAACGTCTATCGGGTGGGGCAGCGCGAGACGAAATCCGCTTCGCCGTGATCCAATTACCAATTGGGATTAGCAACATTCAAAGAGATGCGCCGCGCCTCATACGAAGTCTTTTCAAGCTACTCGCCGAAACACAACCACAAACCCTGCAATATCGACGCCGAGGAGGTTAACAAGAAGGAAGACGCTGACGGCGTAATAGGTCGCCGTTTGGAAGTCCCATCGCGGTGGTAGTAGGTGCTCCATAGCGGCTAGAGATCTGTTCGATGCAGTAGTGCGGAATTCTCGAATTGCATCAATCTTGGGATAGCCAATCATGCCGCAAAGCGCGCTTGCATCCGCATGACCTTCGCTCGTGTGAGCCAATAGATCTTGGTCTGACCTCATTGCGAGGCACGCGTACGTTTGCCTATTTTCCGCGTACAACGAATACACGCTTTCGTAATAGGCCCATCCCTCGTAAAGCCCCCATGTGGCAGCAACCACAGTCGCGACAAGGGAAATCCAAAAAAATTCTTTGACGACGCGAAGCGTTCGGCCCATTCCTGCCCCAAGCTCCATTAGGTTAGTAGCGATCGCTTCATCTGTCCCGCATCCCTCAACGCCAACACAAACGCCGAGAAAAACTCCTTGATGTCGATGACCTTGTGGTCCGGCCCGAGATAGCCCTGTATCAATCCATGTGCTATCTGGCGCGGCTTCGCGCCGTTCCCGTCTGTCATGGGAAGCCCCTCTAGTGCTCCCCCCGCGCATGACGACCATTGCACTTATACCGAGCCCTGCGTCGGCCATATCAGCGGGTCGATCCGCTTGACACGATCCATAAGCCGCTCGCAGAGCGCATCCACAAAAGCCTCGGGCCGCACACCGACCGATCCCGCGACCCGGAGGCAAGTGCTCTCAAGGGCGACCAATATCTCCGATGGACCGCCACCGGCGGCGAGCGTGGCATCCATCACAGCTCGGGTCGCTTCGTCGACAGACACCATATGCGCCTCGGCAAGTTTCTCATCGTTCGTCATACGGCATCCTCCTCGATTGCGATGTCCGAGGATACGCCCGCGCGACCGCGTCACTAGTAGCTCGCTGTGTAAATTTCGGGCTCCAAACCCGTGAAATTTACATGGGATGTAAATTCACGAGAAATTTCAGCGTTCAAGGCCGGTTTAGCGTGCCAATCGACTTGCGGCGTCGAATCGGTGTGACCTAGAATCACAAAAACGCGCAGACCCTTTTGCGGAGGGCGGCGCGCGTTAGCACCAAGGCGATAAGGGTCGCCCGGATGCACGACCAATCCAATTCCCAAACGACAAAACAACAAGTGCGCCCGCACCAATGGACCGGCGACGTGGCAGCGTGCGCGTTCTATGAACATCAAATCAGGACGCGGCTCCGCGCAACTCCGTGTGTCCGACCCGGACGCCGCAGCGCGGCTTGGTGCAGACGTACAGGCCGAGGCGAAACGCAAGCGAGAGCGGAAACAGCCGGGCCGGGAGGGGGCACTCTTAACGCTCAAACAGGCCGCCGACCTTCTCGACGTATCAGTGGCCACGCTGCGACGTTATGTCGATGAAGGCAGCCTCCGATACATCGACATGACCCGCCACGGCTCTGTTCGGCGTCGGATGAAATTCGACCGCCAAGACCTCGAAAACTTCAAAGCAAGACGCAGCAGAATTGAGACGGCGCGATGCCCTTCAAACGCAAAGGCTCGCCCTACTATCAGTTCGACTTCCAAGTCGGAGGTTTACGATTTTGCGGCTCTACGCGATCAACGAGCCTCCACGAAGCGCAAGCCATAGAGCGGGCCGAACGGGAGAAGGCTAAGGTGCTCACCAAGCGCGCACCCGACGATGCGTCCCGTATAGCAATCGACGCGGCGGCGGCGCGCTACTTCGATGAGGTCGGAAAGCATCACGCATGTGCGGACGAGACGTTCTCCAATCTCGACCGGCTCGTCACATGCCCCCACTTGGAGGGCAAGCGGCTGTGCGACATCACCGATAACGATATGACGAGAATGGTCGCGTGGCGCCGCGTTCATCATCGGTGGGCGCGCGACGACCTAGAACTGATTTCACCCGCGACCGTCAACCGATCCGCGACGGAAGTGCTCCAAAAGATTTTCACCCCGCGCAAAGCGGAAATGGGGTGCCCGATTTGAACAAGAGCCCTCTTGGCGTGAGCATTTTCTACCGGAGCCGACGGAGCATGTGCGGGAACTTCGGGGCGATGAGGCGGACGCGCTTGCCCTTGCTGTTCGGCCGGACTATGCGCCGTTCTTTGCCTTCGCCCGCGCGAGTGGAATCCGCTTGCGGGAGTGCTTACTGAAATGGTCTGAGGTCGATTGGAATGCTCGGCGCATCACAAAGAGGGGGACGGGCGGGCGCACCGTCTCGGCTCCGATCACCGATGAAATCGAGGCAATTCTCCGACGATCGATTGGGCATGACCCCGAGCACGTATTTACCTATGTCGCGCTCCGAACTCGCGAGGATCGGGTGAGGGGGAGACGGTGCCCGGTCACATTTTCAGGCGTTAAGACGCAATGGCGGCGACTTCGGGCTCGGGCTGGCGTCGAGGGCTTTCGCTTTCACGATTTTCGGCATGATCTTGGGACGAAGCTTCTCCGTGAGACCGGTAACCTCAAGCTTGTGCAAAAGGCGCTCAATCACTCGAACGTCAAGACGACGACCCGATACGCTCACGCGCTCGATGATGAGGTCACAGACGCCCTTTCGGTCGTACACGCGAACCAAAAGTCCCGCAAAAAGTCCCACAATGATGACCGCAATGTCGGCTAACATATTGAGGTAGAATATAAATGCAGATTTGGCGGCACCGGTCTGGGGGACCGGGGGTCGGGAGTTCAAATCTCCCCGCTCCGACCACTTCTCCCAAGAACACAGAGCCTAAGAAAACAGACGGAACATGGCGTCTTGCGACGGACGAGCCATGGCTGAGACCGTGGCGACGTGCGATTTGGCTCGGTTGTCAGGATCGAATTCGCGGGCCGGAAGGAAATCGACCGTTACAAACAGAAGAAGCCCTGCCGGTGTGACAAGGCTCCCTCCGTTTCCCTCGTGCCCCCGCGTCAACGCGCGTTGAGAGGCATCTTACGGAGTCAATCTGGGCAAATATCGGGCGGTGCTCGACTTTGTCGACAGACCTTCCATCCTTGTTGCAAACGGGTGACAGCGCTGCCGGGATCGAGGGCAGGGCACATACACGAATTTGTCATTTTTGAGAAATGGATCTTCGGTGCTATTATTGAGTGTAGAGACGGAGCTTCCCTCCTCCGTCCTGGTTCCCCCCCAAACAGGAACCGATTCAGAAAGCCCCGGTTCCCCCCCGTCCGGGGCTTTCTTTTTGCTCAGGCCTCGGGGCCCGGGCGGCGTGCCGCCACCATGCCCCAGATCATCGCCATGATCAGATAGAAGTGCCGCCAGTGGTCCGTATCGACCACCATGCCTTCCACGGACATACCGAGAAAGGCCGCTACGAGGATTGCGCCATATCCTCGGACGTCACGCTCGCGGACGACAAACTTCAATCCCAGCACAATCGTCGCAAGCACCAGAAGCACATACAGGGTGCCACCGAACCAGCCGGTATTCAGATACATGTTCAGATAAACCTGATGCACGTCTTCGGGGTGGTAGAGGCGTGAAAACTCTAGCGCACCGATCCCGAGCGGATGTTCGGCGACAAGAACCGCGGCTTTCTTTTGACCGCCGAAGCGGCCCTCGGGTCCGACGTCGTAGGATTGTTCGAACGACGCCCGCTCGCTCAGCCGCTCGGACACCTGCGGGATCGTCTGGACCGCCACCAACGCCCCCACGGCAACGATGCCAGCGAGAACCGCACAGAACAGGAGCTTGATGCGCTGGCGATTGCTCCTGGACAATGAGAACGCGAAGAAGCCGTAGACGATGAGGCCCACCAGGAGATTAATCCAAGCGCCGCGGGAAAAGCTCAGCAGCGTGGCGAGAACCAACACCGCCAAGAGCGGAGTCCAAAAGAGGGCGCGTACCGGCCGGGCCGTGAGCACGTCGTTGAGGACGTAGAGCACGGCGGGCACGAGAAATGCGCCGAGGACGTTCGGATCTTTGAACGTCCCACGCGCACGTCCGAATTCTGTCAGGATATCGTGAAGGGACGGAACGATATTGAAATAGCCGATCAGCGCGGCGATCGAGGCAACCAGTGCCGCGGCGACATAGGCCGACATAATCAAGCGGACATGCGGGACCGGGTTGTTGGCGACAAAGCCCGCAAGCACCACGGATGTGAGTGCTAGATAGAGCGTGATGGTCACGTGCTTGGCGGGCACATCGAATATCCCGGCCTGGGTCGTCGCCACATAGCCGCCGGCGGCGATGCTGCAAAGCAGGATCAAATAAGCGGCGAGCGTCCGGGGCAGGGTAACGAGACCCGCGACGGGCAGCAGGATCACAGCGCCGAGGAGGAGCGCGTCGTAGGGCGCGGGTTCCACGTAAACCACGCAGCCGCTCGCGATGACGATCCAAAGATAGATCTGCGCCAGACGTTTGAAGCCGGGCCGGACATGACTTCGCCGCGTGTCGGCCACCCGCGCCGGAGCGGCCGAACCGAACTTCATCCCGTCATAGGTCACCGACATCGAGGCGTCCTCAGAAGGCGTTCTCGCCCTTCAGCAGGGCGAACGGCGTCATCAGGAGGATGTAGAGGTCGAATGTCACAGACCAGTTTTCGATGTAGTAGAGATCGTGCTCGACGCGGCGTTCGATCTTTTCTTCGGTGTCGGTTTCCCCGCGCCAGCCGTTGATCTGGGCCCAGCCCGTGACGCCGGGTTTCACCCTGTGCCGCGCGAAATACCCGTCCACGGCGTCCTGATAAAGCTTGTCGGCTGCCTTCGCTTTGACCGCGTGCGGGCGCGGCCCAACCAGGGAAAGATCGCCTTTGAGCACGTTGAAGAACTGCGGAAGTTCGTCGAGGCTTGCCCTGCGCAGGAACCGGCCAACCCGGGTCACGCGCGGGTCGTCCCTCGTCACGAGCTTCGAAGCCTGAGCGTCCGTCGCGTCGGCGTACATCGTCCGGAACTTAAGGACGTCGATTGGTTCGTTGTTGAATCCGAGCCGCTTCTGCCGGAACAGGATGGGTCCTTTCGAATCCAGTTTGACCGCGATCGCGATGACCGCCATCACCGGCGCCAGAAAGACGATCGCCAGCAAGGCGACTGTCTTGTCGAACACCCATTTCTTGACCACGTCCCAATTCGCGATGGGCTTGTCGGCGATATCGATAAAGGGGACGTTGCCAATATACGAATAGGTCCGCGGCCGGAAGCGCAGGGGATTCGACTGGGCGGAGAGACGGATATCCACCGGCAGCACCCAGAGCTTTTTCAGAAGATGGAGTAGCCGCCGTTCCGCGCTAATCGGAAGCGTGACGATGATGATGTCGAGCCGCGAGGCGCGGGCGTAGTCGACCAGGTCGCTGACATTGCCGAGCTTCGGATAACCGGCGACGATGGGGCCGACCCGGTCGGAGCCGCGGTCGTCGAAGATCCCGACGATACGGATGTCGGCATTGGCCGAAGCTTCCAGAGCCTTGATGAGGTGTTCCGCTTCCGGTCCGCCGCCGACAATGACGGCGCGGCGGTAGAGACGGCCCTCCTTGAGCCATTTCTTGGCCAACAACGAAATGGCCAGTCGCTCGACAAAGAGCACCGCCAGACCGGAGGCATACCAAGTCGCGATCCACACACGCGAGAAGTCGGCGCTGAGCTTCGTGAAGAAGGCAAGCGCCATCAACCCGGAGACCACGACCGTCCATGCGAAGAAGACTCGCGTGAAACTCGGCACGAAGACGTTGAACGACGAGACGCGATAGAGCCCAAGCAATTGCGCGATCGTCATGTAGCCGAGAACCGCAATGAGGATCGCAGTCAGATAGAACAGATGCGTCTGCTGGCCCTCGTATTCCACGTAGCCGAGATAGATGGCGAAGCCGAGCAGGCTGATGAGCAAGAGCTCCGTGCCCCGGACGGCGCCCGACACGACCACGGGCGGCATGAGCCTCAAGGTGCCGCCCCGGCGGATTTCCGCGAGCGGCGGCCGCGGGGTCTTGCGCCGATCGGGGAAGGGCACGGGTGCGCTCCGCTCCTGCGCCGCGGGATCGACCCGAGGCCGCTTCTTCGGTGCGTTTGTCTCGATCATCCCTTTTCGATCCCAAAAGCGGCGATTCAGGCCACACGCCGATACGATGCGGCTCGAGAAACGCGACGGCACTCGTGCCAACCCCGGCAGACTATCCCATGGAGAGGCTTTGAGATCGGTGAAGCGGATCGCCGTTCCGGCGCCTCGCTTGCGGCATAGTTAAGACGCGGTTTACGCCTCGTCTTCGGGCAGTTTGTGGAGCCCTGCGCCGAGATCGGAAATATAGAAATCCACGACCTCGCGCGTCATCATTTCCGTGGAAAATACGTCCGCCACATGCTTCTGCAGCTCCGCGGCGCGCCTGAGATAAGGCCTGGGATCGGCCATGAAGCTGCCGAGCTGTGTCGCAAGCGCTTCCACGTCGTCAGGAGGAACGAGCGAAATGGGGATGTCGCCGATCATTTCCGGAATGCCCCCCACATTCGTGGCGATGATCGGCATCTGGGCCGCCGCCGCTTCCAGCAAGATGTAAGGAAGCGATTCCGCGCGCGACGGAATCACCACGCAGCGCCCGCGGACGAATGCCGTGCGCGCCGGCTGCGGTCCTGAGAAAGTCACCTGGGAGCCGAGCCCCAACTTGCGGGAGAGGCGCTTGAAATATTTCTCGTCCGGCCCCGATCCGACAATGATCGCGCGTCCAGGAGAAACCTTCCGTAGAGCCGCAAGGGCGTGCAGTAGCACGTCGACGCCTTTGAGTTTGCGCAATTCGCCCACGAAGACGAAATCGGCCGCGTCATCGGCGAGAAGCGACTCGTAGAACTCGTGCCGCTGCAACCCATTATAGACGACGCGCGCCGGGCATTTGGGCGGACCCACGAGCTCCGCATAGCGATTCCCGGCGAACATGCTCTCGAAAATGAACCCGTCCGTGAGCGGTGCAAGCTTGCGTTCGATGGCGAAATAGAGCTTTCCGGAGAGCGAAGACGGCGCATAGTGAACGACGCCGCCATGAGGCGTATAGACGACTTTCGTGTTCTTCTTTCGCAAGCCGCGCCCGGCAAGCCGCGCATAGGCCCCGCCCTTGGCGCCATGTCCGTGCAGAACGTCGACTTTCAATGTGCGGCCGAGCTTGGCGATCTTCCGGTAGACGCGCCAATCGCTGAGATGGGGCGTGCGCGACATCGGAATCCGGGTCACACCCAGACTGCAATTGTCGGCGAGCCGGCTGAGCGCGACATCGCTTGCCTCGTTGCCAGTGTTGGAATCGCAGACGATGCCAACCTCGGCGCCGAGCTCGGCCTGTCCTATCGCCAGGTCGTGAACATGTCGGAAAAGCCCGCCGACGGGCGCGCGCAAACAATGCAGGATTCGAAAGTTCGAGCTCACAGGGAACGCAGCGCCTTAGGGAGAAGTGTCGATCTCCCCTTGAGCTTTAGAACAGGCGTTGGAGGACGTAAATAGTATCGCCTGGCTGGATGGGATAGTCGGTTGGGACCATGACGGTGGACATGACGCCGTCGAAGCGGCGGGTGATCCGGACCATGCGTTTCTTGGCGCGGGGGGTATAGCCTTCCGCGATGGCGACGGCCTCTTCGACGGTGAGGGCGTGGGCATAAGGATACTGCCCGGGCCGCGTGACCTCGCCGAGGATGTAGAAGGGCCTGTAGGTGACCACCTCGGCGGTGACCTTGGGGTCCTTGATATATTGGGCCCTGAGCTTGCGGGCGATCTGGTTGGAGAGTTCGCCCGTGGTGAGGCCGCGGGCGCGCACCTGTCCGATCAGCGGGATGGCGACGGTGCCCGAGGCGCTGACGGTGTAGACGTTCGAGAGGTTCTGCTGGCCGAACACGATGACGCGGACCCGGTCGCCGGAGTCCAGCGAGTAGGTGGCGAAGGGCACGACGGGGACGCCGGGCGGGGCGCGGCCGGCGCCGGGCGGATAGGCCTGGCCGGGTCCGGGCAAGGGGGCCGGGGTGGACAGGGCGAAATCTGGCGTGGTGAGGCCCGGAATGGCGCTTCCCTTGCAGCCCGACAGGCCGCTCGTGAGGACGGCAAGCAACAGGATGAGGATTTTGGCGCTGACCGTGATACGGCACGTGGTCATGAAGCGGCTCCAGGACGTCTCTACGGTCCCGAACCTACCCCTTGCATGGTTAATAAATGCTGAGGACCCGTGCCAAAACGGGCGGAAGCCCCATGTCAGACGACATCAGAGGGTCGTCTTAAAGCGGCGCGGCGCTTAAGTATTTGGTTACGGCGTTCTGCGCTTATTGAGAAACTATTCACCGATTCCGCAACGGGTCTGGGTTCGTGAAAAATTCCTCGGGCGAGAAGCTGGAAAACGACGACGTCGATCTTGCAACTCTTGGTGCTGCACTGTGGCGCGCAAAGGGGTGGATCGTCGGCCTAGCGCTTGGCGCCGGAGCGTTGACCTTCATCGCCCTATCGATGATGCGACCGCTCTACACCTCCGAAGCGCGTATCTTGATACAGAACGAAGAAACGGCGTTCACGCGTCCAACAACCGAGCAGGGAAGTAACGCATACCGCACCGCGCTCGACGAGCAAGCCGTGCAAAGCCAGGTGCAGGTTCTGACCTCGCGCGACCTCATTCTCAAAGTCGTGCGCGATCTCGATCTCACGCAGAACGATGCGTTCATGCAGGATGCGGGCGACACGATTCTCGCGCGCTTGATGAAGGCCGCCGGTCTTAGCCGGGGCACGCCCGAGTCGGAAGAAGAACGGGCGGCCAACGCACTTGCCGAACATCTCGACGTATACCAGCTTTCCAAGTCTTCCGTGATCGCGCTGGAATACACTTCCGGCGACCCGCAACTCGCTGCGAAGATCGCCAACACGCTCGCGGACGTCTATATCGCGTGGCAGCGCGAGGCCAAGATCGACCAAACAAAGGACGCCACGGCCTGGCTGGATGCGCAGATCAAGGCGCTCCGCACGGCGACAGCGGATGCCGAAGAGGCCGTCGAGTCCTTCAAGGCGTCCAAGGGCCTTTATGCGGGCACCAACAATGTCACGCTGAACGCGCAGCAGCTTTCCGAGTTGAACAGCCAATTGATTCTGGCCGAGGCGCAGGAATCCGAGGCGCGTGCCAGGGCGAAGCTCATCAAGGACATGCTTGCGAAGAACGGCGACATCGATGCGACGCCCGAGGTCATGAGTTCGCAAGTGGTGATCAATCTGATCGAGCAGCGCGTCCTCGTGCAGCGCCAACTCGCGGAATTGTCCGCGACATTGTTGCCGTCCCATCCACGCATTCAGCAGCTCCGCTCCGAATTGGCCGATGTCCGCGCGCAGATCCGGATCGAAGCGCAGAAGGTCGTCAAGGGTCTTGAAAACCAAGCTCAAGTTGCCGCCGCCCGCGAAGCGTCGTTGCGCGCGAGTCTCGATGCGGCCAAGAGCCGTTCCGTGGGACAGTCCGATGCGGAAGTGAAGCTCCGTGCGTTGGAACGCGAGGCAAAAGCCAATCGCGACCTTCTGGAATCGTATCTGGCGCGTTATCGTGACGCGTCCACGCGCCATGACTTGGGGTCGGTGCCAGCTCAGGCCGCGATCGTCTCCCGGGCGCACGCCTCCGTCCTTCCTTCGTTTCCGCGCAAAGGACCCATCACCCTTCTCGTGATCGCCGCGATGGCGCTGCTCGCTATCGGGTCTGTCCTTGCCAAGTCGATCATTGTCAGCGGCGTCCCGGAACGGCGCGAACGGTCGCCGATGCGGCATGAACCGGACGAGCTGGTTCCGAGCGAACCGGAATACATGTCGCGTGCGGAGATGCTGGCGTTGAGCCGAATGGACGCTGCGGAGCGGCGAAGGCGTGTGCGGCCCACAGAAACGCTCGACAAAGCGCCGGAAGCGACGAGTCGAACGGTCTCGGGCACACCGGCGGAAGCGAATGAGGATGCGCGGCAGCGCGAGATCTCGGCGCCTCGGCCGGAAGCGCCTCAGTCCGTAGGTTCCCAGCCGACAACCTCCGAAGCAAGCCCTCCGAAGCCGGTGGCGTCCGAACAGCCCGCGCCGAAGGCCGAAAGTCCGGCGTCCTCTGCCGGAGACGCCGAGCCGGCGCGCGAGCCGATCGAAAAGACGACCGCGGCTGTCACCGAAAGTTCCGTTCCAGAAAAGATTGCCGGGGCCGCGCCGTCGCGGCCGGCCTCAAAGTCGGTTTGGCGGCCATCGAAACCGGCCAAACGGCCGAGCTGGCTCAAGGTCAACGAGCCACGCAGCGCCGCGCTCGACGAAGCCGCGGAAAAAGCGGCCGAAGCTCCCGTCGCCGAGAAGCCGTCCATAGAGCCAAAGGAACCCACCGCAAACCCGGTTCCCCAAGAAGCCGTTGCCCAAGAAACCGTTGCCCAAGAAGCCGTTGCCCACGAACCGGTTCCCCAAGACAAGGCGGCAGTCGAGGCAAAGACACCCGTCGTAGCGGCACCCCAAAAGACTGAACCGCAGAAGGCTCCGCCTCCAAAAGCGCCGCCTCAAGAGACCGTGCGGCACGACGTTGCCCCCGAAGCACCGGCCGGCATGGAGCCAGCCGGGCGGGAGCCTCTCGAACAGACGGCCAAGGAGGCAAAGCAGGACACGCCGGGCAAGCCGTCGTCCGGTGCGCTTGCGACCTTGGCCGCTTTGGCCGCCACGGGAGCGTCGTTGAACGATGAGGAGCAGGAGCCGGAACGCCGCGAACCTTCAGTGGGTCCCAAATTGGCGGAAGCGGGGACCCCATCCAAGGCACCACCCAAGCCGGTGGTCCAAGAGACTCCACCCGTTCAGCCTGTTGTCCGGAACGAAGCCCAAGCGGCCATCGCGAAGACACTAGCGAGAGAGCCTTCCAAAGCCGGGCCGGTAGAGGAGGCCCCCAAGCCGGCCTCCACCGCGGATTTCATTCAGCGCCTCAGGAAGGACGTGAGCAGACCGACCGACCCGAGCGCCATGGAAGCCGAAAAGCCCGGCGGCCGCCGCTCTGGTGGTTTTCTCGAACGATTCCGCGGCAAGAGCACCAAGAATACGCCGGAGGCCTCGGCCAAGGCGCCGGAGGAGCCCGCACGCATCTCTAAAGACCCGCAGAAAGAGAACGAGATGGCCGCCCTGAGCCCCAACGATCTTCGACACTACCTGACCCAGAGGGTCGCGGGATCCGACGCGAAAGACGAATTTCCCGTCCCCGCCAAACCCGCCATCGGCATGGGCGATGTAGGCCCTGTGCTCGGGTCCGTGGATGCCGTTATCGGTACGGTCCTCGAAAGCTCGACGGGCGGTCTGCCGCGCACGCTCTTGGTCGCCGGCACGTCCGCGCGCGCCCAATCGCCCGAGGCGGCGATCGCCATCGCGCGCGATCTTGCGGACCGCAACGAGCAGGTCGCCCTCGTGGATCTGGCCAAAGGCTCGTCCGTGGTTTCGGGACGTCTTTCGATGCCGCGTGTTCCCGGCTTTGCCGACCTCGCGGCCGGGAAAGTCGAGTTCACCGATGTTGTCAGGCTCGACGAAGCATCGACCCTGCAGGTCATTCCAGCCGGCAACCCGGCGGTGAGCGAAGGCTTTCACGAACCCGACGCATTCATGAGAATCTTTGAGGCGCTGACTCAAGCCTATGATTGCGTCGTCTTGCACGCCGACATGGCATCGATCGAAAGCTTGATGCCGGCGCTCAAATTCGAACTGCCGATGGCCGTCGCCGTACTTCCCGCACAAGGCAGCGTGGAAAAGGAAAGCCAGCCGCTTTCGACAATCCAGCGTCTGGGATGTCCTGTTGTCGTCTACGAACCGGGTAGGGATCACAAGAAGCGACGGTTCACGCTGTTCGGCCGGAAAGTCGCCGTATAGGCGGCATGCACCTCGGAGCCGTCCGCCCCGAAAGGGGGTCAGAAGGCGACACGACGGGCTTGCGTCGGTTCAGGCGTCGCGGGCGTTCATCCGCTTACGGACCGACTGTGCCAACGCCCAAAGCCGTGGGTTGGTCTTGATGATGCGTTTGAGTTGCGCGGTCGCCGCGCGTGGCAGAGTCAAGCCGTGCCCTTGCGGCTTCAGTGCGATATAGCTGTCGAACAGCGGATAAACCACGTTGCTCCACTCGGATTTGTGCCGCGCGCCGCCCACGCCGAGATCGAAATATTTGAGCCCGTGGCCGCAGGCCTCATCAATCTGGTAGCGAAGCAGCTGCGCGCCGGGCGATTGACGCTGATGCTCGTTGCTTGTCAGCGAGGAAAGCAACACGCACATCCGATCGTGGCAGACGGCGCCGGAAAAAGTCGCGAGAATGTCGCCGTCCAACGCGACATAGCCGAGCCTCAACTGACTGGGATTTCCCGCGGGCAGGGCGGCGAGATCCCGGTAGAAAGCTTGCGCTTCCGGCCCGAAGATGTCCGTCACGCCCATGGCAGCGAATTGCTGCGCCTTTTGTTTGAAGAACGTATCGAGCACCGTACGCTTCTGCTCGTCCGTCTCGGCCCAGCCATACTGCAACGGTCCCAATTCCTGGAGGCGGCGTTCTTTCCGGAGAAGGGTCTGGCGCGCGCGCTTCTTGAATCGGCTGAAATACAGCGCTTGAAAGTCGCCGAGCTCCACGGCGAATCCGCTATTCGGGGCGGGCTGGTGCGGCAACAACGCGAATGGATTAGGCACATCCTCCCACGAGAAGGGCTGCGCCTCGAAATAGGCGGCTGCCGCGCCGGTGTGCCGCGCAATCGCACGCAGCACACAAGACACGTCCTTCTTCGTCAAAAGCCGTGCGACGTCGGCCGCGAACAATCCGAATGAATAGTTCGCGTGATCCTGGCCGAGCCATTTCAACACGGTCATCCCGGCAAGCCGCTTCGTTTCGAATGGCAACAGGAATTTGGCCGCGCCGTTCGCGCCATAGCCGATTGCAACGACGGGGGCGCCACCCGCCGGAGCAAGCATATGCTCGGACCAGGCGCGTCCCCAATCGAATGTCTGTGCGACAGTGCAGGGCGTAGCCGCCTGCAGCTCCATCCAAAGGGGTTTGATGCGCTGGATGTCGGACGTTACATGCAGGGAGAGGCCGCCCGCAGCAGTCTGAACCAAAGGTTCAGCCGGTTCGAAAGTTTCCATACCGGACGCCTCCGCCTCGGACCGCATCAAGACCAACGACTCCATCGATCAACCTTCGTATCGCGACGCCGGCACAAGATCGACCTTCGTGGGCGGCAATTCTTTGGCAAGGAAGCGGCGCCAAACTGCCCGCTCGATTGCAGTACAATGGCAGCGTGAGGTTAACGCAAAATGCTCAATTGCGGAGAGGACAGGCGTGGTTAAGGGGAAGACGTCAATCATGCGTGCCGCGCTGACGGGACTTCACCTCACCGGTGCAGGCCGTCTGCTTGCGCCTTATACGCAAGGCGAGGGACTGATCTTCACGCTTCACCAAGTGTGCCCGGACGAAGAGAAAGATCGCGCCTTTTCGCCGAACCGGATCCTCAAAGTGACGCCGGATTTCCTGGAAGCGGTTCTCGATCAGGTCTTGGAGGCAGGCCTCGATGTCGTCACACTCGACGAAGCGGCCGACCGACTGACCCATGGCGAAGGCGGGCGCTTCGCGTGCTTCACCTTCGACGATGGCTATCGGGACAATCTGCAATATGCCCTGCCGTTGTTCCAGGCGCGCCAATTGCCGCTCACGCTCTACGTTCCGACAGACTATCCGTCCGGAAATGGAGAGCTCTGGTGGCTGGCGCTCGAAGCGGCGTTCGCCAAGGCGTCGCCCGAAATCCTCGTGGACCGCGACGGGGATGTCTGGCGCCTCCCAACCGGAAACGACGCCGACAAGAGTCGCTCTTACGAGAGGATCTATTGGTGGCTCCGCGGCCTCGACGAGAGAAGAATGCGCGAGATCGTCCAGGCGCTTGCCACGCGCTACGGCATCGATCTCGCCGAGCAATGCCGCGACCTGATTATGACCTGGGACGAGTTACGCGTAATGGCCGCCGATCCGCTTGTCACCATCGGCGCGCACACCAAGGATCATTTTGCTCTCGCCAAGCTTCCGGTGGACGAAGCCGTGGAACAGATCGTGGAGAGCGCGGATCGATTGGAAACAGAGCTGGGGGTCCGGCCGGTACATTTTGCTTATCCGTACGGCGACCCTGGAAGTGCAGGGACCCGGGAATTCGCGCTGACGGAAGGCGCGGGCGTCCGCACGGCCGTGACCACACGCAAGGGTATGCTGTTTCCCGCCCATCGGGATTATCTCACGGCTCTGCCGCGCGTTTCATTGAATGGGGAGTTCCAGAAACTGTCTTACACGTCCCTTTATCTGACCGGCGCGCCATTCGCCATTTGGAACGGGTTCCAGCAGGTGGATGCGGCCTAGAGCCGGATTGCCGCGAGAGGCAATCAGTCGGGGCGTGCCATCCAACGGATGAGAAGCGCGGCGGGGATCACCCATAAGAGCCCTGCAATCAGGAAATACGCAAACTGGGCAAAACCGTTCGCCTCTGAGATGCGTCCGGAGCCGATTGCCGCCGCAATCGCGAGATACAGGACCATGAATATCAGGAGCATGATCGTGCCGATCAACTTGCGAACGTGCGCGCTCATGTCGCCTCCTGCCGGGGTCCCCAGGGACCATTCGCGCCATTGAGTTCGGATGGAGAGCCCGCTATCACCGCGCCAATGAGCATGCCAACCACACAAAGCCTGTCGCCCGCGCAGGAGGCGGAGACAATCCCGCCGCGAAAGGCTGGTGCACTGCGTCTTTGGCTCTCCTGTGTCGCATTTCTCATTGCAGCCATGATCCTTGTCGGGGGCGCCACGCGGCTTACCGATTCCGGGCTGTCGATCACCGAGTGGCAGCCCATCATCGGCGCCATACCGCCTTTATCGGACGCCGATTGGCAAGAGGCTTTCGACTCCTACAAGAAGATCCCCGAATATTCCCTGGTCAATCAGGGCATGGATCTGGAGGGCTTCAAGTCCATCTATTGGTGGGAGTGGGCCCATCGCTTTCTGGGACGTTTCATCGGCATCGTCTTCTTCGTACCGTTCGTCGGCTTTTGGCTCGCCGGCTATATTCCGAAAAGTCTATTTCCGCGTCTGCTCGGCCTGTTCGTGCTCGGAGGCCTTCAAGGTGCGCTCGGCTGGTACATGGTCAAGAGCGGTCTGGTGGACCGGGTGGATGTCAGCCAATACCGGCTAGCCGCGCATTTCGGAGTGGCGGTCCTAATTTTCGGCTACACGATCTGGCTCATCCTCGGGCTCCGCGACGGCGGGCGCGACGACGCCGTCAAGGCGGGTTCGAAGGTGCCCGCGATCGTTGCCGGCCTCGTGCTCACGTTGGTCTACCTTCAGTTGCTCGCCGGAGCTCTCGTCGCCGGCATCGACGGCGGTCTCGGCTACAACACTTGGCCGCTGATGAATGGCGCCTTCATTCCGAGCGGGTTGGGCGAGGCGGACCCCTGGTATCTCAACCTATTCGAGAATCCGCTCACGGTTCAATTCGATCACCGCATGCTCGGCTATACGGTTTTCACGGCAGCCATGCTGCAGGCGTTGTGGCTATCACGGCGAACGAACGCGGCAAGCTTGCGCGGCAGCGCCTTAACCCTAGGGGCATTCGCCCTATTACAGGTGGCGCTCGGAATCTGGACGCTGCTTCGCGCGGTTCCGATTGAACTCGGACTCGCGCACCAGGCCGGCGCACTCCTGGTCTTCGCGGCCGCGCTCTACCATTTCTGGCAAAGCACGGCCGGAGAACGGCTCCCCGAGGGTCAAACCGCCTCGAGTGCCTGATCCAAATCGGCGATAATGTCGCCGACGTCTTCCAGTCCGACCGAGAGCCGTACCACGTCGTCGCCTGCGCCCGCGCGCGCCCGCGCATCGTCCGCAAGCTGCCGGTGCGTCGTCGAGGCGGGATGAATGATGAGACTGCGCGTATCGCCGATATTGGCAAGATGGCTGAAGAGCTGAACCTTGCCGACGAGGGCGATGCCTGCCTCGTAGCCGCCCTTCAGACCGAATGTGAACACCCCGCCGGCCCCTTTGGGGCAGTAACGCCGCGCCATCTGGTAGAATTGGTTGTCGGGCAGCCCCGCATAATTCACCCACGAGACCTTGTCGTGGCTCGTCAGCCATTCCGCGACCGCCAACGCGTTGTCGCAGTGACGCTGCATCCGCAGTGGGAGCGTTTCGATCCCCGTCAGAATGAGGAACGCATTCATGGGCGAGATCGCGGGGCCAAGATCGCGAAGCCCCAACACGCGGGCGGCGATGGCGAACGCGAAGTTCCCGAACGTCTCGCCGAGGACCATGCCGTGATAGCTTTCGCAGGGAGCCGAAATCGACGGGTAGCGGCCGCTTGCCATCCAGTCGAACGTACCGCAATCGACGATCATGCCGCCGATGGAGTTGCCGTGGCCGCCGAGATACTTGGTCAGGGAGTGAACGATGATGTCGGCGCCGTAGTCCTTCGGCTTGAGCAGGTAGGGGGTGGCCAGCGTGTTGTCGACAATCAACGGAACCCCAGCCTCTTTCGCCACGGCCGCCACCGCTTCGATATCGGTGATGATTCCGCCGGGATTGGCGACCGACTCAACGAAGATCGCCTTCGTCTTCGGCGTTATGGCCGCACGGAAGCTCTCCGCGTTCGTCGTATCGGCCCATTTCACATGCCAGTCGAATTTCTTGAAGGCCTCGCCGAACTGGTTGATGGAACCGCCATAGAGTTGCCGGCCGGCGACGAACTCGGCGCCAGGCTCCATCAGCGTATGGAGGACGACAGCCTGGGCCGCGTGGCCGGAAGCGACGGCGAGTGCGGCGGTGCCGCCTTCGAGAGCCGCCATGCGCTCCTCGAGGACCGCCTGGGTGGGATTCATGATCCGCGTATAAATGTTGCCGAAGGTCTCGAGGTTGAACAGCGCGGCGGCATGATCGACGTCGTCGAAGACAAACGATGTCGTCTGGTAGATGGGCGTCGCCCGGGCGCCCGTCGAAGCATCCGGCTGCGCGCCTGCGTGAATGGCGAGTGTATCGAACCCAGGCGTACGCTCTTCGGACATCGTGAAGCTCCCTTATCTGGTCCAGTGTTGCGGTGACCGCGAAGTGAATCGAAACATAGGGGATGCCGGCGTGCCCGTCTTCCATTTCGCGCCAGCAGGTATTGGCGTATCAGCCGTCTTTGCGGAGCGACCTCTGCTGACCGCCATTGGAACCGATGACAGGGCGTTTGCTGGACAGCGTACGCGAATTCACGCCGGCCCAGCCGATCTCGCCCGACAGGCGTCCGTATTCGATCTTCGGACAGCGGTTCATGACGACCTTGAGCCCGGCGCTCTCGGCCAGGCGCGCCGCATCGTCGTTCCGCACGCCAATTTGCATCCAAACGACCTTGGCACCGATGCGAATGGCCTCTTCGGTAATGCTCAGTGCAGCGTCCGAATTCCGGAAGATGTCGACGACATCGACCGGCCGGTCGATGTCGCCAAGCGACGGCACGACCGTTTGGTCCGCCACGATGTGCCCGCCATGGCCAGGGTTGACCGGGATCACGTCGAAGCCCTTCGCCAGAAGATATTTCATGACGAAATAGCTCGGACGGATTGTCTTCACGCTGGCCCCGACCACGGCGAAGACGCGATGGCCCAAAAGGATGTCGCGGATATAGGCGTCCGAATAGTGGTCGTGATCCATATGACCTCTTGCCAGGGCAGCCCTATCGGGGCCATTGGGGTTCGCGCTTGTCGAGGAAGGCGCCAATGCCTTCCTCGGCTTCGGCGTCGAGCATGTTCTCGACCATGACGCCAGCCGTGTAGCGATAGGCTTCGTCGAGCGGCATTTCGAGCTGGCGGTAAAACGCTTCCTTTCCAATCTTCAAGGTCCGGGCCGGCTTGCTGGCGACCTTGCGGCCGAACGCGACGGCTTCGTTCACGACCCGGTCCGGTTCGACCACGCGGTTCACGAGGCCGAGCCGCAGAGCTTCTTCGGCTTCGACCATCTCACCCAGAAGCAACATCTCCATGGTGGCCTTACGCGATAGATTGCGGCTCAACGCGACCATGGGCGTGGAACAGAACAGACCGATATTGACGCCTGGCGTGGCGAAACGCGCGTCCGTGGCCGCAACCGCTAAATCGCAACTCGCCACCAGTTGGCAGCCCGCGGCGGTCGCGATGCCGTTCACAGCCGCGATAACGGGCTTGGGCAGGCGGACGATGGTCAGCATCATCTTGGCGCAAGTCTGCATCGTCTCCTCGAAGAACCCGCGGCCGCGATCCGGATCGTTCCGGCGTGCGGTTAGCTCTTTGAGATCGTGGCCGGACGAAAAGGCGGGACCCGAAGCTGCTAGCACCACGGCTCGGACGCTATCGGTCTCTGCCGCCTCGGCGAGGGCGGTTTGAAGTGCCTGCATCAGAGCCATCGAGAGACAGTTTCGCGCTTTCGGGCGATTGAGGGTCAAGACGCGCACCGCGCCCTGGTCCTCACTCAGTAAGATGTCGCCTTCGTCCATTTTCCACCGATTCCCGCAAATTTGTGTTTGATCGCTCATCGGTTACAGAAACCAGCAGGAAAGGCACGTAAAATCAGCCGGATTCAACACGGTAATGAAATACCACATATTTAGAGCGCTGTTTTCAATAACGAAATCAAACTCGCTTGACCGTCGTGGCGGCAACCGTTAGAAGCGCCGATCTTTTGGTTGAGACGCAGAGTGACGCGAACCATGAAAACCTTTTCCGCTACACCCAAGGACATCGAAAAGTCCTGGGTTCTGATCGACGCCAGCGGCCTTGTCGTAGGCCGGCTTGCGGCGCTTATCGCGACGCGGCTGCGCGGCAAGCATAAGCCCGGGTTCACGCCCCACATGGACGATGGAGACAACATCATCGTCATCAATGCGGGCAATGTCGTGTTTTCCGGCAATAAGCGCTCCGACAAGGAGTATTTCTGGCATACGGGCCATCCGGGCGGCATCAAGAGCCGCACCGCCGAGAAGGTCCTCGACGGCAAGCATCCGGAACGCGTGTTGCAGAAGGCCGTGGAGCGCATGCTTCCCCGCGGTCCGCTTGCGCGCCAGCAGCTCAAGAACCTCAAAGTCTATGCAGGCCCCGACCATCCGCACGAGGCGCAGAATCCCGTGCCGCTGGATGTCGCGGCCCTGAATTCGAAGAACGCAAGGAGCGCCTAAGAGCCATGAGCGAAACCAACACGCTAGAAGATCTGGCTCAGCTGCAGAGCGAAAGCGATGCGCCCGCAGCGGAGCGCGTTTACGAGCGCAAGGTCGATGCGCAGGGCCGCGCCTATGCCACGGGCAAGCGGAAGGACGCCGTCGCCCGCGTCTGGGTCAAGCAGGGCCCCGGCAACATCACGGTGAACGGCAAGGACCACGCAACCTATTTCGCCCGTCCGGTGCTTCAGATGATCCTGAAGCAGCCGCTTGTCACGGCGGCGCGCGAAGGCCAGATCGATGTGGTCTGCACCGTGTCTGGCGGCGGGCTTTCGGGCCAAGCGGGCGCCGTGCGGCACGGCATCTCCAAGGCTCTGACGCATTTCGAGCCGGAGTTGCGCAGCGTTCTCAAGAAAGCCGGCTTCCTGACCCGGGATGCGCGTACGGTCGAGCGTAAGAAGTACGGCCGGGCCAAGGCTCGCCGTAGCTTCCAGTTCTCCAAGCGCTAAGTTCATCGCGCTTGTTTCTGGATTGTTCCGGGAGAGAGGCTTGGCCTCTCTCCCGGATTACGTCTCGTGCCATTGAGGCCCTGCCGCACGCAGGGCTCCATGTTCAGGGTCTGTCATGACCAGCAAACAAACGTTCCGGGCCGCCGTGCTCGGCGCTTCCGGCTATACCGGCGCCGACCTGATCCGGCTTGCGGCCAGACATCCCAATATCGAAATCACGGCGCTGATCGCGAAGTCGCATGCAGGACAGCCGCTCGCCAAGGTCTTTCCGCATTTCGAGAGCCTCGGCTTACCCAATCTCGTGACGGCCGAGGAGGTTGACTGGGACACGGTCGATGTCGCTTTTTGCGGGCTGCCGCACAGCACGGCTCATAGCGAGATCGCCAAGCTTCCGGCGCGCGTCAAGGTCGTCGACATGTCCGCCGATTTCCGTCTCCGGGACCTTGTCACTTACGCTGAATGGTATGGCGGGGAACACACCGCGCCGGAACTCCACAGGCACGCCGTTTACGGGCTGACCGAGCATTATCGCGAGGCGATCGCGACGGCCCGGCTCGTGGCCTGTCCTGGCTGCTACCCGACGGCCGTGCTGCTGGCGCTTCTGCCGCTTGCCAAAGGCGGTCTCATCGGGCTGGACAGCATCATCGTGGACGCGAAGTCCGGCGTGTCGGGCGCGGGCCGGTCCCTCAAGCAGAACATCCTGTTCTCCGAGGCGGGCGAGGGACTTTCGCCCTACGGCGTCGGCACGCACCGGCACGTTCCGGAAATCGAGCAGGAGCTTGCCGCAGCGGCCGGACAGGACGTCCGCGTAAATTTCACGCCACATCTCGTGCCCATGACGCGTGGCGAGCTGTGCACCTGCTACGTCCCGCTCGCTGACGGCGTTTCGGCGGACGACCTTCGCACCGCTCTGACGGAAGCCTACACCTCGAGCCCGTTCGTGCGCATTGTGGAGAAGGGCGCGATCCCGGCGACCCAGCACGTCCGCGGTTCGAACTACTGCCATATCGGCGTCTTCGCCGACCGGATTCCGGGGCGGGCAATCGTCATCTCGACGATCGACAATCTGGTGAAGGGATCGGCCGGGCAGGCGCTTCAAAATTTCAACGTGATGCACGGCCTCGACGAGAGAACCGCGCTCGAGCAGCTTCCACTCTTCCCTTAGAAGCAGGCTCCGTGGCGGAGCCTGCCCCGTGCGGGACGATCAGTCGTGGTCTTTGACGTAGCTGCCAGGCGCGTCCTCGATCGGCTTGAAGGGCCCGGAAGAGGGGTCCCGCGCCGGTACCTTTTCGCCGGAGCGCTTTTCGAGCCACGCGGCCCAGTCCGGCCACCAGGAGCCCGGCGTCTCCTTTGCCGTCTTGAGCCATTCCTCGAGGGTCGCCGCAGGCCGCCCGTCCGTCCAATACTGGTACTTTTTCTTGGCCGGAGGATTCACCACGCCCGCGATATGGCCCGAGCCCGCCATGACGTGCCGAACTTCGCCACGGAGAAGCTTGCTGCCGCGGAAGACCGAAACCGCTGGCGCGATATGGTCCTCCCGCGTGAAGAGCTCGTAGACCGGGATCTTGATCTTGGACAGGTCGAGCTTGACGCCACCTAGCTCCATCTCGCCCTTGGCGAGGCGGTTCTCATGATAGAACTCCCGCAGATAGAAGGCGTGGTTCGCTGCGGGCATGCGCGTCGAGTCCGCGTTCCAGAACAACAGGTCGAACGGAAACGGCTTCTTTCCGAGCAGATAGTTGTTCACGACATACGGCCAGATCAGATCGCGCGGCCGAAGCATGTTGAACACCGCCGCCATCCGCGATCCATCGAGATAGCCCCGCTCCGCCATCATCTCTTCGAGCGACTTGAGCTGCGTATCGTCGATGAAGATCAAAAGATCGCCGGCCTCGGTGAAATCGACCTGCGCTGTCAGGAAGGTCGCGGTTGCGATCCGGTCGTCGCCCTTGGCCGCGGAATAAGCCAAGGCCGAGGCGAGGAGGGTGCCGCCGACGCAATAGCCGAGAAGATTGACGTGGTGCAGCCCGAGCTGACGATTCACCACTTCGACGGCCTTGAGAATGCCTTCGTGCATGTAGTCTTCGAAGGTCTTTTGCGCGAGCTGCCCGTCCGGGTTGACCCATGAGATCATGAAGACCGTGAAGCCCTGATCGACCGCGAATTTCACGAACGACTTCTCAGGCTTCAGATCCAGGATGTAGTACTTGTTGATCCACGGTGGCGCGATGATCAGCGGCGCCTTGGAGACTTGCTTCGTGGTCGGCTCATATTGGATGAGCTGAATGAGGTCGTTCTGAAAGATGACCTTGCCGGGCGTGATCGCCAGATCGCGGCCCACTTCGAACGCCGAAAGATCGGTCTGACTCACACGGAGCAGGTCCTTCGACTGCTCGATGTCTTCGGCCAGGTGCGCCATGCCTTGAACCAGATTTTCCGCGTTCGTCGAGAGCGTCGTCCGAACGACCTCGGGGTTCGTGAATGGATTGTTCGAGGGAGACATCGCCGAGAGGACTTGCTCGAGATAGAACATGGCCCGCTTCCGGGTCCGCTCGTCCACGCCTTCGGTCTTCTTGGTGATGTCCTCGGCCCATCGCGACGTAATCAGATAGGCTTGCTTCCAGAAGTCGAAATACTGGTTATCCGACCAGCCCGGATCCGAGAAGCGATTGTCGCCCGGCTCGGGCCTTGCGACCGGCTCGACCTCTTCGCCTAGAAAACGGCGCACCGAGCGCCCCCAGAGGTCGGCGTAACTCTGCAGGAGCTCGCCTTGTGCCGCGGCGAGCTTGCTTGGGTTCGACACCCATGCCTGAGCCACCGTGCCAAGCGTCTTCGCCGCCTCGCCTGCCTCGGAAGCCATGCTGTATGGGCTGTTCCCATTGGCCGCATTGCGTTCCGCCAGGCTCGATGCGACTTTCGTACCTTGGTCGAACAGCCGAAGCATGTTCCGCGTAAACTCGTCGAAGTTCATATTTTCTGGAGCATCGTTTTGCTCCTTCCCGTCCTTCTTAGCTCCGCCGGTTCCAGCCCCACCATTCTGATTGTCGTCTCGCATTGAATAACCCTTAATTTTCCATCCCCGAACCACGTTTCGGCCAATTTGGCGGTGCGTGGTAAACGCCAGCTTCCGCTGATCTTGTCATTGTGCTATGCAATATAGCGATTAGGCGAGGGACTTCGCCAGGGGAAACTCCACCAGAGCCGTATCGCAGCGATGTTTTCATACTCAGCCTATCGCTTGGCGGCGGTGCTGTCCGTCATCCTTTTGTCCGGATGTACGAGCAGTTTGTCGGACCCCGGTCCCATGCAGCAATTCAGCGACGTGATCCGGAGTTACGACCGCACTTTGGACAAGTCGGAGCGCGACGCGGCGATTACGGACCTGAAGCATGAGAAGGAGCGTCAGCAGGCTCAGGTCGAGAAGGTCAAAGACGCTCCAAAAGCAAACTAGCCGCTAGGCGAACTGCCAAAAAGGCCCAACGACAGACGCTTGCCGGGCGGGCCCTTTTCGTGGTTCAACTCCAGACTCCCTATTTTTCATTCGATCGGGTGGGGAAAACCGTCCGTGCATAACGAGTTTCATAGAATTAAGCGGCTGCCGCCCTATGTCTTCGAGCAGGTGAACCGGCTCAAGGCGGAAGCGCGCGCGCGCGGCGACGACATCATCGATTTCGGCATGGGTAATCCCGATATGCCGACACCACCACATATCATCGAGAAGCTGGTCGAGACGGTCCGTAATCCCAAGACGAACCGCTATTCGGCATCCAAGGGCATCACCGGGCTGCGCCGCGCTCAGGCCAAATATTACGAGCGCCGCTTCGGCGTGAAGCTCAATCCGGACACCCAAGTCGTCTCCACGCTCGGGTCGAAGGAAGGCTTCGCCAACATGGCGCAGGCCATCACGGCACCGGGCGACGTCATACTGGTTCCGAATCCGACCTATCCGATCCATGAGTTCGGTTTCATCATGTCGGGCGGCGTGATCCGGCATTTGCCGGCGAGCACGGACTCCCAGTTCATGGTGTCCCTCGACAAGGCAATGCGCCATAGCGTGCCGAAGCCATCGGCACTCGTCCTGAACTATCCCGCCAACCCAACGGCCGTCGTCGCGAATCGCGATTTCTACGCCGAGGTGGTGGCCTACGCGAAAAAGCACGACCTGATCGTGCTGTCCGATTTGGCGTATGCGGAGATCTATTTCGAGGGGGAACCGCCGGGCTCGTTCCTCGAGATTCCCGGCGCAATGGATATCGCCGTGGAGTTCACCTCCGTATCCAAGACCTACTCGATGCCCGGCTGGCGCATTGGTTTCGCTGTCGGCAACGAGCGGCTGATCCAGGCGCTGACGCGCGTTAAGTCCTATCTCGACTATGGGGCGTTCACACCGATCCAGGTCGCGGCCACGGCGGCGCTCAACGGCCCGCAGGACTGCGTCGACGAGATCCGCAGTGTGTACCGCCGCCGCCGCGATACGCTTGTGGACGCGATCACGCGTGCCGGATGGCCCATACCGTCGCCGCCGGCGACGATGTTCGCCTGGGCGCCGATTCCGGATATGTTCGCCCATATCGGCTCGCTGGAATTCTCCAAGCTCCTTCTGGAAAAGGCGTCGGTCGCTGTCGCGCCTGGCGTGGGCTTTGGCGAGTACGGCGAGGGCTATGTGCGCATCGCGCTCGTCGAGAACGAGCAGCGTATCCGCCAGGCCGCGCGGAACATTCGCAAATTCCTCACCGAATCGGCTAACGACCTCCATAACGTCATTCCACTGGCCCCCAAGGTCAAACGCACACTTTAGCGCCCTCCATGGCAAATCCTTTGAAGCTTGGACTGGCCGGTATCGGCACTGTCGGCACCGGTCTCGTCCGCCTTATCGCGGCCCGCACCGATGTGTTGCGGGAAAAGACTGGCCGTCCTATCGAAATCGTCGCCGTCTCGGCACGAAACAAACGAAAGAAGCGTGACGCCGACCTTTCCGGCATCCGTTTCGTTTCCGACCCCGTAGCCCTTGCAAGGGACCCTGAGATCGACGTTTTCGTCGAGCTCATCGGCGGCGAGGAGGGGATTGCCAAAGAGGCCGTCGAGGCCGCCTTGCTGGCCGGCAAGCATGTCGTGACGGCGAACAAGGCGCTCCTCGCTCATCACGGCACGGCACTGGCGGCCATGGCCGAGAAGAATGGCGTGGCGCTGAACTTTGAGGGAGCCGTCGCAGGCGGCATTCCGGTGGTGAAAACCATCCGCGAAGGCCTCCAAGGCAACGACATCACGCGGGTCTTCGGGATTTTGAACGGAACCTGCAATTACATCCTGACCAAGATGGAGCGGGAGGGCCGCGACTTCGCCGACGTGCTCAAAGAGGCACAGGAGCAGGGCTACGCGGAAGCCGATCCGACTTTCGATATTGGCGGGTTCGACACTGCGCACAAGCTGGCCCTCTTGACGAGCCTGGCATTCGGTACACGGACGAACTTCGATGCCATCTATGTCGAAGGGATCGAGACCATCACGCCCGCCGATATCGAGGCCGCCAGCGATCTCGGGTTCCGCATTAAACTTCTTGGTGTTGCGCTCAGAACTGACAGCGGCATCGAACAGCGCGTTCATCCGACCATGTTGCAGAAAGACACGGCCATCGCGAACGTGGACGGGGTGTCCAATTGCGTGGCCATCGATGGGGATTTCATCGGCGACGTGATGCTGATCGGTCCCGGCGCCGGCGGCGGGCCGACCGCGTCTGCCGTCATGAGCGACATCGTCGATATCGCACGGGGGACCGTCCTCCGGCCCTTCGGCCTCAAGGCATCGAATCTTAAAGCCTACAAGAAGGCCGCCATGCGAACGCACGAGGGCGGTTACTACATCCGCCTGTCCGTCTACGATCGCACGGGCGCGTTTGCCGCCATCGCACAGCGTATGGCCGCGCAAGGGATTTCGCTCGAGAGCATCGTGCAGCGGCGCCCCGAGAGCGAAGTGCCTGGCCAAGGCCGGTCGCCGCGGAAAAAGGGAGAGCCGCAGGCCAGTGTCGTGATGGTGACTCATGAGACCACGGAAGCCGCGGTGCGCAAGGCCCTTGCCGCAATCGAGCGGGATGGACATGTCGATGCCAAACCGCAAATGATCCGGATCGAAAAGCTGTAGCGGCGACCCGCGGCGACGGAAGATCGCCCGCGTTGAAACGAGGGAGGTTTTGACGTGTCGAAGCCAGGCGAAAAATCGGAACTCGACCGCGCGCTGGCGCTCGATATCGTACGCGTCACCGAAGCGACGGCGGTTGCCGCCGCCAACTGGCTGGGCCGCGGGGACGAAGCATCCGCCGACAAGGCCGCGGCGTCCGCCATGCACCGGGAAATCGCGCGTCTGCCTTTCGAAGGCGTTGTCGTTGTCGGCGAGGGCGAGGAAGGGGACTGCCCGGCCTTCTACATGGGCGAGGTCATTGGCGAGGGATCTCCCTCCGGCGCCAAGCTCGACTTGGCCGTCGATCCGATCGAAGGCGCAACGCTCTGTGCAAAGGCGCTGCCGAATGCCATGTCCGTCCTCGTCGTAGCCGAGCGGGACAGCCTCCTTAAGGTACCGCCAATTTACATGGAGAAGATCGCGATCGGCCCCGGATATCCCGAAGGCCTCGTCGATCTCGACGCCACGCCGTACGAGAACCTCAAGGCCCTCGCGGGCGCCAAGGGCGTCAGCGTCGAGGACTTGACGGTGTGCGTCCTCGACCGGCCACGCCATGGTCAGCTCATCGAGGACATCCGTTCCGCCGGGGCGGCGCTTCGCTTGATCGGAGACGGCGACATTGCTGGCGTTATGCACGTCACCGAGCCGCTTCAGACCGACATCGATATCTATCTCGGCGTCGGTGGCGCGCCCGAAGGGGTCCTTGCGGCCGCCGCACTTGCTTGTCTCGGGGGCCAGATGCAGGGGCGGCTCGTGGCGTTCAACGCCGAGGATCGGGCCTGGGCCAAACTCGCCGGAATCGGCGATCTCAAGCGAAAATACACGCTCCAGGATATGGTTTCCGGCGATCTCAGCTTCGCGGCCACGGGCATTACCGACGGCTCGCTGACGGCAGGCGTTCATCACGATAAGAAAACCGTCACGACCTCGAGCGTGGTTATGCGGGCCTCCACACGGACGCGGCGGTGGATCAAGACCGAGCATGCCGATAGGCGCAAATTCGGCGCGTGAGAGGGAGCACCCTCGAATCGGTTACCTTAGCGCCAGCGCCGACCCAATTTTTCAACGGATTCTCCTGTGCCGGCAGCCGCGAAACGCCAAAGGAACGACGCGCTGACTGAAGCTCATCCCGCCATGCTCGGCATCGAACAGTCCGCGCGCGGGCACCGTTGGACCGAACGGTTGCAACCTGGCCGTGCCCAGATCGCGACGGCCATTGCGCAGGCCCACGGTTTGCCGGAACTGCTGGGGCGTGTCCTGGCGGCACGGGGCGCGGAGCTTCAAACAGCAGAACGCTTTCTCGACCCTTCGTTGAAGACTCTGATGCCGGACCCATCGAGCCTTCAGGACATGACCCGCGCCGCCGAACGGTTCACATTGGCGATCGTGCGCGGCGAGACGGTTGGCATCTTTGGCGACTACGACGTCGACGGAGCATCATGCGTGGCGCTCATAGAACGTTTTCTTCGCGCGCACGGACAGTCTTGCCTGACCTATATTCCCGACCGCCTCACGGAAGGCTATGGCCCGTCTCCGGAAGCTTTGACCGGGCTCGTGGAGGAGGGCGCAGGGCTCATCCTCACCGTGGACTGCGGCACCGCCGGCAGCGAGGCCATCGAGGCCGCCAATCGGGCCGGGGCGGAGGTGATCGTTCTCGACCACCACCAGGCCGGCGAGGCGCTTCCAGACGCCTTCGCCGTGGTCAACCCGAACCGGCAGGACGACCTGTCCGGCCAGGGGCATCTCGCGGCCGCCGGAGTGGTATTTCTATTCCTCGTCGCCACGGCGGCGGCTCTGCGCGGTATGGGCTACCGGGAGGGCCGTGCGGCGCTGGACCTGCTCGGGCTGCTGGACCTCGTCGCGCTCGCGACGGTCTGCGACGTGGTGCCGTTGAAGGATGCCAACCGGGCGTTTGTGGCCAAGGGACTCCAGGTCTTGCGGCTCCGGCACAATGTCGGCCTCCGCGCGCTCGCCGACGAAGCACGGCTCGGCGAGGCACCGTCCACCTACGGCCTCGGATTCGTGCTCGGTCCACGCATCAACGCGGGCGGCCGCGTCGGAGCCTCAGGACTTGGTGCCCGTCTTTTGGCCACGGAAGACGAGAGCGAAGCGGCGAGCATCGCCGCGCGGCTCGAAGGCCTCAACGCTCAGCGGAAGGCGATCGAGGACCGGATGCTGGACGAAGCGACCGCAATGGCCGAACACGCGCTCTCCGGCGATCCGGGCCTGCCGTTGTTGTTTCTGGGGCAGCCTGGGTGGCACAAAGGGTTGGTCGGGCTTGTCGCCGGACGGCTTACCGAGCGCTTTCAACGCCCGTCCTTCGTCATGACGGTCGGCAACGATGGCATCGCGACCGGCTCGGCCCGTTCAATTCGCGGTGTGGATCTCGGCGTTGTCGTCCGCGGCGCTGTAGACGAAAGTTTGTTCGTGAAGGGCGGCGGCCACACGATGGCCGCGGGCTTTTCTCTTCTTTGGGACAAGAAGGACGCCGCCGCCGCATTTCTGACGGAGAACCTCGCGAGCGCCGTAGCCACATCGTCAGTGAACCGCACGCTCGATGTCGACGGCGCGCTGTCGGCGGGCGGCGCGACGATAGAACTTGCCGAACTTCTCGATCGCGCGGGACCCTACGGTCCCGGCTACCCAAGGCCGCGGTTCGCATTTCCCGCACACCGCGTGACGCGCGCGCGCAGCTTCGGCAATGGCCATTTCCACTGCACGCTTCTCGCTCCCGACGGCGGCCGCATTGAGTCTTGCGCGTTCCGGATCGCCGGCACGCCACTCGGAGAGCTTCTCATCGGTGCCGAAGGCCAACGCCTACACGTGGCGGGTCATTTGCGGCGTTCGGCATGGCAGGGCCGCGAAAGCGTCGAGCTCATGATCGAAGACGCCGCGCCAATTCAAGACTTGCCCTGAGGGGCCGCCGCGGCTTAAACAGCGGTCTTGCGAGGAACCGCAAAGCTTTCTATATGAGCGGGCTCCACCGGCACGCTCCCTTCGTCTAATGGTTAGGACGCCAGGTTTTCAACCTGGAAACAGGGGTTCAATTCCCCTAGGGAGTGCCAAACCCGCCGGAGCCAAACCGCCCAATTGGACGCGTTCGGTTGATCCATCCAGGCGCTGCGCCGCATCTCCCGTTACCAGGTCCCGGTATTTTCCATCGATGCCCAAGGCTCCTGCTTGGGCAGCGGATCGCCCTTCTGCAACAACTCGATCGAGATGTTGTCGGGCGAGCGGATGAAGGCCATCCACCCATCGCGCGGCGGACGGTTGATGGTGACGCCGGCTTTCATCAGCCGGTCGCAAGTCTCGTAGATGTCGTCGACCTCGTAAGCGAGGTGTCCGAAATTGCGCCCGCCGCCATAGACTTCAGGATCCCAATTGTATGTGAGCTCAAGCTGCGCATCTTCATCGCCTGGCGCCGCGAGATAGACAAGCGTGAAACGGCCTTGCTCGCTGACCATACGCCGGACTTCCTTGAGCCCGAGCTTGTTACAGTAAAAGTCGAGCGATTCATCGACGTCCGCGACGCGCACCATGGTGTGCAGATACTTCATTGGCGATGGCCTCCCACGGGAGTTCGAGCTGCTTGGCGCCAGACCCTAAGTCGCGAAGGGCCATGATGGCAAGACAACGGAATCGCCTTCAGACAAGCGGTGAATGAATTTTTTATTGCGATTGTTGCACGGTGCACACACCGCTCGCCAGAATATGACACCGCGCCTAATTTGCTCGGCAGCAGAAAAGTTTGCGTCGTCTTCATCGAGATTTTGCCGCCTCGGACGGCCCCGACCGCGCACCGGGGTAGTACGAACGGAATCCATTTCCAATCAGACGCTTGCGCAACGGAACCCCGTCCGTTGGCACCTTGACCCCCGCTCTGTGGAGAAGCTGGCGCCGGCGACAAAAATAATCTGGCTGCGCCAACACGCGATGTTATCCTTGGAGGCACGCACCATTTGATTCGTTGTCGCGGCATCGAGTCGATCTTACATTGTTCAGCGGGGGGAATGCGGCATGGCGGCGAAGGCATCGCCACTTCAAGAGGAACTTGCCCAACGCGCAGAAGATGCCGCCATCGACGACGCCACGGTCGATGTGTTCGAGGTCTCCGGATCGATCAAATGGTTCGATGCCTCCAAGGGCTACGGCTTCATCGTTCCTGACGAAGATCTTCCCGACGTATTGCTGCACGTGACCTGTCTGCGCCGCGACGGCCACCAGACGGCTTACGAGGGTGCACGGGTGGTGTGCGAAGTGCTCCGCCGCCCCAAGGGCCTACAGGCCTTCCGCATTCTCGAAATGGATGACTCCATGGCCATCCATCCGTCCCAACTGCCTCAGCGCACCCATGTCGTGGTCGTTCCCGAGAGCGACTGGGAACGTGTTATGGTCAAGTGGTTCAATCGCATCCGTGGCTTCGGATTCCTCACGCGTGGGCCGTCGACCTCGGACATTTTCGTGCATATGGAGACACTGAGGCGTTGCGGCTTTACGGAACTTCGGCCTGGTCAATCGCTCCTGGTCCGCTTTGGCCATGGCCCAAAGGGGTTGATGGCGGCCGAGATCAAGCCGGACGGCGCCAACGGTCTGTCCTCCCACTGACTGCCTATTCTCTTCTGCTTCGCGGTATCGGAGCTTGGCTTGTCGTGTTGGCGGTTCTGTTGCCTCTTGCCTCGGCTCAAGCGGAAGGGCTCGGAACGGTCGTCCTCACGACCGGCGCTGGCGAACACACCTACACCGTGGAGATTGCCTTGAGCCCAACCGAGAAGGCGCGCGGTCTGATGTTCCGGCGCTCGCTGCCGCAGGACAGCGGCATGATCTTTGTCTATGACCGGCCCAGGGTCATGAGCATGTGGATGCGCAATACCTATATTCCGCTCGACATGGTCTTCATCACGGAGCAGGGCACTGTGCTCCGGATCGAGGAGAACACGGAGCCGTTCTCGACGGATATAATCTATTCGGGCGGTGACGCGATCGCGGTGCTCGAGCTCAACGCGGGCGAGGCCTCCCGGATCGGGCTCAAGCCCGGCGACCGGGTCGCGTATCCAGGGATCGGCGAAACCGGCTCCGGCGCTTGGTGAGGCCGTCTTAACGCCACGGGGCTAGCCTACCGCACGGAGTCTCAGTATGAATGGCCGTTAAGGGCGCATTTTTACTTGAGAGCCCTTGCCTGTGCCGGATTTCGCTGTCATGTCCGTGCCGAGGGTCTGTGGTCGTTTCGGGGCATAGCGCAGTCTGGTAGCGCACCTGCTTTGGGAGCAGGGGGTCGCAAGTTCGAATCTTGCTGCCCCGACCACTTCGATCGAAGCCCTATCGAGAGGGAACGTGAATGCTGGCTCGGATTTTCAAACCCGCTCAGAACGTGATGCAGCAGGGCAGGGGTGCCACACGCGATTGGATCTTGGAATACATTCCCGATGAGCCGCGCGTCATCGAGCCCCTCATGGGCTGGACGAGTTCGACCGATACGAAGCGCCAAATTCGTCTTAGTTTCGCGACGAAGGACGAGGCGGTCGCATACGCCAAGGAAAACGGAATCGCGTTCCGGCTCGAAGAGCCGCCCGCCTCGAAGATCCGTCCCAAGTCCTACGCCGAGAACTTCAAATACGGGCGTCCCGACAGCTGGACACACTGAAGTCCGGCGAGTCGCGTTATATTCGCGGGCGCTTGTGGTCCCGTAGCTCAACCGGATAGAGCACCTGCCTTCTAAGCAGGGGGTTGCAGGTTCAAGTCCTGCCGGGATCACCATTTGCCTTTTCGGTCTTTGACACTCGCCGGGCACCGGCCCCCGCCAGCGAACGGCTTATTTTTCCGTATAATCGCGGATGCGGTACCAAGTCTCCACGACCGGCACCGCAATTTGCGCCGCATCGCGGACCGGAAAGGCCGGAAACACCAGATCGTCGAATGCCGTCCGCCCGTCCGGATCGCCGGTCATCTGCAAGGCGATCTTGTGCCCGAAATAGGTGGCGCGCGAGACCCCTGTGCCGCAATAGCCGGCCGCGTAGTGGACGCCGTCCGCCATGCGGCCGAGATGCGGCATCTCGTCATAGGTGTAGCCGATCGTCCCATCCCAGGCGTGAGTCACCGGCGTGTCGCCGAGCTCTGGAAAGACCGACAGAAGATCTCGTGCAAGGTGGCCGAAGGCGCGCATCCCGGGAAACCGCCCCGCACGCCCGCCCCAGATGATCCGCTTGTCGTCAGGCGCGGCCCGGAAATAGTAAAATACGCGATTGGTGTTGCCGTAGACGCGGCCTTTGGGCATGAGACGGGCCATCGTCTCCGCGCTCAGCGGCGCAGTCGCGATCAGGCCAGACCGTATGCTGACGATGCGGCGTCGAAGCGGCCGGATCAGCCCGCCGGTATAACCGTTGGTCGCGACCAGAACCTCGCCGCAAGCGACCGGCCCGGCGCTGGTCTCGACGCGAAATCCCTTTCCCTCGCGCGAAATGGCTTGCGCGCCCGCCAGCCCCACGACGACACCTCCGCGCTCTTCCACACGTGCCAGGAGGCCGGCATGGTAGAGCCCTGGATGCAAGGAAGCATCGTTGGGCAAAACCGATCCGCCAAAGAACCGGTCCGAACCGATTTCGGTATGCTGCTCGGAACGCGGCACCATGAAGCTCTCGACGCCGGCAACGCGTCTCAGGTCCTCCATGTCGCGCGCCATGGCCTCGTAATGAGCCGGCCGCATCGCCCCGCGAAAGCGCCCGCAGCGCCGGAAATAGCAGTCGATCTTTTCCCGGGCGACCAGGTCCTCGATATAGTCGAGCATGCGCGTCCCTTCGCGCAGCAGTGCAGCCGCCTTCTCGGCGCCGCGTAGCTCGATCAGACGCTTTACCCGGAATTTCTGATTGCCGCTGCCGATCTGGCCGCCGTTCCGCGTGCTGGCGCCAAAGCCCGGCACGCCAGAATCGAGAACCACGACGCTCCGGCCCTTGCCGAGAAGGGTGAGGGCCGCCGATAGGCCGGTGAAGCCAGAGCCCACGACAACGACATCCGCCCTGGGCGGAACCGCGCGAGAGGGCGTCTCGCGTCGAGGAGCGGCGTCCCACCAATAGGGCTTCCGCTCGAGTGTCCCGCCCCGGCCCAGCTGCCCCGCGGCCAGCCCCCGAAGCGTCGTCTTGTCTGAAATCTCGGTCGTCATCGTGCAGAAAACACTCCGGGCATTCGCGCACATCCAATTTTTCGATGGCGAAGGTTTACTTTCATACACAATTTGTGCAGCATACGCAACTCTGCTGGAAGCCGGAGCGGCCGGGCATGCGGATTAGTCATGCACCTGCCCGATCGGCGAAAGGCTCCCAGCGGAGTCCTGAACGGGCGACGAAGTAAGCGGATGCGAACCTTGTCGCCCTGGCAGCTGCCACCCTGTGCTGGATCGGGTGGCGCGGATCGGACGCTCGTGTCCAATTCGGGCGCGAGCTCCAGTTCCCGGGGACCGCATTTCGACGGTCCGTAGCCTCCGGGACACCCTCCTAACTGCCGGGAGCACAAGCTCCCGGCATTTTTTCTGCCGGCAGCGCATCGCGACCCATGCCTCATTCGGCGTAGATGATGATGGATATGAACTTCGCGTTGTTGTCGGCCATCCGCTCCGGTCCGTGCAGAACATTGCCAGCGAAAGTGAACGCATCGCCCGGTTCCAACAGATAGGTCTTGTCGCCGAAGCGGTACTCCAAACTTCCCTCGAGCATGAAGATAAACTCGGTGCCAGGGTGCGAGAAGCGGGGCAACGCCTCGCTTTGTTCGGTCATCTGGACCAGGAAGGGCTCGAACAATTTCCGCGGCCCGCGATTGTATGAGAGCAGCGAGTAGCTATAGCCGTATTTCGTCCCAACACGGACAACCTCCATCTGCTCGTCGCGCTTGATGAGCTGCGCCTCGCCCGACTTCTGGTCGACTTCCTGAAAGAGATCCGCCATGGCGATGCCGAGAGCCGAACAAATGCGCTCGAGGGAATCGAGGCTGGCGGAAGCCATGCCGTTCTCGATCCGGCTCAGCATGGCGCTCGACATACCGGAGCCGAGACCCAATGCGGCTAGCGTGATGTTGGCCGACAAGCGACGCTGCCGGATGACTTCTCCGATGCGTTTCTCCAATGGCGCCGTCGCAGTTTCCGTTTTCGCGTACGGACCATCCGGCTCCACGGTAGGGACCGTCTTCGACCGCGCCTTTTTTGGGGCACTCTTGACGGAACTCTTCTTGGATTTGGCCGCTGACATGCTTCTTTCCAACCTAGCGATTCTCTTGCATGGCGAAGCTTAACACGCTTTCGCGTCTAGGTTCGTGATGCGGCGCCATGAGCTTGGAACCGACTTGCGATATTGCACATTGTGCAAAAGTAGTACGCCGCACGCATGCAAACTTATTGCATCGTATGCATGCTGTGGCACTCTCCGGGCACTGCCCCCCTTCGGAGGGCGCAATTCCTGGGGAGGAATGTATCAATGACATCTATCGATAGTGCGGAGGACTTCGACGCAACCTCCGAAGAGATCGGTGGCCTGCAAAGGTCCATCGATTGGAAAGGTGCGTTTTGGATCGCCAGCGGCGTTCCCGCGCTGGTGCTCATCTCAATTGGGGGCATTGGGGCCACCGCGGGAAAACTCGCATTTCTTGTTTGGGCAATTTCAGTTCTGATCGGTTTTTCGCAATCCTATAGCTACGCGGAAATTGCCGGTCTCTTTAAGAACAAGTCGGGCGGGGCGGCCGTCTATGGCGCCGCCGGTTGGCTGCGCTACAGCAAACTCATCGCCCCCTTGTCGGTGTGGTGCAACTGGTACGCATGGACGCCCGTACTGTCGCTGGGCTGTGCCGTCGCGGCGGGTTACATCCTCAATGCGATCGCGCCGATACCGATCTTCACGGCCCAGTCGCCGGAAGTCCTGGCTTGGCTGAACGATGCGGCCAACGCCGCCGCAATCGCTGGTCAGTCCGCCGACCAAGCGACCGCGACGGCTATTGCCGCGGTGACGGACGCGGCGACGCCGGCCCTTCGAACGATGACGCTCGCAAGCTTCTCGTTCCTAGGCCTCGCGCAAATCGAAATCGGGCCAACCTTCTTTATCGGCGCGGCTCTGATGCTGTTCGCGTTTGCCATTCAGCATCGGGGCATTCTCGGCACCGCCCGCGTTCAGATGTGGATCGGACTCTTCGTCATCATCCCAATGCTGATCGTTGGCGTCGTCCCCTTCCTCAACGGCGGGGTGGACTACGCCAATTACACCCCGCTCGTTCCACCAAACGGGGAGTGGAATATCGGTGGCTGGACGCAGTTTCTCGGCGCCTTGTTCATCGCGGGCTGGTCGACCTACGCCTTCGAGACGGCGGTTTGCTACACCCGTGAGTTCAAGAACCCGGCCACCGACACGAAGAAAGCCATCGTCTATGCCGGTATGCTTTGCGTGGTCATCTACACGCTCGTCGCGGCCACGTTCCAAGGTTATCTCGGCGTTGAAGGCATGACAGAGACCGGCATCGTCGATGGCACCGGCGTCGCGGCCGCCATGGGCAACATGGTCGGTTCGGGCTCCAAGTTCGTCACGCATCTTCTCGAAATGATGATGATCCTGGCGCTTGTTCTCGCGATCATGATGGCGATGGCCGGCTCGTCCCGAACTCTCTACCAAGGCGGTGTCGACGGCTGGCTGCCGAAATATCTGTCCCACACGAACGAGCACGGCGCTCCGACCCGGGCCATGTGGACGGATCTCATCTTTAATCTCGGGCTGCTGACCTTCGCTGCCTCGGATGCGACCGCCTACTACCTCATTCTGTCGATTTCGAATGTCGGCTACATGATCTTCATCTTCCTGAATCTGCAGTCGACGTGGATTCACCGGATCGACAGCCCCGACGCACCGCGGCCCTACCGGACTCCCAACTGGCTCGTGGCGATGAATGCCGGACTCGGTTTCTTCAACCTGTTCCTCATGGGTGTGGGAGCCAAGGTTTGGGGCAACCCGAACGCGCTGTGGTACGGGCTTCTCTTCGGAGCGCTCATCATCCCGGTGTTTTGGTTCCGTCACTACGTGCAAGACAAGGGGCGCTTCCCCGATCACATGCTGATTGACCTGAACCTAAAGAGCCAGGATCTCGGCGAACGGAAGGCGGGTTTCCTGCCGTACCTCGCATTGATCGTCGGCGCGGGCGTGGTCCTTTTCGGGCACTTCTACTTCCAGCTCCCACCCTCCTAGGAGCGGATCCCACCTGCGCCGGTTCGCCGGCGCGGGTGGGCTTTTTCCTGGAGCTGACGTAGTCTGGGAACTCAGTCTTTCATAAGGAGACAGATCCATGTCAAAGAGGATTCTTTGCGCGGTCGACGGTTCGGAACCGTCCAACCGTGCCGTGGCAGAGGCTGCGGAAATGGCCGGCGCGGAAGGCGCCGAACTGATCCTGCTGGTCGTCGACCAAGTTCTGCTCGAACCGAGAATGGCACCGGTGCACACCTTCGGGGAAAATCGCATCAAAGAGACCCTTTCCGAAGCCGAGGCCAAGGCCAAGAAGGCAGGTGCCAAGAATATCGTGAAGGCGAGCGTCGCGAGCCGCGATGTCGGGCGCGCGGTTCTCAACTACGCCGAAGAACACGGCGTCGACCATCTCGTGGTCGGCACCGGCGAGAAGAGCGCCGGGACCCGCCTCATCGTCGGGTCCGTGTCGCACGATCTCGTCGTGCGCGCCCATTGCAGCGTCACCGTCGCCCGGTAGGGGAGACCCGCGGGCGGCCCCAGTCGAGTCTTGGTGGAGAACCAAAAAAAGGATGAGCAAGACCAAACGTCTCAATGTTTCCTCCGGCGGTGCGTATGAATCCGTCTTCGGCTATTGCCGGGCCGTCCGTCTCGGTGACGACGTCCACGTCTCCGGCACATGCGCGCCTCCGGAACATGAAACGAGCGACGCCTATACGCAGGCCAGAGCCGTCTTGGAGACGATCGAAAAGGCGCTGAAGGAAGCTGGCGCGTCCATTACCGACGTCGTCCGTACGGTCGTCTACTTACGCGACATCGACGATGCCGAGGGCGTCGCCAAGGCGCATCTCGAGACGTTCGACAAAGTGCGACCCGCCAGCACGCTCATTCAAGTGACCTCCATGTTGCGCCCTTGGCAAAAGGTGGAGATCGAGGCCTACGCCAAACTTTCTTGAACCGTCTGGTGGAAGGCACACGTTTCTTTGAACACGCCGGGCCGTGTCCGGCGTGTTCAATTGTTGGCAAAACCCTTGTACCGTAGCCGCGTGCGCGGCAGCTATGGCGTCAAACTCGGGCAAGGGGATTTGGATGACAGCGGCATATTCACGAAGGAATTCCCCGATAGTTTGGCCGGCGTGGATGCCGTATTCTGCGCTGAAGGCCATGGCCTCTGCTATGAGCCGGCTTGGGCGACTGAACTGCCTGACGGTCGGTCTTACCTGCTTTCTCATCGCATCCAGCGCGGCATATGCGCAAACCCCAGTCCTCGAATGGGAGGCGAAGGGGCTCGCCCAGCCTGAATCCGTGATCTACGACCCCGTGACCGATGTCCTGTTCGTCACGAATATCAACGGCGCCGTCATGCAGAAGGACGGCAACGGCTTCATTTCCCGTATCAAACCGGACGGCACCATTCTCAAGCGCAGTTGGGCGAAGGGCATCAATTCGCCGACGGGCATGGGGCTCTACGACCGCACGCTCTACGTCGCCGACGTCGATACGCTGGTGGAAGTGAGTGCGGCGTCCGGGAGCATCGAGAAACGTCACAAGGCGAAAGGGGCGATCTTCCTGAACGACGTCGCTGTGGCGGAGGACGGCACCGTGTACGTCTCCGACACGCCGATGAACACGATTTGGCGGCTGAAGGACGGCGTGTTCGAGCCGTGGCTGACGGACGATGTCTTGAACGGCCCCAACGGCCTTTTGGTGCAGGACGGAAAGCTAGTCGTGGCATCGCTGGGGCGCATGAAGAGCGTCGGCCAGGAGCGAGAGCCGGCGGGGTTGTACGCAATCGACATCGAGGACAAGTCGGTGAAGCCTCTCGGCAAGCCGATCGGAAATCTCGACGGTCTCGGCGCGCTCGAGGCCGGGGGATACCTCGTCACCGATTGGGCCGACGGGGCGCTCTACAAGGTCGATGTGAAAGGCAAGGCCGACCAGCTGATCGACCTCAATCAGGGCAGCGCGGATTTGCTTTATCTTAGCGATAAGAAGCTGGTTCTCATCCCCATGATGCTCGACAACACCTTGGCGGCCTACAAGCTTGGCGCCGCCCAACCGGACACGGCAAAGAAGCCCAAGCAAAAGAAGTGACGACAGGCCGGCCCGTATTGCTGCAGGCTCGGTGACCTGGGGCAGGGGCGTTCGAGACAAACCGGCAGGCCGCGTCGAACCGTAACGAGAAGACACGCTTGATCTCCGTTCTTGCGCAGTTTCCCGTCCCCGTAACATTCGCTGTGTTTCTCGGCGCGGCCATCGGTGTGTGGCTCGCCGGAACGCGGCTGGCGATCTTTGCCGATGCGCTCGCCGCGCGAAAACGTATCGGGCAAGCCTTCATGGGGCTGATTTTCGTCGCGGCCGCGACGTCGCTCCCCGAACTGGTGACCACGATCTATGGCGCGCATATCGGCGAGGCCAAGCTGGTTCTCGGCAATATGTTCGGCGGCATCACCATGCAGACGGCGATCTTGGCCGTGGTGGACCTCTTCCTCGTATCCTACGCGCTGACCTCCTATCCACGCGGCCCCACGTCGGTGCTCGAGGCCGCCCTGCTTATCGCGCTCCTCGCGATGCTTCTGGGTCTGCACGCTGTCGGAGAGTTCGCGCTCCCGTTCGGCATCGGACTCGGGACGCTCCTGCTCGCGCTCGCCTATGTCGGGATCGTGGCGATGCTCCGGCACTATGACGGCGTCCAATCGTGGATTCCCGTGGAGAGCATTGACGCGGCGCTGCCGCATCTCGCGGAGGATTCCGGAAGCGCCGCGAGTACGGACCAGATGGGAACGGCGGGACTCGTCGTCGGGTTCGCGTTGATGGGCGCCGCGATTCTGATCTGCGGCCTCGCGCTCATCGCAAGCTCGGCCGCCATCGCCGAACAGACCGGACTCGGATCGAGCTTTGTCGGCATGACGCTTCTGGCCACGGCGACGTCGCTGCCCGAGGTGAGCACAACCATCTCGGCCGTGCGGATCGGCGCCTACAGCATGGCGATTTCCAATATCTTCGGCAGCAATCTCTTGATGGTGGCGATGGTGCTGCCTGCGGATCTCGTTTATCGCGGCGCGCCAATTCTCGGGAAAATCGACAAGGGCACGGCCTTCGCGATCATCTCGGGCATCCTGGTGACCGCGATCTACCTTGCCGGTCTCATCATCCGTTCACGCCGGACGTTCTTGCGGATGGGGATCGACTCCGCGCTGGTGCTGCTGGTCTATCTCATCACTCTCGTGGTGTTCTACCACTTCAGCTGATTGGAAATGCCGGCACGTCGCGTGCGGTTGCCGTAGTCGGGGCCGGCGGGGCGTTTAGCCTAGAAGGGCCATTCGCTCGAAACCCGCCTCCAGATCCGCTTTAAGATCGTCCAAGTCTTCGAGACCGGCGTGCAGCCGCAAGGCAGGGCCTTCTGTCTGCCACGTCGTCGCGGTCCGATAGCCACGCGGATCGATAGGCAGGATCAGGCTTTCATAGCCGCCCCACGAGTAGCCCATCCCAAACAGTTCGAGATCGTCGAGCATGGCGGCAAGGGCCTCGCGCGACACCGGCTTCAGAACGATCGCGAACAGCCCTGACGAGCCGGTGAAGTCGCGCTTCCAGATATCGTGGCCGCGATCGCCGGGCCGGGCCGGATGGATCACTTGCGCGACTTCCGGGCGTTCGGCCAGCCAGTCAGCAAGAGTGAGCGCCGAGGCCTGATGCTGCCGCAGCCGCACGCCAAGCGTGCGCAAGCCGCGAAGCCCGAGATACACGTCCTCGGGCCCAGGACAGAGCCCAAGCGCGTCGTGGGTCTTCGCAACGGCCGCCGCCGTGGCCTCGTTCGTCGTGACGACGCCGAGCATCGCGTCCGCGTGGCCGACGATATATTTGGTCGCCGCATGGACAGACACGTCGACGCCGTGATCGAACGGCTTGAAGAAGAGTGGCGTTGCCCACGTGTTGTCCATGACGACAACGGCGCCTGCCGCGTGGGCGGCTTGCGCGATGGCTGGGATGTCTTGCACTTCGAAGGTTTGCGAGCCTGGAGATTCCGTGAAGACCAGCCGCGTCCGCTCGGTCATCAGATCGGCGATGCCGCTTCCGATCAGCGGATCGTAATAGGTCGTGACGATGCCGAACCGTTTGAGCACGGTGTCGCAGAACCGGCGCGTCGGCCGGTAGACGCTGTCGGAGACCAGGATGTGGTCGCCGCTCGATACGAAGCTTTGAAGGGCGGTCGTGATCGCCGAAAGGCCCGAAGGAGTGAGGAAAGACGCGTGCCCGCCTTCGAGTTCGGCGAGCGCCGCTTGAAGCGCGTCCACCGTCGGCGTGCCGTTCCGGCCGTAACTATAAGGCTGGTCGTCCGCCAGGAGGCTCGCGAAGGTCGGAAACAGGACGGTCGAACCCCGGTAAATGGGGGTGTTCACGAAGCCATCGAAGCGGCGGGGATCGCGGCCCGCATGAACGAGCCGCGTCGCGGACTTGCTGTGCTTCGTCGTCTTGCTCATGGATGCCTCTCGGCGGGACGGGGGAGGCAGGTTGCCAATTAGCTCGTCTCGATCGGCAGACGGTCGTCGGCACCCCATTCGGCCCAAGACCCGTCGTAGACGGACGTTCGCAGGTAGCCGGCTTCGTTCAGGGCAAGCGCAAGCACGCAGGCCGTGATCCCGGACCCGCAGGTCGTTACCACGGGCTTGTGCGGATCGACGCCGACGTCAGCGAAGAGTTCCTGCAGCTCCGCCGCCGATTTCAGCGTCCCATCCGGACTGAGAACCTGACCGTAAGGGACGTTGATAGCGCCCGGGATGTGCCCGGCGCGCAAGCCCTCGCGCGGCTCAGGTGCCTTCCCTGAAAAGCGGTCGGCGGAACGGGCATCGACGATATCGGCGGATTTGTCCGCGATTACCTGCATGACGTCGTCGGCATCGCGGACCAAATCGAGGTTCCGGCGCGCCGTGAAATGCCGGGGCGTGCGTGGGGCCGGTTCGCCCATCATTAGGGGACGCCCTTCGGCCTTCCATTTCGGCAACCCGCCGTTCAGTACACTGACGTCCTGCGCACCCATGACGCGGAAGGTCCACCAAACGCGCGGCGCGCTGAACATGCCCTGGCGGTCGTAGACGACAACGCGCTGGCCATCGCCAATGCCCATTTTGCGCATACGCGACGAAAATTTCTCGGGGGGCGGTAGCATGTGGCCCGTCTTCGCCTTGTCATCGGCGATCTCGTTGATGTCGAAAAACACCGCGCCTTGAATGTGCTCCGAGAGGTACTCTTCGCGTGCGTTCTTTGCCTCGCCCGGCAAGTACCAGGTCGCGTCGATGATGACGAAATCTGGGGCCTCGAGCTCGCGTTCGAGCTCGTCGGTCTCAATCAGCCATGTCTTCGGCGTCGCCAAGTTCCGGTCTCCAATTCACATCTAGACAAATACGGCCGGGGCCGCAGGAAAAGGTTCGGCCAGCCAGGGTGGCACCGGCAAGCCCTTTTCGCGCAGGAAGTCGGGATTGAACAGCCTGCTCTGATAGCGGGTGCCGTAATCGCAGAGCACCGTGACAATGGTGTGGCCGGGGCCCATCTCCTTGGCAAGCCGCATGGCCCCCGCGACATTGACGCCGCTCGACCCGCCAAGGCAAAGCCCTTCATCGCCGAGAAGGTTGAAGACCACATCGAGAGCTTCGGCATCGGGGATCTGGAAGGCTTCGTCGACCACGGCGCCTTCGAGATTGGCTGTGATACGCCCTTGGCCGATCCCTTCGGTGATGGAGCTGCCTTCGGCCTTGAGCTCGCCATGCTTGTAATAGTTGTAAAGCGCCGCGCCCATCGGATCGGCGATCCCGATCGTCACGTTGGGATTGTGCGCCTTCAGTCCCATCGAGACCCCGGCGAGCGTGCCGCCCGTGCCCACGGCGCAGATGAACCCGTCGACCTTGCCATCCGTGTCGCGCCAAATCTCCTGGGCGGTCGTTTCGATATGGCCCTGACGGTTCGCCACGTTGTCGAACTGGTTGGCCCAGATCGCGCCATTGTGCTCGGTCTTCGAAAGGGTTTCGGCGAGGCGCCCCGAATATTTCACGTAGTTGTTGTCGTTCCTATAGGGCACGGCGGGCACTTCGATCAGCTGAGCCCCAGCCAGGCGGAGCATGTCCTTCTTTTCGTCCGACTGGGTCTCGGGAATGACGATCACGGTCTTAAGGCCGAGCGCATCGCCCACAAGCGCCAAGCCGATTCCCGTATTGCCGGCCGTGCCCTCCACCACGGTCCCGCCCGGTCTGAGCTGGCCCTTATCCATGGCGTCGCGAATGATGAACAGGGCGGCGCGGTCCTTCACCGACTGGCCTGGGTTCATGAACTCGGCCTTGCCGAGAATCGTGCAGCCCGTCTCTTCGGATGCGCGTTTGAGCTTGATGAGCGGCGTGTTGCCGATCGCCTCGAGAATGCCGTTGCGGTAGGTCACGGGGAAAAACCTTTGGGAATCCTATTTTCCAGGCAACCTAATGATGGCCGGAGCTTGCCGCAAGTCGAGGAAATCCCACGATACCAGTGCTCTTTGGCATCCTATTCTCCGGTGCATGCCAACGAGAGCATACACGCGGGGCTTGAGGCGCAGCCCGGCCACACGATCCGGCGCCCGGCCCCAATCCAGGCACATTGGGCCCTAGCAGCCGGGAAACCCCATGTGTATATAGAGCCGCGAGTGGGGTTCGATGCGGATATCCTTCGCGCAACTCCCCAAGGCGGGCGTGGTGGAATTGGTAGACACGCCAGATTTAGGTTCTGGTGGCTTCGGCCGTGGGGGTTCAAGTCCCTCCGCCCGCACCAACCAACGCGTTGACTCACAACTTCGTTGGCCAGATTGACAAGGGAAGAAAGCGCCGCCTCGGCGCCGAAGGAATGGTGGATTGACGGTATGAACGTCACGGAGACAAATGCAGAGGGCCTGCGCCGCGAACTCAAAGTCGTGGTCGGCGCGGACGAGCTCGAGGAAAAGCTGGCCTCTCGCCTCGAGGAACTGAAGGGCAAGGCTCGCATCAAGGGATTTCGCCCCGGCCGGGTGCCGAAAGAGCATTTGCGCAAAGTCTATGGCCGTTCGGTCATGGCCGAGGTCGTGCAGCAGGCGGTTCAGGAGACGAGCCAGAAGGCCATTTCGGAACGCGAGGAGCGCCCAGCCTTCCAACCGAAGGTCTCGCTTCCCGAGGACGAAGCCGAGATCAACCAAATCTTCGAGGGCACCGGCGATCTATCCTACACGATGACCTTCGAGGTCCTTCCGAAGGTGGACGTGATGGATCTCAGCACGATCACCCTCGAACGTCCGACGACGCCGGTTGCGGACAAGGACATCGACGAGGCGGTTGAGCGCATCCTCGCCACCAACCAGGCCTACAAGCCGAAAGACGGCGCTGCGGAGAAGGGCGACCGCGTCACGATCGATTTCGTCGGCAAGCTCGACGGCGAGGCCTTCGAGGGTGGCACCGCGACGGACGCACCGATTACGCTCGGAGCCGGCGGCTTCATCCCTGGCTTCGAAGAGGGCTTGATGGGCGTGAAAGCCGGCGAAGAGAAGGTCGTCGACGCGACCTTCCCCGAAGAATATGGCGAGCCGAAGCTCGCCGGTAAGGCCGTTACGTTTGAAATCAAAGTCAAGGAAGTCGCCGCGCCGGAAACCCCGACACTCGACGACGACTTCGCCAAGAGCCTCGGCGCCGAATCCGTCACCCAAATGCGCGAGACGGTAAAGGGACGCCTTGAGTTCGATCGCAACATGGCTTCGCGCTTGAAGGTGAAGCGTGCCTTGCTCGACGCCCTCAACGAAGGACACAATTTCGAACTCCCGCCGACCCTCGTGGAGAACGAGTTCAACGCGATCTGGGATCAGGTGATGCACGACCTCGAACATTCGAAGAAGACGTTCGAGGACGAGGGCACGACCGAGGAGAAGGCCAAGGAAGAGTATCGCGGCATCGCCGAGCGGCGGGTCCGGCTCGGCCTTTTGCTCTCGGAGATCGGATCGACGAACGAAATCACGGTCTCGGACGACGAGGTCAATAAGGCGCTGATCGAACGCATCCGCCAATTCCCGGGTCAGGAGCGGCAAGTCTACGACTTCTACCGCAACACGCCGCAAGCCCTGGCGGAACTCCGCGCGCCGATCTTCGAGGACAAAGTGGTGGACTACATCCTCGAACTCGCCAAGGTCTCCGACAAGGACGTGAGCCTCGATGATCTCTACAAGGACCTGGACGACGGCCGTGGGCATGATCACGATCATGACCACGATCACGGGCATGATCACGACCACGATCATGACCACGATCACGAGCATGATCACTAGCCGTTCGCGCCAAACGGCAGGGGGCTGGGCCAAAGGAGCAGGGTCCAAGGGCCTTTAACGAAGGGCGGCGAGGCCTCTTCCGTTTCCGGTCCCGAGCACATATTTTCGGGAAACCCCCCAAGGGCGAATCACGGGCCGGCGCTTGCCGGCCCATCCGCCCCGAGAAACAGGATATTCATGCAAAATCCGGTCGAAACATACATGAGCACGCTCGTTCCCATGGTGGTCGAGCAAACCAATCGCGGCGAGCGCGCCTACGACATCTATTCGCGCCTGCTCAAGGAGCGGATCATCTTCGTCACGGGCCCCATCGAGGACCACGTGGCCTCGCTCATCACCGCGCAGCTTCTGTTTTTGGAGGCCGAGAACCCCAAGAAAGAGATCTCGATGTACATCAATTCGCCAGGTGGCGTGGTGACGTCGGGAATGGCGATCTACGACACGATGCAATTCGTACGGCCGCCTGTCTCGACCTTGTGCATCGGCCAGGCCGCGTCCATGGGATCTCTGTTGCTGTGCGCGGGAGAGAAGGGAATGCGCTATGCGCTGCCGAACGCCCGGATCATGCTCCATCAGCCATCCGGCGGCTTCCAGGGTCAGGCGAGCGACATCGAGCGCCACGCCGAGGACATCATCAAAATGAAGCGCCGGCTGAATGAGATCTATGTCCATCACACCGGCAAGGATTACAGCACGATCGAGCAGACGCTGGATCGCGACTTCTTCTTTACGGCCGAAGAGGCGCGCAAATTCGGTCTGGTCGACGAGGTGGTCAACAAGCGGCAGGCCGAGGAAACGAAGGAAGAAGTGACGGCATCGGCAACTTGAGCCTCGTCGCGCGCGCCGGCAATGTGCCATTAGGGCTATGAGGTTTTCGGCTGGCCGAGGGCCTTGGCGGCACGGCGCAAATCGTGCCACCATGCCGACTCAGGATTTGGCCTACAGCGAGGATTTGTGCGATTAATCAATCCTTGATCAGTGCCCCCTCAACATGGTCAGATTGGAAGTCGCGCTCCATTTCTAGAGGAGTTGCCATCGCCTTGCCTGGCGGATTTGGCCATTGGGACGCGCGCGGCGTACCGCACGCGTTGAGCAGCAACCAAGAACAATTGGATATTGAGGAATGAGCAAGGTGAGCGGAACGGACTCCAAAAATACCCTCTACTGCTCTTTCTGCGGCAAGAGCCAGCACGAGGTCCGCAAGCTTATCGCTGGGCCGACCGTGTTCATCTGCGATGAATGCGTTGAGCTTTGCATGGACATTATTCGCGAAGAGAACAAGAGTTCACTCGTGAAGTCCCGCGATGGCGTCCCGACGCCCCAGGAGATTTGCCAAGTTCTCGACGATTACGTCATCGGCCAGGACTACGCTAAGCGCGTACTCTCGGTTGCCGTCCACAACCACTACAAGCGGTTGAATCACTCCGGGAAGAACTCGGACGTGGAGCTCGCCAAGTCGAACATCCTTCTGATCGGCCCCACGGGCTGCGGCAAAACGTTGCTCGCGCAAACTCTGGCCCGCATTTTGGACGTGCCCTTCACGATGGCTGACGCGACCACGCTGACGGAAGCGGGCTATGTCGGCGAGGATGTCGAGAACATCATTCTGAAGCTGCTGCAGTCGGCCGACTACAACGTCGAGCGGGCGCAGCGCGGCATCGTTTATATCGATGAGGTCGATAAGATCAGCCGGAAGTCCGACAATCCCTCTATCACCCGCGACGTTTCGGGTGAGGGCGTACAGCAGGCGCTTCTGAAGATCATGGAAGGGACCGTCGCCTCGGTGCCCCCGCAAGGCGGCCGAAAGCATCCGCAGCAGGAGTTCCTGCAAGTCGACACCACGAACATTCTGTTCGTATGCGGCGGTGCGTTTGCTGGCCTCGAGAAGATCATCTCGGCACGCGGCCGGTCCACCTCGATCGGATTCGGCGCCAAGGTGGAGATGGTCGACGAGCGCCGCACGGGCGATATTCTGCGGAAAATCGAGCCGGAAGACCTGCTGAGATTCGGCCTCATCCCCGAATTCATCGGCCGTGTTCCGGTGATCGCCACACTCGACGATCTCGACGAGAGCGCGCTGATCCGCATCCTGACCGAGCCGAAGAATGCCCTGGTGCGCCAATATCAGCGGCTGTTCGAAATGGAGGACGTGCAGCTTTCGTTTGCCGACGAAGCGCTGCTTGCCATCGCCAAGAAGGCCATCGAACGCAAGACGGGCGCCCGCGGTCTCCGCTCCATCATGGAGGGTATCCTGCTCGACACGATGTTCGAGCTGCCCAGCATGCGCGGGGTCGAAGAGGTCGTGATTAGCGCCGAGGTGGTCGATGGCAAGGCGCGGCCGTTGCGGATCTACTCCGACCGGCAGGAGGAGGTCGGCACCAGCGCCTGACCTTTGTCCACACGATTGTCCGCTTGATGGGGTGTCCGAATCCCACTCTCATAGGTGTGAACCGGGTTCGAGATCGGCGTCAGGTCCGGTACTTGACGGAGAGGCGGCCGACCGCCACTTTCCGGGATGGGCGAGCCGACACGGCGCAGTTGCCCGGCCTGGCGAAAGCCAGGAAATTACAGCCCGGTAGGCCATTCGAACGAATTATGGGGGCGCCTGGACCGGTGTTTCGCGAAAGCGGCCTCTTGGCCCGCACAGAAGGAAGGCGACGGAAAAGAACATGACTGACACAATCCCGTCCGTGACCGAGGAAGGCGCTCCGGAACTCTATCCGGTGCTTCCACTTCGCGACATTGTGGTCTTTCCTTACATGATCGTGCCGCTCTTCGTCGGCCGCGAGAAATCCATCGCGGCGCTCGAAGAGGTGATGCGGACCGACAGGCAGATCCTACTGGTCGCTCAGAAGAATGCATCCGACGACGAGCCGACGGCCGACGGCATCTACGACATGGGCACGCTCGCCTCTGTCTTGCAGCTTCTGAAGCTTCCGGACGGAACGGTGAAGGTTCTTGTCGAAGGCTCGCGCCGGGCCATGATTAAGAATTACACCGACAACGAGAATTACTTCGAGGCCGAGATCGAGCCGGTCGAGGAGCAGGTCGGCGCCGAGAACGAAATCGAAGCGCTGGCGCGCTCCGTCGTGTCGCAGTTCGAGAGCTATGTGAAGCTCAACAAGAAGATCTCGCCCGAGGTTCTCGGCACGACGAGCCACATCGAGGACTACTCGAAGCTGGCCGACACCATCGCCTCGCACCTCGCCATCAAGATCGGCGAGAAGCAGCAGATCCTCGAAATCACCTCGGTCTCCGAGCGGCTGGAGCGCGTCTTCACCCTTATGGAGAGCGAAATCTCCGTGCTCCAGGTCGAGCGCAAGATCAGGAGCCGCGTGAAGCGTCAAATGGAGAAGACGCAGCGCGAGTACTATCTGAACGAGCAAATGAAGGCGATCCAGAAAGAGCTCGGCGACAGCGAAGAGGGCCGGGACGATCTGGCCGAGCTCGAACAGAAGATCGAGAAGACCAAGCTGACGCGCGAGGCGCGCGAGAAGGCCATGGGTGAGCTGAAGAAGCTGCGCCAGATGAGCCCGATGTCCGCGGAAGCGACAGTCGTTCGCAACTATCTCGACTGGCTGCTTTCGATCCCGTGGGGTTCCAAGGGCAAGGTCAAGCGCGACCTAGACGACGCGCAGAAAATCCTCGACCACGACCATTACGGGCTCGAGAAGGTCAAGGACCGGATCGTCGAGTATCTCGCCGTCCAGAACCGCACCAACATGCTCAAAGGGCCGATCCTGTGCCTCGTTGGACCGCCTGGCGTCGGCAAGACCTCGCTCGGCAAGTCGATCGCCAAGTCCACGGGCCGTGAATTCGTGCGCATGAGCCTTGGCGGCGTCCGCGACGAAGCGGAGATCCGCGGCCACCGCCGGACCTATATCGGTTCGATGCCGGGCAAGGTCATCCAGTCCATGCGGAAGGCCAAGAAGGTCAATCCGCTCTTCCTCTTGGACGAGATCGACAAGATGGGCGCCGATTTCCGGGGCGATCCAGCCTCCGCGCTGCTCGAGGTGCTGGACCCCGAACAGAACAACACGTTCAACGACCACTATCTCGAGGTCGACTACGACCTGTCGAACGTCATGTTCGTCACCACGGCAAACACGCTGAATATCCCGCCGGCGCTGATGGACCGGATGGAGATCATTCGCATCGCCGGATACACCGAGGACGAGAAGATCGAAATCGCCCGGCGGCACTTGATCCCCGAGCAGGTGAAGAACCATGGGCTCGAGCCCCAGGAGTTCGCCCTTGACGACGAGGCACTGCAGGAACTCATTCGCCGCTACACGCGCGAAGCCGGCGTCCGCAGTCTCGAGCGCGAATTGGCGAAGCTCGCCCGGAAGGCGGTAAAGGAGCTTTTGACCACCGACCACAAGACCGTCACGGTGACCCGCGACAATCTCTCGGACTATCTGGGCGTGCCCAAATTCCGCTATGGCGAGGCCGAGCTGGAGGATCAGGTTGGCGTCGTTACCGGGCTCGCCTGGACCGAGGTCGGCGGCGAGATCCTGACCGTGGAAGGCGTCATGATGCCCGGCAAGGGCAAGATGACCGTCACCGGCAATCTCCGCGACGTCATGAAGGAGTCGATTCAGGCCGCGAATGCCTATGTGCGTTCCAGGGCTGTCGATTTCGGCATAGAGCCGCCTTTGTTCGAGCGCCGGGATATTCACGTTCACGTCCCAGAAGGCGCCACTCCGAAGGATGGGCCGTCTGCCGGCGTGGCCATGGCGACCGCCATCATCTCTCTGATGACCGGAATTCCGGTAAAGCGCGATGTCGCCATGACCGGCGAGATCACTTTGCGCGGCCGTGTGCTGCCCATTGGCGGCCTCAAGGAGAAGATGCTGGCGGCGCTTCGCGCGGGCATCAAGACCGTCATCATCCCTGAGGAAAACGTGAAGGATCTTGCGGAGATACCGGACAAGCTCAAGAACGCGCTTGAAATTATGCCGGTCTCGCGCGTCGAGGAAGTCTTGAAGATCGCCTTTACGCGGACGCCTCAGCCCATCGTGTGGGAAGAGGAAGGTGAGGGCGCTTCGCAGGTCGTTCGTTCGAAAGACGAATCGGGATCGGGCCTCACCGCTCACTGATTCTGGTCGCCATCCTGCGACGCCGCCGCGCTAACGCCGCAATCCTGTGAACGCGGGTTATGCACTGATTCGCCCAAGAATGTTGATTTTCCGGGCTTTTTGCGCGAGTCATACACTACTTGTTTGTGAATCGGAGCGTACCCCAAGCGGGCCCAAGGGTTCAGAACAGGCGCCCTAACCATAGGGCCGAGCGAAAGGATAAAGCCGTGAACAAAGCAGAGCTGGTCGCCCAAGTGGCGAAAGAATCCGATTTGTCGAAGGATGCCGCCGAGAAGGCCGTGGACGCGACGTTCAAGAACATCGAGAAGGCCTTGAGCGACGGCGACACTGTTCGCATCGTCGGCTTTGGGAATTTTCAGGTCGCGCAGCGCAAGGCCACAACCGGCCGCAATCCGCGTACGGGCGCCGAGGTTCAGATTCCGGCGTCGCGCGTTCCGAAGTTCCGTGCCGGCAAGGCTCTCAAAGAGGCGGTCAACGCCTAGGGCGGCGCCAATAGTCTTTCAGCGGAATTTGGGCGAAGCCTCACGGATGCGTGGGGCTTCGCCTTTTCAATTGAAATAGCGCTGGACGGCCCCACCGCGCTCTTGGCAGGGCGGCCATCTTGCTCTAACGCTTCGGGCCGGTCGGGCGGTTAGCTCAGTTGGTAGAGCGCCACGTTTACACCGTGGATGTCGGCAGTTCGAGCCTGTCACCGCCCACCATTTCGGACTGGAACCGGGTCCGGTCTTCTTCTCCGGCAGGGGGTTCAATTGGGCCGTTGAAACGGAGCGGCGTAGGACGAAAATAGCCGAGCGGCATCTCGCCGCAATTCATCCTACGCTCTTTACCCAGCTTGCCTTGACTTGCAAAATCCAAGGCCGTACATGCTGGGGATCGCCTCCGGCCGTGGTTTGACGGCCCGGTGGGGGGTGTAGCTCAGTTGGTTAGAGCGCCGGCCTGTCACGCCGGAGGCCGCGGGTTCGAGTCCCGTCACTCCCGCCACTTTGGCCCGTCGACGCGCGTAAGACGATGGAAGAAGGCTTATATGAGCCATGGGCCAGTTGCTTCTCGACTATCTGCCTCTCGTCATTTTCATCGCGATCGCCTTTGCAATCTGCACGGTCTTGCTGATCGCGCCGATGGTCGTCGCCGTCCGGAATCCGGACCCGGAAAAGCTTTCCGCCTATGAGTGCGGATTCGACGCGTTCGACGATTCGCGCATGAAGTTCGACGTCAGGTTCTACCTGGTGTCGCTTCTCTTCATTATCTTCGATCTGGAAGTGGCATTCCTGTTTCCCTGGGCCGTGGCGTTCGACGGTCTGCCGGCCTTGGGCTTTTGGTCCATGATCGTGTTCCTGGCCGTCCTGACCATTGGATTTATCTACGAGTGGCGGAAAGGCGCGCTCGAATGGAACTGATACCGAAAGTCACGTTCGAGACCGAAGGGAAGGGCGGCGGCCTTGTGACCGCGGGCGCAACGTCCTTCGGAACCTTCTCCGACGAGCTCGCCGACAAGGGCTTCCTGCTCACAACCGTGGACGACCTCATCAATTGGTCCCGCACTGGCTCGTTGATGTGGATGACGTTCGGGCTTGCCTGCTGCGCCGTCGAGATGATGCAGGCCTCAATGCCACGCTACGACCTGGAGCGCTTCGGTTTCGCGCCGCGCGGTAGCCCGCGCCAGTCCGACGTGATGATCGTCGCCGGTACGCTCTGCAACAAGATGGCGCCTGCTCTGCGTAAAGTTTACGACCAGATGCCCGAACCCCGCTACGTCATCTCCATGGGCTCCTGTGCCAATGGCGGGGGCTACTACCATTATTCCTATTCCGTTGTCCGCGGCTGCGACCGAATCGTACCGGTGGACGTCTACGTACCTGGCTGCCCGCCTACGGCCGAAGCCTTGGTCTACGGCGTGCTGCTCCTTCAGAAGAAAATACGGCGGACCGGCACGATCACACGCTGAACCGCACGCGTCCCCGGGGGCTTGATGGACGACGCACTGAATACATTGGGCAGCTACCTTTCGGGGAAGCTTGGGCCCAAACTGGCGAGCTTCCATGTTGCCCATGGCGAGCTGACGATAGAGGCTGCGCGTGACCAGATCGGGGAGGTCATCACCTTCCTGAGAGACGATGAGAAGTGCCGCTTCGGGTGCCTGATCGACATTTGCGGCGTCGACTACCCCGAGCGGGAGGAACGGTTCGACATCGTCTACCACCTGTTGAGCCCGTGGGAAAACACCCGCATCCGCGTGCGGATCAAGACCGACGCGGAAACGCCTGTTCAAAGCATCGTCGGAATCTTTCCGGGCGCCAATTGGTTCGAACGCGAAGCCTTCGACCTTTACGGCGTGGTCTTCGAAGGACACCCCGACTTACGCCGGATACTCACCGATTACGGCTTCCAAGGGCATCCCTTGCGCAAGGACTTCCCGCTCACCGGGTTTGTCGAACTTCGTTATGACGACGAGTTGAAACGCGTCGTCTACGAGCCGGTGAAGCTGATGCAGGATTATCGCGACTTCGACTATCTCAGCCCCTGGGAAGCCATGGAGACGGCGATCCCTGGCGACGAAAAAGCCAGCGTCGTCGAAGAGGGAGAGGGGAAGTCGTGAAACCCACGCTGACTGCCGGCTTGAAGCACAGCTTCTCGTACACGGTACCGCCGAACAAGACAGTGCCGCACATCTACGACGAAGCGCCCGAACTCCAGACCATGCCCGACGTCTTTGCGACGGCGTTCATGATCGGACTGATGGAGTGGACCTGCGTGCAATTGCTCGCGCCCCATCTCGACGAGGGAGAGGGGAGTCTCGGCGTCCATGTCGATGTCTCGCACAAGGCCGCGACCCCTCCTGGAATGACGGTCACGGTCGAGGCGGAATGCATCGAACTGCGCGGCCCGCGCGCCAAGTTCAGACTTCGCGCGCATGACGGCGTCGACGAAATTGGCGCCGGAATCCATGACCGCTTCATCGTCGGCTGGGACCGCTTCAAGCGCGGCGTTGCAACCAAAACCGCCAAGGTGCTCGAGGAGGCCGCCCTGTAATGGCCGAAACCGAACTGGATACGCATAAAGAGATCGTGCCGGATTTCGATGGGCCAGCGGACGGAAAATCTCCGGCCGAAGACCGTACCTTCACCATTAATTTCGGACCGCAGCATCCGGCCGCCCATGGCGTGCTGCGCCTCGTGCTCGAACTCGACGGCGAAGTCGTCGAGCGCGTAGACCCGCATATCGGCCTGCTGCACCGGGGCACCGAGAAGCTGATCGAGCACAAGACCTACTTGCAGGCGCTGCCATATTTCGACCGGCTCGATTACGTCGCGCCGATGAACCAGGAACATGCCTTCTCGCTCGCGGTCGAAAAGCTGCTTGGCCTGACGATTCCCAAACGCGGGCAGTTGATCCGGGTTCTGTATTCGGAGATCGGCCGTCTCCTCTCGCATCTTCTCAACATTACCACGCAAGCACTCGATGTCGGCGCGCTGACCCCGCCATTGTGGGGCTTCGAGGAGCGCGAGAAGCTCATGGTCTTCTACGAGCGCGCCAGCGGCAGCCGTATGCATGCGGCCTATGTGCGGCCAGGTGGGGTCCATCAGGACCTGCCGCCCGAACTCGTGGACGATATCTACGCCTTCTGCGATCCGTTTCTCAAAGTTTGTGACGACATCGAGGGGCTGCTCACGGACAATCGCATCTTCAAGCAACGCAACGTCGATATCGGCGTTGTCAGCGAGGAAGACGCCTGGGCTTGGGGTTTCAGCGGCGTAATGGTGCGGGGTACCGGCGCCGCCTGGGACCTGCGTAAAAGCCAACCCTACGAGTGCTACGACGAGCTCGAATTCGACATCCCGATCGGCAAGAACGGCGACTGTTACGACCGCTATCTCATCCGCATGGAGGAGATGCGCCAGTCGATCCGCCTGATGAAGCAATGCTGCGAGCGCCTCACGGTGACGCCAGGTGCGGTCAGCGTGGACAATCACAAAATGGTGCCGCCCAAGCGCGCCCGGATGAAAGGGTCGATGGAGGCCCTGATTCACCACTTCAAACTATACACCGAGGGTTATCACGTCCCGCCGGGCGAGGCTTACGCCGCCGTCGAGGCCCCCAAGGGGGAATTCGGCGTCTACCTCGTCTCCGACGGCACGAATAAGCCCTATCGCTGCAAGATCCGGCCGCCCAGCTACGTCCACTTGTCGGCCCTGGAATTCCTCACGCGGGGACATATGCTCGCCGACGTCTCCGCCGTTCTGGGATCGATCGACGTTGTCTTTGGAGAGGTCGACCGATGACGCTTTGTGCAGTTGCGAAATGCCGCCGGATCGGCCAAGCTCCGAGAGCTGGGGAAGTCAAATCAAACCGGTTCGTCGGCGGCCTGGGCACAGCCTCCGCACCCGTCAAAGAAGATTGAGATGAGCGTCCGACGCCTTGCTGCGGAACAGCCTGAAGGCTTTGCCTTCACGCCCGAAAACCTCGATTGGGCACAGGCTGTCATCAAGAAATATCCCGAGGGCCGTCAGGCCTCCGCCGTGATCTCGCTCCTCTGGCGCGCGCAGGAGCAGAATGGCGGCTGGGTGTCCGAACCCGCGCTCCGCTATGTCGCCGACATGCTCGATATGGCCTATATCCGGGTCTACGAGATCGTCACCTTCTACACGATGTTCAATCTGCAGCCCGTGGGCCGCTATTACGTGCAAGTGTGCGGCACGACGCCCTGCATGCTGAACGGGGCGGAGGATATCAAGGACGCCTGCCGCAAACACATCGGCCCGAAGGACACGGTCAGCGAGGACGGACTATTCTCCTGGACCGAGGTCGAATGTCTCGGCGCCTGCGTGAATGCGCCCATGGTGCAGATCAACAAGTACTACTACGAGGATCTCACGCCGGAATCGCTGGGATCCATCGTCGAGCGCCTGCGTAAGGGCGAGGATGTGCCGCCTGGGCCGCAGGACGGCCGTCAAGGCTGCGCGCCCAAGAGCGGGCCCAATACGCTCACCGATCCCGCGATCTATGGCTCCGACGATTCCGGTCCGGAACCGGGCTATGCGGGAACGTCCGACCCCAAGTCGAAGATGCCGGGGCCGTACTAATGCTTCAGGACAAAGACCGCATCTTCAAAAATCTCTACGGACTGCATGGCTGGCAGCTTCCGGCGGCGCGCGCCCGTGGCGCCTGGGACGGCACCAAGGACATGATCGCGCGCGGCCACGAGGCCGTGATCGAAGAGGTCAAGGCGTCGGGCTTACGCGGGCGTGGCGGGGCCGGCTTTCCGACCGGCCTCAAATGGTCGTTCATGCCGAAGGACGATCCGCGTCCGAGCTATCTCGCCGTCAACGCCGACGAGTCCGAGCCCGGTACGTGCAAGGACCGCGAGATCATGCGGCACGACCCGCATCTTCTCATCGAAGGCGCCATGCTGGCCTCGTTCGCCATGCGGGCGCACACGGCCTATATCTATATTCGCGGCGAGTTCATCGCCGAACGCGAGATCCTCGAAGCGGCCGTAGCCGAAGCCTACGAGGCCAAGCTCGTCGGCAAGAACAACGTCAATGGCTGGGATTTCGACATCTATGTTTGTCACGGCGCCGGCGCCTATATCTGCGGCGAGGAAACCGCCATGCTGGAGAGCTTGGAGGGCAAAAAGGGCCAGCCGCGCCTGAAGCCTCCGTTCCCGGCCAATTGCGGTCTCTATGGCGCTCCGACGACGGTCAACAATGTCGAAACTATTGCTTCGGTGCCGGACATCATGCGGCGCGGCGCGACCTGGTTCGCGGCCCTTGGCAAGCCGAACAACACCGGCACCAAACTCTATTGCATCTCCGGGCACGTAAACGAGCCGTGCACGGTCGAAGAGGAAATGGGCATTCCACTGAAGGAGCTGATCGACACCTACGCCGGCGGCGTGCGCGGCGGCTGGGACAATCTGCTCGCGGTCATACCCGGCGGCTCGTCGGTTCCGTGTCTTCCCGCCAATTTATGCGACGACCTCACCATGGATTTCGATGCCCTGAAGGCGCTGGACACCGGCCTCGGCACGGCTGGTATCATCGTCATGGACAAGTCGACCGACATCGTCCGCGCGATCGCCCGAATCTCCTATTTCTACAAGCACGAGTCCTGCGGCCAGTGCACGCCATGCCGCGAGGGCACGGGTTGGATGTGGCGCGTCCTTGAACGCATGGCAAACGGTCAGGCGGAGAAACGCGAGATCGACATGCTGTTCGAAGTCAGCAAGCAGGTCGAGGGCCACACGATCTGCGCGCTCGGAGATGCGGCGGCATGGCCGATCCAGGGGCTCATCCGCCATTTCCGCCACGTCATCGAGGAACGCATCGACGCGGGCGCGACCAAGCCAATCTCGCCATCGGTCCCGGTGGCAGCGGAGTAGGGCCCTCATGCCGAAGATCATTATCGACGACATCGAGTACGACGTCCCGGACGGCATCACCCTGATTCAGGCTTGTGAGCTCGCAGGCGTCGAGATTCCGCGCTTCTGTTTCCACGAACGCCTGTCGATCGCCGGTAATTGCCGCATGTGCCTGGTCGAAGTGGTGGGCATGCCCAAGCCCGTCGCGTCCTGCGCCATGTCGGTCAACGATCTGCGGCCAGGCAGGGACGGCACCCTGCCGACCATCAACACGAAATCGGAAACGACGCGCCGGGCGCAGGAAGGCACGCTCGAATTCCTGCTGGTCAACCACCCGCTGGACTGCCCGATCTGCGATCAGGGCGGCGAGTGCGACCTGCAGGATCAGGCCATGGCCTATGGCTTCGACGAAGGCCGCTTCAAGGACAACAAGCGCGCCGTCGAAGACAAATATCTCGGCCCGCTGATCAAAACCTCGATGACGCGTTGCATTCATTGCACGCGCTGTGTCCGCTTCATGACCGAAGTCGCCGGCGTTCAGGAACTGGGTGCCATCGGGCGCGGCGAGGACATGGAGATCACCACCTATCTCGAACGCGGCCTGCATTCGAACCTGTCCGCCAATGTCGTGGATTTGTGCCCAGTCGGCGCGTTGACCTCGAAACCCTATGCCTTCCAGGCGCGTCCGTGGGAACTGACCAAGACCCAATCCATCGATGTCATGGATGCTGTGGGGTCCTCCATCCGCGTCGACTCGCGCGGGAAGGAAGTCATGCGCATCCTGCCGCGCATCAACGACGCGGTGAACGAGGAGTGGCTTTCCGACAAGGCCCGCTACATTTGGGACGGTCTGCGGACGCAGCGTCTCGACCGGCCCTATGTGCGCAAGGACGGAAAGCTCACGCCGTGCGGTTGGGACGACGCGTTCGCTGCGATCGCCGATCGCATGAAGACATCGGCCGGCGCGAAATTCGGTGCGATTGCCGGCGATCTTGCCGCCGCCGAAGAGATGTTCGCGCTGAAGGAGCTGGCCGAACGGCTTGGGTCGCCGAATATCGATTGCCGCCAAGCGGGCGCGAAATTCAATCCGGCTCTCGGCCGGGCGACCTATGTGTTCAACACATCCATCGCCGGAATCGAGGATGCGGATGCGCTGCTCCTCGTCGGCTGCGATCCTCAAATCGAAGCGCCGGTGCTCAATGCGCGTATCCGCAAGCGCTGGAAGCAGTTGGAGGGACATTTCCCCGTCGGCGTCATCGGCGCGGACGTGGACCTGACCTATCCTTACGTGAAGCTCGGCGCCGGACCGGAGACCTTGGCCGAGGTTGCCAGCGGCAAGAACGACTTCGCCAAGATCTTGAAGGACGCCAAGAAGCCCATGGTCGTCCTCGGCCAAGCCGCGTTCGCGCGGCCCGACGGCTATGAGATTTTGGCCGTTGGTGCGCGGATCGTGACCGAACGTGGCGCGATTGACGAAGGATGGAACGGCTTCAACGTGCTTCATACGGCGGCGGCGCGGGTTGCCGGTCTCGACCTCGGCTTCGTGCCGGGAGAGAAGGGATTCGATACCGGTCGCATGATCAAGGCGGCGGGGACGGGCGAACTCGACGTGCTCTATCTCCTCGGCGCCGACGAAATCGATATTCCGGAGCTTGGGGATGCGTTCGTCATCTACCAGGGCAGCCACGGCGACAAAGGCGCTCATCGTGCCGACGTGATCCTGCCGGGCGCCGCCTATACGGAGAAGGACGGCACCTACGTCAACACGGAAGGCCGCGCGCAGATGACCGCACGCGCGATCTTCCCGCCCGGTGAGGCGCGCGAGGACTGGACAATCCTTCGCGACTTGGCGAAGGCGCTCGGCAAACCGCTTGGCTTCGAGACGCTGCGGGAACTGCGCGCCAAGATGTACGCCGCCGCGCCGCAACTGGCCCGGCTCGACACGCTCGAACCGGCCGACGCCGGTCCCATCGTCGAACTCGCGAGACACACCATCGCGCCGGGAGACTCACCCTTCGGCCTCTCGATCGCCGACTACTACCTCTCCAATCCCATTGCGCGCGCATCCGCCATCATGGCGAGCCTGAGCGCGATGCACGCGGACGAGGAGAAAGCGACTGGCACCGATGGCTGAGTGGTGGACCAGCTATGGGTGGCCGACCACCCTGATCGTGGCGCACAGCCTCGCGGTGATCGTGGTGCTGCTGGTCTTCATCGCGTTCGTGCTTCTGGCGGACCGGAAGATCTGGGCAGCCGTGCAGATGCGGCGCGGTCCGAACGTCGTCGGCCCGTTCGGTCTGTGGCAGTCCTTCGCCGACCTCCTGAAATTCGTGTTCAAGGAATTCATTATTCCGGCGAGCGCGAACAAGGGGCTGTTCCTACTCGCCCCGATCGTCACTGCGGGGCTCGCCATTTCGGCATGGGCCGTCGTGCCGGTCGCCGAGGGCTGGGCCGTCGCCGACATCAATGTCGGCATCCTCTACATTTTCGCCATCTCGAGCCTCGAAGTGTACGGCGTCATCATGGCGGGCTGGGCGTCCAACTCCAAATACGCCTTTCTCGCGGCGCTGCGCTCCGCCGCGCAGATGGTGTCCTACGAGGTCTCCATCGGCTTCGTCATCATCACGGTGCTGCTCTGTGCAGGCACGCTGAACCTCACCGAGATTGTCCAGGCCCAGGATCGCGGGCTCGGCCTGTTCGGCTGGTATTGGCTACCGCTGTTCCCGATGTTCGTGATCTTCTTCGTGTCGTTGCTGGCCGAGACGAACCGGCCGCCCTTCGACCTCTTGGAGGCGGAATCCGAACTCGTCGCCGGGTACATGGTCGAGTACTCCTCGACCCCGTATATGATCTTCATGCTCGGCGAATATGTCGCCATCATCCTGCTCTGCAGCCTCGGGACCGTCCTGTTCCTCGGCGGATGGCTGTCGCCGATTCCCTTCGCGCCGTTCACCTGGATCCCGGGCGTTCTTTGGTTCGTGGCTAAGGTCTGCTTCCTATTCTTCATGGTCTCCATGGTGAAGGCGTTCGTGCCGCGCTATCGCTACGACCAGTTGATGCGGCTCGGTTGGAAGGTGTTCCTGCCGATCTCGCTCGCGGCCGTAGTGATCGTCGCCGTGGTCTTGCGGCTCTGGCAACACGGGGTTTGAGGAGGACGGCCGGTGAAACGCTTCGCACAAGCTGCCAAATCGCTCCTGCTCCTGGAGTTCGTCTGGGCCTTCTGGCTCTCGATGAAGTATTTCGTCGCGCCGAAGGCTACGCTGAACTACCCCTACGAGAAGGGTCCCTTGAGCCCGCGCTTCCGGGGGCAGCATGCGCTGCGCCGCTACCCTAACGGAGAGGAGCGCTGCATCGCTTGCAAGCTGTGCGAGGCAATCTGCCCCGCCCAGGCCATCACCATCGAAGCCGGTCCGCGACGCAATGACGGCACGCGGCGCACGACCCGGTACGACATCGACATGGTGAAGTGCATCTATTGCGGCTTCTGTCAGGAAGCCTGCCCGGTCGAAGCGATCGTCGAAGGGCCGAACTTCGAATTCGCGACGGAAACGCGGGAAGAACTGTATTACGACAAGGCGCAGTTGCTCGCCAACGGAGACCGTTGGGAACGGGAAATTGCGAAGAACATCGAATTGGACTCGCCTTATCGCTAGGCGGTCGAGGAAACACGAAGGCCCAAGACGCAACATCTTGGGGACATGGTTTTGGGGGCAAGGTTGCTGAATAGGCACGGCGAACGCGCGAAGTTGCTTTCGGGCCGTCTTTCCACAACGGGAGAGACCGGCTGATGCTGCCCGCGCTGTTCTTCTATCTCTTCGCCTTTGTGCTCATCGCCTCGGCCGTCATGGTCGTCGCGGCGAAGAATCCCGTGCACGCCGTCCTGTTTCTGATCCTCGCCTTCTTCAACGCCGCTGGGCTGTTCGTTCTGCTCGGCGCTGAGTTCCTCGCGATGATCCTCGTCGTCGTCTATGTCGGCGCGGTGATGGTGCTATTCCTGTTCGTAGTCATGATGCTCGACGTGAACTTCGCCGAGCTTCGGGCAGGCGTCCTGAAAATCCTTCCCATCGGACTGCTCGTCGGCTTGATCCTGCTGTTCGAACTGGTCTTCGTCGTGGGCGCCTGGGTCACGGCGCCGAATCTCGTGAGCGACGCCCCGGCACCGCCGCAAACGGAGGTGAGCAACACCAAGGCTCTCGGGCAGTTGCTCTACACCGACTACGTCTATTTGTTCGAAGCCGCGGGGCTGATCCTGCTCGTAGCCATGATCGGCGCCATCGTGCTGACGCTACATCACCGCCGCGACGTCCGGCGCCAAAGCATTCCCGACCAAGTCGCGCGCACCCCGGAGACCTCCATCGAGGTCGTTCAGGTCGAATCGGGGAGGGGGCTGAAATGACCGTCGGTCTATCCCACTACCTGACCGTGGCGGCCGTGGTGTTCACCATCGGCGTGTTCGGCATCTTCCTCAACCGCAAGAACGTGATCGTCATCCTGATGTCGATCGAACTGATCCTCTTGGCGGTCAATATCAACCTCGTGGCGTTTTCCGCGTTCCATGACGATCTTGTCGGTCAGATCTTCACGCTGATCGTCCTGACCGTCGCAGCCGCGGAAGCCGCGATCGGCCTCGCCATCGTCGTCGTGTATTTCCGCAATCGCGGCACGATCGACGTCGCCGAAATCGATCACCTGAAAGGCTGAGGACGGGAGACGATGTATCACGCAATCCTCTTCCTTCCCCTGATCGGGGCACTGTTCGCGGGACTCTTCGGACGCCTCGTCGGCGCGCGCGCCTGCGAGATCGTCACCACCACGCTCATGCTCGTGGCCGCGCTCCTGTCTTGGATCGCCTTCTATCAGGTGGCCATCGAGGGCGAAGACGTGCGCATCGCACTGATCGGCTTCATGCATTCCGGACAGTTCGAGACCTATTGGTCGATCCGGGTCGACACGCTTACGGCGGTCATGCTGGTCGTGGTCAACACGGTGTCGTCGCTCGTGCACCTCTATTCCGTGGGCTACATGCACGAGGACCCGCATAAGCAGCGCTTCTTCGCGTACCTGTCCATGTTCACCTTCGCCATGTTGGCTCTGGTGACCTCGGACGATCTGGTGCAGCTGTTCTTCGGTTGGGAAGGCGTCGGCCTCGCGTCCTATCTGCTTATCGGCTTCTGGTACAAGAAGCCCTCCGCCAACGCCGCCGCGATCAAGGCCTTCGTCGTCAACCGCGTGGGCGATTTCGGCTTCCTCCTGGGCATTTTCGGGATCTACTACATTTTCGGCGCGGTGCAGTACGACTCCATCTTCGCCGCGGCGCCCGACCAGGTCGGCAAGACCATGACTTTCCTGTCCTGGCAGGTGCCGGCGCTCGAGGTGATCTGTTTCCTGCTCTTCATGGGCGCCATGGGCAAGTCGGCGCAGTTCCTGCTCCACACCTGGTTGCCGGACGCCATGGAAGGCCCGACACCGGTCTCCGCGCTGATCCACGCGGCGACGATGGTGACGGCGGGCGTGTTCATGGTCGCGCGTCTGTCGCCTCTCTTCGACCTTGCGCCATACGCGCTCGCTTTCGTCGCCATCATCGGCGCAACCAGCGCGTTCTTCGCCGCGACGGCCGCACTGGTGCAGACCGACATCAAACGCGTGATCGCCTATTCCACCTGCTCGCAGCTCGGCTACATGTTCGCCGCCGAAGGGGTAGGGGCCTACGGCGCCGGCATGTTCCACCTTTTCACACATGCCTGCTTCAAGGCGCTTCTGTTCCTGTGCGCGGGCGCGGTCATCCATACGCTTGCCGACAACCAGGACATGCGCCGCATGGGCGGCTTGCGGAAGGTCATCCCCTTCACCTGGGCGATGATGCTGATCGGCTCGCTGGCGCTGACGGCCTTTCCGCTCACTGCTGGGTTCATCTCGAAGGACTTCATCATCGAGACGACTTGGTTCGATCATTCCCTGACCGGTCAATACACCTATTGGATGGTGCTGATCGCCGCCTTCCTGACCTCGCTCTACACCTGGCGGCTGATGTTCCTCACCTTCGAAGGCAATTTCCGCGGACCGAAAGACGTCCGCGATCACGCGCACGAACCACCTTGGACCATGGCTGTGCCGCTGCTGGTGCTCGCGGCCGGTGCGCTCTTCGCAGGGCTTGGCTTCCGGCATCTCTTCATCGGGGCCGATCAAGCGGCGTTCTGGCGCGAGGCCATCGTGCTGCCCGAGCATGGGCATCACGACGTGCCGCTCTGGCTGACGCTGTCGCCTACGATCGCCATGACGCTCGGCTTTGTTATCGCCTGGTACTGCTATATGTGGCAGCCGCTGGTGCCCTTCGGCTTGCTCAAGCGCTTCCCGGCAGCGAACCGGTTCTTGCTGCATGCCTGGTATTTCGACGCGCTCTATGACCGCATCTTCGTCCGCCCGGCCAAATGGCTCGCCAACGTCCTGTGGAAGGTCGGCGACGGGAAAATCATCGACGGAATTGGACCGAACGGGATCGCCGCGCGCGTGCTCGACATCACACGTGGCGTGGTCCGGCTGCAAACCGGCTACATCTACCACTATGCCTTCGTCATGCTGATCGGCGTTGCGCTTCTCATCACCTATTTCATCGTGGCGGGAGGCGCATTGAAGCCATGAGCTACGGTTGGCCCATCCTCTCCACGGTGACGTTTCTGCCGCTCGTCGGCGCGCTGTTGATCTTCGCGCTGCGCGGAGACGACGACAGCACGGCCCGCAACGCACGCTACATCGCGCTTTGGACGACGCTGATCACCTTCGCGATTTCGCTGCTGCTGTGGCGCGACTTCGATCCGACCACCGCGAAGTTCCAATTCGTCGAGGAACGGTCCTGGCTCGGCCCGATCAACTTCCATATGGGTGTCGACGGCATCTCCATGCCCTTCCTCATCCTCACCACGCTGCTGATGCCCATCACGGTCCTATCGACCTATGGGGCGATCAAGACGCGGGTGCGGGAGTTCATGATCGCTTTCCTGATCCTCGAAACGCTGATGCTCGGCGTGTTCTGCTCCCTCGATCTCGTGATGTTCTACCTGTTCTTCGAGGGCGGCCTCATTCCGATGTTCCTGATCATCGGCATTTGGGGCGGCACCAATCGCGTCTATGCGAGCTTCAAGTTCTTCCTCTACACGCTCGCCGGCTCGCTGCTGATGCTGCTGGCGATCATGGCGATGTATTGGGAGGCTGGGACCACCAACATCCCGCAATTGCTGGCCCACGATTTCCCGCCACAGATGCAGACCTGGCTGTGGCTGGCCTTTTTCGCATCCTTCGCCGTGAAGCTACCCATGTGGCCTGTCCATACCTGGCTGCCGGACGCGCATGTGCAGGCGCCGACGGCAGGGTCCGTGGTTCTGGCCGGCATTCTCTTGAAGCTCGGTGGCTACGGTTTCTTGCGTTTCTCGATCCCGATGTTCCCACTCGCCTCGGTAGATTTCGCGCCGTTGATCTACGCGCTATCGGTGATCGCGGTGATCTACACCTCGCTCGTGGCGCTTGCCCAAGAGGACATGAAAAAGCTGATTGCCTACTCGTCAATCGCCCATATGGGTTTCGTGACGATCGGCATCTTCACCTTGACCATGCAGGGCCTCCAAGGTGGCATCTTCCTGATGCTCTCCCATGGCCTTGTCTCCGCCGGACTGTTCCTCTGCGTGGGCGTCGTCTACGACCGCATGCACACCCATGAGATTTCGGTCTTCGGCGGGCTCGTGAACCGGATGCCGCTCTATGCCGCGGTGTTCATGATCTTTACTCTCGCCAATGTCGGCTTGCCCGGTACGTCCGGTTTCATCGGCGAGTTCCTGAGCCTGCTTGGCGTGTTCCAGGTCAACACCTGGGTCGCGACGCTGGCAGCCACCGGCGTCATCTTGTCGGCCTGTTACGCGCTCTGGCTCTATCGCCGCATCATCTTCGGCGAGATCACCAATCCCGCCCTCAAGGCTCTTCAGGATCTATCCTTGCGCGAAGTCGCGGTCATGGTCCCGCTGATCCTGCTGACCATCTATTTCGGGTTCCATCCCAATCCGGTCCTCGACGTGACCGCGACGTCCGTTGAAGCCCTTATGGCCGACTTCAAAGCGAACCTGGCCGCCGCCGAACAGGCGCACCTGGCGCTGGCGCCGTGAACGAGGCCGCTATGACCGAACATCTCAATCTTCTGCCCCTTCTTCCCGAGCTCACCCTGGCGGTGGGTGCCATGGCGCTGCTTATGGTCGGCGTGGGCGGACGCGCCGATGCCCGCGGCGAGCTTGTCCTGTGGCTTTCGGTGGCCGTGCTGGTTCTCGCAGGGGTCTTCGTCGCCATGGGCGAGGGGACCGTGACTCTGTTCAGTGGCAGCTTCATCGTCGATCCGTTCGCGCGCTTGCTGAAGATCCTCGCGTTGATCGGCGCCGGTGTCGCGCTGATCATGTCGCGCGACTTCTGGCGGAACGACGGCGGCGTGAAGTTCGAATATCCGGTCCTGCTTCTGTTCGCGACCACCGGCATGCTGATGATGATCTCGGCATTCGATTTGATCGCGCTCTATGTCGGCCTCGAATTGCAGAGCCTAGCGCTCTACGTGGTGGCCGCCTTCAAACGGGACTCGGCGCGCTCCTCCGAAGCCGGTTTGAAATACTTCGTTCTCGGCGCGCTGTCGTCGGGCATGCTGCTTTACGGCGCCTCACTTATTTACGGCTTCACCGGGTCCACCGAGTTCTCGCAGATCGCCAACGCCGTGCAGCCGTCCGGTACCAATCTCGGCCTCATCTTCGGCCTCGTCTTCCTGCTGACGGGCTTCGCCTTCAAGATCTCGGCGGTGCCGTTCCATATGTGGACGCCGGATGTGTATGAGGGCGCGCCGACGCCCGTCACCGCATTCTTCGCCGCCGCGCCGAAGATCGCCGCCATGGCACTCTTCGTCCGCGTCGTAATTTCCGCGTTTCCCGCCATCACCGATCAGTGGCAGCAGATCGTCATCTTCCTATCGCTCGCCTCGATGGGTCTCGGCGCATTCGCCGCGATCGGCCAGACCAACATCAAACGCCTGATGGCCTACAGCTCCATCGGCCATATGGGCTTTGCGCTCGTGGGCCTTGCGGCGGGAACGGAGCAGGGCGTGCAAGGGGTGATCGTCTATCTCGCGATCTACCTGGTGATGACGCTCGGCACCTTCGCGGTGATCCTTTCGCTCCGGCGAAACGGAAAGATGGTCGAGGATATCGATCAACTTGCGGGCCTTTCGCGCACGAGTCCGCTCATGGCGCTTGCCCTTGCGATCTTACTGTTCTCTCTCGCCGGCATTCCCCCGCTCGCGGGCTTCTTCGCCAAGTTTTACGTGTTCCTGGCGGCCATCGAAGCCAAGCTTTACCTGCTTGCCGTCATTGGCGTTCTTCTCAGCGTGGTGGGCGCGTTCTATTATCTGCGTATCGTGAAGATCATGTATTTCGACGCACCGGTGGAGGGCTTCGAACCGATGCCGCGACTCTTGGCCGTCGTGCTCGGGGCGGCCGGATTGCTGATCATGTTCTTCTTTGTCTACCCGTCGCCGCTGGTCGCAGCCGCCGGAACCGCTGCCAAGTCGCTCTTCTGAGTTTTGAGGGCCGGTCCGGCCCATCGCCCTGTCGTGCGGAGTGTGCTACGAACGCCGCAGCCGTTTACGACGTGCCGCCTCGTGGATACCTACCGCCTGCCGAATGAACCAGTTCACGCGCACCACTCCGAAGCTCCCCGCCGGCTACCGGCTTGTACAGCTGGATACGGTCGATTCCACCAACGCCGAAGCCAAGCGGCGTGCGGATATGGGCGAACCCGGCCCGTTGTGGATCTGGTCGGCGCGACAGTCCAAGGGCAGAGGGCGCGCAGGCCGGCAGTGGACGTCGCAGGTCGGCAATTTGTTCGCAAGTCTTCTCGTGAGGCTCAATTGCCCGCTGCAAACGGCCAGTCAGCTCGCGCTCGTCGCCGGGATCATCACCTACGAGACGATCTCCAAGCTGATCGCTTATGAGGGCCGTTCAAAGCTTCTATTGAAATGGCCGAACGACGTCCTTTTGGACGAGGAGAAGATCGCCGGAATGCTGCTCGAAAATCTTGGCTCGCCAAACGACAGACGCTCCGTGGTCGTCATTGGCACGGGCATCAACCTTGCCACTCACCCGGAGAACTTGCCGGTGCCGGCGGTCAGCCTCGACGCTTATGGACTTGCGATCCCACCCGCCAAGGCTCTGGAGGTGCTCGCCGCGACGACGCATGAATGGCTCAACCGCTGGGACGAGGGCGCCACGTTCCCGACCATACGCCGCGCTTGGCTAGACCGCGCTGGACCCAAGGGACGAAAGCTCGTTGTCCGTGTCGGCGCCACGCAGATCGAAGGCAGCTATGCCGGGCTCGATCTCGACGGCGCGCTTCGTATCGAGACGGACAGCGGCGAGCGGACCGTCACCGCCGGCGATGTGTTCTTCGCGGCCTGACGCCATGGCCGGAACAAACGCCCGAACCAAAAACGCGCTCGTCTTCGTACCGCTCGGCGGCATCGGCGAGATCGGCATGAACCTCTATCTGTACGGCTATGGCCGGGAAGGGGCGTATACGTGGTTGATCGTCGACATGGGCGTCACCTTCGGCGGCGAGTACGAACCCGGCATCGATGTCGTTCTTCCGGATATCCGCTTCCTTGAAGAAGAGCGCCACAACATCGTCGGCCTCGTCCTCACCCATGCCCATGAAGATCATTACGGCGCCATCCCCGATCTTTGGCCGCTGATCGGACGCGTTCCGATCTATGCGACGCCGTTCACGGCGGAAATGCTGCGCGGCAAGCTCTCCGAATTCCGGATGGACGACGACGACCTGCCGCTCGAGGTCGTCTCATTCGGCGCGCGGCGGCAAATCGGTCCCTTCGACGTGGAGTTTATCTCCATGTCCCACTCGATCCCGGAACCGGCGGCGCTCGCGATCCGGACGCCGCTGGGCACTGTGCTCCACACGGGCGATTGGAAGCTCGACGAGACACCACTGACCAGCGCACCCACCGACGAAAAACGGCTGCGCGAGATCGGCCGCGAAGGCGTCGACGTGCTGATCTGCGACTCGACCAACGCGATCCGTGACGGCATTTCGCCCTCCGAGGCGGAAGTGGGCGAGAACCTAGTAAAGCTCGTCAAGCAGGCGCCCGCCTGCGTAGCCGTCACCACCTTTGCGTCCAATGTCGCCCGGCTGGGTTCCGTGGCGAAGGCCGCCCACGCGGCGGGGCGCGAGCTGATGGTCGTCGGACGGGCGATGTACCGGGTCATCGAGGCCGCCCAGGCCACGGGCTATCTCGATCCAGAGTTGCGCTTTCATCAAGAAACGGCCTTCGCGCAATTGCCGCGAGACAAGGTCGTCGCGCTTTGCACGGGAAGTCAGGGCGAACCGCGCGCGGCCATGGCGCGCATCGCCGCTGGCGAGCATCCGCATGTCGCGCTCAAACCCGGCGACTGGGTGATCTTCTCCTCGCGTACCATTCCGGGAAACGAAAAGGCGGTCGGACGGGTGCAGAACGCCTTGTCGGACGAAGGCATCGAAATCCTGACGGACCAGGATGCACTGGTGCACGTATCGGGACACCCGCGCCGCGGCGAACTCCAACGGCTCTACGAGTGGGTCAAGCCGAGCGTCGCGGTGCCGATGCACGGCGAAGGGCGGCATTTGGAAGCCCATGCGGAGTTCGCCGAGGATCTTGGGATCAAGACGGTCATCCGGGCCCGCAACGGCACGATGGTGCAGCTTTTGCCACGGCCCGCCGCGATCGTGGACGATGTGCCCGTGGGACGGCTCTATCGCGACGGCTATATCCTAACCTCCGCCGATGAAGGCCAGGTGCGCGAGCGCCGCAAACTTTCCTTCGCGGGGCTGGCCGCCATATCCTTGGTGCTGACAAGGAAGGGCGAGCTGGTGGCCGATCCCGAAGTGTCGCTGACCGGCCTTCCCGAGGAAGACAATGACGGCGTTCCCCTCGCGGAAATCGCCCGGGAGGCAGCCATCGGAACCGTGGAGAGCATCCCGCGACCGCGCCGTAAGGACCCGCGCCTCGTGTCCGAGGCGGTGCGGCGTGGGGTCCGGGCCGCTCTCAATCAGGCTTGGGGCAAGAAGCCCGTGTGCACCGTGTTGACGACGGTGCTCTAGCCGCCGCAAAAAGAGGCCCTTGAGCGCCGCAATTTCCGCCTAGACTGACATGTCGCCCGGCAAGTCGTCTCGAACCTGGAGCAAAAACGTATGATTGGCCGTTTGAACCATGTCGCCATTGTCGTCCCGGACCTGACCGCCGCCACCGCCGTCTATCGCGATACGCTCGGCGCCACGGTCTCTCCGGAAGAGGATCAGCCGGAGCATGGCGTGCGCACCGTTTTCATCGAGCTTCCGAACACCAAAGTCGAACTTCTGGGCGTTCTCGGCGACAAGTCCCCGATCTCCGCGTTCCTCGAGCGCAACCCGAACGGCGGCATCCATCACATCTGCTACGAAGTGCCGGACATCATGGCCGCCCGCGACCAGCTCATGAAGGACGGCGCCCGCGTGCTGGGCAACGGAGAGCCTAAGATCGGCGCTCACGGCAAGCCGGTTCTCTTTCTGCACCCGAAGGATTTCTGCGGGACGCTGGTCGAACTCGAAGAGGCCTAGGCCATGAGCATTGCTTTCGCCATAGCAATCTACTTCGTGATTTGGTGGGTGTTGCTGTTCGCCGTATTGCCGTGGGGCGTGCGCACTTCGGAAGAAGTCGGGGAGGACACCAACACTGGGTTCGCCGATAGCGCGCCGTACAAGCCACGGCTGATTCCGAAGGTCATCGCGACGACAATCGTATCCGCGATCGTCTTCGCCGGCGTCTATGCGATCATGGTCCACCACGTGATCACACTCGACGACATACCGTTCTTGCCGGACTACGAGCCCGTCCAAGAGGCACATTGAGCCCAGCGCCGGACAAAAAAAAGCAAGGTCTGTGAAGACCTTGCTTTTTAGATTATTACTCCATCTCTTCGCCGCCGGGACAGCCCATGTCCTTTCGGATCTTGAGCTAGGCGGAAAAGCGGCTGCGCTTATCAATTGAGCAGATGTGCGCGCCTGGAGTTTTTCCTCCCAAGACTTGGACCGAATCCGGTCTTCGACCGTGTGTCCAATCTCTCAACACCTCGCCGTAAAGGCCGATCGCGGCGCAAAACGGTGTTGCGTTGTGGGGCGGACACTAGCCCGCTTGCGCCAAATTGTCACCATGATTGTGACGCCTCGACGCACATTTGCTCGGAAAGCTCTATCAAATCCTCCGTATGATTGAAGGAAATCACGAAACCCAATGGAAAGCTCGGCAAAACCTGCCGCTTCGTACGGCATAATCTGCAAATGACTAACTTTGCGGCACGAATTCGCGCTTCATGACGACGTAGCCGCGCGGGCACCACATTCGACGCCCGAGACACGCCAAGCGCCCGGGAGATTCGTCTCTCATAGCCACCAAAGGTTTGCAGCCTCGATTGCCTCGGTGGTCGAACTTGGCTATTAGCGCCTTCAAGGTGCCTTTCGGTGCCGCGACTGCCTCGGACGGGCCGATAGCAAGACCGGCGGCCGCCGGCGGTCAACAACGTCCATAACAACGCCGTCAGAGCATAACGATGCGCCTCAGCCGCTTTTTTCTCCCAATCCTGCGCGACGATCCCAAGGAAGCGGAAATCGTATCCCACCGGCTAATGCTTCGCGCCGGTATGATCCGTCAATCGAGCGCCGGCATCTACAGCTGGCTGCCGTTGGGACATCGGGTCTTGCGTAAGATCGAGCAGATCGTCCGCGAGGAACAAGATAGGGCCGGGGCACTGGAACTCCTGATGCCGACGATCCAATCCGCCGACCTGTGGCGCGAAAGTGGACGCTACGACGATTACGGCAAGGAGATGCTGCGCATTCAGGACCGGCACGAGCGCGACATGCTCTACGGGCCCACCAACGAGGAGCTGATCACCGCGATCTTCCGCGACGGGGTCAAGTCCTACAAGGATCTGCCGCGCATCCTCTATCATATTCAATGGAAGTTCCGGGACGAGATCCGGCCGCGGTTCGGCGTCATGCGCGGCCGCGAATTCCTGATGAAGGATTCCTACTCCTTCGACCTGACGCAGGAAGGGGCGCGTAGATCTTATAACCGCATGTTCGTTGCGTACTTGCGGACCTTCGCGCGCATGGGACTGAAGTCCATTCCGATGGCGGCCGAAACCGGCCCGATCGGCGGCGACCTCTCGCACGAGTTCATCATCCTCGCCGACACCGGCGAGAGTGAGGTGTATTGCCACAAGGACTATCTCTCGATGGAGGCCCCCGGCGCGGATCTGGACTACGACGCCGATCTGGCGCCGCTGGTCCAGTCCTGGACCGGCAAATACGCGGCGACCTCGGAAATGCACGACGTCGCCCGCTTCGAAGCGGAGGTCGCGGAAACGGACCGGGTGACCGCGCGCGGCATCGAGGTCGGCCACATCTTCTTCTTCGGCACCAAATACTCCGAGCCCATGGGCGCGAAAGTCCAGGGTCCCGACGGCGAGCTGATCCCGGTCGAGATGGGATCCTATGGCGTCGGCGTGACGCGGTTGGTTGGGGCGATCATCGAAGCCTCGCACGACGACGCTGGTATTATCTGGCCGCAATCGGTCGCGCCGTTCGATGTCGGCCTGATCAATCTCAAGGCGGGCGACACCGATACCGACGCGGCATGCGAAACATTCTACGCGCGCCTTCAGCAGGCGGGCCTCGACGTGCTCTATGATGACAGGGACGACCGCGCGGGCGCGAAATTCGCCGCTATGGATTTGATCGGACTACCCTGGCAGCTCATCGTCGGACCGAAGAGCCTGAAGGCCGGAGAGGTCGAACTAAAAGAACGGGCGACGGGTGAGCGCCATAGTCTGACCTTCGACTCGGCGTTGAGTATGCTGACCGCCGCTGCCGCGGGCCGCGCCAAGGAAGACGCATGAGCGTAAGCGAGAGCATAGCCGGACCATCGGAGCAGAGGACCCGGATGACGACACGTGCCTTCGCGCCATTCGAATGGCTTGTGGCACTGCGCTATCTGCGCGCCCGCCGGAAGGAAGGCTTCATCTCGGTCATCGCCGGATTCTCCTTCTTCGGCATCATGCTTGGGGTCGCGACCCTCATCATCGTGATGGCGGTCATGAACGGCTTTCGCCAGGAACTCTTCGACAAGATGCTTGGGCTGAACGGCCACGTCGTCGTGCATAGCCTCGGCCAATTCACCGACTACGACGCCGTCGCCAAGCGGGTCGCCGCGGTCGAGGACGTGAAACACGCACTCCCGCTCGTGGAGGGCCAAGTGCTCGTCTCGACGCCGCTCGGGTCCACCGGCGCGCTCGTTCGCGGCCTGCGCGAGAAGGACTTGAAGAGCCTTCGGTCGATTTCGCGCCACGTGCATTTCGGCACGCTCGACGGCTTCGACAAAAACCCCGGCGTCGCCATTGGTAGCCGCATGGCGAATGCTCTGAACGTCAAGGTCGGCGACAGCGTCTCGATCTTGACACCGCGCGGAGCCTCGACGCCTCTCGGCACGGCGCCGCGCATCAAACGCTACCCCGTGGTGGCGATCTTTGAGATCGGCATGTCGGAATACGATTCGAGCATCATGTTCATGCCGCTGAAGGAGGCGCAGCTCTATTTCAATCAGCCGGACTCGGTGACGGTCCTGGAAGTCGTGCTGAAATCGCCCGACGAAGTCGCCGACCTAGCGCCGAAGATCGTGAAGGCGGGCGGCAAAACGATCTACGTCACTGACTGGCGGCAGCGCAACGCCACCTTCTTCTCGGCCCTGCAGGTCGAACGCAATGTGATGTTCTTAATTCTGACACTGATTGTCTTGGTGGCGGCGCTCAACATCATCTCCGGTCTCAAGATGCTGGTGAAGGATAAAGCGCGCGACATCGCCATCCTGAGGACGATGGGCGCGACACGCGGCGCCGTGATGCGCGTCTTCCTCATCGCGGGCGCCACGATCGGCGTCACCGGGACGCTGGCGGGGCTCGCCCTCGGCGTCTTGGTCTGTCTGAACATCGATCATATCCGCTGGTTCATCTCCTGGCTCACGGACACCGAACTCTTCCCCGCCGAGCTCTATTATCTCTCCGAACTGCCTGCTGAGATGAACCCCAACGAAACGATCTCCGTCGTGGTCATGGCGCTCAGCCTGTCCGTCCTCGCTTCGGTTTATCCGGCCTGGCGGGCTTCGCGCTTGGATCCGGTCGAAGCGCTGCGCTACGAGTAGGGGGCAACGTGGACGCGAGCGAAAGAACGACCGCATTGCGGCTTGAGGATCTCGAGCGAGCCTTCGTACAAGGGGACCGCCGGATCGATGTCCTGACAAGGGCTTCCGCAACCTTCTATCCGGGCGAGACGGTCGCACTACTCGGCCCTTCGGGCGCGGGCAAATCGACCCTCCTGCATATCGCGGGTCTCCTCGAAAAGCCCGATGCGGGACGCGTCGTCATCAACGGCCGCGACTGCGGCTCGCTTGGCGACAGCGAGCGGACTCGCATCCGCCGCATGGAAGTGGGCTTCGTCTATCAATTCCATCACCTCCTGCCGGAATTTTCCGCCTTGGAGAACGTGATGCTTCCTCAGCTTGTGCTTGGCCGGACCAAGAGTGACGCGAGAGCGCGGGCCAAAAGGCTTCTGGAGCCGCTCGGCCTAGAGGATCGCTGGGACCATCGCCCGGCTGAGCTGTCCGGCGGCGAGCAGCAGCGTGTCGCCATTGCCCGCGCCGTCGCGAACCAGCCCAAGATTCTGCTCGCGGACGAACCGACCGGCAATCTGGATCCGCACACCGCCGACAAGGTGTTCGATGAGCTGCTGCGGCTCGTGCGCGAGGAAGGGGTCGCCGCCGTCCTCGCAACCCACAATCTGGATCTCGCGGCGCGCATGGACCGGACCTTGCGCCTGACCGAAGGCCTCCTCGTCGAGGAAGAGGTCGCCGTGGTGGCAGCCACGATCTAGGCGCGGGTCCAGCACTCCCTTGATGGGAACATAAGAAGAACATATACTTCGAGAGCCGGGGAACGAACCTCGAAGGGGAACCGGAATAGCGGGGACATCTTCGGACGCCACGTCGATATCTTGCGGCGAATCTTGGAGGGTAAGAGCCAGATCGAGACCGCCGCTCCAAGGACGACAATGAGCGAACGCCAACCCTTCGTGCACCTTCGCGTACACTCCGCCTATTCCTTGCTGGAGGGCGCGCTCAAGATTCCGAAGCTGGTCGAATTGGCCAAAGCGGACGGTGCGCCGGCGCTAGCGCTCACCGACTCCAACAATCTGTTCGGCGCCCTCGAATTTTCCGAAGCCCTGTCCGGGGCGGGAATTCAACCCATCATCGGCTGCACCCTCAGCGTGACATTCGAGAAGCCGGGCAAGGAAGGTCCCACGGTCGAGACGCATGCGCTCACCGCCGACGGACGTCTCGCACTTCTGGCCAAGGACGAAACGGGCTACGGCAACCTCATGAAACTCAGCAGCCGCGCCTATTTCACGGCTGCCGAATCCGGTGAGGCCTTTGTCTCCATCGACGAACTTTCAAAGCACTCCGATGGCCTGATCGCGCTGAGCGGCGGACCCGAAGGGCTGGTGGACACCGCCTTCGCGGACGGCAATGCGGAACTTGCGCGAAATCGCGTCGAAGCCCTCCATACAATCTTCGGTGACAGGTTCTATATCGAGCTACAACGTCATGGTTTAGCGCAAGAAAAAGCGGTTGAGCAGCAGCTCGTCCAACTGGCCTATGAGCGCGACATTCCCCTTGTCGCTACCAATGAACCGTTCTTCGCGGCAGCATCCGACTTCGAAGCCCATGACGCCCTGATCTGCATCGCGCAAGGAAGCTATGTCGCTGTCGACGAACGGCGGCGGCTAAGCCCCGAGCACTATTTCAAGCCGGCGAATGAGATGCGCGCGCTGTTCGCGGACCTGCCGGAGGCGATCGAGAATACCGCCGAGATCGCACGGCGCTGCGCCTACCGGCCGAAGAAACATAGTCCCATCCTGCCGGCCTTCCTGTCCGGCGGCGAGGCCTCCGGCGCGTTGGCCGAAACGGAAGCGGGCGAACTGAAACGGCAAGCCGAGCAGGGGCTCAAGGACCGTCTTGCGCAGGACGGGACAGCACCGGGGCACGACGAAGCGGCCTACAGGGAACGGCTCGCGTTCGAGCTCGAGATCATCACCCGCATGAACTATCAGGGTTACTTCCTGATCGTTTCGGACTTCATCAAATGGACCAAGGCCCAAGGCATTCCGGTGGGGCCGGGCCGCGGCTCGGGCGCGGGCTCGCTCGTCGCTTACGCATTGACGATTACCGACCTCGATCCAATCCGTTTCGGACTTCTGTTCGAGCGTTTTCTGAATCCGGAACGCGTGTCCATGCCGGACTTCGACATCGATTTCTGCCAGGACCGCCGCGACGAGGTCATCGCCTATGTGCGCGACCGCTACGGCGCCGATCGGGTCGCGCAGATCATCACCTTCGGTAAGCTCCAGGCGCGCGCCGTGCTGCGCGACGTGGGCCGTGTGCTGCAGATGCCCTATGGCCAGGTGGACCGGCTATGCAAGCTCGTGCCCATGAACCCGGCAAACCCGGTGACGCTGCCGCAGGCCATTGCCGGCGAACCGCGCCTCCAAGAGGAGCGCGACAAGGAGCCGATCGTGGCCAAGCTCCTCGATATCGGCCAGCGTCTCGAGGGGCTGTACCGCCACGCATCGACCCATGCGGCGGGCGTCGTCATCGCCGACCGGCCTTTGACCGAGTTGGTGCCGCTCTATCGCGACGCGCGCGCCGAACTCCCTGCCACCCAATTCAACATGAAATGGGCCGAGGGCGCGGGGCTCGTGAAGTTCGATTTCCTCGGATTGAAGACGCTGACCGTCATCGACATGGCGGGCAAGTTCTTGGAGCGCGTGGGCACGACGATCGATCCGGCCAAGATCCCCTTGGACGACACGGCGACCTACGAGCTCATACAGCGAGCCGAAACCGTCGGTGTGTTTCAGTTGGAAAGCCAAGGCATGCGCGATGCCTTGCGCAAGCTGAAGCCTGACCGTTTCGAAGACATCATTGCCATGGTCGCGCTATACCGGCCTGGCCCGATGGACAACATCGAAACCTTCGTGAACCGGAAGCACGGCACGGAGGAGATCGAAAGCCTCCATCCGATGATCGAACCCATCCTGGCCGAAACCTACGGCGTCATCATCTACCAGGAGCAGGTGATGCAGATCGCGCAGGTCCTGTCCGGCTACTCGCTCGGCGAAGCGGACTTGCTCCGCCGGGCCATGGGCAAGAAGATCAAGGCGGAGATGGACAAGCAGCGGAAGCGCTTTGTCGAGGGTGCCGTGGCGAACGGTGTCGACAAGGGCCGCGCCGAATACATCTTCGAGCTAGTGGCGAAGTTCGCGGGCTACGGGTTCAACAAGTCTCACGCTGCCGCTTACGCCCTGATCGCCTATCAGACGGCCTATCTGAAGGCTAACCATCCGACCGAATTCGTCGCCGCCTCCATGACCCTCGACATGGGCAATGCCGACAAACTCAACAGCTTCGCGCAAGAGGCGCGGCGGCTGAGCATCCAGCTCGAACAGCCGTCGGTCAATCACTCGGAAGTCGGATTCGTCCCGCATGGGAACACGATCCGCTATTCCCTTGCCGCCCTTAAGAATGTCGGCCGCCCGGCGGTCGAGTCCATCGTTGCCGAGCGTGCCGCAAACGGTCCTTTCGCCGACATTTCCGACTTCGCCCGGCGTCTCAACCCGCGCCATGTCAACAAGCGCGCGCTGGAAACGCTCGCGACGGCCGGCGCGTTCGACGATCTCGGCATCGACCGCGCGACCGCGCTCGAAAACGTCGACCGCATGATCTTGGCCGGCAACAGCGCCCTGGAAGCGAAGGCCGGCGGGCAGAACGATCTCTTCTTGTCAGGCGGCAACGCGGCTCCACCGCCGATTGAGCTCCGCCCCGCAAGTCCTTGGCTGCCAACCGATCGGCTCTCCAAAGAGTTCGAAGCGGTCGGCTTCTTTCTTACGGGGCATCCGCTCGACGACTATAGGGACGTGCTGGACTCCCTCGGCGCCGAAACCTGGACCGCATTCTCGGCAAAAGCGCAAATGCGCCACGTCGTGGGCAAGCTGGCGGGCACCGTGCTCTCGGCCCGCGAACGCAAGGGCAAGAGCGGCAATCCGTACGCCTTCGTCGCGTTCTCCGACGCGACCGGCCAGTTCGAGGCGGTGATCTTCTCCGAAGCGCTCATCGCGGCGCGGGCACTCCTCGAACCTGGCTCCGTGGTCCTGCTCGACGTCGAGGCCGAGGCCGAAGGCGAGACGGTGCGCGTCCGAATTCAGGGGATTTCGTCCCTCGACAACACGGCCGAGGAGCGGTCCTCCGGCATGAAGGTCACGGTGGACGATCCGCAGGCCATCTCCGCGCTTGCCGAACGGATCGGTGGCGGCGGGCAGGGGACGTTCCGCATCGTTCTCCGGGTGGACGGCAAGGAGGTGGAGTTCGATCTCCCGCAGGGCATCGATTCCACGCCGCGCCAGCGTAGCGCCCTAAAGCTTGTAGAGGGCGTCCGCGAAGTCAGCGTGCTCTAGCCCTGAGCCCTTGATTTCGGGGCCCTAGCGGGCTTGCCAAGCACGGGTCCGCCCCCTATAAGGCGCACCATCTCACACGCGGGGAAAAAGCGTCACAAAGGTCTTTATGACCTTCGCGCTCGCTCCGGTGATCGGCCTTCGCGCCGGTCTCTCATCGCCCCGCGGCGGAAAAACCGGAAAAAGGAGTCTGCAGTCCCATGGCACTGCCCGATATTTCTATGCGCCAGCTCTTGGAAGCTGGTGTTCATTTCGGCCACCAGACCCATCGCTGGAACCCGAAAATGGCGCCGTTCATCTACGGCTCCCGCAACAACATCCACATTATCGACCTGACCCAGTCGGTGCCGTTGCTGCACCAGGCGCTGGTCGCGGTCTCCGATGTGGTCGCCAAGGGCGGACGCGTGCTCTTCGTGGGCACCAAGCGGCAAGCCGCCGAAGCCATCGCCGAAGGCGCCCGGTCGTCGGCCCAGTACTTCATCAATCATCGTTGGCTCGGCGGCACGCTGACCAACTGGCGGACCATCTCCCACTCCATCCAGCGTCTCAAGGCGCTCGAGGAACTCTTGGATGGGGAACATCGCGGCCTCACCAAGAAGGAGCTGCTGCAGCTCACGCGCGAGCGGGACAAGCTCGAGATCTCGCTTGGCGGCATCAAGGACATGGGCGCGCCGCCAGACCTCGTCTTCGTGATCGACACCAACAAAGAGTCGATCGCCATCGCCGAGGCGCGCAAGCTCGGGATCCCGGTCGTCGCGATCGTCGACTCGAACTGCGATCCGGACGGTATCTCCTATCCCATTCCGGGCAACGACGACGCCGGCCGTGCCATCACGCTCTATTGCGACCTGATCGCGCGCGCCGCCATCGACGGCATTGGACGCGGACAAGGTTCCATGGGCATCGATCTCGGGGAAGCCGAGGAGCCCCTGAGCGAGCCGGCCATCGAAGAGGCTCCGGAAGCTGAAGCCGCACCGGCCGAAAGCGCCGAAGCGGCGACGAAGGAAAGCGCGTAAACGAAATACCGGGCCTCCGGGCCCGGTCCAAATCCGAAGAGGAACGTATGGCGACGATCACTGCTGCGATGGTCAAGGAGCTCCGCGAAAAGACCGGCGCGGGCATGATGGATTGTAAAGCGGCGCTCAACGAGAACGGCGGCGACATGGAGGCCGCGGTCGATTGGCTGCGCGCCAAGGGTCTGGCCAAGGCCGCGAAGAAGGCTGGCCGCGTTGCCGCCGAAGGCCTGATCGGCCTGGCCGAGACCGATTCCGAAGCCGCACTCGTCGAGGTCAATTCCGAGACCGACTTCGTGGCCCGCAATCCCAGCTTCCAGGACATGGTCACGGCGATCTCGGCCGCGGCTCTCAAGGCTAAAGGCGACATCGAGAAGCTCGGCGCGGAAAGCTACGCCGACAGCGGCAGCTCCGTTGCCGATACGCTCAAAGAGATGGTCGGTTCGATCGGCGAGAACATGACCCTGCGCCGGACCGCGCATCTCGGCGCCGACAACGGCGTGGTCGCGAGCTACATGCACAACCAGGCCGCTGCCGGTCTCGGCAAGATCGGCGTGATCGTCGCACTGGAATCCACCGGCGACGCGAACGCGCTGAAAGCCTTCGGCAAGCAGGTCGCCATGCATATCGCCGCCGCGAACCCACAGGCCGTCGACACCGACAGCCTCGACCAGGATCTGGTCGAGCGCGAGCGCATGGTGCTCACCGAGCAGGCGAAGGAGTCCGGAAAGCCCGAAGCCGTTATCGAAAAAATGGTCGAGGGACGTTTGCGGAAGTTCTTCGAGGAGGTCGTGCTCCTGCAGCAGCCGTTCGTGCACGATCCTGACAACACCGTCGCCAAAGCCATGGAAGCCGCCGCGAAGGACGCCGGCGCTCCCATCACGATCACCGGCTTCTACCGGTTTGCTCTCGGCGAGGGCATCGAGAAGGGCGAAAGCGACTTCGCCGCCGAGGTTGCCGCGGCCGCTTCCGGCGCATAGGGTTCTGGCGGCGGCTCGCCAGCGAGTCGCCGCCAATCAAGGTTCGGAACAACCGAGCCAATTTTTGGCCTAGTCCCGCAAAATCGTGCCCGGAGCCTTGCGTTGATGGACAAACCGTCTGCAACCGCGAAATCGCGCTATGGGCGCGTCCTCGTCAAGCTCTCCGGAGAAGCGCTCGCCGGCGACAAGGGCTTTGGCATCGATCTCGACATCATCGAACCGATTGCCAAGGACATCGCAGCCGCGGCCCAGATGGGCGTGGAGATCTGTCTTGTGGTCGGCGGCGGCAACATCTTTCGCGGCATGATGGCCGCGGAGTGCGGCATAGACCGCGCGCGCGCCGACTATATGGGCATGCTGGCAACGGTGATGAACGCGCTCGCGCTGCAAACCGCGATTGAACGGGCAGGGCAGAGCGCCCGCGTGCTGTCCGCAATCCCAATGCCGACTGTCTGCGAACCCTATATCCGCGACAAGGCCTTGGATCACCTCGGCAAGGGCCGGGTCGTGATCTTTGCCGGCGGCACCGGCAACCCGTTCTTCACCACCGACACGGCGGCGGCGTTGCGTGCCGCCGAGATGGAATGCCAGGCGCTCTACAAAGCGACCCAAGTCGATGGGGTTTACAGCGCGGACCCGAAGAAGGTTGCCGATGCAAAGCGTTACGACCGGCTGAGCTACGCGGACGTCCTCAAGCAGGATCTCAAGATCATGGACGGCGCGGCAATCGCTCTTGCCCGGGACAACCGGATTCCGATAATTGTGTTTTCCATCAAGAACCAAGGTGGCTTGGCTCTTGAACTACAAGGTCAGGGTGCCTCGACAACGATAGACGGCGGCTAAGCCGTCCGGCACTCTCGGAAGCGCCAACAACATGCGCCGCATCCGGCGGAGATCGTCCGGCCAGTGGCATGCAGGGAAGGCAAGATGTCTGACTTCGACTTGGATGAAATCGAACGGCGGATGCGCGGGGCACTGACCGCGCTAAAACATGAATTCAGCGGGCTCCGGACAGGCCGCGCCAGCGCCAGCCTCTTGGATCCCATCATGGTCTCGGCCTATGGCAACCCTATGCCGCTCACTCAGGTTGCGACCGTCAACGTTCCCGAATCGCGCATGATCACCGTACAGGTGTGGGACAAGAGTCAGGTCTCGGCGGTCGACAAGGCGATCCGGGAATCGGATCTCGGCTTGAACCCCGTTGTCGAGGGACAGCTCTTGCGCCTTCCCATCCCCGAGCTCAATGAGGAGCGTCGGCAAGAACTCGCGAAGGTCGCGCACAAATACGCCGAGCAGGGCCGGGTGGCCGTCCGCAATGTGCGCCGCGACGGCATGGAACTGCTGAAGAAGGCCGAGAAAGACGGCGACATGGGCAAGGACGAGCACCACGGCCTGGCAACGAAAGTTCAGGATTTGACCGATAAGGTCATCAAGGAAATCGACGAGGCGCTTGCCACCAAAGAAGCGGAGATCATGCAGGTCTAACGCCACCCCTGCATATCATGCATAGTGGCTTGTTGCGGAGACACTGGCTGTGACGCTCGTAGTAGACAACAAATGGGGAAGCGAGGACCGGTCGGGTCCCCGTCATGTTGCCATCATCATGGATGGCAATGGGCGCTGGGCGGCCGAACGGCGCTTGCCCCGGGTCGAAGGCCACCGCAAAGGCGTCGAGACCGTCCGCCAAATCGTCGAGGCGTCCAAGGAACTCGGCGTCACACATCTCACCCTGTTCAGCTTTTCCTCGGAGAATTGGGCACGCCCGAAGCAGGAGATCCACGATCTGTTCGGACTCTTGCGGCGCTTCATCCGGCGCGACCTCGCCGAGCTTCATAAGAACGGTGTACGGATTCGGGTGATTGGCTCGCGCACGGATCTAGACGGCGACATTCTACGCATGCTCGACGACGCGGTCGAACTCACCAAGGACAATACCGCGCTCAATTTGACCATTGCTTTCAATTACGGCGCGCGCGACGAGATCGTCCGCGCGGGGCGCCAAATTGCCGAGGCTGCGCGCCGTGGAGACCTCGCGCCCGAGGATGTGACGGAGGAGCGCTTTGCCTCCCTTCTCGACACTGACGGGTTGCCGGACCCGGACCTTCTTATCCGCACCTCCGGCGAGTTGCGGCTGTCGAATTTCCTGCTTTGGCAGTTGGCCTACGCCGAGTTCGTCTTCGTGGACACCTATTGGCCCGACTTCGACAAGACGCATTACGAGGCTGCCATCGCTGAGTTCCAACGGCGCAATCGGCGCTTCGGTGGCCGTACGGCGAGATCGACCGCGTGACCTCACCGGCGCCTACCAACGGCAATCACGCAACGCCCCAGCACCAATCCTCTCCAGAGCTACGGCGCCGCATCGTCTCCGCCGTGGTCTTGGCAACACTCGCGCTCGCGGCGCTCGTGGCGAGCCCCTGGAGCTTCCTCGTTCTCGTGATCGCCTCGGCGACGCTGCTGCTGTGGGAGTGGGGCGCCGCAACGCGCGGCACCGGCGCCGATGCAACCACGATCCTGCAAGTAGCCTGCGTCACCGCACTCGTGATTTTCGTGGCAGTCCACAAATTCGTGGTAGCCGCAATCCTGCTGGCCGCGGCACTGGCCGTCATCGCAATTTGGGGCAGGCAGAAAAACGGCACGTGGAACGCCACGCTCGATGCGGCGGGGCTCGCCTATGTCGCCTTGCCGGCGGCCGCGCTGATCTGGCTGCGCAGCGATCCTTCCTACGGGCTGACGGCGGTTCTATTCGTTCTTGTCATCGCCTGGACCACCGATACGGCCTCCTATGTCGGCGGCAGGACCTTCGGCGGCCCGAAATTCGCACCGGCCATTTCGCCTAAAAAAACGTGGAGCGGATTCCTCGTCGGAACGACCGTGCCTGCCCTGATCGGACTGGCCTTCGCCCAATATCTCGGCAACAGCTCCGCATCCGCTCTAGCCGTCGTGGCATTAGCACTTGCCTTCGCCTGCCAGATGGGTGACTTGCTTGAGAGTGCGGTGAAGCGGAGCTTGGGCATCAAGGACATGAGCCAGTTGATTCCCGGCCATGGCGGCTTTTTCGACCGGATCGATAGCCTCTTGCTTGCCGCAGTCGTGGCGGCTCTCATCGCTTTGCGAAACCCCGTCTCTCCGGGCGCCGGGCTCTTGATCTGGTAAGAGGCATCTCCTGTTTCCATTAGAAAAACAACCGGCTACAACGCCGCGCTCCGATCCCAAGCGACCTAAACGGATCTCCGTCCTCGGCGCGACCGGGTCGATTGGCGAGAGCACGCTCGATCTCGTCGGCCGCGATCCGGACGCCTTCGAGGTGATCGCGCTGACCGGCAACAGGAACGTGGCCCGGCTCGCCGAACTGGCCGTGCGCCACAACGCCAAACTCGCCGTGTCGGCCGATGCCAAATGCTACAAGGACCTGCTGCTGGCTCTGGCGGGAACGGGGATTGAAGTGGCGGCCGGTCCGCAAGCGCTGCTCGACGCCGCCGCCCGTCCGGCCGACTGGATCATGGCGGCCATTGTCGGCGTCGCCGGTCTCAGACCGACCCTCCGGGCCGTCCGTCAAGGAACGTCGGTCGCACTCGCCAACAAGGAATGCCTCGTCTCAGGCGGCAACGTCTTCATGAGCGAGGTCGCACGGCACGGCACGACCCTGCTTCCCGTCGACTCCGAGCACTCCGCCGCACTGCAGGCCATGACGGGAACAGAGCTCGACCGCGTAGAGTCGGTTTGCCTGACGGCGTCGGGTGGCCCGTTCCGGACATGGACCGCGGCGCAGATGGCGGAAGCCGGGCCGGAGCAAGCCCTGAAACATCCGAACTGGTCCATGGGCGCGAAAGTCACGATCGACTCCGCTTCGCTGATGAACAAAGGGCTCGAACTGATCGAAGCGCACCATCTCTTCGCGCTGCCGCCGGAGAAGCTGGACGTCCTCGTCCATCCACAATCAATCGTGCATTGCCTCGTTCAAATGACTGACGGCGCCGTGCTCGCGCAGCTTAGTTGCCCGGACATGCGGACACCGATCGCCTATAGCCTTGCTTGGCCCAAACGGATGCATGTCCCGAACGAGCGGATCGATCTTGCGAAACTAGGTTCGCTGACCTTCGAAGCGCCGGACCCCGAGCGGTTCCCGGCACTGCGCCTCGCAAAGGACGTGCTATGCTCCGGCGGAAGCGCCGGGGCTGTGCTCAACGCCGCGAACGAAGTCGCCGTTGCGGCCTTCCTCGAGAAGCGGCTAGGGTTCTTGGGAATCGCCGGCCTGGTCGAAACCACTCTGGTGGATTGCGCGGATCTGACCGGCCTGAACCCTACGAGCGCGGAGGACGTCCTCGAAATCGACGAAGAGGCACGGCGGAGGGCCGAGGCGCGGCTGCCACGCTGGGCCTAATCCTCGCATCAGGAAAGACGGCGCGGACTAAGAAGGGTCAAATTTTCTAGGTATCTGAACTTATGGACATATTCACATCGCTTGCCGGATTTGGCGGAACCCTTCTCGGCTATCTCATCCCCTTCCTATTCGTTCTCACCGTCGTGGTTTTCGTCCACGAGATGGGGCACTTCTTGGTGGCGCGCTGGTGCGGCGTGGGCATCAAAGCCTTCTCGATCGGTTTTGGCCCAGAAATCTTCGGATTCAACGACCGGCATGGGACGCGTTGGCGCGTGGCTTGGATTCCGCTCGGCGGCTACGTGAAATTCATCGACGACGAGAACGCAGCCAGCGCCGGCCAGAAATCCCTCGACTCCATGTCGGAGGCCGACCGTAAAATAAGCTTTCAGGGGAAATCGCTGGCCCAGCGCGCCGCCATCGTCGCTGCGGGGCCCATCGCGAACTTCATCTTCGCGATCTTGATTTTCACGGCGATTTTCAGCGTTTTCGGTGAGCGCATCACCGCGCCGAAGGTGGACTCGATCACGCCCGGCAGCGCCGCCGAGCGTGCCGGTTTCAAGCCGGGCGACCTCGTGACCAGTATCGACGGCACGAGCATCACCAATTTTTCCGAAATGCAGCGCATCGTTGCCACGAGCCCCGACCGCGAATTGCATTTCGTGGTGGACCGTGGGGGCGCACCCGTCGATCTAACTGCGGTTCCTGAGCGTAAGGAAATCACCGACCGCTTTGGAAACACATTCAAAATCGGCCTTCTGGGTATCAAGCGAAGTGCCTCGCCCGACGATTGGACCTTGGAACGCCACGACCCTCTAACCGCGTTCGTGATGGGCGTGAAGGAGTGCTATTTCGTCGTATCCCGCTCGCTCGGCTATCTCTACGACGTCATCAAAGGCCGCGAGGACGCCGACCAGCTGGGCGGTCCGCTGAGAATTGCCCAAGTATCGGGACAAGTCGCGACGGCTGGGTTTCTTGCGCTCCTCAATCTGGCGGCCATCATCTCGGTGAGTATCGGGCTTATCAATCTTTTCCCAATACCCATGCTCGATGGGGGCCACCTTTTGTTCTACGGAATCGAGGCGGTGAGGGGCAAACCGCTCAGCGAATCGACGCAGGAGATCGGTTTTCGCATTGGCCTCGCGTTCGTCCTCATGCTAATGATTTTCGCAACCTGGAACGATCTGATTCACTTGAAGTTTCTATGATGGTGAGATTCACTGGCAGGGATTAAGGAAACCACGTGATTTCATCCGCAGCGAAACGAATTGGTATCTAAAATCGGCCACAAACAAGTGGCCAGCTAATGTCCAATAGGCGTCTGTCTATTGGGGGGTTTGGGTTAACGGGGGATTACACCAGAAATGGTGCGGTGGACGTTGGAAAGAGGGCTGTACGCAGTCCTCCTCGTGCTATGTAGCGTCCCGCTCTCGCTGGGTCTCAGTGGGGGATTCGGCGACCTCACGGCGGCCGCCCAAAGCACCGCCATTAGCTCCATCGTCGTTCAAGGCAACCAGCGCGTCGAAGCCGAGACGATCCGTTCCTACCTCACGTTTTCCGCCGGCGATCCTTACGATCCGGGCGAAGTCAATCAATCCCTCAAAACCCTGTTCGCGACCGGCCTGTTCAAGGACGTGCGGATCCGGCGGCAATATTCAACGGTTGTCGTGGTCGTCGTCGAAAACCCTGTCGTGGCACGCGTCCGTTTCGAAGGAAACAAGGACGTCGAGACCGACACGCTTCGGTCGGAAGTTCAGCTCAAGCCCCGCTCGGTCTACACCCAAGCGCGGGTCCAGGCCGACGAACAGCGTATCCGGGACGTCCTCAGCCGCCAGGGCCATTACGACGCCCAGGTCAGCGCTCAAGTCGTTCCCCTCGGCGGCAATCGGGTCGAAGTCGTCTTCCAGATCGGCGAGGGCGTCAAAACCAAGGTCAAGGCGATCCGTTTCGTCGGCAACAATTCCTTCAGCGACTCCCAGCTGCGCTACGTGATCACCACGACACGGACCAACTGGCTGAGCTTTCTGAAGAACACGAATATTTACGATCCGGACCGGCTGGCCCTCGATCGCGAATTGCTGCGCCAGTTCTATCTCAAGAACGGCTACGCTGACGTTCGCATCCTGTCCTCGAACGCCGACATCGTGCCGGGCGACGGCAGCGGCGGCTTCCTCAATCGCAACGAGGGCGGTTTCGTCATCACCTTCGAGATCTACGAAGGCCCGCGGTACCAGTTCGGGTATGTCGATATTGAAAGCGCGTTGCCATCGCTGGACGTGAACGCCCTTGGCGGCGCTCTTCTGACGAAACCGGGGCGCCGCTACAACGTGGAGAAGGTCGAGAAGACCGTCGAAGCCCTGACCGTCAAAGTGTCGGAGCAGGGTTACGCGTTCGGTCAGGTGAGGCCGCGTTTCGATCGCGATCCGACCACGCAGACGATCAACATCACCTACGTCATCGACGAAGGCCCGCGCATCTATATCGAGCGGATCAACATCGTCGGCAACTACCGCACCGAGGATCAGGTCATTCGCCGCCAGTTCCGTCTGGCGGAAGGCGATGCCTATAACCGGCTGTTGATCGAAGCGGCCCGCAAACGTTTGCGCGGGCTCGGGTTCTTCAAGACCGTCGATATCGAGACCGAGCCCGGCAGTGCGCCGGACCGCGTGGTCATCAACGTCGTGGTCGTGGAACAGCCCACCGGCGAGTTCTCCTTCGGTGTTGGTTACTCCACGACGGAAGGCGTGATCGGCGACGTCAGCATCACCGAGCGCAATCTGATGGGCCGCGGCCAGTACGTCCGCCTTGGCCTGTCCGGCAGCCTCGAGCGCTTCCAGGTCGATTTCAGCTTCACCGAACCGGCCTTCCTGGGCCGCAACATCGCGGCCGGTTTCGACCTGTTCCACAAAGAGGTCGATCTGCGCGATGTTGCCTCGTTCCGGCAGCGCGATACGGGCGGCAATCTGCGGGTTGGCTTCCCCGTGGCCAACAACACCCAACTCGGCTTGCGTTACCGGCTGCAGCGTGAGGAGATCTTCGACGCGACGAACGACGCTTCGCTCGCTATCAAGCAGGCTGCGGACGAAGGGCCGGTCATCGTTTCGAGCCTTGGCTACACGCTTGCCTATGACACGCGGAACCTGCCGCAGGCTCCGACCAGCGGTATCTTCGCTTCGCTCTCGCAGGATTTCGCCGGCGTCGGCGGAGACGTGAACTACAACCGCTTCGTCGTGGATACCCGCGGTTACTATCCCATCACCAACAAGATCACCCTTGTTGGCCGCGTCCAGGGCGGCATCATCGAGCCATGGGGCGACGAGAATCTCCGCCTGACGGACCTGTTCTTCAAGGGTGGCGAGACGATCCGCGGCTTCGACCGCGCGGGCTACGGTCCTCGCGACGCGTGCCGCAATCCTACGACCGGCGGGCGCATCGGAAACTGTAGCGAAGACGCATTGGGCGGCAAATATTTCTGGGCCACGACCGCCGAAGTCCGTTTCCCGTTGCCGCTTATTCCTGAAAATCTCGGGATGCAAGGCGCGGTCTTCGTAGACGCCGGTTCGCTTTGGGGACCGGGCGAGAACGCCATCGAGGCGGTGACGCTGCCTGTTTCGCAAGGGGGCGAAGGCAGCTACATTCTCGACACGGCGGATGTCCGTCTGTCGACCGGCGTCAGCCTGATCTGGCAGTCTCCGCTTGGCCCACTCCGCGCCGACCTTGCCGAGGCGCTGCTGAAGGCCGACTTCGACCGGACGGAACTCTTCCGCTTCGGCGCTTCGACCCAATTCTAAGGATTGCCGCCGTCCAACGCGGCTTCCTGCTCACGCGCGTTGCGACACGCCGTTCGCAAGGAGACCTGATGGAACATCCGGGTTTTTTCGACCGTGCCGGTCCGTTCTCCTTGCGCGTCGTCGCCGACGCCGTAGGGGCCGAGCTCGGGGCGATTGGCGACCCGGAACTTCCGATCAACGATGTGCGGCCCTTGGACGACGCGGGCGAGGGCGACCTGTCCTTCGTGGACAATCCGAAGTATTTACCGGCCTTGGCAGGCACGAGGGCGAGCGCATGCATCGTCGCGCCCAAATTCGTGCGCAAGGTACCTGGGGGAACGGCCTCGCTCGTCATGCCCGAGCCCTATCGGGGCTTTGCCAAGGCCATTGCGCTGTTCTACCCGGAGTCCCGCAGACCTCGGGCAGCCGGTCCTGCACGGAGCGGGGCTCCTACGGACGCCATCCATCCATCTGCGATCCTCGAGCAAGACGTCATTGTCGAGCCCGGCGCCATCGTCGGCCCAGAGGCTCAAATCGGCCGGGGGACGACTATCGCCGCCGGCGCGGTCGTCGGGTACCGGGTTCACATTGGCCGGGACTGTTATGTCGGACCCAACGCATCCGTCACCCATGCTCTGATCGGAAACCGAGTCGTCCTGCACGCGGGCGTGGCCATCGGCCAGGATGGCTTTGGCTTCGCCATGGGCCGCGAAGGACACATGAAAGTCCCACAGATCGGCCGGGTCGTGGTGCAGGACGATGTGGAGATCGGAGCCAACTCGACGGTCGACCGCGGTGCCCTTCGAGATACGATTATCGGAGAAGGCACGAAAATTGATAATCTCGTCCAAATCGGGCACAACGTCATCGTCGGAAGGCATTGCATTATCGTGTCGCAAACGGGTATTTCGGGCAGTTCCGAACTTGGCGATTTCGTAGCTCTGGGCGGCCAGGTTGGCGTTGTCGGCCACCTCAAGATTGGTGCCGGAGCACAGATCGCCGGAAGCAGCAACGTCCGGGGCGATGTTCCGGCCGGCGCGCGCTGGGGAGGAACGCCGGCAAAGCCAGTCCGGTTGTGGTTCCGGGAGCTGACCCTGTTGCGGCAGCTTGCGGAACGTAGGGATACAAAGATTGAAGAAGAAGAGGGCGGGGACGGCGCATAGCCAGCCCCCCGCATCGGAGGAGCCGGTCCGAATGAACGAGAGCGGAGATATTCAGAGGCCTGATAAGGTGGAAACCGCCGATATCATGAAGCTTCTGCCACATCGTTACCCATTCCTGCTGGTCGACCGTATCGTCGACATGGATGGGGATCGCTCAGCAACCGGCATCAAGAACGTGACGGCCAATGAGCCTTATTTCCAGGGCCATTTTCCCGGCAATCCGGTCATGCCCGGCGTTCTGTTGATCGAGGGCATGGCGCAGACCGCCGGCGCCTTGTGCATGCGCTTTCTCGATGAGTTCGAGGAACCGCCGCTCGTCTATTTCATGGCGATCGACAAAGCGCGCTTCCGCCGTCCGGTGATCCCCGGAGACACGGTTCTCTATTATGTGGAGAAGATGCGAAGCCGCGGTAAGGTCTGGCGCTTCAAGGCGAGGGCCGTCGTCGACGGCAACCTTGTGGCCGAAGCTGAGGTCAGTGCGGTGATCGTCGATACGATCGAGGCAGAGTAAGCATTTCATGTCTAATATCCACGCGACCGCGCAGGTCGATCCAGGAGCCAAACTTGGGTCGAATGTCGAGATCGGGGCGTTTTGCGTTGTCGGTCCCCATGCCGAACTCGGCGACAACGTCGTGCTCCGTTCGCATGTGGTGATCGAGGGACGCACCACGATCGGCGCCGGTTGCAAGATCTTTCCTTTCGCCTCCGTCGGACTCGAACCGCAGGACGTCAAATATAAGGACGATCCAAGCACGGTGACGATCGGAGAGAACACGCTCATCCGGGAGCACGTGACCGTTCACCGGGGCACGCCGACAGGCCATTTGGCGACACATGTCGGCTCGAACTGTTTCTTGATGATCGGAGCCCATGTCGCTCACGATTGCCAGATCGGCGACAACGTCACGCTCGTGAACGGCGTGACGCTCGGCGGACATGTGTCCGTTGGCGACGGAGCGATCGTCGGGGGGCTCTCCGCGGTGCATCAGTTCGTCCGCATCGGCGCCTATTCGTTCGTGGGCGGTATGTCGGGCGTGGCCGCCGATCTCATTCCCTTCGGCATGGCTCTCGGCAACCGGGCCAATCTCAATGGACTCAACATCGTCGGATTGAAGCGAAAGGGCTTCTCGCGCGAACAGATCCACGAGCTCCGCAAGGCGTACCGCATGCTGTTCTCCAGCGAGGGCACGCTGAAGGAACGGCTCGAAGACGTCGAAGCCATGTTCTCGGCCAACGAACTCGCCCGGCAGATCATAGATTTCATCAAGAGCGATTCTGATCGGTCATTCTGCGTCCCGAACAATGTCGCAACGCCAAGCCGCTGACAGTGGATCGTCGTCCGCCCCGAAGGCGACGAAGGTTCTGGGGCCGCTCGGTATCATTGCCGGGCGCGGTTCCTTGCCGCCCTTCATCGCCGAGACCGCGAGCGCCGACAACATCCCGTTTCACATCGTCGGCATCAGAGGCGAGGCCGATCCGGCCATCGAGCGGTTTCCCCATACCTGGATCAAATGGGGCGAGGTCGGAAAGCTCTTCGGCGCGCTCAAGAAGAATGACTGCAACGATCTCGTCATTATCGGCGGTGTGAACCGGCCGGATTTCGACAACGTTCGATTCGACCTCGGCGCCATCAAGACGCTGCCGTTCTTGTTGAGCCTCGCCAAGGGCGGAGACGACCACATCCTCTCCCGGATCGTCCGCTTCTTCGAGGAGCAGGGCTATCGCGTCCATGGCGCAGGCGATGTTTTGCCGGAACTCTTAATGCCTCAAGGCAATCTGACCGCGCGTAAGCCGGCCGCCGAGGACAAAGCGGACATGGAACTCGCATTCGAAACCGTTCGAGCTCTTGGCACGCTCGATATCGGCCAAGCGGCCGTCGTCTCCAAAGGTCACGTTCTCGCGGTCGAAGCGGCCGAAGGCACCGACGCAATGCTGGCGCGCTGTGCGGAGATCAAACGCCAAGGCCGGAGCCACGGCGGCGCGTGCGGCGTGCTCGTTAAGGCCCCAAAGCCCGGACAGGAAGAACGGATCGATATGCCGACGATTGGTCCAGAGACGATCCACAGAGCCGCCCAGGCAGGGCTTGCCGGCGTCGCGGTCGCCGCCGGGCACGTTCTGCTCGCGGAGCGCAAACGCGTCATCGACGACGCAAATGAACGCAAGCTCTTCCTTTATGGAGTACCATGGGACGTCAAGACGGACGCGTGACCTATCGCACGCGCACGGTTCCGTAAATCAAAACGCATTCGGAGCGGCGAGTATGCCCGATCAGCGCTTGTCCATTGGGACGAACGGCCGTTGCACCGCGCCCGTGTAGAGCTGACGCGGACGCCCGATGCGCTGCGAGGGATCTCCGATCATCTCTTTCCACTGCGCGATCCAGCCGACCGTGCGGGCGACGGCGAAAAGCACCGTAAACATCTCTGTTGGGAAGCCCAGCGCCTTCAGCGTGATGCCCGAATAGAAGTCGATATTGGGATAGAGCTTCTTCTCGATGAAGTATTCGTCCGACAGGGCGATCTTCTCCAGCTCCATGGCGACCTTCAGGATTGGATCGTCCTCCATGCCGACCGCGCCGAGCACCTCGTGACAGGTCTTCTGCATGATCTTCGCCCGCGGATCGTAGTTCTTGTAGACGCGGTGCCCGAACCCCATCAGCCGGAAGGGATCGTCCTTGTCCTTTGCCCGTTTGACATATTCGGGAATCCGATCGACCGAACCGATCTCCTCCAACATCTCGAGCGCCGCCTCGTTGGCGCCGCCATGTGCCGGCCCCCACAGACAGGCAATGCCAGCGGAGATGCAGGCGAACGGGTTGGCTCCTGACGAGCCCGCGAGCCGGACGGTCGAGGTCGACGCGTTCTGCTCGTGGTCGGCGTGCAGAATGAAGATCCGGCGCATGGCGCGCGTCAAAATCGGATCGACCTTATAGTCCTCGCACGGCACGGCGAAGCACATGCGCAAGAAGTTGGCCGAGTAGTCCAGATCGTTCTTCGGGTACACGAAAGGCTGTCCGACCGAATATTTGTACGCCATCGCGGCGATGGTCGGCATTTTCGCGATCATGCGGATACTCGCCATCTCGCGTTGCCATGGATCCTGGATGTCGATGGAGTCGTGATAGAAGGCCGACAGCGCGCCCACGATTCCCACCATGATGGCCATGGGATGCGCATCGCGGCGGAAGCCCGAGAAAAACCGGTTCATCTGCTCGTGCAGCATCGTGTGGCGTGTGATGCGGACCTTGAACGCCTCAAATTGATCCTTGGTCGGCAACTCGCCATAGAGCAGGAGATAAGCCGTCTCGATGAATGTCGTATGCTCGGCGAGTTCGTCGATCGGATAACCGCGATAAAGCAAGATCCCCTTGTCGCCGTCGATAAAGGTGATCTTGGACTCGCAGCTTGCGGTGGACGTGAAGCCCGGATCGTAGGTGAAGCACCCCGTCCGCCCGTAGAGCGACGTGATGTCGATGACATCGGGGCCCATCGTGCCGCTGCGAACCGGCATGTTGTGCTCGCCACCACGCAGCGTGATGGTCGCTTCGTCCATGTCGTTCGGGCCCAGTTCTTCTGCGACACTCATCTCAAAACCTCCTGGACAGTAACGGAACTCGGGCCGGGCGTTGGACTGGCCTGTCAATCCCTCGACAACACCGCATGTCACCCAATGGCTTTTTGCGTCGCCGCATATTCGCGTTGATTTTGTCGCAGCGCAACACGACACTGTGCATAAATATTACGCATTCTCCAAGCCGCCGGCTTGGTCCGCAATCCGCCCCAAGGCCTCCTCACGACCGAGAACCTCAAGCACGTCAAAGATTCCTGGCGATGTCGAGCGTCCGGTCAGGGCTGCTCGCAGGGGCTGGGCGACCCTCCCGAGCTTGCGGCCGGTCCGGTCGGCAAAGTCCCGGACACTCGCCTCCAGACTCGGTACCGCCCAAGGCTCGACGGATTGTAGCGCGGGCAAAAGCTCGGCCAAAGTTTCGCGGCCCCCGTCGTCGAGAAGCTTCGCAGCTTTCTCATCGGGCGAGAGAGGGCGTCTGGCAAACAAATAGTCCCCGCTATCCAGGAGTTCCACCAGCGTCTTCGCCCGTTCCTTCAAGCCAGGCATGGCCCGCTCGAGCTTACCCCAGCCGTCGGCGCCGATGCGCACCAGGATATCGTCCGCATCGGCAAGGTGCGGCACTAGTGCCTTCAAGTAACTTACGATTTCCGCATCTGGCATCACGCGGAGATAGTGGCCGTTGAGGTTCTCGAGCTTCGCGAAGTCGAACCTGGCCGCTGAACGCCCGATGGCCTCCAAATTGAACCATCCGATCATCTCCTCGGTTGAGATGACCTCCGCGTCCCCATGGCTCCAGCCGAGCCGGACTAGGTAGTTCCGCAATGCGACCGGCAGGTATCCCATCTCGCGATATGCCTCGACGCCTAGAGCTCCGTGGCGCTTGGACAGCTTCGCCCCGTCGGGCCCATGGATCAGCGGGACGTGAGCGTAGACGGGCGTATCCCAGCCGAGCGCTTTGAACAACTGTGTCTGCCGCGCCGCATTGGTCAGATGGTCGTCGCCGCGGATGACATGGGTGATCTCCATGTCGTGATCGTCCACGACCACCGACAGCATGTAGGTCGGGGTGCCGTCGCTTCGCAGAATGACGAAGTCGTCCAGGTCCTTGTTGGCGAACGAAACGCGCCCCTGAACGCGGTCTTCAATCACCGTGTCTCCCTCGCGCGGTGCCTTGAAGCGGATCGCAGGAGCGACGCCTTCCGGTGCTTCCGATGGATCCTTGTCGCGCCAGGTGCCGTCATAACCGGGCGCGCCGCCCTCGGCGCGCGCCTTTTCGCGCATCGCCTGCAGTTCCTCCGGCGTGGCGTAGCAGCGATAGGCCTTGCCTTCGGCGAGAAGCCGGTCGGCAACCTCGCGGTGCCGCTCCGCGCGGGCGTATTGGTGAACCGTCTCGCCGTCCCAATCGAGTTCCAGCCAGCGCAATCCGTCGAGAATGGCGTCGATCGCCGCATCCGTCGACCGGGCCCTATCGGTATCCTCGATCCGGAGCAGCATCTTGCCGCCATGGGCCTTTGCGAACAGCCAATTGAACAAGGCGGTGCGCGCGCCGCCAATATGCAGATAGCCCGTCGGAGACGGCGCAAATCGCGTGATAACGGTCTCGGTCATCGGTGAGGTCTTGAACCGGAAAGGTGGTTTGAGATGAAGAAGGAAAACATTCGCGCGTGGATGTAGCATAAGGCCGCGAGACGGGTAAGGGCAGGCGGGGGAGCCATGCCGCACAATGTCGACGGCGGAGATTGGCCCCCCGAGGGGGCGCCAACTCCCAAAGGGCTTCTGACGCGACCGGCTTGGCTGTTCGCCGAAGCGCTGGAGGCCGAGACGGACCGCTGGTTCCTTTGGCTCCCCGTCCTCTTCGCCGCAGGCATCGTGTTCTATTTCGACCTGCCGGTCGAACCGGGCGCGCGCATGGCCGCCGCGCTTGTCCTGGCGGCGCTGGGCGTCTTCATCCTCACCCGCCGCACCGCCTTGGGCTTTGCGTGCGGCGCGGCGCTCCTGGCGATCTCGCTGGGGTTCGCGACGGCGAAGATTCGCACCGAAACGGTCAGGGCGCCGGTCCTCCAAAGCGAACTCCGCCACGTCCCCGTCGCCGGTTATGTTGAAGTCTTCGAACAGCGGACCGGTGCCCGCGACCGCCTGACTCTGCGTGTGCTTTCCATCGGAACGCTCGAACCCGCTGAACTGCCCGCACGGGTCCGCATTACCCTTGCCGGCAAGAACAACCACGCTCGCCCCGGAGAGGCGGTGGCCGTGCGCGCGACGCTCGATCCACCGCCTGCACCAGTCGCACCCGGCGAGTTCGATTTCGGCCGTCAAGCCTGGTTCAAGCAGCTTGGCGGGATCGGCTACGCCACCGGACACGTCACACCGCTCGCAGGCGTGCCGCCACCGCCTCCCAGTCTGCGCCTTTGGGCAAGGATCGATCAGGTCCGGAACGCGGTGAAGGCTTCCATCCTCAGGGCACTGCCAGACGAAACCGGCGCCATCGCCGTGGCGCTCATCACAGGCGACCGGGGCGGGATCCCGGAGAACGTCACCAAGGCGATGCGGGACGCGGGGCTTGCGCATATCCTCGCGATTTCCGGACTGCACATGGCCATTATGGCGGGCAGCGTTTTTTGGCTTACCCGCGCGCTTCTGGCGGCGTTCCCAGCACTCGTCTTGCGATACCCCATCAAGAAATGGGCCGCGATTGCCGCGCTCGCGGCCGCGACGTTCTATCTGGCGCTGTCCGGCGCGGCCGTGCCGACAATCCGTGCCTACATCATGATGAGTATCGTCATGATCGCGGTTCTGCTCGACCGGCCGCCGATCTCCATGCGGAATATCGCACTGACGGCGCTTGCTATTCTCATATGGTCGCCGGAATCCCTCTTCGATCCGAGTTTTCAAATGTCGTTCGCGGCTGTCGTCGCACTGGTCGCAGCGTATGAGTTCCTGTCCAAGCGCGCCCAAGTCTCCATGGCGGAGACGGGCGCCCTATGGCGGGGCGTACGCTGGACATCCGCACTCGTGATCGGCGCCGCGTTGACCACCCTAATCGCCGGCGCCGCCGTGGCGCCATTTGCCGTCTATCATTTCCACCGCATGACCCATTTCGGCCTTGCTGCGAATTTGATCGCGACGCCCCTCATCAGCCTACTGATCATGCCGATGGCGCTGCTGTCGTTGATCGCGATGCCGTTTGGCCTCGAAGCCTGGCCGCTCCAAGTCATGGGTTACGGGATCGAGCTCATGGTCGGCGCCGCGAAATGGGTCGCATCCTGGCCAGGCGCGGTTACGATCCTGCCGAGCCTGTCCGGAACCGCGCTGGCCCTGATCGCGCTCGGCGGACTTTGGCTATGTCTGTGGCGCACGCGGCTTCGCGCCCTCGGCCTCGTCATCGCCGCGGCCGGGCTTGCGCTCGCACCGCCGGGCAACCGGCCTGACGTCTTGATCGAACGCGACGGCAAGATGGCCGCCTTGCGCGGCGTGGATGGCGGCCTCGTGTTTCCGCCTGCAACGGCGGGAACCTATAGCGTGGAGAAATGGCTCTTGGCGGATGGCGACGACACCGATCCGGCCAACCTTCCGCGAACGACACCGTTTCGCTGCGATCCGCTCGGCTGTATCGGACAGGTGAAAGGGAAGACGATCGCGCTGATCCGGGAGAGTGGAGCGTTGGCGGAGGATTGCCGAACGGCGGATATCGTGATCGCGCCGTTCAAGCTCGGCAAAGCTTGCAAAGCGCCACGCGTGGTCGTCGATAAGACGGCCCTATCGGCAAAAGGGGCGCACGCCCTTTATATCGGGGCGCTTTCGATCCGTACCGAGACGGTTGCCGAAAGGCGCGGTTCACGTCCCTGGTCGCGATCCGGGCCTGCGCCGGCTGCGGCTAGGGGCATCAATAGCGGCGAATGAGACCGACGAGGCGCCCCTGAACGCGCACCCGGTCGGGCCCGAAGATGCGAGTTTCGTAAGCGGGATTTGCGGCCTCGAGCGCGATGGAATCGCCACGCCGGCGCAGACGCTTCAACGTGGCTTCCTCCTCGTCCACGAGCGCCACGACGATATCGCCGTTGCTGGCGTCGTCGCACTTGCGGACGATGATCGTATCCCCCTCCAAAATCCCGGCATCGATCATGGAATCGCCTTTGACCTCGAGCGCGTAGTGCTCTCCCTTGGCAAGAAGTTCCGGCGGCACCTCAATCGTATCGAGCTTGGTCTGAATGGCTTCGACAGGAACGCCGGCAGCGATCCGCCCCATGATCGGCAGCGCGACCGTCTGCGCGTCGGAAGCCGGTTCCGGCGTCCGCGCCGCACGGCCCAGGCTGCCCTCGATCACGCTCGGCGAGAATCCGCGCCCGCGCGCCGCGATTCCTTGCGGAACCGATTCGGGTAGCTTGATGATTTCCATGGCACGAGCCCGGTGGGGCAGGCGGCGCACGAAGCCGCGCTCCTCCAAGGCCGTGATGAGGCGATGAATGCCCGATTTCGACCTGAGATCCAGAGCCTCCTTCATCTCATCGAACGAAGGTGGAACGCCGGATTCCTTCAACCGCTCATGAATGAACATGAGAAGCTCTTTTTGCTTCGGTGTGAGCATCTGGCCCCCTTTTCGAGCGGTTCGGACTCTGCGGCAGTCAATCCGCCTGCAATGAGCCCGAATACGAAGCGTTGCCCCAATTGTACAAATCGTGAACAGTATAAATGTTCTATTTGTGTTCCGCAAGCGCGGTCACACAATCCGTTGTGTGTGTGGGCGCTTTTGATCGCCCTTTGTTCGTTCGATTCGGGTTGCTGAGCTATTAATTAGGCCGGGAGCAGCAGAATTTTTACGCCCGCGCCTTGAGGCAGGGCCGGGGCATCCGGAGCTTGCACGATCAAGCAATCGGCCTTTGCCAGCGCCGCCATTAGGGACGAATCCTGCGAGGGCAAAGCCTGAACATGGCGTTTCCCGTCCGCCGAGAACGTGGACGTTGCCCGGAGATAAGACTGCCGGGGTCCGTTTTTCGCAAGCGGCGCCTCGAGAACGGCGTCTCGAGCGGTGTCCTCTCCTACTTGACCGAGCAGGGCGCGCAGCATCGGCAAAAGGATAACGACCGAACAGACGAGCGCCGAAACGGGGTTGCCGGGGAGGCCCAAGACCTTCCGTGTCTTTGTCTCCGAGCCATTTCCAGATACGAGCCGGCCCGAGAAGACCGGTTTACCGGGGCGAATGGCGACCTTACCGAAATCGAGCTGCAGTCCGGCGCGCGCCAAGGCATCCGTCACCAGATCGCGTTCGCCCACGGAGGCGCCACCGATCGTGACGAGGATGTCGGCGCCTGCGCTCCCTTCGATGGCCGTTGCGATGGCATCGGAATCGTCCGGTGCGATCCCGAGATCGATCGCTTCGCCGCCATGAGCCTCGACCAGCGCTGCAATGCCATAGCCCACGGAAGCTACGATTTGATCGGGCCCGAGGGCGCTTCCCGGCCGTACGACTTCGTCGCCCGTCGATAGGATCGCGACCTTCGGCTTACGGCGCACCGGCAGTTCGGCGTGGTTCATGGCGGCCGCGAGCAGCAACGCCCGCGCCCCAAGCCTGGTACCGGCGGTCAGCAGCACATCGCCTTGCAGGAAGTCCTGTCCGCGCGGGCGGATATGCCGCCCAGCGATAGCGTCCTTGACCACGACGCTGCTGCCGAGCGTGTCCGCATCCTCCTGAATCACGACCGTGTCCGCGCCATCGGGAATCGGTGCGCCGGTAAAAATACGAACCGCTTGCCCCGGTTCGACGATACCGCCAAAGCGCGCCCCGGCCGCGGATTCTCCAATCAGTGCAAGCGTCGCCGGAAGCGCCGCCACATCGGCCGCACGGACCGCATAGCCGTCCATGGCCGAGGCATCGAACGGGGGCTGTGTCAGCGTCGCCGCCAAGTCTTCGGCCAGAACACGGCCGCGCGCTTGCGAGAGAGGGACGCGCTCGGCACCGAGCGGGCACAGACCCGAAAGGGCGAGTTCAAGCGCAGTCTCGAACGGGAGGAGCGGCATGACCTTAAGGCGCGCGGAACGTGCCGGAGCGGCCGCCCGTCTTCTCGATCAGGCGAATGCCGGAGAAGCTCATGGCGCGGTCGACGGCCTTGCACATGTCGTAAAGCGTGAGACAGGCGACCGTGACGGCCGTCAATGCCTCCATCTCGACGCCCGTCTTGCCGTCCACCTTCGCGGTCGCCTCGACACGGAGGCACGACTCGGCGCGGTCCGGCGTGAAGTCGACCGTGACCTTGGAGAGCGCCAGCGGGTGGCACAGCGGAATGAGGTCCGATGTCTTCTTGGCACCCATGATGCCGGCGATGCGAGCCGTGGCCAGCACATCGCCCTTGGGCGCCGTGCTGTCGAGGATCATGTCGAGCGTCGAAGGCGCCATGGTCACGAAGCCCACCGCCGTCGCGCTGCGCGAGGTGACGGTTTTGTCCGAGACGTCGACCATATGTGCTTCGCCACGGGCGTTGAGATGCGACAGCTGCCCGTTCATTGCGCGGCCTCGGCGATGTTCTCCCGGCCGGTCAATAGAGAGCGGGTCGCGGCCGCGACATCCGATTGCCGCATCAAGCTCTCGCCGACCAGGAAGGCGCGAACGCCGACCTGCGATAGCCGCGTCAGGTCCTCGTGGTGGAAAATGCCGCTCTCCGAGACCACGATCCGGTCTCCGCTCACACGCGGCGCGAGGCATTCGGTCGTCTCGAGCGTGGTGTCGAACGTGCGCAGATCCCGGTTATTGATGCCGATCAGCTCGGTCTTGAGCCGCAAGGCCCGGTCGAGCTCTGCTTCGTCGTGCACCTCGGCCAGCACGTCCATGCCAAGGCCGTGGGCCGCATCTTCGAGATCGCGCGCCAGAACGTCGCCGACGGCCGCCATGATGATCAGAATGCAGTCCGCTCCAAGGACGCGCGCCTCGAGGACCTGATAGGGATCGACCATGAAGTCCTTGCGCAGGGCAGGCAGGGCGCAGGCCGCGCGCGCCATGGTCAGATATTCCGGGTCGCCTTGAAACGAGGGGCCGTCGGTCAAGACCGAGAGGCAGGCCGCCCCGCCATGCTCATAAGCGACGGCCAAGGTCGGCGGGTCGAAATCCGCGCGGATCAGACCCTTGGATGGACTGGCTTTCTTGATTTCTGCGATCAGCCCGAAGCCGCCTGCGGCAATCTTGACCTTCAACGCGCCCGCGAAGGGCCGCGGCGGCTGGCCCGGATCGAGTTCGGCGCGCAGGTCGGCCTCGGGGCGCATTTTCTTCGCTGCCGCAATCTCCTCGCGCTTGTAAGTCAGAATTTTGTCGAGCACATGCGCCATGGGAAATCCTATGCCTCGACCCTATCATTGGTGAGCGCAACGAGCGCATCCAAAACCGCCATCGCCTTCCCGCTGTCAATCGCGTCCGCCGCCAGTGTCACGCCGTCGCGCAAGGTCGATGCCTTGCCCGCCACCAGAAGCGCGGCGGCGGCATTCAGCAACACAATATCGCGCAAGGGCCCTACGTTCCCTTGTAGTACAGCGCGGATATGCGCCGCGTTCTCTTCCGCGTCGCCTCCTGTCAGGTCCTCCGGCCTCGCGTCGGGCAGGCCTGCGTTTAGCGGCGAGATGCGGAAGGTGGACACCTGTCCACCATCGAGCACCGCCACGTCGCTGACCGTGGTCGTCGTCAGTTCGTCCAGGCCGTCCGCGCCGTGGACGACCCAGGCCCGTTCGACGCCCAAGACGCCGAGCACCTTGGCGACCGGTTCGACCCACTTCCGGTGGAACACGCCGACGATTTGGTACTTGGTACCCGCCGGATTGGCCAAGGGCCCCAGCAGGTTGAAAATCGTCCGCACGCCGAGTTCGCCCCGCACCTTGGCCACGTGGCGCATGGCGGCGTGATGGGCTGGCGCGAACATGAAACCGAGCCCGCACTCGGCAATGCAGCGCTCGATGGTTTCGGGCGCACAATCGAGATTGACCCCGAGGGCCTTGAGAACGTCGGCAGAGCCCGAGCGCGAGGAAATCGACTTGTTGCCGTGCTTGGCGACGGGCACTCCAGCCCCGGCAACGACGAAGGCAACGCAGGTCGAGATGTTGTGTGTGCCTTTGGCGTCGCCGCCGGTCCCGCACGTATCGATCGCGCCCTCCGGCGCCTTGACCGGTAGGGCCTTGGCGCGAAGCACGCGCGCGGCGCCTGCGATTTCATCCACCGTCTCGCCACGGACGTGAAGCCCCATCAGAAGTGCGCCGATCTGAGCATCGGTCGCATCTCCCGACATGATGGCCTCGAAGGCTTTCGCAGACTGCTTCTGGCTGAGGCTCTGCCCTCGCGCGACGATTTTTATGGCCGCCCGCAGATCGTCCGAATCCGCGTCTCCGGCGGGCGAGGGGCTAGACGGCACCGGCCGGGTCTCTTTCCGAACTGCCGCGGGCACGCCGCTCGACCCGCGCGAGATCGAGGAAGTTGGCGAGCAATCGGTGCCCATGTTCGGAGGCGATGCTCTCGGGGTGGAACTGCACGCCATGCACGGGATAGCGCGTGTGCTGCATACCCATGATGATGCCGTCGGCAGTCTCCGCCGTGACTTCTAATTCCGCCGGCAGCGTCTCGGGATCGACCACGAGCGAATGGTAGCGCGTGGCGGAGAAATCCTGCGGCAGGCCTTGGAAAATACCTTTGCCGGTGTGGTGCACTTTGGACAGCTTGCCGTGCATCAAGTAGGGCGCGCGGACGACCTTGCCACCATAGACCTGTCCGATGGTCTGATGACCGAGACAGACCCCCAAGATCGGCACCTCGGGCCCCGCGCGCCGGACGAGTTCCAGGCAAATGCCCGCGCGGTCCGGATCGCACGGCCCCGGCGACAGCACGATTGCTTCCGGCCGCTCGGCCAGAACCTCGTCGACGGTCACCTTGTCGTTCCGGTAGACCTGCGTCTCCGCGCCCAATTCACCAAGGAAATGAACGAGATTGTAGGTGAAGCTGTCGTAATTATCGATCAGGGTCAGCATGGTGCCAGTTATGCCCCGCGCCAATGCGCCGTCAAGGCCGGGAAGGCGCCGCTACCCGGCTTCCCCACGTAGTTCCTTGGGCGTCACGAACGCGGAGAGACTTCCGCTCCCCACATCGACGCTCGACCAAAGCCCCGCCGTGAAATTGATCACGACGAGCCCCCCCGTCGGAAATTTCTCCGCTAGGCGTTCGCGCAGTTCTTGCGGTCCGGCGCCGATGAGTTCGAGCGCCAGCGCCTGGATCTCGGGGTTATGTCCGATGAGCAAGACGCTGCTCGCACCGGGCTGAATGTCCCGCAGCATATCGAGCATTTCCGCAGGGCTCGCATGATACAGCACATCCTCGTAGGAGATCTTCGGTTCGATTTTCAGTTCCGGAAGGACGAGCGCGAGCGTATCCACCGTGCGTTGCGCCGTCGAACACAGGATCAGTTCAGGGTCGATGCCGCGCTCGGACATGGCCCGGCCCATGACGGGGGCGTCGCCCATGCCGCGCGCATTCAGGGGGCGCTCCCGGTCCGGCAGTGCGGGGTTCTTCCAACTCGATTTGGCGTGGCGTAGGAGGCTAAGAGTGAGCATGGTCGTAACCTCCTGGCATTCTTACTGACCGCGCTTGGCCCGCGCGGCAAATCGTACGGCTTCATCCGCGGCCGTGAACAGGGCGCCGGCCTTGTTCACGCATTCCGTCTGTTCTTTCTCCGGAACCGAATCGGCGACAATCCCCGCGCCGGCCTGGACATACATGACTCCGTCCTTCACCACCGAGGTTCTCAAGACGATGCAGCTATCCATCTCGCCGTCGGCGGAAAAATAGCCGACGCAGCCCGCATAGATGCCGCGCGCCGAATCCTCGAGCTCGTCGATGATCTCCATGGCGCGCACCTTGGGCGCGCCCGACACGGTTCCGGCGGGGAAGCCCGCCATAAGCGCACCAACCGCATCGTGCTCCGGCGCCAACTTGCCGACCACGTTGGACACGATGTGCATGACCTGACTGTAGTATTCGAGGAAAAAGCTATCGGTGACGTGAACGCTGCCTACCTCCGATACGCGCCCGACATCGTTCCGCCCGAGATCGAGCAGCATCAGATGCTCCGCGCACTCCTTCGTGTCGGCCAAAAGCTCCTCGGCGAGCGCCTGATCTTCTTCTCTGGTTCGTCCTCGCGGACGCGTTCCGGCGATGGGGCGGATGGTGACTTCACCCTTCCGTACACGCACCAAAATCTCAGGGCTCGAACCGACAACCGCGAAGCCGCCGAAATTTAGATAGTAGAGAAAGGGCGATGGGTTCACGCGGCGCAACGCGCGGTACAGCGAAAAGGACGGTAGCTCGAACGGCGCCTCGAAGCGCTGACTGAGAACGACCTGAAAGATATCGCCCGAGGCGATGTACTCCTTGGCGCGCGCGACCTTGGCCATATAGGCATCCGACGACGTCACCGGGCACGGCGCGGGATGCGGGATATCGAGATGGAGCTCGCTTTGATGGGGCAGGGGCTGATCGAGACGCTCCACGATCAGGTTCAGCCGTTCGCCAGCGCGGGCATAGGCGGCCTTCGCGCTCACGCCGGGCGCGGGCCGCACCGGCGTTACCACACACAGTTCGTCCTTCACGCTGTCGAAGATCACGATCAGCGTGGGACGTATGAGAATGCTGTCGGGCAGGCCGAGATCGTCCGGCTTGCCGTCCGGCAAGCGCTCGATCAGGCGAACCGTGTTATAGCCCATGTAGCCGAAGATGCCGGCGGCCATCGGGGGCACCCCCTCGGGCAGAGCGATCTTCGACTCGGCCAGCAGGGCCCGCAGACTCTCAAGCGCGGGCTGCGGCGCGGGCGCGAAGCCGTCCGGGTCGGATTGCGGACTGCGATTGAGTTCGGCCTTGTCGCCTTGAGCGCGCCAGATCAGATCGGGCTCGCAGCCGATGATGGAATAACGGCCGCGATTGGCGCCGCCCTCGACAGACTCCAGAAGAAAGCTGTTGGGCCGCTCGTGCGCGATCTTGAGCATGGCCGACACGGGCGTTTCCAGATCGGCGACGAGCCGCGTCCACACCACTTGCGGCACGCCTTCCTCATAGAGCCGCGCAAATGCCGCCAGGTCCGGCTCCATCGCAGCCGAACCCAATTCCGGTTGAAACGGACTCACCGAGGCTGGCGCCGGGCTCATGGCTCCTCGCCGCCGCCAACGAGCTTCGCAAGCGCCTGACGATTGATCTGGACGCCGTAGGTCTGCTCCAACTCGCTGAAATACTCCGCGATAATGTCCTCGCTGAACAACAGGGCAATGCGGGCCTTCAGTTGCTTCAGAGCGCGCTCGTCGACTGCCGGCGGCTCGACGATCTCATCGACCTGGAACACGATCCGGCCTTCATCGACACCGGACGCAGCCGATCCGAATCCGCCCTTGGGCAGCGTGAAGGCCTGCTGCACCGCCGCTGGGAGGACATTCACCGTGATGTCGTCGCGCTTCAATGCCGATGTCGGCAGAACGTCGCTGCCGAGTTCCTTTGCCACGTCTTCGAGCGTCTTGTTGCCGCTGCTGAGCTCTCCGACGAGTTTCTGGGCAAATTTGGCGACTTGATTGCGGGTCGCCTCGGAACGCCAGCCCTTCTCGACGTCGGCCCGCACCTGATCGAAGGGCTGAAGCTGCTCGGGCGTGACGCCCAGCACCTCGTACCAGACCACGCCTTCGTCACGCGCATCGATGGGATCGTTCTCGATTCCGGCATCGGTCGCAAAGATGCCGTTCAGCAGATCCTTCAAGGCGGGAGCTTGCATGGACGAGCCATCCGGCTTGCGGCCTTCGCGATCCACCTGATCGACGACCTGATAGTCGAGCTTCAGCTTTGCCGCGGCCTCTTCGAGTGTCGAGCCCGAGGCGAGCTCATCCTCGACCTTGTCGTGCAGGTCGAAGATCGCACCGGAGGCTCGCTCCTTCGCGATATCCTTCTCGATGCCAGCCTTGGCTTCCTCGAAGGTTGGAATCTTGCCCGGGGTGATTTCGGTCACGCGGATCAAGACCACGCTGCCGAGCTTGCCCGTGATCGGCTTGCTGACCTGATCCTTGTCGAGCTTGAAGGCTTCCTCCGCCACGACGGGATCGGCGAGGTCCTTCATCGTCACCGTGCCGAGATCGATGTCCGCTTCACTCAGCCCGAGATCCTTCGCCGCCTGTACGAAGTCGGTTCCGGATTCGATCTTGGCCGCGACCTTCTCCGCTTCCTCCATGTTCGGAAGGGCGATCTGCTGCACCCGCCGCCGCTCCGGCTGTCCCAGCGTATCCTTCTTGGCTTCGTAGGCGGACTTGAGATCGGCCTCGGTGATGTTGAGTTCGGCCTTGACCGTTTCGGGCGTGACGGCGATCAAACCGACCTTCCGATATTCGGGCTGCGTGAATTGCTGTTTGTGATTGTCGTAATACGACTTCAAGTCCGCCTCGGTCGGATTGCCGACAGGTGCGGCGGCGGACTTGGGCACAAGCACATATTTCAGAATGCGCCGCTCCTCGTTGAACCGGTTCAGCGCATCGATGAGCGTCTGCGGGCTGCTGGCGACATCGCCGACGGTGACCAGCAATTGCCGTCTCAGATTCTGCTCGCGCATGGTCTGCAGATATCCGGCCTCGCTCATGCCGATGTTGCGCAAGGCCGACTGAAAGGCGAGGGGGCTGAAGTTTCCCGAACCGTCCTGGAACGAGGGGTCCTTCATGACCTGAGCGAGAAGCGCGTCGTCGCTGATGCTGAGCCCGAGATGCCTCGCATGCGTGTCGACAGCGGCGCCGCCCACAAGTCGTTCCAGCACACGTGCGTCGAGTCCGGCCGTGCGCGCCTCCTGTAGGCTCAGGCTGCGGCCCGCGTCTTGGCTCATCGCGCGCAGAACGTCTTGCTGGACGCGTTGATAATCCTGCGGAGAGATTTCCGTATCGCCGACCTGGATGAGCTTCTGGCGCCCGTAACCAGTGAAGATGTCGGCGATGCCCCAAATGGCGAAGCTCACCACCAGAAGGGCGACGAGAATCAAACCGAACGTTTTTCCTGCGCCTTTGCGCAATGTGTCGAGTGCCACGCCTCGAAGACCTTCTTATTCATGAATTGCCAAAACCGTACCGGCGTCCGATGTTAGGATCGCCCGGCGCGGCGCGCATCATAGGTAGCAAGCGCGAGTGCGGCAACACGAACAGACAAAGGAAAATCGCGCCGATTCGACATCGTGGACGCGCGAGGCGGGGAGGAAGAGTGACGGGGATCAGGCCGCTCGTAGCCGGGAATTGGAAGATGAACGGGCTCGGAAGCTCGCTTGCGGAGCTGGCTTCGCTACGGAACCGTCTCGAAGCAGCACCGGTTCCGGAAACCGATATCATGGTTTGCCCGCCCGCGACGCTGCTCTCCCGAGCCCGCGAGATCGTCGACGGTTCCTCGATCATGATCGGCGCTCAAGACTGCCATCCGCTCCCATCCGGCGCGCATACTGGCGATATTTCCGCTGAAATGCTGGCTGACGCCGGCGCCACGGCCGTCATTGTCGGCCACTCGGAGCGGCGGACTGACCACGGCGAATCGGACACCCTGGTTCAGGCCAAGGCCCTCGCAGCCTACCGCGCCGGGCTCATGGCAATCGTCTGCATCGGCGAGACCGAAGCCCATTACCGGGACGGCAAGACCCTGGATATCCTCCGAACCCAGCTGGAGGGCTCCGTTCCGGAGGGCGCGCGCGCCACCAATACGGTGATCGCCTATGAGCCGGTCTGGGCGATCGGATCGGGGCTCACGCCCACGCCGCAAGAAGTCGCCCAAGTTCACGGCCTGATTCGCACAGTCCTCGGCCAAATGCTAGGCGATGCCGAAGCGGGCGGCACGCGCATCCTCTACGGCGGATCCGTCAAGCCCTCCAACGCGGCAGAACTCCTCTTCGTGCCCGAGGTGAACGGCGCCTTGGTGGGCGGGGCAAGCCTGAAGGCTGTGGATTTCTATGAAATTTTGTCGGTTTATGCCGGAACCCGCAGCTAAACAGACCCTCGAAAACCCTGGGTCTGTGCTTGCAAATCGGTTAATGTTCTGCATTCTGCCGATATGACGAGGGCAGGGGGCCATCATTTCAACGGGGAGCGGATGACGAAGCAGCGTTCAATCGCCGCCGTACTGTTCGCTTTTTCACTCGCCGCGCCAGCTTATGCCGCCTATGCGGAACCCTTGGAGCGGGAGCAATGCGACGCGCTGAAAGTCCAAATAAAGACTTTGCTGACCCCAACGGTCGGCGCGGCTCTGCAACGCGGACCCGACTGGGTCAAGGACCATCTGCACGATAAGGACATGATCGAACAGGTGCGCCAATACCTGTCGGTGGAGGAGCAAATCGCCTTCCGCTGCCGCACGGACGGGGTGCGCATCCCGAAGCCTGAACCGCCCTCGTTACCTGACCGCAAACCGTCCGTTCCCACCTATGTGATGGCTGGCGTGGCCGCCTCGTCGCTCATGCCCTACCGGAACCCGTCGAGACCTGTTGCGGACGCGATCGCCGCTGCCCTCGCGGAGAGCGAAGGAGAAGGGGACATCGACGACAACGCGGATCTCGCCGCTGGCGACAAGACAGCCGCCGCCAGTACGCCGGCTCCAGTCGCGGCCAGCGCCGCTGCGCCAGGGGCTAGCCAAGCCATAGCGGATTCGGATAAGACAGCGCCTTCCGGTAACAAGGCGACCCAATGACCACCGTAATTCTTTTGATCCACGTGATGATCGCGCTCGCGCTCGTGGGCGTTGTCCTGCTTCAGCGCTCCGAAGGCGGCGCGCTTGGTATTGGCGGCGGTGGCGGCGCCGGCGGCGGCTTCATGACCGGCCGTAGTGCCGGCGACGCGCTCACGCGGACGACGGCCATTTTGGCGGCCTGTTTCTTCGCCACGAGCATGACGCTATCGATCTTGGCCAGCCACAATTCCGGCCAGGCTCCGTCCATCGTACCGACCAGCGGTGGCGAGGATGGTCTTTCGCCACTCGCGATTCCCGGTCAGTCGGCGCCTGCGGCACCGGAAGCGCCATCGGGCCCGCAAGTCCCGCAATCCAACTGATTTCGAACGGACGTTTCTCACAGGAAATTCTGCGCCAAGACGTCTCGCCCGGCATGTTTGGGCTGCGCGCGGATGCAGACTCGGTGTAGGGTCGAGGCCCATGGCGCGGTACGTCTTCATCACCGGCGGCGTGGTTTCCTCACTCGGCAAGGGGCTTGCTTCGGCAGCGCTTGGGGCGCTTTTGCAGGCGCGCGGCTTTCGTGTGCGCCTATGCAAGCTTGACCCCTATCTAAACGTCGATCCGGGGACCATGAGCCCCTACCAGCACGGCGAGGTGTTCGTCACCGACGACGGTGCGGAGACGGATCTCGACCTCGGCCATTACGAGCGTTTCACCGGCCGGCCCGCCAAACAGGCCGACAACATCACCACCGGGCGGATCTATCAGGAAATCATCGCCAAGGAGCGCCGGGGAGACTATCTGGGCGCCACCGTCCAGGTCATTCCCCACGTGACCGACGCCATCAAGAACTTCGTCGTTACCGGAAACGAGGATGTCGACTTCGTGCTCTGCGAGATTGGGGGCACCGTCGGCGACATCGAGGGTCTGCCGTTCTTCGAGGCGATCCGCCAGCTCGGCAATGAGTTGCCGCGTAGAACGAGCGCCTTTGTCCATCTGACCCTGCTGCCCTATATCCCAAGCGCCGGGGAACTGAAAACCAAGCCAACCCAGCACTCGGTCAAGGAGTTGCGCTCGATCGGCATCCAGCCGGACGTTCTGCTCTGCCGCGCGGACCGGCCTTTGCCGCCGGACGAACGGCGCAAAATCGCTCTGTTTTGCAACGTCCGTCCCGAGGCCGTCATCCAGGCGCTCGATGTCTCCAGCATCTACGACGTGCCGCTCGCTTATCACTACGAGGGGCTGGACAGCGAGCTTCTGGCCGCGTTCGGCATTACCGATGCGCCTCAACCAGATCTGTCGCTGTGGCGCGAAATCTCCAGCACGATCGCCGAGCCGGACGGCGAGGTGACGATCGCCATCGTCGGCAAGTACACGGGGCTGAAGGACGCCTACAAATCCCTTAGCGAGGCACTGATCCACGGCGGCATCGCCAACAAGGTCAAGGTCAATCTCGAATGGATCGAGTCCGAGATTTTCGAGAGCGAGGACGCAGCGGCCTACCTCGAGAATGTGAACGGGATTCTCGTGCCCGGCGGCTTCGGCGAGCGCGGCTCCGAAGGAAAGATCTATGCCGCGCGTTATGCCCGGAAGCGAAAATTCCCGTATTTCGGAATCTGTTTCGGGATGCAAATGGCCGTGCTCGAGGTCGCGCGGCACGTGGCGGGAATCGAGAAAGCAAGCTCGACCGAGTTCGGCCCGACGAACGAACCGCTGATCGGCCTCATGACCGAGTGGATGAAAGGCGACGAGCTGGAGCGCCGCGAGCAGAACGGCGACCTTGGCGGCACCATGCGGCTCGGCGCCTACGAGGCGACGCTCGCCGCGGACAGCAAGGTCGCCGAGATCTATGGAACGACGGAAATCTCAGAGCGCCACCGGCACCGCTACGAAGTGAACATGCGCTACCGCGAACGCCTCGAGCGCGCCGGGCTCCGCTTCTCGGGCCTATCGCCGGATGGCCTCCTGCCGGAGATCGTCGAGATTCCCGGCCATCCTTGGTTCATCGGCGTTCAATTCCATCCCGAGTTGAAGTCGCGGCCGTTCGCGCCGCATCCTCTTTTCAAATCCTTCATCGCCGCCGCGGTGGAGCAGAGCCGTTTGGTCTAACGATTGGATTCATCCATGTCTGATGAAGTTCGTAAAGCCTCGTGCGCATGCGGGCAGGTCCGGGTCGAGACGCGGGGCGAGCCTTACCGTGTCGGCATCTGTCACTGCATGACATGCCGGAAGGCGCATGGCGCACCGTTCAATTTCTATGCGGTGTTCCCGCCCGAGGCGGTGACGGTCTCCGGTGAGGTCATCACGTTCGCCAGCACGGAAAAGGTCCGGCGCTACTCCTGCCGCAATTGCGGCGCGCCAATCTATTCGACCTATTTCCGCGAGGACGAGTTCTATGTACATCCCGGCTCGTTCGACGATGTCGGTGCGTTCACGCCGACTTACGAGCTTTGGATGAAGCGCCGGGAGCCGTGGCTCCCAGCCTTCCCGACCTGTGTCAGCCACTTCGAAGAGGGCCGGCACAAGTGGACGCGGCGGGAGCCGGAATAAGGGCTCCGCGCCGCCTCGCTCCCAGTTATTTTTGCGGTGCGGACGCCCCTGGCGCGACATCCGAGTCGCCTTCGCCCCGCACCGGGATTTCGTCGTCGCCCGTCAACACACCGCCCGCGCGGAACAACATGGCCGCCAGTACCGCGCCGATGAACGGTGCCACGATGAACAGCCACACTTGCGAAAGAGCTGTGGGATTTGTGCCCGCGCCAACAAGGGCAGGACCGAGCGACCGCGCCGGATTGACCGACGTGCCCGTGATGTTGATGCCGAGAAGATGTAGCGCGACCAGCGTCAGGCCGATGGCAAGTCCGGCAAGTCCGACCGGCGCGCCCTTCTGCGTAACGCCGAGGATGCACACCAGGAACAGGAATGTGCCCACGACCTCGTAGACGAAGGCGGAGGTCATGCTGTACTCGCCGAGATAGCCTTCACCCCAGCCGTTTTGTCCGAGCGATCCGGTCCATCCGGACGCCTTTCCGGAGAGGATGAGGTAAAGCACAGCAGCGCCCGCGATGGCGCCAAGAACCTGCGCGATCACATAGGTGATGAAATCGGAAACGGTCATGCGCCCGGCCACGAGAACACCGAGACTGACGGCCGGATTGATGTGGCAGCCGGAGACCTGTCCGATGCCATAAGCCATGGCCACGATGGTCAAACCGAACGCCATGGCGATGCCGAGAATATTGACTGCGGTCGGACCTTCCCCCATGCCCGCGATCACAGCGGTTCCGCAGCCGATAAGTACCAATGCAAACGTGCCGATAAATTCGGCCACAGCCTTGTTCATCTATGTCCCTCCCAATGAATGGCTGCCCAGGATTCGTCCGGACCAGACCTTGTGCAGCTTCGCCCGAACTCTGCCTTGTCAATTCATGACATTGACACGATTCCCGACAGTTGACGCACGCCATTCGCCGCCCCATGAAGGACGCCATGAATGAAGCTCTCAAGCCTGCGCCAGCCGTTTCGGTCTCGGTCGGCAATGTCGTTTTCGGAAACGCTCTGCCGCTCGCGGTGATGGCGGGGCCTTGCGCCCTGGAGAGCCGGGCGCATGCGCTGGAAACGGCAACAGCGCTAAAGGAAATCGCCGGGCGGCTCGGTATCGGGCTCGTCTACAAATCCTCGTTCGACAAGGCCAACCGGACGAGCCTCGGCAGCGCGCGGGGGCTTGGCCTGAAAGAGGCCTTGCCGATCTTCGCCGAGATCCGCGAAAGCACGGGTCTTCCCGTTGTTACCGACGTCCACGAACCGGATCAGTGCGCTGCGGCGGCCGAGGCTGTCGATGTCCTTCAGATTCCTGCCTTCCTCTGCCGGCAGACGGATCTTCTCGTGGCCGCCGCGAGAACCGGCAAGGCGGTCAACGTCAAGAAGGGGCAATTTCTCGCTCCATGGGACATGCGCCACGTGGTGGCGAAGGTCGCCGCCGCGGGCAACCCGAACGTCCTCGTGACCGAGCGCGGCGTCTCGTTCGGCTACAACACGCTCGTCTCGGACATGCGGGCGCTGCCCATTCTCGCCGAGACAGGCGCCCCGGTCATTTTCGACGCGACCCATTCGGTTCAACAGCCCGGCGGGCAGGGCGGCACCAGCGGCGGCGAACGGCGCTTCGTCCCTGTGCTGGCACGCGCCGCGGCGGCGGTCGGCATCGCCGGCGTGTTCATAGAGACCCATCAGGACCCGGATACGGCGCCGTCGGACGGTCCCAACATGGTTCCGCTTCGCGAGCTCGAGGGCTTGCTCAAGGAAATCATGAGCTTCGACGCCTTAGCGAAGAACCGCGCCTAACTCTCGATTGGGCTTTTTGACCTTCTACGCGGGCGCAATCAGATGCTGCGTCTCGGAATCCCAGCGCCAGAGCCGTGCATTGGTGAGATGCGTTCCCCCAATCCAACGATCAATGGCGTGATGTTGGGCCCAGTCGGCGCGTCCCGCAATCACGTCCTTGCCGAGCACGGTCAGCGCCGGCTGGCTTTTCACATAGGCCTCCATGCGGGCCTTGTCATCGAATTGGAACGGCGCACACTCCAAACCGGCGACGAGCGGCTTGGGAGCCAAGGCCAGGCCGTCGAGGAACCGCCAGAAGCTCCAATCGCCCATGAACTCGGCCTCTTCCATCTTCTGCGCCGTGCCGAACAGGGCGACCGACGACAGAGCGGTCTTGGCCTCGAGACAGGCAAGTAACTGCCGCTCCGTCCGCGACAGCCCGTCGGGGCCCGGGAGTTCCTCGAGCATCCGAACCACTGCGCCGCGCAGGAACGGCAAGGCCGATAGATCCTCTTTCAGCAGATGCGCCCAGGCTTCCGGTGTGGGCTGGCGGAAAGCCGCCCAGGCTCTGACCGCAAGATCGAGCTGGCTCTGCGTCACGGGCCGCGCCTGCGTGATCTGTTCGGCGATCGTTTCCGGCTCCTGGTGGCCGATATAGTCGTCGGTCTGCACCAGCAGCAGCGTTTCGGGCTCGCGGGGATGGTCGGCGAACCAGTCCAGCGCCTGGATCAGTTGAAGCTGATCGTAAAGGTCGTGCTCGAACCATAGGACGACACGGTCGAAATCCGCACTGATGCCGAGGCCGCGATCACGGGACGTAAGTTCGAACTCGATGGCGCTTTCGTCACCCGCACCCGAGCCCGCGAGATAGGAAACCCGAATCGCAGTCAGTTCTTCCAGGCTGTCCGTGAGCGGAACCGGGCCTTCGTACAACACATCGCGCCAGGGCAGAACCTCGGCACCGGCCAATGTCCGACGTAGAAGCTCGCCGGCTGAATCGCCGTTGGTGATAATGAGATCGATCATGCGTACAGGCCTTCGTCTCGACTAGCCGCGCCCGCGATAGGAGGCAACGCCCTGGTCGGGAATCCAAAGACCGTCCGGCGGCGTCCCGTGCTGCCAGAACACATCGATTGGGATACCCCCGCGCGGATACCAATACCCGCCGATCCTGAGCCATGCCGGCTCAATCAACCCGACGATCGTCTTGCCGATCGTGAGCGTGGTGTCCTCGTGAAAGGCGGCCGTGTTGCGGAAGCTTCCGAGAAACAGCTTGAGCGACTTCGATTCCAGCAGCCATTGGCTGGGGGCGTAGTCCACGACGAAATGAGCGAAGTCCGGCTGCCCGGTAACAGGGCACAGGCAGGTGAATTCGGGGGCTGTGAAGCGCGCGATATAGGCGGTGTCTGGATGCGGATTTGGGACCCGTTCCAGCTCTGCCTCGTCCGGAGACGCAGGCAGCGGCGCCGTCTTCCCAAGCTGCCGAAGGCCCGCATCCTTCTTCGCCATGGTTTACTCCGCCGCCATCCGCATCGGCGGGCCGTGATAGACGCAACCCTCGTGACAGGAATCCCGCGCCACCACAATCTCCACCAAACCGGGCAACCGGTTGTGCAAGCGGTCCCAAAGCCACATGGCGATCCGCTCCAGCGTCGGCGCCGACAGCCCTTCGATCTCGTTCAGCATCCGATGATCGAGCGCGTCGCGCGCATCGGCGACCGCAGCTTCCAGCTCGTCGAAATGCAATACAATTCCGGTGTCCTCATCCGGCTGCCCATCCACGGTGATGCGCGCGCGGAACGAATGACCGTGCACCCGCGCATTGGGATGGCCGGACGGGGCCGACGGCAGGAAGTGGGCCGCCTCGAAGAAGAATTCTTTATAAATTCGCATTAGGGCTGTTTAGGGGATTTTTGCGCTGGCCGCCAGACCCCGCACGCCGTCGCGCGCAGACGCGCCGGAGACCTACGGGAGGCCAAGCATCTTGTGCGTCTGTAAGCTCAACCGCCATCTTGGATGATCGAGGCAATAGTCTATGGCAGCACGTAAATTTTCGGTCCCGCCCGCACGATCGTCCAACGGCTGAAGCAGGAAATGCTCGAAGGCCAGACCGTCCACATCCTCGGGCGAAATGGCGTCTTGCGGGAAGACGAGCTTCAGCTCGTCGCCCGTGCGTTGCCGCAGCCGGACGCCGGGCTTTGGGCTGACGCAGATCCAGTCGATCGACGAAAGCACTGGAAGGCTGCCATTCGTCTCGATCGCGACCTCGAACCCGGCCGTATGGAGGGCGCCGACAAAGGCCTCGTCGACCTGCAACATGGGTTCTCCGCCGGTCAGGACCACGAAGGGCCGCGCGCGGGAATTCCCGCACCAGGCCGTCAAACAAGCTTGTGCGAGGATCTCAGCCGTCTCGAACTTGCCGCCGCCCGGACCGTCGGTGCCGACGAAATCCGTGTCGCAAAAATTGCAGAGGGCGTCCGCGCGATCCGCCTCACGTCCGGACCACAAATTGCAGCCGGCAAAGCGGCAGAACACGGCCGGCCGGCCGGCCTGCGCGCCTTCGCCCTGGAGTGTGTAGTAGATTTCCTTGACGGCATACATGAGCGGGAAGGTGGGTTTTTCTCGTCTCGGAGGCAAGACCTTCAACCGCTTGTGCCCCAACGAAAATCGCCCGGACGTTCCGTGCCGCTCATTCCGGGGTCCGGTGGCAGACACGAAAAATCCGGGCGTGGGTCATTGCCGAAAAGGCGGATGACTACTCAGCCTTGGTCTCTCCCGCCGGCGCTGTGTACTTGCCGGGGATGACCTTTTCAGGGGGATTGGTTTCCGGAGGATTGATCGACCGAATGAAGGAGATGATCTGCCATAGATGGTCAGACGTCTTGATGACGTGCCCCATCTCCGGCATCGGAGCCTTTACCGTTCCGTACTGGTAGCGCGTGAAACCGGACTCCTCCAATTTCTTCGAGCCGAGCGCAATCAGGCGGAACAGCACGTCGTCCGTATTGCCCCAGAACCAGACGCCTTGGCTGAGAGCAGGGCAGAACCCGCCGCCGCCGCCGCCGCCATGACACTCGTTGCAGCCGGGCAGACGGAACTGCTTCACTAGATAGTCCGGATTGTCCTTATGCTCTTCCTTGAGCGCTTGCCAGTCGTAAGGATTGTGAAGTTCTCCCGGCGGCACCTTCGCGATCAAATCGAACGGCGGCGTCTCATCGCCCTTCTTGCAGCACTTGTCCTCTCCGCCGGCGGCGGCAGCCTCGGTGGGCGGTTCGTCTTCCGGTTTTGATGCGCTCTCGTCGGCGGCATCGTTGGGCGCCGCATCCTTGCTTTCGGACGCTGTATCGCCAGCAGCTTCGCCAGACTCGTCTTGAGCAACTTTCACCGGGTCGTCGCCGCTCGTATCGGACGTGGAGTCAGGCAACACCTCCGACACCATAGCCGTCTCTGCATAGCCAAACCGCTCTTCGAACGGCTTGCTCGTCACGACCGCAAGTCCAACAACAAAAAAGCCGACCAGAAATAGGCCGGCTGTACTCAACCACGAACTCTTGTTCCTTTGGTCCATCAAACCCTCCCTTTGAGGAATGCCCCAGCGCCACATGCGCGAAAGGCCACCCAGCACGGTATCACGGCAAATCGCACGTTTTGCAAGTGCCCGGCCCTTCGCCGGACCGGCGTGGCGAGAGAGCGCTGTCGGTTCCTCGCCTTAGCGCCGAGGGATCGAGCCGCGACACGACCGCCGGAACGCTCTGCCGGCCAGGCGACGTTCCGTTGCGATGGCAATTCGACGAAGCGCCTGAATTCGGGAAGGAACGAGGCCGGAAGTGCATCCGATGCGATTGGCCGTGGCCGCATTGCGGGTTCCGGAAAGCATCGGCCACCGAATGGCTTGCCGCTACAACTGCATCTGAAATTGCAGCGCGCTCCTGGCCATGATGGGACTGGAAGCGGTAGTGCGGCGCGGATTATCCCGCCGGCAACCCAGAGGCACGCCAGTCCCGGTATCCCTTGGCGCGCAGCTCGCAGGCTGGGCATGTGCCGCAGCCATAACCCCAATCGTGCCGTGTGGTGCGATCGCCGGTGTAGCACGTGTGGGTCTCCTCGCGGATGAGGTCCACGAATGCGTCGCCGCCGAGTGTATGCGCGAGACCCCACGTCTGCGCCTTCGAAAGCCACATCAGCGGAGTCTCGATCGCGAAGGGAACGTCGGTCCCGAGCTGGACCGCTTGCTGCAAAGCCTTCAACGTCTCATCCCGGCAATCCGGATAGCCGGAATAGTCCGTCTCGCACATGCCACCCACCAAGACATGCAATCCTCGGCGATAACCGAGCGCGGCTGCATAAACGAAGAACGCTAGATTTCGGCCTGGGACGAATGTCGACGGCAATCCGGACGTCGTCACGACGATCTCCGATTGCGTGGTGAGCGCGGTTTCACCGATCGCCCCAAAGCTCGAAAGATCTAGCATGTGGTCTTCGCCGAGCCGCGTACCCCAGCCGGGAAACTGCTCGCGAAGCGCCTCGATGATCCGTGCGCGGCATTCGAGTTCCACGCCATGGCGCTGTCCGTAGTCGAATCCGACGGTCTCCACACGGGTGTAGCGTTCCAAGGCATGGCCGAGGCAAGTCGTGGAGTCCTGACCGCCCGAAAACAAGACCAAGGCACCGTCCGGCTTATCCGACGAACGCATCGTCATGCGGACTCTCTCGGTTGGCGCTGCATAGCAAACTCATGGCAACGACATATACGCCTTCACGTCCGCTTCCGCCTAGGTTATGACGGGCTCAAAATGCTACCGATACTTTTTAGGAAGGAAATTGGTTATGGCTGCCATTGCCACCGTCGTCGGAAGAGAGATCCTGGACAGCCGCGGCAACCCGACTGTTGAAGTCGACGTTGTCCTGGAGAACGGCAGCCAGGGCCGCGCCGCAGTCCCATCGGGCGCGTCGACGGGCGCTCATGAGGCGCATGAACTGCGGGACGGGGGACCCCGGTATGGCGGCAAGGGCGTGAAGAAAGCCGTCGAAGGGGTGAACGGCGAAATCCGCAAGGCCCTCAAGGGCTTCGACGCCGACGATCAACGCGGTCTCGACCAGCTTCTGCGCGATCTCGACGGCACCGAGAACAAGAAGCGGCTCGGCGCCAACGCGCTTCTCGGCGTTTCCATGGCCGCCGCAAAGGCCGCTGCTTTGTCCCACGGAGAACCGCTTTACCGCTATGTGGGCGGGGAAGGCGCCACGCTCCTCCCGGTGCCGATGATGAACATCGTCAACGGCGGCATGCATGCCGACAATCCCATCGACTTCCAGGAATTCATGATCGTGCCTGTCGGCGCGCCCAGCATCGCCGACGCCGTCCGCATGGGCGCGGAGGTGTTCCACACGCTGAAGAAGGGCCTTCACGATGCGGGTTACGGCACGGCCGTGGGCGACGAGGGCGGCTTCGCACCCAATCTCGAATCCACGCGGGCCGGACTCGACTTCGTCATGAAGGCGATCGAGACCGCGGGCTACAATCCGGGCAAGGACGTCTATCTCGCCCTCGACGTGGCGGCGACCGAGTTCTTCAAGGATGGGCGCTACGTGCTTGCCGGCGAGAACCGCACACTATCCTCCGATGAGATGACGGCCTATCTCGCCGATCTCGTCTCCAACTATCCGATCTTCTCCATCGAGGACGGCATGTCGGAAGACGATTGGGACGGCTGGCGCACACTGACCGAGGCCCTTGGAGACCGTGTGCAACTCGTGGGCGACGACCTTTTCGTCACCAACGTCGCGCGCCTCAAGGAGGGTATCGACAGGAACATCGCCAATGCCATCCTCGTCAAGGTCAACCAGATCGGCACGCTGTCGGAGACCCTGGACGCGGTGAACATGGCGCACGAGGCGAACTACAATGCCGTGATGTCTCACCGCTCCGGCGAAACCGAGGACGCCACCATCGCCGATCTGGCGGTCGCGACCAATTGCGGCCAGATCAAGACGGGTTCGCTTGCCAGGTCCGACCGCGTGGCGAAGTACAATCAACTCATCCGCATCGAGGAGGAGTTGGGACCGCGGGCACGTTATGCCGGAAGAGCAATTCTAAAAGCGTGAAATCCGTGACGCGGTAACCGCCTCTTAACGGCCGCCCCACGATCTTTGTGATTCGCTGTGTGGGGAGGAAATATGCGGTTCAGGGCGTTTATCTTTCCGCTTCTGGCCTTGGGCGCCGGCGGCTATTTCGGCTACCATCTGCAGAACGGCGACCACGGCCTGACCGCGCGCGCCGATCTTCAACGCCGCGCGGCCGTCCTCGAGGGAGAACTCGAGGGCCTGCGCGAGGTGCGTCTGCGGATCGAGCGCGATGTCGCGCTCCTGGAGCCGGACAGTCTCGACCCGGATATGCTCGACGAGCGGGCGAGGGCAATCCTCAACCTTGCCCATCCCGGCGATCTCGTCATGATGAAGCGCCGCCCGCCAGACCCAACCGGACCGCTCGTCAAACGCTGACCGGCGTGGACGCGGTCAGATGTCCATCGACCCGACCTGCGGTGCCTTTTTGCTGACTTTGAACTCGTGCTAGCCTCGAAGGGCATGGCGTATGAGTCGCAAGGAGGCCCTGATTGACCAGCCCAAGCCTGACGCCTGGAGCGGCCAATTTCTGGATGGACCAGAGACCCTCCGAGACATTGCACGAGCCTGAGAGTCCGGCGGGTCCATCCTTGAGCCCCGAGGATTACCTCTCTGCCTACCGCAGGATGCTCCTTGTCCGCCGCTTCGAGGAGAAGGCCGGACAGCTTTATGGCATGGGCTACATCGGCGGATTCTGCCACCTCTATATCGGCCAAGAAGCGGTCGTCACCGGCATGATGATGGCCAAGCGCTACGGCGATCAGGTCATCACGTCCTATCGCGACCACGGCCACATGCTCGCCACCGGCATGGACCCGAAAGGCGTGATGGCGGAACTCACCGGCCGGAGAAGCGGTTACTCGAAGGGGAAGGGCGGCTCCATGCACATGTTCTCCGTCGAGAAGGGCTTCTATGGCGGTCACGGCATCGTCGGCACGCCCGCGCCGCTTGGAACGGGCTTGGCTTTCGCCAACAAGTACCGGGGCAACGGCAATGTTTGCCTGACGTTCTTTGGAGAAGGCGCGGCCAATCAAGGCCAAGTCTATGAGAGCTTCAACATGGCTTCGCTCTGGAAGCTCCCGGTCCTCTACATCATCGAGAACAATCACTACGCCATGGGCACGGCCGTCGAACGCGCCACGGCCCATGCCGAAGAGCTCTATCATCGCGGCCTTGCCTTCGGCATTCCCGGACGCCAGATCGACGGCATGGACGTCGCCGCCGTCAAGACCGCTGGCGAGGAAGCGCTCGAATCCGTGCGAAGCGGCAATGGCCCCATGATCCTGGAGGCGCTGACCTATCGCTATCGCGGGCACTCCATGTCCGACCCGGCGAAATACCGGACGCGCGAAGAGGTCCAGGACATGCGCCAGCACCACGATCCCATCGAGCTCGTTCACAAGCGTCTCGCCGAGCTCGGCCAAAACGACGACGAGCTCAAGGCCATCGACAAAGAAATCCGCACGATCGTCAACGAAGCCGCCCAGTTCGCGCAAGACGAGCCCGAACCCGATCCGAGTGAGCTTTGGACCGACGTCGTGGCGTCGGAAGGCTAAGCCCGATGCCGGCCGAAATTCTCATGCCCGCGCTCTCTCCCACGATGGAGGAGGGCACCCTTGCGAAATGGCACGTGCGCGAAGGCGACGCCGTTCGGACCGGCGACGTCATTGCCGAGATCGAGACCGACAAGGCCACCATGGAGGTCGAAGCCATCGAGGACGGGATCATTCAATCGATCCTGGTGCCGGAGGGCACGGAGCACGTCCCAGTCAACAGACCCATCGCGACCCTCCAATTGGAAGACGACGAAACGCCTGCCGTAGGCGGTCCCTCGGCGGCGCCCCCAACCGCGCCGGCTCAGATGCAACCGCAAGCCGATGCCCAAGACATCTTTGCATCGGAGCCCGCCCCGGACTTCGGCGAGACCGAACCCGAGGTCGAAACCGCGCCGGCTGGGCCACAAGCCGCGCCCGCCGAACCGGCACCAGACACGGAGATTCCGGCCGGTACGGAAATGGTCCAAATGACTGTCCGGCGAGCTTTGCGCGATGCCATGGCCGAGGAAATGCGCCGCGACGGCGATGTCTTCGTCATGGGCGAGGAGGTCGCCGAATATCAGGGCGCATACAAGGTGACGCAGGGGCTCTTGGCGGAATTCGGAGCGCGCCGCGTGATCGATACACCGATCACGGAGTATGGCTTCGCCGGCATCGGCGTCGGCGCGGCCTTCGCAGGCCTGCGCCCTATCGTAGAGTTCATGACCTGGAACTTTGCGCTGCAGGCGATCGATCACATTATCAACTCGGCCGCCAAGACACATTACATGTCAGGCGGTCAGATGCGTTGTCCCATCGTATTCCGCGGGCCGAACGGCGCCGCCGCGCGAGTGGCCGCACAGCACAGCCAGGATTTTTCGCCCCTATACGCACAAGTTCCTGGCCTAAAGGTCATCGCGCCCTATAGCGCCGCCGACGCCAAAGGCCTCTTGAAGGCGGCGATCCGCGAAGACACGCCCGTGGTCTTTCTGGAGAACGAGATACTCTACGGTCAGAGTTTCGCGGTGCCGAGGCTCGACGACTTCGTTCTGCCCATCGGCAAAGCCCGGATCGCGCGGCCGGGCAACGACGTGACGCTGGTATCTTACTCGCGCGGACTGGCCTACACGCTCGATGCGGCGGAGCATTTGGCGAATCAGGGGATCGATGCGGAAGTCATCGATCTTCGCACCTTGCGCCCGCTCGATATCGAGACCGTTCTTGCCTCGGTCCGCAAGACGAACCGTATTGTCACGGTCGAGGAGGGCTGGCCGATCTGTTCCGTCGGGACGGAGATTTGCGCGCAAGTGACGGCGGGCGCGTTCGACTATCTCGACGCGCCACCGCTGAAAGTCACCGGCGCGGACGTCCCCATGCCTTATGCCGCCAATCTCGAGAAGCTCGCGCTGCCCACGGCCCAACTCGTGGTCAGCGCGGCCAAATCCGTCTGCTACCGGGAGGATGCCGCGTGACCGAATTCTGGCTCTCGGACGAGGAAATGGACGAACAGATCGAAGCCAACAGGCTCGCGTGCCAGCGCCTCGACGATTTCGACCGCGATGACGACGACTGGGACGAAATCTGGGAAGGGGTCTTCGCCATTCTCGCCGAACACCTCGGCGAAGTCCGGGAAGCCTTCGACTTGGACCCGCGAAAGTCCGCACTCTTTGAGAAATATCCTGATCTCCTCTGGGCCGCCTGCGATCCACAGCAGCCGGTCATCTATTCGCCCGTGTTCCGCGAATTCGGCATGCCGGTCTTCGACGGCGGCCCCGCGATGACGACGATACGCTTCGATCCCTGGACCGGCAAAGAACTGCCGTCCTCCGTGCGCGATGCGTTTTTCGAGGAGGCCCAGAAAATTTTGGGACACGAAGTCGGCGTCCTCGACGATGAACTCGACACGCTGCCCGACGCCTACCAAGACGAAACATGGTGGGTCGAAAAGGGACTTTGACGATGAGCGCCCCGGCAGACCACGACAGCCTTCATGAGAGTTCCCCGGAGAACGTCATGAGCCGGATCGCGGAACAGATCCTGCGGAACGGCGATGGGCGCAACGCCAAAAAGACGGGACGCCTCTTCATTTCACCCCTTGCAAGGCGCGTCGCGCGGGACCGGGGCATCGACCTTGCAGCGCTGGAAGGGTCCGGACCCCACGGCCGCATCGTCGTTGCCGACGTGGAGCGCGCGGCGAGCGAGCCGCTGACGGCCGGGCCCGAAGCCGAGATATCGCAAGCGCCGGATACGGTGGCCGAGCCTGAGCCGGTCATGATGGGCGAGCTGATGCACGCGCCCGCCGCCGTCCCGGTGCAGGGCCTGTCCGACAAGCAGATCCTCGCGCTCTACGAGCCCAGTAGCTACGAGGTGGTGCCGCACGATACGATGCGCCGTTTCATCGCCGACCGGCTGACGCTGGCGAAGCAGACGATCCCGCATTTCTATCTCAACATCGAATGCGAGCTCGATGCGCTACTCGCCGCGCGCGAACGCCTCAACGGCATGGCGCCGCAAGAGGGCCCGCGCGCCTTCAAGCTCTCGGTCAACGACTTCATCGTCAAGGCCATGGCCATGGCGCTGCAAACCGTGCCTGCGGCCAACGCAATCTGGACCGACGGCGGCATCTTGCGGTATCGCCCCTCCGACATCGCCGTCGCTGTGGCGCTCGAAGGCGGCGGGCTGCACACGCCGGTGATCCGCGACGCGGAGGTGAAGAGCCTTTCGGAAATCTCGAACGAGATGCGCGATCTTGCGGCGCGGGCCCGCTCGAAGCGCCTAGCGCCACACGAATATCAGGGTGGCACGACCTCGATCTCCAATCTCGGCATGTACGGGATCGACAGCTTTGAAGCCGTGATCAATCCGCCGCAAAGTTCGATCCTGGCTGTCGGCCGGGCGGAGAAAAAGCCCATCGTCAAGGACGACGCCATCAAGATCGCGACGATGATGGGCGCAACGCTGTCTTGCGATCATCGCGTGATCGACGGCGCGCTCGGAGCGCAATTGCTCGCCGCCTTCAAAGCCTATCTCGAAGACCCCGTAACAATGCTGGTCTAGCCGCGGAGCCTGTCTTAGACGTCCATGGCGCTCAAACCTACATTCCGCCCGGCGACGCTCGCGGACGCCGCCGCATTGGCCGTGCTGGCGGACATCGCGGCCAATGGGCTTGCGAACAGAGTTTGGCTGGATCAAGCAGCGCCTGGACAGTCGGCACTCGAAGTGGGGCGCCAATCGGTGCGAAGACCCGAGGAGGTCGACTCCTATTGCAACGCGACAGTCGCCATGGTCGGCGCTGAGGTTGCCGCCTGCCTGATCGGCGGACTGCCGGAAGACCTGTTTGACGTGTCCCGGCTGGACGAGAAGGCCGACGTGTTTCGCCCCGTTGTCCGGCTCGCGGCTCAAGCGGCGGGCACCTGGTATATCGACGTCATTGCCAGCTTTGCCGAATTCAGGGGATACGGTCTGGGTTCGAAGCTTCTCACGGTTGCAGCCTCGAAGGCCGAGGAGACCGGCGCTGTCGGCAACAGTCTGGTCGTCGGCAGTTGGAACGCAGGCGCCGAACGCCTTTATAGGCGCTGCGGTTTTGTACCGGTGGCACGGGAGCCGGCAATCTTGCCGGACACATACCCGCAATCCGGAGACTGGATCTTGATGCGAAGGCCACTGACGTGACGAATATGCCGAAATTTCGCCCGGCGACACTCGCGGACGCAGCCGCGCTGTCCGTGCTCGTGGATATCGCGGGCGAGGGGGCGCCGAACCGGCTGTGGCTCGACATGGCGGGTCCCGGCCATTCGGCATTGGAAGTGGGCCGTGCCCGTGCGCGCCGGGAAGAGGGCGGCTTCTCCTATCGTCATGCCACCTTGGCCGAGGTTGGCGAAGAAATCGCCGCCTGCCTGATCGGGTATAGACTAGACGATCCTTACGATCTGTCGGGGATCGAGGAACTTCCAGACACGTTCCAACCGCTCGTGAGGCTCGAAGCCCAAGCGCCCGGCACCTGGTACGTGAATGTGCTTGCGACTTTCCCGGAGTTCCGCGGCCAAGGCCTCGGGCTGAAGCTCCTCGATGTCGCGAACGACCGGGCCCGCGAGGCCGGCGCCCCGGCCGCAAGCATCATCGTCGGCAGTTGGAACGAGGGAGCGGAACGGCTCTACCGCCGGGCGGGCTACGAACCTGTCGCGCGCGAACGCGCGGTTCTCCCCCCGGGACTACCGCAATGCGGCGATTGGATTCTCCTGCTAAAGTCGCTTTGAGGCGTCGTGGCCGCACAAGAGAGAAAACATGGCGCGTCTGCGTCTGATCCTCGCATTCATCGCAGTGCTTACTGTCGCGGCCGCCGCGTCCCTCGGCCTCGGGCTCGGGGTGTCTTGGCTGATCGGCCGGATGCATTGCGAGGGCGAGCAGCTGAGCTGCAACATCGACGATGCCATCGGCGCCTACGGCACGCTGATCTGGGCCGGGGCCGGCGTCATCGTATTTGGCATCTCAATGCTGTTCAGGAACAAACGGATAGCGCTGATCGTCGCCGCGCTCGCGCTGATGGCGCCCCTCGTCGTGTTCGTGTTCGGCGACCTCGTCCAGGGCTGGCGCTATGTCGGCACCTACCCATACGCGGACTTCCGCTCGTTCATCTCGAAGTTCGCGGGCCCTGCCACAACCGTCTTGGTACAGTACCTCATCCTGCGCATCGCGCTCACGCGTTTGATGGGTTAGCCTCCACGTCATGAGCGATGCGGAATTCGATCTCGTCGTTATCGGCGGCGGACCTGGCGGTTACGTGGCCGCCATTCGCGCCACCCAGCTCGGCATGAGGACGGCGGTCGTCGAGCGGGAGCATCTCGGGGGCATCTGCCTGAACTGGGGCTGCGTTCCCACCAAGGCGCTCTTGCGCACCTCCGAGCTCTACAGGCAGATCGCCGAGGCCGAAGTCTTCGGTCTCCGCGTCGAGGGTCTCGGCTTCGATCTCGACCGGATCGTCGAGCGCAGCCGGGCCGTGGCCGAAAAGCTGGCCAACGGCGTCGCTTTTCTCATGAAGAAGAACAAGATTGCGGTGTTCGATGCGACAGGGCGGCTCGAAGGGCCCGACCGCGTCGGTCTGACCGGAACGGACGGCGCGATCCTGCCTCCTATCGCGGCGGAACACATCGTCATAGCCACCGGCGCGCGGGCCCGAAGTCTTCCAGGTCTCGAGCCCGACGGCATACGCATCTGGACCTACAAGGAAGCGATGGTGCCGGCGAACCTTCCACGGTCGCTGCTCGTGATTGGGTCGGGCGCGATTGGGATCGAGTTCGCAAGCTTCTATCGCGCCCTTGGCGTGGACGTCACTGTCGTGGAAGTCCTGGATCGCATCTTGCCCGCCGAAGACGAAGAGATATCCAAGCTCGCGCGCAAGGCCTTCACGAGACAAGGCATGACGATCCATACAGGCGCAACGGTCGAGCAACTTCGCAACACCGATACCGGCGTCGGAGCCCGGCTGCGCACAACCGGCGGCGCGGCTTTGGACATCGAGGCCGGCCGCGTCATCCTCGCCGTCGGCATCACCGGCAACGTCGAAGGCCTGGGCCTCGAAGAGCACGGCGTTCAGGTCGAGCGCGGGCATATCGTCGTAGACGAATGGTACCGCACGGGCGCACCCGGCATCTACGCCATCGGCGACGTGGTGGGGCCTCCATGGCTCGCCCACAAGGCCATGCATGAAGGCGTCCTATGCGTCGAGAAGATCGCCGGCGTCGAAGGCGTCCACCCGCTCGACAAGACGGGCATTCCCGGATGCACCTATTGCACGCCCCAGATCGCGAGCCTGGGACTAACCGAGAGAGCCGCGCGCGAGGCGGGCTACGAATTGCGGGTCGGCCGCTATCCGTACGCCGCCAACGGAAAGGCAATTGCGCTCGGCGAGACGGACGGCCTCGTCAAGACCGTCTTCGATGCGAACACCGGAGCCCTGCTCGGCGCGCACATGATCGGCGCGGAAGTCACGGAACTTATCCAAGGTTTCGCCATCGGCAAGACGCTCGAGACGACCGAGGCGGAACTGATAGCCACGATCTTTCCTCATCCGACATTGTCGGAGATGATGCACGAATCGGTGCTCGACGCGTTCGGACGGGCCTTGCACATCTAGACCCGAGGACGCGCGCGGCGGAACGAAAAGAGACGATCGAGCCGGAACGGCCGGTTCGCGACCGGCCGTGGCACTGTGTATTTGGGTTTGGCAACGGATGCGATAGGGTCGCAGCCGCAACCTTACAGCGGAAGGGGAGGCAAGAATGGAAGCTCATGGTTTGTTCGCGATGCCAGGCGTCGGTTTCATCGGCATGATCGTCATCGGCGTGCTCGCGGGCTATATCGCCGAGAAGATCACCGCCAGCGACCACGGCCTATTGACCAACTTCCTGGTCGGCATCGCCGGCTCGTTTCTCGGCGGCACGCTTGCTCGCGTCTTGAGTATCGAGTTCTACGGATGGCTAGGAAACCTGATCGTCGCCTCTATCGGCGCCGTGATCGTGATTTGGCTCTGGCGGAAACTCAGTAATTAGGCGGCCATTCCAACATCGCCCATGGTCACACTCCTGAACACGGTTCGACAGGCGGATAAGAGGCCGCGCCATCCGGAAAAGGCGCGGCTTCCCGATACGCCCGTGATGCGGAAACCCGACTGGATTCGCGTCCGGGCGCCGGGAACCAACGCGTTCGGCGCGACGCAGGAGACGTTGCGCCGCCACGGCTTGCACACGGTGTGCGAGGAGGCGGCCTGTCCCAATATCGGCGAGTGCTGGTCCAAACGCCACGCGACCGTGATGATCATGGGCGATGTGTGCACGCGCGCTTGCGCCTTCTGCAATGTCGCCACGGGAAAGCCCGCCCATCTCGACCCGACGGAGCCGGCCCGAACCGCCGATGCCATTGCCGAACTTGACCTCGCTCATGTGGTCGTCACTTCCGTCGACCGGGACGATCTCGCCGATGGGGGCGCGTCGCATTTCGCGCAAACCATCACTGCCATCAGGCACGCGGCGCCGAAGACCACGGTCGAAGTGCTGACGCCCGATTTCATGCGCAAGCCGGGCGCACTCGAAATCGTGCTCGAAGCCCGCCCGGATGTCTTCAACCACAATGTGGAAACCGTACCGTCGCTTTACCGGCGCATTCGTCCGGGGGCGGATTTTTTGCATTCGGTGTCGCTGCTGAGACAAGCCAAACGCTTCGACCCGTCGATCTTCACCAAGTCGGGCATCATGGTCGGTCTCGGCGAAACCGATGACGAGGTCGAGGGCGTCATGGAGGTCTTGCGCGAAGCCGATGTCGATTTCCTGACCATCGGCCAGTATTTGCAACCGACCCGCAAACATGCGGCCATCGACCGCTTCGTCACACCGGAGCGCTTCGCCGACTATAGGCGCCTCGCGGAGGCCAAGGGCTTTCTCCTTGTCGCCGCCACACCGCTAACCCGCTCGTCCTACCATGCCACGGAGGACTTCGAGCGCCTGAAAGCCGCGCGGCTCGCAAGCCTCCGCGCCTAGGTGCAACGTTCCGATATGCAGACTTTCGAGACCCGGCACACTGTCGCCCATTCGGCCGACGACATGTACACGCTCGTCGCCAATGTCGAGGAGTACCCGAAATTCCTACCGCTTTGCGAAGCGCTCAGGATCGTCGGCCGCGATACGATTGATGGCAAGGAGGTTCTGACCGCCAAGATGGAGGTTGGGTACAAGCTCATCCGGGAGAGCTTTACGAGCCGCGTGACGCTCGATCCGGAATCCCGCTCCATCCTCGTCGAATATGTCGATGGGCCCTTCGAGCATTTGGAGAACCGATGGTGCTTCGAACCGCGCGGAGAGGCGTCTTCGGAGATCGACTTCTTCATCGCCTACCGGTTCCGCTCGCGTATGTTCGAACGCCTGGTCGGCGGCCTGTTCGACAAGGCAGTCCGCAAATACACCGATGCATTCGAGACGCGCGCCGATGAGGTCTATGGCGTGAAGGGTGCAAGCCTCGCCACATAGCCGCATTGCGGAGCGCTGCTCTCAGAACAGCGCACGCAGCATTCGAAGCGCGCATTCCACGCTGCGAGTCCGAATCTCCGCCCGGCCAAGGTCACCAAACATCATGCGCTTGTGCTCCATCGGCCGGTCACGCCTGCCGGCTGCGAAGTGCACGAGACCGACGGGCTTCTCCGCCGAACCGCCGCCGGGTCCGGCGACGCCGGTGACAGCCACCGCGACCGTAGCGTCGCTGTGGGTCAGCGCACCGCCCGCCATGGAACGGGCGACGTCTTCGCTGACGGCGCCATGTTTCTCGATCAGCCAAAACGGAACGCCCAGCATCTGGGATTTCGCGGTGTTCCTATACGTCACGAAACCGCGGTCGAAGACATCGGAGGACCCGGGGACCGATGTCAGGGCGGCGGCCACGAGGCCGCCTGTACACGATTCCGCAGTCGCGATCAGATCGCCGCGCGCCCGCGCCGCTTCGAGTACTTCGGCGGCAAGCACCGTCAAAGCCTCCGGCACCTCCGCACCGGTCGTCATGGCAGCATCACCGTTGCCGTCGCCATGGCCGCGATGCCTTCCTCACGGCCGACAAAGCCCAATTGCTCGTTCGTCGTCGCCTTCACGCTGACCTGGGAGATATCCAACCCGAGAATATCGGCGATGGCGCCGCGCATGGCATCCCGGTGCGGGCCGATCTTCGGTGTCTCGCAGATCAGCGTGATGTCCGCGTGCACGATCGTGCCGCCATGGGCTTTGATGCGCGCACCGGCATCCTTGAGGAACACATCGGAGCTCGCCCCACGCCAGCGCGCATCCGACGGCGGAAAATGCGCGCCGATATCGCCGTCCGCGATCGTGCCGAGCAACGCGTCGGTCAGCGCGTGCAAACCGACATCGGCATCGCTGTGCCCCATCAGAGTCTTGGAGTGCGGGATGCGGACGCCGCACAGCATGACGGAATCTCCTGGGCCGAGCCGGTGAACGTCATAACCCGAGCCGACGCGCACGGTTCCCGCAGGCGCACTGCCTTGCCGCAACAATTGGTCGGCAATCATCAAATCCTCCGCCGTTGTCAGCTTGCGATTATGCTCGGAGCCCTCGACGATAGCCACATCGAGACCGAACCATTCGGCGACCGACGTGTCGTCGGTGAAGTCGAGCGTGGAATCCCGCGCCGCGGCCCGGTGCGCCGTCAGAATCGCATCGAAATCGAAGCCTTGGGGCGTCTGTGCCCGCAACAGACCTTCGCGCGGCACCGTTCCCGCTATTCGTCCGTGTTCTTCACGTTTCAGCGTGTCCGTCACCGGCAGACAGGGTAGGGCGCCGGGACTCCCGGAGAGCGCCTCGATGACTCGCGCGATCAGGGCCTCGTCGGCGAAAGGCCGCGCCGCGTCGTGAATAAGGACGTACGAGGGAGCGTTGCGCGCGAGGGCTTCGAGACCTAACCGGACACTATCCTGACGCCGCGCGCCTCCGGTCACGGCCGGAAGCAGCGCGTCCGCATAAGGCGCGCTGGCCTGCTCGTACAACGCAACATCGTCCGGATGGATCACGACGAGGATGTCCGTAATGCCCGGATGAGCGGCGAACGCGGCGAGCGTTCGCGTCAGCATTGGGACCCCACCAAGCTGGCAGTACTGTTTCGGCTGGGAGGCTTGAGTGACCGCGCGGGCTCCACGCCCAGCGGCCACGATCAGCGCGGCCGCACTCACCGCAAAGACCTTCCGGAAGCGCCACAAGCGGTCCCGTTCGCGGGCCTAAGTCTCTGACCCACATAATTGTTGCACTGCGGCATATGGATTATTGCCCCCGACACAAAACCCTCGTATGTTGCCCAATAATAGTTCACGACTCCTACATGCTCAATTTTTATGCATGCGCTATGCGGCCGCGCGAATGAGGCCGCGAGGATATAGGCATTGACGCTCGCGACCAAAACCTCGGAGGTGCCCCGTGGCGACAAGCGGATCCTGTGCGACGCGCTGGTGGATGCACTGCCACACCCGCTGCTCGTGATCGGCAAGGGGCTCTCCATCGACTACGCCAACACGGCTGCCGAAGACTTTTTCCAAATGAGCGCAGGCCTTCTTTGCCGTCACAGTCTACCGGATGTCGTCGCGTTCGGGTGTCCGCTCATCGCGCTTGTCGAACAGGTTCAGCGCAACGGAACCACCGTCAACGAATATGGCGTGGAGCTGAGCTCCTTCCGCTTCGAATCCACCAAGCTTGTCGATTTGTATGGCGGTCCCGTCCCGGCCCCCAACGGTGGGGTGATGGTGATGGTGCAGCAGCGCAGCATGGCCCAAATGATCGAGCGCCAGCTCACCCATCGCGGCGCCGCGCGGTCCGTCTCCGGGCTTGCCGCGGTTCTGGCACATGAGATCAAGAATCCTCTATCCGGCATTCGGGGCGCTGCACAGCTTCTCGAAGGGGAGTGTAGCGAGTCGGACCGGACACTGACCCAACTCATTTGCTCGGAGTCCGACCGTATCTGCAAACTCGTCGATCGTATGGAGATCTTCGGCGACGAACGGCCGATCCAGCGCGAGCCGGTGAACATTCACGACGTACTCGATCACGTAAAGCACGTCGCCTCGTCCGGCTTCGCCCGCCACATCAAGATCGTCGAGCATTACGACCCATCGCTTCCGCCCGTACCGGGAAGCCGCGACAAGCTGGTTCAGGTGTTCCTCAATCTCGTCAAGAACGCCGCAGAGGCGATTGGAGAATCCCGAACCGACGGGCAGATCACGTTGTCGACCGCCTTCCGGCCGGGCGTCCGGCTGTCGGTTCCCGGCAGCCAGGCGCGCGTGGGGCTGCCCCTGGAAATCGCCATCGAGGACAACGGCTCGGGCGTCCCCGCCGACCTCATCCAGCACCTATTCGATCCGTTCGTATCCACAAAGCCGTCTGGAACCGGCCTCGGCCTTGCCTTGGTCGCGAAGATCATCGGAGACCATGGCGGCATCATCGAGTGCGACTCCCGGCCTCGATGCACGGTCTTCCGCGCACTGATGCCGATGGCCAGCGGCGATACGACGGCAGAACCCGACGAAACAGTGACTTAAGAGACAGACCTAAGAGCATGGGAAAAGGCAATATCCTGATCGCCGACGACGATGCGGCAATCCGAACGGTCCTGAACCAGGCCCTGGCCCGCGCCGGCTACGCGCCACGCGCGACAGGCAACGCGGCGACGCTCTGGCGCTGGGTCAGTCAAGGCGACGGCGATCTCATCATCACCGACGTGGTGATGCCGGATGAGAGCGCCTTCGATCTGATCCCACGCATCAAGAAGCTGCGGCCCGACCTGCCGATCGTGGTGATGAGCGCTCAGAACACGTTCATGACCGCCGTCACCGCGGCGGAGCGGGGGGCCTACGAATATCTGCCCAAGCCATTCGATCTCAACGAGCTGATCGCCGTCGTCGGCCGGGCGTTGGCCGAACCGCGCAAGAAGACGCCTCAGCTTTCGGCCGAACACACCGACGGCCTGCCTCTGATCGGGCGTTGCCCGGCCATGCAGGACATCTATCGCATTCTCGCGCGGCTCACGCAGACCGACCTCACCGTGATGATCACCGGCGAGTCCGGGACGGGCAAGGAACTCGTCTCCCGCGCGTTGCACGAATACGGCAAGCGGCGGAACGGCCCGTTCGTCGCGATCAACATGGCAGCCATCCCTCGAGAGTTGATCGAGTCGGAACTGTTCGGCCACGAGAAGGGGGCTTTCACCGGCGCGCAAACACGCCATATAGGCCGCTTCGAACAAGCCGAGGGCGGTACGCTGTTCCTCGACGAAATCGGCGATATGCCGATGGAGGCGCAGACGCGCCTCCTACGCGTATTGCAGGAAGGCGAATACACGACGGTCGGCGGACGCACGCCGATCCGCACCAATGTCCGCATCATCGCGGCGACGAACCGCGACCTGCAGCAGCAGATCGATCAGGGCTTGTTCCGCGAGGATTTATACTACCGGCTCAACGTCGTGCCGTTGCGCCTTCCGCCGTTACGCGAACGCTTGGAGGACATTCCCGACCTCGTTCGCCACTTCCTCGCGATCGCGGAGAAGGAGGGCCTGCCGCCCAAGGGTTTCGAACCCGGCGCGATCGAGCGGCTGAAGCGGCACAACTGGCCCGGCAATGTCCGCGAACTCGAAAACCTAGTCCGCCGCCTATCGGCGATCTACACCCAAGACATCGTCACCGTCGACATGGTGGAGAGCGAATTCGCGCCGGCATCGCGGCCCGCCGCGTTCACCGACGCGCCCGAAGCGACTGCCGATCTTTCCGAAGCGGTGGAGCGCTATCTCAGCGACTACTTCATGAGTTTCGGGCAAGAGCTTCCGCCCGCGGGATTGTACACGCGGATTCTGCGCAAGATTGAATCTCCGCTTATCACGGCGGCTCTGACCGCGACACGCGGCAATCAGATCCGTGCCGCCGATCTGCTCGGGGTGAACCGGAACACACTGCGGAAGAAGATTCGCGATCTCGGCATCAAGGTTATCCGCACGCCTGCCGCGTAACCCTGGTCAAGCGCAAGGACGCCTCCCATATCTCCGCTCATGCGCGCTTTCCGGAAGGGGAGCACACTTGCACGTGGGGCGCCGGAATCGTCTGTCGCCAAAGCGCCACATTGTGATCTTATTGCATCATACCTGTGGCGAAGACAACACGCTGAATAGATCCGGCCCAAACCGGACCCTGAGCGTGGGAGGGAGAGCAGTCCGGTTTGCGCGGCTCCGACGGACATAACGAAATCGCCAAGCCCGGCCCGAAGTTACCTTCTTGGCCTAATGCGAAGCTCGAGCGTGAGCCGGACGGTCAAAACATCGTTCCGACCCGTCGGCGCCGTCTGCAATTCACACTCGGCCTAATCATTATGGTGCTGTCCCTTTGCGCGGGACTGGCCACCTACCTCGTTCTAACGGGCCTCACGCCGATCGTACCGACACAGCGCGTGGTGGTGAGCACGCTGCTCATCAACCTTGTGCTCGTACTCGCCATGATCGGGTTGATCGCCTGGCAGGTCACTGGGCTTTGGCTCGCGAAACGGCGCCATGAAGCCGGTGCGCAGCTTCACGTGCGCATCGTCAGCCTGTTCAGCGTCATCGCCGTCGCGCCCGCGATCGTGCTTGCCATTTTCGCCAGCGTCTCGCTCAACCGCGGTCTGGACCACTGGTTCTCCAGCCGCACCAAGTCCATCATTCAAAACTCGATCGACGTGGCCACGGCCTATCTCCAGGAACACGGTCAGGTCATCCGTGCCGACACGGTCGGCATGGCAAAGGACATCGACGAGGCGGTCGAGTTGGTCCGGGCCCAGCCCCAAGGCTTCGGAAACTTCCTCAACGCTCAAGCGGCGATCAGGGCCATTCCGGCGGCTTATCTGATCGATTCCCAAGGCAAGGTGCTGGCCACGGCCGCGTCCATGCCGAAATTGCCTTATCGGGCTCCGCCGAAAGAAGCCATGGATTTGGCCAAGAAGGGGCAGGTCATCGTCATCGCCCCAGGCCAGACCAGCATGGTCGGCGCCATCAAGAGCCTCGACAATTTCAACGACACGTATCTCTATGTCGTCCGCCCCGTGAACGCGCGGGTGCTGCAACAGTTGCGGGCCACGCGCGCCAATGTTGCCGAGTACCAGTTGCTCGAACAGCGGCGCGCCGGCGTCCAAGTGGCGTTCGGCCTGATGTACGTGGCGATCGCTCTCACGCTTCTGTTGTCCGCGATCTGGATCGGCATGTGGTTCGCGAACCGCTTGGTCGCGCCAATCGGCCAATTGATGGGCGCCGCCGAAGAGATCAGCCACGGCAATCTCCGGGTGAAGGTTCGCGTCAACCCGGCGGACGGAGACCTCGCCGTACTCGGTTCGACATTCAATACGATGGCTTCCGAGCTCAAGTCCCAGCGGGACGAACTGGTCGGCGCCAACGCAACGCTCGACGAGCGCAACCGCTTCATGTCGGCGGTGCTGTCGGGCGTGACGGCCGGCGTTGTCGGCGTCGACTCCGGCGGAACGGTCAACCTCGTCAACCGCTCGGCCGAGGAACTGCTCGGCGTCAAGGAAGACAAGCTCGTCGGGAAGCAGCTAGCCGACGCGGTGCCGGAATTCGGCCCGCATCTCAAGCGCGCCCGCAAGCAAGCGAGACACGCGGCGACCGATCAAGTCGCGCTGCGGCGCGGCGGCTCAGAGCGCAATTTCGCGGTTCGCGTGACAAGCGAAGGCGAGGGCCAGGGCTATGTCGTCACCTTCGACGACATCACCGAACTGGTCATCGCCCAACGCTCTACGGCGTGGGCGGACGTCGCCCGCCGCATCGCGCACGAGATCAAGAACCCTCTCACGCCGATCCAGCTCTCGGCGGAACGCATCCGCCGGAAATACGGCAAGGTCATCACCGAAGACCGCGAAATCTTCGAGCAATGCACCGACACGATCGTCCGCCAGGTATCGGATATCGGCCGCATGGTCGACGAGTTCTCCGCGTTCGCGCGCATGCCGAAGCCAGTCATGGAACTGCACGACGTGCGCGAGATCGTGCGCGAGGCAGTGTTCCTATTCCAGGTAAGCCGGCCCGACATCAAGTTCACGCTCGACCTCCCGGACAAGCCGGTCATGACCATGTCGGATCAGCGTCTCCTCACGCAGGCGGTAACGAACTTGGTCAAGAACGCGAGCGAAGGCATCGACACGGCAGTCGAGAACGATCCCGAGCGCGCCGGAACCGGGGAGATCACCGCGAAGGTCACGACCAAAGGCGACCGCGTCTATATGAACATCATCGACAATGGCTGCGGCCTGCCAAGGGAGGACCGCGAACGCCTGATCGAGCCCTATATGACAACGCGGGTTAAGGGCACCGGGCTTGGATTGGCCATCGTGCAGCGCATCACCGAGCAGCACGGCGGCAAATTGCGGCTGGCCGATGCGCCCAGGCGCAACGGCAAAGTGGAAGGGGCATCGGTACGGATCGATCTGCCGATCATCGCGCGCGAGGACCCGGACAAGGAACCTGTCCCCGAGGAGGTTGCGTCGAAGTCCGAATCCAAGCCGGAGATTGCAGACCCGTCACCGGAAGAAGAAGAGGAAGTATCTCATGGCGTCTGACATCCTGATCGTCGACGACGAGGCCGATATCAGGGAACTCATTTCCGGCATCCTTGAGGACGAGGGGCACGCGACCCGGCTTGCCAAGGACAGCGACGAAACGCTCAAGGTGATCGAAGAGCGCAGGCCCTCGCTGGTCATTCTCGACATTTGGCTTCAGGGCTCGCGGCTCGACGGTCTGGAATTGCTGGATGAGATCAAGAAGGCCCATCCCGACCTGCCCGTGATCATCATCAGCGGTCACGGCAACATCGAGACGGCGGTGTCGGCCATTCAGGCGGGCGCCTACGACTATATCGAAAAGCCATTCAAGGCCGACCGCCTCGTTCTCATCACCGCCCGAGCGCTCGAAGCCTCGCGCCTGAAACGCGAGAACCGGGAACTGCGGGAACGCAGCACCTATTCCTTCGAAATGGTCGGCAAATCGGCCTCGATCGGCCAGCTGCGCCAGGCTATCGAAAAGGTCGCTCCCACGAACAGCCGCGTGCTGATCACCGGACCTTCGGGCTGCGGCAAGGAACTCGCCGCCCGGGTGATGCACGCGAAGTCTCAGCGCGCGGACGGTCCTTTCGTGGTGCTCAATGCCGCTGCGATGGTGCCGGACCGGATGGAGCTCGAACTCTTCGGAACGGAGGAGGGGACGGGCTCCGGACCGCGCAAGGTCGGCGCGCTCGAAGAGGCCCATGGCGGCACGCTGTATATCGACGAAGTCGCCGATATGCCGCTCGAGACCCAGGCGAAGATCCTACGCGTCCTGGTCGAGCAGCGCTTCCAGCGTCTCGGCGGCGGACCCAAGGTTCATGTGGACGTCCGCGTGGTCTCGTCGACCAGCCACGACCTACAGAAAGAGATTTCGGCCGGACGCCTGCGCGAGGACCTCTATCATCGCTTGAACGTGGTGCCAATTCGCGTCCCGGGACTCTCGGAACGGCGTGAGGACATCCCCGATCTCGTCCGCTACTTCGTCCAAACTATTTCGGTCGCCTCGGGACTGCCGCCGCGCCGTATCGGAGAGGACGCCATGGCGGTCCTTCAGTCCCATGAATGGCCGGGCAATGTGCGCCAGCTCCGCAACAACGTGGAGCGGCTGATGATCCTTGTCGGCGGCGACGCGGACTCCATCGTGACGGCCGACATGCTCCCCGACGAGATCGCCTCTCCGGTGCCTCTGACGCCGAATGGTGCGGGTGGCGAACATTTGATGTCGCTACCGCTGCGGGATGCCCGTGAAATCTTCGAGCGGGAATATCTCCTGGCGCAGGTCAACCGCTTCGGCGGAAACATCTCCAGGACGGCCGAATTCGTCGGCATGGAGCGCTCCGCGCTACATCGGAAACTTCGCGCTCTTGGTGTCAATTCGAATGAAAGAAACGCCGCAATGCGTTAACATAACTCAGTGACTCGCTCTAGGGGGAGGGCATACAAGCTGAATTCGCCCTTAGTCGAATAGCTTACGGGCGCACATTGAGGTTGCGTCTAAACATCTCGTATAGCCGGTTCGTCTCAATCCGGAGCCATATTTTGAGACCAAGCGTGAACCAAAGGGACGGGGAAGCCCATGCCGACAGAGCGCACGCAAAGCCTGCAAGACACGTTTCTCAATCACGTTCGCAAGAGTAAGACGCCGCTCACGATCTTTCTGGTCAACGGAGTCAAATTACAGGGCGTTGTGACCTGGTTCGATAATTTCTGCGTCCTGCTACGGCGGGACGGTCACTCGCAACTCGTCTACAAGCACGCAATTTCCACCATCATGCCAGGGCAGCCTATTCAGCTTGCCGACATCACTGATGCGGAAGGTGCCGCGGATTAATTGCGCCCGACGGACCCTAAACAGCTGGCGAGCAAAAAGGGGCGGCAAGACCGCAGCGGCGGAGGTGACGATCGTCGCGTGCGTGCCGTCGTGTTCGTGCCGATCCTCGAGACGAAGCCTGGCGCCCAACCGCGAGACGGCGCGCGGGAAAGGACGGCCGGTATTTCGGACCGAACGCCTCAGGCTCGGCTCGAAGAAGCGGTCGGGCTGGCGACAGCCATCGATCTCGACGTGCGGGCGAGCGGCGTCGTTTCGGTGTCGCAACCGAAACCGGCGACACTGTTCGGCTCCGGCAAGGTCGAAGAGCTTGCGGGCATCGTCCGTATCGAAGAAGCGGAACTGGTCGTCGTCGATCATCCGCTAACGCCCGTTCAGCAACGCAATCTCGAGACGGCCTGGGATGCCAAGGTTCTGGACCGGACCGGACTGATCCTCGAGATCTTCGGCGAACGCGCCCGGACGCGGGAAGGGCGGCTGCAAGTCGAACTCGCGCACCTCATCTACCAAAAGAGCCGCCTGGTTCGATCCTGGACCCACCTTGAGCGTCAACGCGGCGGTTTCGGCTTTCTTGGCGGCCCTGGCGAGACACAGATCGAAACCGACCGGCGCCTGTTGTCCGAGCGCATTATCAAGATCCAGAAAGTGCTGGATCACGTCCGCCAAACCCGTGCGCTCCACAGAAAGTCGCGCCAGCGCGTCCCGTACCCGGCCGTGGCGCTCGTCGGCTACACCAATGCCGGCAAGTCCACGCTGTTCAACACGCTGACCGGCGCCGAGGTCCTGGCGCAAGACATCCTGTTCGCCACGCTCGATCCGACGATCCGCGCGCTGATCTTACCGAACGGTTCGAAGTCGGTGCTGTCGGACACGGTGGGTTTCATCTCCGACCTGCCAACCACACTCGTGGCCGCGTTCCGCGCCACGCTCGAGGAAGTACAGGAGGCCGATCTCGTTCTCCATATCCGCGACATTTCCGACCAGGCAACCGCAAGCCAACGGGCGGACGTCAACGCCGTGCTCGCGGAGCTTGGCATTAATGCCGAGGAGGAACCCGACAGGGTGCTCGAGGTCTGGAACAAGGCGGACTTGTTGGACAGAGCCGCCCTTGAACACGCCACGAACGAAGCGGCGCGCCACGGTGCGATCCTTGTTTCGGCCATGAGCGGCATGGGGCTCGATGGGCTGCTCGCCGAGATCGAGACGCGGCTGAACCGCCGCCGCCAGACGCTCGACATCGTCGTGCAGCCGCAGGAAGGCGCGCTTTCGAACTGGATCTACGAGAATTGCGAGGTGATCTCGCGCTCCGATCTCGGCGATGGCGTCACGTCACTGCGCATTCGCGTCGCGCCGGAAAAGCGCGACAAGCTGGCGCGCGTCGCCGGCGCCTCGCGGCTTCAAACCGCAGCCGAGTAGGGGCCCCGCCTACTCTTTTCCGTTCTTGGACGCAGCACTTTTTGCTGCTTTCTCAGCCTCTTTCGCCGCGTTCCACAACCGGTCCATCTCATCGAGATCGGAATCCTCGGGACTGCGGCCATCGGTGGCCAGCGCCGCCTCGATGCTCTGAAACCTGCGGATGAACTTGGCACTCGTCCCGCGCAGCGCCGCCTCCGGATCGATCCCGAGATGGCGGGCAACGTTTGCCATCACGAAGACCACGTCACCGAACTCGTCGGCGATCCGCTCCTTCGATTGAGACTCCGCGATGGCTTCCTTCAACTCGTCCAATTCCTCTTCGACCTTGCCGAGAATGAGCCCAACGTCGCTCCAATCGAAGCCCACATCAGCCGCGCGCTTTTGAAGCTTCGAAGCCCGCGTCAGACCCGGCATGGCCACGGGCACGTCGTTCAGGATGCTCGTGCCGTCAACAGGTTCGCCGCGCGCGGCTCGTTCTTCCGTCTTGATCCGCTCCCAAAGCCCGGAGCCCAGAAACTCCGCGCGCCGGGAAGGGTCCTCGAACACGTGCGGATGACGCCGGATCATCTTCCGGGTGATCGCATCGGCCACGTCGTCGAACGAGAACGCGCCTTCCTCCGAAGCCATCTGCGCGTGGTAGACGACCTGCAGCAGAAGATCGCCGAGCTCGTCCTTCAGCCCGTCCATATCGCCGCGCTCGATCGCGTCGGCAACCTCGTAGGCTTCCTCGATCGTGTAGGGCGCGATCGTCCCGAAGCTCTGCTTCACATCCCACGGACAGCCCGTTTCGGGATCGCGCAAGCGCGCCATCACGGCCAGCAGATCCGCCAGTGTGTAGGTCTTCTTCGGGGTCTTCGAGGGTATTTCAATCATCGAGGGCGCTCCCAAACGCGGACCTCAAAATTCAAGAAAATTCGCGACAAATCAGTTCGTTAGAGACGCACCCTAAACCCCGCTTAGTCGGCATCCGAAATTCGCATAAGGTATATTATGGAAAATATTATATGCCTCGACCTGGGATGACGGCGCCGCCGAACGTCGCCGTCGTACACGTTGCGCTACGCTCTTGTCAGCGTTCGTAATGATCGCGGATCAGCCGGTCGAGCAGCCTGACGCCAAAGCCCGAACCCCAGCTCCGGTTGATGTCGGTGTCGCCGGAGGCCATGCCGGTGCCGGCGATGTCGAGGTGAGCCCAAGGCGTCCCCGGCTTGATGAAGCGCTGCAGGAACTGCGCGGCGGAGATCGAACCGCCCCAACGTCCGCCCGTGTTCTTGATGTCCGCCACCTTGGAGTCGATCAGCTTGTCGTATTTGGGCCCGAGCGGAAGCCGCCACAGTTTCTCGCCGGTCTCGAGACCGGCCGCCGTCAGCCGCGCGGACAACTCGTCGTCATTCGAGAACAATCCGGCGTGCTCCTTGCCGAGCGCCACCATGATCGCGCCGGTGAGCGTGGCGAGATTGATCACGGCGACTGGCTTGAACTTCTCTTGGACGTACCAGAGGCAGTCGGCCAGCACCATGCGCCCTTCCGCGTCGGTGTTGAGCACCTCGATGGTCGTACCCGACATGGCCTCGACGACATCGCCCGGACGCTGAGCCGTTCCGCCTGGCATGTTCTCGACGAGCCCGATTACGCCGACCGCGTTGACCTTCGCTTTGCGCTCGGCAAGTGCCAGCATCAATCCGGTCACACAGGCAGCGCCGGCCATGTCGCCCTTCATGTCCTCCATGCCGGCGGCCGGCTTCAGCGAAATGCCGCCGGTGTCGAAGGTGACGCCCTTACCGACGATGGCAATGGGGTTGCCACCGCGAACGCCAGCCCCTTTCCACTGCATCACCGCCACATGGCTTGTGTTCTCGCTGCCTTGGCCGACCGCCAACAGTGCGCCCATGCCTAGACGCTTCATCTGCGCCTCGCTCAGGAGCGTGACCTGCACGCCCGCCTTGGCGAGCGCTTTGGCACGCGCGGCAAATGCCGCCGGCGTCAAAACATTGGCCGGCTCGTTGACGAGATCGCGCGCAAGGTTGACACCATCGACGATGGCACGTTCCGGCGCGAAAGCTCGTCTGGCCGCGCCTGGATCGGCGCAATGCATAACGAGCGTCTTCAGCGGCTTGGCGGTCTGCTCCGTCTCGGAATTCTTGGATTTGGATTTGTACTTGTCGAACTTGTAGTTTCGCAACTGCGCGCCGAGCGCGAAGTTCGCCACATCCTCCGCCGAAAGGTCCCCTTTCGCCTTCTCGAGATAGACGTGGGCGGTGCCTCCTTCCCGGCCGCTCAGCTTGCCGCGCACGGCGCCGCCGAGATTGAGCCAGGCGTCATTCGCATAGTCCGCAGGCTTCCCAAGACCGACGAGAACGATGCGCACAAATTTGACACCCCGAGGCGCTAGCACATCCATGCTCGACCCCTTCTTGCCCTTGAATGCGGAGATGCGCGCGGCTTCGCTCAGCATGCCCTTGGTCTTCTTGTCGAGATCCTGGGCGGCGGACGTGAACTTCGGCCCGTCCTCCGCAAAGACCACGGCAACACCATCGGTGGCGGCCGCAGACGGGCTGGCAAATGACAACGTCGTTTGATCGGTCAAGGTAAACTCCATCGGTGGGTCTCACCGCCAGGACGTGAGCGGCGGTGGGCAAAAGCGCAGCCTCCCAAGCGCCCGCGCGCCCGTGGTGCAGTAATGCAACAGCGGCAGGAAATCGTTCGATCTTCGTAAGTGTTGTCCGTGGTGAAAGCAAGCCATTCGCTATGGCCGAAATTCCGCCATGTTGGGCTGGTCAAATTTACAAGAAATACCAGCCGGTTGACGCGATTTTGGGGGCTATTTCGGGTGGCCGGCCTCCGGGTGGTTTGGGGACATCGAAAAAGCGGGCTCATGACGCTCTTTAGCCGATACATGTTTCGGCAGGTGACGAGTGCCTTTCTCCTCATCCTGCTGACGCTGACGGCCATCATCTGGCTGGCTACAGCGTTGAAAGAGCTCGACCTTATTACATCGCAAGGTCAAGGGCTGGCGCTGTTCTTCCATATGACGGCGCTCAGCCTGCCGAGCCTGATCACGCTTATCGCGCCCAACGCAGTGCTGATGGCGTGCCTCTACACCCTCGATCGCATGAACGGCGATAGCGAGATCATCGTGATGACCGCCGCGGGCGCCACCGTGTGGCGGATCTGCCGCCCGCTCATCGCATTGGCGGTGATCGTGAGCATGGTGATCTTGCTGGTAAACGTGTTCGTCAATCCGGCCTGCATGCGCGCCTTGCGCGACCTAATCACTCAGGTCCGCGCTGACCTGATCTCGCAAGTCCTTCAACCAGGACGGTTTTCCAGCCCGGAGCGCGGCCTCACATTCCACATCCGGGACCGGAGCAAGGACGGTGAACTGCTCGGGCTCCTGTTCCACGATGAGCGGGATTCCAAGCAGGTCATGAGCTATCTCGCCGAGCGAGGCCGAATTCTCAGCAATGAGAAGGGCAGCTTTCTCATCATGTTCGATGGTTACGTGCACCGTTATGATGCAAAAAATAAAGAAAAATCAGTACAAATTATTAAATTCGATCAGAATATGGTCGATCTTTCCAAATTTGGCCCCCAAAACAAATCGGGCAATAAGCTTGAACCAAAGCAAATGCCGCTTATGGAGCTCATCAATCCGCCTGATGACGAAAAGTTCGATGAAAAAGATTACGGTCAGTTGCGTTATGAATTACATGAACGTTTAGCAACGCCGATCTATCCTATTGCGTTTATCTTTATCGCAATTGCGCTGATGGGACAGGCGCGCACGACTCGTGAGAGTAGATGGGGGCAGATTCTCACCGTTTTTGCGATTGCCGTCGCCATCAGAGTCGCGGGCATTACGGCCGGAAATTTGGTCGCGTTGAATGCGTGGGCGGTGGTCCTCGTATATGCTATTCCGGTCGGGGCGATTCTGATTGCGGCATGGACGGCGCACGTTAGAATGTCGCCAGAACTGCGGTCCAAGCTGAACTTCGAGCTCAAGTTTCAGCCCAAAAACATAAGGTTGTGGGCCGCACGTGGGGTACAGACGGGGTGAAGGCGCAGATGCGGGGCATCAGTGCACGTGGAACGCTCGCGCGCTACTTTTCCGCGCGCTTCTTCGCTGCCATGGTAGCGATGTTCCTAATCTGCTGCGTGCTGATCTTCTTCGTCGACTTCATCGAGATTCTACGTCGCTCCGGAAAGTACTCGAACGAAGCGTCGGGATTTCTTCTCGTCTGGATCACCCTTCTGCGTCTGCCTTCGTACTCTGAACTCACCCTCCCCTTCGCGGTTCTCATCGGAACGATCGTGATCTTTCTGATGTTGAGCCGCTCGTCCGAACTCGTCGTCTTGCGCGCGGCCGGCGTTTCGGTTTGGCAGTTCATCCTGCCCGCGATCTTGGTCGCATTCCTGCTCGGGGTCGGATTCGTCACGCTCTACAATCCGATCGCGGCGTCTGCGCGCGGCGAAGCCGAACGGCTCTACGCGGCCGCGTTCGGCAAAGGCGACTCCTTCCTGCAATCGTCCGGAAAGTCCGGCGCCTGGTTACGCGAGGACGGCGCCGACGGTCCGTCCGTGGTGCACGCATTGCAGGTTCTCAACCAAGGCCTCGAACTGCGCGGCGTCTCAGTGTTCCAATACGACGCCGAGCACAGGTTGACGGAACGGATCGAGGCCAAGCGGGCCGTCCTCAAGAACGGACGTTGGGACTTGGAAGAGGCTTGGGTCAGCGCCCCGGCACGCGAGCCTGTTCTATACGAGAACTATCTGCTCAGCACCTATCTCACCCCGACCCAGGTGCGTGACAGTCTCGGCACCGTGCTCTCGATTTCGTTCTGGGATCTGCCCAATTTCATCCAGATCGCCGAACGCGCCGGTCTACCGGCGACGCAGTACCGCGTGCAATACCAGTTGCTCCTTTCGCGACCGTTCCTGCTTGTCGCCATGGTGCTGATCGCGGCGACCTGTTCGCTGCAAAGCTTCCGGTTCGGCAACGTGCAGATCAACGCGGTGTTCGGATTGGCCGCCGGCTTCGGATTCTTCGTGTTCTCCGAGGTGTCGCGTAACTTCGCGATGTCGGGACTCACGTCTGCGGTGGCCGCTGCATGGATTCCCGTGATCGTCGCCATGTCCCTCGCACTCACTGTGCTCTTGTACAAAGAGGACGGATGACGATGCGCGCGGCAATCACCACCCTCCAAGCGATGCGCCGGGCTTTGCCCGGCCTCGGCGCGTCTTATGGGCCGCGATTGAGCAACGCTGCCGCCTCGACCGCACTCCTGTTCATGGCGGCGATTGGCGCGGTCTCGGCCTCGCACGATCGCGCGTATGCGCAGGCGCAAACAGGGCTCGAGCAAATCGTCAAGGCACCCGACATCAAGTCGTCGGAGCCCATGCTGTTGCAGGCCGACGAGCTGATTTACGAGAACGGTAACTCGCGGGTCACCGCCAAAGGCAACGTCGAAGTCTATTACGGCGACTATACGCTGCTGGCCGAACGCATCGTCTACAACCGCAGCACCAACACGCTTGCGGCCGAGGGCAATGTGCGGATGAAGGACCCTGACGGCGCCGTCATCACCGCCGATCAGCTCACGCTGACGGACGACTTCCGCGACGGCTTTGTCGATGCCCTGAAGCTCGTCACCAAAGACGACACGCGCATCGTCGCTCAATCCGCATCGCGCGAAGCCGGCAATGTGACCGTGTTCGAAAAGGGTATGTTCACGCCCTGTAAGGTCTGTAAGGAAAACCCGGACAAGCCGCCGACCTGGCGCATCCGCGCGGGCAAGATCACGCATAAGCGCGACCAGGCGAAGCTGACCTTCAACGACGCCGCATTCGACTTCTTCGGCGTGCCGGTTCTGTGGTTGCCCTATTTCCAGACCGCCGACCCCACGGTCAAGCGTAAGTCGGGTTTCCTGATCCCGTCCTACAGCCACTCCAACGAACTCGGCAATACGGTTCAGGTCCCCTATTACTTCGCCCTGTCCGATACCTACGATTTCACGTTCGCGCCCATGTGGACCGAGAACGCGGGGACCTTGTTGCTGGGCGACTGGCGGCAGCGCACGGCCAATGGCGGCTACAATCTCGAGCTCGCGGGCGTGTTCGACAACGTGAACGATCTAACCAGTCCGGCGTTCGGCGACGACTTCCGCGGCAGCATCAAGACCAAAGGCCGGTTCGCGCTCGACCCATTCTACTCGTGGGGCTGGGACGTCCTGCTCGAGACGGACGAGACGTTCCGGCGCTACTACAATCTCGACTCGCGACTGCGGACGGACCGTGTGTCGCAGATCTATCTCGAAGGGCTTCGGGGCCGGAACTACTTCTCGACACGCTTCTACAACACGCAGAGCCTCTTGTTCACCGACGAGGAATTCTCCGAGGCCGTCGTCTATCCGATCATCGACTACGACTACATCGTCGATACGCCAGTCGTCGGTGGCGAGTTGAGCTTCAACAGCAACACGATGGTGTTCTCGAGTGCCGACGGCACGGACTCGAACCGGTTCATCGTAGAGGCCAATTGGCGGCGGCAACTGACCGATGGGATCGGCCAGGTGTTTACGCCCTTCGGCCGCTTGCGGGGCGACGTCTATAGCCTCGACAATCCCGGCGTGCTCGAACTCGGCGGCACCGAAGATATTTCGAACGCGGAGCTGAACAGTTCCCTCGCGTCCAATCGCGACAACGGAACGATCTGGCGCGGCAATGCGGTCGCGGGTCTCGAGTACCGTTATCCGTTCGTCACCACCACCGGTCAGATAACCCATACGATCGAGCCGATCGGGCAGATCATTGCCCGTCCCGACGCGATCGGCGATCAGCAGGAAATCCCCAACGAAGACGCGTTGAGTCTCGTGTTCGACGACACGATCCTGTTCGACATCGACAAGTTCTCCGGCTACGACCGCATCGAAACCGGCACGAGGGCGAATGTCGGCTTCGGCTACACGGCCCAGCTCATGAACGGCACTTACGCCCGGGCGGTCGTCGGTCAAAGCTATCAGATTGCCGGCGACAACGAGTTCGACAACACGTTCTACCAGTCGAGCGGTCTGGCCACGAGCAACTCGGATTACGTGACCGGCGTCTATATCCAAGCGGTTCAAGGATTCTCGTTCACGGGACAAGCGCGCTTCGATCAACAGACCTTCGACATGGTCAGGACCGATCTCGGCTCCACGCTCAATTACGGACCCGTGCAGGCACGCGTGAACTACGCCAAGGTCCCGGGCACGGTTGAGCCCAGCGACATCACGCCGAACCTGACGAACGTCGTCAATGCCGACGAAAGCGAGGAAATTCTCTTCGCCGGCGCGCTTGCGATCACCAACGAATGGTGGCTCCTGGGCAACCTGCGTTACGACATCGCGGGCGATCAGACGATCACGGACGGTCTTGGCCTGCGGTATCAGGACGATTGCTTCAAGATCGACGTGACCTACCAGCGTTCCTTTATTCGCGACCAAGACATCGAGCCTGACGAGCGGTTCCTGTTCAAGTTCGCGTTGAAGTATCTCGGTGAATACGAGGCCAGCACCAGCGGCCTCGGCTTACTTGGCAATGGCGATGAGTCGGCATTTGCAAATGACTAGCGGATTGACCAGACTTTCGCGTGGCGGACTTGGCGCTTTGGCCGCGGTGGGAATATTCGTGCTCGCCTCCCTCTTGCTTGCGGCGCATACGGCCGAGGCACAGGACGTAACGATCAAGATTCTGGTCAACGACGACCCGATTTCCGACTACGACATTTCGCAACGCGAGCGCTTTCTGATGCTCACCGCGAGGGAGCAGCCAGGCCCCGAGTTGACGAAGAAGGCGACCGAGATGCTCATCTCCGAGCGGCTCCAACTTCAAGAAGGCCGCAAGCTTGGCATCACGCCGAGCGAGGCTGACGTCAATCGCGTTCTCGATGACATGGCTTCAAAAAACAATCTCGACTCCAACGGTCTTTCGACGGCGCTGGAACGCTCCGGCGTTAATATCAGTACGCTGAAAAACCGTATCGGCGCCCAAATGGTTTGGCAGCGCGTGGTCCAACAGAAGTTCCGCCGCGACGTGCAAGTCAGCGACGCGCAAATCGACGAAGCCTTGTCTCAAGCGAGCAGTGGGTCCTCCGGGGGAGGCATCAAGCAAATCCGCCTTCCGCTTCCAAGCGGCGCCGACCAAAGAGCGGTCGCGGCGAAGGTCGCCGAAGCGGAAAACTTGCGGTCCCGGTTCAGGGGGTGCGGCAACGTTCAGAGTCTCGCCAAGGGCGTCGACGGCGCCACGGTCCGGGCACTCAAGGTGCAGGACGCCACGACGCTCGGGTCGCCGGCACGCATCCTTGTCCGAAACGCCAAGGTCGGCCAAATGACACCTCCGACCGTGACGCGCGCCGCGGTCGAGCTCTACGCCGTCTGCGGATCGGACGCGCCGGCCGCGGCGGGCGACCTGAATGTCCGCGACGAGACGGAACGGAAGATCATGAACGAGGAACTGGTCGGTAAGGCGGAACAGTTCCTGAAAGAAGTGCGCGACCAAGCCTTCATCGAATATCGCTGACGGCGATGTTCGTCCGCCCTTTGGCGTGGTAGGCCTGTGCGCATGCCCGGACCAGCCGATACTCCCCTCGCCCTGACGCTCGGCGACCCCGCCGGCATCGGTCTCGACATTACATTGCTGGCATTCCTCGCACGCGAGCAAGATGCCCTGCCGCCCTTCGTCTTTCTCGGTGACAGGCGCCTTCTAGAACAGCGCGCCGAGGCGCTTGGCCTTGCCGTCCCGATGGAAACAATCGGACGGCCCAGTGACGCCGCCGAAATTTTCTCCCGCGCCCTACCTGTTCTTCCCATTCCGGTTCCGGTCGCCGTTGCGGCGGGACAGCCTGACACACGCGCGATGGGAGCCGTCACGGCATCCATCGAAGGGGCCGTCGAACTGGTGCGCGGAGGAGAGGCGCGCGCCGTCGTCACCAACCCCATTTCCAAATCGCACCTGTATCAGGTGGGCTTCGAATTTCCAGGGCATACGGAATATCTGGCGGCCCTGGCTGCCGAGGACGATCGGCATCCTCACCCCGTGATGATGCTCGCCTCGGACACGATCAAGGTCGTGCCCGCGACGATCCACATTCCCCTGAAGGACGTTCCGAAGGCACTCACCCAAGACCTCCTCTCCAAGACCATCGCGATTACCGAACGCGATATGCGTCACCGTTTCGGGCTCGCCCGCCCGAGGCTCGCCGTGACCGGGCTCAACCCGCATGCGGGAGAGGACGGGCGCCTCGGCCGCGAGGAGACGGACATCATCGCTCCCGCGATCGAGGCGGCGCGAGGAGCCGGTCTCGACGTCTCCGGCCCCTACCCCGCTGACACACTCTTTCATGCGGCGGCGCGGGAACGCTACGACGCGGCGATCTGCATGTATCACGACCAGGCACTGGTTCCGTTCAAGACGCTGGCCTTCGAGGATGGCGTCAACGTCACGCTCGGCCTGCCATTCGTGCGCACCTCGCCCGATCATGGGACCGCGTTCGATATCGCCGGAACGGGACGGGCGAACCCGCGCAGTCTCATCGAGGCGCTGCGTCTCGCAGACAGGATGACAGCAGCAGCCGGATCGTCGCGATGACGGCGCAAGACGGTCTCCCGCCCTTGCGCGAGGTGATCCGGCAGGCAGGGCTGTCCGCCAAGAAGAGCCTCGGCCAAAACTTCCTCTTGGATCTCAACCTGACCCGGCGCATCGCGCGCGCCGCGGGGCCCCTCGAAGGCGTGAATGTGGTCGAGGTCGGTCCGGGTCCCGGCGGCCTCACGCGCGCGCTCCTTATGGAAGGCGCGGCCAAGGTCGTTGTCATCGAACGCGACGAGCGCTGCATCCCGCCCCTCGAAGAGATCGCCGCGGCCTATCCGGGGCGGCTTGAGATTGTGAGCGCGGATGCCCGCGAGATCGACTATGCCGCATTGCCGATCCGAGGCCCGGCTCGCCTCGTCGCCAATCTGCCCTATAGCGTTGGCACCCCGCTTCTCGTGGGCTGGCTCAAGACCGAGCCTTGGCCGCCTTGGTTCGACAGTCTCGTGCTGATGTTCCAGCGGGAGGTCGCAGAGCGGATTGTCGCCGTACCGGGCGGAAAGGACTATGGCCGCCTTGCCGTCTTGGCTCAATGGCGCACGGAGCCGCGCATACTCTTCTCGCTACCGCCGGACGCCTTCACACCAAAACCGAAGGTGGCCTCCGCCGTCGTGAAGCTTGTACCGCGCACGAACCCCGAACCTCCATGCGACGTCGGGAACCTCGAACGGATCACCGCCGCCGCCTTTGGCCAACGGCGCAAAATGCTGCGTTCAAGCCTCAAACAAATCGCCCCAGAGCCGGAAGCGTTGCTATCGAGCCTCGGGCTCGATCCGCAAGCGCGCGCGGAGACCCTACAAATCGCCGACTTCTGCCGCATCGCGAATGCGCTAGCGCCGCGCTAACACATCGGCGCTGACAACCGGCAATCAGAGATCCGCCAGCAATCCCTGCACAAAGCCCTCGAGACCCGTAAGTCGCGCGCGCTTCAACCGCTCTGCCGCCAGGATGGCATGAACGGCGGCCACGGATTGCTCGACGTCGAAATTGACGAGAACGTAGTCGTACTTCTCCCACGCTCGAATCTCATTGCTCGCGCCGGCCATGCGGCGAGCGACCACATCGTCCGAATCCTGCGCACGGGCCTTCAGACGCTCCGCAAGGGCACCTGCGGTCGGCGGCAGAATAAATACCGAGACGACGTCGCCTTCAGCCTCCTTGCGCAACGAGTCCGCGCCCTGCCAGTCGACATCGAACAGGACGTCGCGTCCCGCGCTCAGCGCCTCGTCCACTGGCGCGCGCGTAGTGCCGTAGAAATTGTCGAACACAAGGGCCCACTCTAGAAACGCCTTCTCGTCGCGCATCCGGTTGAACGTCTTTTTGTCCACGAAATGGTAGTCCTTGCCGTCCACTTCGCCAGGCCGCCGTTCCCGCGTCGTATGCGAGATGGAGGAGGTGATGCCCGTGTCCTCCGCCAGAACGCGCCGTGCAATCGTCGTCTTGCCCGCCCCCGAGGGCGAGGACAGCACCAGCATCAGGCCGCGCCGGTCAATGGTCTCCATGGGAGCGCCCAACGGTTTCCCTCACTCGATGTTCTGAACCTGCTCGCGCAGCTGATCGATGACGGATTTCAGCTCGAGCCCAATCCGGCTGATCTCGATGTCCGCCGCCTTCGAACAGGTCGTGTTGGCTTCGCGATTGAACTCTTGCGCAAGAAACTCGAGCTTGCGCCCCGCAGGCTCGCCGCTGGCAATCAACTCCCGCGCCGCGGCGACATGTGCGATCAAGCGATCGAGCTCTTCTTGGATGTCGGCCTTGGCCGCGAGCAGCAGCCCCTCTTGGTGCAAGCGCTCCGGATCGAGCGATGCCCCGGCCTCGTCGAGCCTGGCGATCTGTTCGCGCAACCGCGCCGTCATGAGTTCGGGCTGCCGCGCCATGGCCTTCCTGGCCTGCGAAACGAGAGACTCGACGGTGGCGATTTGCGTTTCGATCACATCCGCGAGCCGCGCTCCCTCGGCGGTACGCGCGGCGACGAGTTGATCGAGACCATCGGACAGGCCGGCCATGAGAGCCTTGGATAGCGCCTCGCGCTGTTCCTCGCTTTCTTCCGGCTCGGCGATCTCGACGACGCCGCGCATGGCAAGGAGCGTATCGAGCGTTGCCGGCGCAAATCCAGTCACGGTTTGGGCCCGCTCCGCCACGCCCAGTGCCTCGCCGAGCGCCGCCTCGTTGAGGCGAATCTCCATCTGACCGGCTTCGCGCTTCACCCCTAGGGAAATCGTGCAGTTGCCCCGCACGAGCCGTTCCTGACAGAGCGCACGCACTGGGGCCTCGAGGCGCTCCAAACCCGCCGGCAAACGCAGGCGCAGATCCAAGGAGCGGCCGTTCACGCTTCGCATCTCCCAGAACCAGCGGATTTCCTCGTAAGCCCCGTCGGTTCTGGCAAAGCCGGTCATGCTCTTCAACGTCATGGGATCTGCATACCTTCCCGGTCTTGGATGGTCCCGCCGCGGAAGCAGGATTTGGCGGGACTTATACCCGAGTCGGAAGGAAAATCGGACGCGGAGCTGGAAGACGGGTTCTTCCCGGTCACGGCCCGCACCCGGCGCTAGCGGACGGGATTGCGCAGCGGCCACCCGACAGGTCCGCCGACCGGCGTCAGACCGACCTCGCCCTCTGGCAGCAACTTGCCACGCTCCGCGGCGTCCTTGGCCGCTTCCTCTTCGGCCTTCTGCCGCGCGCGGATGTCCCGTTCGATCTTCCGCCACTCGGCGACATTCTTATTGTGCTCGGCAAGCGTCGAAGAAAAGATGTGTCCGCCGGTCCCGTCGGCGACAAAATAGAGGTCGTCGGTCTTGGCCGGCTTCAGTACGGCCTCGATGGAGGCACGTCCCGGATTCCCGATCGGCGTCGGCGGAAGCCCGTCAATTTGATAGGTATTATAGGGATTTTGCTGCTTTAGCTCATCCTTGGTAATTGGATGATCGCGCATGCCGGAGCCCCCGAAAATCCCATAAATAATGGTCGGGTCCGATTGCAGGCGCATGCCCTTGCGAAGCCTATTGTTGAAGACGCTGGCGATGCGGGGGCGCTCCTCGGCGATGCCGGTTTCCTTCTCGACGATCGAGGCAAGGATTACGGCCTCTTCCGGCGTCTTGACCATGATGTCCGGATCGCGCTCTTCCCAAACCTTGGCCAGGAACTTCTCCTGCGCCGCCGTCATACGCTGAAGAACGTCTTCCTTGCTGTCCTTCGTACCGAAGCGATACGTGTCGGGCAGCAGCGAGCCTTCCGGCGGCACCTCGGTCACCGTGCCGTCGAGTTCGGCGTTCGCCTCGAGCCGCTTCACGACCTGCTGGCTGGTCCAGCCTTCTGGAAATGTGACCTTGAACTGCACGGTCTTGCCGTCGACCAGCGTGTTGAGGACCTCACGCATGGTGGCGTGCTTGTCGAACTGATACTCGCCGGCCTTCAGGCTGCCCTTCCCCTTCAAATGCATGAAATAGAAGATGCTCGCCAGGAAGATGCGGCGGTCCGAGATGATCCCCTCGTCCGTGAGCCGGTTCGCGATGGAACGCGAGCTCGCACCCTTCGGTACGGCAAATACGGTCGAGACATCGAGCGGTCCGGGCCGATCGAACTCGACCAGGAGCACGTAGAACATCGCGACAGCCGCGACCAGCAGGAAAAAGATGAGGTTCAGGAGCCCGTCGAACATCCGCAAAAACGGATGATCGTTTTCGTCCTCGTCGTCCTGAGGCGGGAGTTCCGGAGGCCGCTGCGGAACCAGAGCCTCGGCCGGGCTGTTGGGCATGGCGTTCGGCGTCGGGCGGCCGGGCGATTGCGGCGGCGTGTGCGGGTACACGACTCTGCGGCCAGTGGTGGGATCGACCGCGATCCTACCGGGCCCGCTGGGCGACGGAGGAATGGGAGGGGTATTCCTCGAAGATGTCATGCCAAATGAGCGCGAACCTTAAGGACGACGACGTCACTTTCCGACCAAATATGGCGAAAGGGTGTTTCGCCAAGCAAGCAAGAAGGTTCGATCAGGAAACGTAACGCCGCATAATCAGCGAGGCGTTGGTGCCACCGAAACCAAACGAATTCGACAGGACGGTGTCAATCGTCCGCGCTCGTGCCTTGTGCGGCACGAGATCGATGGCGGTCGAGACTGACGGATTGTCCAGGTTAAGGGTCGGCGGCGCGACATTGTCGCGGATCGAGAGCACGGAGAAAATCGCCTCTATGGCACCTGCTGCGCCGAGCAAGTGTCCCGTGGCCGACTTGGTCGACGACATCGAAACCTTCCCGGCCGCGTTGCCGAACATGCGTTCGACGGCACCCAACTCGATCTCATCGCCCATCGGCGTCGAAGTGCCGTGCGCGTTGATGTAGTCGATATCCGCGGCGTCGATGCCTGCCCGCTTGACCGCCGCGGTCATGCAGCGGAACGCGCCGTCACCGTCTTCCGACGGCGCCGTGATATGAAATGCATCGCCAGACAGGCCGTAGCCGATGATCTCGGCGTAGATCGTCGCGCCGCGCGCCTTCGCGTGCTCAAGTTCCTCGATGACCACGACACCGGCGCCTTCGCCCATGACGAAACCGTCCCGATCGCGGTCGTAGGGGCGCGAGGCCTTCTCCGGCGCATCGTTGAAGTTGGTCGAAAGAGCCCGGCAGGCCGCAAAACCCGCCAGCGCCAGACGGCAAATCGGTGACTCGGAGCCGCCGGCCACCATGACATCCGCATCCCCGAACGCCACAAGCCGCGAAGCATCGCCGATCGCATGGGCGCCCGTCGAACAGGCGGTGACCACCGAGTGATTCGGACCTTTCAGCCCGTGCTCGATCGACACATAGCCGGAAGCCAAATTAATGAGGCGCCCGGGAATGAAGAACGGGCTGACCCGGCGCGGCCCTTTTTCGTTGAACAGCAGAGAGGTCTTCTCGATGCCCTGCAAACCGCCAATACCCGATCCGATCAAAACGCCGGTACGGGTTTGATCCTCGTAGGACGTCGGCTTCCAGCCGGCATCCTCTAAAGCCTGGGTGGCCGCCCCCATCGCGTAAATGATGAAGTCGTCGACCTTGCGCTGCTCCTTGTGCTCCATCCAGTCGTCAGGATTGAAGGTGCCGCCGCTTCCATCGCCACGCGGGACCTGGCATGCAACCTGGCACGACAAGTCCGACACATCGAATTCGTCGATGCGTCTGGCTGCGTTCTCGCCAGCGGTCAGCCGTTTCCAAGCCGCCTCAAAGCCAGAGCCAAGAGGGGAAACAAGACCTAGACCTGTGATGACGACACGTCGCATCGCGGCTTTGCGAGATCCTTTGTGAGAGATGGAATGCCGGACCCGCTGGGCCGGCGATACACGTTACGACGATGCGGGACCCGCGATTTCGGGCCCCGGCATACTGGTGGCCTATGCCGAGTTCTTTTCCAGGAACTTGATGGCGTCGCCGACCGTGAGAATGGTTTCGGCGGCATCGTCCGGGATTTCACACCCGAACTCTTCCTCGAAGGCCATCACCAGCTCGACCGTATCGAGGCTGTCGGCCCCAAGGTCATCGATGAAGCTCGCATTGTCGGTAACCTTGTCGGCTTCAACGCCGAGATGCTCGACAACGATCTTCTTTACGCGCTCAGAAATATCGCTCATGTCCTCCTCACCGTCCCTTTAACTCTCAAAATCCTTTAGGCCTCGTGTTGCCCCAGAGCACTTTGCCCCCGGCCCAAGATACCCTCGAATGGTTCGTCAGGAGGGTTGATCGCGGCGGGATTGACCTTTGTCAAGCCCCCGCAAACGGCCGATTGCGTAGCACACTCTCTATGACTTTGCCAGAAGCCCTTAACTTGCAGACTGGTTTGCAAAAATACTCGATTTCATGCCCGTCCGACGCCGTCGGCGAGATGTTTAAACCATGATCATGCCACCGTTAACGTGCATGGTCTCGCCCGTGATGTAAGATGCTTCGTCACTTGCGAAAAATACCACCGCGGCGGCGACATCCTCGGGCTTGCCGAAGCTCTGCGCCGGGATGGCGGCGGCAATAACCTCCACTTGCTTCTCGGTCAAGGCATCCGTCATGGGTGTGGAGATGAACCCGGGCGCGATGCAGTTGGCCGTAATGCCGCGAGCCGCTACTTCGCGGGCAAGCGACTTGGTCATTCCCACGAGACCAGCCTTGGACGCGGCATAATTGCCCTGGCCCGGATTGCCGAAAACGCCGGAGATGGAGGCGATATTGACCACGCGTCCGCCCCGGCGGCGCATCATGCCGCGCAGCACGCCGCGCGTGAGCGTGAACACGGATGTGAGGTTGACCGAGAGGACGTCGTCCCACTCCTCGTCCTTCATCCGCATAAAGAGATTGTCTTTGGTGATACCGGCATTGTTCACGAGGATATCGACCTGGCCGAGTGTCTTGTCGGCTTCGTCCGCCAGCGCGGCGACGGCCGCCCGGTCGCGAAGATCGCAAGGAAGCACGAACACCCGATCGCCCAGCTCGGACGCAAGCGCCTCGAGCTTACCGGCATTGGTGCCCGAGATCGCGACACTGGCGCCTTGCTTATGCAGTGCCTTGGCGATGGCGCCGCCAATTCCGCCCGTCGCGCCCGTCACCAGGGCACCCTTCCCATTAAGGTCGAACATAACCGAAACTCTCCTTAAATTCGGCTGCGTGCTAGCCGTTCAGCGCGGCTGCCGCGCTCTCCAATTCCTCGGGCGTTCCTACGCTGCGCGCCTCGACCCCGTTGAGGCGCCGGGCCATACCGGTCAGCACACGGCCCGCACCGACCTCATACACCGTGTCCACGCCATTGGCTGCGAGAAACGCCATGGTCTCGCGCCAGCGCACCATGCCAGTCACCTGCTCGACAAGGCGGGTGCGGATTGCCTCGGGATCGCTGATGGGTTCGGCCAGCACGTTGGCGACGACCGGAACGGCCGGCGCCGAAATGGTCACGCCCGACAAGGCCTCGGCCATCGCATCGGCGGCCGGCTGCATGAGAGCGCAATGGAACGGGGCGCTGACGGGCAACAGGACCGCGCGGCGCGCACCGAATTTCGGCGCAAGTTCCACCGCCCGCTCGATTGCCGTCTTCTTACCGGAGATCACGACCTGCCCCGGCGCATTGTCGTTCGCCGCCTGGCAGCACTCGCCTTCGCTTGCCGCCGCCGCCAGCTCTTGCGCTTGGGCCAGATCCGCACCGAGAAGAGCCGCCATGGCTCCCTCGCCAACCGGAACGGCCTGTTGCATGGCGCGCCCGCGGACCTTCAGGAGACGCGCGGTGTCCGCGAGGCTCAAGGCTCCGGACGCCGCCAATGCCGAATATTCTCCGAGAGAGTGCCCCGCCACATAGGCAACTTTGTCGCCCAGCACGAAGCCCGTAGCCTCAAGCGCGCGCATCGCCGCGAGCGAAACCGCCATCAGAGCAGGCTGCGCGTTCTCGGTGAGAGTGAGATCGGCTTCCGGACCTTCCCACATCAGCTTCGAAAGCGGCTGGCCCAGCGATTCGTCGACCTCGTCGAAAACGGCCTTGGCCGCCGGAAAGGCCTCAGCCAATCCGGCCCCCATGCCGACAGCCTGGCTCCCCTGGCCCGGAAATACGAAGGCGATGCTCATTATTGTGAAAGAAGGCGCGTTGTTATCGGAAGGTCGCCAAAGACACCGTTTCATTCTGCCCTGTCAAGCCGGTGCGTGCATGCGCCCTCTATGGACTCCGCCGCCATTTGCCTTGCAAACCCGGTCCAAACCACTATAAAGCCCAGCTTCCAGCAACCGCTCCGGTCGGAGGCTGAACGGAGGACCGCTTACGGACCTAGGTTTTGGGTCTAGCGGCAGGAGAAATCCGCCCTCCCGTGTCTCCGCTCTTCTGGGCTTGCGCTCTCGAGAGCTAATTCTTGGGCCTTTCCTTCATAGCGCCCATGACGAGGCTTCGCGCCGGGGCAACGAAGTAGAAGGAAAGGCACATTATGCCTCTCTATGAACACGTGTTCCTGGCGCGCCAGGACGTTTCGACGCAGCAGGTCGAAGGCCTGCTCGACACATTCCGCGCCCTCATCGAGGAAAATGGCGGATCGGTCGGTAAGACCGAGTATTGGGGGCTGAAGTCCCTGACCTACCGGATCAAGAAGAACCGGAAGGCCCACTACACGCTCATGAACATCGACGCGCCGCATGAGGCCGTCGCCGAGATGGAGCGCCAGATGGGCCTGTCCACGGACGTGATCCGCTTCCTGACTATTCGCGTCGATGAGCACGAAACCGCGCCCTCCGCCATGATGCGCCGGTCCGACCGCGACGAACGCGACGGCCGACGCGGTCCGCGCCGCGACCGCGATCAGGATCGCGGCCCGCGCGATCGCGATGGAGGTCCGGCTCTGGGTCGCGACCATTCGGGCGATGAGGAGGACGATTCCTAATGAGCACGACCACGATCCAAGCCCGCCGCCCGTTCTACCGCCGGCGCAAGACCTGCCCGTTCTCCGGCGATAAAGCACCGAAGATCGACTACAAGGACGTCAGGCTGCTGCAGCGCTACGTTTCGGAGCGCGGCAAGATGGTGCCGAGCCGTATCACGGCCGTCTCCGCCAAGAAGCAGCGTGAACTGGCGCGCGCCATCAAGCGGGCGCGTTTCCTCGGCCTGTTGCCCTACCTCATTCAATAGAGCGGGGCCTGGGCCTCTGGGCCCGAAACAGAACCGATCGAAAGTTGGGGTGGGCATCGCGCCCTCCCCTAACCGCACCTGGAAGGAGGCGGGACAGCGAGACCAATGCCGGCACATCTTTTCATAGGCGCAGGCGCGGGCCTGGTATCAGCGGCCCTATTCGGTTCCGCCGTGGTCTCGGCTGCGCTCGCCGAATTGATCCTCTATCTCGCCCCGCTGCCCCTCTGTCTGGCGGGTCTCGGTTGGGGCCGGCCCGCCGCCGGGCTTGGCGGCCTTGTCGCTACTGTCCTCGCGATCTTGTTTCTAGGTGCCGCACCGGGCCTCGTTTACGCCGTGTCCATCGCTGCGCCGTCCGTGGTGCTCGTCCACCTGATCCTCCAGTCGCGGACGTTTCCCGATCCGGAGAATAAAGCGGCTCAGATCGTCGCTTGGTATCCGGTCGGGCGCCTCGTTGCGGCGGCTGCCATCATGGGCGGGCTCGTCGCCACCATGGTCGTGCTGCTCCTCGGCCCGGACATGGCCCGCTACCAAGCCTCGGTCGACCAGATGATGCCGATCATTCACGACGCGGTGGGAAAGGACAACGAGGTCTGGACGCCCGAGGTGGCCGAGAAGCTCAGAGCCGTCCTGACGCAACTGCTTCCCGCGATGATGGCCATCGTCTGGCTCACCATCGGTCTGTTGAACGTATGGTTCGCTGGAACCATCGCGCGCGCATCGGGCCACGCCATACGGCCCTGGCCCGACCTTCACGCCCTCGAAATTCCAAATGCAATGGTGGTTGCGTTCGCCGCGTCGCTGGCCGCGTCGTTCCTCCCCGGAATTCTCGGCCTGGTCGGAGCCGCATTCGCCGGAGCGTTTCTGTTCGCCTATGTGCTGCAGGGTCTCGCAGTCATTCATTTTTATACGCTTGGCATGCCGTTCCGCACGGTTCTGCTGGCGGTCGTGTATCTCGCAATTCTGCTTCTCGGCTGGGTCGCGATCATCATCGCCATTATCGGCCTGGGCGAACCCCTGTTCGGCTCGCGCGCCCGTGGCGCCGCCGCGGCACGTTCGGGAGGCACCGGCAACGGCACATGAATCTTACGTACCGACAATAAGGAGTATTGCACAATGGAAGTCATACTGCTCGAGCGCATTGGGCGCCTTGGACAAATCGGCGATGTGGTCAAAGTCAAGGACGGCTACGCGCGCAATTTTCTGTTGCCGCAGGGCAAGGCACTCCGTGCCACGGAAGCCAATCGCGCCCATTTCGAGAATGAGCGTTCCCAGCTCGAAGCCCGTGATCTGGAGCGCAAGACCGATGCCGAGGCCGTAGCCGGAAGGCTCGGTGGAGAGAGCTTCGTCGTCATCCGTCAGGCCGGCGACAACGGTCAGCTCTACGGCTCTGTTTCGACCCGCGACATCGCGATCGCCGTAACCGACGGCGGCTTCTCCATCGAACGCCGCCAGGTTCTCCTCGATAAGCCGATCAAGACGCTTGGCCTTCACGAGGTGCGCGTCGCCCTTCATGGCGAAGTCGTGCCGACCGTGACGGTGAACGTCGCGCGCACCGACGACGAAGCAAAGCGCCAAGCCCGCGGCGAAGACGTCACGCAGGAGCGCACGGACGAGGAAGAGGAAGCCGCCGAAGCCCTCGCGGCCGGCGAAGCGCTTTTCGAGGAAGGCGTGGCGCCCGAGGAAGAGCACTCCGACGAGAACGATACGTCTGCGGACGACCGCGAAACATCTGCCTAGTGCGACATTAAGGCTTAAGGAATAGGAGGCAGGCTGTTGTCTCACCTGCCTCCTATTCCTAGGATAGTTGGACCGTAACGACGGTGAATCTCGGACTCGAAGCAACGATTCGGCAAGAGAAGTGAGATGTTTCGACCGCTCGTCTATGTTCTTCAGCGGACCATAGGGACCGGCGATTTGAAGGTCGTTGGCGCGGACGGCCGTGTTCACGAATTCGGCGACCGCACTGGTACTCCCATCATTGTCCGCATTACCGACAAACGCACCGAATGGCGGCTCGCCCTGAGCCCGTCCCTTGGCATCGGCGAAGCTTACATGGACGGACGGCTCATACTCGAGAAAGGCACCATCTACGACTTTCTCGAGGTTCTGCTGGTCAACGTCTCAAAGCTGCAGCGGCCGGGTTGGCTGCATGCCATCGACTTCGTGCAAGAGGTGACGCGGCGCCTGCAGCACTACAACCCCGTGGGACGATCCAAACAAAACGTCGCCTACCACTACGACATCGACGGCTCGCTTTACGACCTCTTCCTAGATCCGGACAGGCAATATTCCTGCGCGTATTTCGAGGAAGACGGCATGTCCCTGGACGACGCTCAGATCGCCAAGAAGCGGCACATCGCATCCAAGCTCAATCTTTCCGATGGAATGCGCGTGCTCGACATCGGCTCGGGCTGGGGCGGCTTGGCACTCTATCTTGCCAAGACTGCCCGTGTAGACGTGACGGGCATCACGCTAAGCGAGGAACAGCTGAAGATCGCGCAGGAGCGCGCGCAGGCCGAAGGTCTGACGAATGCGGTCAATTTCGAGCTTTGCGACTATCGCGATCTCCAAGGCAAGTTCGACCGCATCGTCTCCGTCGGCATGTTCGAGCATGTGGGCTCTGCCCATTACCGGCGCTTCTTCGAGAGTGTGAACAACCTGCTTGCCGACGAAGGCGTCGCCCTGCTCCACTCGATCGGCCAATTCGATCCGCCGACCGCGACCAATCCTTTCATCGCCAAGTATATCTTCCCTGGGGGCTACATCCCGTCCCTGAGCGAAGTCGTGCCTGCGGTCGAGCATGAAGGGTTGTTGGTCACGGATATAGAAATCCTGCGGCTGCACTATGCAATGACGTTGCGCCATTGGCGCCAGCGATTCCGTGCCGCCTGGCATACGGCATCGGACAAGTTCGGAGAGCGCTTCTGCCGCATGTGGGAAATGTACCTCGCCTCCTCGGAGACGGGGTTCCGCTATCAGAACCTGATGGTCTTCCAGATTCAGTTGGCCAAGAGCCTTAATGCCCTACCCATCACGCGCGATTACATGTTCGACCGCGAGCGCGAGCTGAATGTCCGTAAGGGTGAGCCCTCCCGTTCGCGAACCCAGAGGTCGGCCCACTAGCCCATCCCGGGAAGCTGTGAGTTCAGCGACGATCTCCCCGATGTTCACAGGGCCTCCACCTATCCGGCCTCTGACAATTCGCTACTCTTCGGCATGACCGCATTGATTCGCCAGACGCCCCAAGAGCCCCTCCCGGAGAGCGGTGATTATCGCGAAGCGCCCAATAATCTGGAGGCCGAGCAAGCCCTGCTCGGCGCCATCCTCGTAAACAACGAGGCTCTGGACCGGGTCTCCAGCTTCCTCAAACCGGACCATTTCTTCGATCCGCTCCACGGACGCATCTTCGAGAGCGCGGCGAAGCTCATCATGGGCGGCAAGCGGGCCACGCCCATTACGCTCAAGACGTTTTTCCAGTCCGACCCGGAAGTCGGCGATCTCACCGTTCCACAATATCTGGGACGGCTGGCCGCGAACGCCACCACGATCATCAACGCGGAAGACTACGGCCGCACGGTGTACGATTTGGCGGTGCGCCGGCAGTTGATCGATATCGGCGAGGCGATGGTCAACACGGCCTACGATTCTCCGATCGATGCGGAACCCTCGGCGCAGATCGAGGACGCCGAGCAGCGGCTTTACGAACTCGCGGAGACCGGCAAATACGGCGCCGGTTTCGAGCCGTTCTCCTCCGCCCTCACCGACGCGATCGACATGGCCGCCAACGCCTACCGGCGCGACGGGGGACTCTCCGGTATTGCGACGGGCTTCGCCGATCTCGACCAGCGCATGGGCGGCCTTCAGGCCTCTGACCTCGTCATTCTTGCCGGACGTCCTTCCATGGGTAAGACGGCGCTCGCCACGAACATCGCCTACCATGTCGCCAAGGCCCATGCCGCCGACCCGCAAACCGGCGACACGATGGACGGCGCGGTGGTTGGCTTCTTCTCCTTGGAAATGTCGGCGGAGCAGCTCGCCACCCGTATCATCTCCGAGCAATCGCAGATTTCCTCCGAGAAGATCCGCCGCGGCCGGATCGACTCGGACGAGTTCGACCGCATTGTCGAAGTCTCCCAAGAGCTCCAAAACCTGCCGCTGTTCATCGACCAGACGGGCGGCATCTCCGTGGCCCAGCTGGCGGCTCGTGCTCGGCGTCTAAAAAGGCAGCGGGGTCTTGGATTTATCGTCGTCGATTATCTGCAGCTCTTAACGGGATCGTCCCGGCGTGCCCAAGAAGGCCGCGTGCAGGAGGTCTCCGAAATCACCACCGGGCTGAAGGCTTTGGCCAAGGAGCTTCACGTCCCGATCCTGGCACTCTCGCAGCTCTCCAGACAGGTGGAGCAACGGGACGACAAGCGTCCGCAGCTTGCCGATTTGCGTGAATCGGGCTCGATCGAACAGGATGCCGATGTGGTAATGTTCGTGTTCCGCGAGGAATACTACCTCGAGCGCAGCCAGCCTCGCGAAAACACCGAAGAGCACAGACAGTGGCAACAGGACATGGAAGCGGTCATGGGCAAGGCCGAGGTGATCGTGGGCAAGCAGCGCCACGGCCCGACCGGGACAGTGACGCTTCAGTTCTCACCGGAGTACACCCGCTTCTCCAACCTCGCGGCGTCGGAGCGTCTGCCGGAACGCATGGAGTGAGATCGCCCGCAACCCAGTCCCATGGCTCGGGGACGGTCGGGAACGATGCGCACGAGACGGCAATTCTGACCATCGATCTCGGAGCGCTCGCGGACAACTACCGGGACTTGTGCGAACGGGCAACCAAGGCCGAATGCGCTGCCGTCGTCAAAGCCGATGCCTACGGACTTGGCATGGCGCAGGCGGCACCTGCTCTGTGGCGCGCCGGCTGCCGGACTTTTTTCGTAGCCACCATCACCGAGGCGACCGATCTGCGGGCGCTGCTTCCGGACGCGGTGATCTATGTCTTGAGCGGCCTCCTGGCCGGGACGGCGCCGCTCTTCCGGAAAAACGATCTTCGCCCAGTGCTCAACAGCGCCATCGAGATCCGCGAGTGGGCGGGATATTGCGAGCGCGTGCGTGAGCCGCTGGCATGCGCCGTTCATATCGACACAGGCATGAACCGGCTTGGACTCTCGGCTTCGGAAGTCGCTGAAATTCTGGATCTTCCCGCACTCTGGCAGACGTTCACCCTGTCCCTTGTGATGAGCCATTTGGCCTGCGCAGACGATCCCAGCCACACGAAGAATGCGACCCAGCGCGCACGTTTCGACACGGCGCGGGCGCGGTTTCCCGAGACGCTGGCGAGCCTCGCCAACTCGGCCGGTATCTTGCTCGGGCACGGCTATCACTACGGCCTCGTCAGGCCAGGCATCGCGCTCTATGGCGGCCATCCACAGCGCCAGGGCGAAGTCCCGTTCCGGTCCGTGGTGCATTTGATGGGCCGCATCCTTCAAACCCGCGCCGCTGCGGAAGGCGAAAGCGTCGGCTACGGCGCGACCCGGACGCTGACGCGGCCGACGCGGATCGGGATCGTCGCTGCCGGTTACGCCGACGGTCTGTTCCGGGCGCTCTCCGCAGGCGATGGCGAAGAAGGGCTGACGGCCTATCTCGGCCCCTATCCAGCGCCCATTCTCGGCCGCGTGTCGATGGACCTTATTGCCGTCGACGTCACCGACATACCGGACGCCTATGCGCAGCGCGGCGCGTGGGTTGAACTCCTCGGCCCCAATGTCAGCGCCCATGCCATGGCCCTCCAGGCTGGAACAATCGACTACGAGGTCCTGACCAGCCTCGGCACCCGCGCCACGCGCCGTTATATCGGCGGTTGAGGACGGGCGCGCAGAACGCGGACGAATATGGCGAAACCATCGAAGGCTTATATCTGCCAATCTTGCGGCGCCGTCGCAACGCGCTGGTCTGGGAAATGTGCCGCGTGCGGTGAGTGGAACACCCTCATCGAGGAAGCGGCCACGCCAGCCGGCACCCCCGCGCTCGTCGCCATCAAAGGCGGCAAGGGCCGCCAGGCGCGCTTCGAGACGCTCGATGCCAAGACGGAGGATGCCCCTCGCCTCAAGACCGGCATCGCCGAACTCGACCGCGTGCTGGGCGGGGGCCTGGTGCCGGGCGCAGCGGTGCTCGTCGGCGGCGATCCAGGCATCGGCAAGTCCACGCTCCTCCTGCAGGCCGCCGCGGAGCTGGCCCAGGACGGCGCCAATGTCATCTACCTCTCGGGCGAGGAAGCCACGGCACAAGTGCGCATGCGCGCCGCGCGGCTTGGCATTACCGGCGCGCCGGTGGCTCTCGGCACTGAAACCAACGTGGCCAATATCATCGCCACATTGGGGAGCGGACCGCCGCCTGCCCTCGTCGTGATCGATTCCGTACAAACGCTATGGTCGGAAGGCATCGAATCCGCTCCAGGCACGATCTCGCAACTGCGCGGCTGCTCCGCGGCGCTGATCAGCTACGCGAAGGCGAGCGGGACGACGCTGGTGCTCGTGGGCCACGTCACCAAGGACGGGCAAATTGCAGGGCCGAAGGTGATCGAGCACATGGTCGACACCGTCCTCTATTTCGAGGGGCTGAGCGGCCACCAGTTCCGCATCCTCCGAGCCGTCAAGAACCGCTTTGGACCCACGGACGAAATCGGCGTCTTCGAGATGCGCCTCGAAGGATTGCGGCAGGTGGACAACCCGTCCGCACTCTTTCTCAACGATGCCGATCGGGGCTCGCCCGGAACGGCGGTCTTTGCCGGCATGGAGGGCACGCGGCCGATCCTCGTCGAAATCCAGGGCCTCGTGGCGCAAAGCGTGCTCGGCACACCGCGCCGCGCCGTGGTCGGGTGGGACCAGAATCGCCTTTCGATGCTCCTCGCCGTCCTGGAAGCACGGTGCGGCGTGCGTCTCGGCGGCCACGACGTCTATCTCAACGTCGCCGGCGGACTGCGGCTGACCGAGCCCGCCGCCGATCTCGCCGCGGCCGCGGCGCTGCTCTCCTCCTTCACCGGGCGCGCGGCACCCGAAGACACGGTCTATTTCGGAGAAGTCAGCCTGACGGGTGCGGTCCGCGCAGTCGGCCACACGGACCAGCGTTTGAAAGAATCGGCCAAGCTCGGCTTCGTTCAGGCCGTCGCGCCGGCGAACAAGGCCCCTGCCGAAAGCGGTGCACCAGGCATCGTCCTCAACCCGGTGTCTCAGCTCGACGAACTGGTGACCTGGTTCGCCATGCCGGAAGGATGAACCGGCGTGCGGATTTGCCGCGAGTTGTTACCCCCAAACCATTGCGCAAGGGGGGGCATCTGTGCTTCATCCGCGAGAATCGTGATAGTCTGAAAACGCCTGCCTGAGGGAGCTCCGCTTCATGCCAATCTCCTGGCTCGATATCATTTTGATCGTCATCATGCTCATCTCGGGCTTCCTCGCGATGGTGCGCGGATTCACCCGTGAGGTCCTCTCGATCTTCTCCTGGGCCATGGCGGCCGTTGCCGCGCTGTATTTCACCCCACGCTATTACGAAGTTCTGACTCCCTATATCGACAATCCGAGCATCGCGCAGATCGCCTTCGCGGCGGCCGTGTTCATCGTCACGCTGATTATCGTGAGCCTCATCACCTTCCGCATCTCCGACAAGGTGCTGGACAGCCGTGTCGGGGCGCTCGACCGCTCACTCGGATTCGTCTTCGGCCTGGCCCGCGGCTTCCTGCTCGTGGCCATCGTCTTCATTCTCTTCACCGCTCTCGCCAGAGACCAGCCGGAGTGGGTCCGCAATGCGCGCTCCTATCCGATCCTACAGCGGACGCAGGTGGCTATCGAGTCCCTGCTGCCCACCAATCCTGAGCAATATCTGCCCGGCAAGGACGACGACGAAGGTGGCGAGGCCGCACCGGACAGCGCTCCGGCACAGCCGGACGCACCGCTTTAGAGGCGCGTTTGCGTCGCTGTAACCAGTTGCGTGGCATTGAAGCCTCCGATGGGGCGACTATCTATTGATTGGGAAAGGCCGATGCCCGTGACAGACGAAGACGATCAGACACCAGCGCTCCAATGGCTTGAAGAAGACCGGCTCCATGAAGAATGCGGAGTCTTCGGCATCTTCAACCACCCCGACGCCGCCGCTCTGACGGCGCTCGGCCTGCACGCGCTCCAGCATCGCGGCCAGGAAGCGGCTGGCATCGTCAGCTTCGACGGCGAGCACTTCCACACCGAACGCCGCATGGGCCTCGTCGGCGACCATTTCACTTCGCGCCCCGTCATCGACCGTCTGAAAGGCGACATGGCCGTGGGCCATGTGCGCTATTCCACCACGGGCGATGCGGTGCTGCGCAACGTCCAGCCACTTTTCGTCGATCTCGAATCCGGCGGCTTCGCGCTTTGCCACAACGGCAATCTGACCAATGCACTGACCTTGCGGGAATCGCTCATCAGCAAAGGCGCCATTTGCCAATCGACGACCGATACGGAAGTCATTCTGCATCTGGTCGCGCGCAGCGAGAAGCGGAACTTCGTCGAACGCTTTGTCGAGGCGCTGCTGCAGGTCGAAGGGGCCTATGCCTTCGTTGGCATGACCAACAAGAAACTGATCGGTGCCCGCGATCCCTTCGGCATCCGCCCTCTCGTGCTCGGCCGTCTCGGGGACGCCTGGGTTTTGGCTTCGGAATCCTGCGCGCTCGACATCATCGGCGCCGAGTTCGTACGCGAGGTCGAGAACGGCGAAGTAATCATCGCCACGCGGGACGGAATCGAAAGCCACCGCTTCGTCCCGAAGCATCCGCCGCGGCTCTGCATCTTCGAGTACATCTATTTCGCTCGACCGGATTCCATCATCGAGGGCCGCTCGGTCTACGATGTCCGTAAGGCCATGGGCCGCCAATTGGCGCTGGAAGCCCCGGCCGATGCCGACATGGTCGTTCCGATTCCCGATAGCGGCGTGCCCGCGGCGATCGGCTACGCACAAGAATCCGGACTACCCTTCGAGTACGGCATCATCCGCAACCACTATGTGGGCCGGACCTTCATCGAACCCGAACAGCAAATCCGGCAGCTCGGCGTAAAACTGAAACACAGCGCCAATCAGCTCCAAGTGAAGGGCAAGTGCATCATCTTGATCGACGATAGCGTGGTGCGCGGCACCACATCGGTAAAGATCGTGCAGATGATGCGCGAGGCCGGCGCCAAAGAAGTCCACATGCGCATTTCGAGCCCGCCGATCACCCATCCGGACTTCTACGGCATCGACACGCCGGACCGAGCCAAGCTGCTGGCCGCAAACCGCACCCTCGAAGAAATGCGCGCCTTCATGGGCGCCGACTCCCTCGCCTTTATCTCCGTCGACGGCATCTATCGCGCCATGGGCTATGAAGGCCGCGACGACGACAATCCCCAATTCACCGATCACTGCTTCACAGGCGAATACCCGACCCGGCTTCGCGACCAGGAAGGTCCGCCGCAGCAGAAGCAACTCTCCTTCCTCGCAGAGGTCGGTTGACCGAAGCTCGTCTCAAAAACCGGATCGCGTTGATCACCGGGGCCTCCCGGGGGATTGGACGCGCGACCGCGAAGCGCCTCGCGGCGGAGGGCGCCCATGTCTTGCTGCTTGGCCGCAAGCAAAAATCGCTTGAGCCCGTCTACGACGAGATCAAGGCCGCCGGCGGCAACGCATCGCTCATCTCGCTCGACCTTCAAAACGGGGCAAAGATCGACGCTCTCGGCCCCTCGCTCTATGAGCGCTTCGGCCGGCTGGACATTTTCGTTGGCAATGCCGCGACGCTGGGCGGGTTGCGCCCTCTCACCCACATTTCCGCGAAGACTTGGGACCAGGTGCTAGCCACGAACCTCACGGCCAATTGGCTGCTGATCCGCACGCTCGATCCATTGCTGCGCCTGTCCGACGCCGGCCGGGTCGTGTTCGTCACGTCCTCGGGCGTCGCCGCGCAAGGCCGCGCCTATTGGGCGCCCTACTCCGTGTCGAAAGCCGGTCTCGAGACGCTGGCCAAAACCTACGCCAACGAGACCGCCGACAGCACAGTCAAGGTCAATGTGGTCGATCCCGGCGCGACCGCGACGGGGATGCGCGCCGAAGCCTATCCCGGCGAGGACCCGAACACGATCAAGACGCCAGACGAGGCCGCTCAAGCGATCCTCGAGCTCTGCCTCCCGAGCGTCACGGAATCCGGGCAGATCGTCGGCGTGTCCTAACGAAAAAGCGAGACCCGTCAGCGCCTAACCTGTCTCGATGACCAAGCCGTCATAGGCCGGTTCGACGCCCGCCGGGAGCTGGCCTGTCAGGGTGTCGTAGTCCAGATCCACATGCATGTGGGTCAGGATAGCTCGTTTTGGCCGCATGCGCCCGATCCAGCCCAGCGCCTCGTCCACCGTCATATGGCTCGGATGGCCGGTGTAGCGCAGCGCATCGAGAATCCAGACATTTAGCCCTTCGAGATAGGGCAAAGAGGCCTCCGGGAAATCGCTCACGTCGGGCGAATAAGCGAGCCCGCCGAAGCGGAAGCCGAGCGAGTCGATAGAACCATGCCGCTGCAGGAACGGCATGGCTTCGATTGGGCCGCCCGGACCGTCGATGACCACGGGCTGCCCCGGCACGATCTCATGCCCGTCCAAGACAGGCGGATACTCGCTGCCGGGCGGCGTCTCGAAACAATAGTCGAACCGCCGGCGCAAGACCTCGCCGACCTCCTTGAGGTAGTAGACGTCCACGCGACGGCGGCCGTTATAGGCGACCATGCGCAGATCGTCGATGCCGTGCACGTGGTCGGCATGGTCGTGGGTGTAGAGCACGCCATCCAGTAGCCCCACATCGGCGTCGTTCAACTGCTCGCGAAGATCGGGCGCCGTGTCCACGAGCACGCGCGTGACGCCCTTCTCGCCCGCCAGTTCCACCAGCAACGCGCAGCGCCGGCGCCGGTTCTTCGGATTGTTCGGATCGCAGGCGCCCCATTGGTTGCCGATCCGGGGCACGCCGCCCGACGTGCCGCAGCCAAGGATGGTGAATTTCAAACTCATGCGGCGTCGAGACTCTCTTTCAGAGCCGCGCGCGGCACCTTCTTGAACAAACGGAAGAAATTGTCCGTGGTCAACGTGGCTAACGCGTCCGCGCCGATGCCACGGACTTCGGCCAGGCGCGCGGCCGTCTTGGCCACGTAGGCCGGTTCGTTGGTCTTGCCGCGGTAGGGTTCCGGCGCGAGATACGGCGCATCGGTCTCGACCAGCAGCCGCTCGTCCGGCACGGACGCCGCGATGTCGCGTAGCTCACTCGCCTTCTTGAAGGTCACGACGCCGGAGAAGGAAACATAGCCGCCAAGCGCGAGCCCGCGCCGGGCAAGGTCCGGCCCGCTGGTGAAGCAATGAAGAATGAAGGGAAAGGGTCCCCTCGCCGTTTCCTCCTCGAGGATGCGCGCCATGTCCTCGTCCGCGTCGCGGGAGTGGATGACGAGCGGCAGTCCGGTCTCCCGCGCGGCGGCGATATGCTGGCGGAAGCTCTTCGCCTGCACATCCGGCGGCGCATAATCGTAATGGTAGTCGAGCCCCGCCTCGCCGATGGCAACGACCTTCGGATGCCTTGCGATCCCGATCAATTCGGCAGCCGTGATATCCGGCTCCTCGGCGGCGTTGTTCGGATGGGTTCCGATCGAGCAAAACACATTGTCATGGGTCTCCACGATCTCCTTCAGATCGGCGAACTTCGCGACCCGCGTCGAGATCGTCACCATGAGCCCAACGCCAGCCTCACGGGCGCGCGCCAGAAGCGCCGGCAGATCCTCATTGAGTTCGGGGAAGTCGAGATGGCAGTGACTATCGATCAGCATGTTCTTTTCTGTTGTTCGACTTATAGTTGCTATGACCCGCAATGCAGCCGTAAAGTGGTCGACACCTACCGGCGACGTCAATTCCACTTATCGCCTCGGACCGGCAGCGCCTAAAGCGCGCGGCGCCCCTTTGGTTCCGTTGGTGGAAACGGAGCACGGTCTTTGCAATTCGATCCATGGTTCGATGGGGGTCGCACTATGACTCAAGCGGTTAAGTTTGACCAATTGGACAAGACGCAGCAAGAGCGCCTGGAGCAGGCTCTGGTCGCGGCGGATTCTAGAGTCGGCATTGCGCCACCGGCTCCGACGCCGGGCGGAGCTCCTTTGGCGACAACGATCGTCATAGCGTTGATCGGCGGCGGTGCGGTCGTCATCGGCGCTTGTGTCCAGTCATTCGGTGCTTATTTGGCGGCGAAAAACCAGGGGCCGAGTTACATCATCATTCGAGGATCCGACGGTTCCGTTCCTTTGGTCCTTAACGGCAAAACTCTGACGGAAGAGGATAAGGAAGCGATCACGCGCGCAACCGAAAAGGTCGGAACGGTTACGGAAGTGGTCGAGACGGCCCCGCCCAGGCACGCGTAAGTGTCTTCGACGCCACCGTACCGGCCAATTCTTGGGCACCAAGCCGGCCTCACGATTTTAGCCACCGGCACGATAAAGTTTGCGGAGAGCAAACGCATCTTCGATCGAATGTTCTCCGACGGCGATCGAAGCGACTACGACCGTTGGTACAGGGCTCAAATAACGTACCGCCATGAGGTCGTACATTTCCTTCAGACGTTCACCACTGCGAAAATCTTCCAGTACTGCGAACGCGTTCGCATGGCCGCGAACGAGTTCCAAAAATGGCTCGGAAACAAGGAGCGAGATGCCGCCGCACTAAAGACTTTGTCATCCGGGTTGGCGGCCTTGGAACGCGACTTGGAGCGTGAAACCGGATCTGACCCCACCGGCGAAGGGGGCGTGTCGGCGCGACAATTGATGGAGGCATCCGCGGTTCTGGAGTCGCTTAGGTCGTTGACGCCGTCGTCGCTGCAAATCACGCAATTGCTCGACGCAATTCCGCAAGCAAACCGACGTCTCTATGGGCGCGTCATCGGCATCATGGCATGCGCGTTCAGCCCTAGCGTGATTCTCAACCTGACTCCTGCCCTCGTGTATCTCTCTTTGAATGCGGAGGATTCGGGTCGAATGTTCTGCGGGCTGGTACGGACACTTGGTTCTTTGCCGATATCGGCCGTGGAGCGAATAACCCCGGCGGAGCTCTTGGACAGCTACGTTGGAAATGAGAAAAAGAGCCTCATTTCAATGTTTGCAGCGGGCGAGCGGCTGTCCGTGTCGCCATTCTGGAACGAGCTTGGCAGCGCGTTCGCCAAGTGCGGATCAATAGACCTCTTGCACAGAGTCGCCGCCTATCCCTCGTCCCTGCTGACGGAATCGAATTGGTCGCTCCAACTTGACGACCGGATAAAGCAGGTCATGCCTCCGATATTCATGTTCGAAGACGGACACGGACAGATTTGCGGACTGGCGCGCTCATTTTCCGATGAAACCATCCGCCAACTCCTTTGTGCCAATGCTATGATTGGCGCCATGTACCGCGTGGCGCGGAACGACGATTACTATAACTTTTGCGGACAACATGAGTGTCCCGCCTACAGCTACGCATTGTGTCACATGGCGTATCCTCTACCGCCTCCGCCCCACGGGGATTGGCGTCAGTGTTGCGCTCTCAGATCGTTCGAGGAATTGACAGGCAACGCCTTCCAAACCTTCGCTCAAGACCATCTGGACGCCTGACGAGCAGCAATCCGCGGTAGCCGGAACCGAGGTTCATCGGCTAAGAAACGTGATGGTCAGATCTAGATTCGCCCAAAGCCGACATCGTGCCGGTCTCGGCGGCAGCCGGGTCTACGCCGCTATCGTTCTCGTCACCGCGGCGCTGACGCTCCCGCTTAGCAACACAGCGGCGGAGGCGCACTGCAGCCAGCGCGTCTATGTTTACAGCGCGGATTGGTGCGGAACGTGCCGCCAGCTACGCGCCTATCTCGACCGGAACCGCATCCGCTACACGCTGCTCGACGCGACGACGCCCCGCGTCCAGGCCGACATGCTCGCCCGCTTCGGCAATACCGCCGTGCCGCGCACACTCATCGGCCGCTCCGTCGTGAGCGGCTTCGACCCGGCACAGATCAACCAACTCTGCCGCTAGAATGAATTTGTCGCGAGCATCGCGGAACCGGACGCGCCTCCGCGCGTTTCGCCTCCATGATGATCGGTATCGCACTCTTCGGCTCACTGCTCGCGGCGGTCCTGGTGTCGGGGTTCTTCGACAGCCAGAGTTCGTAGAGCAGCTGACTCTTAATCAGCGGGCCTGACGTTCCAGGACGTCAGCTAGCCTTCGCCGTCCGTCTCCACGTAGCGCGGGAAGACGGGCGTTGGCGTCGGCAGGTCCGTGCCCGGCTTGAGGCGCCCGGCCTCGCCGAGCTGGTCGAAGCCCCGCGCGGTTGCCGGAACACTCAGCAAATCCAGAAGCTTGGCCCCGCTTTCCGGCATCGCCGCTTGAACGAGGATCGCGGCCTGGCGCACGACTTCCGCGGTGACGTAGAGGATCGTGCCCATGCGCTCGGGATTCGTCTTCTTATGGGCCCAGGGCTCCTCGCCCGCGAAATAGCGGTTCGCGTCGGCGATCAGACCCCAGATCAGTTCCAGCGCCCGGTGGATGGCGAAGGCGTCGATCTCGGCCTCCACGCGCGGCAAGAGCCCGTCCGCCGCGGCAAGGATCGTCTTGTCGGCATCCGTGAGCGCGCCGGGCTCCGGGACGGCGCCCCCACAGTTCTTGGCGATCATCGAGAGCGAGCGCTGCGCGAGATTGCCGAGATCGTTGGCAAGATCGGCGTTGATGCGCTGAACGATGCCTTCGTGGCTGTAATTGCCATCCTGGCCGAATGGCACCTCACGCAACAGGAAATACCGGATTGGATCGACGCCATACGCGCCGGCAAGCGAAATCGGATCGACCACGTTGCCGACCGACTTCGACATCTTCTCCCCGCGATTGTAGAGGAAGCCGTGGCCGAACACTTTGCGCGGTGGCGCGACACCGGCCGACATCAGGAACGCAGGCCAGTAGACCGCGTGGAAGCGGATGATGTCCTTGCCGATGATGTGGACATCCGCCGGCCAATATTTCTTGAAGCTCTCGGAGTCCTCGTCCGGAAAGCCGACGCCTGTGATGTAGTTCGTCAGCGCATCGACCCAGACATACATGACGTGCTTGGGATCGCCGGGCACCGGCACGCCCCAATCGAACGTGGTGCGCGAGACAGACAGATCCTTGAGGCCGCCGCGCACGAAGCTCTTCACCTCGTTGGCGCGAGTCTCGGGGCCGATGAAATCCGGGTTCGCCTCGTAATATTCGAGCAGCCGGTCGCCGAACGCCGAGAGCCGGAAGAAATAGCTCTCCTCCTCGACCCATTCGACAGGCGTTCCCTGTGGCGACAGCTTCGCGCCGTCCTTGCCTTCGCTCAGCTCACTCTCGTCGTAATAGGCCTCGTCGCGCACCGAGTACCAGCCGGCATATTTGTCGAGATAGATGTCGCCCGCCGCCTGCATGCGCCGCCACAGTTCCTGCGTGGAGCGCGTATGACGCTCCTCGCGCGTCGATATGAAGTCGTCGTTGGAGCAATTGAGCACCTCGACCATCTCGCGGAATTTCGGCGTGTTGCGATCGGCAAGCTCGGAGGCTGTGATGCCTTGCTTGCGCGCCGTCTGCAGCATCTTGATGCCGTGCTCGTCGGTGCCGGTCAGAAAGAACACGTCCTTCCCCTGCAACCTCCGGAAGCGCGCGAGCGCATCGGTCGCCACCGCCTCGTAGGCATGGCCGATATGCGGCGCGTCGTTCGGATACGAGATCGCGGTGGTGATGTAATAGGCTTGTCTGTCGGCCATCGTGTCTCCCTTGCTGGAGACATAGCCTTGAAGCCTCGTCCCCAGCAAGCACCCACGTCGAACGCGCTAAACGGCGCGTTCCTGGACGAGCTTCTGGAGACCGAACCAGCTGTTCAGGATCAGAAGACCGCGGTCCAGATTGAGCGCAAAGGTCTCCGAACGTGCGGCGGAGATGGTTTCCCAGGCATCCGCCCATTCGGGCAAATTGTCGTTTGAGACGAAGCGCTTTGCTAGTTTTTCCTCGGACGCCGCGAGACCCTGTCCCGTCGCACCGAAACGCACGAACCGTTCGATTAGCCCCAGCAGCAAAACGAGATACAGCTCCAACCGCTCGGTTTCGCTCACGCCCGCCAGCTTCTCCGCTTGACGGTGGACCCTGGCGCCGTCGAGTTCCGGCAGAGAATCGAATGTCGCGACGATCTCGTCATACAGCTCGATTCCGCCGCCGGTGATGAGCTCGAGCGCGCGCCGCACGCTCCCCTGCGAGAGGGATATCGCCAAGGATAGCGTCTTCCCGCCGGCCTCGATCTCGTCGCGCTGGAGCGCGGCGCGAACCGCCTCCGTCAGCGGCGCCTCCTCCAAGGACGAAAGCCGCAAGACCCGCGTCCGCGACCGGATGGTTGCCGGCAGACGACCCTCGGCACTCGAAACCAAGAGAAACAGCGTTTGCGGCGGAGGCTCTTCGAGAGCTTTCAAAAGCGCGTTCGCGGCGTTTTGGTTGAGTTGGTCGGCCCGATCAACGACGACGACGCGCCAGCTCCCGTCGCCGGCGGTACTGCCGAGAAACGCGCGCAAGCGCCGGACCTCGTCGACGCCGATCCATTGGGAATAGCGCTTGGTTTTGTCGTTCCACGACCGGCGAATGAGGAGCAGATTGGGGTGAGCGAGCCCCGCGACCTTGCGGAACAACGGATCGGATGCCGGAACGTCAGCGGGCGCACCCGGGATCAGATCCCCCGCCTCCGCATGGGCGAGCACGGTCCGGGCAAAGCGATAGGCCAGCGTCGCCTTACCGATGCCTTCGGGCCCGACCAGCAGCCACGCATGATGCAGTCGGTCGCTTCGAAGCGCGTCCTCGAATTCGGCGGCAGCGTCGTCATGGCCGAAGACGCTCTCGACCTCACGCGGCGAGGAGAATGACTCCAGCCGGTCCGGCTCCACAGGTCCCGGCCGGGACGGTTTCGTTGCGGCGCTCATCTCGGATGCCTGGCCCTTCGAACCCTCATGGGGCGCGGCTCACGGATTGAGACGCTGTAGGACCGTTTCCCAAACGTCCTCGGCGACCATGGCTTCGGGCTGGCTTGCGTCCACGACCACGCAGCGGTCGGGTTCTTCCTCGGCGATGTCCAGGAATGCGCGGCGAATGCGCTCATGGTTCGTGAGGTCCTGACTCTCGAAGCGGTCGAGGCGGCCCCCTTCCGCGCGCGCCTCCGCACGGGCAAGGCCCTCTTCCGCAGGAATATCCAGGATAAACGTAATGTCCGGCGAAAGCTCGCCGACGGTCAGCCGCTCCAAAGCATTGATCGCGCTGCGCGGCACGCCCCCCGTCGCCCCCTGATAGGCGCGCGTCGAATCGATGAAGCGATCGCACACGACCCATTGGCCCTCTTGGAGAGCGCCTTGAATGGCATTGTCGATATGATCGGCCCGCGCCACGGCGAACAAGACGGCCTCGGCCAAATGCCCAAAAGGCGCAACGCGTCCGGACAGCAGCGCCGCGCGGATTTCCTCGGCGGCAGGCGATCCGCCCGGCTCCCGTGTCGCAAAGACCGAACGTCCAGACCGGGCCAGGCGATTTGCGAGAATTCCGGCTTGGGTGGACTTGCCGGAGCCTTCACCACCCTCGAAGGTGATGAAACGTCCGATCTCGATGGCCTGCTTCATGTTCGGAGGCTCGTTGCCGTTGCCCTAAAGCAGCCAGCCGAAGGCGAGCACGAGCAGAGAATCGATGCCGCGCATGGCGAAGTTGCTGCTGTTGATGTCCTCGCCAGCATAAAGCGGAATTTCGTTGACCGCTTCAAGTTCCGCAGCCTTCACCTTCAGGGTCGCGATCTGGTCCCCCTTTTTGATGGGCGCCTTGATCGGCCCGTCATAGACGATCTCGCCGGAGACTGCGCCGGTCGCGCTGGCCGGCAGGAGAAGATCGATCGCCCCGTTGCCGACAAGCGGCACGTAGTGCTTCTCTCCGCCCCAAACCAGCGCTTCGCTGATTTGCTGTCCGTCGTCAAACAGCCGGAAGGGCCTGAAGCTCTTGAAGCCCCATTCCAGCATCCGGCGCGATTCGGACTCGCGGTCGCCTTTGTCCGGCAACCCCGTGACGACGAGAATGAGCCTTTGATCCCCGCGCTGCGCACTCGAGACGAGCCCGTACCCGGCTTCCTTCAAATATCCGGTCTTCAGGCCGTCCACGCCGATATCCGACCACACCAGCGGATTGCGGTTCCGGAAGGTGAACTTGTCACGATAGCGGAACTCCTTTTGCGAGAAGTAGTGATAGTATTCCGGATAGGTCTCGATCAGAAATTTCGCGAGTGTCGCAAGGTCCCGCGCCGTCATGAGATGACCTTCGGCCTCAAGACCGGTCGGATTCATGAAGGTCGACTGGGTGAGACCGATCTGCTTCGCATAGTCGTTCATCATCTTGACGAAGCCCTGCTCGGTCCCGCCAATCCCTTCGGCCAGAATAAGCGCTCCGTCATTCGCCGACTGCACCGTGACGCCTTGGATCAAATCTTCCACGGTGATCTCGTCGCCAAGCGGCGCGAACATGGCGGCGGTTCCGGACGGCGCACCGCCCGTGCGCCAGGCGTGCTCGCTGACCTTGAACGTGTCGTCGAGCTTGATGCGGCCTGCTTTCAATTCGCGGAACACAACGGCCAGCGTCATGAGCTTGCTCATGCTCGCCGGCGGGATGCGCGTATCGGCGTTCTTCTCGTAAAGGACGAGATCGGCGCCTGAATCGAGGAGGATTGCGTTCTGGGCCTTTGTGGTAAAGCCCTCCTCTTTCTTCGTGGCCGCATCGGTAGCACCCGCGGCAAAGACCACGCCCAGCGCGCAGAGCGCGCAAGCAACGGCAGTTTTCGTCAATCTACGCAAAGCGCGCACGATCACTTCATTCTGTGGAATGGTGGCTCTGAGGGCCGCCAACGCCTGCGGCCAATGTTCCCGCACTATCGAATGCCTGAACCGAAAAATCAACCGGGCACGGAACAACACTCAGTTATTCAAGACGATTTTGGCGCCCCGATAGCCCGCTGCGGCAACATCCGACAGAGCTGCGGCGGCCGCGATTCCGTCCGAGAACGGGCCGACCCGCACCCTGTAATACGTTTCTCCGCGATCCAGCAGTTCGGTGATTGTAACAGGACCGACCGACGCCAGCGCGCCACGCGCCCGCTCCGCGTTTCCTTGATTCTTGAAGAACCCGGCCTGGATCATCGGCCCCTCGGACTCCGATATTGAGGGCCCAATCGATCCCGTGGTCTCCATGGACGCTTGTGCCTGTTGCGGGGCCTCGTCCGAACCGGCGGCGCCAGCGGCTGAGCCGGCTGGCGTCTGAAGCGCGGCCACAACGGCCGACCTGTCGGGTCGATCCGGAAGCGGCGGAGCGGGAGGAGGCCCTGGCGGCGCCGGCGGCCCAACCGCAATGACGACTTCCGGCACGCCGTCCTCATCCTTCGTCCCCGCATATTGCGAGAAACCTCGGGTCGAAAGGTAGTCCCGCTCAAAACCGTCGTCCCCGTCCATCGGAGCGCGCCGCAGGTATCGAACACGTACATTCGCGGTCCCGGCCCGCTTGAAGCCAAGCACTTCCGCCGTACGCTCCGATAGATCGATCTCGCGTCCCTTCCTAAACGGACCCCTGTCGTTGACCCGCACCACGGCGCTTCGTCCGTTGTCGAGATTGGTCACCTTCACATAGACCGGCAGCGGCAAGGTCGGGTGCGCCGCCGACAACCGCTCCATGTCGAAGATCTCGCCGTTGGCCGTGTGCCGGCCGTGGAACAAGGCGCCATACCAGGAGGCGACGCCCGTGCGGTCGTAAGAGGGATCGTCCTGGGGGATAAATTGCTCGCCATTGATCTCGTAGGGCTGGCCGATCTTGAAATGGCCCCCGCCCTTCGGCGCCGGCGAGCCGATCGGCACAACACGCTCGCCGAGACCGGAAATGTCGTCGTTTTCCGGACCGTCAGGCCAAAACCAAATGATGCAAGTGGATAGAAGAAGAAGGGCGAACCAGGAGCGCGCCTCGAAAGCAAGGCCGGCCAATGGCCGATTGCGACCCGTAGCCCGCGCGGGTCTGTCCGATATTGCCCCGTCCAAAGTCCCGCCCCCCGAAGGGCTTGAGTAAGCCGCACCGAAAGTGCCGCGAACGCAAAACAAAGCGGGCTCTTCCGGTGCGAGGTTGATTTGAACCCAACTCGGTTAGCAAAGAATAAATAGACGCGAGACTCAGGAATTCCTGCCAAAATAACATGCATTTCCCCGAAAACAGGCCACGAAATCGGCTTGCTATGAGCGCGCCGATTTTATGGCGTACAATTGTTAACCATAGCGCGACAATCCCGTGCCCAAATAGCCACAGAGTCTTTGAAAACATTCGAAAAACGCGCGCCAAGCCTTGTGAGCCAAAGGTTAACTGGCTAACGTCCCCGGTGAAGGGCGGGTGCTGCTGTCTGTTTCGACTGACATCTCACCAACGGAACAAACCGGGCGGACAGAGTGATGGGTTCGTGGGCGAAGGTGGCGATCGCAGCCGCGGTTGGCTGTCTGATATTGGGTGCTCCCGGAACCGGTTCGGCCGCGGGGCTCTCGGAGCAGCAGCGCGAAGCGATGCTGCAACAGATGATTGCACGCCCCAACGATCTCGACCTCGCCTTCGAATATGCCCACGCCTCCGCCGACGCCGGCGACTATGAAGGGGCCATCTCGGCTCTGGAGCGCATGCTCATCTACGCGCCCAACACGCCGCGCATTCAGTTCGAACTTGGCGTGCTCTACTACAAGCTCGGTGCTTACGACGTCGCGCGCAGCTATTTCGAACAGGTTCTGGCGAACCCCAGCGTGCCGAACGACGTCGCCGAGCAGGTGCGGCTCTATATTCAACAGCTTGCGATCGCGGCCGATCCCCCGCCCTTCTCGGCCTCGATCTTCAGCGCCATCCGCTGGGAGAGCAACGCGAATTTCGGCCCTGGCAGTAATTCGGTCACGCTCAACGGCATCGACTTCACGTTGGGCGACCAATCCGTCGGCAGGCCCGGATGGAGCGCCCTCAACATCGGAACGCTGCACTATTCCCACGACCTGAAGCAGCAAGGCGACCGTCTCGAGTTCGATTTCCTGGCCTACTCGACGATCTACTTCGACGACGAACTGAGCGATATCGACCTCGACTTCTTCGAGTTCACCTTCGGTCCCAGCTTCAATATGAAGCGCTTTGCCTGGGACCAGACCCGTTTGTTCGTCTACGGCATCGGCGACCTGGCCTATCTCGGCTACGATTCGTATTTCTACGCACCGGGTGCGGGCGTCCGGCTTCTCAGCTTCTCCGCGACCCAAAGCGTACTCGATGCACGGCTCGAGACGCGCTACCGGGACTTCCAAGACAACAGCGACTTGCCGACCAACTCGCTGCGCACCGGATGGCAAACGCGCCTCGGCGCCAACTACTCATACTACTTCACGCCTGGCTTCGTGATGACGACGCAGGCTTACGTGCAGCGCGAGGACGCCGAGGTAAGCTTCTACTCGGATTGGGAACTTGCGCTGTCTCTTGGCTTTGCCTGGACATTCAAGAACCCCGTGTGGAACGCTCAATATCCTCTGACCTGGCAGGTGGGCGGCGGCATCATTCGCCGCGACTACGACGATCCAGACCCGACCATCAACATCTACGAATCCGAGCGGGACGATACGTGGTGGACCCGTACGGCGCTGGTGATTCCAGTCGCGGAGACTTGGGCTCTCGTGCCGCAGGTCGAATACCGCGACCAACAGTCGAACTACGATCTGCGCACTTTCGACGACTTGACCACCCTGCTGGGTGTCCAAAAGAGGTTCTAGCGTGAGCCTGGTACGCGCAATAGCCGCGTTCCTGGTGGTAGGCGCGGGCGTCTCGCTCGCGGCGCAGGATAGTGCCGCGGAGAAGGTCGGCGTCGCCGCTGCGGTCAATCCGGATGCTTTCTCAGGAGCGGGCGGCGCGCGAAAAGAGCTCCGGATCGGAAAGTCGATCTTCTACAACGAGCGGATCAGCACCGACGCGAACGGCGTGGTGCAGGTGCTGCTCGTGGACGGCTCGACCTTCACGGTGGGACGCAACTCGAACGTCGTGATCGACCGCTTCGTTTACGATCCGCAAAAGAAGACCGGCGAGATCGTCACCACGTTCTCCAAGGGATCGATGCGCTATATCGGCGGCAAGATCTCGAAGAACCCCGGCGGCGTGACGGTCAACACGCCCAACGGCAGCCTCGCCATCCGTGGCGGCATGGTCCAGGGCAGCATCGGCAGCGGCGGCTCCATCTTCTCCTTCCTCTATGGGAGGGAGATGACGTTCACGGGCAATAACGGGCAGACTTACAAGGTCTACCAGCCGGGCTACACGCTCGATTTGAGCAGCGGCACGCCGACGATCCGGCCGACGACGCAGGCCGATATCGAACTCCTCATGGCGAGCCTGACCAACAGCAACACCGATACATCGGGCGTGAATACCCAAAACACCCCGCCGCCGCCCGAGCAACTGGTCAACACGCTCAGCCTGCAGCAACTTATCATCGACGCCACGGGCACACGCATCACGGACGAGTTGCTGGCACAGTTGCGCGCCCTGCAGGACATACCCAAGACGATCCCCGAGGGCGAACCGATCATCCGGTCTTCGATCGGCGGCTTTGGTGCTGGCCTCGTCTATTCCCTGTATGATGAGTACGCTTGTGACGGCCCGTGTTACGAGTTCTCGACTGCGGCCAGCACGTCGCCGGGCGACTTTCAGTTCAATCAGAACACCGAGTCCATCACGCTCAAGCTCTACGACGTCGAAGGCGGCGGCACCGTTGGGAGCGGCGTGCTGCGTTTCATGCCGAATTCCGGCAGCGCCTGGAACCTTGCAAGCGTCAATCTCTACCGCCCGAATGGCCAGTCGATCCCCGTCTACAGCTCCAGCGGTTTCGCGACGGCTGAGCCCGGAAACCTCTGCAGCAGCTGCAATTACATCAGCTGGGGCGAATTCGGTGCCACCTACGCCTATGAAGATCCGCTGGACTACTACACAGTCACCGAGCACATCCCCCTCGGCTGGTGGGTCGCCGGCCAGGTGACCGATTTCCGCGACCTGCCGCAAACCGGCACGGCTTCCTATAAGGGAACCGCTGTCGGCAGCATCATCCCCTCGTACTATGGCTCGCAGCTGGTTGGCCGGGGCGATCTCGGCATGAATTGGGACTTCGCGAAGCGGAGCGGCCAGTTCTCCATTACGAATTTCGGGCCGAGCGTGGCCAGCGATCCACAGCACCTCGTGCCGGCGCTCAATGCCGGGGGCACCATGACAATGCCGGGCAATTTCAACAAGTTCTCCGGGTCCATCACCGGCATGGCGGGGCAGACGTCGGTCGTAGGCGGTGCCCGCGGGTCCTTCGTCACGGACGGAAAGACTCCCGCAGCCGGCGTGATCGGCAACTGGAACGTCAACAACATCAACAGCGGCTATCGCGCCACGGGCATCTTCGGCGGCGCCCGAAGGCCCTAGTTGACGTCCGAGCGGGGCCGCACCATATGCAGGCCCACGGGTAGCGACGGCGCCAAAAGACAATAAAATTCTGTCTAGACGTGCTATATACTTAATATGCTGGGTTCGCTCTTCTCGTAGGACGGAAGAAGAGGCTTAGAGGGATGATCAAAAACGGTTACTCGATGCCGCGTTGCGGCACCGCAGCGGTCGCGTTCATGGTGTGCGCAGCCGCGGCAGGCCTTGCTGCACCCCTCCCCGCTCAAGCCGGCAAGGTCGGCGTGGCGGCGGCCGTCAATCCGGACGCCTTCTCGTCTCTCTCCGGCGTTCCGAACAAGCAGCTCAATATCGGCAAGTCGATCTTCTACAACGAGCGCATCGAGACGACGACGAGCGGCCTGGTTCAGGTTCTGCTCGTTGACGGATCGACCTTCACGGTCGGCCCCAACTCGAACCTCGTCATCGACAAGTTCGTCTACGACCCGAACAAGAAGACCGGCGAGATGGTCGCCACGTTCTCGAAGGGCTCGATGCGCTTCATCGGCGGCAAGCTGTCGAAGAACGCAGGCGGCGTGCAAGTCAACACGCCCTCCGGCGCGCTCGCCATTCGCGGCGGCATGTTCCAAGGCAACACGCAGAAGAAGATCTATTCGTTCCTCTACGGCCACTCGCTGACCTTCCGCGGCCGCAACGGACAGACCCAGACGATCTTCCAGCCTGGCTACACGCTCGACCTGTCGCATGGCGGCGCGAATGTCCGCCCGACCACGCCCGAAGATACGGCCATATTCGCCAGGGCACTGACCAACCGCGGCGGATCGAGTTCTGCGAGCAACGGAAGTGGCGGAGATGGCACCCAAGGCGGTGACCACCAGGCGAGTGGAAGCGACGGCTCCGGCGCACTCACGCAAACCGTCAGCCTCCAGAGCCTGATCTCTGATGCAACCTCGACGCAAATCACCGACGAGATTGACAAGCAGATCGAGGAACAAAAGAACAGCACTCCAACAAGCACACCCAACAATACGCCTACCAATACGCCCACAACCAATCCGACGCCTCCGAAGACGAACCTCACGCCGACGGAAACGCCCCCGCGGACTATCGACGCGCGGGTGATCCATACCGGCCCCGACGGTTTGCTTACGGACGATCTAGTGTGGACGTTTACGGTCAAGGGTAACCGTCTGCTGGCAGATATTCCCGCCGAGGCAGATATCGACGCCGAACTTGAGACCGTCTATCTACGCTCAGGACCGGCTGCCAAAATCGACTTCCCTGAAAAGCTAACCTGCCTGAATGGCTTTTGTTCGGTTGAAACCGCTAAGGTCACCGCCGATGGCGAGACTACGAACTTCATAGGCCACGCGGTCTTGAAGAACGACTTTTTTGCCTATCACGTGGTCAGTGACGAGCCGAATGACTTTGATCGCCTGCTCGTCTTCGGCGGAAAGAAGCATAATTTCGGTGAGCCAGCCGGCAAGATTTATCTATTCGCCCTCACCAGCGACATTGTGCAGGGCGATGCGCCACCCTTTGCATCTGGCGGCTCTGCAGCCCTAGGTGAGGGTAATGCCTTCGTGTCGCCATTGATTGCCAAGGAACAGAACGGCGGCGCTGAAGATCAAAGCCGTCCTGTGTGGCTACAAACCAGCTTTGCCCTAGGCTCCGGTGACTCTGAGGGCCAGTCCTTTGTGAATATAGCTTTGGGCGAGTGGTCCTCGGAAGGCGGCTTAACCGGCGCTCGTCGCGGTGGTGCTGATTTAGACAGCGACAACTACAGCTTCTCTGGCGATATCGCGAGTCTGGAAGGGCCCGATGGGGGTCACTTCCTCGGCGCGGACGGCGAGACGCCAAACGCTGTCCTCACGCTCGGCGGACCTGGGACTGAGAACCTAGGACGAGACACGCCTCTTCACGGGAACGAAGTCCTGCTACAGATCGACAATTCAGATCTTCCGAATGGCGTTCAGGACGGACCTGGCATTGGCCCCTCTCCTGCGATCGACGCACAGTCCGGGTCCACGTATCACATAGCCGTTGGTACCGAGACCCTTGAAGGTGTCGAGGCTGGCTCGGGAACGTTCACAGGCTATGCGGCGGGCTTTTCGCAGCAGGCGGGGAGCAACGAACTTCGTTCCCTCGTGAATTCGTCACCGAATGACGTGAAACTAGAATTGGATGGCGACACTAACAATCTGACTGCAACTATCAAAGTTGCGGATGGTCGGCTGCTTCCGAACCCGCGCTACGAATTTAAATTTGGCGGCCAAGGCAACTCAGCACTGATTGACAACGATATTTTTGCGGCATTTGAAAAGCCTGGCAAATCAACTATCGAAGAGACGGTGCTTGTGACCCGGACAGAAACAATCAAGTTCGGTCCGTTCGAGAAGACCATCACACATGAGTGGCCTGAGAACAAAATCTACAGACCTGACACTCAAGGCTATTTCGCCAGCGCCGATGCAATAGGCGCTAACGAGGTGTTGTTCCCGAAAAACTCGCCTAACGATGTCCAAAAGAAGGCTTTCTGCCAGGATTGCGACTACATCAAATGGGGCGCTTGGGGCATGCGCTCCAATTACACTGACCATCAAGGCAACCAAGTTGCCGAGGATACCCATCTTGGCTGGTGGATCGCCGGCGATGTCGTGTCGTCGGCGGATATGCCAACGACCGGCACAGCTAGCTATACCGGTGATGCAATCGGAACCGTTGCCAAACTCAAGGATGGTGTCTGGAACCAGTCGGTCGCAACCGGCAACATGCGGATGGACTGGAACTTTGCGACGCGTGGGCTTAGTCCCAACGACAAACTTACAATTAGCAACTTTGATGGAAAGACGTTCTCCGGGCGCATGTATGCACCAGGCAAAGCCAGTTTTGGCGGTGCATTGTCCGGCGCCGGTGGCATCCGCGGTTCAGCGGCCGGTTCGTTCGTCGGATCTCCCGGCAAGGGGCAGATTCCTGGTGGTGTCATCGGTAATTTCGACGTGCAGAAGGCCAACGGCAAGTGGATGGCCAACGGCATCTATGGTGGCACCAGAATTCCGCGCTGAGCGTGCGTACTAATCCATTCTCCGACAGCATTCGCCATACTCGCTACGGTCACGTATCTCCATCACATCCCGCGCTCTTGACCCGCCTCAAGGCTTATCCCGCGCGTCCCATGAGACTTTAAGACAATCGTCTCCGTCGCTATCTTAGCGACAGCGAACCGGTGATTGTTTCAGCGGGAATTGTCATGTCACACGCCTCGGCGCCCCGGTCTTCCAAGCCACGCGTACTCCATGTGGTGCTCCTTGCTGCCCTGGCCCTTGCCGTCGTCCTCGCCATCGTTTTTCTTGCCCCGCGCGTCGCATCCGCCGAGCCCACCGACATCACCGTCCGTGTGCTGAGCAAGGACGCCAAGTTCGTGGGCTCCAGCATGGGAGGCGCGCGCGTCGTCCTTCGCGATGCCGACACCGGCAAGATCCTAGCGGAAGGCGTAACCGAAGGCGGCACCGGCGACACGGGCCTCATCATGCATGAGGATCGCGGCCGCCGCGCCACGCTGTCGACCGACGATGCCGCGAAGTTCACCGCCACCATCGATATCGACGAACCGCGCCTGGTCGAGGTCGAAGTGTTCGGGCCGCTGGGACAGCGGCAAAGTGCCAACCGCGTGACGGCCACGCAATGGGTCGTGCCGGGCGAGGACATCACCGGCGGAGACGGCTGGCTCATCGAGCTGCCGGGCTACGTGGTCGACGTCCTCGCCCCGCCCGCCCATCTGAACCTGCCCGCGGAGATGCGCAAGGTCGAGCTCCGCGCCAATGTCACCCTGATGTGCGGTTGCCCCATCACGCCTGGCGGCCTGTGGGATGCACGCGAACTTACGGTCAAGGCGCTGGTGACGCGCAACGGCGAGAAGCTGCCGTCGATCGACCTGGAATACGGCGGGGCACCGAGCCAATTTACCGGCTCCGTGTCCGTGGACGAGCCTGGGCTCTACGATGTGACCGTCTACGCGCATAACCCGCGCACCGGCAATACCGGGCTCGACCGCACGACCTTCACGGTCTCCCCATAACTGCGATGACAAGCGTCGCGGCAAGGGCCTGACGCGCGTAAACCACCGCTCAGATGACGTCCCATATCGCGATTTATCGCCGCATCCTGCCACATTTCGCAGATGCAACAGCGCTGCGCGCCGGACGTTTCTGCCGTTTCCGCAAAAGCTTGCCGTGCCACATTCAGGCCCCATATGCCCGCGATCGCAATGGGAACGGGTGGGCCTTCATGCCGTCATCAACGACTCCGACACAGCGCAAGAGAGCGGTCGTCGCCACATCGATGCTCTCGATACTGACGTTGCTCGCAGGCCCCGACATCGCCGAGGCCGGGGAGCGCGTCGGCGTCGCCTCCGCGGTCACCCCGATGGCCACGAGCAAGCCGCCCGGCGCGGCCACGCAAACGCTGAAGATCGGAAAGTCCGTCTTCTACAACGAACGCATCACCACATCCGACACGGGCGTCGTCCAAGTGCTCCTCGTCGACGGTTCGACATTCACAGTCGGCCCGCGTTCAAACCTCGTCATCGACAAGTTCGTCTACGATCCGCATAGGGGCGCTGGCGAGATGACGGCCACCCTCTCCAAAGGGGCTCTGCGCTTCGTCGGGGGCAAGCTCTCCAAGCAAGAGCCCGCGGTGAAGGTCAAAACGCCGGCCGGCGAACTGACGATCCGGGGAGGCATCTTCCAAGGCATCGTGAAGAGCCCGAACCAGGCCGTGTTCGCATTCGTATTCGGCGATTATCTGGCGCTGAACCGCCAGGGACGACGCTACAAGCTCCGCCAAAGCGGCAATCTCTTCGCCATCGGCAATGCAGGGCCGCCAGTCATGCGGCGCACCACCGCCGCCGATGCAAACCTCATCCTCGCCGCGATTTCGGGGCGCGACGGCGGCCGCGTCTACAAGGTCAAGGGCAATCCCTGGCCGTTCTATTACGGTATCCAGCCGACGGGCCGCTACCACGATCAGCCCCCTATTCGCGAGCAGTACTACAACAACCTGCCGATCAAGCTGCATCGCGTGCCGGAACAGAAAGTGGACGTGCCGCATATCGTCCGCACACCGCCTCCGATCACGCCGCCCACGGTGCCGAGGCCGCAGACCACACCAACCTCGCGTCCTCTGCCGCCTATCTTGTTCGATACGGTCACGCCGCCCAGTCTCTATTGCGCCCATTGCTAGGCACGCGTGCAAACGACGGGTGTCCCGCTCCTCTTGCATCGGGAACCGGTAAGTCCCAAATGAAGAAAGCCGCGCCCATTCGGACGCGGTCTTTCCGCATGACCCCTAACCAGCCGCACCCATTCGATATTCATGAAACCGACCCGGCAAAATTTGCGACATAGACCGAAACGCGATGCGTGATCCCAAGACCCAGATGTTTGCCGATGCCTGCGCGATGCTGAAGCAGGCCGAGCAGCTTCACCGCCAATTTTTCGGTCCTGCCGGCGGAACCGGCGCCGCGACCTGGGAACCGCCCGTCGACATTTTCGAGACTGAGCACGAAGTGACGATCATTACCGCGTTGCCGGGCGTACATCCCGAAGCGGTGCGGGCCGAGATCGAAGGTGCGACGCTCATCGTGACAGGCATTCGTCCGATGCCGACCGTGGGCCACCGGGCGCGTATCGTCCGCCTCGAAATTCCTTACGGCCGCTTCGAGCGGCGCATTGCCATTTCCAATCGCTTGAGGCTGACCGCCAAGGAATTGGAGCATGGCTGCCTGAGACTGACCTTCACCAAGGCCAGCTAACACAATGAACGAAACGCATAAAATGACCGATCAAGAGCAAAGCGTGAACACTGAGAGCGTGAACACCGGCGAAGATGCAACGATCGCGGAGGCGTCCGCGGGATCCACATCGGCGCCCTCGCCGTACCCCGAACTGCCGGACGACGCGATCGTCCTGTTGCCGACCCGCAATGCGGTCTTGTTTCCCGGTGTCGTCGCCCCGCTGATGGTGGGACGTCCGCAGACCATTGCCGGCGCTCAGGCGGCGGCCCAGCTCGGAAAGCCGATCGGCGTCCTCCTGCAGAGCGATCCGTCCGCGGATGCGCCGAGTCCCGACCAGCTCAATCGCGTCGGCACCGTCGCGGAGATCATGCGCTATGTGACCGCGCCCGACGGCGCGCACCATCTGGTCGTGCGCGGCCTGCGTCGATTCAAGGTGCTCGAATTCCTCGATGGCTATCCATTCCTCGCCGCGCGCATCGAAGAGGTTGGCGAAGCCGAGGTTTACACGACCGAACTCGCCGCGCGTGTTCACCAACTGCGCGAGCGCGCGCGCGAAGCGCTGTCGCTCCTCCCCAACGCCCCGCAAGAGCTTGCCGGCGCCATGGAGCAAGTGGAGTCGCCGTCGATGCTGGCGGACTTCATCGCCAACGTCATGGACACCAGTCCCGCCAACAAGCAGGACTTTTTGGAGACATTCGACGTGTCCGCGCGCATCGACAAGGTCTTGCGCGAGCTTGCCGAGCAGATCGAGGTTCTGCGCCTTTCCAAACAGATCGGCGAACAGACCCAAGAGTCTCTCTCTGGCCGACAGCGCGAGCACATCCTGCGCGAGCAGCTCCGGCAAATTCAGAAAGAACTCGGCGAAGGCGAGGACGGCGAAACGGAAATTGCCGAGCTCGGCGAAGCCATCGACAAGGCCGGGATGTCCGAGGAAGCCGAGACACAAGCCAAGAAGGAGTTGCGCCGTCTGGAGCGCATGCCCGAGGCCTCGGCCGAACACGGCATGATTCGGACTTATCTGGATTGGTTGATCGAGCTGCCCTGGTCGAAGCTTTCGGAAGAGACGATCGACATCGCCGAGGCGCGCCGGATCCTCGATGAGGATCACTACGGCCTGTCGAAGGTGAAACAGCGGATTTTGGAGTATCTTGCGGTCCGGAAGCTCAACCCGGATGGCAAGAGCCCGATCCTGTGCTTCGTCGGCCCGCCCGGCGTGGGCAAGACCTCGCTCGGCCAATCGATCGCCCGCGCCACGGGCCGCAAATTCGGCCGCATCAGCCTTGGCGGCGTTCATGACGAAGCGGAGATCCGCGGTCACCGGCGTACCTATGTCGGCGCCCTGCCGGGCAACATCGTCCAAGCCCTGCGCAAGGCGGAAACGCGCAATCCTGTCCTCATGCTCGACGAGATGGACAAGCTGAGTGCCAGCTTCCATGGCGATCCGTCCGCAGCGCTTCTGGAGGTGCTGGACCCGGCGCAGAACGGCACGTTCCGCGACAATTATCTTGGCGTGCCCTTCGACCTGTCGAAGGTGATGTTCATCGGCACCGCCAATGTGCTCGACCAGATTCCGGCGCCCTTGCGCGATCGTATGGAGGTCATCGAGATCCCCGGCTACACCGAGGAAGAGAAGGTCGAGATCGCCAAGCGCTATCTGGTCCAGCGCCAGCTTGAGGCCACGGGCCTCACGCCCGAGCAATGCGACATCACCGAAGATGCGCTCCGCACGATCATCGACGGCTATACGCGCGAAGCGGGCGTCCGCAATCTCGAACGCGAGATCGGAGCCGTGTGCCATCGCGTGGCAATACGGATCGCCGAGGGCGAGGTTGAGCGCATGCGCGTGGATACGGACGATTTGCACGGCATCCTGGGCGCCCGGAAGTTCGACAACGAAGTTGCCATGCGGACGGCTGTGCCCGGTGTCGCGACCGGGCTCGCCTGGACGCCAACCGGCGGCGACATCCTGTTCATCGAATGCGCCAAGGTCCCCGGACACGGCAAGCTCATCCTGACCGGTCAGCTCGGAGACGTGATGAAGGAAAGTGCCCAAGCGGCTCTATCGCTTGTGAAAGCCCGAGCAAACGTTCTTGGTATCGAACAGAGCGTCTTCGAAAAGTCGGACATTCATTTGCATGTCCCGGCCGGGGCGATCCCCAAGGACGGCCCCAGCGCCGGGGTGGCCATGTTCATTGCCCTCACCTCGCTGCTCACGGGCCGCACGGTCCGCAGCGATCTCGCCATGACCGGCGAAATCTCGCTGCGCGGCTTGGTGCTGCCAATTGGCGGGGTGAAGAACAAGGTCCTGGCGGCGGTTCGAGCCGGGATCACGACCGTGATGCTGCCCGAGCGCAACCGGAAGGACTATGAGGAAATTCCCGAGTCCGCCCGTGACGCAGTTCGCTTCGTTTGGATGTCGACGGTTGACGAGGCCTTGGCCGCGGCGCTCGAACCGCCCGAGGAGCATGAGCACACGCCGAACGATCTCTCGGACGACCAGCGACGGCTCGCAAGCGGCTAGGTCCGTCGCCGTCCTCCTAGCGGCGGACGCTTCCGCTGGAGCGCGCTTGGGCCTATGATCCCCGGCTCTGGAGAGGCTTACATGCGCTTCCTACTCGGTCTTGTCGTCGGCATCGTCCTCACGCTCGTCGCGGTCTACTTTCTGGACCGGAACGCGCAGGACACGCAGAAGCACGTCGTCAATTGGGACGTGCTCGGAGAGCAAGTGAGCACCTTGACGAAGGACGCTCAAAAGGCCTGGGCCGACCTTACCCGCGAAATCACCGGACCCCAGTAAACCTCTAAGCGGGCTTGCGACTCCAGATCACTTCGACTCCTGGCGGGAGTGCCGCATTCTTGACCTGGGGCTGCTTTGGCGGCTTGTCCTCACGGCGCCCCTTGGGATGGGAGCTGGACTTTTCGGCTTGTGTGGTTCCGACCATGTTGATGCCGATCAGGAACGCCGCCCCGCTCCCGATCACCGCGGCGATGGCAAGCGCCCGCAAGGCACGGCGCAGGTCCCGCCGCCGCGGCGATTCCAGCCGTACGGTCCGGTTCACATAGGCCAGGAACGAGCTGAACAAGGCCGCGAGCGCACCGCTGGCGAAGAACATCATGGCCATGGTGACCTTGCGGTCCACGGTGGCTTGAGGCGCCAAGGCTACGATCGTCAGCAGCACCAGCGCGGCCGCGCCATTGAGGACGACAAGAAAGGAGAGTGCCCGCCCCGCAAGCCGGTTGCGCTCCCGCTCGACGAAGAGCGGGTCGAGGTCCGGTCCCGACTGCGGCGTGTTCACGGTCATCTTCACCTCACCCAAAACGGCGGGGTATCCTGCGTGAGCGCAATTGGCGGAGACGGGGGGATTCGAACCCCCGATACGGCTTTTGACCGTATAACGGTTTAGCAAACCGCCGCCTTCAGCCTCTCGGCCACGTCTCCGCTGGACGCAAAGGCTTACTGGTCTCCATCGACCCGGTCAACAAGCGCGAAAACAATTCCCAAAGCCAATTTCGGCCGTCCCCTGCCCGGCGTCCCAGTATTGTTCTGATTCCCGATGTGGTAGGGTCGCACAACACACCCTGGGAGGATCGAAGGCATGCGCGGCGGCATCCGGTTCGGATTGCCTTGGCTTGCGGCGGCATGTTTTGCCGTCCTCGTTGCTGCGGCCTCCATTGCTCTGCCGACGGGGGCGAACGCTGCCAGCGTGGAGTTTTGCGTCACCTGCAAAGATCCAAACGCCTCCTACCGCTGCCGCGTCGAGGGGAGCGGCGCGACGCAAAGCGATGCGCTCAAGCTCTATTGCGTCGTGAGAACGGCCAAGGAAGGCGGTCACGCGTCCTGCTCGGCGAAGAAGGCCAGTGCGGGATGCGACGGGGTCGTCAAGGTCTACCAATATGACGGCCCGGCCCTGCCCTCGAATGCACCCACCGAGCATCAGCTGCGCAATCTGAACGAACGTGTGGAACGTGAGAATCGCGCGTTCGACGAGAAGAAGGGCGAACAACCCAAGTCGCTGATCGAGCTCGGCGGCCGCGCCTACGATGCCTCGAAACGCGGCTTGAAGAACGCCGGCTCGGCCATCGGCCTCGGTAGCGGTGAAGCCGCGCCGAAGCCCCAAGCCGTGCCGAAACACCAGGCCGCGCCACCACCTCCACCGCCCGCGACGCAGAACCCTGCTCCGCCCAAGAAGAACTTCGCGCGCCGAAGCTTCGATTGCATGAGGTCGCTATTCCGCGAGTGCGGAAACGAGTAAGGCGGCACGCCGGTCTTTCGCCGATTCGCCGCCCTCGAGTGCGCCGGAGCACACTCAACCCCGGTAGCTCGACTCTTTAGTGGGTCTGCAGCCACTCACGCGCCTGGCGCTGGGCCTCGGCGATCTGATCCGTGGTCATCTCACGCGCGAGCTCGACCCGGTAATCCCGCGCCGAAACATTGCCCCGCGCCGCGGCGAGATTGAACCATTTGTGCGCCGTGACGAGATCCACATCCACGTCGAGGCCGGTGGCATAGAGCATGCCCAGCTCGAAGAGAGCATCCGGTCCACCCGCCTGAACAGCAAGCTCCACCGGACCAGTCAAGACCGTTCCCAATTCCATTCGTGCCATAATGACGTCCCCCGTTTTTTGGCTCTTGAGACGCGCTCCGAACTCGGTTTTCCCCTCGAAAAAGTTCGGTTCGCGACCTTGCGTTCAACGAGGACGATCATCGGCGAGGTCTTTGAACAACGTCTGAATCGACGTGCTTAATGCAACCTCATCAAATCTGAATCGCCTGGTAAGCTTGCTTTACAGGCGACGGGAATCCGCGGGGCAAAAGTTAAGATCGGCGTTTGGCAAGACTTCTTTGACCATCTGCGCTCACGCGCCGATAACCACAAAAAACGAGAGCGAAAAAAAGTTCGCGCGGGGACTATGGAATGAGGACCGACGACCCGGTGGTCTGACGACCTTCCAAAGCGCGGTGGGCTTTGGCCGCGTCCTTCAAAGCATAGGTCTGATTGACGGCCACCTTGACCGCACCCTTCTTCAGGACGCCGAAAAGATCGTTCGCCGCCGCGACGAGCTCCTTGCGCGTGGCGATGTAATCGCCAAGCGCGGGCCGCGTTGCAAACAGCGATCCCTTCTGCGCCAGGAGATTGATCCGGAACTCCGGCACTGGCCCCGACGACTGGCCGAAGCTGACCCAGGTACCGCGCCGCTTCAGGCACTCGAGAGAGAGCGGGAACGTATCTTTGCCGACCGAGTCGTAGACCACATCGACGCCTTCGCCGCCGGTGTAGTCCATCACCTTGGCGAACAGGTCTTCTTCGCGTGTGTTGATGACGTGCGTGCAGCCGTTCGACCGCGCGATCAGGGCCTTGCCCGAAGACCCCACCGTGCCGATGACGGTCGCGCCGAGTGCTGCCGCCCACTGGCAGGCGATGGTCCCTACGCCTCCCGCCGCAGCATGGAACAGCACCGTCGTGCCGGGCCCGACCTTGTAGGTCCGCCGCAAGAGATATTGCGCCGTCATGCCTTTGAGCATGACAGCCGCCGCCGTCTCGTCGCTAACGCCATCGGGGATGCGGACCACGCGGCCGGCGGGGATCAAACGCTCCTCGGCATAGGCGCCGATTGGGCCCGCATAGGCGACGCGCCGGCCGATCTTCAGATCGCGCACGCCCTCGCCCCGTGCCGTGACGATCCCGGCGCCTTCCATGCCCGGGATGAAGGGCAACCGGTCCTGTGGGTAGAGCCCGGTCCGCCCATAAACGTCGATGAAATTGAGGCCGATGGCCGTCTGTTTGATCCGGATCTCTCCGGGTCCCGGCTCGCCAACCTCGGCCTCCTCCCATTTGAGAACGCTTGGGCCGCCATATTCGTGGACGCGGATGACGTGGGTCATGTGTCGACGTGCGACCGCGCGCTACTCGATGCCGAGCTTCGACTTGAGAAGCGCGTTGACGGCCTGCGGGCTCGCCTTGCCGCCGGTCGCCTTCATCACCTGGCCGACGAACCAGCCAGCCAGCGCAGGCTTCTCCTTGGCCTGTGCGACCTTATCCGGGTTCGCTGCCATGACCTCGTCGACCGCCTTCTCGATGGCTCCGGTGTCGGTCACCTGCTTCAGGCCGCGCTTCTCGACAATCTCCGCCGGATCGCCGCCCTCGGTCCAGACGATGTCGAACACGTCCTTGGCAATCTTGCCCGAAATCGTCCCGTCTTTGATGAGATCGACGATCCCGCCGAGCTGGGCCGACGAGATGGGGCCGTCGCCGATGGTCAGCCCTTCCTTGTTCAGCCGCCCGAACAGCTCGTTGATGACCCAGTTCGCGGCCTGCTTGGCATCGCGACCCGTAGCCACCTCTTCGAAGTAATCGACGCTTTCGCGCTCCGACACGAGCACGTCGGCGTCATAGGGCGTGAGGCCATAGTCGGCTATGAAGCGGGCGCGCTTCTCGTCTGGAAGCTCCGGCAAGCTCGCCGCGATCTCGTCGACAAATTCCTGGCTGAGTTCGAGCGGCAGCAAGTCCGGGTCCGGGAAGTAGCGGTAGTCGTGAGCCTCTTCCTTCGAGCGCATGGACCGCGTCTCGCCGGTCTTCGCGTCGAACAGGCGGGTCTCCTGATCGATCGTCCCGCCGTCCTCGATGATCTCGATCTGACGGCGCGCCTCGTACTCGATGGCCTGGCCGATGAAGCGGATCGAGTTGACGTTCTTGATTTCGCAGCGCGTGCCGAATTCATCGCCCGGACGCCGCACCGAGACGTTCACGTCGGCGCGCAACGACCCCTGCTCCATATTGCCGTCGCAGGTACCAAGATAACGCAGGATCGTCCGCAGCTTCGAGACATAGGCTTTTGCCTGCTCGGACGAACGCAAGTCCGGCTTCGACACGATCTCCATCAGCGCGACGCCGGACCGGTTGAGGTCGACATAGGAGTTCTGCGGATGCTGGTCGTGCAGGCTCTTGCCCGCGTCCTGCTCCAGATGCAGCCGCTCGATGCCGACGATCACCCGTTCGCCGCTGAGGAGATCGACGATGACCTCGCCCTCGCCCACGATCGGATTCTTGTACTGGCTGATCTGATAGCCCTGCGGCAGATCCGGATAGAAATAGTTCTTCCGGTCGAACACCGAATAGAGATTGATCTCCGCCTTCAGACCGAGGCCGGTACGCACCGCCTGCGCCACGCAAGTCTCGTTAATGACGGGCAGCATGCCGGGCATGGCCGCGTCCACCAAGCTGACATGGGAATTCGGATCGCCGCCAAACTCGGTCGATGCACCCGAAAACAATTTGGCGTTGGACGTGACCTGCGCATGGACTTCCATGCCGATCACCACTTCCCAATCCCCAGTGTCGCCGGCAATGAGGTTCGAATTTTCCGATTTGGCGTCCATCTTGGCGTCCAACTAAGCGTCCTTGGAGGAACCGCTACTCCTTTTGCCCCGCACCGCGGAGATTTTCTTCCTCATACTGGATGAACCAGCCGATCATTTGACGCCAAAGCGCCTCGACGAGTTCCGGCGGCAGGTCGTTTTTCTCCGCCCGCGCCCGCACCTTGTCGATAACCTGCTGGATACGCCACGGGACCGTGGCGTCGGCCGGAGACCTTTTGAGCTGCCAAGCCCGGTCCACATAGGCGAAGCGCTCGCAGATCAGATCCACCATCTTTTCATCGATCCGGTCGATCTCGACGCGGACCTCATCCATGTTTTGGCAATTCTGTGCGTTACGCGTCGCCATGGTGCCCTCCCTAATCGGCCCCCTCGTCGATCACCGCATCGGCCTCGATCTCGACCAGCCAGTCCGGGTTCGGGAACGCTGCGACCTGGAACGTCGTGTTGGCCGGGCGAATTTCGCCGAAGACTTCCCCGTGCACGCGGCCGACCGCATCGAAATCCGAAATATTGGCAAGATAGATGCGCGTGCGGACCACATGCTTGACGCTTGCCCCAGCCTGAGCCAGCGCGCCCGCGATCGTCTCGAGAATCGCGCGCGTCTGCGCGGCGGCATCGCCGACCGCAACCGGCTTTCCGCCGGATGCCGCGGTCGTACCCGAGACAGAAATGAGATTGCCCACGCGAACAGCGCGCGAGAAACCGATAATCGGCTCGTAGGGACTGCCAGAAGAGATTAGATGCCGGTTCATGCGTGTGTGCTCCACCAATCCTGAGGTTTGACCATGACGCCCGCCGCATCCTCGATGGCCTGGCCAACACGCAGCAGCGTCTCTTCGTCGAAGGCGCGTCCGATCACCTGAAGTCCGAGCGGCGTCCCTTCGGAGGACAGCCCGGCAGGCACCGAAAGGCCCGGAAGTCCCGCCATATTCACGGTCACCGTGAAGATGTCGTTCAAATACATCTCGAGCGGATCGCCCGATTTCTCGCCTGCCGCGAAGGCAGGTCCCGGCGTCGTCGGCGTCAGGATCGCATCCACGCTTTCGAACACCTGATCGAAGTCCCGCTTGATCAGTGTGCGTACTTTTTGCGCCTTCAAATAGTAGGCGTCGTAATATCCCGCGGAAAGAACATAGGTGCCGATCAGCACACGCCGCTTCACCTCGGCGCCGAAGCCGGCCTCGCGCGTGTTCTCGTACATCGAGATCACGTCCTTACCGGGTTCGCGCAATCCGTACCGGACGCCGTCATAACGGGCGAGGTTCGAAGAGGCCTCGGCGGGCGCGACGATGTAGTAGGACGGCAGAGCGTATTTCGTGTGCGGCAGGCTCACATCCTTGACCGTGGCTCCGGCCTCCGTCAGCCAGGCGATGCCCTGTTGCCATAGCGCCTCGATCTCAGGCGCCATGCCTTCGACACGGTATTCCTTGGGAATACCGATAGTCAGCCCCTTCACACCCTGACCGAGCACCGCCTCGAAATCCGGAACCGGCAGATCGGCGCATGTCGTATCCTTCGGATCGTGACCGGCCATGGCGCCGAGCATGATGGCGGCATCGCGCACCGTGCGCGCGATCGGACCGGCCTGGTCGAGCGACGAGGCGAACGCGACGATGCCCCAGCGCGAACAACGCCCATAGGTCGGCTTCAGGCCGACGGTGCCCGTGAACGCCGCAGGCTGGCGGATCGAGCCGCCCGTATCTGTCGCCGTGGCGCCAAGGCAGAGCCGCGCGGCGACCGCAGCAGACGATCCGCCCGAGGAGCCGCCCGGCACCAATGGCGCATCGGAGCCTTTGCGCCGCCAGGGATTGACCACCTCGCCGTAGAAGCTCGTCTCGTTGGACGAGCCCATGGCGAATTCGTCGTTATTGAGCTTGCCGAGCATCACCGCGCCGGCATTCCAGAGATTGGACGTCACGGTCGACTCGTAAGGCGGCGTGAAACCATCGAGGATGTGCGAACACGCGGTCGTGCGCACGTCCTTCGTGCAGAAGAGATCCTTGATGCCGAGCGGAATGCCCTCGAGCTTCCCCGCCTTTCCCTTGGCGATGCGCGCATCGCTCGCCTTCGCCATGTCGATCGCGCGCTCGGGCGTCGTCAGCACATAGGCGTTGAGGGCGAGATTCGCCGCCTCGATCGCCGCGAGATGTGCCTCTGTCAACTCGACCGCCGAGAACGATTTGGCGGCAAGGCCCTCGCGGGCATCGGAAATGGTCAGGTCTGTGAGGTCCGTCACGATGGTCTACTCAACGATTTTCGGAACGACGAAATAATGATCGTCTTCTTCCGGCGCGTTCTTGACGATGTCGTCGGCGCAGAATCCGTCGGTCACCTCGTCCTTGCGCATCTTCATGGTCATGGCCTCCACCCGCGTCATGGGCTCCACATTGGCCGTGTCGAGTTCGTCCAGTTGCGCAACCCAGTCCAGAATGCCGGAAAGCTCCGACTCGAGCCGTTGCGCCTCCTCATCGGTGATGGCGACGCGGGCGAGACGAGCGATACGAAGGACTGTGGCGCGATCGACAGACATGGGTTTGGTCGTGGGCCCTGAGGCTAAATGGCTGGGAGGACGGTTGAATCCGGGGCAATCCCTGTAGCACCGCCCCGACGGAGCGGCAACCGGGCGAAATCATGAAGGTTCTTCGGCGCTAGGCGTCGAAGGGAACGCCGACTTCGGGCACGAGCACCTCGTGATCCCCCATGGCCGCCACGAACTTGTCGGCGGTCGGGTCGATGATCGGGAAGGTCCCATAATGACAGGGCACCACCGTGTCGAAATCGAAGAACCGCTTGCAGGCCAGAGCGGCGGCCTTGGCCCCCATCGTGTAGCGGTCGCCGATGGGCACGATCCCGATCTGCGGCTCGTGCAACTCGTTGATGAGCGCCATGTCCGAGAAGATATCCGTGTCGCCCATATGGTAGAGCGTCTTTCCCCCCTTGGCGGCGATCACGAGCCCGCACGGATTGCCGAGATAGACGGGCCGTCCATCCACCATATTCGAGGCCGAATGGAGCGCCTGCACGAAAGTCAGGTCGAAGTCCTGGTGCGGCAACAGACCGCCCGTGTTGCCCGGATCGATCTTGTCGACCCCGTGGCCGGCGAGATAGGTGGCGAGTTCGTGCACCGCGAGCAGCGTGGCCCCCGTTTCCTTGCAAATCTTGACGCTATCGCCGAGGTGATCTTCATGACCGTGGGTCAGCGCCACATGGGTCGCACCGTCGACGACGTCGATTTCGGGAATGCCTGCCTTTTCGAAGGTGGGATTGCCGGTCAGAAACGGATCGATCAGGATGCGGCTTGCGCCCAGCTCAACACGAAAACAAGAATGGCCAAACCACGTAATCTTCATCGTCTCACCTCTCGCGTGACCCTGTAGACCGGACCTTTAAGACTATGGTTCCACCTCTTCCTATCGAAGACTTGCCGTCGAAGCTACAGCCTCACGCGCGTCTTCTCGGCTTCGATTTGGGAACGAAGACGATCGGTCTCGCGCTGTCGGACGTGACCCGCGCCATCGCCACACCCTACGAGACATTGCGCCGGACAAAATTCACTGCCGACGCCAAGGCTATCGCGGAGATCGTGGCCAAAGAGGGCGTGGGTGGCCTCGTGATCGGCCTCCCCCTCAATCTCGACGGGTCCGAAGGACCGCGCGCGCAGTCCACACGGGCCTTTGCCCGGAACCTTGCCGCCCATGTGGACCTTCCCATGACGTTTTGGGACGAGCGCCTTTCGACGGCGGCCGTGGAGCGGCACCTGATCGAGGCCGACGCCTCCAGAAAGCGCCGTGCCGAGGTGATCGACCGCATGGCCGCGGCCTACATCCTGCAAGGCGCTCTCGACCGCTTGAAGGCTCTCGGGACCACTCCCCGCTAAGGAGCAATCCTAATCGTTAATGGAAAACAGCTCGTAGTCGTCCGGCTCTTCGGGACAGAGCCCACCGCCGCACAGCGCCACCGTCGAGAAGATGTTGGCGATGGTCAAAATCAGGAACAGCAGGACCGCCGTAAGGGGCAGCGCCTTCAGCCGTCCGGACGACGGCTGGACCTGAGAGAACTGCCGGTCGCTCAGAAGCATGATCGCGCTGCCGAGCACGATCGCGACGGCAAACAGAAACGCCCAGGTGTAGAGATGAAGCCCGAGCACATCGGGACCGTAGAAGCCGGTGCCGGGAACGACGTGGAGCAGAATCTGCCTGATCGAAATTCCCGCGCTCGCCACTGCGCCGATGATCGCGAGCCCGTAATGGCTCGGCTTCGGACCGAAGACGATATTGAGGGCGATGCCGCAACCCGCGGCGATCAAACCCGCGCGCTGCAGGATGCATAACGGGCAAGGCAGTTCGCCGAACCAAACCTGATCGATGAATGCCATCGTCAGCACCGTGCCGATGGCGAGCAGCCCAAGCGTATTCAACAGCTTCGACAGTTCGGCGGACACGGACGTCTCCTCAGAGCTGAATGCTCAACACCTCGGTGACATGGACCCGGAATAGGATCAACATTGTGACCAGGCCGATGAGCCAGAAGCCCAGGGACACGCCGCGCTGACGCATCCATGCAGCCCCAATCGCGCACGCGAACAGAACAAAAGGCAAGCTCATCATGGATTTGCGCTCCCATTTGCCGCAAACGGCCAGTGGCCACGAAAACGCTCAAGTCCAACAAGATCAGGCCCGTCCGGCGCGATCACCGAGGCCCACGCGCTTCGGCCGACGAACGATTCGCCTTAGACTAAGGCTATTGGGCTTGCCCCCTTTTTGACAAGGTCTGCCGCGGGGTATGACGCCTATGACGCACTTCGGTCCGGAGCACAGCTCTCGAGCTCAGTGCATTGATTCAACGGTGCGATACGCCTCTCCGTCCTGGTCTTTGTCGACAACCGGCGGCTGCGGCGGTCGCGGGCCGGCCCACGCTTGAAGCTTTCGCGGTGCGAGCCTATACAGTGCCCTTCAATGAGCATCGCGGCTGAAGCCCCTACCCCAGCATTTCCGCATCGTCACCTTCTGGGCATCGAAGGTCTCACGCGGGACGAGATCCTGTCGTTGCTGGATCTTTCGGAAGCCGCGGCGGCGCAGAGCCGACAGGTCGACAAGAAAAGCAACGTCTTGCGCGGCCGGACGCTCATCAATCTATTCTTTGAAGCCTCGACCCGGACGCAAAGCTCTTTCGAACTTGCGGGCAAGCGGCTCGGCGCCGACGTGATGAACATGTCGATCCCCACCTCGTCGATCAAGAAGGGCGAGACGCTGATCGACACGGCCGTCACCCTCAACGCCATGCGCCCCGACCTCCTTGTGGTTCGCCACCATGCCGCCGGTGCGGTGGAATTGCTCTCGCAAAAGGTCGATTGCTCCGTCATCAATGCCGGTGACGGCAGCCACGAACATCCGACCCAGGCGCTTCTGGATGCGATGACGATCCGTCGCCACAAAGGACGCTTCGAAGGCCTCACCGTCGCGATTTGCGGCGACATCATGCATTCGCGAGTCGCCCGGTCGAACATCCTCTCGCTCAACACGCTTGGAGCGCAGGTGCGGGTGGTGGCCCCCTCGACCCTCCTTGGCGAGGCCGTGGACCGGCTCGGCGTCGAGGCCTTCACCTCGATGCAGGAGGGCCTGCGCAACGCGGACGTGGTGATGATGCTCAGACTCCAGCGCGAACGCATGGTCTCGAGCTTGATCCCGAGCCAGCGCGAGTATTTCCACTTTTACGGCCTCGATGCCGAAAAGCTCGCCTATGCCAAGGACGACGCTATCGTGATGCATCCCGGCCCCATGAACCGGGGCGTAGAAATCGACGCGCAGACCGCCGACGGACCGCGCAGCGTCATCCGCGAACAGGTCGAAATGGGCGTCGCCGTGCGCATGGCGGTGCTGCAAGCGCTCGCGCGCCACCTTCCGAACGAGTGACCGCGATGGACACAGAACACGAACCGGAAGCAGCCCACCGCCCCCATCACAAACCGCTGGCGCTGGTCAATGCGCGGCTGATCGATCCGGCCTCGGGCCTCGATGCCTTCGGCGGCCTCGTCATCGCCAATGGCACGATTGCCGACCTCGGCATGCACATCACGGAAGGATCGGTCGAGGGCGCGGAGTCGCTCGACTGCGGCGGCCGGACCATCGCACCCGGCCTCATCGACATGATGGTGTTCTGCGGAGAGCCCGGCCACGAGCATCGCGAGACGCTGGCGACCGCGAGCAGCGCGGCGGCGGCCGGCGGCGTCACCACCATTTGCTGCATGCCCAATACGGACCCGGTAATCGACGACGTGGCGCTGGTCGACTTCGTGCTGCGCCGCGCGCGCGACACGGCTCTCGTTCAGGTCCACCCCATGGCCGCCATGACCCGCGAACTGAAGGGCGAGGACATGGCCGAACTCGGACTGTTGCGGGACGCGGGCGCCATCGCCTTCACCAACGGCAAGAGCAGCGTCGCCAACGCGAAGATCATGCGTAACGTATTGGCTTACGCCAAGGACTACGGCGCGCTGATCGTTCATCATCTCGAAGACCCGGCCCTCGCCGAAGGCGGCGTCATGAACGAGGGTGAGGTGGCCACGCGGCTTGGCCTGCGCGGCATCCCCACGGAAGCCGAAACGATCGTGCTGGACCGGGACATCCGCCTCGTGGAACTCACGGGCGGGCGCTACCATGCGGCGCAAATCTCCTGCCGCGCTTCCCTCGACGTGATCCGGTCGGCCAAGGCGCGCGGCCTTCCCGTCACGTGCGGCGTCAGCATCAATCATTTGACCCTGAACGAAAACGATATCGGTCCCTACCGCACGTTCTTCAAAATGATGCCGCCGCTCCGGACCGAAGACGACCGCAACGCAATGGTCGAAGGCGTGGCGAGCGGCGACATCGACGTAATCGTGTCGGCGCACGATCCGCGCGGCGCCGAAGGCAAGCGCCGGCCCTTCGCCGAAGCCAATGACGGTGCCGTGGGACTCGAGACCTTGCTCGGCGCGGGCTTGCGCCTCTACCACAACGGCGATGTCACGCTGCACCGCCTCTTGAGCGCGCTCTCGGCGCGGCCAGCGGAACTCTTGGGCCTGTCCAGCGGACGTTTGGTCAAGGGCGCCCCCGCGGACCTCGTTCTGATCGACCTGGAGATGCCCTGGACCGTCGCCCGCGAAGACCTCCGCTCGAAGTCCACCAACACGCCGTTCGACGAAGCGCGGTTCGAGGGACGCGCACTCGTGACATTCGTTGCCGGGCGCCCCGTCTATCACTACGGTTGACCGGTTCGCGCTTGAACGTCAGGGGGGTGAACAATGCCGTCTGAGGACTGGTCTGCCGTCATTCCCATGATGCTCGGCCTTTGCCTACTGAGCCTCGCGATCGGCTATCTCCTGGGCTCGATCCCGTTCGGGCTCATTCTCACGAAGCTCGCGGGACTCGGGGATGTCCGCACGATCGGCTCCGGCAATATCGGTGCGACAAATGTCCTGCGCACAGGAAATAAGGCCCTCGCGGCGCTCACGCTTGCACTCGACCTTCTAAAAGGAACGGCAGCCGTGCTGATCGGCGGCCTGTTCGGACCTTACGCCGCCATCGCCGGCGGGTTCGGCGCCTTTCTCGGACACCTCTTTCCGGTCTGGCTCGGCTTTCGCGGCGGCAAGGGCGTCGCGACCTTCATCGGTGTGGCACTCGGGCTATACTGGCCTGCGGCGCTTGGCTTCTGTCTCGTTTGGCTGCTTGTCGCTGTCCTGACGCGCTATTCATCCCTGTCCGCATTGACGGCGAGCGTGGCGACCGTACTGGTCCTGACCTTTCTCGGACAGTGGCCGATGGCCATCCTGTTTGGCTTGATGACCTTGCTCCTCTACCTTCGCCATGCGGAAAATATCGGCCGGCTGCGAAGGGGAGAGGAATCGCGCATTGGCGGGACAAAACAGAGAGCCTGAACCGGGACGGCGTCTCACAAACGCCCAGCGCCTGACATGGCTACGCCTCCTGCGCAGCGAGAATGTTGGCCCGGCGACCTTTCGGGCGCTGGTCAATCAATTTGGCGGCGCGCAGGCGGCGATCGATGCGCTGCCGGACCTCTCCCGGCGCGGCGGCCGGACGCACGGCATTCGCCTTTGCAGCATCGACGATGCCGAAGCCGAGCTCGCGGCGGCAAAGCGCATTGGCGCCAAGCTCGTGGCCCAAGGCGAGCGCGGCTACCCGCCGGCGCTTGCCCACCTGGATGCGCCGCCGCCGCTGATCTACGTGAAGGGCCGGGATGAGTTGGCCGGTATGCCGATCGTTTCGATCGTCGGCGCGCGCAATGGATCCGCGGCTGGGCAGAAATTCACGCGGCAGATTGCGAACGCGCTGTGTCTCAAAGGGTTCGTCATCGCGTCGGGACTGGCCCGCGGGATCGACACGGCGGCTCATATCGCGAGCCTGGACCACGGCACCATCGCTGTCGTCGCGGGCGGTATCGACAAGGTGTACCCGCCCGAAAACGAAGTCCTGCAAGAACGCATCGGAGAATGCGGCCTACTGATCAGCGAACGCTTTCCGGGACACACGCCGCGCGGAAAGGACTTTCCCCGCCGGAACCGGATCATCTCGGGTATCGCTCTCGGCGTGCTCGTCGTTGAAGCCGCCCAGCGTTCCGGCTCGTTGATTACGGCGCGCTTTGCGGGCGAGCAAGGCCGCGAGGTCTTCGCCGTTCCGGGAAGTCCTCTCGACCCCCGCGCGGCGGGCACTAACAGCCTTCTGAAACAGGGCGCCACTCTGGTCACGAGCGCGCGCGACATCGTCGATGCTCTCGCCCCGATCCTCGGCCGCGACACGGATCGGACGCCGCCAGTGTTCTCCTCCAGCGACGAGGACGAAACGCCGCGCCCCCTGCCCGATATCGTGCAGACCGAACGCGAGCGGGTCTTGGAGGCGCTTGGGCCGAGCCCGATCGACATCGACGAAATCATTCGCTGTACGGGCGTCGAAACCCGGAAAGTCCACATCGTTCTGCTGGAGCTCGATCTCGCTGGACGTCTGCAGCGTCATTCGCGCCAGCTCGTATCCCTCATCGACCCCTGATGCGGATCAGTCCCGCTTGGCCTTTTCGCTATCGGCCTCCAGCTGTGCCATGGCGATCAGGCGCGACAGAAATGCCAGCCCGGCCTGCTCGGCCAATACCTTCATGCTACCTAGCATTGCGGCAATGTACTCGAGGGTCTCTTGCCGCGAGACCGGAGGTTCGCCAGGATGCTTCTTCACGGCCTTCGACGGAGACGGACCGTCTCCGCCGTTCCGCCTCGATCCGCCGTTTTTCGCCGCCGCCATTGTCAACAACCTGAAATATAGGCGGCCACCGCCGCACGACCGGTAAGACATTTTCAATCGTCTTCCGGTTGCGGACTAGTATTATATGCACTCGAAGAGTGTCAACCGCCATCGCGGTAGTGGGCCACTTTAATTGTGGCGAGCCTGAACGGCTTCCCAGGTTTCAAGAACGTCAACGACATCGCTCATTTCCCAAAGGCGCTTCGTGACGCCAGCGGCCATCGCCGGTGTCGTCCTTAGCGTCTTATGGATGCGGACGAAGTTGTAATACATGAAGTGCAGCGCCATCGCGTGAGCGTGGTTCTGGACCTTCTTTGAGAAGGCGTTGGTCAGCCGCGTCATGCGCCGCGAGTGCATCCTGATATTCAGATTGTTCCGCTCGGCAAAGCTGGTCGAAATGTGCTTCGGATCGGGGCTACCGGCGACTTGCTTGATCTTTGCACCGATGCATTGCGCGGGGCTGTAGCGGCCCGCCACTCCCTCTGGCTGTGCGCCAAAGACCTTCACGACCTGCCCGTAGTCGATGTCCATGCCGAACACCGCCTCCACCACGTCAGGGTAGATGTGGAAGGCATCTGTGGTGAGTTGGAAACGACCTTCGATGCGCTCGGCAATCCCGGTGATCATTCGTGCACAGCTCTTCAGGCTGCGCGAGCCGACATACCAGTGCGGGACAAGCTTCGTGTCGGCGTCGGTCGCGACCCAAACCCAAACGTCGCCCGCCTCACCGGCTGCTTTCTTGTCGGGGTCGGCGTTCTTCTGCTTCGCGCCGACGAAGCCCCAAATCTCATCGACCTGCAGGCGCTTGCACTCCAGGTTCCGAAGGACCCGGTCCTGATACCACTGAGCGGCCTGCCCCGCGTCCACGAGAAGCTTCGTGATGGTCGTCTTGCTGGCCCCCGTCAGGCGAACCGTCGCCCGGATTGAATTGCCCTCGCAGAGAAGGTGAAGGATACGCGCGCGGGCTTCCTTGGGGAGCTTTCTCATATCCCCAATATAGTGACCCTTATGCTTAGCGTCAAGCATACGGGTCACTTTATAACGCGCAACTGGGGCCGTTCATGCTCGCCAAGAATGTCGTGACGGTACATCCGTTGAAACTCAGAGACCGTAAGGTACAAAAGGCGAGCCATCTCAGCGAGGCTGTAGCCCAGCTGCATGGTGTGAAACGAGATCATGCGCCTCAACAGATTGGGCGTCTCTTTCGGTGGCTCATTGGGCTCTCGCTTCCGATAGCCCAATTTTCCCATTTCGATCCAAAACATCTTGCTTTGGTATGGGGTCACCAACTCAAGGCGCGATGCCCTCACAGCAATTGCTGCCATCGACACCTTCCAATAGAGCTTGAGATTCGCAAGCTGGCGAAGGTCGAAGCGCCGAAGTTGTGGTTTGATTTCATCCGCGGGCAATAAAAAGGCTCCGGCGAAAGCGTCTGCCTCGTCTTCCATTTCCTCATCACTTTTGACCGTCACCGTGTGAAGAACCATATGGCCGAGTTCGTGTGCGAGTGTGTGTCGTACACGATCCGCTGGAGCATCGACGTTGACGAAGAAAAGGACCGGCAACCCCTCAATACGCTGGCTCAGGGCGTCAACAAGATCGGTTCCGAAGTCACACGGAATAACTATTCCGCCGTTCTCTTCGAGAAGCTCCACCATGTTAGGAATGGGGCCGCTGGGAAGCATCCACATTTCCCGAAGGTGCCGCGCCGCATCCTCGGGCGTCAGGGACTTCGTGCCTCTCCCACGGTATTCGTCAGGGTCGATTTCTGGAATAAATGCATTGGTCTTCCAGTCATATGACACCAGCAGCTGCGTAATGTGCAGCCTACGGATGTTTACTTCCGCCACGATCCGCGCAAGCACCTTCTTTGACAGCTTCTTCCGCCGACGATAGTGGAACGGTGGCAAACCATATGGTCGACCACTGACATAGAAGAATGACCGGGGAAAATTCAGAGCCTCAGCAAGATCCTCAACAAAACTGGCCGGCGGCTCGCTGAACCCAGTTTCGTACTTCGACAGCGTCCCTTGGCGAATTTGCAATCGGTCGGCTAGTTCTGACTGTGTAAGCTCACGCGCGTCACGCGCGAGCGTCATCATCTGATAATTGAACCTTTCCATGGTGCTTAACCGAACCGGCGTTGCCGCGTCACTTCAACCCACACTCTGCCCTCCTCTTCTCTTTCCTCATGAGGAACGATTGCGGCGCACCACAGGGCGTTCTTTCCGTCTGGCCGCGCAACTTGAGACCGGACAAAGTTCGTGCCTGTTGCATCGAGGAGATATCCGGCAGTTAGCCGGACGGCAGGAGAAGGAAGGCCGGGGAGATCATCCTGCGCATCAAAGGCCCGAGCCTGCTTTGTCGGGTAATTCCTTGAGCGGCCATCCTCGTCCATCTTCTTCAGCCGAATGATGACGTTTGGCTCCTCAAACAACCATAGCTTCTGGCCGCGTATATCGAAGGACTGGACGCCCGTACGATCCACAAAACGTCGGTCGGCCTCTGCAAGCATGTGCGCATAAGTACACGCCGCTTGGGCACGCACATCGTGTTCAATTAGGTCTTCCGGTCGGTAGTCGCGGTAACGTGCGTGCGAGCTTCTCGCGATCCCGTCCAACTCCTCGAGCAGTTCCTGCCCAAGCGCTTCCATGGTCTCGCCAATGGTCCGGGTAGGCATCGTCGTCTCCTGTATGTTCCCGATAAGGGAGCATGACGAAGGGACGAACAAGATTCAAGAAAAATATTCCGAGAATTATTCCGCGCCTGTGGATTTCCAACGTTTTTTGGCCGCTTCTCGTGCGATTTCTGCGCGGCGCTCAGGGGACATCTTGTCTGCCCGTGCCTTGCCGCCCTTCTTACCGAGGGCGGCAGCGGCAGCGTTCTTCCGAGGCTCGGGGCCGGCTTCCGCCTCGCCAGCGGCGATGTCGGTTATCTGTTTCGCCCACTGGTTTAGGTCCCGTGGGCGCTTTGGGTGCTTTCCGTCCATGATGGGAGTATGGGGCTCAGAATCCTAGGATTCTAGGGCCTTTTGAATTAAGGCAGGGCAAACTGTGCCACTACCGCCATCGCCCTGAATTTGACAGCGGCAGTTCGAAACACCATTTTCGGCTTCAAGTTCGCGGCCGATTCCGAAATTTCCCGCTTGGCCGCGCGCCGCGCGCGCGGCTAGGAACATCTCCATGAACATCGTCATCGTCGAATCGCCGGCCAAGGCCAAAACCATCAACAAGTATCTCGGCTCCGATTACCGGGTGCTGGCGTCCTATGGGCATGTGCGCGATCTGCCGTCGAAAAATGGCTCCGTGCTACCTGACAACGACTTCGAGATGCATTGGGATGTGGACCCCAAGTCGCAGAAGCGGCTGAACGAGATCGCCCAGGCGGTCAAAGGCGCCGACAAGCTGATCCTCGCGACCGACCCGGACCGCGAAGGCGAGGCCATTTCCTGGCACGTATTGCAGGTGCTGGACCGCAAGAAGCTGCTGGGCAAAATCCCAGTCGAACGCGTCGTCTTCAACGCGGTGACGAAAGAAGCCGTGCTCGACGCCATGCGTCACCCCCGCGAGATCGACGAACCGCTGGTCGATGCGTATCTCGCCCGGCGGGCGCTCGACTACCTCGTCGGCTTTACCCTCTCGCCGGTTCTGTGGCGAAAGCTTCCCGGCGCAAGGTCCGCGGGCCGCGTCCAGTCGGTCGCGCTGCGGCTCGTCTGCGAGCGCGAACTCGAAATCGAGAAGTTCGTCGCCCAGGAATATTGGTCGATCACCGCAAGCCTCGCGACCGACAAGAACGAGGAGTTCACCGCGCGGCTCGTCTCGGCCGACGGACAGAAGCTCGAAAAGTTCGACATCCCCGATGCGCAGACGGCCGAGGCCTTGAAGACCGCACTCGAAGGCGGACGCTTCAGCGTCGGCAACATCGAGAGCAAGTCTCAGAAACGAAACCCGGCAGCCCCCTTCACCACCTCGACGCTGCAGCAAGAGGCCTCGCGCAAGCTCGGCTTCAGCCCGCGCCAAACCATGCAGGTCGCCCAGCGGCTCTATGAAGGCGTCGATTTGGGGGGCACCACCGAGGGTCTCATCACCTATATGAGAACAGACGGCGTGCAGATCGTCCCAGAGGCCGTCTCGTCGATCCGGTCTCTGGTGAGCGGTCTCTACGGCTCGCGCTACGTGCCGGCCTCTCCGCGTCAATATTCGACCAAGGCCAAGAACGCGCAGGAAGCCCATGAGGCCATCCGGCCGACGGACTTCACCAAGGCGCCCGATAAGGTCGGCCGCTATCTCGAGCCGGACGCATTGAAGCTCTATAAGCTGATCTGGCAGCGGACGCTCGCGAGCCAGGCCTCGAGCGCGGAAATCGAACGCACCACGGCGGATATCGACGTCGCAGGCTCGGACGGAAAACCCTATGGCGTCCGTGCGACCGGCTCGGTCATCCGCTTCGACGGATTTCTGAAGATCTACGAGGAAGGCGTCGACGACGCTGTCGGCGAAGACGGTTCGCTCCCGGCTCTCGTCCAGGGCGAGCCGCTCCGGTCGCGCGCCATCGAGGCCAAGCAGCATTTCACCGAACCGCCGCCCCGCTACAGCGAGGCCACGCTCATCAAGAAGATGGAGGAGCTCGGCATCGGGCGCCCTTCCACCTATGCCACGACGCTGAACGTGCTGCGCGAACGCGAATATGTGCGCATCGACAAGAAGCGGCTGATCCCGGAAGACAAAGGGCGCCTCGTCACCGCCTTCCTCGAGAGCTTCTTCCGGCGCTATGTCGAATACGACTTCACGGCGGATCTGGAAGAGCAGCTTGATCTCATTTCCGCAGGCTCGCTTCAGTGGAAGGACGTACTGCGCGACTTCTGGCGCGACTTCATCGGCGCGGTCAACGAGATCGGCGACCTCCGCATCGCGCAGGTCCTCGATGCGCTCAACGACCTCCTGGGACCCCACATCTTCCCGGACACGGGAGACGGCAACCCCCGCGCCTGCCCGTCCTGCAACGACGGTCAGCTCAGCCTCAAAGTCGGCAAATTCGGCGCCTTTGTCGGCTGCTCAAACTATCCGGACTGCCGCTACACGCGCCAGCTCGCCGAGACCGGCGAGAAAGCCGCGTTGGCGGATGGCAAGGTCCTCGGCATCGACCCTGAGAGCGGCTTCGAGGTGAGCATCCGGACCGGGCGGTTCGGCCCCTATATTCAGCTCGGCGACGCCGGCGGCGGCGAAAAGCCGAAGCGAGCCTCGATCCCGAAGGGCAACGACCCCGAGGCGATCGATCTGGAACGGGCGCTCGCGCTGCTTTCGCTCCCGCGCGAGGTCGGCATACATCCGGAATCCGGAAAACCGATCACCGCGGGCTATGGCCGCTTCGGACCTTACGTCCAGTGCGACGGTAAATACGCGAGCCTGTCGACCCCCGAAGAGGTATTCGAGGTCGGAGCCAATCGCGCCATCGCGCTTTTGGCCGAAAAAGCCGCCAAGGGCGGTCAGCGCGGGGCCAGCGTGATCAAGGAGCTTGGCGAACACCCGGAGGGCGGCGGCAAGGTGCAGGTTCTGAGCGGGCGCTATGGACCTTACGTGAAGCACGAGAAGATCAACGCGACGATTCCCAAGGATCGCAACCCGGAGCAACTGACGCTCGAGGAAGCTATCGAGCTGATCGCCGCCCGCGCGGCCAAAGGCCCGGCCAAGAAGAAGGCCGCGAAGAAGGTACCGGCGAAAAAATCCGCTACCAAGAAAACCGCCGCGAAGAAGAGCACGGCGAAATCGCCGGCCAAGGGCAAGACCGTGAGCAAGAAGACGGCACGCAGAAGCACCCCCTCCAAGGAGGCTGCCGACGAGGCAGCCAGCTAAGCGGCAAACGTGGCCACAACCAAGAAGTCCGCCCCGCCCAAGAAGAAAGCCGCCTCTCGCAAGGCCACAGCAAAGACGCCTGCGGCAAAGACCGCACCGGCCAAGAAGCCCGCCGCGAAGGGCGCGCCGCCAAAGCGCAAAGCGGAACCTCGGACCGGCCTTCCCTCGAAGAAAGAGATCGTCGAATTTCTCGAGACCACCTCTGCGAAAGCTGGCAAGCGCGAGATCGCGCGCGCGTTCGGCATCAAGGGCTCTGACCGCATTGCTCTGAAATCGCTCCTGCGCGAGATGGCCGACGACGGTCTCATCGCAGGTTCGCGCCGAAAGCTGACGCGTCCCGGCGCCCTGCCCGCGGTTACCGTGCTGGAAATCGCGAGCCGCGACGCCGACGGCGAATTCGTGGCCCGCCCCGCGACCTGGGACGAGGAAGACGGCCCTGCCCCCCGCGTCCTCATGGTCGAGAGCCGCGGCAATCTCGGACCCACGCCGGGCCTCGGCGACCGCGTGCTGGCGCGGATCACCCCGCAAAGCGCAGGGGCGGACTATCCCTACCATGCCCGCACCATCAAGAAGCTGCCACGCACTGCGTCGCGCAGTCTCCTCGGGATATTCCGTACTCTGAGCGGCGGGCGTGGCGTCATCGATCCCATCGACAAGAAGCAGCTCAAGGAGTGGACCGTCCCGGCGGGCTCGACGGGAGACGCGCAAGACGGCGAACTGATCCGCTTCGAAATTGCCCGCTCGGCGAGATATGGCGTGCCGACGGCGCGCATCGTCGCAAGGCTAGGCAATCCGGAAGCCCAGCAAGCCATTAGCCTGATCGCCCTCCATGCTCACGGCATTCCAGATGAGTTCCCGCCGGCGGCAATCGCCGAGGCCGAGGCGGCCAAGGAGGTCGAACTCGGACAGCGCGAGGACCTCCGCAACGTCCCGCTTCTCACCATCGACCCCGTGGATGCACGCGATCATGACGATGCCGTCTTCGCCGAAGCGGACACGGACCCTGATAACGAAGGCGGCTGGATCGTTATCGTCGCTATCGCCGATGTCGCTCATTACGTCACGCCCGGAAGCGCGCTCGACAAGGAAGCGCGCAAGCGCGGTAACTCGGTCTATTTCCCGGACCGCGTCGTTCCCATGCTCCCCGAACGCATCTCCAACGAACTCTGCTCGCTGAAGGAGGGCGTCCCCCGCCCCTGCCTCGCGGTGCGTATGGTCTTCGACAAGGGCGGCCGCAAGAAAGGACACCGCTTTTTGCGGGGGCTGATGCGATCCGCCGCAAGCCTGTCCTACGAGCAAGCTCAAGCCGCCATAGACGGCCGCACCGACGAGGCGACCGGTCCACTCCTCGACCCGGTGCTGCGGCCTCTCTGGGGCGCCTATGCGAGCCTGAGCAAGGCGCGCGACGCACGCGGACCGCTCGAGCTCGATCTGCCGGAACGCAAGATTCTACTCGACGACAAGGGTCGCGTCCGCGACATCGCGACGCCGCCGCGGCTCGATGCCCACCGGCTGATCGAAGAATTCATGATCCAGGCCAATGTCGCGGCAGCCGAAACGTTGGAGGCCAAGCGGTCGCCGCTGATCTACCGCATCCACGATGCGCCCTCGAAAGAGAAGCTGGTCGCTCTTGGCGACTTCCTCGCCACGATCGATATGAAGCTTCCTAAGGCGGGCACGCTGAAGCCCGAGCAGTTCAACCGCATCCTCGCCGAGACCCGCAAATCGCCAAATGCCGAACTCGTGGCCGAGGTGGTGCTGCGCAGCCAGAGCCAGGCCGAATACAGCCCCCGTAATCTCGGGCACTTCGGACTGAACCTGCGCCGCTACGCCCATTTCACGTCGCCGATCCGGCGCTATGCCGATCTCATCGTGCATCGCGGCCTCATTCGCGCAGTCGGGCTCGGCAAAGACGGTCTCACGGACAAGGAGATCGAGGACCTCGAGGAGATTTCGGGCGCGATCTCCGATACGGAGCGTCGCGCCATGGCCGCCGAACGCGATACCACGGACCGGCTCATCGCCGCCTTTCTGGCCGACCGCATCGGTGCCTCGTTCCCTGCGAAAGTCTCCGGTCTCGTCCGCTCCGGCCTCTTCGTCCGCCTAAGCGAAACCGGCGCCGACGGGTTCGTTCCGGCATCAGCCATCGGCCACGAATATTTCTACCACGATGAGGTCCGTCAGGCTCTCGTGGGTGAAGATACGGGCCTTGCCTTTCAACTCGGGGATTTCGTGGAGGTCCGTCTGGTCGAAGCCATTCCGACAGCCGGTGCGCTACGTTTTGATATGTTGAGCGAGGGCCGAAAAATCGGTACTGCTCAAGGCCAGTCGAAGTCCCGCCTGCCAGATCGGAGCAAGGCACGTGGCCGGAGCAACCCTCGGGGCGCAAGGACAAAAAAACGCCGCTAAACACGGGCAAGCCATGTGGCGGCGGTATCGAGAGGAAAGCAGGAATGGCGGAGAAAGCAGGTTATTCGACGGGCCCACGCCCCCTCCAGCAGTCGCTTCTGCGGGGCATCATGATGAAATGCCCGGCCTGCGGCGTCGGCTCCATATTCAGGCGTTATTTGAAGGTGGCCGATCACTGCGCCCATTGCGGAGAGACGTTGCATCATCATCGGGCCGACGACGCTCCGGCCTATTTCACCATCGTGATCGTCGGCCATGTCATCGTCAGCCTCGTGCTTGCCGTCGAGATGGCCTATCACCCTCCGCTTTGGCTGCATGCGGTCATCTGGCTGCCGCTCACGATCCTGCTGGCGCTGGCCGTGCTGGCCCCCATCAAGGGATGCTTGGTCTCGCTGCAATGGGCGCTTCTCATGCACGGTTTCGACCCCGACTATAAGGAAGAGATCGGAGACCAGCTGGCGCCTCCGTCGGCATGAGGCACGGCCTAGCTTGACTTCCGCCCGCGAAACATTAGGTTTCGCGCAACTTGACGCGGGCCGCCGGGTCCAGCGCAAATTTTCCTGACAGATTTTATCCGAGGACGACAATGGCGAAGCCCGTCACCCAAAAGATCAAGCTCCTGAGCACCGCTGGGACCGGTTACTTCTATGTGACCAAGAAGAACCCGCGGAATCAGACCGAGAAAATGGTCTTCAAGAAATACGACCCCGTCGCGCGGAAGCACGTCGAGTTCAAGGAAGCCAAGATCAAGTAAGGTCTCGCGCGACGCGGGGTGCGGACCGGCCCCTGCCTCGCACCTTGGCCGCTTGGCCTTGCCGGCGGCGTCCGGCCTAAAAGGCCGCCTTCTCGCTTCGTAACGTGAACCTATTGCGGGAACGTGCGTTCTTGAGAATTCGTTTGGCGTCGAACCCGGCGTGGCTGGCCTTCGAGTCCACCAAATTAAGGTGGCCGGTCGAAACGCGGCGCTAACGAGGAGGCCACTCTACCGCGCTCCGACCGGCCAAACCCCACGGACGCAGGAGATGCGGCGGACCTGAGCATTCCGCAGGGCTGTTCCGTTGTGGAAGAACGAACCAAGGAGTCACCGCGACTCGAAAGTCCCGTGCCCTTGTTCCCGGATCGCCTCCCACGCGACGTCTTCGGAATCTAAGTCAAAGCATAAAAAGAACAACAGCAAGAACGAAATCAAACGTTCCCTTTTGCTTAATACGATAAAATGTTAGGCATTGTAAAGCGTTAAGCATTAACCCTAAGTCGCAGTGTCAAGTTGGAACGGCTGGCGCGAAAAGCCTAGCCCGCACTGGGCCCGCCATTCCGGGGAAGCGCGAGCGAATCGCTTCCGCGGAAATACGCAGGGTACGAACTATCGGCGTGTCTAGGCGGCGTCCGCGACGACCCGGTTCCGTCCGTCGCGCTTGGCGCAATACAAGGCTTGATCCGCCCGCTTCAAAATGAGGTCCGGCGTGTCCTCTGCGAATTCGAGCGCAGCAACGCCGACGCTTGCCGTGACATCGATCGATCCGTTCTGATCGCCCACGAAGAACGGGGTAGCGGCGATGCATTGTCGGAGTCGTTCGGCAACGAGGTACGCGCTGTCGATGCTCGTGTCGGGCATGACCACCACGAATTCCTCACCGCCCAGCCGGCACGCCAAGTCGATACCGCGAATGTTGCGCTTGAGCCGGAGCGCCAGCTCCCGCAGGACCTCGTCCCCCGCGTCGTGCCCATAGGTGTCGTTGATCGACTTGAAGTGATCCACATCGATCAGCATGACGGACAGAGCACGGCCGCGATCGGCCGATTCCTCGAACAGCGTCTTCATGTGGCTGTTAAGGTAGTGGCGATTGTGAAGCGCCGTCAGCGGGTCCAGCACCGCCATTTCGACCGTCTGCTCGAGCCGGGAGCGCAGGAAGTCGGCGTAGCGTTTCCGCTTCACCTGGGTCCGTACCCGAGCCAGCAGCTCGCTCGTGTTGACTGGGCGAACGATGTAGTCATTCACGCCCATGTCGAGACCGCGATGGAGCCGCGCCTCCTCGCCGGGTTCGACCACGATCATGATTGGCAGATGCCGCGTTCGGTCGAGCGAGCGCACCTGAGAGCACAGACGCAGGCCGTCCGCATCTTCCAGATTGAGGCTGACAATCAGAAGGTCGTATTCGCCGTCGGGCGCCTCGATCAGAGCGTTTGCCGGGTCGGTGACGTAAGTGACGTCGTGGTCGGCATCCAAGGCCGTGACAATGCGGTTTGCGGCCGCCTTCCGGTCTTCAACCAAAAGAATCCGTCCGCCGCGTCCGGCCTGCAGGACAGCCCCGCCAACCGCGTCCACGGAACCCATCTGCTCCCGGGTCGTGGCGCGCATGAGCATCTCGTCGGTCAGACGCTTGAGCCGTGCGAGATTCTTGACCCGGGTAATCAGTGCAAGATCGTCGACGGGTTTCGTCAGAAAATCGTCGGCACCGGCCTCAAGCCCCTTCAGCAAGTCGTTGGGGTGATCGAGCGCCGTGACCATGACCACGGGGATATACTGCGTTTTGAAATTCGACTTGAGCCGCCGGCAGACCTCGAAGCCGTCCATACCTGGCATCATAATGTCGAGCAGAATGACGTCGGGCGGCTCGCTGTTGCAGATTTGTAGGGCTTCCGCGCCGCTGATCGCCGTACGGACTTCGAAATATTCGGCCATGAGCCGCGCTTCAAGCAGCTTCAAATTGGCCAACATGTCGTCGACGATGAGGACGCGCGCAGTCATATGTTCAGCGAGCCTCGCCGATGAACTGCTTGACCGTATCCAGAAACATCATCACCGAGATCGGTTTTGAGATATAGGCCTCGCAGCCTCCTTCTCGAATGCGCTCCTCGTCGCCCTTCATGGCAAAGGCCGTTACGGCAACGACGGGAATTTCTCGAAGCTCGTCGTCTTCCTTGAGCCACTTCGTGACTTCGAGCCCCGAGACCTCGGGCAACTGAATATCCATGAGGATGAGGTCGGGGCGGTGCTCGCGCGCCAGCTCCAAGGCCTCCACACCGTTGCGGGTTTGTAGCGTCTTGTAGCCATGCGCATCGAGAAGATCGTGGAAGAGCTTCATATTGAGCTCGTTGTCCTCGACTATCAGCACTGTCTTCGTCATCGGCTTAGGTCCCGGCGGTTCGAGTCCATCACGGTCGGGCATTCTGCCACGTTGCGCCATACGCAACGGCAGCATGGATGTCGGCATGGAGGCCGCCATTGGCACCGATCCTGGCGCAGGCTTTTCAGCGCGCGCCGCCGGATTAGTTCTTGTCCTCCAAAACATAGTGTCTTTCGCCTCTTATGATTTCAGGCACTATCACCTCAAACCTGTAACTAAACTCTGAAACGGCGCTGAAATTCACGGAAACACATGATTTTTCGATGGAAATCAGCACCTTTTCAGATGGGTGAGGCTCAGCGCGCAGCCAGAGGCGAGACACTCCGTATTTGGGCTACTTGCACTTCTTTTCCTTCAGGTACTCCAGTGAGCTTAGTCGTCCTTGAACCGTGAACTCGCCGTAATCGATGAGCAGTTCCCGGCTGACGCCGTTCTCATACAGGCGAAAATCGATCTGGTAGCTCGGCGTGAGATCTCCGTTGGCAATATCGAAATAACCGATAGACACTGGCCAGGACGGCAACTCGCTGAGCTTACGCTCCTTCGCTGCCTTCTCGAGATTGGCGTCCTCGCTGCCAGGACTGACCTTCTTTCCGATGAAGGCGGTGGTGTTGTAGACCTTCCGGCCCTTCTCCGAGCCGTCATAGACCTTCGCCTGGAACACGGTCTTGCCCTTAACCGCCCGGTCGATCAGTGCCAGGCTATGCTGTGTCGGAAACAGAATTGGCCCCGAAAGATCAAGCTCGTCGCGTGCCGGCTGGCTGAGGCGGACGGTGACGGTGTCCCCTTCGGGCGCGTCCCGGATGGCCCGTCCCATCGTCACTTCGCCGAGCTTGTCGTTCACATATTGCGCCGACTGAAAGCGAAACTTCTTCCCGTTACCCTGTTCCCAGGTCGAAGACCGCAAGTCCGAAAGGTTGGTCTCACCTTGGGAGTCGGTCATTTGCGTGACCATGCGCATATTGAGCGAATAGCCGTCGCACTCCGACCCGGTAAATTCGAACACCATACGGCCGTCGATGGCGCTGATACTCGAGCCCGAGCGCGCCTCCCCGAGCGACATTTCGTAGATGGCCCGATGGGGCGCAAGATGGCTCGCGGCAAGAGCGTCCGCCTCGTGGGAGACGCCCCACCCGGCAAGAAACACGAGGACCGGCAGCCAGCGGCGTTTGGCGCTTAACATCTATTCGCAATTCCCAACTTTTGAGGCGGTCTGCCTCCTCAAACGGTCAGTTTGAGGCGTAATTTTTGTCACCAACGCCGCGCTCCGGCAAGGAGCTTGAGCAGAGCCACACACCGCCTATCGGATTCGGATTTGACCTGTGAGCCTTGCAGCCTGACGCAATTTGCTCAACTGTGACTGTAACTTCGTGTGTTGGAGGAATCATGGCAGGAACGATCGAAGCACGGCTCAAGGCGCTGGACCTTGCGCTCCCCGAAGCAAAGGCCGCAATCGGGACCTACGTTCCCTTCGTCCATATGAACGGGCAGCTCCTGATTTCGGGCCAATTGCCCATGAAAGACGGCGCGCTCGCCGTCACGGGCCAACTTGGACGCAACGTCGAGCTCGACGCCGGCCAGGCCGCGGCCAAGCTCTGCGCATTGAACATCCTGGCTCAGGCCAAGCAAGCCCTTGGAGACCTGGACCGGATTACGCAGCTGATGCGCCTCAACGGCTTCGTCAACGCGGCGCCGGACTTCGCCGACCATCCCAAGGTGATCAATGGCGCGTCGGACCTGATGGTCGAGATTCTCGGCGACAAGGGCCGCCACACGCGCATCGCGGTGGGGTGTTCGAGCCTCCCGCTGAACGCCGCGGTCGAAATCGACGCAATCTTCGCCATCGACTAACCTCGACGATGACAGGTGCAGAGAGGGCGTAGATGGGCGAACTCTACTGGTTGAGACGGCCGATCGCCCATCGCGGGCTTCATGATGCCGAGCGCGGGATCGTCGAGAATAGCGTTTCCGCGGTGAAGGCCGCCATGCGCAAAGGAATCGCCGTCGAGGTCGATCTGCAACGCGCTGCGGACAATCAGCCGGTTGTCTTTCACGACATGACACTCGAGCGCTTGACGAATGAGAGCGGTCCGGTCGCCGCCCGCGATGTCGCGTCCTTGCGGTCGATTGCCCTGAAGGATGGCGGCGGCGACCGAATCCTCTCCCTGCCCGAGCTCCTCGAACTCGTGGCCGATACCGTTCCGCTCCTGCTCGAGGTGAAAAGCGACAAGAGCCGAAACGGCGTGTTCGAGGCCAATATCGCCAAGCAACTCGCAACATATCGCGGTCCCGTGGCGGTGATGTCGTTCGACCCTCACATGGTTGCGGAATTCCGGCGAGCTGCGCCCGGCCTGCCACGCGGTCTGGTCTCCTGCCGCTTCGCCGACGAGCTCTCAAAGACGCACCTCACGACGCTGCAACGTTTTGCCATGCGGCATCTGCTCACATCGGTCTTCGCGCACCCCCAATTTGTCGCATACGATATCCGTGCGCTGCCGGCCATCGCACCGCTGATCGCCAAGTTTATCGCCGGATTGCCACTGTTGGCCTGGACGGTCCGGTCGGAGGCGGATTTGGAGCGGGCTCTGCGTTACGCCGATGCGCCAATCTTCGAGGGGATGGTGCCTTAAGCGGCCCCGCCGGGCCCGGAAGCCACAAGATCGCGGAACGAAGCTCATGGGCGACATCGACAGACCCGCAGACCCCACCTTGCACGACGCCTCAGCGGCCACCGTGCGGATCGCGCGCCGCATCGCCGAGGTTCCAGACGCGGAGTGGGACGCCTGCGCCCGTGGTGAATCTGGGTCAGAACGGCCGCCCAACCCATTTGTCTCCCATGCTTTTCTGAGCGCCCTCGAGGATAGCGGTTCGGCTACGCGGGACACGGGCTGGCTGCCGCAGCACCTCTTGTTCGAAGACGCTCAGGGCCGGTTGCTGGCCTGCATGCCCTGCTATCTGAAAGGCCACAGCCAAGGCGAATATGTGTTCGATCACGGCTGGGCCGAGGCCTATATGCGCGCCGGCGGCGACTATTATCCAAAGCTGCAAGCCGCCGTGCCCTTTTCGCCCGTACCCGGGCCGCGCCTGCTGGTGCGCGGCGAAACCGCGCGGATCGAACGCCAAGCGCTGCTTCTTGAGGCGGGACGTACGCTGACGAACGAGCTCGACGTCTCTTCCCTCCACATCACCTTCATGTCGCAGGACGAGTGGAAGCTTGCCGGCGAACTCGGCTATCTCCAGCGAACAGATCGCCAGTTCCACTGGCACAACGCGGGCTACGAGACCTTCGACGATTTTCTCGGCGCGCTCGCCTCACGTAAGCGCAAGACGATCCGGCGCGAGCGGCGCGCGGCGTTGGATGAGGACATCGAGATCGAATGGATCACGGGGCGTGACATCACCGAAGCCCATTGGGACGCGTTCTTCACCTTCTATATGGATACGGGCGCGCGCAAATGGGGCCGGCCCTATCTCACACGGGAGGCCTTCAGCCGGCTCGGAGAGAGCATGGCCGGCGAGCTTCTCTTGGTGATGGCCAAGCGCGGCGGCGACTACATCGCCGGCGCTCTCAACGTCATCGGCGCGGATACGCTGTATGGCCGCTATTGGGGCGCGCTCGAAAGCCACGACTTCCTGCATTTCGAGGTCTGCTACTATCAGGCCATCGATTATGCGATCGCCCATGGCCTCGCGCGCGTCGAGGCCGGCGCACAAGGGGAACACAAGCTCGCCCGTGGGTACCTGCCAACCGAGACCTATAGCGCCCACTACATCGCGGATGCGCGCCTCAGACGCGCCGTTGCCGATTTTCTCGCACAGGAACGGCACGCCGTGGCCGAGGACGCCGCACTTCTCGCCGCGGAGTCGCCTTATCGGCGGAAGCCGGACGAAAGTCTGTCCCGCTAGTCCAGCACGAACGAGATCTTGCCGTTGACGCGGTACTTCTTGATCTTGCCGTTCTCGACGGACGCTTCGAGGTTTTTGACGTAGATGGAGCGCACGTTGCGCACGCTCTCCTGCGCCGTTTTGACGGCCGATTGCGCGGCGTCTTCCCAGCTCTTGTCGGACTCGGCCAGGACTTCGATCACTTTCAGCATGGTCATATGAACCTCCTTGGGGGCTGGAGCTTCTAGAAAAATATTGTAGCACAATATGTTAGGCGGCGTCATGGCAGCCTGCCGCCAGTCTGGAACTTCCCTTCACGTGCCTGAGTGAGAATAAACGGATTGCTCCCGGCCGGAGTTCCGTGCGGACGACCAGGCTCACGAACCGGTTGACCTTTCGTCTCTAAGGAATCGAAATGATTCCGAAAACGCGCACACCGGAACACACGACAAGAAGACACTTGCAAAGGAGCGACCGACGCCATGGCGGCCTACGATCCGGAGAACATCTTCGCCAAAATTCTCATGGGCGAGATCCCCAGCCACAAGCTTTACGAGGACGACGACACCTTCGCCTTCCTCGACATCATGCCGCGGACGGAAGGCCATGCGCTGGTGATCACCAAGGAGCCGGCGGCGGATTTGTTCGGGATCACGCCCGAAGGGCTCGGAAAGTTGATGGCCGTCGTCCAGGCCCTCGCCCCGAAGATTAAGAAAGCTGTCGGTGCCGACGGCGTGCTGATCCAGCAGTTCAACGGCGCGGCCGCGGGGCAAACCGTGTTCCACTTGCACGTCCATATCGTCCCGATCAAGGAAGGCGTGCCCGTCAAACCGCACGCAGGCGACATGGCCGACCCGGACGACCTCAAAGCCACGGCCGAGAAGATCAGGGCCGTGCTAGCAGCCTAGCTTTCGCCAACAATAGTCATGGCCGGGGCTCTCTCTGAGCACCCGGCCATGGCACGTTGATCTGTGGTGATGCGCGACGCCTAGTCTTCGCCGAGCGGGACCTTTGGCACGGAGCCAGCGCCGCTTTCCTTGGCGCTGCTGCGGGGCTTGCGCGCACGCTTCGGCTTCCGCTTCGCCGTCTTGGCGGCGGCGCCTTCCTTGGCCTCGCGCGGCTTGATCGGCGTATCGGCCGAGATGTAGTCGAAGCCGAGCCCCTTCTCGCCGTCCTTCTCCTGGACAATCACGCGCACGGTGCCGCCATCCTTCAACGCGCCGAACAGAATCTCCTCCGCCAGCGGCTTCTTGATGTGCTCCTGGATGACGCGGGCGAGCGGACGGGCGCCGAACTTGTCGTCGTAGCCGCGCGTCGCAAGCCATTCGTTGGCTTCCGGCGTCAGCTCGATGGTGATGTTCCGGTCGCCCAGCTGCGCTTCGAGCTGGAACACGAACTTCTCGACCACCTGGGCGATGACCGACGGCGGCAGCGCGCCGAACGGAATGACGGCATCGAGCCGGTTGCGGAACTCCGGCGAGAACATGCGGTTGATCGCCTCCTCGTCGTCCCCTTCCCGGCGTGTGCGATTGAACCCGATCGCCGCCTTGGCCATGTCCGCCGCGCCGGCGTTCGTGGTCATGATCAGGATCACGTTCTGGAAATCGACATGCTTGCCGTTGTGATCGGTCAGCTTGCCGTGATCCATCACCTGCAGAAGGATGTTGAACAGGTCCGGGTGGGCCTTCTCGATTTCGTCGAGCAGCAGCACGCAGTGCGGATGCTGGTCCACGCCGTCGGTCAGGAGACCGCCCTGGTCGAAACCCACATAGCCGGGAGGCGCACCGATCAGACGCGACACGGTGTGCCGCTCCATGTACTCGCTCATGTCGAACCGCAGCAGTTCGACGCCGAGCAGCGTCGCAAGCTGACGGGCGACCTCGGTCTTACCGACGCCGGTGGGACCGGAGAACATGTAGCAGCCGATCGGCTTTCCGGGTTCACGCAGACCCGCGCGCGACAGCTTGATTGCCGCCGCCAACGCCTCGATGGCCTTGTCCTGCCCGAACACGACTCGCTTCAGGTCCTCGTCGATCGCGTGCAGCACCTCCGCGTCCGTCTTGGAGATGGTCTTTGGCGGAATGCGCGCCATGGTCGCGATGGTGGTCTCCACCTCCTTCACGCCGATGGTCTTCCGCCGCTGGCGCTCGGGCACCAGCATCTGCGAGGCGCCCGTCTCGTCGATGACGTCGATGGCCTTATCGGGAAGCTTCCGGTCGTGGATATATTTCGCCGACAGCTCCACCGCGGACTTGATCGCCTGGTTTGTGTAGCGGATGCGGTGAAAGTCCTCGAAATATGGCTTGAGCCCCTTCAGAATCTCGATCGTGTCGGGCACGGACGGCTCGTTTACGTCGATCTTCTGGAAGCGCCGCACTAGCGCTCGGTCCTTCTCGAAATGCTGACGGTATTCCTTGTAGGTGGTCGAGCCGATGCAGCGCAGAGATCCTGATTGCAGCGCCGGCTTCAACAGGTTCGAAGCGTCCATGGCTCCGCCCGAGGTCGCGCCCGCACCGATCACCGTGTGGATCTCGTCGATGAACATGATGGCGCCCGGGAAATTCTCGATCTCCCGCATCACGGCCTTCAGCCGCTCCTCGAAATCGCCGCGATAACGCGTTCCGGCCAGCAGCGCGCCCATATCCAGCTGGAAGATGGTCGCGTCCGACAGGACCTCTGGAACGTCGCCCATGACGATTCGGCGTGCGAGCCCTTCGGCGATGGCCGTCTTGCCCACGCCCGGATCGCCCACGAACAGGGGGTTGTTCTTTTGGCGCCGGCACAGAACCTGAATCGTGCGCTGGACCTCGGCCTCGCGTCCGATCAACGGATCGATCCGGCCCGTCCGCGCCTTCTGATTCAGGTTGATGCAGTAGACCTCCAGCGCATCGGCGCCGCGCTTCTTCTCGTCACCGCCGTCCACCGTCGCCGCATCGTCCTCGATGCCGCGCACGGGCCGCGCATCGGACATGCCGCCGCGCTTGGCGATCCCGTGACTCATATAGTTGACCGCATCGAAGCGGGTCATGTGCTGCTCTTGCAAGAAGAAGGCCGCGTGGCTCTCCCGCTCCGCGAAGATCGCGACAAGCACATTGGCGCCGGTGACCTCTTCCCGGCCGCTAGACTGCACGTGGGCGACCGCACGGTGGATGACGCGCTGGAAACCGGCCGTGGGCTGTGCATCCCCGTGGTTGTCGAGCACGAGTCCCGACAACTCGTTGTCGATATAGGCGGTCAGCTTTTCCCGCAGCAAGTCGAGATCGACGTCGCACGCGCGCATCACGGCCGCCGCGTCCCGGTCATCCAGCAAAGACAACAGCAAATGCTCGAGCGTCGCGTATTCATGGCTCCGCTCGTTCGCGTACTGAAGTGCGCGTCTCAGGGCCTGCTCAAGACTGGTCGAAAAAGAAGCCACGGATTCCTACTCTTTCTCCATCGTGCATTGAAGCGGGTGCTCGTGCTGACGGGCAAAGCTGGTGACTTGAGCTACCTTAGTCTCGGCGACTTCGTAAGTGTAGACCCCGCAGATGCCCACGCCCTTCTGATGGACGTGCAGCATGATCCGGGTCGCCTCCTCAGGCGGTTTGTTGAAGAACCGCTCCAGGACGTACACGACGAAATCCATCGGCGTGTAGTCGTCGTTGAGCAACAACACCTTGTAGAGGCTGGGCCGCTTGGTCTTCGGCCGTGCCTTCGTAACAATCTGTGTGCCGGAGTCGTCGTCCCGGCGCGGGTCGCCATTACGCGCCATCGTCAGCCTTCGATCGTCGTCCCCTATGTGGGACCGCGCCTGCCTTCTTCCAAGGGAGAGCGCCCTGCTAGGTCCGAAAACCATCTCGCCTCCATTGTAGCGTGATCGTGCCAAAGGCGGCAAACGGCCCGGACACGAAAATACAAATCTAGCGGAGGTTGCTGACAGGAAATGGGCAAGGTGCCGCACGCGGCGGCAAAAGACATAAAAAAAGGCCCGGAGCAGCGCTCCGAGCCTTCTTTTGGAGAAAGATTGGAGTGCCGTCGCGCTACGCGGCCTTCTTGGTGATGGCCGCCTCGACCGGCTTGTAGGCATCCTTGGCCAGACCGACATACATCTCGCCGATCTTGGACATCTCAGCTACGTAGCCGTCATACGCCTTCTTGGCGAACTGCGACTGGATCTCGATGGCTTGCTCGAAGGACTTCGCGCCCGCAAGCTGCTCGAACGCCTTGGTGGAATCCTCGAACGCCTTCTTGGAATAGTCGGTGAACTCAGCAGCGATGGCCTGGAAGCCCTTGTTCATCTCACCGAACGAACGGACATAGGCATCGAAACCGTCTTTGCCGACTTTCTGAAACTCTTCAAAACCTTTGATCATTGGGGCCCTCTTCTGGAGTTGGATAGGGACGGATTGCTGCGAACGCAAATTTCTATATATGCGATGCACAAAATTGGTCAACCAAAAATTTTGCACTGCACAACTTCCGACCAACCCCTGTCTGACGTCTCCCCTTAACGCTTTGGCAATCGTCAAATTCTAGCTTTTTAGCTAGTCGGCGTTGCAACGCGGAAATTTTGATCCGCGACCGCCCAAGAGGGATGCGCCTCAAGGCGCGTAGGGCGGCGTGACAAACGGGGAAAGGCGTAAGCCAAGTGTTCGTACAGGTACAATCTCGGAGCCGGAGGCGCGGGTCTTGGGCTCTGCCGCAAAATGCGGCGCGCGTTGGTTTGGCGGTTCTGATCGGGCTCGGCGCTTCGCTGGCCAATGTCGGCGACGCGCTTGCCGACAAGCGGGTGAAAGCAGCAATCATCGTCGATGCGAACAACAACAACGTTCTGTATTCGCAATCGGCCGACGCCCCGCGCTCCCCTGCCTCGCTCACCAAGATTATGACGCTCTACGTGCTGTTCGCCTATATGCGGGCCGGCCGGTTCTCGCCCGATACGCCCCTGAAGGTCTCGAAGCACGCCGCTAGCCAGGCGCCCACCAAGCTCTATCTCAAGCCCGGCGAGACGATTGCGGTCAAGGACTGCATCCATGCGCTGGTGACGAAGTCCGCCAACGATGCTGCCGTCGTCGTCGCCGAGAATATCGGCGGTACGGAAGAGAACTTCGCCCGCATCATGACTCAGACAGCACGGAATCTGGGCATGAAGAACACGACCTATCGAAACGCGTCCGGTCTCCCCAACGACCAGCAACTGACCAGCGCGCGCGATCAGGCCATCCTCGCCATGCACATCATGCGCGACTACCCGGAATATTATGGGGTCTTCGAGACCAAGTACTTCGATTACAAGGGCCGGAAGTACCGCAACCACAACCGGCTGCTGTTCAGCTACAAGGGCACGAACGGCATCAAGACCGGCTATACGCGCGCGAGCGGCTTCAATCTTACGGCGTCCGTAGAGCGCGGCGACAAGCATCTGGTCGGTGTTGTGCTCGGCGGTGCCAGCAGCGCGTCGCGTAACGCGGCCATGGTGTCTCTGTTCGACCAGTACTGGTCCAAGGCAACGTCGGGTAAGCCGAAGTCGACCGGCCTTATCGCATCGCTCCTGGGCGCACCGACGCCGCCGCGCCCCTCGCGTAAGCCAGCCATCGCCGTTGCCAGCGCCGTGCCGGCTCCGGCCGCACCACAAGCTCCTGCCCCGGCGCCGCTCCCGGCCGTCGCGCAACCGGCCCTGGCGCAGCCGCGTCCCATCGTCCAGGCGAGCCTGGCCTCACCGAGCCGGCTTTCCGCGCCGAATGCCACAGCGACCACCATGGGCAACTATCACGTTCAGGTCGGGTCCTACACGTCCCCTGCGGACGCGCAAAACCGTTTGGGCATGGTCCGCCAGCGCGCACCGGAGTTGCTCGACGGACACCTGCCCTTCACCGCGACCTTCATGAAGAACAATACGGAGTGGTATCGCGCCCGCTTCGCCGGATTCTCCAAGTCGGATGCGCGCAACACCTGTGAGGCGCTGAAACGGATGAGCCTCGACTGCATCGCGCTTGCGGCGGAATAGCGGCGGCGCGGCGCAACTTTAGGCGCCGAGCAGAACGTCTTTGGCTTCGTTGATGCGCGCGGCCAGGTAGTTCGACCCGCCATGATCCGGATGCAATTTCATCATTAGGCGCCGATGGGCCTGCCGGATCTCCTCGTCCGACGCATCGGGACCGACTTCCAAGACGGCCCGCGCTTCTTCCACGCTCATCCGCGCCTTCGAGAAGCCTCCTCGCCCGGCGCGTTCCTTGGTTCCTCCGGTTTTCTCCTGCCAGTTCGGAATGCGCCAGTTCAGATAGGCTTCCATGAGGGCCGCCTCTTTGAAGCCGTCCGCCTCGAAGCTGGCGTAAAGCTCGATCGCTTCCCGATCGCTCAACGACGAGAGCGTGCGTCCGGCGAACTTCCCTTCGAGACACTTGCCGTCCATGTAGCCCGTGTCGTGGTCGAGCTCCATCTCCAGCCGCTCGGTCTGGACGTGCGAGGTTTGTCCTTTGGACTTCTGTTTGGAACCGGTGAAGCCCCCGACACCGCCGCCACCGGCGACGAGGGTCAAGGCGAAGGCGGCGATCGGGATTGCGAGCGGCAAGGCCCCGCGCAGGGCCAGGAACCCGGCGACGCCGAACAGCGCGACGCCTCCGACCTTCCGCATCGTGATTGCAAGCTGTTGCGGGTTCGCCCGCACCAGCGCACGCCCGGCGAGCAGCAGGAGAAAGAGGACGAGGCAGCCAGCGAGAAAGTAGACCATCGGGCCGCCTAACGAAGCTGTTCGAGGAGAAGCGTGGCAGCGCCGCCCTTCGCGTTCTCCAGCGCCTTGCGTCCACCCGTCGCATAGACCGCCACCGCTCTCAAGAGCTCCCGCAGCTGCGCCGAGGAGCCCGCATCGAACCGGCAATAGGCGCCGCGCGACAGCCGCGCGATTTCTCTGAAAGCACGTTCGGCGCCCGCATCGTGGCCCTCCTGAAACACGAAAACCGGCACGCCGACCAGCCCCAGCTCACCCGCCAGCTGGCTTAGCGTATCGATATTCTCCTCCATGCAGTCGCCCACATAGACCAGCGCATTGACCGTCTGGCGCTCGTTCTCCTGGCGGGCGTGAGACAGAACTTTACGGATTTGAGTGTGGCCGCCCTCGCAATGGACCTGCCGCATGAGCCGCGCCAGTGCATCGGGATCCCCGACCCAACGGCTCGACCGGCACTCGCCGAAGCCGCGAAAATACATCAACTGCACGTCGAGCCCGCCGACCTCCTTGACCGCGCGGAACATCTCGCTCTGGAGCGACAGGGCAAGGTCCCATGTCGGCTGGCGGCTCATGGTCGCGTCCATGGCAAAGATCAGCCGGCCACGCCCCGAGGCCGCGGGCTGTAAGCTCTGCACCTTGTTCAGAAAGGCATCGAGTTCCGCCGATGAGGAGGTGGAACGGGCCACATCGCCCGTGGCGGTCTTGGACGGGGCTTTTGGGTCGCTCATCCACCGGCTCCGCGATGCTGTTCAAATCTCGGGAAAATCGACACCCTTATACATGGTCATTTTTGGCCTCATCACAATCCCGGATCGGCCTCAGCTCTCATCGCCGCCAGCGGCCAAAAGGCTCGCATTACCGCCCGAGGCCGTGAGGTTCGATGTCCGCACCCGCTCCACGGCGAAGGCTTCAAGGTAATGAGGACCGCCAGCCTTGGGACCTGTCCCGGACAGCCCCTCGCCGCCGAAGGGCTGGACGCCGACCACCGCGCCGATCTGGTTCCGGTTGACGTAGAGATTGCCGACCTTGACGCGATCGGCGACGAAATCCGCTGTCGCCTTGATCCGACTATGGAGGCCGAGCGTCAGCCCGTAGCCGGTGGCGTTGATGGCCTCGCACACATCCTCGAGACGCGATCCGTCGAACCGTACGACGTGCAGGATCGGCCCGAACACCTCCCGCTCCAAGACGCCGATCTCCGCGATCTCGAAGATCGCCGGCGCAACGAACGTCCCATGGGAAAGTTCGGGATCGAGCGGCGGATCGTGGAGCACCTTGGCCTCGACGCGCATCCTTTCCTTGTGAGCTTCCAGGGTATCCTTCGCTTCGCGATCGATGACGGGACCGATATCCGTCGCATAGTTGAGCGGATCGCCGAGCGTGAGCTCACGCGCCGCACCCACGAGCATCTCGATCACACCATCCGCGATGTCCGATTGGAGAAACAGGACCCGCAGCGCCGAACAGCGCTGGCCCGCGCTGTCGAAGGCCGAGCGCAAGGCGTCGTCCACCACTTGCTCCGGCAAGGCCGACGAGTCGACGATCATGGCGTTGAGCCCGCCGGTCTCGGCGATGAGCTTCGGGATCGGGCCGGGCCGGGCCGCCAGGGCTTGTGCGATGACTTTCCCGGTATCCGTCCCGCCTGTGAAGACCACGCCGTCCACGCGCTCGTCCGCCACGAGCGCCGCCCCGACGCGCCCGCCAGGACCGGGAAGCAGATGAAGAACCTCGCCGGGAACGCCCGCACGATGCAGAAGACGCACGGCGGCCGCGGCGATCAGCGGCGTCTGCTCGGCGGGCTTCGCCACGACCGCGTTTCCGGCCGCGAGCGCCCCGGCCACCTGTCCGGTAAAGATCGCGAGCGGGAAATTCCACGGCGAGATGGCGGCGAACACGCCACGTCCATGCAGCGACAAGACGTTCCGTTCGCCGGTCGGCCCAGGCAAAACCTGGGGCTCGCCGAACTTCACGCGCGCCTCGGACGCGTAGTAGCGCAGGAAATCGACGGCCTCGCGCAAATCGCCTTGCGCGTTCACCAAGGTCTTTCCCGCCTCGCGCACCAGAAGCGCCATCAATTGCGCTCGCTGTTGCTCGAAGAGGTCCGCCGCACGATCGAGAACGTCCGCGCGCGCCGCACCGCCCATCCTGTCCCAGTCGTCGGATGCGGCCTTGGCCGCGTCCAACGCCGCATCGATGGCGGCACCGTCCGCCCGCCGGCAGGTTCCGACGACAGTGCGCCCATCATGCGGTGAAGTGATCTCCATCACCTCGCCGCGCTCGACCTCGCGTTCCGAGACGACGGGCGCCGCCGTCGCGCCATCCGCCAAGGAATCGTCCATCTTCCGGAGCAGCGGCGCGCGTGCCGCCCCGTCCCATAGCGGCAGGCCGAGACTGTTCCATCGCCTAGGCAAAAACAGTTTCGGCGGTATCGGAATCGCTGGATTGGCCTTCTCCGGAAGACGCGCAGCCCGCTCCACGGGGTCGGCGATGATCGCGGAGATCGGCGCCTCGTCGTCGGCCAAGCGATGAACGAAGGAGGTATTCGCGCCGTTCTCGAGGAGCCGCCGCACCAGATAGGCCAGGAGCTCCCGATGGCCGCCGACCGGCGCGTAGATGCGGACCGGCTTCCTCAGCGCTGCCGTCACTTCGGCGTAGACGGCTTGGCCCATGCCGTGAAGGCGCTGGAACTCGTAAGGTTCATCTCCCGCCAGTTCTGCGGCGGCAGCGATCGTATGCGCGTTATGGGTGGCGAATTGCGGATAGAAGCAATCTGGCCGGGCGAGCAGCGCTCGCACCGCGGCGAGATACGCCACATCGCTGTTCACCTTGCGGGTGAACACCGGGTAGCCGGCTAGACCCGCCTCCTGCGCCCATTTGATCTCGCTGTCCCAATAGGCGCCCTTCACGAGCCGGACCGGGATACGGCGCCCAGTCTCTTCGGCGGCACGTGCGAGCCAGGCGATCAACGGCAATGCGCGCTTCGAATAGGCCTGGACCGCGAGCCCGAGCCCGTTCCAGCCCGATAGTGCGGGATCTTTGAAGAGCGGTTCCAGAAGCGACAGGGACAGATCGAGGCGCTCCGCCTCCTCCGCATCGACCGTCAGCGGCAGCCACGCGTCGCGCATCGTCACGGCGAGTTCGCGGAGACGCGGTACGAGCTCGCCGGTGAGCCGCAGTTCTTGCGAGGTCACATAGCGCGGATGGAGCGCCGACAGCTTCACCGAGAGCCCCGAGCGCGCATGCAAGGTCTCGTCGGTTCGCAATTCCGGTTCGCCGGCGTGCGCCGCGATGACCGACGCCGCGTGGGTGTAGTGTTCGGCATAGCGGGCGGCGTCCTCGGCCGTCCGCGCACCCTCGCCAAGCATGTCGAAGGAAAACCGGTACCCCGCGCGGAGATGAGCCGCCGCGTTGTCCATGGCGCCCTCGATGGTCTCGCCGAGTACGAACTGCTTGCCGAGAATGCGCATGGCGTGGCGCACCGCCTGGCGGATGACTGGCTCGCCGCTGCGCGCCACGAGCCTCTGGACCCGCGCGCCCACATCGCCGCTTCTGTCCGCGCCCCAGTCCAGCAAATGCCCGGTGAGCATCAAACCCCAGGTCGAGGCATTGACGAACACGGACTCCGAGTGACCGAGATGCCGCGTCCAATCGCCGGACCCAATCGTGCCCGCGATGAGCTTGTCCGCCGTCGCGGCGTCGGGAATGCGCAAGAGCGCCTCGGCGAGACAGAGCAGCAGCACGCCCTCCTCGCTGGAGAGCCCGTACTCGGCCAGAAACGAATCGATACCGCCTTGCGAGCGCCGTCCGGCGCGGGCCGCCTTGACGAGCCGTGTGGCAAGGCCGGAGATCCTGTGGCGCGTTTCGCCATTCAGCCGCGCCGCTTCGATGAGCTCGGCTACCAGGGTGTCCTCATCGGCAAGCAAGGCCGCGTTCAGCCCTGCCCGGTCCGGAAGCGGGGCGCGGGAACCCGACTCGGCGATTGGCGCGTCCATGGCTCCAATTTATGTGCTTCGGCGCGTTGGCGCGAGGCGTTATGGTCGCGCCCTTTTCGGAGCGCCCATTCTAGGAAGGACCGCAATGACCGGCCCCATCGAGATCGTACGAACCGTCGCCGACTTGCGTGCCCGCGTCGCCGGCTGGCATGCCGATGGCGAAACGGTGGCGATGGTTCCCACCATGGGCGCGATCCACGACGGACACATGGCGCTTGTCCGGCAAGCCCGCACACTGGCCGATCGCGTGGTCGCGTCGATCTTCGTCAATCCGCTTCAGTTCGGCCAAAACGAGGACTTCAATGCCTATCCGCGTGGGGAGGCCCGCGATGCAGCCCTTCTCGCCGAAGCCGGTGCCGTCCTGCTGTTCGCGCCAAACGCGGCCGAGATGTACCCGGACGGCTTCGCCACGACCGTCCATGTGGGCGGGCTGACGGACGGCCTGTGCGGCACGAGCCGCCCAACCCATTTCGACGGCGTCGCGACCGTCGTCGCCAAGCTCCTGCTCCAATGCGGGCCCGACGTCGCGATCTTCGGCGAGAAGGACTACCAGCAACTCCTCGTCATCAAACGCCTGGTGCGGGATCTGGACATCCCGGTGGAGATTGTCGGCGGCGCCATCGTCCGCGAGAACGACGGTCTCGCCCTGTCCTCCCGCAACGCCTATCTCAGCGCGAAGGAACGCGAGGCGGCCCCCCTTCTTCACACCGCCATTCGCCAAGCGGCGGCGGAAGTGGCGGCGGGCCAGACCATAGAGCTGGCGCTCGAAAGCGCACGCGCGGCGATTGAGGCGGCAGGATTTCGCATCGACTATCTCGAAGTCCGCGATCCCAAAACGCTGGAACTGCTCTCCGGCACCGTGGGAGAAGCGCGCATCCTCGTCGCGGCCTTTCTCGGCAAGACGCGCTTGATCGACAACGTGCCGGTACCGCCACAAGCCTAGCGACCCAGCACGGGCTCTCAGTCGATGAGCCGGAGCGCGCGCAGTTCCTCGCGCATGCCGGGCGGCATGTCGCCGTCGCCCTCGTCCGCCGCGCGCATGTCCGGCGGCGCCTCGTCAGCTTCCAGATAGCGCCAGCCCTGGAACGGACGGCGCGGATTGAGACGCGTTGAAACGATTTCGGGATCGAGCACGATGCCGCAGCAGGGGCGCCCGTCCTCGCGCGTGGTTTCCTTGAGATCGAGTATGCGCTGCCGCGCCGAGATAAAGCCCTTGATGACCCAAAAGAGCGATCCTCCGTCCAGCACGTCGTCACGGCGGCGTGGCATCTGCTTGGTCTTGTGACAGAGCTCGGCCACCTGCCCGGCCCGCGCTAGCGACGCGAGTCGCCTGGCTTGCCAGTCTCTCAATTCTTGCAGCCTGTCGACACCGACGCAGAGCTTGACGAGATGAACGGTCATGGAACCTCGGCGTGACGTCAATGCGCCATGAAAAGAGGAATGGCCGCTTCCTCGAGCATCGTCAGGGTGACGCCGCCGAGAATGAGCTCCCTCCAGCGCGAATGATGAAATGCCCCCATCACGACCATGTCCGCCTGGAACTCCTTTGCACGGGCCATCAACAGCCGTCCGATATCGGGACTCTCGCTCAATGGCACGCGGAGCGCCTCGGCGTCGACCCCGTGACGCGCCAAGTGCGCGATCATACCGTCTGCCAGCGCACTGGCATCGCCGAGCGAGGCTTCGCGGGCGACGGCGAGGAGCACGACCCTTTTTGCCGTGACGAGGAACGGACGGGCGTCGCTGAAGGCCCGCGCGGCCTCGGCACTACCGTCCCAGGCCACGACGATTGTCCCATCCTCCGCAGGCTCGGCCGGTACGGCCGGCACGATCAGCACGGGGCGCCCCGACGCGAACAGGCAGCGCTCGACCATCGCGTATTGCCCAACCAGCGGATCGCCGTCGCGCGGCTGACCGAGAACCGCAAGATCGGTCAGCCGCGCCGCGGCCGCGAAGTTATGGGGGAACTCATCGCTCGTGCCCTGCATGAGTTGTTCTTCGAACGAAACTTGGGCCTCCAGGGCACATTTTCGGAATCGTGCCAACGCCTCTTCGCCTTGCGCCTTCACGCCATCGAGCACGCCGCTCATGTCTGCGAAGGCGACGTCCGCGCCATAGAGCGGCAGCAACGCCTGCGGCGCGAAGGCAACCGCGACAAGATGCGCACCATAGGTTTTCGCGAGCGATATGGCGAAGACGTCGCGTGCCTTGGACGCCTCCGTCCCGTCCACATAGACGATAATGTCCTTGAAGCTCATGCAGACCTCCCGCTTGCCATGGCATCATAGCGTCTCCGAGAGCCTATCGAAAACGCCGCGGACGTCCGAAGCGTGAGGGTTCCACAAATCACGTCGACGTGAGGCAAGTCACGGTGCTTTGAAGAGGTGTGACGCATCGTTAGCGGAATTCGGGGCTACCGTCCCGTCATGGCGTTCGGCGCCAGTACGTGGGAATATCCATAAATAGGAGAGTACCGATGAAAATGAATCAGAAGTCCGGCACAAAGATTGCGCTCACGGCGGCCGCGCTGCTCGTATCCGGCACGCTGGCTACCGCCACGCTCGCCGCTGGCGGCGAAACCGGCAAATGCTTTGGCGTGAATGCCTGCAAGGGCCAAAGCGCTTGCAAGACGGCCAAAAACGACTGCAAGGGCCATAATGCCTGCAAGGGTCAAGGCTTCGTTGTCACGACCGACACCGATTGCGCCGAAAAGGGCGGCGACTTCAAGAGCTAGCCCTCGAGAACTGATATCCAAAGGAGCGTCCATATGAAACTCAACGCGAAAGCCGGCGTCACTCTCGCCGCGACTGCCGCCGCACTGCTTGTGTCAGGTACGCTTGTCTCCGCAGCCGTTGCCGGCGAACAGGGCAAATGCTTCGGCGTCAACGGCTGTAAGGGGAAGAGTGCGTGCAAGACGGCTCAGAACTCCTGCAAAGGCCACAACGCCTGCAAGGGACAAGGCTTCCTTGTCATGTCCGAGAAGAAATGCGCCCGTAAAGGCGGCAACTTCCAAGGCTAGTGCCCGAGAAATGGGAAGCCGGCCGCGATTGCGGCCGGCTTCATCCCTTTTCTGCTAGGATTGGACTACTGGATTTTGGAGTTCGCCGTGACCGATCACAGACCGCCTTATCTCGGATTCGGCCTTGGACTCCGTCCTCAGCACTACGAGGACATCCTGTCAGGCAATCCCAATGTCGATTGGTTCGAGGTCATCTCCGAGAACTACATGATCCCCGGCGGGAAACCCTTGCGCATCCTCGATCAGATCCGCGAGCGCTACCCCATCGTCATGCATGGCGTGTCGCTATCGATTGCTTCGACGGCCCCGCTTGACTTGGACTACCTGACAGAGCTCAAGAGGCTTGCCGACCGCGTCGATCCGAAGTGGATTTCCGACCACCTCTGCTGGACGGGTGTCCATGGCGTCAATCTGCACGACTTGCTGCCCATTCCGTATACGGCGGAGGCCTTGGACCATGTGGTCGAGCGTGTCCGCCGGGTCCAGGACTTTCTGGAGCGGCGGCTCACTCTCGAAAACGTCTCCAGCTACGTGACATTCGCCGAATCCGAAATGAGCGAATGGGACTTCGTCCGCGAGGTCGCTGAGCGCGCCGATTGCTGGCTGCTGTTCGACGTGAACAACGTCTATGTGAGCTCGTACAATCACGGCTTTTCCGTGAGCGAATTCCTGCATGGCGTCCCGCGCCATCGCGTCGTGCAATTCCATCTCGCAGGCCATAGCCACGAAGGCGAGCACATCGTCGATACGCACGATCACCCGGTCTGCGACGAAGTCTGGGACTTCTATCGCGAGACGGTCTCCCATTTCGGTCCCGTCTCGACCATGATCGAACGGGACGACAATATTCCGCCATTGGCGGAGGTGGTGGCCGAGTTGGACATCGCGCGCAAGATTGCCCGCGAGGTCGAAGCCAACCAGACGATGGCCGCAGCCGGATAACGGACACGCCGTGACAAGCCTCAAGGACCTTCAAGCGCGTTTTCAGGCCGGAATCGTCGGCGGCGACGACGCGGTGCTGAGCGATATCAACGATAGTAGCCGCGAAGAACGGCGCGTTTTGTTTGGCGTCTACCGCAATGCCTATGTGCTGCGCCTCGCCGAGATTCTCGGTCACGACTACGAGTTGACGCACACCTATCTCGGCGACAAGGCGTTTTCGGATCTTGCCCACGCGTATATCGCGGCGCATCCGTCGGACAAGCGCAATGCGCGGTGGTTCGGCCGTCACCTGCCGGATTTTGCCCGGAAGACGGCGCCTTTTTCCAAGCACACGGAGATCGGCGAGTTGGCGGGGCTCGAAAAGGCCCTCGCCGATGCCTTCGATGGGCCCGATGCACGGCCGGTGACGATCGGGGAACTCGCGGCGATCCCGCCGGAGGACTGGGCGAACCTCGTCTTCATCCCTCACCCGACAGCCGTACGGACCCGCTTCAAGACGAACGCGGCGGATATCTGGATGGCCTTGAACGACGGCACCGCGCCGCCTGGCCCTACGCTTCTCCCCGAACCGCAGATAATCCTCGTCTGGCGGCAAGACCTCACCGCGCGGTTCCGGCCTCTCGCACCGGAAGAGGCGATGATGTGGGCCGAAGCCGCCAAAGGCGTCCGCTTCGGTATCCTATGCGAAATGGTCGCCACCTTTGGTGGAGAGGACGGCGCGGAGCTACGCGCCGCCACCTATCTCAAGACCTGGCTGGATACGGGCCTGCTGGCCTGTGTCAGCCCTGACTGCGCTCAGTCCGATCTGGTGATGGGAACAGCGCATTGATGCGCCCCGTAAGCCAGTAGGCGAGCAGCCCCACCCATTCGCGGGCCGCGGTATCGACGCGCCGCAAGCCTTCCGAAACTTTATCGAAGGGCTTGGTGAAATCCGCCGGGCCCCGCGTCCTATAGTCCACCGGCCAGGGCTCGACCTCAAATCCGGCCTGGCGGAACGCTCCCATCGAGCGCGGCATATGATAGGCTGAGGTGATTAGGAGCCAGCGCGAATCCGCGCCGAACTTTGCCTCCGCCTCGAGTTCCTTCTTCAGATAGACGGCGTTCTCGTATGTGTCGCGCGCGTTGGCTTCGAGAATGAGCCGGTCGCGCGCGACACCGAGCTGCGTCAGGATCGTGGCCGCCCCCTCCGCCTCACTGTTCGACTTATAGAGAATGCCCGCATCACCGCCGGAAAAGGCGACTTTGGCCTCCGGAAACCGGTGAGCGAGTATGGCGCCTTCCAACAGCCGTTCGCCCGCCTCGTTCACCGTCGGGGCCTTGCGTGCGCTACCAACCAGGCGATTCTCGGCACCGCCGAGGATAATGAGGCCCGCAGGCGGCGGCGGGCTGTCGAGATCGGCCCGCGGGAACCGGTCCTCGAGCGGCAGAATGAGCGCATTGCCGAGAGGCGAGAGACCGGCGACCAGAAGCAAGAGCGCCCCGGCCGACACGAATCGCCGGCCCCAGCGCGCCCATCCGGTCCAGATCAGGATGGCGCCATAGCCGATCAGAAGAGCGATGAATGTGGACGGCTGCAGGACGAACCACACCGCCTTGGCCAGGTAGAAAAACATCGATGCCCCCCTCGCGCCTAAGCTAACCACAAAGCAGCAAGACCAAGGAAGGCGAAGAATCCGACGACATCCGTTACCGTCGTCACAAACACGCCGGAAGCGATAGCAGGATCGAGATCGAGCGCATCGAGCCCGAGCGGAATCAAGATGCCGGCGAGCGCGGCCGCGAACAGGTTAACGATCATGGCGACTCCTATCACGAGCCCGAGGCCGTCGCTTCCAAACCAGAAATAGGCGATGGTCGCCATGATGACCGCGAACAGAAGCCCGTTGAGAAGGCCCACGGCGGTCTCGCGGCCGATCACGCGCATGGCGTTGGCGGGACCGAGATCCTGGGTCGCCAGCGCCCGCACCGCGACAGTCATGGTCTGCGTTCCAGCATTGCCGCCCATCGACGCGACGATCGGCATCAGCACGGCCAGCGCCACCATTTCGGAGATCGTCGCTTCAAACATGCTGATGACGATGGACGCAGCAATGGCCGTGATCAGATTGGCCACAAGCCAGGCGAACCGCAGCCGCGTCGTCTCCCAGACTGTGTCGGCCATCGACTCGCCGCCAACACCGCCCATGGCGAGAATGTCTTCGGACGCCTCTTCCTGCACGACCTCGACGATATCGTCGGCGGTAATCACACCCACGAGGCGACCGTCGCCGTCCACGACCGGCGCCGAGTTCATATTGTAGCGTTCGAACAGCCGCGCGACCTCCTCCTGATCGGCGGCAACCGGGATGGGATGCATTTCCTCGTCGATGATCGTTTCCATCGGCGTCGGGCGTTTCGACCGCAAGATCTTGTTCAGCGCCACGCACCCCAACAGGTGATAGGCGGGATCGACCACGAAAAGTTCATAAAATCGCTCGGGCAGATCCTTCGCCTCGCGCATATAGTCGATCGTCTGCCCCACCGTCCAAAACGGCGGCACGGCGATCAGATCGGTCTGCATCATGCGGCCGGCGGAATCCTCCGGATATTCGAGGCTGCGCTGCAGCGCGATCCGCTCGAAATACGGAAGCTTGGCGAGGATGTCCTGTTGGTCGGCCCGGTCGAGGTCCTCCAACAGATAGACGGCATCGTCCGAGTCGAGCTCTTTCAGCGCCTCGGCGACCTGCTCGGCCGGCATTTCCTCGAGAATTTGGTCGCGAACCGCCTCGTCGAGCTCGGGAAGCGCCGCGGCCTTAAAATCCTCACCCAGCGCCTCGATAAGCTTGGCGCGCCCGTCTTGCCTGAGAACTTCGAGAAGATCGGCGAGGTCCGCCTCGTGCAGATCGACGGTCAGGGCGCGCGCGCGCGCGCCATCGCCCTCGTCGAGCGCAGCGGCCACTGCATGGAGGAACTCGGGACGAATGTCCCCTTCCTCATCGCGTAAGGAGAGATCGCTTACGGCGTCCTGCATAGACCGTCCAATCGCTGGGGTTTTCAGGGCTCGAACCGGCGGGAAAACCGCGCGTCTTGGCGCCGTCGCCCGCGAAAGACGATTCGACCGTCACCGGCACGCCTGTGATATCAGGCCCGCCGCCCGATGCCTATGGACGAGCCTCCATTTCCCCGAGGCCGACCGTCGCGGCCCTATTGCACAGCGACGTAGGCGTGCTCCAAGCACTCGATTTCAACGTCCTGCCCAATGGGATTTTGTTCGTTGTCCGCGTCCGACTGGTTTTCGTAGTACGTGCCCGTCGTCTCTTTCCACCTGATGCACATCCACTGCATGTTTTCGGCTGGTGGCGGGTTGGGGGCGGACTTCGAAGGCGGTAACGGCAGATCCGGCAGCCTCGGGTTTTCCGGCGGCGTGCCGGGAACCTCCTTCACCCCATATTTCGCGCAATATTGACTGGCGGCCGCACGCAGCGCGGCTTGCCGCTTGCTGTGAAGCCAGCCCATGCCATCGTTCGAGGCCTTGGTCGCGGCGAGGACCACGCCGGCCACGCCCAAGCCACGAGGGTCTTTGGCCGCAGCGGTCGAAAGAGCCCCGGCCCCAGTGGCGCCTATGGCGCTCAGACCGTTGAAGATCACGTGGGCCATTGCGTATTGCGCGTCGAAATTCTGAATGAGTTCTCCCACATATTGCTCAACACAGGCTTTCTGTTCGGCGCTGGCAGCGCTCGCGTCCGAATAGGGCATCGGATTTGCGGTGGAGACGGAGAAGGCATCGCCAATGGGGTTGCCCTCGGCATCGTATGCTTGATGGACCGAATAGCTGCCCGTTCGCCCGAACGCGTATTTGGACTTCGCGGTACCGACCGTCTGAAGCGGATCGTTGGGGACAACGCCCGCGCCGGGCCTTGCCCCGCCGGCGGCCGGAATTCCATACTCCTGGATCAATTCGAGATCGAAGGCCGCCTCACCGGGCACGTCGGTCACGGTGCTCTTGATCCTTTGTCCCACCACATAGCCGCCAATGCAGGCATGCCGGGACCCGCTCGACGTCGGCGGACACGGCGTTTCGAACACGAAATACTGGTTCAGCGTTGTGCCGCCTCCCGTGACGATCTGAATGCAAGGAACGTCTTCGGCTCCGCTTGGAACAACCCTCCGGCCACGGCCTATCTCCGCGACAGGGCTGACGGCGCCGGGGTAATAGACGCTGCCGTCCGGCGCGAGCTTCAGGCTGCAATTCGCCCAAGCAATGAGATTTCGATTGCCCGCAAGTTCACGCGCGAGCGCGGCATTGATGGGCTGTCCATCGAATGTGTCTGCTTGCGTCATGGCTGCAATGCCGGACACTTGACCGAGGGCGGGCTGCCCGAGCGCCAAAAAAGCCAACCACGGAGACAGAAAGGCAATTGTCCGCATCTGCTCTACCTCCTCGTTCACGCATTCAGAACCAATCGAGATCAATTGTCGGGGCTTGTCGCACGCCTTGCACGGACACGACCTATTTTTGACGGCGCTGTGAACGTGCGCTTTGTCCGCTCGCCAGCATACTCAAGTGTTCCAAGCCGCCTGGTCGATGTCCAGCCCCAAGCCGCCGATTGGCAGGATCGCCGATTTGCGGCATGGCGCATTGGATTGAGAGGCAGCAACACGATACCCATCGAACAGCCACGGCTCGACGCCGGCACAATTGCCGATCCCGGTCCGCAGCCGAAGCAGGTGCGGGTCGCCAACACCGTGCCGTCGGCGGAGCTCAGTCGTCAGCGAAGCTTGCCCTAGCTCAAAAGCTGTCTGGTCGAATGCGATTAATTGGTACCCCCGCGAAGGGTGGCGTGCAGCACCTCGATCCGTAGAAAATTGCGGGGTGGTCCAAAAACAGAATTGGCAGAAAGGAGTCTCGACTATGAAGGTTGTCGTCGTGGGCGGCGTCGCCGCCGGAATGTCTGCCGCTGCGAGATTGCGGCGCCTGAACGAGGACGCCGAAATCGTCGTGTTCGAACGGGACGAGTACGTGTCCTTCGCCAATTGCGGCTTGCCCTACCATATCGGGGGCGAAATCGCCGACCGCGAGAAGCTGCTCGTCGTCACGCCAGAACGGCTGGAGCGGCAACTCAACATCGCGGTGCATACGTGTCATGAGGTGACAGGCATCGACCGGGAGCGGCGCGTGATCCATGTCTTCGACCGGCGCGGCAAGAGGAGCTTCGAGGAGTCCTGGGGCAAGCTCATCCTCGCGCAGGGCGCGGTGCCGCTGCGCCCCCCGCTGCCGGGCATCGACCATCCCAAGATCTTCACGCTCCGAAACATTCCCGACATGGACGCAATCAAGCGGACCGTGGACAACGGCGCAAAGAGCGCCGTTGTTATCGGCGGCGGCTATGTCGGCGTCGAAGTCGCCGAAGCCTTCCAGCATCGCGGCATGAACGTCTGCCTGATCGAGCTCCTCGAGGAGATCCTGCCGCCGCTGGATCACGAGATGGACCGCGCGCTCATCCATCACATGGAGCGCCAAGGCGTAAGTTTAATGCTCGGCCAGCGTGCCGAGAGCTTCCATGACGCCAACGGGCAAGTCGAGGTGCGCCTCGGCAGCGGAACGTCCGTGCGATGCGATCTGGCCGTGCTGGCCATGGGCGTGCGGTCGGAGTCCTCGCTCGCGCGCGAGGCCGGGCTCGCAATCGGCGAACGCGGCGGCCTCGTCGTCGACGAACACATGCGCACGTCCGATCCCGACATCTATGCCGCCGGGGACATGGTGGAAGTCACCGACACAGTGACGCGCGATCAAGCGATCATCGCTCTGGCCGGCCCCGCGAACAGGCAAGGACGCATCGCCGCAGACCATATCTGCGGGCGCCCCACTGCCTACACGTCCACCCAAGGCACATCCGTCGTCAAAGTCTTCGAGATGACGGCCGGTGGAACCGGGGCGTCGGAAAAGACGCTCAAGCGCAAGGGCATGCCGTACGAGAAGGTCTACATTCACGGTAACGGCCACGCCAGCTACTACCCCGGTACGAACCCGATGCATCTGAAGGTCTTGTTCGCCCCCGGCGACGGAATGATCCTCGGCGCGCAGGTCGCGGGCGTCGATGGAGTCGACAAGCGCATCGACGTGATGGCCGTCGCACTGCGCGCCGGCATGAGCGTGTTCGACTTGGAACATCTCGAACTCGCCTATGCGCCGCCTTATGGGTCGGCCAAGGACCCTGTGAACATGGCGGGGTTCGTGGCGGCCAATATTCTGCGTGGCGATCTCGAGCAGTGGCACGCGGAAGACTATCCGGCGAGGACCGAAGGGACGATCCTCGACGTCAGAACCCCGCAGGAGTTTGACGAGTGGCACATCGAAGAGGCCATCAACCTGCCGCTTACGGAGCTGCGGCAGCGTCTCGGCGAGCTCGACCGAAACCAGGCGATCTACGTCTACTGCAAGAGCGGGTTTCGGGGCTATCTCGCCTACCGCATCCTCAAGCAGCGCGGATTCTCCACCGTGAGAAATCTGTCCGGCGGTTTGCAAACGTTCTTGCTTCATCGTCACGTCTGCATGGGCTGCCCCGAAACGGAGAACCCCTTGATCACCTATGCCGAGGATCGGCATGTGACGGCGGACGGGTCGGCCTAGTGCCTGCATCGGACGATCCGGAGGAGCTGTGGCGAGCGGCTGCGCGTCTTTGGATTGCCCGCTTTTCCCTTTTGAATAGGCGCGATCGATTCAAGATCGCTTCGACTAGCGCGGACAACTGTTCCGATGCGCGAACTTTGCGAAGGAGGAACCGCATGTCGGTCAGACCCATCGCTTCGACGATCCTACCGGGTGCCCTCCTCGTCGGGTGTCTCGTCGCGGGCCCAACCCATGCTACGCCTGTGCCCGTGTTGAAGGGCGCAGCTGGAAGTGCAAACGACATTACGCTAGTGGGGCAAGGTCCCGGCAGTGTCGGTGGAGGTGCCGGACGCGGTGGTGCCGGACACGGCGGTGGCGGAGGCATCCGGCATGCCACGATCGGCCGGAGCGGCGGAAAACATGGATCCCGTGGCGGCGGTGGCGGTGGCGGCGCACGTCATGCAACGATCAACCGGGGAGGCGGCAAGCACGCATCCGGCGGCGGCAAACCGCATAAGCACGCCTCGTCCGGCACCAGCAAGACGTACGCCCATCCGCGCGGTCACAAGCCCGATAGCCATTACCGGAACTTTCCCCGATACCGCTATTATGGCTGGTATGGAGGACCCTTCGGATACTCTCCGGGCGGCTGCGCATGGCTCTATCGTAAGGCCGTCGCCACGAACAGCCGCTATTGGTGGAACCGCTACCGCGCTTGCGCCGGCCGCTACTGATCGAACGCCATCGACGCTGGCCAAGCAGACGGCGACAGGGAACCCCGCGACGCCGAACAGATTGTACTAGGTGCTGAGGAATGGAGCCGATGCGATCGATCCCGCCCCTTCTCGCCCTCGCCGGTCTCATCGGTGTCGCTGCCCTAGTCGCCGCGTCCCGATCCTTCGCCGCGCCACAAGGTTCCGACGTTCCCCCATGGCTGAGCGCACATGTGGGAATGGGCGACGGCCAGATCGCTCCGGTCGTGCTGCAGAGGGCACGCGCGCTCTACCAACGGAAGTCGAACGAAGGAGCGGTCAAGAACCCCTGCTACTTCGCAATGGACGCGACGCGCCCCGCAGGGTCCGGCAAGCGCTTCTACGTGATCTGCGAAGCGGGCCAGACCTTCCGCGCGCTTCCCTCGGGCCATGGGACGGGCCGCAAGCTGCCGGGGCTCCCGGATTTCTCGAACACACCGCGTTGCGCGAAGAACTTCAGCAATGCGATGGACTCCAAGCTTTCGACCGGCGGGGCCTACGTGACCGCGGAGATCAGGACCTCGTTCAAGGGCTATTATCGGGACGCCGCCGGAAAGTTCGCGCCCCTCAATCGCGCGTTCATCCTATTCGATGGCGAGGCCGACACGGCGAATGCGCGGAAGCGCGACATTGGCGGCCATCCCGGCGTGATCGTGTCGCCGATCTGCCGAATGAAAGCCCCGAGCAGCCCTTACGCGGACCGGGATGGCTATGTCCCCTATGGCAAGCTGATCGACTATGGGGCCGACCGCAGCAATGGGTGCACCAGCTGGCTCCCGGTGGACTTCGACTGGATTCTCAAATCGGTCGAAAACAACCCGACCACCCTCTACATTTATCCCGAATCGAACGACATCGTTGCCGTTGGTCGTGCCGTGAAGTCCGGGCAATCGCCCGCACGCGCCGGGCTGTATTGGAATGCGGATTGCCTGAAGGAGATCGGCTATCCGAATTTCTGGCCGAGGCAAACGCTGGAACCCATCCTCGCGAAATATAAGCGCGACCACCCGCCCCCAACGCCGCAACCGCTGCCGATCTGCAAGATGCAGTGACATTCGCCGCGCCGAATTCGGCCTAAGGCAAGTGGAGCGAACGCGTCGGCATGGGGAGACGGAATGTTTTCAGGGATCGGTGAGCTCCACGTCCGACGCACGGCACGACCATTCGGCCACTGCGGCAAGCGTCGATCGAAAACCCCAGCCAAACCGTCGAGTGCCGATCAGTAGAGATCGCGGCCGGCATCCTCCGCGGACCCGATCGGATCCGTTTCTTCGTCGGTCGGTGTCGTGGTCTCTTTGAAATCCTTTTCGAGCTTCTCCATGAGAGTCTCGTCTTGAGTGCCGTCTTCCGGCGCTGTCGTCGTGGCGGCTCCGGCCTCCTGCCCCACATCGTCCTGAGCAAGGGCCGGGGAGAACGCCGCGCCGTGAACGAGCGCGAGCGCAAGTACAAACATCGTTGCTGTCAGCGTCTTCATCGAATTGCCTCGGTTTCGACCGTGAGACGGGCGGACTGCGACGGGAATTCTTGCGGGGGAAAATTCCTGCATCGCGTCCGGCCGCTTCACGATTCCAAAAACAGCTTGTGCTTACTTACCCATCTTTTCCAGCTCAGCCTCTTCCTGATGCGTTACTTCGCCCGCATCCTCGAGCGCTTTGATGCACTCGGCGGAGAGTTCCTTGCCATGCTGTCGCATGCAGATCGCCAACAATTGGCTCCCGAGGCCGTCCTCGTTGCAGTACTGGCGATAATCGTGAGCGCAGTATTTCTCCTCCGCTGGCGTGGGCTCCGCCGCGAAGGACGGACCGGCATAGAGTGCCATCAAGGCTGCGACTGCGATTACTACGTTTTTCATCTGTTTCCCTCATGGTGTTCGAGCCCGCATCGCGGACTTGGGTTGTCTATAGGCAGGCCTCAATAGAGGACTGCACGTCGGAAGTTGCGGCGCGCGACGCCGGCAAAGGACACCGGAGTCAGCGGCCTGCCGATGATGTCGATGAAAACGGCGACGTCCGTTCCGGCCGACGGCATATCGCCCTTGATGAGCTTGACCGTGTAGCTGAGATTGTCGCCTTCGAGGACCGGGTCTTGAAGCTCCACGACGGTCTGCGTGAGCGTTTTCCCATCGACGATGGAAACGTCCGCATTCGGCGGATCCGACTTGAAGCTATCCTTGCCCTCGCTCCAGAACGGCAGGAACGCGGCGGTCTTCATGTTACCGGCGATACGCTCCGGCCGGTCCGTGAAGAACAACGTCACGGGGCTGACGTTCTCGAGGGTCAGCTTGTTCGTCGCCGGATCGAAGCTCATATTCTTGGCGCTCTGCACGAACAAGAAGTCCGCCTTCTTCTCCTCCCCGGCGGTGGCCAAAAGGGCACCCACAAGGACAAGAACCAAGGTCAACGCTGCGGTCGCAACGAAACTCTTTTGCGTCGGCATTTCAGGTGTTCTCCAGACTGAGCGGCTGATACGGATCGCGACCTTATCCGACGTCTGAAGATTGGAGTTGCCATTTGGTGCCAAATTTCAGCGTGCCCCACGCGGTGGAACGTGCCGGATCGCGGCGCCGCGTGCGCTCAAGCCGCTGCCCTTTTCCTAGGACGCTTCCGAACGCGTTGCCGAGGTGATGAACGTTGGTCATGAGCGTTGGGCATGGACTCGCTATATCTAGTTAGATATAACGTGTCCAATGGCTCACCGGGGACATTCCTCGGACCGTAACAAACTCGGAGGCGTCATGAACTCTCGCAAAGGCGGACCGAAAGGCGGCGCGCAGGAGCAGCGCTCCAAGGCGTTAGGTGCACGCAGCGCCGGCGAACATCTCGCGATGTCCGTCAAGGAGCGAAAAAAGCTCCACCCGTTTCCCCGCCTGCGCATCATGGTGCGCCCCGGCCTCGTTCTCGGCCCAGGCAAGATCGAGCTACTACAAGCGATCGAGAAGACCGGTTCGATTTCCGGCGCCGGGCGTGAACTGGGCATGTCCTACCGGCGGGCCTGGCTGCTCGTAAGCGCACTCAACGAAATGTTCGGCCGCACGCTGGTGACCACCTCGCCCGGGGGCACGGGTGGCGGTGGCGCCGAAGTGACCGAGTTTGGCCGCGCGGTCGTGGAAGCCTACAGACGCGCCGACGAACGTTCCGACGAGGCGATCCGCGAGGAGTTCGCCCGCATCGGGCACATCATGATCGACCACTAAGTAGAACAGCGTATCCGGCGCACCGCCCCGAACGCGATGCGTCCATCACGAAGCGGGGACTTTCAAAAATGTTTGCAAGACAACAGACGGGCGGACTCTGTCCGATCGCGGGCGCCCTGGCGCTCGCGATCTCGATCTCCAGCCCATCGGTGGCGCACGCCGCCGACGTGGAGCAACTCGAAGCGCAGATGCGCACCATGCAAGCGCAAATGCAGGAGCTTCAACGGCAGGTCGATCAAGCCAAGGCGCAAGCCGCGGCCGCCAACAAAGTGCAAGCCCAGGCCATCGACATGACCCCCGCTGACGACTTGGACCTGAAGGTCAAATGGAAAGGCGCCCCCGAGCTCTCGAGCTCCGACGGCCGTTTCAAGTTCAAGGTCCGTGGCCGGGTCAACGTGGACTACAATGGAATCGATCAGGACGAAGCCATCACCGGCGATCCGGATGTCAGCGCGGTCGAGCTGCGGCGGGCAAGGCTCGGGGTCTCCGGCACTCTCTTCTACGACTGGAACTACAAGCTCGAGCTCGACTTCGCGGGCGACAACGCCTCGATCAAGGACGCCTTTATCGAATATACCGGTCTGCCCGTCGACATCCGCGCGGGACACTTCAAGACATACAACTCGCTCGAAGCGCTGATGAGCGCGAATTACACCACGTTCATGGAGAAGGCAGCGTTCATCGAGGCCTTCTCGATCGACCGCTTGATCGGCGGCGGGCTTTCCCACTACAGCAATCACTGGACAGCCGAAGCGGGCATTTTCGCCACGGCTCCGGAGGCAAATCAGACCACCTATTTGGACGACGGAACGACGTACTCCGCTCGTGTCACCGTCGCGCCGATCAATCGCGACCGGCAGGTCGTCCATGTTGGCGCAAGTACGCGTCATCGCGACGATTCGGGCGATCCGCGTGACGGAGTCTCCGACCCGCTGTTCCAGTATCGAGCCAGGGGCGCGGATCTTCATCTGGCGGACCGCCTTGTCTCGACGCCGAAGATCGCAGAAGCGGACACGCTTTGGGCGTTGGAAGGCGCCGTGGTCCTTGGGCCGTTCTCGCTGCAGGGCGAATATGCGCAGGATACGGTCGAGACGGCGTCCGCTCTTGCCAGCGCCGACCCCACATATACCGGCTGGTACGTCAGCGGCAGCTGGTTTCTCACAGGCGAGTCGAGACCCTACGAGGACGGTTTGTTCGGGCGCGTGAAGGTGAAGAATTCCGTCGCCGCCGACGGTGGCGGCTGGGGCGCCTGGCAGATCGCAGGCCGCTACGACGTCCTCGATCTTTCCGACCAATCGGGCGCGATCCCAAGCTGCACCGCCTGCGGCGAACAGAAGACCTGGCTGATCGGCATGAACTGGTATCTCAACGACTATATGCGGCTCATGCTCAACGTGAACCAGTCGGAGATCGCGGGCGGCGTCAATGACGGCGCCGAAATCACCGGTGTCGGCATGCGCGCACAGATGGACTGGTAACTTGCTCGGAGCAGAAACGGCGCGGTGACCGTGTCGGCGCAAACGGCAGAGTGAAAGACGCCGCACCGCTTCGCGCGGTCCTGCATTGACCTCGGTCATTGCGTGCGCTCGAACGAACGGATTAGGTTCGTAATCGCACTGCCCAAAATCTACTGAGGGACGCCTTTCCAAGGCAGATCGACGATGAGCACCCTACAATACTATGCGGCATGGGACCGCTCGACGCGCTGGTTCCATTGGATCAACGTTGTTTGCATCCTCGCCCTAGCCGCCCTCGGGACGGCCATCCTTTACGATAAGGCGCTCGGCGTCACGGACGGTGGAAAAATTCTGCTGAAGACCACTCATGTCTGGTTCGGTTACGTCTTTGCGGTCAACCTCGCCTGGCGGATCGTCTGGGGCTTCGTAGGCAACGCAAATGCACGATGGTCGGCCGTCGTCCCCTTCGGGTCTGGCTATGGCTCCGAGCTCGGGGCTTATCTGCGCGGACTGTTCCAGGGCAACACCCGCCCCTATATCGGTCACAATCCCATAGCGCGCCTGATGGTTTCGCTGCTCATGGTCCTGCTCATCGCGCAGGCCGTCACGGGGCTCGTCCTCGCCGGAACGGACATCTACTTCCCGCCGCTCGGCTCCTGGATCACGAGCTGGATCGCGGCCCCAGGGGTCGATCCTTCCTCCCTCGTGCCCTACGACAAGACCGGTATCGACGCGGCGTCCTGGGATGCCATGCGCGCGTTCCGCTCCCCCTTCATCACGGTGCACTACTGGACTTTCTACGCGCTCCTTGTTTTGATCGCGATCCACATTGCCGGAGTCGTCGTGACGGAACTGAAAGAAGGCGGCGGCCTCATTTCCGCGATGTTCACGGGGCGCAAGGTATTCGACCGGAAACCCGCGGACGAGTCGTAGGCAAGGTTCGCTGGCAGGCCTCGTGTCTCAACGAAGCAGACGACACGACAGTCCGCTCCTCCTGCCGGAGGGGGCCTAGGGCACAGATAGGACCCTTGTCAGACCAACTTATCGGAAGAAAGCAGGTGGTGCGGTCGAGAATTGTCGCACAAACCTTATTTATCGGTCGGTTAGAACGAGGTGCGGGCGTATAGGACGCTTTGAGACCCAATAGGAATTTCTAGCGGCGCCCGCATATGAGCCCCTCCCCTCTTCGGCGCACTCTCGGTACGTCCGAATTTTGGATGTAAGCAGACACGCTCGATGCGCGTCCGATGTTTCCTTCTGACGCTTAGCCAAGATTGACCGGGGAACCCCTAGCGACGTCCCGTCCGTTTCTCCAACACGCTCACACGGCCTGTATGGACATCGTGCATGGCGGCAACAATTTTCAATGAGCCCCCTCATCCACCAAGCCGGCCAGAATTGTACTGCGCTCCGTCAATAGCTCGGCAGCAAGCTTCGCATGGTTCTCAGCAACTGCCTGAACAAGAGCAGCATTTTTCGCGTTCCGCTCGACTGGAGCCCCTGTTGTTTCCTCCACCGCAGACAGGATGTGTTCGACTACATCGAGATGTTCTACAACCCGAAGTGCAAACATGTGAGAAATGGAATGCGGCCACCCGTCGAGTTGGAATGGCAGCAGGAAATGAGAACCGAGGGTATCTAGTAAGCTCGGGGCTATTCATCCCGATCTATCCCGCCTTGTACCAAACGGAATCGATCGTTTCCGATAAGTGTGCCTCTCGGAAGCGACTGAAGCGACTAATGACGAGGCATGAGAGGACCCTGATGGTTGCAGCTCTTGTCATCGCCACGGTCTTGGACCTTGGTCTGGCCCTTCTGCTAATCGGAGTTTCGGGCTTTGTTTTACAGGGGGTCAACAACACGGGACCAATGATGCCAGAAGCGATCCTCTTTATTCTGATGATTGTGATCTCGATAGCCTCGCCGCTAGCTGCGTGGGCTTTTCGACGTGACCTTGGCTCGGCCACGTTGCTCGCTCTCGCCTATGCCCCCCCGGTGATTGCAGTGGGCGCTCTGTTGGCCGAACCTCTGTTCGTATGAACCAAAGAGCTCCTTGGCGAGCTTATGGCAGCGACTCGTGCGGCGGAAAATGGAGCAACCGAGTTCAAGCTTGTGGCAAACTTCTGCTGGACCGAACCGAAGATGGCCGCGCACTACGTCAAGGCCGCGAACAGGAAGCGGCTGGCGGCTCAAGCCATGGGAAAACTGAACGTCGGGGGAACATCTATTCTCGCACCTTTGCATGAGGTGCGAGAATCAGCGGGGAAAAGCTAAAAATATCAACGCTGATTTTTGAAAGTGGTGCGGTCGAGAAGACTCGAACTTCCACGGGAGTTACCCCACAGCGACCTCAACGCTGCGCGTCTACCAATTCCGCCACGACCGCATGAAACCTCGAACGCTGCCCGGATATGGCGAACGGCCACCCGACCGGCAAGCATTTCGTTTCGGTCCGCTGCCTTAGCAAACCTGCCCCACAGGTGCAAGGTTTGCGGCATCGCAGTTTGCCCTAAGATGGCCCCGACATGCGACAATCGCCCGAAACCTTAGCGGACGCGCCCCTTGACCCCTTGGAGTGGCTCCTGGCGCGCGAACCCGTCCCATATGAGGCGGCTGTAGCCTTCATGGAGGCCCGAGCAGCCGCCATTGCGGACGGCCGTGCCGGAGAATGTGTCTGGCTCCTGGAACACCCGCCGCTCTACACGGCGGGCACCAGCGCCGACCCCGCGGAACTCGTCGATCCGCGCCGCTTTCCCGTCCACAAGACCGGGCGCGGCGGGCGCTACACCTATCACGGCCCGGGACAGCGCGTGGCCTATGTCATGCTCGACCTCAACGCGCGCGGCCGCGACATTCGCGGCTTCGTGGCCTCGCTGGAAGACTGGCTGATCGCGGCATTGGCCGAGCTCGGCGTCGAGGGAGAGCGGAGCGATAGCGGCGTCGGGATCTTCGTCGAAGGCGCAAAGATCGCCTCCATCGGCGTGCGTGTCCGCCGCTGGGTCACGTTCCATGGCGTCAGCCTGAACGTGGCGCCGAACCTGGAGCATTTCTCGGGCATCGTGCCTTGCGGCCTCCACGGCACGCCCGTCACCAGCCTCGCCGCACTTGGCGCCGAGACGGACATGACCCGGGTCGACGCGGCGCTTCGAGCCTGCTTCGAGCAGGTCTTTGGCGCAAAGCTGGATTAGTGCGTTGGCAGCACCTGGAAGCCTGCCGGAGGCGCACCGCCCTCGTCCGTCACGATGACGTTGGTGACGTGTGCGTCCGGCGGCCCGTCCGCGCAGCGGCGGAGCATCGTATCCACTTGGGAGGGGTGCCCTGAAAACACGGCCTCGACAGTTCCATCCCGTCGGTTGCGGACCCAGCCGTCGAGATCGAGACGGCGCGCGGTCTGCTCCGTCCAGGCGCGGTAATAGACGCCCTGAACGCGTCCTTCGATTCGAACAGTGACGGTCTTAACCGCGGTTGTCGCCAAGCTGCGCCCTTACTCGAACTCGAGAATGATGGCGTCCACGTTGAGGCTGTCGCCCGGCGCGGCATGAATCTTCGACACCGTGCCGTCAACCTCGGACTTCAGCACGTTCTCCATCTTCATGGCCTCGACGACGCACAGCGTCTGGCCGGCGGAGACTTCCTGACCTTCCTCGACCGCCAGCGAGACCACCAGTCCCGGCATCGGGCACAGAAGGAATTTGGACATGTCCGGCTTTTCTTTCACCGGCATGAGGGCGAGATATTCGGCCTCCCGCTCGGTGAAGACGCACACGGGCACTTCCACGCCTTGATAGGTCAAAAGCACCCCGTTCAAGATCGGACGGACCTGAACGGCGATTTCTTGGCCGTCCGCCGTGCCCCTGAAGACAGGCTCTCCGAACCACCAATCCGACGCCAGTTCGACCCGCCGGGCCGGCTCGTTCGTGCCCTCCCCGCCAAGCGTGGCGGTCATTGGATAGTCCCGGCCTTCCACTTTGACACGCAGAAGATCCCCGCCGCCGAGATTGACGAGGCGGACGTCGGAGAAACAGACCGGCTCGCCATGCATCTGCTGGGTGATCATGCGGCGGCGGTTGTTGGACAGGTGGTCGATGCTCGCCGAAACGGCTGCAAGGACGTCGCGAACACGCCCTTTGGGCGCCGGCGGATGGAACCCGTCGGGGAACTCCTCGGCGATGAATTTCGTCGAGATGTCGCCCGACCGCCAGCGCTCATGGCGCATTAGGATCGCCAGGAACGGAATATTGTGCCTGAAGCCGTCGATGGCGAAGGCATCGAGGGCCCGGCCCATCGCGTCGATGGCTTCGATGCGTGTCGGAGCATAGGTGACGAGCTTCGCGATCATCGGATCGTAGTAGACGGAGATCTCGCCCCCCTCTTCGACGCCCGTGTCGAGCCGCGTGGTGATGCCGTTTTCCGTGCCGAGCTTAGGCGGGCGGAACCGGACCAGGCGCCCGGTGGACGGTAGGAAGTTCCGGACCGGGTCTTCGGCATAAATGCGCGCCTCGATCGCGGACCCCGTCAGCGTCACGTCCTTCTGCTTGATGGAAAGCTTCTCGCCGCTCGCGACCTTCAACATCTGTTCGACGAGGTCGAGGCCTGTGACGAGTTCCGTTACGGGATGCTCCACCTGAAGGCGGGTGTTCATTTCCAGGAAGTAGAAATTCTTGTCCTTGTCGACGATGAATTCGACCGTTCCGGCGGAGTCGTAGTTCACGGCTTTCGCCAGCGCCACGGCCTCGGCACCCATGGACTCGCGCGTCTTGGCGTCCAGGAACGGGCTCGGCGCCTCCTCCAGGACTTTCTGATTGCGGCGCTGGATCGAGCACTCGCGCTCGCCGAGATGGATGACGTTGCCGTGCTTGTCGCCCAGTACCTGAATTTCGATGTGGCGGGGCTCTTCGATGAACTTCTCGATGAATACGCGGTCGTCGCCGAAGCTGGACTTCGCCTCGGACTGCGAGGAGGCAAAGCCTTCGGCCACTTCGTCGCTGCTATAGGCGATACGCATGCCCTTGCCGCCACCGCCGGCCGAAGCCTTGATCATGACGGGATAGCCGATGTCGTTGGCGATCTTGACCGCCTCTTCCGGCGTCTCGATCACGCCGAGATAGCCCGGCACGGTCGAAACCTTGGCGTCGGCCGCGAGCTTCTTGGATTCGATCTTGTCCCCCATGGCCTCGATGGCCTTGGGATTCGGTCCGACGAAGACGATACCGGCCTTTTCGAGCGCTTTGGCGAAGGCGGCATTCTCGGACAAGAACCCGTAGCCGGGGTGAATGGCTTCGGCGCCTGTCTCCTTGGCGGCGGCGATGATCTTGTCGATGACAAGGTAGGACTGCGCCGCGGCCGCGGGCCCGATTCCAACGGCCTCATCTGCCATATAAACGTGCAGGGCGTCGCGATCTGCGTCCGAATAGACGGCCACGGTTTCGATCCCGAGCCGCTTCGCGGTGCGAATGATCCGGCAGGCGATTTCGCCACGATTGGCGATGAGTAGCTTCTTGAACATCGGTCCCCAGCCTAAATTTTTGTTCAGGCTTTCTAGAGGGAAGCGGGGAGCGAGTAAACTGGTTCAGCCCTATTCGGCTGCGGTCTGAAGCCCCTGTGCCGTGGCGCCTTTTGCATCCCGCACCCCATCGGAATCCAATTCAGTGGCGGACGATTTTCCTGATTTATCAGATGTTTGCGTCCCCGCCTTCGCCATTTCGGCCTCGAGCTTGGCACGGGCTTTTTGGTGATCGCGCGCCAGATAGGTATACATGGCGGGCGTGACGAACAACGTGAAGAGCGTGCCGATGGTCATGCCGGCCGCGATAACGATACCGATATTGAACCGCGCCGCCGCGCCCGCTCCACCCGCGATCAAAAGCGGCACCATGGCCACGACAGTCGCGGCCGTCGTCATCAGAATGGGGCGAAGCCGCGTCGCGGCTGCCTCCTCGATAGCCTCGACGCGGCTCGCGCCTTCCTCCTGGCGCTTGTTGGCGAAGTCCACCATGAGGATGCCGTGCTTGGCGATGAGGCCGATGAGCGTCACGAGGCCGATCTGCGTATAGATGTTGACCGACGCGAGACCGAGATTGAGCGGCAGCAGCGCACCGAAGATGGATGTTGGCAGCGCGATCAGAATGATCAGCGGATCGCGGAAGCTCTCGTACTGCGCCGCAAGGACGAGATAAATCACCACCAGCGCGAAGATGAACGTGTAGACGAGCGAATTGCCCTCTTGCACATATTGCCGGCTCTCGCCTTGCCAATCGTAGGAAAATCCTTCGGGGAACTTCGTGGCCGCGTAGTCTTTGAAAAACGCCACCGCCTCTCCTACCGTCCGGCCGGGGAACGGCACGGCGGATAGCGTCGCCGAATTGAGTTGCTGGAAGTTGGTCAACGCGTTCGGCTGCACCGACTGCGTGATCGTAGCGACGTTCGATAGCGGCACGAGGTCGCCCGAGCGCGTCCGGATCTGGTAGCGCATCAGCCAATCCGGATCGACGCGGTATTCTCGCGGCACTTGCGGAATCACACGATAGCTTCGCCCGTAGAGATCGAACAGGTTGACGTAGTTGCCGCCAAGCAGGGTGGAGAGCGAATTGCCGATATCGGCCATGGTGATGCCGAGGCTGTTCGCTTTGTCGTGGTTGATCGCGATTTCGATCTGTGGCGTCTCGAAACGCAAATCCGAATTGGTGAAGATGAAGAGTCCGCTCTCGTTCGCGGCCTTCTCCACATCGGCCAAAACGTTCGAAAGCTGCTCGAAATCGCGTGTCGTGGTGATCACCAACTGTACGGGCGGCCCGCCTGTCGAACCCGGCAAGGCGGGCGGCGAGAACGAGAAGGCTTGCGCGGTCGCCAGGCCTTGAATGCGCGGCGACAGCTCCTGCAAGACCGCTTGCTGGCTGCGTTCGCGTTCGCCCCATGGCTTCAATAGGAGACCCGAGAAGGCCTGATGCACGTCGCCCATGCCATTGATCGTAAAGACGTGCTCTTTCTCCGGCACGGAGCTGTACGTGTCGTAGAGCTGCGCCGTCGCGTCTTCGAGATAATCGAGATTGGCGTATTGCGGCGTCTTCACGATGCTGAAGAGGATTCCCTGATCCTCTTCCGGCGCGAGTTCCTTCTGGCTCGTCATGTAGAGCATGCCGGTCACGACGACGATGCCGACAAGGACCAGGACCGTCACCGGCCGGTATTTCAACGTGCCGTGCAGACGCCGGCGGTAACGGTTCTTGAGCCCCTCGAAGCGCCGGTCGAGCCAGCCCGTGAAGCCGGTCGCGCCCTCGCCCGGAACCTGCGCCTTGAGCAGCTTCGAACACATCATCGGCGACAGCGTCAGCGCCACGATGCCCGAGACGACGACGGCGCCCGCCAAGGTGAAGGCGAACTCCCGGAACAATTGGCCCGTGAGGCCCGTGACGAACGCGATGGGCGCGAACACCGCCGCCAGCGTGATCGTCATCGCGATGACGGGATAGACGATCTCGCGCGCGCCTTGCAGGGCCGCTTGGAACGGAGTCTTCCCCTCCTCGATGTGCCGGTAGATGTTTTCGACCACAACGATGGCGTCATCGACAACGAGGCCGATCGCCAGCACGAGCGCCAGCAACGTCAGGAGGTTGATCGAATAGCCGAGCGCCAGCAGGATCGCGAACACGCCGACCAAGGACAGCGGGATCGTCACGATCGGAATAATCGTCGAGCGTAGATTACCGAGGAACAGGAAGATCACCACGACGGTGATGATCGCCGCCTCGCCGAGCGTCTTCAGCACTTCCCAGAGCGATGCGCGGATGAAGGTGGTGGCGTCGTAGGCAATGGCCGCTTCGAGACCTGGCGGCAGTTCCGCCTCGATCTTCGGAAACTCCTTGCGCACGTCGCTGATGACCGTGAGCGGGTTGGCGGTCGGCGTGGCGTAGATGCCGACGAACACCGCCTTCAGCCCGTTGAACACCGACGAGGAGTCCGCACTCTCCGGTCCGAGCTCGATATCGGCGATCTCGCTCAGCCGCACCAGGGAGTCGCCCCGGCTGAGCACGACCAGCCTGCCGAAAGCGTCCGGATTGTCGAGCGAGGTCTTCGCGTCGATATTGGTCTGGATGAAGTCGCCCTTCACCTGCCCCGGCGCGGACGTGAAATTGTTCTCCGCAAGCGCCCTGCGCACGTCGAGCGGCGTCACGCCCAAGGCCGCCATGCGGTCGGGATCCAGCCAGATGCGCATCGAGAAGACCTGGCCGCCGAGCATCTCGGCCTGCGCCACGCCTTCGATGGTCTGCAGCCTCGGCTGAACGACGCGCTGGAGATAGTCGCTGATCTGAGAGGACGACATCACCTTCGAGTTGAAGGAGAGGTAGAGCAGCGCGTAGCCCTCGCCCGTCTTCTTGGTGACGATGGAATCGTTCGCCTCGCGCGGCAGGATGCTCTTCACCTGCGCGAGCTTCGACAAGACGTCGGTCATGGCCCGGTCGGCGTCGGCGTCGAGGCGTAGATTGAGCGTCACCGTGCTGACGTTCTGCGACGACGACGCGACGAGCGTGTCCACGCCCTCGGCGCTCGCCACCGCCTGCTGAATCGGGACCGTGATGAACCCTTGGATCAGATCGGCATTGGCGCCCGGATACGTCGTAATGATGGTGATCGTCGTATTCGACAGTTCGGGATATTGCCGCACCGGCAGCTTCAGCCCGGCCTGCGCGCCGACAATCAGAATCAGCAGGCTCACCACGGTGGCGAGCACTGGCCGTTTGACGAAGATGTCGGTGAAGCTCATGGCGCTATTGCTTCGGCAACTGATTCGACGGCTTGAGCGCGCCATCGTTGTCGACGGTCACGGCTGCCCCAGGCTGCAATTTCAATTGACCGCTGGTCACAACCTGTTCGCCGGCCTTGACGCCTTCCAGAATCGCGACGCGGCCCTTCTGGCTCGGGCCGACCCGGACGAACCGCTGTTCAACCGTCAGCAACGGACGATCGTCATTAGCGTCGTCGGCATGTTCCTTGGCCTCCGCGGTTGCCGACGCTTCCGCTGCAAGGGCGGCCCCCGCGCCTGCACTTTCGCTGGTTTCGCTGGTCTTCGACTCGGCCCCGGGCTCGGCTTCCTTCAGCACCCACACGCTGTCGCCGTAAAGGCTGTAGGTCACGGCGGTTCGGGGCACTGTCACGCGCTCCTGCGTATCCCCGGCAATCACGGAGACTTCGGCGAACATGCCGGGCAGCAGTCTGCGATCCTTGTTCTTGAGCCGTCCACGGACCATCAGGGTGCGGTTTTCTTGGCTAAGCTGCGCATCGAACGCTTCGACTTCACCTTCGAAGACTTCCCCGTCATAGGTGTCGACGGTCACTTCGATCTTCGCGCCAACCTTGAAATCCGCGACCTCGCCCTCGGCCACAGGAAAGTCGATCCAGAGCGGGTCGAGAGCCTGAAGGGAAACGAGCTTCGCGCCAGGCGAGACATACTGGCCCTGATCCACGTTGCGCAGGCCAAGCTGTCCCGAAATCGGAGCCAGGATCGTCTTCTGCGCGATCAGGGCTTCGATCCGCTCCACTGCGGCCTTCGCCGAGTCTCTTTTGGCGACGGCGGATTCCAGAGTGGCGACGGAGCTGGCGCGCCGCTGCACAAGACTCTGCTGCCGGGCGAGGTTGAGCTCGGCTTCCTTGAGGGTGGCCTTGTTGCTCTTCAGGTCGGCCTCTTCCACGGCGATATCGAGCTGAACGAGCCGCTGGCCCTCTTCGACATCCTGACCGCTGTCGAAATAATACTCCGAGACGATGCCACCCACTTCTGGTGCGATCCAAAGCCCTTGCGTGGCATCCAGCGTGCCCACCGCATGGACGCGATCCGACCAGCGCTCCAACTTGGCGGGCTCTGCCGTCACTGACGCCGCCGGCGGCTTCATCTTGCTCATGAAGTCCGCGATCATCTGCGGCTTGAACGAGAAGTTGAACCACCAGACGGCACCCACGAGAGCGCCCATGATGAGACCTGCAATGACGAAACGTTTGATCATGGCCTTAGGTGTCGTGCCCGAAATTATCGGATTTGGGGCGATTGCCAGCAGGTCTTAGCCGTCAGAGAGGGCGAAAATGCGCCAATCGACGGACCGCTGCTCCCATAGATAGAGTGCCATATCAGCCCACGCGGCATTTGAAAACGGGACTTTGGCGCCGCATGCAGGGTCCGGGCGCCCCGAGTCTAGTGCCTGTGTTTCCGGGCCTTAGCCGAATGCGGTCGGTTCGGCCTCTTTCGGCATGGCCTCGGCGCGGGACGGGCTCGTGTTAAGAATCGCGGCCAATTCGTCGAGCGAGACCAGAATGTCGTTCAGCGCCTCGACGACCTCCTCGGACTGGTGAACGGCCAATTCGTCCGTAAACGAGTAGTCCTTGAGGATTTCGAGGGCCCGCTCCAGGTGGCGGATCATCCCTTCGTGCTTCTTGATCTGCCCTTGGATGGCGAGTTCGTGCCAATCGAGCACGCGAGACACTAAGTCGCCCTCGCCTTCGGCCTTTCGCTTGGTCCGCGCGCGCAGCCGGGCAAGCCTCTCCGCGGCACGCTGCTGATGGGCCACGCTGGCCTTCCGGTTGCCGATATCGTCGCGGATTGCCTGTTCGATAAGCGCGCCGACGTCCATGGCGGCCAGATCCTGTTCGGCATGGATCACGAGACCCAGTTTTTCCGCGACGATCTCGATGGCCCCACCGTCGAGATTGTTGGGCTGCGGTAGCTCGATTTCGCCCGTCTCGTCGTACCGCGCGCGGCGGGACTGGTCAGACAGCACCGAATAGGCCACGACGAGCTGATTGAACGCTTCGTCAGAGCCCCCGCCGTCGGGATGCGCGGACTTGGCTTTCTTCCGGTACGCCTTGTGGATGTCCTTATGCGGCGCGGTCCGTCTAACGCCCAGAATTTTGTAAAGGTCGATCACGGTCAAATCCCCCACCGCGCTGGCGCGTCCGTCCGCTCCCATTGGCCCCTAGAGCGGATACTCTCCAAAACGCAGCACTGAAACCTTAACGTCTCATGACGATGGTTTGTGTCTTGCTAATGGCATGTCTCCGCCGAAAGCACGCGGCAGAAGCATAACGGGTCCTCCGGTGGATCGGTTCCAGCTTCGGCAACGGTTGAAGCAATGTTGGCAAGCGACTATGCCAATACTCTCTTATGCCTGCGGGTCAAGAACGCCTAACATCCGGGACCCGAGACTGGGTTCCGCAAATTGCAACCAAGGGAAGAAACGCATATGCCACGAGCACTTATCCTTGCCGCCCTCACCCTGTGCTTCGCGCTATCGTACATGGCGCCGACCGCCCGCGCCGAAAATCAAGCCAAGATGATCTTGGACCCCGCGGTTCACGGCCTGAAGCGGTTGGAACCGCTCCAGCTAGGCGTCGACGGTGACAGCACGAAAATGACGCCCACGGAATACACGCTGAAGTCGGGTCAGGGCTATCGCTGGAAGATCAAGGCTTCGGACCTGACCGAATACGCACTCGTCATGCCCGAATTCGCCCGCAATATCTGGATCCGCAAGATTGAGGCCGGCGAGCCCGAAGTTGAGATCAAGACCGTGACGTTCGACGAGTTGGAGTTCGAGAACGGCGGCGAGTTGGAACTGTTCTTCGTCGCGATCCGTCCGGGGACATACAAGTTCGGTCCGCGCGGCCTCATGGAACGCGGCATGGTCGGCACCATCACTGTCGAGGGTGCGGACTCCATCGATATCAAGCCGATCCCGCGTGACGCCGCCAAGAAGGACGACGACGACGAATAGTCATCGTCCCGGCCGTTCTTGCATCGGTTAAGAAAGCGCCCGCCCTCTTACGAAGGCGGGCGTTTCCTTTTGATGTCCTCGAAAAACCAGTTGCGGAGCGGCTCTAGAACGAATGGCCCCAGCGCTGAGTGGCACGGGCCTTGCTGACCTCGCCCGTATTGACCAACGCCACCACACACGCCTGCGAAAGGCTGCGGCCGGCCTGGTCCATGCAACGGCGCAACCCCGGATCGTTGATCGCATGGGCCGAACAGAACCGCTTGTAGTCGGCCCGGCAGGCCCCTGTGACGGCACCCGAATAGGCAAACGCAGTAGACGTAAATGCAGCCAGCGCAGCACCGAGCACCAGGGCGGAGAGATATCTCCCTGACATAGGCATTACTCCAAAATTGGCTCGGCACCCCCGTGACGCGACCGCGGTCGTGCGGCGTCGCGACATAGGGGAGATGGGAATGGGTGTTCGATCCTTCAAGCCGCATCGGCCCTCGCGATCCGATCCCCAAGGCAGAGCGACAGCGGACATATGTCTGGATCGCGCTGGATGGCACTGTCCGAATGGACATTTGCCTCGGGAATCGATGGCACGAACGCCGAACTGATGCCACTGTTGCGCGCCATCCTGGGCGCTGGAAAATGAGGCCTCCGACGGGTCCACTTGACCGGGATACAGCGTGTATCTGCTCCTCGCCGCAATCGTTCTGTTGCTCCTCTTCGCCGCATCCTTTGGCGGGCGCGGGACCTGGGTCGCGCTCACCTCGACAACATTGACCGTCCTGCTCGTTGCGGCTTGTGCCTTTATCGCCAGCGCGTCCAGCGCCGGCCCCTTCTTCAAGAGCCTGGCCGAAGGGCTGCCTGCTTCTTTGAACGGAGGCGTCGAGGACCTCGCCTACGCCGCCGAACGCACGGCGGCGTCGTTCGGGGACGCGCGCAAGCACGTGGCCAAGGACGTGGCGAAGGACGTGGCCATGGTGGAAGCGGCGCCAGAACCGTCTCCGGCCGCCGCCAGTCCCACACAAGACACCAAAAGCGCCTGGGTCAGTGCCGACTGGCTGGACTTCAGCTGGCTCGACCTCAGCTGGCCCAACTTCGGCTGGCTCAAGACCGATTGGTTCAATCCCTGGAATTGGTTCGGCGATGCGGCTCCGGTGGCGCCGGAAGTCAACCTCAAGCTGGGCCAGGGCGGCGATAAGCCCGCCGCCGCTCCGGCTCCGTCCAAGCCGGAACCCCCGATGCCCACGGTCCGCGCCATGATGCCCGGACACGATGCCGGACATGGCTCCGAACATGGCGATGATGCGCAGAAACAGGCGAACGCGGCGCCATCCTACCGGATCGTGACGCCGCCGGAACCTGCCGCGCCACCCGAAGAAGCGCCGGACGATACCGCCGGTGCCCCCGTCAAATGGCTGCGCGGCGCGCCCCACCCCCAAGGCGTGGAGAGAATCGTGCTTACAGGCACCAATGTGTCGAACGCGCCTCTCGAGGATATCCAGGCGACGCTCAAGCCCGACTCGGCGGATGGGATCGCAGCCGAAAATCTAGCGCTGCGCCTGCGCATCGAAGGCCAGGACGGACCGGAGGGCGCCGCAAAAGCGGTCCCACCCGGCACACGCTTTCATCTTCAGGCAGCAGGCTTGTCGGAGGCGGACACCGAACACCTCAAGGGCGCCATCGTTTCCTTCGCCTATTCGCTAGGCGGACGGCGCCGGACCTCGATCCTGTATCTCGACCGGGCGGCATTGGGCGGCAAGACTGCGGGCGTTCAGTGAAAACCGGCCGGCCTATTGGCCGTCGTCTCCCGGCCCGACTTCGTTGGCCTTACGCAAAAGCTCGTTCAGCGACATCTGACAGTAGGGCCGGAAACCCGTGTCGCCGCTCCGCTCCAGGATCTTGAAGCTGTCGTTCTTGTCGGCGATGGCCTGCTTGATCAGATGGGCCTTGTTGAGGGATTCGTCGCGGCCGAAATAGTACTTCTCGATCTTCGACATCGCGGTGCCGGCGGCCGCGACATCGTCGGCCGTCAATTGGGCCCGCTGCGCGCAGTGCTGCACGATCTCGTATTCGGCGTAGTAGTTCTTGAGCGCGACCGCCAAGCTGATCGCCGCATCGGCCTGCGCGCCCCAAAGAGCCGCACTCGCCACAAGCATTCCACACACGCCGAACCGGCGAGCTCCAACCCGCATCATGAATCTCCCGAAGTCGAATCCCGATTGAAGCGGGATTTCGTAAAGGAAGCCTTGCGCCGCAGCAATGGCCGCACGGCAACACTCACACGAGAATGCCGCCGAAAATGTGTCTCGCGGCGCGCCGATCAGTCGGCGACGCAATCCTTGTAGGTGACGTTTTCGTCCGAGCCTTCGGTAACGAAGGCCGTATTGCCCTTGTTCCAGAACACGATGGTTCCGTCGGCGTCGGCATAGCGCGCGCCGGAGCCGGACATCGCCTGCGGGAGCGAGACTTGACGCCCGTCGTTGAAGGTCAGGTCCACGTCGTCCGGATAGAACTTCGCGACGATGGACTTGTCGTCCGCGCACCGGAACGTGGCCGTGGAGGTCGGCTCGGGGTCCTGAGCGAGCGCGGGGACGCCGACGAGAACGAAGAGCCCTCCAACCGCTAAAGTCCGCATCGTCGTCCGGAAATTCATCGTTCCACTCCTGCTTCCCGTGCCGTCACCGGCCCTGTTTAACTCCAACGCTCGCGTCCCTGCGACGCGCCGATAGTGGTCCACGCATGGCCTTCTAGGCAAGAGGACAACGGTGCATCCGTCACGTCACGGCGGGCGAGTGCTTTACGCGGAACCTAAGCCGATTGACATAAAGTCTTCAACCCGCGCGGCGAAACTGAAGGTTCTCTTCAGGCAGAACCATGCGACGAACAGCGAGAGACATCCCATGACCACCAAAGACCCGGAAGGCACTGGCGGGAAACGAACGCACGACTGGCTGGAAGCCGAGCTGGAGGAGACGCTCGACGAAACGCTCGAGGCCGAGCTGTCCGAACCGATGCTGAGCGAGGAGTTGCGCCGCATCTACCGGGAGGCGCATCCCCACTCGCTCGACCGGCGCGTCTACCTCCGAAACCTGCTCCGGCTGCAAGCCGAACTGATCAAGATGCAGACCTGGGTCGAGCATACGGGCGCGAAGGTGCTGATCATCTTCGAAGGCCGCGACTCCGCAGGCAAAGGCGGCGTCATCAAGCGCATCACCCAGCGGCTCAACCCCCGCAGCTGCCGCGCGGTCGCCCTGCCCAAACCCACCGAGCGCGAGCAAACCCAATGGTACTTCCAGCGCTACGTGCCGCACCTGCCCGCGGGCGGCGAGATCGTGCTGTTCGACCGCTCCTGGTACAACCGCGCCGGCGTCGAGCGCGTCATGGGCTTCGCCAGCGAGGATCAGGTTGAGCGCTTCTTCCAGGACGTGCCCGAGTTCGAGCGCATGCTCGTCCGCAACGGCATCATCGTCCTAAAATACTGGCTCTCGATCACCGACGAGGAGCAGCAACTGCGCTTCTCGATCCGCATTCACGACCCCATGAAGCAGTGGAAGCTGTCGCCCATGGACCTGCAGTCCCGCGTGCGCTGGGAGCAATACACCAAGGCCAAGGAAGACATGTTCGCGCGCACGAGCATCGCGGAGGCGCCCTGGTACATCGTCGAAGGCAACGACAAGAAGCGCGAACGGCTCAACTGTATCGAGCACATCCTCTCGAAGATTCCCTACGAGGACGTGCCCTACGACAAGATCGAACTCCCAGAGCGCGTCTTCAGCCCCGACTACGACCGCAAGACGCTGTCGCAGGACCTCTACGTGCCGAAGGTTTATTGAGGGGGAGGTGCGGCGACGTCCCTACAGCGGAATGTTGTCGTGCTTCTTCCAGGGGTTCTCGACGTGCTTGTTGCGGAGCATTTGCAGGCCCCGGCAGATACGCGTGCGCGTGCCCTGCGGCATGATCACCTCGTCGATATAGCCCCGCTCCGCGGCGACGAACGGATTGGCGAAGCGCGCCTGATATTCGTCGATGCGCTTCTTGATCTTCTCCGGATCGCCGAGTTCGGACCGGTAAAGGATTTCCGCCGCGCCCTTGGCGCCCATCACCGCGATCTCGGCCGACGGCCAGGCGTAGTTCAGATCGCCCCGGATGTGCTTTGAGCTCATGACGTCGTAGGCGCCGCCATAGGCCTTGCGGGTGATGACGGTGATTTTCGGAACCGTTGCCTCGGTGAAGGCGAACAGCAGCTTGGCGCCGTGCTTGATGAGGCCGCCATATTCCTGGTCGGTGCCCGGCAGGAAGCCCGGCACGTCCACGAAGGTGACGATCGGGATCGAGAAGCAGTCGCAGAAGCGCACGAAACGGGCGGCCTTCCGCGAGGCGTCGCTGTCGAGCACGCCCGCCAGCACCATGGGCTGGTTGGCGACGATGCCCACGGTCCGCCCTTCCATGCGGGCGAAGCCGATGACGATGTTCCGCGCGAACGTCTCCTGGATCTCGAAGAAGTCGCCCTCGTCCACGACTTTGTGGATCAGCTCCTTGATGTCGTAGGGCTTGTTCGGATTGTCCGGGATGAGCGTATTGAGCGAGGTGTCCTCGCGGTCCCACGGATCGCGGGTCGGCAGCTCCGGCACACCCGAGAGGTTCGAGGTCGGCAGATAGTCCATGAGGCGGCGCATTTGCAGCAGCGCCTCGATGTCGTTGTCGTAGGCGCCGTCGGCGATCGACGATTTGGTGGTGTGGACGGAAGCGCCGCCAAGCTGCTCGGCCGTCACCTCTTCCTTCGTCACGGTCTTCACCACGTCCGGCCCGGTGACGAACATGTAGGAGGTATCGCGCACCATGAAGATGAAGTCGGTCATGGCCGGCGAATAGACGTCGCCGCCCGCGCACGGGCCCATGATGACGCTGATCTGCGGGATCACGCCCGACGCCTGGACGTTGCGCAGGAACACCTCTCCATAGCCGCCGAGGGCCGCGACACCTTCCTGGATACGCGCGCCGCCCGCATCGAACAGGCCGATGACCGGCGCGCGATTACGCAGCGCCATGTCCTGGATCTTGATCATCTTGTTGGCGTGGGACTCCGACAAGGACCCGCCGAACACGGTGAAGTCCTTGGCGATCACATAGACCACGCGGCCGTTGATGGTGCCCCAGCCGGTGACCACGCCGTCGCCCGGAACCTTGGTCTCCGACATGCCGAAATCGGAGCAGCGGTGCTCCACATACATGTCGAATTCTTCGAACGAATTGTCGTCGAGAAGAAGCTGAAGCCGCTCCCGCGCGCTCAGCTTGCCGCGCTTGTGCTGGGCGTCGATTCGGGCCTGGCCACCGCCCATGCGCGCCTTGGCGCGGCGGATCTCCAGCTCTTCGATGACTTCTTTCATTCTCAGGGCTCCCCCAAAAAACGCCGTCCGGCTGGACGCGGGTCAAGATGACAGTTTTGCCAAGGTCCATAGCATGAGGCGAAAGCAAGGCAAATGGCCCGCGCGCGCATGCCCCCATGGCGTTCGACCGAAATAGGAAGCGGCTCAACCGGCTTCGGAAGCAGCGCTGGCCAACCGATTCAAAGGACTCAGGAAAGCTCCAGCAGGCGCGCGGCCGCATTGAAGTCCCGCTTGCGGTTTTCGCGGCGAACTGTGGCCTCGGTATCCTCGCCCCACTGGCCGATCTGCCAGTCCTCGTCCACATGGGCGGCCGCCCAGGCCTCTTCCGGGGTAAGCTGATGGCGGACGACCGCGAGCGGCAGGAGCGCGGAGCCCGTCAGCGTTGTCATGACATGGAGCGCGGCGAGCCGGAAGGCGTCCAGCCCCTCGATTTCGCCGCGTAAGGCCGCGATCGAGGCGTCCGGCTGGGCGACATGCATCACGCCCTCGGCAAGGCTCAGCGGCGCGGCCAAGGCGCCCGCGGCCCAGGCCAGCACCGGGTCCCAATGCTCCGCCTGGAGCGCCAGCAGGCCTTCAGGGCCGCTTGCCCGATAGCAAAGGAGATCGGAGCCCGCATGGGCCAGAATGTCGTCGATGACGGGGCCTTCTTTCCCCACGACCCCATCGATGGCCGAGTTGGCGAGCTTGGTCAGCGGCATGGTCTGTGGGTCGATCTCCTTGCCTTGCGCGCGCCACTCGTCGGCGATGGCCTCGGCCAAGGCCGCGCTGGGCACGGCGAGCGGCGCCTTGCCGGGGGTGCGCACGGGCCGTCCGTCGAGCAGGATCGCCGCCCGCCCGCCTTCGTCCGCCACACTCACGTCCTTGTAGAAGCGCTTGGGGAGATTCGGCTTTTCGGAGCCCATAGGAGACTTCTTGTCCTGGTCGTTCATGCCCTCGCCCATCGCGTCGTTTCCCTTCCACGAGCCGTCGGGACCCAATTGGCGCCGTTGCTTTAGCCGCAGGAAATTCCGCACAACTCCGCATCGCCGTCGAGATCGCCGCCCGTCGGCGAGAACCCGAACGCGGCAAACGCGGCCTCCAGATGCGGCGGCAGCGGCGCCGTCACGTCGACGATGCCCTCGCCGCTCGGATGCGGAAAGGCGATGCGCCGCGCATGAAGATGCAAGCGCCGCTCAATCCCTTCCGGCAATTCGGCCTCGCTCGGATATTTCGTATCGCCAAGGATCGGGTGGCCGAGGATCGCCATATGGGCGCGCAGCTGATGCTGCCGCCCCGTCACCGGCTTGAGCGACATCAGCGCCACCTGCTGCGCGGCCCGGTCGATCACGGCGTAATGCGTAACGGCGGACTGGGCCTTGTCTTGCTCGCCCGGCCGCGCCTTGCGGACCCGGTCGCCGTCCGGGGTGGTGGCCTTCACCAGCGCCGCGTCGATCTTCCCTTGCGGCGGCTTCGGCACGCCGTGCACCAGTGCCCAATAGATCTTCCGTACCGAACGCGTCTGAAAGGCACGCCCGAGCTTGGCGGCGACGCTGCGCCGCTTGGCCACCACGAGCACGCCCGACGTGTCTCGGTCCAGCCGGTGGACAAGCCGGGGCCGCGTCTCGGGCCGGTCTCCCATCCCCTCCAGTAGCCGGTCGATATGCTGCACCGTCTTCGTTCCGCCTTGCACGGCGATGCCGGACGGCTTGTTAAGGATCAAAAGATCGTCGTCCTCGTAGAGCGTGATGGATTTGAGGAAGGCGCGGTCGGCCTTTGACAAGGGCTTTGGCGAGCCGGGCGGCGGCGGCGCGTCGGGCAGCGGCGGCACGCGGATACTCTGACCGGCCTCGAGCCGCGTATTGGCCTTGGCCCGGGCGCCATCGACACGGACCTGACCGGTACGCAGCAGCTTCTCCAGGCGGCCATGGGGGACTTGGGCGTAATGCGTCCTGAACCAGCGATCCAGACGCATGCCGTCTTCGTCCTCTGCGACATGACGTGTTTCGACGGGTGATCTTTCGGTCATTTGGCAAAACCAGGAAGGGGTTGGCGGCCGGGAAACCCCATTGCAACGACAGGACACCCGGCCGTGCTTGATCCGCAGCTCAATTCAAGTAGCATACTTGGCGACAATTCGAAGGGGATGGAGTCCCCCTGAACCGCCCTTGGCTGATGACTCCTGCCGTGTGTAATCTTGCGCGGTGGGAACTTCGGTCCGCGAACCCGCCCGGAGGCGGGTTTTATTTTTGGCCCAAGCGTCATTCGCGGACCGATGCAAAGGAGCACGTATGTCCCATTCGAATCCGGGCATTGTCCGTACCCTATCTCGCCTCGTCGGGCCGAACGCCGCTGGGACGGTGGGTGCATGATCTCTCTTCCGAACACGCTCGTCGTCTACTTGTCCATTGCCGCCGGCAGCGCGCTTGGTGGAATGGGCCGGTACTGGTGCTCCGGCGTCGCCGCGCGGTTCTTCGGCGAGACGTTTCCCTGGGGAACGCTGTTCGTGAACGTGGCCGGGTCCTTCCTCATAGGCTTCTTCGCCACGCTGACAGGGCCCGACGGACGCATCTTCGCGGGGTCCACCGTGCGCCAATTCGTCATGCTCGGCGTCTTTGGCGGATTTACCACGTTCTCCTCGTTCAGCCTCCAGACCCTCAATCTCGTTCAAGACGGCGAATTGCTCCATGCTGGCGGCAATATCGCCGGCTCGATGCTGCTTTGCCTCGTCGCCGTCTGGCTCGGGCATATTCTGGCGCTTTCTATCAACACCATGAAGTGGATCTGACCATGCCACTTTCGAGCGACGCCGCGCTGTTGCGTATCTTTATCGGCGAGGACGACAAGTTCGAGCACCAGCCGCTCTACGAAGCGATCGTGCTGAAGGCACGCGAGATGGGGCTTTCCGGCGCCACCGTGTTGCGTGGCGCCATCGGCTTTGGCCATTCCAGCACCCTGCACACGACGAAGATTCTTCGGCTCTCCCAAGACCTGCCGCTGGTCATCGAGATCATCGACAGGGAGGACAATGTGCGTGGCTTCGTGGCCGCGATCGAGGACATGATGGGCAGCGGCCTGGTGACGCTGGAGAGGGTGCAGGTAATCCGCTACGGAAACGGCAAGCCCGAAGAGACCGGCTAGCGCGCCTTGTTCGCCCGGATCTCCGCCCAACGGCCCAGCCGCGCTTTCACCTCGGCCTCGTAGCCCCGGCCCGTCGGCTCGTAGAAATGCTGCCGCTCCATGCCATCGGGAAAATAGTTCTGGCCGGAGAACCCTTCCGCCTCGTTGTGGTCGTAGGCGTAGCCATGGCCGTAGCCTTCCTGATCCATGAGCTTCGTCGGCGCATTGAGAATATGCTTGGGCGGTAGGAGCGATCCGCTTTCCTTCGCGACCCTGGCCGAGGCCTTGAAGGCCAAGTAGGCCGCGTTGGATTTCGGAGCCGTGGCGAGATAGACCGTCGCTTGGGCCAGCGCGAGCTCCCCTTCCGGCGACCCCAGGAAGTCGTAGGCATCCTTCGCCGCGTTCGCCTGAAGCAGCGCCGCCGGATCGGCAAGGCCGATATCCTCGACCGCCATGCGCACCAGACGTCGCGCGATATAGAGTGGGTCCTCACCGCCGGCAAACATGCGCGCCAGCCAATAGAGGGCCGCGTCCGGGTCGGAGCCGCGTACCGATTTATGCAGTGCGCTAATGAGGTTGTAGTGGCCGTCTTGCCCTTTGTCGTAGATCGGCGCGCGCCGTTGAACGAGCTGGCCGAGGCCCGCGCGATCCACAAGCGTCTTCGTGTTGGCAGGAACCGAGAGAAACACATCCTCGACGAGATTGATGAGCCCGCGCCCATCGCCGTCGGCCATGGAGATCAAGGTCTGTCGGGCATCGGGATCGAGCGGCAGTTTCCGGCCCTCATGAGCCTCCGCACGCTGGATCAGCGCCTCCAGCGCTTCGTCGTCGAGCCTCCTGAAGGTCAAAACGCTGGCCCGGGACAGAAGCGCCGAGTTGAGCTCGAATGATGGGTTCTCCGTGGTCGCACCGACGAGGACGATGGTCCCGTCCTCCATGTGCGGCAGAAACGCATCCTGCTGCGAGCGGTTGAAGCGGTGAATCTCGTCGATAAAGAGCAGCGTCCCCCGTCCCGCCTCGCGCTTGGCCTTGGCCGCGTCGAACACCTTGCGCAAGTCAGCGACGCCGGACTGGATCGCCGAAAGCTGTTCGAAATGAAGATCCGTCGTTTCGGCCAGAAGCCGCGCCACCGTGGTTTTGCCCGTGCCGGGCGGCCCCCAAAAGATCACCGAGGTCAGGCGCCCGGCCCGCACCATGCGCCCCAAGAGCCCGTCGCCGAGCAGATGATCCTGACCGATGACCTCTTCGAGTGTCTTCGGGCGCAACCGATCCGCGAGCGGACGCGGGGCGCGATCGGCCAGCCCAGCCGCCTCGAAGAGATTCGCCGCCTCTTTCGCCATGGTTCAGCCCCGAATGGTGAGGTCGAACACCTTACCGCCACGCTCGATAGCAAGTTTCCAAAGGGCCGTTTGTATTTGCAGAACGACGGATAATTGCTTCACCGACTCGATCTTCTGATCGTTGACGCCAACGATGATGTCACCGGGCCGCAAGCCGAGCCGGCCAGCGTTCGAGCGGCTCTCGACTTCGAGCACGACAACACCTTTATCGCTATCGTCGTTCATTCCCAACTCGGCGCTGACCGCTGGAGACAGATTGGCGACGCGGCTGCCGGCGAAGGGATTGGCACCTGTCAACTCACGCTCGTTCCGGGGAGGCTCCTCGATTGGAACCTCCGTCGCGATCGTCGTCGTGAGCCGTTTGCCGTCGCGATAGAGACCGAGCTCGACCGCGCCGCCGACGCCCTTTGTGACGAACCGGTATTGCAACGCTTCGGGGTCCTGCACGTCCTTACCGTCGATGCTCACGATCACATCGCCCACTTTGAGCCCGGCGCGTTGTGCCGGCCCCTTCTCATGCACCCGTGTGACCATGGCGCCGGCCGGGCGTGCCAGCCCAAGCGATTCCGCAAGGTCCGAGGTGAGCGGCTGCAGCGACGCGCCGAGCCACGGACGCTGAACCTTTCCGCCCTTGAGCGCGGACTGAACGATCACCTGCACCATATTGGAAGGAATCGCGAATCCGATCCCGTGCGACCCGCCGCTCTTGGAGAAGATCGCGGTGTTGATGCCGACCAAGCGCCCGTCCATATCGACCAGCGCGCCGCCCGAGTTGCCCGGATTGATGGCGGCATCGGTTTGGATGAAGAACTGATAATCGGAAATGCCGACCTTGGTACGCGCCAGGGCCGAGACGATGCCGCTGGTGACCGTCTGGCCCACGCCGAACGGATCGCCGATCGCCAGCACCAGATCGCCAACCTCGAGACTGTCGGAATTGGCGAACTCAATCGCCGGGAACTTGGCGCCGTCGCCCTGCAACCGCAGCACGGCCAAGTCCGTCTGCTCGTCCTTCAGGATCAGCGAGGCCGGGAACTCCCGCCCGTCGTTGAGCGCCACTGTGATCTCCGACTCACCGCCTGTACGGATCACGTGGTAATTCGTGACCACTACGCCCTTGCTGCTGACGAGGACGCCCGATCCGAGCGAGTTCTGAATGCGCTCCCGCGGTACGCCAAATTGCTGGCCGAAGAAACGCCGGAAGAACGGGTCGTTGAAAAGAGGCGAGACGGTCTGCTGGACCTTGTGACGGACGTAAACGTTCACGACCGTGGGCGCCGCCCGCTTCACCACGGGGGCAAAGGACTGTTTGACCGCTGCCGCGCTCTTGGGAACGACCTTAGTGACCACCTCGTCTTGCGCAAATGTCGCGCCCGGAGCTCCAAGGACAAGGATCAGCGCCACAAGACCAAACTTGCCACCTCTCCGCAGCAAAACTTCCAAACGTGTCATCGCTCGCTCTGCTAGTGATTCCAAGGAAGGCGGAAAACGCGCATTGGATAGCGCAATTGAGGCTATCCGTGTTCCAAAGAAAACGGGCCTTCTTGCGGCGAAGTGCGGCGTCTTCCAAAGCTTCGCCCCCAGCGAAACGGGACGATAGCAATACCAAACCTCGGTTGCCGCTGTACCCTTTTCAACTATGATGCCGCGTCGGCGAAGGCCCTCGCCGGCACGGTAGGTCAGATTATTGGAGAGAAACGCATGCGAATTGTCAAAACTGGTTTGATCGCATTGGCGGCCACGGTCGCGATCGGCACTGCCGCGCACGCCGTGGAGGTCAAGAAGCGGGGCGAAGCTCCAGGCACTCCGGAGAGCGTTTGGGCACTCGTCGGCGATTTCTGCGCCATCAAGGACTGGCATCCCGCGGTTGCGGAGTGCGAGCAGGTCGAGGAAGGCGGCGACACCTACCGCATTCTCACGCTGGGCGATGGCGGCAAGATCAAGGAGAAGCTGACCAAGAAGAGCGATACGAGCTACAGCTACGAGATCGTCGAGAGCCCCCTCCCCGTGAAGAACTACTCCGCCACGCTCGAGATCGACGAGGACGACGAAGACAACACCGTCGAGATCGAGTGGGAAGCCGAGTTCGATCCCGCCGACGGTGTCGAAGAGGCCAAGGCCGTCGAAGTCATCACCGGCATTTTCGCGGACGGCGTCACCGGTATCCGGAAGAAGGCCAAGGAAGCCGACGAGGCGCAATAGTCTCGGGGCCGTGCGGCTTTCGCACTGGAACGCCCTTCAGGTGGAGACGAACAAAAAAAGGCGCATCGCCGAGCGGTGCGCCTTTTGCTTGTCCGGCAAAGCCGGACTATCGATCAGCGAGGTGCCGAACCGGCACTAGGCCGCGGCCTGCTCGCCGTCTTGATCCATGTCCATGGTCGGACCCGAATCCTGACCGCGCGCATCCTCGTCGCGATCCACCAGCTCGATCACGGCCATCGGCGCGGAGTCGCCGAAGCGGAAGCCGGCCTTGAGCACGCGCGTGTAGCCGCCGGGGCGCTCTGCATAGCGCGGGCCGAGGGTCTCGAACAGCTTCGCAACCATGTCCTCATCGCGAATCCGCGCGAAAGCCTGACGGCGCGCATGGAGATCGCCACGCTTGGCGAGCGTAATGAGCTGATCGGTCACGCGCCGCAACTCCTTCGCCTTCGGCAAGGTCGTCACGATTTGCTCATGCTTGATGAGCGCGGATGCCATGTTCGCAAACAACGCACTGCGGTGCGTCGAAGTCCGGTTCAGCTTCCGGCCTGCCTTGCGGTGTCGCATTGACTTATCCTTTTTCGAGGCTCGACAGGCCGCCCAAATAGCGGCCTTGCGGCTAGTAGTGGTCTTCGAAGCGCTTGGCCAGCTCTTCGATATTCTCCGGCGGCCAATCCGGCACGTCCATGCCGAGGTGCAGGCCCATGGAGGCCAGAACCTCCTTGATCTCGTTCAGCGACTTACGGCCGAAATTCGGGGTCCGCAACATCTCCGCTTCGGTCTTCTGAATGAGGTCGCCGATATAGACGATGTTGTCGTTCTTCAGGCAGTTGGCCGAACGGACCGACAGTTCGAGCTCGTCGACCTTCTTGAGAAGCGCGGCGTTGAAAACCAGCTCCGGCTGCTGCTGGAAGGTCTGCTCCTTCTTCGGCTCTTCGAAATTGACGAAGACGGACAACTGATCCTGGACGATGCGTGCGGCAAGCGCGATGGAATCCTCGGGACGAACGGAGCCGTCCGTCTCGATATTCATCGTCAGCTTGTCGTAGTCGAGGATCTGGCCCTCGCGGGTATTTTCGACGCGGTACGACACCTTGCGTACCGGGCTGAACAGCGAATCCACGGGAATGAAGCCGATCGGCGCATCGTCGGGACGGTTGCGCTCTGCGGGCACGTAGCCCTTACCCGAGGAGGACGTGAACTCCATATGGATCGCGGCACCCTCGTCGAGCGTGCAAATCACGTGATCCGGATTGAGGATTTCGACCTCCGATCCGCCCTGGATGTCCCCAGCGGTGGCGACGCCCGGCCCTTCCTTCTGAAGCACCATGCGCTTGACGCCTTCGGAGTGCTGGTTGACGGCGATTTCCTTGATGTTGAGGACGATGTTCGTCACGTCCTCGCGCACGCCCGGAATCGACGAGAATTCGTGCAGCACGCCATCGATATGTACCGACGTGATGGCGGCGCCCTGAAGCGAAGACAGCAACACGCGACGCAGAGCATTGCCAAGGGTCAGACCAAAGCCACGCTCCAGCGGCTCGGCGATAACCGTCGCGAACCGTGCCGGATCGCGGCCGGGCGTGACGTTCAGCTTGGTGGGCTTGATGAGATCTTGCCAGTTCTTTTGCAGCACCGGTGTCGCCCTTTCTTGATCGTTGATCGGAGCCGCCGGCTCCGGAATGCGAATGTCGTCGTCCAGCATGTCGTGTCGGTCGCCCGTGTTGTCTTAAACGCGGCGGCGCTTGCGCGGCCGGCAACCGTTATGCGGGATCGGCGTCACATCGCGGATGGAGATAACGTTGAAGCCCGACGCCTGCAGCGCGCGCAGGGCCGACTCGCGGCCCGAACCGGGACCGCGAACCTCGATTTCGAGGTTCTTCATGCCGTGCTCGGCCGCCTTCTTGCCGGCGTCCTCGGCGGCAACCTGAGCCGCGTATGGCGTCGACTTGCGCGAGCCCTTAAATCCCATGGCACCGGCCGACGACCAGGAAATCGCGTTTCCTTGCGCGTCGGTGATGGTGATCATAGTGTTGTTGAAGCTTGCATGCACATGGGCCACACCGGATGTGATGTTCTTCCGTTCCCGGCGGCGGACCCGTGCTTTTTCCTTGGCCATGCTCTATTCCCGCAAATTCCAATTGGCGGCGGCGAAGTCCTCGAAAAGGAGCTTGGCCGCGTGTTCAGCGTCTCTACTTCTTCTTGCCTGCGATCGGCTTGGCGGGCCCCTTCCGGGTACGCGCGTTCGTGTGCGTGCGCTGACCACGGACCGGAAGACCGCGGCGATGCCGCAAACCGCGATAGCAACCAAGATCCATGAGGCGCTTGATGTTCATCGATACTTCGCGCCGGAGGTCGCCCTCGACCACATAGTCGCGGTCGATGGTCTCACGAATCTGAATGACCTCGGATTCCGTCAGCTCGCTGACCCGCCGCTCGGACGGAATGGAAACCTTCTCACAAATCTCCTTGGCAAAGGCATCGCCAATACCGTGGATATAGGTCAGCGCGATCTCGACCCGCTTGTTGGTCGGAATGTTCACGCCTGCAATTCGGGCCACGTTGTCGCCTCCTCGTACAGCACGTGCTAACGTGCTGAAATTACAACCAAATTAGCCTATTGAAACACGACAAGACCGACCGCGGACAGGCATCGCCCCCGGGTCCGGTCAGTCCATCAAGCCATGGAACGCGTCTATGTAGCGATTCCGCTTGACAAGGTCAACTGGGCCGGTGGCCCGAAAAACAGTGTTTGGGCCTACGCCCCGTCCAGCGCTAGGTCTATCTCCTTCTGAACCGTCTCAATATCGGCCATACCGTCAACGGTTCTGACCTTGCCTTGCGCCGTGTAATAGCCGATCAGCGGCTTCGTTTGCGCGTGATATGCATTCAGCCGCTCGCGGACGACTTCTTCGGTGTCGTCCTTGCGGCGCTTGAACTCCGTCCCGCCGCAGCGGTCACAGACGCCCTCGACCTTCGGCTTCTTGAACAACGTGTGATAGCCCTCGCCACACGTAGCACAGGTATACCGGCCAGTGATGCGCCCTACGAGCGCCTCGTCGTTCACGTCGATCACAAGGACTCGGTCCACTGCCTCGCCACGGGACTTCAGCAACTCATCCAGCGCCTCGGCCTGACCGATGGTCCGGGGAAACCCGTCCAGAATGAAGCCCGGACCGTCCGGCTCTTCCTCCATGCGCTCGGAGATCAACCCGATCACCAGCTCATCCGGCACCAGCTCGCCGCGCTCCATGAGAGCACCGGCCTGCGTGCCGAGTTTCGTTCCTGCGGCGACGGCGGCGCGCAGCATGTCCCCCGTCGAGAGCTGGACGAGCCCCCGCATGTCCTGCAGCCGCTTCGCCTGCGTACCTTTGCCTGCGCCGGGCGCTCCGAGCATCACCAGATTCATCTGCGCCGCCCCCTCAGCTTAGCCTTCTTGATCAGCCCCTCGTATTGGTGCGCCAGAAGATGGCTCTGAATCTGAGCCACCGTATCCATGGTCACACTCACGACGATGAGGAGCGAGGTACCACCGAAATAGAACGGCACGCCCCATTCGGCGATGAGAATCTCCGGCAAAACGCAAACCGCGGCAAGGTAGAGCGCGCCAACCACGGTGATCCGCGTCAGCACGTAGTCGATATATTCGGCCGTGCGCTCGCCGGGCCGGATGCCCGGAAGGAAACCGCCATATTTCTTCAGGTTGTCGGCGGTCTCCTTCGGATTGAAGACGACGGCCGTATAGAAGAACGCGAAGAAGATGATCAGCGAGACATAGATAAGGATGTAAAGCGGCTGCCCGCGGCCGAGCATGGCGGTGATCGACGTCAACCACTCGGGACCTTGTCCGGCCGAGAAATTTGCAACCGTGATCGGCAGCAGCAGGAGCGACGAGGCGAAGATCGGCGGAATGACGCCGGCCGTATTCAACTTCAGCGGCAGATGCGAGGCATCGCCCTGGAACATCTTGTTGCCGACTTGTCGCTTTGGATATTGCACCAAGAGGCGCCGCTGCGCCCGCTCCATGAAGACGATGAAGGCGATGACTACCGTCGCAAGAACAAGCATCGCCAAGATCACGGCCGTCGACAACGCGCCCTGCTGACCGAGTTCGAGCGTTCCGACCAAGGCCTTCGGCAAACCGGCCACGATACCGGCGTAAATGATCAGAGAGATCCCGTTCCCGACCCCGCGCGCCGTGATCTGTTCACCGAGCCACATCAGGAACACCGTGCCGCCAACGAGTGTAATGACGGTGGTGATGCGGAAGAACCAGCCCGGATCGGTGACGATATTGCCGGCACCCTCTAGGCCAACGGCGATGCCGTAGCCCTGGAGTGCGGCGAGAAGCACCGTCCCGTAGCGTGTGTATTGGTTGATTTGACGGCGCCCCTGCTCGCCCTCTTTCTTGAGCTGCTCGAGCGTCGGCGAGACGGTCGTCAGGAGCTGAATGATGATCGACGCCGAGATATACGGCATGATGTTGAGCGCGAAGATCGCCATACGCCCGACAGCGCCGCCCGAGAACATGTTGAACATGCCCAAAATACCGGACTGCTGCTGCCGGAAGACATCGGCGAGCGCCTGGGGATTGATGCCTGGAATCGGGATATAGGTGCCGAGCCGGTAGATCACGAGCGCGATCAACGTGAACCAGATGCGCTTCTTGAGTTCGTCGGCCTTCGCAAAGGCCGCGAAATTCAAGTTGGACACGAGCTGTTCTGCGGCGGACGCCATATGCGCTCTTCCCTTCTCCAGAACGGTGCGGCGGCCTTACGACCAGGCCGCCCCGAAACGTCCTGGACGTGTCCTACTCGGACGTGTCGTTCTTCGCTGCCGTCTTCTTCGCCGCCTTCTTGGGGGCGGACTTCTTCGGTGCGGACTCGGCAGCCGACTTACGCTGCTTCTTCGGCGCGCCCTCGCCTTCGGACTTGGCCGTACGTTGCGGCATCGCCGTGATCGTCACGGTGCCGCCGGCCGCTTCGACGGCCTTCACGGCGCCGCTGGAAGCACCCGTCACCTCGAAGGCGACCTTGCTCTTCAGTTCGCCTTGGCCGAGTAGCCGCACGCCGTCGCGCGCACGGCGAACGACGCCAGCATCGACGAGAGCCTGAACCGTGACCGGCTTCGAAGCATCGAGCTTCTTGTCGTCGATCGCCGTCTGGATGCGGCCCACATTCACCTCGTTGAAGTCCTTGGCGAAGATATTGCTGAAGCCGCGCTTCGGCAGGCGCCGGTGCAGCGGCATCTGACCGCCCTCGAAGCCCTTAATGGCCACGCCGGAACGCGATTTCTGGCCCTTCTGGCCATGGCCCGACGTCTTGCCCAGGCCCGAGCCCAGACCGCGTCCGACACGCTTCTTGGATTTCGACGCGCCAGGGAGGTCGCGGATGTCGTTCAGTCGCATCATCTTATTCCTTAGGCTCAGGCCTCGTCCTCGACGATCCGCACCAGATGGCTCACCTTGGCCACCATGCCGCGCACCTCGGGGCTGTCGACCAGCGTCCGCCGCTTGTGCATCTTGTTCAGGCCGAGCCCGATAAGGGTCGCGCGCTGCACGTCGGGACGGCGGATCGGGCTTCCAATCTGCTCCACGACGATTGTCTTCTTATTCTCGGCCATCGTTCTTCAATCCTGTCTATAGCCTTTAGGCTTGCGCCTCGGCTCCCTCGCCCGCCTGATCGCGGCGGCGCGACACGATTTCACTCACCTTCTTCCCACGCCGCGCGGCCACGCCACGGGGACTGTCTTCATGGCGCAGCGCATCGAACGTGGCGCGCACCATGTTGTACGGGTTCGAACTGCCGAGCGACTTGGCGACCACGTCCTGGATGCCAAGCGTCTCGAACACGGCACGCATCGGGCCGCCCGCGATGATGCCCGTTCCAGGAGGCGCCGCGCGCAGGATCACCTTGCCCGCGCCATGCTGTCCGCGCACGTCGTGGTGCAGCGTCCGGCCTTCGCGCAGCGGAACCTTGAGCAGGTTGCGCTTTGCCGACTCGGTTGCCTTGCGGATGGCCTCCGGCACTTCGCGCGCCTTGCCATGGCCGAACCCGACCCGGCCCTTTTGATCGCCGACAACGACCAGCGCGGCGAAACCGAAACGGCGTCCGCCCTTCACCACCTTGGCGACACGGTTGATATGAACGAGCTTGTCGACGAATTCGCTATCGCGTTCGCGATCGTCGCGCTCTCTACCTTGCGGGCCTCGTGCCACGGTCGATCCTTTCCGAATACCTTAAAAGTTCAGACCCGCCTCGCGGGCCGCGTCTGCGAGCGCCTTGATACGCCCGTGATAGAGATAGGCGCCACGGTCGAAGATCACGTCCTTGACCCCGGCCTTTGCCGCCCGCTCGGCAACGAGCTTGCCGACGGCCTCGGCCGCCGCAGTATCGCTCCCTTTGGGCAGGTTGCCCTTGAGATCCTTGTCGAGGCTCGATGCGAACGCGAGCGTCTTGCCCTCGCGATCGTCGATGATCTGCGCGTAGATGTGCTTGGAGGACCGGAACACCGACAGACGCACACGTCCGTTGGCCGCCCGCTTCAGCGAATGCCGTACTCGGCGCGCACGCCGCGCAAAGCTGTTGTTCAACGTACCCATCTTCAGTCCCGCTACTTCTTCTTGCCTTCCTTACGGAAAATATACTCGCCGGCATATTTCACGCCCTTGCCCTTATAGGGCTCCGGCGGACGATAACGGCGGATTTCCGCGGCCACCTGGCCAACCTTCTGCTTGTCGATACCGCTCACCACGATCTCGGTCGGCTTCGGACACTTCACGTCGATGTCCTTGGGAACCTCGTAGTTCACGTCGTGGCTGAAGCCGAGCTGCAATTGCAGCGTCTGCCCCTGAACCGCGGCCCGATAACCGACGCCGCTGATCTCCAGCGTCTTCGAGAACCCCTCGGTCACACCCGTGAGGAGGTTCGCCACGAGCGTACGCGACATGCCCCACATCGCACGGGCTTCTTTGGTGTCCTCGACCATGCCGATCTCGATCCCGTCATCGCCCAGCTTGGCGATGACCTGGTCGACCAGCACGTGGCTGAGTTCGCCCTTGGGTCCCTTGACCTTGATTTCCTGACCGTCGACCGCGGCGGTCACACCGCCGGGAACAGGTACTGGTTTCTTGCCGATGCGCGACATTGTTCAAACCTTCGCTTCAATTGGCTCCGCTAGAAGACGCTGCAGAGAATCTCGCCGCCGACATTCTCCGTACGCGCCTGCGAATCCGACATGACACCCTTCGGCGTCGAAAGAATAGAAACGCCGAGCCCGTTCGCGACGGTCGGCAGATCCTTTACCGAGGAATACACGCGGCGGCCGGGTGTCGACACCCGCTTGATGTCCTTGATGACCGGCTCGCCGTCGAAATATTTGAGCTCGATTTCGAACTCCGACTTGCCGCCGTCATAATCGACGCGCGCGTATCCGCGAATGTATCCCTCCTCCATGAGCACCTCGAGCACACGCTCGCGCAGTTTGGAGGTCGGCGTTGTAACCTTGGTCTTCCGCCGCATCTGCGCATTGCGGATGCGGGTCAGCATATCGCCAAGTGGATCGTTGATGTTCATCGAAGTCCTTACCAGCTCGACTTGACCATGCCGGGGATCAGCCCGTTGCTCGCAAGATCGCGCAACGCGATGCGCGACATACGAAGCTTGCGGTAGTAACCGCGCGGCCGCCCGGAGAGATCGCAACGGTTATGAATACGTGTCGGCGAGGCATTCCGCGGAAGCTCCGCCAGCTTCAGCCGCGCCGCGAAACGCTCCTCGGCCGGAAGCGACTGGTCGGCGGCGATCGCCTTCAGCCGGGCCCGCCGGCCGGCGTATTTCTTAGCAAGGCGGCGGCGCTTCTTGTCCCGCTCGATCATGCTCGTCTTAGCCATTCAGTCCTCCTGTCGCGGTGCGCCGTCGCTTAGCCGCGGAACGGAAAGTTCAAACCCTTCAAAAGCGCGCGCGCCTCGTCGTCGCTCTGCGCCGTCGTGCACACGATGATGTCCATGCCGAGCACGTCCTCCACCTTGTCGTAGTCGATCTCGGGGAAGACGATGTGCTCCTTCAGGCCCATCGAATAATTGCCACGCCCGTCGAAGCTCTTCGGATTGAGCCCGCGGAAATCGCGGACGCGCGGAAGCGCGATGTTCACCAGCCGGTCGAGAAACTCGTACATCCGGCTCTTGCGCAACGTCACCTTCACGCCGACCGGCATGCCCTCGCGGAGCTTGAAGCCGGCAATCGACTTCCGCGCCTTGGTGATGACCGGACGCTGACCGGCGATCAGCCCGAGATCGTTGGCGGCCGCCTTGACCTTCTTGGAGTCGTTGACCGCCTCGCCGACACCGATATTCAAGACCACCTTCTCAAGGCGGGGAATCTGCATGACGTTCTTGTAAGCGAACTCCTTGGAGAGCTCGCCCTTGATCACGTCGAGATATTGCTGCTTCAGCCGCGGTGTATATGCCTGCTCAGCCATCGATGACCTCGCCCGAACGCTTGGCGAAACGCACCTTGCGTCCGTCCTTCAGAAATTTATAGCCGACGCGCGTGGGCTGACCGTCTTTCGGGTCTTCCAGCGCGAGATTCGAAATATGGATCGGGGCTTCCTTGGTGATGATGCCCCCCTCCTGCGCGGCCGTCTGGCGCTGGTGACGGCGCACCTGAGCAACGCCCTGCACGATGGCACGGTTCTCGGACGGCAAGACCTTCAGCACTTCGCCGCGCTTGCCCTTGTCCTTGCCCGTGAGCACCACGACGTGGTCGCCCTTCTTGATCTTCAACCCGGCCATAATCACAGCACCTCCGGCGCGAGCGACACGATCTTCATGTGCTTCTTCGCCCGCAACTCGCGCGTGACGGGGCCGAAGATACGCGTACCGACCGGCTCGCCCTGCGCATTGACCAAAACCGCCGCGTTGCGGTCGAACCGGATCAGCGAACCGTCGGGACGGCGCACGCCCGTGGCAGTCCGTACGATCACGGCCTTCATCACCTGGCCTTTTTTTACACGGCCGCGCGGAATCGCTTCCTTGACGCTGACCACAACTGTGTCTCCGATCGAGGCGTATTTCCGCTTCGACCCGCCGAGCACCTTGATGCACTGAACGCGCTTGGCACCGGAGTTATCGGCGACGTCGAGATTGGTCTGCATCTGAATCATGGCATTCGCCCTTATTCAGGCCTTCGTCGAGGCCCTTCCTTATTCGCCCTAGCTGGCCGCCCGCTCACGCGGCAAAACCACCCAACATTTCTGTTTCGAGATCGGCGCACACTCTTCGATCCGTACCTTCTCGCCGACCTTGAATTCATTGTTCTCGTCGTGCGCGTGATAGTTCTTGGAGCGGCGGACCGTCTTCTGGAGAAGAGGATGCGTGAAGCGGCGCTCGACCTTGACCACAACGGTCTTGTCGTTCTTGTCGCTCACCACAGTCCCAATCAATACGCGTTTCGGCATCGTTCTTACCTTTAAGCCTTCGCTACGGCGCTCTTCTGGCGCGCGATCGTCTGTACGCGCGCGATGTCGCGGCGTACCTGCCGAACCCGCGCCGTGTTCTCAAGCTGCCCAGAGGCCGCCTGGAAGCGCAGGTTGAACTGCTCTTTCTTCAACTTGACCAGCTCGTCATTGAGCTGATCGATCGTCATATCGTTCACTTGGCTCGCTTTCATCGCCTAGCCCTCGATACGCGCAACGACGCGCGTTTTGATTGGCAGCTTGGCCGCGGCCAGGCGCAGCGCCTCGCGCGCCACCGGCTCGCCCACGCCGTCGATCTCGAACATGATCCGGCCGGGCTTGACCTTGGCCGCCCAAAACTCTGGCGAACCCTTACCCTTACCCATGCGGACTTCGGTCGGCTTCTTCGACACCGGCACGTCGGGGAAGATACGGATCCACACGCGGCCGGCACGCTTCATCTGACGCGTCATGGCACGGCGGGCCGCTTCGATCTGGCGCGCGGTCACGCGGGCAGGCTCCTGCGCCTTCAGCCCGAACGTTCCGAAGTTGAGCGCAGATCCACCCTTCGCCGCACCTTTGATGCGGCCCTTGTGCATCTTGCGGAACTTTGTGCGTTTCGGTTGCAGCATAACTCTTAAATCCTGCCCTTAGCCCTGCGTCCGTGCGGAGTCGCGCCGTCCACCGGAACGTCCGCCCTCTTGGGCCTCGAGAGCCTTGGTCTCCTGGGCCATGGGGTCGTGCTCCATGATCTCGCCCTTGAAGATCCAAACCTTGATCCCGATGATCCCGTAAGCCGTGCGCCCAAGCGCCGTGCCGTAGTCGATATTCGCGCGAAGCGTATGCAGCGGCACACGGCCCTCGCGGTACCATTCCATGCGCGCGATTTCCGCGCCGCCGAGCCGGCCAGAGCAATTGATGCGGATGCCGAGGGCACCCATCCGGATCGCCGACTGCACCGCCCGCTTCATCGCACGGCGGAACGCCACCCGGCGCTCGAGCTGCTGCGCGATGCCCTCTGCCACCAGAGTCGCGTCGATTTCCGGCTTGCGCACCTCGACGATGTTCAGGTGCACTTCGGAGTCCGTCATCGTAGCCAGCTCGCGGCGGAGAAGCTCGATATCGGCGCCCTTCTTGCCGATCAAGATGCCCGGGCGCGCGGTGTAGACCGTGACACGGCACTTCTTGTGCGGACGCTCGACCACGACCTTGGAAATACCGGCCTGCTTGCGCGTCTTGAGAATGTGCTCGCGCATCTTGAGGTCTTCGTGCAGCAGATTCGCATATTCGCCGCGCGAGGCGAACCAACGCGAATCCCAAGTGCGGTTGACACCGAGCCTAAGCCCGATCGGATTGACTTTCTGTCCCATCAAGCAGGCTCCTCGACTTGGCGCACAACCACGGTCATCTGCGAAAACGGCTTCAAAATCCGCGAAGCCCGCCCGCGCGCGCGCGCCTGAATGCGCTTCATAACGATGTTCTTGCCTACATAGGCTTCCGACACGACCAACGCATCCACATCGAGGTCGTGATTGTTCTCGGCGTTCGCGATCGCCGACTCCAAGGTCTTCTTGACGTCCTTGGCAATACGCTTGCGCGAGAAGGTAAGATCCGCCAATGCGCGGTCGACCTTCTTGCCCCGGATGAGCTGAGCAACCAGGTTCAGCTTCTGCGGGCTCACGCGAATAAGCCGGGTAACGGCCTTCGCCTCATTGTCCTTGAGCGTGCGCTCTCTTTGCGGCTTGCCCATGACTATCGGCCCTTCTTCGCTTTACGGTCGGCCGCGTGGCCGTGATAGGTCCGGGTCGGCGAGAACTCGCCAAACTTGTGGCCCACCATGTCCTCGGTCACCAGCACCGGAACGTGCTTCTGCCCGTTGTGGACGCCAAAGGTCAGCCCCACGAATTGCGGCAGAATAGTCGACCGGCGCGACCACATCTTGATCACGGCGTTGGAGCCGCTCTGGCGCGCCTTCTCGGCTTTCTTCAAGAGATAGCCGTCGACGAACGGGCCTTTCCAAATCGAACGTGCCACGTCTTATCCCTTCTTCTTCTTCATATGGCGGCTGCGCAGAATGAACTTATCGCTCGCCTTGTTGGTGCGCGTCCGCTTGCCCTTGGTGGACTTGCCCCAAGGGGTGACCGGATGCCGGCCGCCGGACGTCCGCCCTTCACCACCGCCATGCGGGTGATCGATCGGGTTCATGGCCACGCCGCGAACCACGGGCTTGCGGCCCTTCCAGCGGCTGCGGCCAGCCTTGGACAACGACACATTGGAGTTGTCCGGATTGGAGACTGCGCCGACCGTGGCCATGCAGGCCGCCGGAACCATACGCGTCTCGCCCGAATTCAGGCGCACGATCGCATAACCGGAGTCGCGGCCGACAAGCTGCACATAGGCACCGGCAGCGCGCGCGATCTGACCGCCCTTGCCTTGCTTCATCTCCACGTTGTGGACGATGGTGCCGATCGGCATGTTCGCCAGCGGCATCGCATTGCCGGGTTTCACGTCGGCCTTCTCGTCGGCGATCACAGTGTCGCCAGGAGCCAGACGCTGCGGCGCGAGGATATACGACAGTTCGCCATCCGCGTACTTGATCAGCGCGATGAAGGCCGTCCGGTTCGGATCGTATTCGAGGCGCTCCACGGTCGCCGGCACGCCGCGCTTGGTCCGCTTGAAGTCGACCAAACGGTAGGTGCGCTTGTGACCGCCGCCACGATGCCACATCGAAACGCGGCCCGCGTTGTTCCGCCCTCCGGTCTTGGTCAAGCCTTCGGTCAACGGCTTGACCGGCTTGCCCTTCCACAGATGGCTGCGGTCCACGAGCACCAGCTGCCGCTGGCTCGGCGTGGTCGGTTTGAATGTCTTCAAAGCCATCGCGTTAGATCCCTGTCGTCACGTCGATCTTGTCGCCCTCGGCGAGCTTGACGACTGCCTTCTTCGTATCCTTCTGGGTGCCCTTGACGCCCCGGAACAACTTGGTCTTGCCCTTGCGGGTCAACGTGTTCACGGCCACGACCTTGACGCCGAACAACTTCTCCACCGCGTTCTTGATTTGCGGCTTCGTCGCGTTGAGGCGAACCTTGAACACCACCTGGTTGGACTCGGACGCCTCACTCGATTTCTCGGTGATGACCGGCGCCAAAATCACGTCGTATGCCTGAAGCGCACTCATTTGAACCGGGCCTCCAGCGCCTCGAGCGCGGCTTTGGTCAGCACGAGCTTGTCATGGCGCAGAATGTCGTAAACGTTGATGCCCTGAACCGGCAGCACATCCACATGAGGAATGTTGCGCGCCGCGAGCGCGAAATTCGTTTGCACCTCGGCTCCGTCCACGATCAGAACAGACCCAAAACCGAGCTTGTCGAACTGCGACTTGAGGACCTTCGTCTTGGCGTCCTTTACGTCGCAGGACTCCAGCACGATCAGTTCCTCGGCCTTGACCTTCGACGACAGCGCATGCTTCAGCGCGAGCGCCCGAACCTTCTTCGGCAAGTCGAAGGCAAAGCTGCGCGGCTTCGGCCCGAAAGCCTTGCCGCCGCCACGAAACACGCCAGGCTTCCGGCTGCCGTGACGGGCACGGCCGGTGCCTTTCTGCCGGTACATCTTCGCCGTGGTCGCGGTGATCTCGGAACGATCCTTCACGGACACCGTACCGGCGCGGCGCTTGGCCAGCTGATACCGGACCATGCGGTGCAGCAAGTCGGCGCGCGGCTCCAGCCCGAAGACATCCTCGGACAAATCCACGGTTCCCGCCTTCTTGGCGTCGAGCGTTGTTACATCCGCTTTCATTACGCGTTCTCTCCGCCCTCTGCCGGCTTGGCCTGCTCGGCTTCGGCAGGCGCTTCAGCTGCGGCTTCCTTGGCCGGCGCTTGATCCTCAGTACTCTTCCGGAATGCGCCCGGCGTCGGCACACCGTCGGGCAGCGCCCGCTTGACCGCATCGCGGAGCAGGACCCAACCGCCCTTGGCGCCCGGAACGGCCCCGCGGATCATGATGAGACCGCGTTCGGCATCGGTCTTCACCACGCGCAGATTCTGCGTGGTGACGCTGACGTCGCCCATGTGGCCGGCCATCTTCTTGCCCTTGAACACCTTGCCGGGGTCCTGACACTGACCGGTCGAACCATGACTTCTGTGATTGATCGACACGCCGTGGCTGGCCCGAAGACCGCCAAAGCCGTGACGCTTCATGCCACCGGCGAAGCCCTTGCCGATCGAGGTGCCCGAGACGTCCACGAACTGCCCCTCGACGAAGTGGTCGGCGGTAATCTCCGCGCCCACGTCGATCATGTTCTCGGGGCTCACGCGGAACTCGGCGACTTTTCGCTTGGGCTCAACATTGGCCACGGCGAAGCCGCCGCGCTCGGCACGCGTCAAACGCTTCACTTTCGCGCGGCCGGCACCGAGCTGAACGGCCGTGTAGCCATTCTTCTCCGCGGTCCGCTGACCGACGACCTGGCAGTTCTCCAGACGCAGCACCGTCACGGGAATGTGCTCCCCGCCGTCGGTGAAGATCCGGGTCATGCCGACCTTCTGCGCGATAACACCTGATCGCATCGAACTAATTCCTTGCCTCGTCCAGCAGCCGGTTAAAGCTTGATCTCAACGTCCACGCCAGCGGCGAGATCGAGTTTCATCAAAGCATCGACCGTCTGCGGGGTCGGATCGACAATGTCGAGCAGCCGCTTATGCGTCCGCATCTCGAACTGCTCACGACTCTTCTTGTCGATGTGCGGCGAGCGGTTCACGGTGAACTTCTCGATACGGGTCGGCAGCGGGATAGGACCGCGAACCTCCGCACCGGTACGCTTCGCCGTGTTGACGATTTCCTTTGTCGACGCATCGAGAATGCGATGGTCGAAGGCTTTCAGCCTGATTCTTATGTTCTGGCTCTGCATCTCGACGGCCTCAAGTTAGAAAAACGCACCGCCCCAAGACGGAGCGGCGCGCTCCTCAATTTCCCTTACTCGATGATCGACGACACCACGCCGGCGCCGACGGTGCGGCCACCTTCACGGATAGCGAAGCGGAGCTTCTCTTCCATGGCGATCGGCACGATCAGCTCAACGGTCATGGCGATATTGTCGCCCGGCATCACCATCTCGGTGCCTTCCGGCAGCTCAACCACACCCGTCACATCGGTCGTGCGGAAGTAGAACTGCGGACGGTAATTGCCGAAGAACGGCGTATGGCGGCCACCCTCTTCCTTGGTGAGGATGTAGGCCTCGGCCTTGAACTTCGTGTGCGGCGTCACCGAACCCGGCTTGGCAAGAACCTGACCGCGCTCGACACCCTCGCGGTCCACACCGCGAAGGAGGCAGCCCACGTTGTCGCCAGCCTCGCCCTGATCGAGCAGCTTACGGAACATCTCGACACCAGTGACGGTCGTCTTGGAGGTCGGCTTGATACCGACGATCTCGACTTCCTCACCGACCTTGACCACGCCACGCTCGATACGGCCCGTCACGACGGTACCGCGACCCGAGATCGAGAACACGTCCTCGATCGGCATCAGGAAGGGCTGATCCTTCGGACGCTCCGGCTGCGGAATGTACTCGTCGACGGCCTTCATCAGCTCCGTGATGGCCTTCTGACCGATCTCGGGGTTGCTGTCCTCGATCGCCGCAAGAGCCGAACCCTTGACGATCGGGATGTCGTCGCCCGGGAACTCGTACTTGGACAGAAGCTCGCGAACTTCGAGCTCGACGAGGTCCAGAAGCTCCGGATCGTCAACCTGGTCGACTTTGTTCAGGAACACGACGAGCGCCGGCACGCCAACCTGACGGGCGAGCAAGATGTGCTCGCGGGTCTGCGGCATGGGGCCGTCAGCAGCCGATACCACCAGAATGGCGCCATCCATCTGCGCCGCGCCGGTGATCATGTTCTTCACATAGTCGGCGTGACCCGGGCAGTCGACATGCGCGTAGTGACGGTTTTCGGTCTGGTACTCGACATGCGCCGTCGAGATCGTGATACCGCGCGCCTTCTCTTCCGGCGCCTTGTCGATCTCGTCATAGGCGGTGAAGGTCGCACCACCGGTCTCAGCCAACGTCTTGGTGATCGCAGCGGTCAGGGTCGTTTTACCGTGATCGACGTGACCGATCGTACCGATATTACAGTGCGGCTTTGACCGATCGAATTTCTCTTTAGCCATCCTGGCTCTCCATTCCTCTCACCAAAAGCTAGAATTCAAACGCCCAATTGCTTAGGCGAACTTCGCTTGCACTTCCTCAGCCACCGCCTGCGGAACCTGCGCGTAGCTGTCGAATTGCATCGTGAACTGCGCCCGCCCCTGGCTCATGGAGCGCAGCGTGTTCACATAACCAAACATGTTGGCTAGCGGGACCATGGCATTGATCACCGTCGCATTGCCCCGGGACTCTTGACCCCGGACCTGACCGCGACGGCTTGTCAGATCGCCAATGATACCGCCGACATATTCTTCCGGCGTCACCACTTCAACCTTCATGATCGGCTCTAGCAGCTTCGGCCCGGCTTTCAACGCCGCTTCGCGGAAAGCCGCGCGCGACGCGATCTCAAACGCCATGACGGACGAGTCGACGTCATGCGACGCACCGTCAACCAGCGTGCACTTCACATCAAGGATCGGGAAGCCCGCGAGAACACCCGCGTCGACGACGCTGTGCACGCCCTTCTCGACGCCCGGGATGAACTCCTTCGGCACGTTACCGCCGACAACCTTGTTTTCGAACACGAAGCCCTCACCGGGCTCGGTCGGCTCGACCACCATCTTGACGCGGGCAAACTGACCCGAACCGCCGGTTTGCTTCTTGTGGGTGTAGTCCACGTCGGACTGCTTCGTGATCGTCTCGCGATACGCTACCTGCGGCGCGCCCACATTGGCCTCGACCTTGAACTCACGCTTCATGCGATCGACGATGATGTCGAGGTGAAGCTCGCCCATGCCCTTAATGATGGTCTGGCCGGACTCGTGGTCGACCGAAACGCGGAAGGACGGATCTTCCTGAGCAAGACGATTGAGCGCGACGCCGAGCTTCTCCTGGTCGCCCTTGGTCTTGGGCTCCACGGCAACCTCGATAACGGGCTCCGGAAACTCCATGCGCTCCAAAATCACCTGCTTGTTCGGATCGCACAGCGTGTCGCCCGTGGTGACGTCCTTGAGACCGGCGATCGCGACGATATCGCCCGCGAAGGCCTCTTTGATGTCTTCGCGGTGATTGGAATGCATGAGCAGCATGCGGCCGATGCGCTCTTTCTTATCCTTCACCGTATTGGCCAGCGTCTGACCGGATTCGACCTTGCCCGAGTAGATGCGGCAGAAGGTCAGCGAACCCACGAACGGGTCGTTCATGATTTTGAACGCCAGCATGGACAGCGGCGCGTCGTCCGATGCCGGACGGTCCACTTCCGCTTCCGTCTTCACGTCGATGGCCTTGATCGGCGGCACGTCGACCGGCGACGGGAGGTAGTCGACCACGGCGTCGAGAAGCGGCTGAACGCCCTTGTTCTTGAAGGCGGAACCACAAAGCACCGGAACGAAGTCGAGATCGCAGGTTCCCTTCCGGATCAGCTTCTTCAGCGTCTCTTCGGAAATCTCCTTGCCTTCGAGATAGGCCTCCATGGCCTCCTCGTCGACCTCGACCGCCTGCTCGATGAGCGCGTCGTGATACTCTTTAGCCTTGTCCTGGAGGTCCGACGGAATCTCCTCGTCGTGGAACGAGGCACCAAGCGACTCGTCGTCCCAAACTACCGCCTTCATGCGGACAAGATCGACGATACCGGCAAAGTCCGACTCCGATCCGATCGGCAGCTGAAGCACGATCGGATGGGCGCCCAAGCGGTCCCTGATCATCTTGACCGACATGTAGAAGTCGGCGCCGATCTTATCCATCTTGTTGACGAAGATCATGCGCGGCACGCGGTACTTGTCGGCCTGACGCCACACCGTCTCGGTCTGCGGCTCCACGCCCTGGTTGGCATCGAGCAGCGCCACGGCGCCGTCGAGCACGCGCAAGCTGCGCTCCACCTCGATCGTGAAATCCACGTGGCCGGGCGTATCGATGATGTTGACGCGCTTGTCTTTCCAGAACGCAGTCGTCGCCGCCGACGTGATGGTGATGCCGCGCTCCTGCTCCTGCTCCATCCAATCCATGGTGGCCGCGCCGTCATGCACCTCACCGATCTTGTGGCTCTTACCGGTGTAGTAGAGCACGCGTTCGGTCGTGGTGGTCTTGCCGGCATCGATATGCGCCATGATACCGATGTTGCGGTAATCCTTGAGGGGCGTCTGACGGGGCATCGTTCGAGTTCCTTGAGACGTTTACCAGCGATAGTGCGAGAAGGCACGGTTGGCCTCGGCCATCCGGTGCGTATCCTCGCGCTTCTTCACGGCCGAACCGCGATTGTTGACGGCATCGAGCAGCTCGCCCGACAGCCGCTCGACCATCGTGTTCTCGTTACGGCCGCGCGCGGCAGAGATAATCCAGCGAATCGCAAGCGCTTGACGGCGGTCGACGCGAACCTCGACCGGCACCTGATACGTCGCGCCGCCCACGCGGCGGGAACGCACTTCGATCGCCGGCATGACATTCTGCAGCGCCTGATGGAACAGCTCGATCGGGTTCTGCTTCACCTTCTCTTCCATCTGGTCGAGCGCGCCGTAAACGATCCGCTCCGCGGCCGACTTCTTGCCGTCCAGCATGATGGAATTCATGAATTTGGTGAGCACCTGATCCCCAAATTTGGGATCCGGGATGATCTCCCGCTTATCCGCTCTGTGCCGCCTGGACATATCGCTTCAATCCGTTCCTTAAAGACCCAAAAAAGCGCCCCGCTACTTGGGACGCTTGGCTCCGTATTTCGAGCGCCGCTGACGGCGGGCGCTGACGCCTTGCGTGTCGAGCACACCACGGATGATGTGGTAGCGCACGCCCGGGAGATCCTTTACGCGGCCGCCGCGGATCATCACCACCGAGTGCTCCTGAAGATTGTGACCCTCGCCAGGAATGTAGCTCGTGACTTCCTGCTGGTTGGTCAGGCGCACACGCGCAACTTTCCGGAGCGCCGAGTTCGGCTTCTTCGGCGTCGTCGTGTAAACGCGGGTGCAAACCCCCCGCTTCTGCGGGCAGGCCTGCATGGCCGGCACTTTGTTGCGTTTCACCGGTTGCTTACGCGGCTTCCGGATCAATTGCTGAATCGTTGGCATGGCAGCCTTTAGCGTCCAATCGTTGTCGAAGGCGAAAACGCCTCGTTCACCCATGGGCGAGAGCGCCCAAAACACAAATGGGCGGATTGCCCAAAACACAAGAGCTGAAGCTGCGAGTCGTCCCCCGCGTCCTTCAGCGCCTAAAGCAGAGGATCTTGAGGCAAACCCTCAAGATCATGACCCCGATTTGATCCCGGTTAGTCCGGCAGCGTCTAACCCGCGCCCCAAAGAGCAACCTCTCGGTGGGCTACCGCCTGCCGCTAAAAGTGGCCGCGTTGTATCAGGCCGTTTCTCTTAACGTCAAGGGTTGAAGCATTGGAATTCGGGAACCAAGCGCCGTTTTTTCGGGATTTCGATGCTTGGTTCCCAATAACTCCGTCTGCCTCTAGGCCGATGCGCCGTCGCCGGCGTCCGCGGCCTCTTCCGGCACCTCTTCCTCGCCCTGCTCGAGCACGTCCTGGGTCGAGCGCTGGCGCTCTTCCAGAATCAGCTCGTCGCGATGCGTGGCGATTCGATTGAGCCGCGAGAGCATGCCGCCGGTACCGGCCGGGATGAGCCGGCCAACGATGACATTCTCCTTGAGCCCTTCGAGCGCGTCCGCCTTTCCATTGACCGCGGCGTCGGTGAGGACGCGTGTGGTCTCCTGGAACGAGGCCGCCGAAATGAAGGACCGGGTCTGAAGGCTGGCCTTGGTGATACCCAGCAGAACGTGCTGGCCCTCGGCCTTCCGACCACCATTCGCCTCGGCCGCCGCATTGGCATCTTCGAAGTCGATGCGGTCGACCTGCTCGCCCTTCAGGAACTCGGTGTCGCCCGGATCGTCCACTTCGATCTTCTTGAGCATCTGGCTGACGATCACTTCGATATGCTTGTCGTTGATCGTCACGCCCTGGAGCCGGTAGACCTCCTGAATCTCGTTGACGAGATAGTTGGCCAGTTCCTCGACGCCTTTAATGGCCAAGATATCGTGCGGTGCGGGGTGTCCATCGAGCAGGTACTCGCCCTTTTCGATGCGGTCGCCCTCCTGCACCGTCAGATGACGGCCCTTCGGGATCAGGAACTCGACCGGCTCCGCGCCGTCCTCGTCCGGAACGATGCTGATGCGCCGCTTATTCTTGTAGTCGCGGCCCAACTGCACGATGCCCGAGACCTCCGCAATAATGGCATGGTCCTTGGGACGCCGCGCCTCGAACAGCTCGGCAACGCGCGGCAGACCGCCCGTGATATCGCGCGTCTTGGCGCTCTCCATCGGGATACGCGCCAGCACGTCGCCCGCCTTCACGTCGCTGCCTGACTCCACCGACAAGACCGCGTCCACCGGAAGCAGGTAACGGGCCTCGCCGCCGCGCGAAAGCTTTCCGATCTCGCCCTTCTTGTCCTTGATCGCCATGGCGGGACGCAAATCGGCACCGCGCGGAGAGGCACGCCAGTCGATGATCACGCTGTTGGTGATACCCGTCGATTCGTCGCGCTGCTCCAAAACAGAGACGCCTTCGACGAGATCCTCGAACTCGACCTTGCCTTCGATCTCGGTGAGCACGGGACGCGTATAGGGATCCCACTCGGCGAGACGATCGCCGCGCTTGACCTTGTCACCATCGTCGACCCGCAGATGCGTACCGTAAGGCAGGCGATGAGTGGCAAGCTCGGCGCCATCGTCGTCCACGATCACGATGGCCGTGTTCCGGCTCATGACCATGTGACGGCCTTGCGAATCCGCCACCACGTTGCGCTGCTTGATCTTCACCGTGCCTTCGAAAGCCGACTCAAGCGAAGACTGGTCCGCGACCTTGGAGCTCGCCACGCCGCCCAAGTGGAACGTGCGCATGGTGAGCTGCGTGCCCGGCTCGCCGATGGACTGGGCCGCGATGACACCGACGGCTTCGCCCATGTTGACCGGCGTACCGCGGGCCAGATCGCGCCCGTAGCACTTGCCGCAAATGCCGTTCCGGGTTTCGCAGGTCAGAGCAGAGCGAACGCGGATTTCCTGAACCCGTGCATTCTCGATGGCTTCGACGTGCTCTTCCTCGATCAGTTCGCCCTTCTCGACGATGACCTCGCCGGTGGCAGGGTTCTTGACGGCATCGGCCGCGGACCGGCCCAGCACGCGCTGGCCGAGCGACACGGTGACTTCGCCGGCGTCGAGAACGGCACGGGCGGTGATACCGCCCTCGGTGCCGCAATCCTCTTCGGTGACGATGCAGTCCTGCGCCACGTCGACAAGGCGGCGGGTCAGATAACCCGAGTTGGCGGTCTTCAAGGCGGTGTCGGCGAGACCCTTACGGGCGCCATGGGTGGAGTTGAAGTACTCCATCACCGACAGGCCTTCCTTAAAGTTCGAGATGATCGGCGTCTCGATGATCTCACCCGACGGCTTGGTCATCAGACCGCGCATACCGGCAAGCTGCTTCATCTGAGCGGGCGAACCGCGCGCACCGGAATGCGACATCATGTAGATCGAGTTGATCGGCTTCTCGCGGCCGGTCTCCTCGTCCACCTGCACGGAGGAAATGCGCTTCATCATTTCCTTGGCAACGAGTTCGGTGCACTCGGTCCAGGTGTCGACCACCTTGTTGTACTTCTCGCCCCGCGTGATCAGGCCGTCATTGTACTGCTGCTCGTACTCGCGCACGAGTTCCTGCGTCTTGTGGATGATCGCATCCTTGGTCTCGGGGATGACCATGTCGTCCTTGCCAAACGAGATGCCGGCCCGGCACGCATAGCGGAAACCGAGGCCCATGATCTTGTCGCAAAAGATGACCGTCTCCTTCTGACCGCAGTGGCGGTAGACCACGTCGATCATGTTGGAGATCGCCTTCTTGGTCAGAAGCTGATTGACCTGATCGAAGCTCACCTCCGCACGGCGCGGCAACAGCTCGCCGAGCAGCATACGGCCAGGCGTGGTGTCGTAGATGTAGGCGACCCAATTGCCGTCTTCATCCTTGGTGATGTAACGCCCCTTGATCTTGCTGTGCAGCGTCACGGAGCCGGCTTCGAGCGCGTGATGGATCTCAGCCACGTCGCCGAAGATCATCCCCTCGCCCGGTTCGTTGTCCATGACCAGCGACAGGTAATAGAGGCCGAGCACGATATCCTGCGACGGCACGATGATTGGCGAACCGTTGGCCGGATGCAGGATGTTGTTGGTCGACATCATCAGCACGCGCGCTTCGAGCTGTGCTTCGAGCGACAGCGGCACGTGGACGGCCATCTGGTCGCCGTCGAAGTCGGCGTTGAACGCCGCGCAGACGAGCGGATGCAACTGAATGGCCTTGCCCTCGATGAGCACAGGCTCGAAAGCCTGGATGCCCAAGCGGTGCAGCGTCGGCGCGCGGTTCAAGAGCACCGGATGCTCGCGGATCACCTCGTCGAGGATATCCCAGACTTCCGGCTTCTCCTTCTCCACCAGCTTCTTTGCCTGCTTGACCGTCGAGGCATGGCCCTTCGCGTCCAGGCGCGCATAGATGAACGGCTTGAACAGCTCGAGCGCCATCTTCTTCGGCAAACCGCATTGATGCAGCTTGAGGTCGGGACCAACCACGATGACCGAGCGACCCGAATAGTCCACGCGCTTGCCGAGCAGGTTCTGACGGAACCGGCCCTGCTTGCCCTTGAGCATGTCGGCGAGCGATTTCAACGGGCGCTTGTTGGCACCGGTGATGACGCGACCGCGGCGGCCGTTGTCGAATAGCGCGTCGACGGCCTCCTGAAGCATGCGCTTCTCGTTCCGGATGATGATGTCCGGCGCGCGCAGCTCCATCAGCCGCTTCAGACGGTTGTTCCGGTTGATGACGCGGCGATACAGATCATTGAGGTCCGAGGTCGCGAAGCGTCCGCCATCGAGCGGCACCAGCGGACGTAGCTCCGGCGGAATGACCGGGACGACGGTGAGGATCATCCACTCGGGCCGGTTGCCGGACTGGATGAAGGCCTCCACGACCTTCAAGCGCTTTGCCAGCTTCTTGGGCTTAAGCTCCGAAGTCGACTCGGCAATCTCCACGCGCAGGTCCGCCGCGATCTTCTCCAGATCGAGCCCCTTGAGCAGCTCACGGATCGCCTCGGCGCCGATTCCGGCCGTGAACGAATCCTCGCCGAAATCGTCCTGCGCCTGCATGAATTCTTCCTCGGACAGGAGCTGCAGAGGCTTAAGCGAGGTCAGCCCCGGCTCGAGAACGATGTAGTTCTCGAAGTAGAGGACCCGCTCCAGATCCTTCAGCGTCATGTCCAGCAGAAGGCCGATGCGCGAGGGCAGCGACTTCAGGAACCAGATATGGGCGACGGGCGCGGCGAGCTCGATATGGCCCATACGCTCGCGGCGCACCTTGGCCAGCGTCACCTCGACACCACACTTCTCGCAGATGACGCCCTTGTACTTCATGCGCTTGTACTTGCCGCACAAGCACTCATAGTCCTTCACGGGGCCGAAGATGCGCGCGCAGAACAGTCCGTCGCGCTCCGGCTTAAAAGTCCGGTAGTTGATCGTCTCCGGCTTTTTGATCTCCCCGAACGACCACGACAGGATCTTTTCCGGGCTCGCGATTCCGATCCGGATTTGATCGAAGTTCTGCTGCGGCGTCTGCGGGTTGAACAGGTTCGCGAGATCTTGGTTCATTCTGCTTGTCTCCAAATGGGCGGGGTCGCCGCCCTTCGGTTGGCCGAAACTGGTGTGTATCGAAGCGTCCGCGCTCGACGCTTATTCCGCCGCTGGTTTGGGCAGCTGCATCGCTTGCGGCTGCGCCTCATCCGGCTTCGGCTGCACCAGTTCGACATTCAGTCCCAATGCACGCATTTCCTTGACGAGAACGTTGAACGACTCGGGGATACCGGCTTCGAACGTATCGTCGCCACGGACGATCGCTTCGTAGACCTTGGTCCGGCCCGCAACGTCGTCCGACTTCACGGTCAACATCTCCTGGAGCGTGTATGCGGCGCCGTATGCCTCGAGCGCCCACACCTCCATTTCACCGAAGCGCTGACCGCCGAATTGCGCCTTACCGCCCAGCGGCTGCTGGGTCACAAGGCTGTACGGCCCGATCGAGCGGGCGTGGATCTTGTCGTCCACCAGGTGATGCAGCTTCAGCATGTAGATGTAGCCCACCGTCACCTTGCGCTCGAACGGCTCGCCGGAGCGGCCGTCATACAGCGTGACCTGACCCGACGAGTCGTAACCGGCCACGTCCAGCAAATCCGAAACGTCGGCCTCATGCGCTCCGTCGAACACGGGCGTCGCCACCGGCACGCCAGGCACGAGGCTCTTGCTTACCTCGATCAACTGATCGTCCGGCAAGGCGGCGACGGCCTTGTCCTCGCCGTAGATCGTCTTGAGCAGATCCTTGAGCGGCTTCTGCTTATTGGTCTCGTAGTACTCTTCCAACGCTTCGCCGATTCTGGTGCCAAGACCGCGGCAGGCCCAGCCCAGATGGGTCTCGAGAATCTGACCGACATTCATGCGGCTCGGCACGCCGAGCGGGTTCAGCACGATATCGACCGCCGTACCGTCTTCCAGATAAGGCATGTCCTCGACCGGCACGATCTGAGAGATCACGCCCTTGTTGCCGTGACGGCCGGCCATCTTGTCGCCGGGCTGGATCTTCCGCTTCACGGCCACGAAGACCTTGACCATCTTCATGACGCCGGGCGGCAACTCGTCGCCGCGCTGCAACTTGTCGACCTTGTCCACGAAACGCTGCTCGAGACGCTTCTTGGCGTCGTCGTATTGGCGCCCGATGGCTTCGACCTCGCTCATGGCCTTTTCGTTCTTGAGCGCGATCTCCCACCACTGGCTACGCGGAACCTCGTCCAGCATGGCCTCGCTGATCTTGGCGTCCTTCTTGAAGTTCTTCGGTCCCTTCGCCACGACCTTGTGCAGAAGCACGTCGCGCAGGCGCGCGTAGACGTTGCGGTCGAGAATACCCATTTCGTCGTCGCGGTCCTTGGCGAGACGCTCGATCTCCTCGCGCTCGATCGCCATGGCGCGCTCGTCTTTCTCGATGCCGTGACGGTTGAACACGCGAACCTCGACCACCGTTCCGGCGACGCCGGGCGGCAGCTTCAGCGACGTATCGCGCACGTCGGAGGCCTTCTCGCCGAAGATGGCGCGAAGCAGCTTCTCTTCCGGCGTCATGGGGCTCTCGCCCTTCGGCGTGATCTTGCCAACCAGGATGTCGCCCGGCTGCACTTCCGCGCCGATATAGACGATGCCCGCCTCGTCGAGATTCTTCAGCGCTTCTTCCGAGACGTTCGGAATGTCGCGCGTGATTTCCTCCGGGCCGAGCTTGGTGTCGCGCGCCATCACTTCGAACTCCTCGATATGGATCGAGGTGAACACGTCGTCACGTACGACGCGCTCGGAGATGAGGATGGAGTCCTCGAAGTTGTAGCCCATCCACGGCATGAAGGCGACGAGCACGTTCTTGCCGAGCGCCAGCTCGCCGAGATCGGTCGAAGGACCGTCGGCGATGATATCGCCCGCCTGAACCGCGTCGCCCACACGCACCAGCGGCCGCTGATTGATGCAGGTGTTCTGGTTCGAACGCTGGAACTTGCGCAGATTGTAGATGTCGACGCCCGACTTCGAAGGATCGGTCTCCTCCGTCGCGCGGATGACGATACGCGTCGCGTCCACCTGATCGACCACGCCGGTCCGGCGCGCGCCGATCGCGGCGCCGGAGTCCCGGGCCACGACGGACTCCATGCCAGTTCCGACCAGCGGCGCTTCCGCCATCAGCAGCGGCACGGCCTGACGCTGCATGTTCGAGCCCATCAGGGCGCGGTTGGCGTCGTCGTTCTCGAGGAACGGAATGAGCGCGGCGGCGACCGACACGAGCTGCTTGGGCGACACGTCGATAAGATCGACGCGATCCCGCGGGTAAAGCTCCACGTCGCCGGCATGACGGCAGACGATGAGGTCTTCGACGAAGCTGCCGTCAGGACTGAGCGCGGCGTTGGCCTGCGCGATCACGTAGCGCGCCTCTTCCATCGCGGACAAATAGTTCACTTCGTCAGTGACCTTGCCCTTCACCACGCGGCGATACGGGCTCTCGATGAAGCCGTATTTGTTCACACGCGCGAACGTGGCGAGCGAGTTGATGAGACCGATATTCGGACCTTCCGGCGTCTCGATCGGACAGATGCGGCCGTAATGGGTCGGGTGCACGTCGCGCACCTCGAAGCCCGCGCGCTCGCGCGTCAGACCGCCCGGCCCAAGCGCCGACAGGCGGCGCTTATGGGTGATCTCGGACAGCGGGTTCGTCTGGTCCATGAACTGCGACAGTTGCGAGGAACCGAAGAACTCGCGCACGGCGGCCGCGGCCGGCTTGGCGTTGATGAGGTCCTGCGGCATCACTGTATCGATGTCGACGGAGCTCATGCGCTCCTTGATGGCGCGCTCCATGCGCAGCAAGCCGACCCGGTATTGGTTCTCCATGAGCTCGCCGACCGAGCGCACGCGCCGGTTGCCGAGGTGATCGATGTCGTCGATCTCGCCCTTACCGTCGCGAAGGCCCACCAGTGTCTTGATGACCGCGAGGATGTCCTCCTTGCGCAGCGTCCGCATCGTGTCCGGCGCATCCAGATCGAGCCGCATATTCATCTTGACGCGGCCGACGGACGACAGGTCGTAGCGCTCAGCATCGAAGAAAATGCCGTCGAACAGATTCTGCGCCGCTTCCGGCGTCGGCGGCTCGCCCGGACGCATCACCCGGTAGATGTCGAGCAAAGCTTCGTCCGTGTTCGAGTTCTTGTCGACCGCCAGCGTGTTGCGAATGAAGGCGCCCACATTGACGTGATCGATGTCGAGGATCGGGATCTCTTTCAGCTTGAGATCCTTTAGCGTCTGCAGCAGCTTCTCTTCGATCTCCTCGCCGGCCTCGCCATAGATCTCGCCCGTTTCCATGTTGAGGATGTCCTGGGCGAGATAGCGGCCGTAAAGGTCCTCGTCCTTGACGAGAAGATCCTTCAGACCTTCCTCGGCAAGCTTGTTGGCAAGCCGGGCCGTGACCTTACGGCCGGCCTCGATGGCAACCTTGCCCGTCTTCGCGTCGACAAGATCGGTCGAAGGTTTGATGCCGCGCATGCGCTCCGGATTGAACGGCATCTTCCAGCCGTCCTTCGTCGCCTTAAGCACGATCGAGCCGTAGAAGGTCGACAGAATCTCTTCGTCGTCGAGGCCGAGCGCGTAGAGCAGCGTCGTCACCGGCAGCTTGCGGCGCCGGTCGATACGCACATAGACGATGTCCTTGGCGTCGAACTCGAAATCGAGCCAGGAACCGCGATAGGGAATGATGCGCGCGGCAAAGAGCAGCTTGCCCGACGAATGGGTCTTGCCGCGGTCGTGGTCGAAGAACACGCCGGGCGAACGGTGCATCTGCGAAACGATGACGCGCTCGGTGCCGTTGATGACGAACGTGCCGTTCGAGGTCATCAGCGGCATGTCGCCCATATAGACGTCCTGCTCCTTGATGTCCTTGACGGAGCGCGCGCCGGTCTCCTCGTTCACGTCGAACACGATGAGGCGCAGCGTGACCTTCAGCGGCGCCGCGAAAGTCATGTCGCGCTGCTGGCACTCGTCCACGTCGTATTTCGGCGCTTCGAAGGCGTAACGTACGAACTCGAGCTGAGCCCGCTCGCCGAAGTCCTTGATCGGAAACACAGAGCGAAACACGGACTGCAATCCCTCGTCCGCGCGCCCGCCTTCGGGCTCGTCCACCATGAGGAATTGATCGTAAGACTGCTTTTGCACCTCGATGAGGTTCGGCATCTCAGCCACTTCGGTGATGTGGCCGAAGAATTTCCGATATCGCTTGTGACCGTTTGTCTGCGCCATGTGGTCCTCTCAAAGCTCGTCGCGACCGCTCTCCTGAATCCCCGCCTTGGCGGAAACTCAAGGGAACCGTCACGTCCTACGAATACAGATGGGTTAGAGGCTCGGGCCGACTCCGGTATATGGGGACGGCCCGGGCCTCCTTCAACCCAAAGCTACTTGAGCTCGACAGTCGCGCCGGCGTCCTCGAGCTGCTTCTTGATCTTCTCGGCCTCGTCCTTGGCAACGCCTTCCTTGACGGGTTTGGGCGCACCCTCGACCAGATCCTTGGCCTCTTTCAGGCCGAGGCTGGTGATCGCCCGCACTTCCTTGATGACGTTGATTTTCTTGTCGCCCGCCGCGGTCAGGATGACGTCGAACTCATCCTTCTCCTCGGCTGCGGCTGCTTCACCGCCGGCACCACCGGCAACCGCCGCGACGGCCACCGGAGCGGCCGCGGACACGCCCCACTTCTCCTCAAGGATCTTGGCCAGCTCGGCCGCCTCGAGCACCGTGAGGCTCGAAAGATCGTCTGCGATTTTCTGAAGATCTGCCATTGTCTTATCCTCGTACGTTCAACTCTGTGTTTCGATATGTGTCGTCGAAGGCCTACGCTGCGTCCTTCGCACCATACGCGCCGAAGATCCGCGCAAGCTGAGCGGCCGGTTCGGCAACCGTCCGGGCGATCTTGCCCGCCGGCGCCTGAAGCAGACCAATCAGCTTTCCACGCAGTTCATCGAGCGACGGCAGGTCGGCGAGCGAACTCACCGCCTTGGCGTCGAGAACAGTGGCGCCCATCGCGCCGCCCAGGATCACGAACTTATCGTTGCCCTTGGCGAACTTGACGGCCACCTTCGGCGCCGCAATGGGATCGTCGGAATAGGCGAGGCACGTCGGCCCCGACATGAGATCCGAAATTCCCTTGGCGTCGGTTCCTTCCAGCGCGAGCTTCACAAGCCTGTTCTTCGCCACCTTGACCTGGCCGCCAGCGTCTCTCATGTCGCTGCGCAGCTTGGTCATTTCGGCAACCGAAAGGCCCGAGTAGTGAGCCACGACGACGACGCCGGTGTTGGCGAAGACATCGCTAAGCGCGGATACGACTTCGCGCTTCTCAGCTCTTTCCATGCTCACTCCGTTCTTTCAAACCCGCGGAAGGCTTGGAGCCGTAGCGGGCTTAGGCCACACTGAGCCACGAAGGTTGCGGGAAAGACCAAAAGCCATCCCGCGTCTGTCGCGGCGCTCTGTTGCCTGTCCCGCTCTTTCACGCCGAAACGCGCGTGAGCCACATACGAGGACTAAAGCGATCTTCCGGCCGCGGACGCCCGCGGCCATCGAACCGTTCGTCTCCCGTCTCATGCAGGCCCGAAAGGCTTAAGCGGTTTCCCGCACCTGCAATCTCGGACAGGTTTGGGCCGCACGGCGAACCGGACGGCCCTTCGGAACCGAAGTTCCGAAACTCTTCCGGCTAAGCGCCGCCGACGCTGGCGGGCTCCACCTTGATGCCGGGCCCCATGGTGGAGGTCACGGCGATCCGCTTCACAAAGGTTCCCTTCGCGCCCGACGGCTTGGCCTTGATGACCGCATCGGTGAACGCGCGGATATTGTCGACCAGCGCCTCCTCGGTGAAGCTCGCCTTGCCCACGCCGGCATGGATCACGCCGGCCTTCTCGACGCGGAATTCCACCGCACCGCCCTTGGCCGCCTGCACGGCCTCCGCGACGTCGGTGGTCACGGTTCCGACCTTCGGGTTCGGCATCAGGCCGCGCGGGCCGAGCACCTTACCGAGACGGCCGACGAGCGGCATCATATCCGGCGTCGCGATGCAGCGATCAAACTCGATGACGCCCTTCTGCACCTGCTCGACGAGATCCTCGGCGCCGACGACCTCGGCACCCGCCTTCTTGGCCTCTTCGGCCTTGTCGCCCTTGGCGAAGACGCCAACGCGAAGGCTGCGTCCGGACCCATGCGGCAACTGGCATACGCCACGCACCATCTGGTCGGCATGACGCGGATCGACGCCAAGATTCATGGCGATCTCGACCGTTTCGTCGAACTTGGACTTGGCACCGCTCTTGATCAGCTTCACAGCTTCTTCGATGGCGTAGAGCTTGTCGTTGTCGACCTCATCCGCGGCAGCGCGAAACCTCTTACCAGGCTTGCTCATCGTCTCTACTCCTGAACCTCAAGACCCATCGAACGGGCAGAACCGGCGATAATCTTCATCGCTTGCTCGACGGTGTTGGCATTCAAATCCTGCATCTTCACTTCGGCGATCTCGCGGAGCTGATCCTGGGTCACCTTGCCGGCAACAGTGCGGCCCGGCTCCTTGGAGCCTTTGCCCGCCTTCGCTGCCTTCTTCAGGAGATAGGACGCGGGAGGCGTCTTCATCTCGAAGGTAAAGGACCGGTCCGCGTAGACCGTGATCACCGTCGGAATCGGCGAACCCGGCTCGAGCTTCTGCGTGGCAGCGTTGAACGCCTTGCAGAACTCCGGAATGTTCACGCCGCGCTGACCGAGTGCCGGACCGATCGGCGGCGAGGGATTCGCCTGCCCGGCCGGCACTTGCAGCTTGATGTAACCGTCAATCTTCTTCGCCATCCCAGTACGTCCTGCGTTTTACTTCGCGCGCGCTACACATGCTGCGCGCCCGTTAGAGTTTCTCCACTTGCGCATATTCGAGCTCGACCGGCGTCGCCCGGCCAAAGATCGAAACCGCCACTTTCAGCCGCGCCCTCTCCTCGTCGACCTCTTCGACGAGACCGTTGAACGAGGCAAACGGCCCGTCGGCCACACGCACCTGCTCGCCGATCTCGAAGGTCACGGACGGCTTCGGCCGCTCCACGCCTTCCTGAACCTGCTGGAGGATGCGGCCTGCCTCCTCTTCGCTGATCGGAATGGGCTTGTTGTCCGTACCCAAGAAGCCGGTCACCTTCGGCGTGTCCTTGATCAGGTGGTAGGTCTCGTCGTTGAGCTCCATCTTGACCAGCACGTAGCCCGGAAAGAACTTCCGTTCCGACGCCACCTTCCGGCCGCGCCGCATCTCCACGACCTCTTCCATCGGAACGAGCACTTCCTCGAACTTTTCTCCAAGGCCGGCGGATTCGGCGCGCTCCTTGATGGATTCGGCGACCTTCCGCTCGAAGTTCGAGTAGGCGTGGACGATATACCAGCGCATAGCCATCGGACTGAAGCTTCGACCTCCTAGTAAAACCTGATGCCGAGAATCAACTGCACGACCGTGCCGAGCACCCAATCCACCCCGAGAAAGAACAGGGCTGCGATGACCGACATGATGACCACCATGATCGTGGTGACCACCGTCTCGCGGCGCGTCGGCCAGGTGACTTTCGACACCTCGGTGCGCACCTGCTGAAGAAACTCGAATGGATTCGTTCTCGCCATCTTCGTTCTTTTTTACGGGACCTTCTGCGTCCCGCCTCGCCCTAAACTCTAGGAGCGCGCGCTCGTGAACCCGTCGCCGCCGCGCCGGAGCTCTTCGTTGCCAAGCTGGGCCTCCACGCCGTGGCAGGAGTGGAGGGACTCGAACCCCCAACCCCCGGTTTTGGAGACCGGTGCTCTAGCCAGTTGAGCTACACTCCTATCGTCCTTGTCACACTCAAACCAAATTATACAATCGAACCAACGGCCTACAGCCTAGCTTGCTGGAGCGGGTGAAGGGAATCGAACCCTCATCGTCAGCTTGGAAGGCTGCTGCTCTACCATTGAGCTACACCCGCATCCGTCTCCCAAGAACTCCAAAACGGTGGTGGAGGGGGTTGGATTCGAACCAACGTAGGCATAGCCAACGGGTTTACAGCCCGTCCCCTTTAGCCACTCGGGCACCCCTCCCTGAACCAAAAGAGTCCTGATGGATTGACTGGTGATTGTAACCAAGCAAAAACACCCCGCCGTCGGCCGGCAGGGTCCGCAATAGCCGCTGTTTATGGGTAGCCAGGCGGGCTCTGTCAACTGTAAATCAGGGACGAGCGCCTGGAATCCTTGGGGTTTATCCTCGGCTGAAGGACCGCCCGCAACCGCAGCCCCGCTAGGTCCCCCGATCATGACGTATCAAAAGACAAAACATTCCAAACCCCTAGCCAAAGACCGAGGCCGCTCGCAACGCACTTCCGCGAAAAGTCATAATCCTGAGAGGGTTCTGCTCTTCGGTCTGCACGCCGTTCAAGCCGCGCTCGCCAATGAGAAGCGCCCGGTTTATGCCGTCCGCGCAACCGAGAACGCCGCTCACCGGCTGGCGCCCCTCATCGCGAAGCGCGGGCTTCAGCCCGAACGCGTGCTTCCGAGGGCACTGGACCGGGAGCTCGGCGCCGACACGGTCCATCAAGGCGTTCTTCTGGAGGCGGGGCCGCTCGATTCGCGGAACCTGGATGAGCTCGATCTCTCCGGAACGCTGCTTGTGCTGGATCAGGTTACCGATCCCCACAATGTGGGCGCCGCGCTCCGGTCGGCGGCAGCCTTCGGCGCGAACGCCCTGATCATGACCCAACGCCACAGCCCCCCTCTCGGCGGCGTCCTTGCCAAGTCCGCCAGCGGCGCGCTTGACCTCGTGCCCATCGTTCAGGTGCGCAATCTGGCGGAAGCCTTGGCCGAACTCGGCGAGCGGGGCGTGATGCGGCTGGGCCTCGCGGAAGAGGCTGAAACGACCCTTGAGGCCACGCCGCTGCGGCATCCGCTCGCGCTGATTCTCGGCGCGGAAGGCCGGGGCTTGCGGCAGCTCACGCGGGAGCGCTGCGATGCGCTGTGCCGAATCTCGACCGCGAGCGCGCTGGCAAGTCTCAACGTGTCGAACGCCGCCGCCATCGCCCTTCACTGGGCTCAAGTTCGCGTCACGCGGGACTAACGCCGGACGAACGAGAGGGGGCCGGCGCTTTCGCGCCCTCCCCCTCGCGTCCGGGAATCAACCAGTACGCACTGGAAGCTCGAATGTCTTAGTCGCAGAAGCGGCGGCCGAAGGAATCGTACCAGCAGTTCCGGCGCCAATAGCAATTGCCCGGCCCGAGATTACAGCTCCCCGCATAGGCGGGCTGTTTGTAATAGGCGTAGTAGTTCGGCGACCGGTAGTAGTAGGCGCGCGGAGCCGGAACGCCGCACGGCGCGATGCAGGGCGCGACCGGCGCCACGGCCACCGGCGCGGCAACACAAGGCGAAACACACGGAGCTGCGGCCACGACGCGCGGCCGGCGCCAGCGGCGCAATGGAATCGGCTGAGGCGTCGGAACCAGCACGGCGGCGTTGCAGCCGCTCGCAACGACGCAACCGGCCTCGGCCTCCGGCGCGGACATCAGGCTGAAGCCAGCCGCCACGATCGCGGCGGCAACAACACTCATGAGGATCTTCATCTTGGAACTCCACTGGGCACTTGCAGGGCAACCACCCCTGACCTCGCAGAGGCGGCGCGGCTGACAAGGCCAAGACTAATGAGTCCAAGTATCGGCAAAGTTAATGCAGCAGCGCCGACGCAAGAAAATGCATTGAGTCAGGGTTAACGCCTGCCCCAAAACGAAACAATTTTGAGCCAAGAAAGAATTACAGTCGGCTATACATGAAAGGGTTGTAGCGGCCCCGCCAAATGCGCCGTTATTTCAGGGCGCGATCCGCCCACGCATTCCCGGTTCCGTACGCGGTATCGGGATAGTGAAAATACGGCTCGCAACGGGGGAAGTTTTCGCCCGCCGTGGTGTAGGGCCGGTAGAACCACCAATAGTTCCGGTCGAGACAGTGCGCCTCGGTGACCCGCTTCATATGACCGAAACCGATGAGGCCGCGATTGGTGATGATGTCGACCTGCTCGCCGGCCCGAGCGGGGCCGTCCGGCGCAAGCGCGACGGCCATGAACACTCCCACAACGAGTGCGAACGCCAATGCCGATCTCAGTGCGGCCATTCTTTCGAATCCCTCTGGGATACCCCTTTTAAGCGTTTGGATTCTAAACGAACAGGTTGAGGCGGGCAATGAAGGCAGTGCGCTGAATGCGCAACAGTCGGGCAAGAAATCATCGGACATGCTATACGGGCTTGCCTTGAAATGAGCCCAACGCTGCACACGTGAAGACGACGTACGTCAACCGCTCTGGAAGGAGAAACCTCACATGGCGACCCAGCGTAATGAGACCGAAGACCTCGCCGCGCAGATCGAAGCTATCCGCGCCGAGATGCAAAACATGACGGACACCATCAGCCGCATCGCCGGCAAGGGCATGGACCGCGCCCACGACAAAGCACTCGAGACCAAGGCGAGCGCGGAAGAAGCCATTAAGGAGAACCCGCTCCAAGCCATCGCGATCGCCGCCGGGCTTGGCCTGCTCATTGGCATCCTGACCCGCCGTTAGGAGAGGAACCATGCTGCGGCTCGCGCTTTCGCTGGTCTCCTCGCTCCAAGCCGGGGCCCGGCTTAAAGACACGCTGGAACGGTCCATCCGCCAGGCCGCGATCGTCGTGGCCGCAATCGTGGTGCTTCTGTTCGCGGCCGGTTTCGGCATGGCCGCTGCCTGTCATGCTCTCGTGGAGAACGGTTTCTCGGCGCCCGCCGCCGCCGGGCTCATCGCCGGCGTGCTGGCGCTCATCGGCATCGTGCTCCTGTTCATCGGTTTGCGGAAGTCCCGTCCTCGGCAGCCAGACTTCGTGAACGCGCCGGCTGAAGGCCTCGCCTTGGTCGACCAGAGCTTGAACAAGGCCATGAAGCAGGTCGGGCCTCTGACGCTTCTCGCCGTCGCCTTTGCCGTCGGCGTGCTCGCGAGCCGCCGGCGCTGACGCCAGGGCAGTCCGGCGACGACGGACCCGCCGAAGGCATTCGCAATGACGCGTCCCCGGCCAGTCTCCGGCAATTGCGTGCCGTCCTGAAACACACTTTAAGCCTCTCTTAACCATACGCCCCGCACCCTTCGTTCAAACGAGGCGGCACCGAACGAGGGGCGAGGCGAAATGACGTTACTGAGGGGCACCGGTCTGGCGTTGATGGCTTCGGCCTTCATCGCGGGCTCCGCGCATGCGCAAGCCGTCATCGCGACCGAGGGTCCCTTGCAAGACCCCGTTGACGTACCGCGCCCTTACGCCATTCCCCTTCCCCCAAACGCCAACCCGCGCCCGCAATGGGAAGTCGGCATGCGCTATTGGTGGAGCGAAGGCTCCACGCGGTTCGACATCGACTCGTCGCGCCTTAGCCCCGTTTACGGCAGCCCCACCTCCACCCTCACCTATGACGGCGTCACCGGAAACTCGCTCGAATTTTTCATGTCCGCGCGCAACGAGACTCAAACCTTCTTCAAGGGCTTTGTCGGCGGCGGCTGGCTCGGCGGCGGCAGCCTGGACGACGAGGACTATCTCGCAGGTCAGCTGAAATTCTCCGACACCTATAGCGAGATCGACGGCGAAGGCACTGTCTACGTCACGCTCGATGCCGGACAGGACTTCGACCTCGGCTATAGCGGCAATCTCGTCCTGAGCCCGTTTGTCGGCTTCAACTATTGGCAAGAGTCGATGAGCGCGTACGGTGCGCGCTGCAATGCGGACCAAGTTGGCGGCGCGTTCTGCGGGCCGCCCGGTTCGACCGCCGTTCCGTTCGGGACGAAAGTCATCAACAACAAGTCCATGTGGTCGTCCTTGCGTCTTGGCGCGGAGCTTACGGCACGGCTCCTGGACCGCGTGACCTTCCGGGGCGATGCCGCCGTTCTGCCTGTCGCCTATCTTGTCAACGAGGACAGCCACTTCCTGCGCTCCGATCTTGGGCCGACGCCCAATATCGAGGACAGCGGCACGGGCTGGGGCTATCAGCTCGAAGGCGAATTGAAGATCGACGTCGACGACAATTGGACCCTCGGCGCGGGCGTCCGCTACTGGTACGCCGAGACGGGCGGCCTCAGCGAATTCGTCCAGAGCCGCACGGAAGTCGATCTGCAGGATTTCACGTCCGAGCGCTTCGGCGTTTTCGGCAATGTGTCCTACCGCTTCAGCACGTTCTAGGGTCTGGTCTGCTCAAGGCGCACGCCGCCGCCGCCACTTGGGCTTGAGCGTGAGCGGCAATGTGGGATAAAGGGGCCCCAAGGCGCACGTAGATCCGCCGCTGCCCCGCCACGCGATGGATGACCGTGGCGCGGAATGTTCTCTGAAATGCCGGCTTAGCTCAGTTGGTAGAGCGGCTGATTTGTAAGCAGCCTAGCAAACTTACCGCGCGATATTTTTCCTTACAAAATCAATCTTTTCCATCCGTTGTATTTGCATCCCGATACCGCCGAATGTAAAATTTTGCGGGAAATCTGCTTGCTATATGCTTGCTACAGCAGCAACTAATTGGCATCAGTCGCCCAACCGAGACGCCCATGGCTTCGAAGCTCACACGCACCGCGCTCAAGAAGATGCAACCCGGCGACATCCTCTGGGATGCCGAGCTGAAAGGCTTCGGCGCACGCCGTCAAAAGGACTGCGTCAGCTTCTTCTTATATTGCCGCTTTAGGGGCCGCCAGCGTTGGGTCACCATCGGCCGAATGGGCAATCCCTGGACCCTCGATACCGCCCGTGCCGAAGTCCTTAAGCGCATGACCCTCATGAGCCAGGACATCGATCCCGGCAACCCTACCAGCCACAGCTCCTCCACCACCACCGAAGCCATCGGTCAGTTCCTTGCCGAGCATGGCCCCAAGCTGAAACCCAAGACCCTCAACGACTATAAGCGCCTCTTCGACAAAGAGGTCATTCCCCGCATAGGCAAGTTCAACATGTCCGAGGATCTGGAAACCGAAGTTGCCAAGCTTCACGCCGACATGTCAAAGATCCCACGCACCGCCAATCTCACCCTCATGGTGTTGTCCAGCTTCTTCACATGGGCCGAGCGCCGAAAGCTCCGCCCCAAAGGCTCCAATCCGTGCGAAGGCATTAAGAAGTACCGCGAGACCAAGCGTGAGCGCTTCCTCACTCAGAAAGAACTCCAAAGCCTCGGCACCGTGCTCGCCAGCTGCGAAGCGACCGGCTCCGAAAACCCCTTCGTACTTGCCGCCATCCGCCTACTTATTCTCACCGGCGCCCGCGTCAGTGAGATACTCACCCTCAAATGGGCCTATGTGGATGACGAACGCGCCCGCCTCCGGCTTCCCGATTCCAAGACCGGTGCGAAAATCATCCGCCTCAACCAAGCCGCCCTTGCAGAGCTGAAAACCATCCGCAAAGTCGCCGGCAATCCCTATGTCATTATCGGCGACCGAAAGGGCTCTCACTTCATCAACCTCCAGCCCCCCTGGAGCCGAATACGCAAAGCGGCCGGCATCGAGGACGTGCGCCTTCACGACCTGCGTCATTCCTTTGCGAGCGTTGCGGCCGAGGGAGGCGCTTCGCTCGGCATTATCGGTAAGCTCCTTGGCCACACCCAGGTCGTGACTACCGGCCGCTACGCTCACCTCACCGAAGCCACCGTTGACCAGGCGAACGAAGAAGTCGGCGAGCGCATCAGCGATGTGCTCCGCCCGTCCAACGCTGCCGCGAACTTGCAACAGCCCCCAGGCGAATAACCAGACCCCGGCGCACTCACCGATCACGCACTGGCCAATGGCCATTGCTGTCGCCTGCGCACACCGCTAACCTACAGTTAAGGTACAGCTGGGAAGCCAAGGCCCTGTCGGTGATAGCGAAAGCTACACAAGGAAGGCGTCTCTCACCCGAGAGGCGCCTTTTTCGCTACCCTCCGAAGGGAGCCACCAAATTCAAACGTCCACCGACCCCGCTAGAAAATAACCCTAAATCTTAGGGTGCATTTCCCTCTGGCATCGCTCGATGTTCGTCGGCTCCGGGCGATGGCCTCGTTCAGAAGGCTCGTATAGTGTAGCCCCGGTACGCAAACGCGCCAAAAGTTCGCCCGTATCCGCGTACCAGTTTCCATTTTGGCGTTGGTAGAAGCGAAGGAAAACCTGCTGCCACCGCAACAATCCCCCTAGACCACTGCCCACGCCGCCAGTGAGAGCCTGCCAATGTCGCTTACCTCAAGACCTTCAAGCGCTAGCCCCTCGGACTTCTCTGCTTTTGGCGACACGATCACTTTCAGAGAAGCGATTCGGTCACCCTTGAAGATAAAGGTATGATTGCCTGTCACTTCAAAGCCGCGCCGATCTTCCGTACCGATCACCGTAGTCCATCCGACAGCGATACGATCAGGATCTCCATTTCCGTTCGCTTCCAAAGCGCGCATTCGGTTGACGTGCGTCTCAACGAGACCGAGCGCTATATCCCGCTTGGCCTCCACCCCAAGTTCGCCCGTAAGCTTCAGGGGCATCCCGCAGGATTTAACGCGATTCTTGTAAAGCGTATGGATGGCATTGCGACCTTTGAACGTGCCCACCACAGGGGACGCGCCTGCGAACTCGAACACGCCATCCTCGTCCCAAAGATCGACGAGGCGGTCGACGGCCTCTTCATCTCCGGCACGCAGTTCGCGAATGTAGCCGAAATACCGATCCACCAACTCTTCGTGTTGTTTGGTAGCCATAGCGCACCTCCTCCTTACTCAGTGCACGCAGATTCCACCTACGGGCCCATCGATCCAGCAACGTGGATCGGCCGCAAACATGTCGCCTGTGCGAGCGTAAGCGACGGCGCGGCAGCCACCGCATCGCTCCCGTAGACTGCACGAAACGCATGAGCCGCCGAGACTGCTGCGATCCTGCAGGGCCCTGATCGTTTCCGATTGCGTCCAGATGTCGCGAAATGGCCCTTCGCGGACGTTGCCCACGGCGACGGGTAGGAGCACGCAGGGCAGGATCGTACCGTTGGCGGTAACGCAGCCTTGTCCTCGTCCCGCCTGGCATCCCGAAAAGGTAGGCATCTCTCTGACGTAAGGATCGAACATGACCTCCTGCGCCAAATGCGTCGTAATCTCCAGGCGGTCGACATATTGCACCTTAAGAGCCGCGCAGCGAGCGATGAGGTCCCGCCACGCACCATCGCCCGGATCCAGAATCGCGGTACCCCGGCCGGTGGGCACATAACGAGACAAATTCAGCCGTTTCACACCAATTCCGGCGACGAAGTCCGTGAATGCTTCGAGTGACCCACAATTGAGCGCATTTACCGTGCAACACACATGCACGCGCAATCCCACCTCGCGCGCCACGCAAATCGTCTTGAGCACTCGGTCGAATAAGCCAGGCCAACAGCGAAGTCGGTCGTGTTCTTGAGCAAAGCCGTCCAGACTTGCCTGGAGGCGATCAAGCCCCAGCTCCGCCAGCTCTGCGGCGCGCTTTCGTGTAAGTTTCGCGCCGTTCGTGGCGATGCCGACTGTCATGCCCGCAGCTTTCGCGTGGCCCAGAATCTCCATCATGTCCCGGCGCAAAAGTGGCTCGCCACCGGAAATTCCGAAGTCGACGACGCCCGCTTCCACGAGCTGGTCGATTAGCTTCTTAGCTTCCTCCGTCGACAGCTCATCCGGTGCACACTTGGCCGAGTTCGACGAACAATGCAGGCACCGTGCCGTACAGGCATTGGTCGCGAGCCAGACCACGTGGTAAGGCGTTTCCGGGATAAAGACTGTCGATTTCGCTTCGGCGCTAACCATCAACGCGCTCCACCAGGCCGCGATTTTCCAACGCTTGCAAAAAGCCGGTCACGCGTTCCGTGACGCGAAGCTCCTCCGCGTTCACCGACGCCGCAATTGCGCGGATGATCTCCGCAACCGTCTTCACCCCGTCGCATAGCCCATAGACAAACTCACCCGTTGGCGGGATCAGATGCAGCTCGTCCGTCCTTGAATTGTAGAAGAGGAATTCGTCGCGTTGTGCCCTCACGACCACGTGAGCCGCTTTCTCGAATTTCGTCTCGCCTGAGATAGTTGCCGCGCTCATACCGGAAGCCCCTCCCCGGCTGCAAAGAGCGCCGACAGCTCCGAACTATGGTGACGAACCCAGCAATGGGGATCTCCGGCCAGCGGATCTCCGCCGCTATAGGCATACGCCACGGCACGGCAGCCGCCACAGCTCTGTAAATGGGGACAGCCCCCGCAATTCCCGCCCACGTGACCTTCCCGTGCGCGGAATTGACTGAGCAACTGGGCCTCCTGCCACATCTGCGCGAAGGGCATCGCGGGAACCTGGCCAATCTCCGTTGGCAGAAATACGCAAGGCGTTACAGCGCCGTTCGGAAGGATGCGCGCCACGAGCCGCCCGGCGCCGCACCCCACATAATTGCGCTTTTCCTCATCGGTGACGAGAAGGGCCACGCGGCAGTCATGCCACATGATCTCCATGCGCCCCTTATAGGCCTCGCGCGCGCCGATCCATTCTTGAAGAGTCTGATGAAGTTCGTCCGGCGACAGCGCCAAATCGATACCGCCGCGTCCGGCGGGAACGAATTCCGAAAGATTCACGGCATCCGCGCCCAACTCATGCGCGAGCGCGATTACGCCCATGCCATCGGCGCGGTTTAGCCGGGTCGGCGTGTATCCAACGACTACCCGCATCTTGCGTTCCACAAGACACCGTATCGCTGCTACGGCCTTCGCATGAAGTCCGTCCAGTTGTCGAAAATGATCGTGAACCGGCGCCTGGTGACTGTCGAGGCTGACCGTCACGCTCTTAACGCCAAGCTCTTTCAGCCTATCCGCATTGCGCACCGTGATACACGATCCGTTACTACCAACATTGACGTTTAAACCTCGCTCCGCGGCGTGACCAACTAGTTGCTCCCAATAGCGGTGCATCAAGGGTTCGCCACCAGAGAACGCCAGGACAAGCACACCGGCATCGGCGAGTTGATCAATCAGGGCGAGGGCCTGATCCAGCGGCAGCGCATCATCGACGGGCGAATCCGGGCCAGACGCCGAATAGCAATGCAGGCAACGCGCATTGCAGTGATGCGTTATCTCCCAGGCGACATAGAGCGGGGCAGCAAACTCGGCAAAGGAATGACTGGCTTCCATAGCATCCCCCGGTCTGTTCCGTGGTGATGGCGAGTTACCTATACCTACTCCAAGCTCTGCTAGGTGCCTTGATGCAAATCAACTCCCGGCTTTATAGAACAAGAAAAACTAGTTCCGCGCGTATTGCCGATTTCACAAAAGTCTGATCCCGCAAGACAAATTGCCCAATGCGCGTCAAGACGTTACGATTCTTGTGAGACTCCTCCCAATGAGGCGCCATCTCTTACCTGGAGAGGAATTTATGCCGTGCCTTGAGATCGTAATGCCCCGTACGAGCCGGCAAGCGCGGGCCGAACTGGCCGCAGCAGTAACCGACGCCTTTACCGAGATCACCGGGTTTGCGTCAGAGACTTTTGGCGTCTATTTCCGCGAGTATGGTGACTTCGAGGCAAGCTGCGGCGGCGTCCTATGGTATGCGGATTCTCAAGCACACCCCTTCCTGCACTTCATTCTCTATTGTCCCCGCATCGCCCGCAGTCAAAAACAGGCGCTCGTAGCCAAATTTTCGAAGCACTTCACGTCCGTCCTCAAAAGGCCGGGCTGGTCACCCGTCATACACATCTCCGAACATCCGTACGACAATGTCGGCATCAACGGCAAAATCCTTTCGGACACCTACGAGGAATGCGCCAATCGGCCCTTCTACTATCGGCTGGAGAACACGTAGAGGCCAGGCTGCATTCAGCCTCGGCATGCTCTTCTGAACTGCTTCCTGCGCACGCCACCACTTTCGCGAAAACGCCGAAACTCGATGCGGCCTCAATGATGCTCGCGATGCTGTGCCACCATCGTGCCCTTTGAACCCATTCTCGCCACTAGTTCCGTCGTTACACGCCGCCCCTTCTCGAGGGCCAACTCTACGCATCTTGCACGCGAGCACCTGTTCCCAGATATGCTTGCGATTCAACCCATGCATCCAGGTCCTGCATCCGGTAAAGCACCCGCCCCCCCGCCTTGAAGTATTTCGGGCCGCGCTGCTCCATCCGCATCGTTGCCAGCGTCGATGTGCTCAGCCGCACATACTCCGCCGCCTCAACCGGCCGCATATACGGCGATCCCTTGCGGCTCTCCGCGTTCTCTGTCACCACTTACCGCTCACGCTTTGGCTTTCACTCGGGGCGACTATCGTGAACGACGACGAAGACATCAACAACCTTCAGCTGCAGATCGACCGCGCGCGCCAGAACTACGCCAACGCCGTCAACCTCGTTCGCCAGTCCACGCCCCCGCGCACCAACCGCGCCATGCTCACCGAAGCCACCGAAGAATTCGACCCCGAGTTCGCGGTCGCCCGCCTTCAAGAGAGCCCCAGCGGATTCGACCTCAAAGAGCGCATCAGCGATGCAGCCGCCAAGAAGCTCACCGTGGCGCTCACCAATCTCATGGACCGCACCGAGACCCTCGACAAGCTCTACTCCGAGCGCGAGGACATCCTGTGTGCTGCCGACCCCACCCGTAACCGCCGCTACTGCATCGACGGTCGCGAGTGCGTTATCGATCCGGTTGCCAATACGCTTACCTTCACCGACAACCCCGAACGGGCTTACAAGCTCTTGCCGGTGGTCACCAAGGACAGCGCTGCCCGAGACAAAGACGAGAAGGGGCCCACCCTCGACCGAGACCCAACCCGCCACCGGTCGCGCAGCCGCTAACTTTCTCCGAGACGCACACTAGTCCCGTGGCGCTTTGCAGCCACCACTGCTTTGCAGCGCCAGTTCTCCGCTCTCCATCCGCTTGAAGAGGAACCACACCGCACGGCCTTCCGTCGAGTGGTCTGAGCCACGGCGCAGGCACGCCAAGAGGTGTCCCCAGCTTCCCTCGCTCCGCTCAGTGCAGCCGGGTGATCCCCCTCCTCATTGTCGCGCCTGTTCTCCCCGATGGCTCCCCTGACCCTCGACAGGCCGCAACAGGTGTGGCCTTCAACCAAACAGGAGATAGCCAACATGACGGACACTCAAACCAAAACCACCAACCGCAAGCCGACCCACGACATCTTTCACGTCCGTGGCGAAGGTAAATCCGCCTTCTGGACCAAAGTAGGCGCCGGATGGATCCACGAGGACACCGAAGGGATGAACCTCGCCCTCGACTTGGTACCCATCGACGGTTCCGGCCGCCTGGTGGTTCGCATCCGCAAAGAGAAGCCCGCCCAGGGTAGCGAGCAGCCGCAGCAAATTGCGTAGCCGCTCGCCTCATCAACAGACCGCGCCGCGTGCGCGGTCTTTGGTGTGTTCCGCGTCAGCCCCAATCAAATCTCGCTACCGCGTCCATATCCGCTAGACCGCCGACTCCCGGCTTCGCTAGACTCACCCCATGATCAAGCACACACCCACCGAATGGGCCACGCACCTGTTCGTCCGCATGATGAACGGCCAAACGCCCAACGACCGCCTCACAGACGGCTGGTCGCTCACGCTCTCCACCCGCATTTTCGAGCGCGCCATGAAGCAAGCCGCCGTCCTGGCACGCGACGCTGCGGCCGACAAAATCGACTGCGGATATCCCTGCGAGCACGTCAAAGACGGGGTGTGCGAATTGCTCGACACCGAGGGCGGTTGCCCACACGCCCGCGCCAACACCATCCGCGAGCTGGACGTTCCGTTCTGTTAGCCCCCGCTGTTCTTCATTTGCCACAGTGCTGGCACCAACCATGTGCCCGAACCCCACCGAGTGCTTATCTTGGCACCACCCTCTCTTGCCGAACGGCGCACAACCCGCAAGCTTGGCACCATGCTCATAACTGTATGCACCGAAAACCGAGAGCACCGCGTCTACGTCACGCGCTTTGCCTCCGTCCTCTGCTACTTCACCTCCGATGAGGAAAGCGGCGGCGTGACTTTGCACACCGAACCCGGCCTGATGACCTGGCCATGTGAGTACGAGCGCTGTGTCGATGCCGTCCGCGAGGCCGTCATCCAACATGTCGCCGGCGAGCTGCAAATCGGCCCCGCCCAGTTGTTCTCCGTCTCGTTCAAAGATCTGAAGGACGTTGCCGTTCCCGAGCTGCCCGAGCACTACCGCTACTCCCGCCGCACCAACAAGCGCGCTTACCCCACCCGCTAAACTCGCCTTTTGAGACGCTTTCCTCTCGGCTATAGCGCCGGGCCTCAGCTTTAATCACCAAACACCCCCAGACCCCCGCCGAATCCGCGACAGCGCCTGTTTAGGCATCACCAACCTCTAGCTATCACTGACAATAAATCCCGGGGGTCCGGGGGCAGAGCCCCCGCTGGCACGAAACAAGCCACACCGCAGGTGTGTCCGTTTCGCACTTTTGTGCATGTTGGGTATGCACGCTGTATGGAACTTACGCTTGCAACACCTGTATGTTTGGTGATTGGGAGCAAGCAATGCCTTTGGGCCCATAAATGGACCCAAAGGCGGCTCATTCGGCCCGTGGCCTCAAGAGCACTATTGCTTGTCCCTCAAACGCCGGGAGGGCTCAAAGACACTATGCCACCGAGTGGCCACACCAAATCCGAACCGCTCTCCAATCGCGTGAAAGTGCAGTTCACGGACGCGCAGTTGCAGACTGTCACCCAACATGCCGATGCAGTCGGTCAGACCGTTGCGGGCTTCGTTCGCTCAACCGTTCTCATGACTTTAGATGAAGCAGCAGGGAAGGAAGTGCGCCGCAAGAAGCCCCATACTCATGCGACCCAGTTGCAGATTGCGGCCCTTCACGATCTTGCCATGCAAATCAAGAAGCTGGGCACGAACGTGAACCAGATCGCCAAGCAGGCCAACACCGGCATGGTGCCGATTACGCGCGGCGAACTCCAATACGTTCTCAACAATCACCAGCTCGCATTCAGCCAGATTGTCGCCGCTATGGAGAAGCTCCTTGCATGATCGGTAAGGTGCCGAAGCCAGGGAAGGGCTTCAAAGGACTCGTTGCGTATCTCTTGCACGGCGACCGCAAGAACCCACCCGAAGCCAACCGCGTTGCCTGGTCTGAAACGCGTAACCTCGCTCTTGAAGACCCGGAGAAGGCACCAGCCTTGATGCGCGCCACGGCCGCCCGTTCAAAGCGCGTCAAGAACCCCGTCTATCACTACGTCATATCTTGGCACCACAATGAGGCCCCAACCGACGACATCATGCGCCAGGTTGCCGATGTTACTTGCGCTGACCTCGGCTTGTCCGAGCACCAGGCTCTCTACATCGCCCATCAGGACACGAAGCACCGCCACATCCACATTGTCGTGAACCGCGTTCACCCCGAAACGAACCTCGCTTGGAAAACCTCCCACGACTACCGCCGCATCGAGCAAAGTTTGCGCCGACAATCCGAGAGTATGGGCATCGACTACGTTCCGGGCCGGTTCAACGACCCCGAGCGCTTCCGCTCCAGCTCGACACCGCGCCGACCGCACGACGGTCCATTCCGCAAAGCGCGCCGCCAAGTGAAGGTCAACGCGGCTCCGGCCAGGCTCTCGCAGCGCCGCCGGGCCGCTTTCCTCGCCGTGTATCACTCAGCGACCAACTGGGAACAATTCCATTCGGCGCTTGCCGCCCTCGGCTACCGCATCGAAGGGAAGGGGCAAGGGGTCGTCGTGTTCGACGGAGTTAACAAGCACAAGCTCTCAGCGTTCTCCAAAGAGACCCGTCTCAAGGATCTACACCAGCGCTTTGGCTCGACCCTCTCAGCTTCGCTCGCTCAACGCGACAAACCAGCCGGCACGTCATTTGACAAAGAACTCCGCACCGCCCGCGAGCGCGTCGAATTGACGGAAGTGCTTTCAGAAGCCAATCTGCTCGACCAGGACGTGCATGCAACCCAGTACCGAGCCCTTCGTCGTGTCGAACAAGAAGCAGCCCGCCACGCTAAGAAGCCATCCAAGCCCGAGGCGGCCATGAGCGACAAAGAACGCAAAGCCGCTGACCAACAGAACGCTTACACCGCCTACGACAGCGCCTCCGCCAGCTTTGACCTTGCCTTCGCCCTTCACGGCGCAGGCTTTGTAGATGACAAGCAGCTCGACCGCGCAGTCCGCGAACGAGACGCGGCCCAAGAACAACTCAACAAACAGAACTCCGCCCTCGACCAGCTCATTGCCGACGCTGCCGAGCATGCCTTCGGCACCAAGGACACGCCCAAATCATCCGACAAAGAACAAGCCGACCATTCAGCAGAACCGGAACACGAACCCGATGAACCAGCACGCCAAACCAAGAAACGTCGCGGCCGGCGCCGCTAAAAGCTGGGCAGGCGAAACAGTCCCGGCTCTTTCCTATCCCGCGCCCGATCGGCTCCACTGGTCGTCGCTTTCCATCGGCGAGCTTCTCACGTCACTTGCGGGTTCGAGCACAATTTGGAAGGTCGTTCCCCCGTCAAATCCGCCGCTTCTCGCCAAGCTCTACAACGATAAAATGCGCCAGCGTCTCAAGAGCGAGACTGCCCCAGCCGAACAACTTCTTCTTCTCGCCCGCTACCGCAGCCAGCTTTCGAAAGAGCTGCCATTTGCAGCTTGGCCCCTGTCTCTTCTTTTCAGCGGTAGCGCTACCATTACCGAAGACAACTTCACCGAGAGGCTAGCTGGCTTCACCATGGTAAACCTCCAGACCACCAGCTCGCTCGCTCAGCTCGTGTCTGTGCCTCGTGTTCGCCACCGCCTCAAGTCTCCCGATACCCTGCACATCGCGCGCACCTTGCTGGGGCAGATAGAGCTGCTTCACGCTCACCCGTGGCGCTTTGTCTTTGGTGACCTCAGCGCGAGCAATGTCCGTGTCTCCAACAACTTCAAACAGGTTTTCTTCATCGACACCGACTCGTTCCAGTTCACGTGTCCCGAAGCCGGCCACCGTTCCTACACCGCCGCCGGCACCACGCCCTCTTTTCGCTCCCCGGGAATCCGCACACAAAAACAGACCACGCAGCTGACCGAGGCCCACGACACCTTCGTTGCTACCATTCTGCTTTTTCAGCTCATCATGGCCGACGTTGGCGTGCCCAATCTCCACCCATTCATTTCAAGCGATAGCAACCCGGACGATCTTATCGACCGATATGCCTTCCCATACGAACAGCCGGACAGATACCCCGTATCCCGCTACGCCCTCGACAAGTACCGCGCCCTACCTGTTCCCATTCGAAAGGCATTTCGCCAAACTTTCACCACCAAAAACCCTGTTCCCCTAGGCCAATGGCGTACCCTCCTCGGGCAGCACTGGAGGTCTCTTCCACGACCCTCAGCCTGAACCGCCTGCACCGACCCACTCGCTCCAGCAACCAGTTCCTCAACCGGCACCTCCACCTCCAGCCACACCCGTCGCTACAACACGACTTCGTCTCCCCCTCCGCAGACTCATCCTCGCAGCAGTCCTGCTTGCCGTGCTCTGCGGTCTGCCACTCTCACTCGCCTGGCTATTGGCATCGCCAACGACGGGTATTCAGGTGAGTGCTGCTCCCATTCGCCCACCCGCTCACGCCCCATCGGCACACGTATCTATGGCAATACCAGAAGCCCTGTTGCCACTCCCGCCAGGACCACTCCGCAAGCCACCGGATCGCCGCCCCCATTGGTTTAACCGCTCCCGCAACTCTCCCCCCCACAGACCCCCGGCCATTCAAAGACAACCAAACGCTGTACCTACCAAACCCGAGCGGTGGTTTTTTGCTCCGGCCTACCGGTAATAGCCCATGACGTAATTCTCCCGATTCTCAATGCGTTCTCCAATTCCCGCACTGATACAAACGAGCACCATCCTCCCCCCCGCCAACCAAGAATCGCTTGACAAGTCAGGTGGCGGCTTGAATCCGTCGCAACACCACCCGCACTCGTTGAAAGGAGCCCGACATGAGTTCTGACCCCAGCGCCGTCATCCGCAGTGGTCTCTCCGCCGCGATCTCCGCAGGCGGAATCGTTCCCGACGATCAGAAGCACCTGACCCGCTATCCCTTCCTCTTCCTCGTTGACGTTTCGGCATCCACCGCCATGGGCGGCAACGACGCCGACATCTACACCATCAACCAAACGCTGACCGACATCCTGGAAATGCTCCGCATGCCCCCTCCGGGCAACGAGCTGGCCGATAAAAACCACCAGATCGATGTCTGCGTTATTTCCTACTCAGACGATCCGGTCGTTGAAATAGATTGGACCATCGCAACCAACCTTCCGCACTCCGTCAATTTCGACGCACGCCGCTCCACCTGCACCTATGCTGCCCTCAATGAAGCGCTGAACCAGATCGCGGAACGACTCCGCTACTACAAAGACCCCGCCAACAACATTCCCTCGTCCGGCCTTGCGCATATCTTCCACATTACTGATGGCGCCCCCACAGACTTCGCTATCGGCACACCCTTGTGGGACAAAATGCATGCGCGCCTGACCAAGCTTTCGGGCGGCAGCAACCCCGAACGCCAGCAGGCCGTCATCATCCACTTCATTACCCCCAACGGCTGTCGCATCGTCGATCCCGACTATTCGCCCCGTGACGAAACCGGCACGGTACTTACCGGCCAAGAAGCTCTTTCCCGGCTATCCGGCACCGAAACCGTGTACGAACTATCACAAGGCATCCAAAGCATGCCCGACCTCATAGCCCTGGTGACCCACGTTGTATCCAGAGTCACTGAGACCTTCGGCGATAGCGATGGCGACGACCTCCCCATTGCCATCAAAGCTGCCCAGGAGCACCTAACCCAAGGCGCCGGCACCATCCGAGCTAGCGATGTTTGATATCCAAACCCCGCCAAGCTCCGTACACCTGCAAACCTTCTGTGCCGCCCCCTGGGTAATTTCCCTTGCGGCACAGAAGGGCAAGGGACACATCCGCAAAGGCGAGCCGTACCAAGACGCCTACGCCGTTGCCCAAGCACATGACACCCTTATTCTTGCCATTGCAGACGGTGTTGGCAGCAAACCCAGAAGCCACGACGGCGCCGCCACGGCGGTTTCAACCGTCGTGACCCACCTTATTTCTCAAGTAAGTGCGGGCACCCTTAACGCCTCAGCGTTGCGTTCCGCCTTTACCGCAGCTCACACCGAACTGCAGCACTTGGCCACAACTGCTGAAGCGCCATTAAGCGACTACGCCGCAACTCTTGCTGCCGTCGCAATCACTCCCCACACAGTCTACTCGGCCAACCTCGGCGATTCATCCGTAGCCGCCCTAATCGACAGCCCCAGCACGCCCGCCAACCCTCTTAGCGTTCAGTCACTCTGCTCAGCTCCGCAACCTTCCAGCGCCAAGGTGCTCACTCTCGTTCACGATCATTGGCCCGACCTTCTCACCACCCACGCCACGCCGAGCAACGCAATTAGAGGCGTCATCCTTGCCACCGACGGCGCCAATAACTTCTTCTCCCAGATACGCCACCCCGGTGACCCGCTGCACCTCGGTACGCCATTCATTGATGAGATGCACCTCGTTCATCAGGAGTACCCGCCCCACCAATTATCGCGCTACTTCGCCGAGTTTCTCTTCCAGCGCCCAGCCGACAACAACGACGACCGCACACTGATCGTTGCCTACCGCTCAAACGAGCAAAACCCCGAACAGCCTGCCGCCCCAGCTCAACCCGAGGACGCCGTTGTACAACCCACCTGATAAGGTTGATCCCCTCCATTTCATGGCAACGGTCAGCAACACTCTCGCTGACAAATCAACACAACTTATCATCCCCGTTGGCGACATCCTCTGGCGCATCCCCAGCAAGCAAATCGACAACTTTCTTGACCAGGCTTATCCCGGCAAACCCACCTTTGGAGGTTCCATCCTCAAAGCCGGCGCAGGATTGCTCACCAAAGGTGGCCCCGGCCTCGCCATACTCACTCACAGCGCCGAGAGTTTTTTGCACAACCGCAATATCGGCAAGGTCTACAAACTGCTGGACCGCTTCACTATCCACCGCCCCATCATCTCTCTTGACGATAGAGAGCTTGCCCTTATTCGTTCCATGGCGCAGCTCGCTGCCCAACGCGCAATCACACTCACTGAATGGAACAACTTTCTCCGCAGCGTCGCTTTTGGCGACGGCACACAGGCTCAGCTCGTTCCCAACGACGCCATTGCTGCCGATCCCCGCATGCAAGAGGTCCGCACACTGATTCCCCAGCTCTTCTCCCGTGCACTTCCCGCTTATACGTCCGTAATCTCCGAAACTGCCAACCGCATTGCCGCTTTAACGCCGACGACCGGCTCTTCCGCCCCAGCCAACGTTCCGGGTCTCCATAGCGGGGCCCGCTTCATGACCCGCGACGACTTCGCCACCGACGCCTCTCTATCGCTTGAAAAGTCCCCGTCCTCACTTGTCATCGGTTTCACCGACGACGACCAGGAGTCACCGGTCTACTTCAACGGAAACGAAAGCCTCATCACCATAGCCAGCTCAGGCGCCGGCAAGACCTCATCCCAGGTGATCCGCAATCTTTTGACCTATACTGGCTCCGCCGTTGTCCTGGACGTGAAGGGAGAGCTTTGGGAGAAAACGGCCGGCTACCGTTCCAAGCACTTCGGCCCCGTATATCGTTTCTCACCCACCAACACCGAGCACCGGTCAAACCGCTTCAACCCGTTTGACTTCATCTCCAACGACCCGATGCACGCGCCGTCCGACTGCAATGTCTTCACCTACCAAGTCATTGCAGACAATCCCAATCTCAAGGATCCCTACTGGGAGAACCGCGCCCGCAACTTCCTTTGGGCGTTTGCAACCACCATCGCGTTGTCTTCTCCCAAGAGCACCCGCAACTTGCCCCAGCTCGCCCGCTTTCTCAGCCTCGACACCAGCACCACCAAACAGAACAACAAGATTGTCCTAGCAGACTCAACCGAACACATCCTCACCCTCATGCAGGGACTTGCCGAGAAGCACGGCGTCGATGACCTGCGCGCGGCCGCACTCGCCATAAGGAACGGAATCAGCGAGGACGAGAACAACCGTCTCGAAACCATTTTCGATACAGCCCGCTCGCACATCTCCAGCTTCGCCCGCGAACCATTCGCGCAACGCGCCATGGCCTCCAGCGATTGGAGTCCCCTCGATCTGCGCACACGACCCGGAACAACCGTCTACATTTCCCTCCCCATTGACGATATTCCCGCTTACGCGCCGATCCTCCGCCTGCTCGTTTTCCAGCACATGCGCTTATTGCTTAACTACGAAGCTAAGCCTGATGAGCCCCCCATAACGTTCTTTCTTGATGAGATGCCTCAGCTCGGCAATTTCAAAAGCATCTTGCAGATGCAGGCCACCGGCCGTAGCGCGGGCCTGCGCTTATGGATGTTCGCCCAGAACATTCGCCAGCTGAGGACCGCCTATGGCCTCAATGCCGGAGACGGCATTCCCGAGGACGCCCGTGTACGTTGCTATATGCAACCCGACGAGGAACTTGCCGCTGCCATATCCAAGCGCCTCGGACAGACCAGCAACGTCCTGTCCGGCAAGAGCAGTCCACTTGTCACCGCGTCAGATCTCTCCGGCCCAGAGTACGCCACCAAGACCGTCGTCTTTTCACGCGGCAGCCATCCCGCCATGCTGCGCAGACGAGGGGCCTACCAGGATCTGGCACACCTGACGATGCGCCCGCCCCCCGTTGCCAAGCTCTTTGCTTGACCCCGTAGCCCGCTTGACTCAAGCTCGCCACATCGCCGCAGCATCGAGCACCCCCATGACTTTCCAACAATGGGCCGAAGCCAACCCATATGCCTTTGCCAAGGAATATCTGATGGTCGTCGGCACCGGCGACGGCGATTGGTTCGAGCTACCGCAACAGGACCGAGACCACCTCATCGAGGTTATTGTCACCGACGAGTTTTGCCGCGCACTCCGGCTTTATCACCACTTTGCCCTTAGCGCCCGCGACGTGAGTCCCCCATATTGGGAAGAACAGCGAGTCCGCCACAAGGCTCTCGGCATCCCCGATCCCATCAATTCCTTCCATCGCTCTTGAAACTTCCGCTTTCCGCCCCATCACTTGCCTGCCAAGGAAAGCAACCATGAGTGCAGCCGTACAAAAACCAAATTGCCACCATCGCCGCCGCACTCCACCGCTACGACGAAATTAAGTGGCGCCACATACCGCCCACTGCCAGCACCGCCCACCTGCAGCACCACGCGCACGTTTACGCTCAGCTAGACAGCCTTCGCCACCTTGTCATTGACACTATGACCGGCATGCCGCCCCACCGCCGCTACAGCCTGCCTTCGCCAATCGTGCAGCGCTACGATGCCGTCATCTTCGACCCCGAGCAGAACCGCCGCGAGCCGTTCCACGCCGCCGCTGCAGACGCAAGCCGCCTTAGCCATCTGATCGACCATGACCGGAACGCTATTCCCAACGACGATCCCAACCTGCCGGGGCCGCACCTCAAAGACTTTGCGCCCGCCATCGCACACAGACTCCGCACTGTCCTTGCGGGCCTTCCTTACGACGCTATTCCAACGCACCTTCGTCGCCTTACACCCGAGAACAATTACCCGCTCACTCACCTCATTGCCCGCTTAGCTCCGTCAGCCGACACTCCTTCGCTGCTCACGCGCTAATCATCACGCATATTCACTGAATACAAATGCAGCACATCGATTGACCAGACCGTATACCCCGCGCACACTTTTCCGTGGAAACCACCACCAATGAAAGAGAGGTCCATGGAAATCAAAATTGAACAACCCACTGGCAACGTGCGGGCAAACTTCGTCCGTGTTCTGCCTAATGATCCACGCTATCAACGCATGACCGGAAGCGAGCGCGCCCGCAATGACCGCATGCCGCTCTTTCGCGGAACAATTTCATCTCCCGATGAACCCGACGTGCTCCACGAGTACGCCATCTGGCCTTACTTAGGGAAGGAGGGCAAAGTGTTCTTTGCTGGCCCCGTCCGTCTCCTTTCAACCCGTGCCGGCGTTGAAGATCACCTTGAAGCCGCCGCCCGCATGAGTGCCGAGGATGCTGCCAAGATTGACCCCGACAAAGTCGATCCCGAAGCCAGCGAAATCTACGAGAACCCTTACGAACTCAATCCGGGCACCATCATCATGCGCGTAAACAACGCCAAGATCCTCAAGAGCGACCCTGCATTCCCCGCTCTTGATGAAGCAGCCCGCGAAATCAATGCCAACCGCCCGCTTTACTGGCTCAAGTGGCAGCGCGAAGCCGGCGAGAAAGAAGTGCGCGGCTCCCTGTGGGATCGCAGCGGACGCTACGGCCCGTTTCTCAGCGGCAACACCCAATACCCGCTAACCCGCGAAGAGGCGCAAGCACTGTCCAAGCCGGACCAGGCTGCAAGCTCCTCCCCCAAACGCGGCCGAGGCGCCAAGCCCGAGCAGCAGCAAGCGGCCGATATGTCCCGCTAGGTTCCTATCCAAGCAAAAGAAAAGGGGGCCATCAGGCCCCCTCTTCTTTATCGACTGCGACCCCGCCGCCGTTTCTTGTCCGGCTCATCGTCCGGCTCATCGTCCCCATAACCTTCCGGATCGTCATTGCCACGGTCAGCCACCAGCTCCCGCGCCATCTCCTTCAATTCTTCCTGCGCCCGCTTTGCAGAGTAGACCATGAACTCGCTCAGCAGCCCGTCCTCAATATCCCCCACCAAATGCTTCACGTCCGCCAGCTTGTCCGGCCCCATTTTATCCATCACCTGGTGCAGCTTCTCTTTCTCCGCTTCGCGGTCAACGCCGATCTCCTGCGTCTTCCCCTGCCAGCGCGCAAACGCCAGCAAAGCCTCTTCCGCGCCAGGCGTATCCTTTTCCATCACCTTCCGGGCCGCTATTCGACTCTCAAGCACACGCCTATTCCAATTGTTGTCCGCGTTTTTTTCCATCATCCAACTTGCCTACAAGCACTCTCACCCCAAGCCTAGACTGGTTTCCAGCGCTATGCCACGTTGTGCTCCACTTTCGCCACACCTACCTTGCATCGGTGCAACGCCTTGTCAGATTTGCTTAGCCGCCTCGACCGCCTTAACGCCCGCCGCCTTCGCCTCAATGCCTACATTGCCCGCGTAAAAATGGCGTTCTGGATGCCGAAGCTCCAAAAGCGCATCCTCTTTCGCCTCCACAACAAACTCCGCCACGTCGCGGCCGACCGCAGCCGACTGTTGGCCCACATCAACGCAGACCCCGCCTTACGCCAGCAGCTACGCGCCCACGAACGACAGCTCGCCCCCTCCCACACGCCAACTCCAGCCCACTCGCTCGACCAACGCGCCCAAGACCGCAAACCTCCAATCCCCGACTCTCTCCAGAACCAGGCTGAATCTCTTCACAGCCTCAAGGCGGCCGAGCGCCTTGCCAAAACCGCCTACCAGCAGGCTGTCTGGTATTACAAAAGCGGTGAATGGAAGACGCAAAACGTATCCGCCGAACGTATTGGCCAGCTCCTCGACACCCTCAACGCAGACCTTCGCCAGAGCGTCAGCGCCCGCGTTGCCGAGCAACAGTCATTCGAAGATGCCGTTCGCGCCCACAACCCCTCAGATCCCCACCATATTGTTGAGCGCGAGAAGCTTCTTGCAGCCGCGCCAAAAACACACCCCGCAGACGACCCTCTCAATGCGTTTGAGCAATGGACGAAGGCCAACACGCCTCAGCCCAACCATAAACCCTCCGAAAGCCCGTACAAGCGCCGTAGCAGAGGACGCTAACACCTACCGACCCCACAAACTCTCATCGAAACAAAAAACCCTCGGCCCTATAATAAGGACTATCAACGTTGCCAGGCGGAGTTACTATCAAGAGCGGCCAAGCGTGGCGCACCGATTCCACCACGGGTGCTCTGCGCACCACCATCGGTTCCGGCAATGCAATCAGCGCCGACAGCGACGGACAAACAACGATCATTGTCCGTACTGACCACCGAGCCTACCGCTATGACGCCTCCACCGGTGCGGAGAAAGGCACCATTTGTCTCCTCGGAGCCACTGCCTGCACTATTAACAACGGAATCGTCATCCCTTCTTACTCGAACAACCCCCCACGCAAATACGATTCCCGCACCTGCATCGATAAGGGACCCGCGTGACACAATTCCCCACTCCACACGAAGCACGCTTGCTCGCCGAACTTCTTTCTCATCTCGCCGACAAAACCACTCCTAAGCTCTCCGCCACTCCGCTCACGGCGTTTCTCCCTATCACCGGCAACAACTACCGCCACGACCTCATGCTTGTCGGCCGAGCCGTCAATGGTTGGACTCTCCCTGACTTCCCCAATGGTTTCTCTCTTCCTGAATGCAAAGCCCCAGCACGCGCCCAAGCCATCGCCCAAGCCGCCATCCTCGCTTCTCAAGATCCCGCTCAATGTCCCATGCAATGGATTGCCGAACGTTGGCACGCCCCGTCCAATCAATATCCAATGAGCAGATCCGCCTTCTTCCGTCTTGCCAAAGCCCTTATCGCTGAACTCAATCTTTCACGCCCTACCGACCCATCCTGGCCGTCATGCCTTGCCTGGACCAATCTCTACAAACTCGCCCCCGCCCATGGCGGAAACCCTTCCGACCCCCTTTGCCGCGCTATCCTTGAAGACTCCATTGCCATCTTCCATGCGGAACTCTCAGCCCGCCGCCCTACCCGCGTCCTCTACCTCACCGGCATCGACTGGGCCCGACCCTTCCTGCCACAACATGCCACCCCCATCGAACGTCTCGGCACCTTTGTCGAACACGCATTCTCTCTCAACGGCCAACGCCACGTCGTTGCCAAGCATCCGCAGGCCAAACCGCTGCGACCATTCCTTGACGAAGTCCTCGCTGCTTTCGGCCGCGCCTGACAGTTTTCCCGCATCCATCTCGTCGCTTCCGTTCCGTGCGCCCGCCGGCCGGCTCTCAACAGATGCCGACCCTGCGCCGGGGCACGGGCCCTTCAAGGGGCAAGCCCTCGGCTTCCGGCTACGCCGGGCCACCGGGCCTTCGGCCCGGTTCCAGGCCCGCTAAGCCCCGTCGCCTTTCGTCGGCATTCGAGCCCGCCGCCAAGCGGGCTCCCGAAGCGAAAGGAGCGACGCCAATGTCTACACAGAGAAAATCCGCCAAGCCCCGCCGCGATATCCACGCGGAAATCACCGACAAACTCATTGCCGCCATCGAAGCCAATCCCAGCGAGCCCACGCTGCCGTGGCGCCGCATATCCGGGCCGCTGTTCATGCCCGTCAACGCGCTTACGGGCAATGCCTATAACGGCATCAACGTGGTTGCCTTGTGGGTTGAAGCCGAAGTCCGCCAGTTCGCTACACCGATCTGGGGTACCTATCGTCAGTGGGCGGAGAAGGGGGCTCAAGTCCGCAAGGGCGAGAAGGCGTCCCACGTCATCTTCTACAAGGAGTACGAAGCCGATCCAGATCCTTCCGACGCCAACGACGACGGAAAGCGCCGCGTTGCCCGTGCATCGGCCGTGTTCAACGCCGACCAGGTTGACGGGTTCACGCCACCCGACGACCCCGAGCCCTTGGGCCCGATCCAGCGCAATGAAGCGGCCGAGCACTTCGTTGCAGCAACCGGCGCGCGCATCGAGCACGGTGGCCAGCGTGCCTACTACCGCCCCTCAACCGACCATATCCAGATGCCGGACGAGGGGCTCTTTGCCGGTACCGACACGATGAGCCGCGACGAAAGCTACTACGCCGTCCAGCTCCACGAGCTGATCCATTGGACCGGTGCCTCCCACCGCCTCGATCGTCAGTTCGGCAAGCGCTTCGGCGACGCCGCATACTCAGCGGAAGAGCTGACAGCGGAATTGGGCGCAGCCTTCCTTTGCAGCGAACTCGGCATTACCCAGGACACGCGCCCCGACCACGCTCAGTACCTGGCGCACTGGCTCCAGCTGCTCAAGGACGACAGCCGCGCCATCTTTACCGCCGCCGCGAAAGCTTCCCAGGCTGTGGCCTATCTGAAGGGGCAATTGCCCCTTGAGCAACGGTGTTCTCCGGCGTTTCACTATCGGCGCCTGTCTGCTCACCTGAAACGGCGCCGAAAAGATCTTTGATCGCCATTTCAATCTCAGACACGCTCGTCGAGATATCTGCCGTTGCTGCGGACTGCTCTGTGGTCGAAGCCACCATATGCCCAAACGCGTCATTGATACTTCTCACACCACTTGCCGTACCGTTAGACGTTTCCGTGACGCGTGCCACGCTTTCTTGTATCTCCCGAACCTCGACCTCGATTTCCACAGTCGCTTGCGCCGTAGCCACAGCCAACTTTTTTACCTCATCCGCAACGACCCCAAAACCACGCCCGGCCTCTCCAGCACGCGCCGCCTCTATCGACGCATTCAGCGCCAACAACTGCGTCTGTGATGCAATCCCACGGATAAGCTCCACAACCTTGTTGATCTTCTGAGTTGCCTCTCCCAGTGCAGCGTTATCCGCTTGCCCAATCTCAACCTGCGCCGCCACTTCACCCGCCGTATCGCTGCTCGCACTAATGCTACCCGCAATATGTGCCGATGTCTGACTCAGCTCCTCCACCGCCGCAGCAACCGAACTAATCCGTCCCGACACCTTCCCATCGAACTCACCAATCAATGCCAGCGCTGCAGCCCGCTCGTGCTCAGCGGCATCTTCCTCAGCAATCGCGCTGTACACCGACATAATGCAATCCATGTCCATGAACACCAACTTCACCACGGCCGAACACACACTCTCTTCGTCACCGCGCCACCAACTCGCATTCCTCATAATCACCGCGCGTAGTTCACCCAATATCAGTGCGTATGCTCCCAGAAACCAGCGCGGCTCCATCCCAATCCGCGCATGTGCCGCACCAATCCGGCTCACACTTTCCACGTACGCCGTATTGAACCCCGAGGTAAACGCCAGCTTCCAATGCTTCCGCTGCGCCTCCTTCAGCCCCTCAACTGACGCACCGTCAAGGAAGCGCGCCACCGCCGGCTCAGTTGCAAGATGGCCATAGAATTTCTCCATGATCCCATCCAGCCCTGCTTGAATTACATCCCAAACACCGCGCAGCTTCGCCACGTCCGTTTCATCAACGCGCAAATACCGAAGACGCGAGGCAGTATCTAAGTCCATTCACTTCCTTTTCTTTTCATTCTACTCCGTTCACGTCCCACTCATACCCCGGCTGCCTACGCCTTGTGCACTCCTAAGCTCCCACCGACACGCCAACCTTCGCCGGGTATAGCGTCGGGATCCAACGCACCACGACCTCCACAGGAAATCCCAACCGCACCGCGCCTTTCGGCCCATCCGACACGAGCACGCCACGCTCGACCAGTTCATTCAAAACAGCCCGACCTCTACGCTCTTGATACCCCGTAATCTCTCCCGCTCGGCCACGCGCGAACGACCCCGCAAGGATTGCCTCCCTCAACAGCTTCCACGCTTCTTTGTGCAGTCGTCCCACCGCCACTTCTTCGTCGCACCAGATGCGCACCCGCGCGAGCAATCCCTCCGGCCGCAGCATTGACTGCATGAACCGCACCTGGTCGATGCACACATCCAAGAAGAATTCGCAGAACCGTGCCAAGCCTTCCTCGCTCAAAGCTCCGCGTCCATCGTAATCGCCACGCCGTGGCGAATCCGCATCCCCAAGCCGCCGCTTATACTCCTCAACGTTCCGCGCCAGGCCCCGCGACACCGACCACAGCTCCGACCCGAGACCCCACTCTTTGAGCATTCCATGTGACATCAACCGCGCTACGCGACCGTTCCCATCGCCGAACGGGTGAATCCATAGGAACCGATGATGTGCCGCCGCTACCGAGACACACCGATACGGCGGGGGCACATTCACCCGCCCATAGGCCGCTTCGAAACGCTTCATAAGCCCTTCTAGATCTTGAGCCGGCGGTGCCAGATGCCGCCCCACCACCACCTCGTGCTCTCGGAACTCCCCAGGAATCACTTTCGTGCGCTTTCCACTATCAGGGTTCTCCATCCACAGCAGATCCTCCGGAAGCCGCCCACAGAGCTCCCGATGCACCCACCGAGCAAATTCACCCGACCCGCACGGAGAAGGGGCCTCGCTGCGGTCAATCTTGCCTTGCACCGCGACATGCGCCACCGCTTCTAATGGGACCTTCCACGTCCCACTCCCAGCTGACTCGATATCGACCGGGTCTATCCAGACCCCCTCAATTCCATTCGAGTAGTGGCAGTCCAGCGACCTCACGAGCTTGCCCAGCTCCTCCCGAAGCTCCGGCTGCAGCATCCCCCGAAGCGCGCCTGCAGCTTCGATTAGCTCCACCGACTTATCCGCGAGACAAAACTGCCTATCCCGAGGCAGCACAGGTTCGAGCAAGCTCAGCTGAACCAGTTATCCCGCTTTCTTTGTTCAAATCCCAACATCAGCTCCCCTACCTATAAATCCACTTTTCCTGCCGAATGACTTCCAGTATCGGAAAGCACGGCCGCAAAAACTCCCCATCCGCACATACATCCGGAATGTTCGGCCTAAGCGGCTTCAAGGTTGCCCTCTCATCCGTGACCACCGCAGCGCCACGTTCTAACGCCAGCGCAATGACCCACGGATCTGCCGAGAACCGATTCTTCCTCTCAGCCACCAACCTTGGAAACTTCGTCAGAATATCCCGTTGCCGCACCTGCACCGGCTCGTCCACGTCAACAAACATCGCCTTGTTTGTCTTGAGCCACTTGAATAGCCCATCATCACGCTTCTCAACTTCATGCCGCACCTCTACCGGCGCAATTGCACGACCAGCTTCCACCAAAGCCGCCAGGTGCTCCCACACCGTAGGGAAGTGACCGATAGGGTAAAGTTCGTTCCACGCCGCCAGCAACGATGACGTATCGAAGCAATAGAGCCCGCTGCCGTCCATCTACGCCGCCCGGCCGAAAGCGGCCGCTTCCAATCGCGGGATATGCGACACCTTCAAATTCAATTGCCCCGACACATCCGCCAAAGTTAGGCGCCGATTGTAATAACCCTCAAATACCAGCCGGGCGTATCCCCCGCCCAGATTCGCTAATGCCGCAACATGAGGAGCAGGTCCCCCTTTTGCCTTTCTTGCCGCCAGTTGTGCGGCTTCTTCCTCATATTGCCGCAACTTTCTTTGGTAGAACTCTCGCGAGGTTTTTCCGACCGTGAGCAATCGCCGCAAAACCGCATGTGGGCTTACTCCATATGCCCGCGCCAGTGTCTCCAGATCCTCATCACTCCACGCTCCGACCTCATGCGCGGCCACTAACGGTTCCCGCAGGAACTCCTCACGCGGCAATAGCGTGGCTGCCGCCACAGCGTTGCAGAACACTTCAATCCGATCCACGCCCTCAAACCGAGGGGCCTGCCCAGTGCTTTCATCGAAGTCCGATATCGAACTCTCGCCGAGCACCAGATGCGCAAATTCGTGCACCAGGCTGAAGCTCCGCGCCGTATAGCTGTCCTTGGCATTCACCGCGACTACCGGCACGACCCCGTCATTCGCTATCGCAAAGCCACGCACTTCGCTCACTGGAATGCGGGACAGCTGAAACACCAGTACTCCGAGAGCTTCAATTTTTTCCCGCCATCCGTTGTACGCCACACGCGGGTCCGCCCATTCCCGCTGTTCATCCAACGTCACCCCGAGTAAACGCCGCAACTCGCCGCCAATTTCCTCCGGATCGTCCGTCACCCGCGCCTGCATCTGCAGACGCGGGGCCTCCTCGCCAAGTTCTTCGTAAAGCTCCAACGCAAATTGCCGACGCTCATGCGCCATGCGGATCTCTGCCGCCAGCCGTGGCGAGAGGAAACCCGCAACCTCGCCTGGCAATCTCCGGAAATCTTTCAGCGGCGCGAAATCAAGCGGTCGTTCCGGCAAATAGAACACCGACAGTGGCCGCCGATATGCCTTCGCCAACAGCCGCAGCTTCGCCACCGTCGGCGCGTCTTTGCCCGCCTCCCACGCTGCCAGTTTCTCTTCGGTGACTTTCGCCTTCTTAGCCGCCTCGGCTAGGCTCATATGCGCAGTGCTGCGTGCCCATTCGAGCAACTCGGGATTGATTAGGGCCTTTACGCTTCGAGCCATCGCTTATGCATCTTTCGTTTCGCACTCTACGGGAGTCGGTCCTTACTTGCACCTAAAGGGCCATGATTTTAGGCAGCCCTTGTGGCCCACCGGACAGCCGCGAAATCTTTACCGCTGCCGGCAAGGCTCCGGGGGCGTCGAGAGACCGGGCCCACTATGCTAGAGGCAACAGACTCGGCTCACCGTTCTCGCCCAACAACGCACCAAGTCATCGTTGCCGAAGCATAAGTGTACCCCGAGTGTACAACCTAAGCTTGCCTGATCCAAGAAAGCATCCCATAATAGAACCATAAAGAGGGGAAGCGCCGATGAAGACTGATCAAGTCATCGAACTAATCCGCGCGCACGAGCAGCCTATTCGTGCTTATGGCGCTGCAGCGCTCTATTTATATGGCTCAACCCGCCATGATACGGCCGGTCCAAGTTCGGACGTTGACCTGTTCCTGGACCGCGATCCCCAGAAACCCTTTGGCTTCATAGAGCTCACCGGACTGGAACGCTACCTCACCGAGTTGCTCCAGACCGAAGTCGATCTATCGACCCGCACAGCCCTTCACCCATCGTTGCGGGCCGTCATTGAACAAGACGCAATCAGGGTTCTGTAGCCGTGGTCCGAAGTGCGCGACCCCGCCTAGAGGACATGCGGGACCACATCGACTTCCTGCTTCGCGTGGGGCAGGAGCAGACCTTCGAGGATTTCCGTGATGGCCGCGTCCTGCGCTACGCGTGCCAATACGCCGTCCTGGTCATCGCTGAGGCTGCCAACCACCTACCTACCGAGATGAAAGAGCGTGCACCCGAGGTTCCGTGGCCGAATATCATCTCCATTGGCCACAAGCTGAGGCATGAGTACCATCGCGTCGATCCCGAGATCATCTGGGACATTGTTCAGAACCATCTTTTGCCGTTGCGCGATGCCGTGGAACTGTTGCTGGCAGACGAGCCAAGCGTAACAGTGATCACCTAGGCGACGCTGATGGGGGTTAAGCAAGTTATGACGGAGACAGCTTCGGCCAACTTCGCCTTCCTGGCTTCTGATGACCAGCAGCTAGTACGGCTCGCCTCGCTGGCCGAGCGCTACTTCTCCGACGACCCCAACACTTCGCTCATCAAGCTCCGTCAGTTTTCCGAACTGCTGGCCCAGCAAGTTGCTGCGCGATACCGCCTACTCACTGTGCCCGATGAGGCCCAGGCTGACCTTCTGCGGCGCCTCAAACTCGACGCCGGCCTCCCACGCGACGTGCTTGATATCTTTCATCACCTCCGGAAGGCCGGAAACGCCGCCGCCCATGCCCATGTCGGAACCCACCGAGATGCGCTTGCCGGACTGAAACTCGCGCGCCAGCTGGCCATCTGGTTCCACCGAACCTTTGCTGATGCGAGATTCAAGCCAGGTCCGTTCCTTCCTCCGTCCGATCCAGCCGACGGCACAGAGGCTCTTCGTGACGAGTTGGAGCGATTGCGGGGCGAACGCGACGAAGCATTATCCAAAGCCGAAAAAGCACGTCTCGCTCACCAAACGGAAGCGGCCGCGCGCGAAACAGCAGAGCAACGGGCAAAGAGAGAGAACGAAGAGAGAGCTATTTGGGAGCAGCTCGCTGCCGAAGCCGAGCAGGCTACAGCTGCCGTCCAAGCCGAATTGGCCGCGCTGCAAGCCAAGGCCGAAACCACCCCAGCAGCAGAAATCCGCTCGGCCATTGAACAAGGCCAAGAGGCGGCTAAGCAGATCGACCTCGATGAAGCCGATACACGGCGACTGATTGATGCTCAGTTGCGAGCGCGTGGATGGACTGCGGACTCTGAAAAGCTGACTTTCGCTTCTGGCGCCCGGCCCTCCAAGGGTCAGGACATGGCTATCGCCGAATGGCCAACGGCAACCGGTCCAGCCGACTACGCTCTGTTCATCGGCACAACCCTGGTGGGCGTGGTCGAAGCAAAACGGCAGCGCAAGAACGTCTCAGCGGCACTCGTGCAGGCGGAGCGCTATTCAAAGGGCTTCAAGGTCGCAGACGCCGTGGCCTTCGCTGGCGGCCCCTGGGGCGAATTCAAGGCGCCATTTCTTTTCTCTACGAACGGCCGGCCATACCTCAAACAAGTTGAGACCGAGAGCGGCATCTGGTTCCGCGACGCTCGCAAGACCACAAACGTCAGCCGCTGCGTGTCCGACTGGTACACCCCCGAAGGCCTTAAGGCCGAACTGGAGATGGACCGTGAGGCCGCCGACGAGACCCTCAAGCAGGAACCTTTCAACTTCGGCTTTCCGCTGCGGCCGTATCAAAGAGAAGCCATCGAGGCGATAGAGAAAGGGCTCGCCGAGGCGCGTCGCCAGATGCTGGTCGCTATGGCAACGGGCACTGGCAAAACAAAGCTTGCCATCGCACTGCTCTACCGCCTGCTTTCAGCGAAGCGCTTCAGGAGGATTTGCTTTGTTGTTGACCGCAGCGCCCTCGGCACCCAGACCGAGAACGAGTTCACCACCACCAAGGTAGTCAGCGCCAAGGCATTTGCAGATATCCACGGTCTGAAGGGGCTGGGTGATGTCGTTCCCGACACGGAAACCGAAGTCCACATCTGCACTATCCAGGGATTGGTAAGGCGCGTCCTGTTCGCGAGCGATCCCGCCGACGTTCCGCCCATTGATCAATATGATCTAATGCTCGTGGATGAATGTCACCGGGGCTATCTTCTCGATCGCGAGATGTCCGACCAGGAATTGGAGTTCCGCAATCAGGACGACTACGTCTCAAAGTATCGCCGCGTACTGGAGCATTTCGACTCGGTGAAGATCGGTTTGACGGCTACGCCGGCGCTCCACACAGCGCAAATCTTCGGCGATCCGGTTTACACGTATTCCTATCGGGAAGCCGTCATCGACGGATACCTCGTTGACCACGAACCTCCTTATCGCATCAAGACCAAGCTCAGCGGTGGCGGCATTGTCTTCAAAGCCGGCGACCAGATGGAGCTGTTCGATACCAAGACCGGAAAAATTGATCTGGCGCACGCTCCCGATGAGTTCAAGTTTGAGGTCGAGCAGTTCAACAAGCAGGTTATCACCGTGCCGTTCAACGAAGCGGTCGCCAAGGAGCTTGTGAAGGAGATCGATCCCAGCCTGCCAGGCAAGACACTCATATTCGCTGCCACTGACGGACATGCGGACATCGTCGTTGACCAGCTGAAGAAAGCTTATATTGCGGCCGGCATCCCAATTGAGGACGACGCAATCCGCAAGGTGACAGGCAGCGTTGATCGCGTGGGTAAACTGATCAAGTCGTTTCGGAACGACGCCAAACCAAACATTGCCGTGACAGTGGACTTGCTCACCACCGGCATCGACGTCCCAAGCATCGTCAACCTCGTGTTCCTGCGCCGGGTCAACAGCCGCATTCTGTATGAGCAGATGCTTGGACGTGCCACACGGCTCTGTCCGGAGCTATTCGGGCCTGGCAAGGACAAGGAGGCCTTCCGCATCTTCGACGCTGTGGACCTCTACAAGAACCTTGAACAAGTCACCGCCATGAGGCCCGTGGTGGTCAATCCGTCCATAAGCTTCGCTCAGTTGTTTGAGGAGCTGGCCAAAGTCGACAGCGCCGAGCACCAAGCCACCTTGCGCGATCAGTTAGCTGTGAAACTGCGTCGGCGCATGAGACGCCTTCCAGAAGAGGTTCTCCGGAAATACGAGGCCGAGGCCGGCGAGACACTTCAAAACACGCTCAAACGCCTCCTGCAAAGCGATCCGAGCGAAATTGCCGGCTGGGTGAAAGGCAAGCCGGACCTTGGGAAGATCCTCGACTGGGATCCGGAAGGAGGCGGCGGCCGGGTTCTCCCGATCTCTTCCCATCCCGACGAAGTAACCGGAGTTTCGCGCGGCTACGGCCCCGGGGAGGAGCGTCCCGAGGATTATCTCAAGAGCTTCTCAGCCTTCGTGCGCGACAATATGAACAAGATTGCGGCGCTGAAGGTGGTGCTCACCCGACCGAAGGAACTCACGCGCGGTCAACTTAAGGAGTTGGCTCTTGAGCTTGCCCGCCATAACTACAGCGAGACGAACCTGCGTCAGGCCTGGCGACAAGCAAAGAACGAGGATATTGCCGCTTCAATCATCGGGTTTGTGCGTCAGGCAGCTCTCAAAGAACCGCTTATGCCGTACGATGAACGCGTGAGCCGCGCCATGACCAACATCCTCAAGTCCAAGCAATGGACCAATCCTCAACGCCAGTGGCTACAGCGGATTGGCGAGCAACTACGCAAGGAAATTGTAGTGGACCGTGCCGCTCTTGACGACGAGCCGTTCCAGCAACATGGCGGATTCAACCGGTTGAACAAGCAGTTCAATGGCGAACTGGAGGGCATCCTAGCCCAGATTAACGAGGAACTATGGAAGCAAGCGAGTTGACGAGAACAAGCGCGACTACATCCACCATCGTTGCCAAGCTGTGGAGCCTTTGCCACGTCCTTCGCGACGACGGCATTACGTACCAGGAATACGTGACCGAGCTCACCTATCTCCTGTTCCTCAAGATGCTTGCCGAAACAGGACACGAGGAACGGCTGCCGAAGAACTACCGATGGGCCGACATCGCCGGCCGGGGCGGTATGGACCAGCTCACTCACTACAAGCAAGCGTTACTCGATCTCGGCAACCCAGGCCTTACCAAGGATCCTACCGTTCTCGCTATCTTCACCGACGCACAGACGAAACTCAGGAAGCCTACCAACCTCAAGTCCCTTACCACCGACATCGATAAGCTCGACTGGTTCTCGGCGCGCGAGGAGGGGCTGGGCAATCTCTACGAGGGATTGCTTGAAAAGAACGCCTCAGAAAAGAAGTCAGGCGCTGGACAATACTTCACGCCTCGACCCCTCATAGACTGCATAGTGCGCCTTGTGCAGCCGCAGCCCGGCGAGGTCATCCAGGATCCAGCCGCCGGAACGGGAGGATTTATCGTGGCGGCCGACCGCTACATCAAGGATCACACTGACGATCTATTCAAACTGCCGAAGGACAAAGCACACTTTCAGCGTCACAACGCTTTTACCGGCAGCGAGCTGGTTCACGACACGCACCGGCTCTTGCTCATGAACCTCATGCTGCACGATATCCAGTGCGCCATCGAGAATGGAGATTCGTTGTCGCCCGTCGGAGAAGGGCTCGGCAAGGCCGACCTTATCATCACCAACCCTCCGTTTGGCACCAAGAAAGGAGGTGGTCGCCCGACGCGTTCAGATTTCTCGATCACCGCAGACACTTCCAACAAGCAGCTGGCTTTCGTCGAGCATATCGTTCGCGCGCTAAAGCCGGGAGCTCGCGCAGCTGTAGTGGTGCCCGATAACGTGCTGTTCGAGGACAACACTGGCCGACGCCTTCGAACTTGGCTGATGGATCTCTGCAACCTGCACACGGTTTTGCGGCTGCCGACCGGCATCTTTTATGCCCAGGGCGTCAAAACCAACGTGCTGTTCTTCACGCGCGGCAAGACTGACAGCGGTAACACCAAAGCGGTCTGGTTTTTCGACCTCCGCGCCAACGTGCCGGCGTTCGGGAAAACACGTCCGTTGAAGGTCGAGGACTTTGCCGAATTCGAGCAGGCCTTCGGCAAAGACCCCCTCGGCAAATCAAAGCGCAACGATGAAGGCGAGGACGGGCGCTTCCGCTGCTTCACCCGCGAGGCCATAAAAGAGCGTAACGACAATCTCGATATCTCATGGCTGAGGGACACTGAAGCTGAAGCGGAGGAGGGGCTAACGGAGCCCGAGGACATCGCAGCCGCCATAATGGGTCACTTGCGCGCTGCGTTGGCAGAGATTGACGAACTAAATGAGAAATTGGAGAGCGATGAACCGGTGCCTGTTCCGGAGGCAGCGGAATGACGGGATTGCCTGACAACTGGGCCGAAATTCCTCTCGGAAAGCTAACGGCTAAAACGAAATCACTGAATCCGGCGAGCTTTCCCAATGAACGTTTTGAGCTTTACAGCGTTCCCTCGTTTGCAAACCGACAGCCAGAACAAGTGTGCGGCCGAGAGATAAAATCGAACAAACAAAGAGTCGAACCCGGCGATGTCCTCCTTTGCAAAATAGTCCCTCACCTCAACCGGGTGTGGGTCGTTTCGGCATCCAACAACCAAAACCAGATCGCATCTGGAGAGTGGATAGTACACCGCACGGACCATTGTGATCCTTACTACCTTAGACACCTACTCTCGGCCCCCGAGTTCCGAGAGTCATTTCTCGCCACAGTCTCGGGCGTAGGCGGGTCTCTAATGCGGGCTCGCCCGGCTGCGGTCAAAACTATAGAAATTCCACTTGCACCTCTTAGAGAGCAGCGCCGCATCGTTGCAAAACTCGACAGCCTCTCTGCACGCTCCTCTCGCGCTCGCCACGAACTCGATTGCATCCCGAGGCTCATCGAGAGCTATAAACAGGCGATCCTCGCGAAAGCATTTTCAGGTGAGCTAACCTCTGACTGGCGCAGCCAGCATGGATTGCCCCAATGGGGGCAGGACACTGCTGGGTCTTTCTTTCTCTGGGCAAGCGGGAAGTTTTTGCCAAAGAGCGACCAAGCTCCAGGCGAAATCCCTGTATTCGGCGGCAACGGCAAAACCGGAAATCACAATTGTGCGCTCGTTCGTGAGCCAACCATCGTCATCGGCCGCGTCGGCGCACAGTGCGGAAATGTTCACCTGACGTGCGGACCTGCGTGGGTCACAGATAATGCCATCTATGCGTCTAGCGTTGCCCCCTCCGTGGACCTACGCTTTGCATTGCTTGCTTTTCGACATGCAGAACTGAACACTGCCGCTGGGGGATCCGGCCAGCCCTTTGTAAACCAGACAATTCTTAACCAGACGGAATTCCCGAGACTCGACCTGCGCGAACAGCGCGAGATTGTCCGACTTGTTGAGCGTGCGTTCAGCTGGCTCGAAACCGTTTTATCTGAGCGCGCACGCGCTGCGCACCTATTGTCCAAGCTCGACCAAGCCATCCTCGCAAAGGCATTCAGGGGCGAACTGGTTCCCCAAGACCCAAGCGACGAACCTGCTTCAGCATTGCTTCAAAGGTTGGCCCCTAAGGCAGCGGTGAAGAACCGCTCAAAAGGGAGGAGAAAGCCACCCTCCCCAACCTGAATGATGCCACTTGAAATTCACAAGACAGTTTCACCTCAAGTATGAGGGCTAGTCCAACCCGACGGTGGCTTATCCGAAACGGCGTGTTCTGCGACGCTCCCGACGGTTTTGGCTTGCGCTATGATGTTCGTCTACATGAACACCGCCGCCTTTCCAATCGTTGGAGGCGAGCCATTCCTCAAAATAATACAGCCAAACCAGTGTCCACGGCACGAACGTTCGGTCGATTCTCATCTGTCCGTCCCACTCTCCGGATCCAGGTAGATATAGACACAGTCGTAGTGGGTTCTTGTAAACGTGCGGCATTTCCCGGTCTCCTGCCAACGCCGAAATATTTGGCTCAATCACGAAAACGTCGGGTGCTCTTCGCCCTTTGTACTCAATCCGTATTGTGTACTCTCGGCTCAACGGCGTGGGACGTTCTTTGTATTCCCATATCAAGCCACTCACATCCAGCGAGCCGGTGCCATGCCCGACTCGGCTACTCTTCAAAAACAGGTATTGCTGTGCAGGGGTCAGAATTGGCCGCTCGCCCCGCCTCGTCATCGATCAGCCCCCGAAGTGCGTATTGCGTGGAACGGGAGCCGCGTTCGCCACACCTGACAGCGTTAGACCACCTGCCGATCCGATAAACAGCTTACCAGCGTCACGCGCCGTCGAGATTGCCTCAGTGCGCCTGTCCATGACCCGGCGCACAACAGAGCTTCCGAGGATGTCTTCAAGGCCATGGGTAACGCGGTCAATTCCCTCAACAGAGGCTGCGTTCTCAAAGTCCGACAACGCCTTCGCATGCCACACAAAGAAAGCCTGAGCCCGAGCTGGTTCTGTATTCCAGCGATCAGCGAAGTTTTCTCCCTCCGTCGTTTCGTTAACTACCCAAAGCTCGACACGCCCGTTCACTACGCGTCGCTCTATGAAGTGCGGCATCATCCGAACAATAGCCACCAAGACATCCAGTTCCGTGTCAAACGTGAACATGCGGTGACAACATTCATACGCTTGCGCCGCAAGAGTGGTGATGATGATTGAAATGGGCGCCACCTCCTCTGTGACGTCTTGAAAATGGATGTCGCGATGTCGTTTCAACAGCTGGACCGTGCGCCGCAGCACACCCTTGCCAGTAGGTTTGCTTGGGAATGGCTCCACATTGGCTTGGTCCGAGACGTACCCAGATTTGGTCAAGCGGACACGGGGCTTCAGTTTTGCGCGCGCTTCAAAGAGCGCCTTGTAACCGCTTGGGTTTGTCGGCTTCCAATCTCGAAGCTTTTTGTCCGGCACAAGTTCGCCTCCGTTCATACATTTGAGGTTCACGATGGTGGGCGAGATGTCCAAATGAAACTCCCGGGCGTAGTTCAATCGCCAACATCTCTTCTTCTCTTCGAGCATGCGGGCATACGTGGCGTTCTCTCTAAGCCGATCGCCCACGAGCCGTTTGAGTTCAGCTGGCGATCGGTCGGCGGTGAAATCAGGCGCCAGACAAATGAGATCGACGTCGAAGTCTTCCCGCCCCAAAGGCTTTACACTGGTACCCAAGCCCGCTGATCCGTGGGCATAGACGCTGACGTTACTCAGGAATGGCTCAGTACTCTTTGAAAGCCATTCCGCAACGGTCTCATAGCTGGTCCGTGCGGCCGACAGCTGGCCCTCAGTTAGTTCCAGGTCGCGACAAATATCATCGAGGACGGAATAGACGGCGGACTTGCGAAGCAGTTCGGGGCTGTCGTCGGGGCGTTGCGCAATCGTATTCATCAATCAGTCTCCTGCAATTTGTAGATGGGCTCAAAGTGGTCGGCTGGAACTTGGAAGAAGACTGGCTCCAACCGTGGTCGCTCTCTTCGGGCTGCAGCGGCACCCATGCCGCGAAGTTCTGAAGTCTTGCTGGTGTCGTCCATCTTGAAGAGATCCTTGGGCACGTCGGGGCAGCAGCGGAAAATTGCTTCGCGCTCGTACTCGTGCCCTGTGAGCAACTTCGCCATGCCCAACGCACCCCGAGATTGCCCATCCATAAATAGTCTCGCCAAATCTCCGACCATGGAGAGCTTTCCGGGACTTTCTCCCAGAGCGTAGACTTCATTCACGCACCCCAAGCTCAGAATGCGTAAACTGCTTGCGGGCCAGCCCAACAAAGAAATCGCTTCTACTACAGCGAGCGCGATAGGGTTGTTGGCCCACACTCCGCCGTCGAACAGTCCCACGCTCTCCGCAGTGGTATGACGCTTGAAGTACGTCGGCGCTGCCGCCGTCGCCATCGCCGCATCGAGCGCGAGACGTGAGTAGTCCGTCTTCAAGCGCGGATGATGCGCGGTCTTGAAGATGTACACGCTCCGATGCGCCGGATCCCAGGCCGGGATCAGCAGCCTCGTACGCGAATCTCCTATTCGCTTCTTTCCGAGGATAGTCTCAAGTTCACGCTGGAGATTTTCCGCATCATGCTTGGAGAGAATCCAATGCTTCATCCGGCGCCAAGCCCCAGACACGAAAGCAGGAGACCCGCTGCCATCTTCTCCAAAAATTTTGGGACCGCGCTCAACATAGAGCTCAAGCAGCTGCTTTGCGGTTAGGCCAAGACCAAGCCCGATGGCCAGGATGCCACCCGTCGAGGTGCCGGCGATCAGATCGAAGTATTCCCCGATAGGCCGATCAAGCCCTTCTTCCAGTGACGCTAGAAAAGATGCCGGCTGTGTACCCATTATGCCGCCGCCATCCAAAGTTAGGATGCGGCGGATAGGTGGTGATTGGGGAGGGGCGACAGCCGGCATGAGTTAGCCCTTGGGCGGGTACGGGTCGTTGCCGTACGAGTTCTTGTCTCGGATTTCCCCATTGGGTCGATGGATAACCACCTCACTCCGCTGGTTAATCGCGATGGTTCTAGCTGCGCGCTCCGCCTCGGACTGGGTTGGATGTGCCGAGGTCACCCGCGTGTTGTTCTCTCCACGTACTGCCCAGCCGTTACCGTGAGGGACTACATGTTGATTTTTGCCCATTTTTCACTCCTTATCTTGACGTCCAGCTTCCTGTGTCATAGTTTTATTGACGACTTGTCATAGTCGCGAGCTTTAAAAAAGAGGCTCGCCGCCCTGTGACGTCCTCAACAGTAACTATATACGTTTTGTCATGGCACAGTCAAGCACCTCCACCTTCGCTCAGCGTTTGAAGAAAATCCGCAATGATCGGGATCTCAGCCAGTCGGAGCTAGCACGCCTGGCCGGTATGCAGCCGTCCGCTATCGCGCACTTTGAGGCCAATCGAAGAAAGCCCTCCTTTGACAACGTGCGTGCGTTAGCAAAGGCGCTGAATATAACGGGGGACTACCTACTCGGCACAGGCGAAGCCACAACAGCATTCCGCGATGAGCAAAAACTGTCTGCGAAAGACAGAGATTTCATCCAAGGTATCATCGATACCATGGTGAATAAGAAGAAGTAGGAACAGCGAGATGGCCGGATTTCGTCTCAAACTCGCGACGCAGACCGGCGAGAAGGTCGCCATGCAAGCCGGCTTCACCTCGTTCCCCATCCGCCCCCTCAAGATCGCCCAAGACAACGAAATCCACGTCGAAGCAAAGCCGCCCGACGCCAAGGGCATATCCGGCGCGCTCATTTTTGCCAACGACCTTGTCACGCTGATTTACTCTACGGAGCATGACAATCGGGGCTTCGAGAATTTCTCCATTGCGCATGAGCTCGGACATTTCTTCCTACCAGGACATCCAGAGGAGATAATGAACAGTGGGGGAGCCCATGTGTCCCGCGCAAACTTCACCGAGAACACGTCAATCGAGCTCGAGGCCGACCACTTTGCCAGTGGCCTTCTCCTCCCTTCGAATTTGACCCGCGCGTTTCTGCAAAAAAATCAAGTTGGCCTGGACGGCATTATTGCTTTGGCGGCAATGGCAGAATGTTCCCTTACAGCAGCAGCGATCAGGGCTGCAGAGTGCTGTCCCTATCCCGTTGCGGTGGTTGTAAGCCAAGCGGATAAAGTCGCCTACGCTTTCATGACAGATAGCTTCAAAGCTCTCGGCAAGTTGACCTGGCTAAGAAAAGGTACGCCGCTCCCGTCGACCGCCACCAAGAACTTCAACTCCGATGGCTCGAATGTGCTTGGCGCAGCTCGAACCCACAGAATAACTGACCTATGCACGTGGTTCGACGGCGACTCACGTGTTGCTCTCGACGAAGAGGTAATTGGGCTCGGCAAGTACGGCTACACTCTAACGATCCTAAGCGGCGAGGAGCTGCCGGACGATCCCGATCAAGAAGAAGACGAGGAGGCAGACCTAATAGAGCAGTGGACACCGAGATTTGCATATAAGCGCTGACCTGAGCGGGTTGACCTCGGTGTTGGCGCGCAATGCTTCCGCTTTGTGCCACTCAAAAGTGCCGCTAATACAATTACTTATGGCGCATAATGAACGTTATGTTAAATAACTGTTTGATGTTCCGCCTATTTTTCCTCCCCACACCCTCCGGTCTTGTCAATAACCCGCGCCCGGTCGCACAACAGAATCGCCGCGTCCGTCCGGCGCTCCACCAGCACCCGATACGCCGCACGTGCCGCGAGCAGATCCGCCGCTGTCGCAAGGGTCGAAATCCGCTCCCGCCATTCGGCATCCCATTCTTCCACCCGAAACGGTAGTTCTTCAGCCATTCGCCACTATGAGAACAATCCACGAACACCGTCAAGCCTAGTTCCCACACAAGGCCCAGAACGGGGGCTCACTCAGGGGCCCACCAAAAACCACGGGCTGCGGCGGCCGTCGCCCGCTCCGTCGTGCCCTAGCACGGTCCGGCGGCCTTTCCCGTCAAGGGTAAAGCTTCGCCGCGTTCCGCGCCCTTGACGGGGCCCGAGGCCGGCCGGCCCAAAGGCGGCCAGCGACGGGCGGCTCCGAAAACCACCGCGGATCCCGGCGAGGATCGATAACAATCCGCAACGTGCTCGTACCTTTTTGCCTCAGCGCCTCCGGCGAACAATTCCCCATGGGGTGTCAGCTCACCTCTAACGCGCCATCATCAGGCCATATGAAATACCCTTACGCCCTGCTCTCGTCCGCAGACTTGTCCGTGGCCGTGGCTATCCAGCCAGCATCCGCGCTCGAGGTCACGACCGCGCGCGAAGCCGGGGACAAAGTGGCGCCCTTCAATATCAAGCTTGACGCCACATCGGCCGCCATGCAGGCCGCCTACAATGACTTGATGGGCAAACACAATGCGCTACAAGCCCAACACGATGCATTGCAGAACCAGGTCAACGCCCTAACCACGCGCGTCACCAAGTCCGAGAGCTGTGCCAAGCAAGGCAAGCTCTTTAACGGGAGTCAATGTGTTGACGCCCCTGGCGTTCCCGTTGGCACCGTTGTCATGTTCAAGAAGAGCTGCCCGTCTGGCTGGGTGCGTGACAGCGCATGGGACGGCCGATTCCCTCGCGGTGCCGGTAGCTTCGGCGGCACCGGCGGCGCAACGTCCGCCAAACTAAGCTCCGGTCACCTGCCCAAGCACCGGCTCACCATCAAAGGCCGCCGCGTTCGTCTCGTTAAAAGCGCCAGCAGCGATAAACACGCAACCATTGGAGTGTTCGACGCGGATATGGGCTCAAACGCCGCCAACTTTTGCACCGAGTATTACGGCAGCAACAAAGCCTTCAGCCTCCAGAACCCGTACCGCAACACTGTCTTTTGTCGGAAGAAGTAGAGGCTCCCAACATCTCTGTTCGGCCACTCCGCCAGTTCCTAATCGTCACAGCGCGGCACGAAAGCTGATGCCATCCAGGCTCAGAGACGTGTTGTTGCCACCTGCTACATTGACACAGCCGTCAGCGCCAACGTCAACGCGCCCCGTTCCCCCGGACACCCTTACGCTGAACACCTTCACAGCGTTTGGCCGATAGCCCACCGGTAGCGTAAAAATGCATGCAGGTATCGCACCGTCCTTCACCAATCCCTCCAAGTGCACCATCCCCGAGCTGTCCTTGAAATAACCTGCAGTCGAATACCCGCTTCCGTAATCTACCCAGCTGTTGTCAAACGTCGGAGAGATGGTTGCCTCCAGCGAAACCGAACTTTGGAAGCCCTCGTATTGGCAGAAGATGACCGCCACGTTCTTTGGTCGGGTTTCCGCACCGCCCGTGTTTCCGCTGTTAAATTGTGGGATGTTTACCGTGTGATTGTGGTTTCCTGCACTCCCAGTCGAAGCACCGGTATCACGCTTTCTCCCAGTTCCGATCTCGGCCCAGTTCTCACCAGCCCCCGATGGACGCCAGTACGAGTGGCTATGTGCACCATCCGTGCCCGTGTTGGTGCTCGGCGGGTCAACGCTGTGAAGGTGAGCGCGGATTTCATCGCCCTGCGCACTCCCCGCCACGCGAGGCCAATCAGGGTCGTTGCCTGCACCATTGTCCAGCCCACGGAGGAACCGACCGCGTGCCGGGGTATACTCACTCCATCCTGAAGGACACGTGGCTGCTTCAAAAGCCGCGATAGTGCCACCAGGGATCCCAATGCCGATATTGCCCCATTCGTTCCCGTCGCAGACCTGCATTGTGCCTGAGATGTAACGCATGGCGCCGGTGAAGCCGGCGTTGCACTCCAGCACATCGGTCGCACTCGACAGTTGCACATAAGTGGTCGAGATGAGCGTGCTGCTGACGTAGTTCGTGCCAATCCGAGGAAGGAAGCTGTTGCCTGCGGCGCGCAAATACCCCCAATCGCTACCATTCGTTGATAGGCTTATGATGCTGGTTTCTGAGTTCGCCACCACAGCCAGCGTGCCGGAGGTGATGCGGTCACCGTCGGGCACGGTGACGTCGTAGGTGGTGCTCACCACCCAGTTGCCGCCGTCGTAACGGAGGTAGCTTCCTGCGGCTACGCCCGACGTATCGACATCGGAGAGGTCGTTGATCGCGCCAACACTGGTCGTGCTGGGCACCCAGCTGGCGCCATCGAATACCAGCGCCTGGCCTGTTGATGCTCCGCCCACGGATACATCTGATAGGCTGGCCAGAGTGGCCACACCTGCCGATAATTCGCTATCGAAGCCCGCGTATTGGCAGAAGGTAACGGCAACGTTCTTCGGCCGGATTTCATCGGCAGCACCGTATTTGGAACTCGAATTCGAGGCATCGAATCCAATTGTATACTGCGCCGCTGCCCCAGCATCTTGCGCATATTGATTCCCATCCGGACCGTCTGTGCGCATAAAAGCACCGGAAACACTATGAGGCGACGTTCCGCCAGCATAGTGACGCAACATCATGCTCCCCGTGATATTCGGCGCCCCATCCCCTTGCGTGTTTCCCGCCGAGCGCGTGCCATCCGGATCGATGCCGGCCGCAAGCGTATCTATGCCCCGCAAAAAGCGTCCGCGCGCCGACGTGTATTCCGACCAGCCGGCCGGACAGCTTGAGGCTTCAAACGCCGCGATGGTGCCGGTCGGGACACCGATGCCGATGTTGCCCCAATTCGACCCATCGCAGACCTGCATCGTGCCGCTGGTGTAGCGCATCGCCCCTTCCAGCCCGGCACCACACGCAAGCGGCGCCGTATCACTCGCAAGGTGGACGTAGGTGCTGGAGATGTTGGTCGCACTGACTATCGTCGACGACACCAGGGCGGAGCCCATGCTCGGCAGGTAGCTTCCACCGCTAGACAAATAGCCCCAATGAACACCCGCTGTAGTGAGGCTGATGATCCCGGTCGCGCTTTCAATCCTTGCCGTCGTCGTGCCCGAGACAATACGGTCGCCGAGCGCGTCGCCTCCTGCGGATCGCCAATCGCTGCCATCGCAGACCTCCAGCACACCGCTCTCGAACCGCAGCGCACCGGGTATGCCAGAGGTGCAATCAAGGCGACTTGCCCCAACCTGAATGGCATCGGTCGCAGAGATCGTACCGCTTACGTGTAGGCTGGCGGAGGCTGCTTTCGTCCCAATGCCCACATTCCCGCTGAAATAGCCCGTGGTGGCGCTCATGCGGTTTGTGGAAACCGAGATCCCGTTGGCCACCAGCACGCCGGCAGGCGTGAAATAGCCCGTGGTCACTCCGCCCGTAGTGATGCTGATGTAGCTGGTGTCGGAAATGGCCACCATCTGCGTGGTACCGCTGGTGATGCGATCCCCCGAGACCGCAACGACCCCCGTCAGTTCAGAGCCGTCACCAATGAATTTGTTGGCGGATACATTGCCCGTCACGCTCACCGCGCCGGTAACCGACACGTTCGCTACGGTCATGAGACCCAGCGCGTCGATAGTCGGCGTATAGACCGGGCAGCCAATATCGGTCGGCCGCACACCCTCACCGATGCAGATCCGATTGGCGTTCACGCCCAGCGTGTTCGAGATAAGCGCGAAGTTGCCCCAGTCCTGTGCCCACGCCACGGCAGACCCAACAACGAGGGCAAGCGCCAGCAACACGGCAGTGCGTTTCATACCATCAGTCTACGGACTATTTCCGTATACCGCAGCGCGCTAGCAATCTTGGGTGATGAAACGGCGCGCACTCACGCGCGCAAATAAAATGCCCCCGCATGTGGCGGAGGCTGTGAAACGCTCAACGCCATCCAGCGTTGTGCCTTACCAAGCTGCAATCGTAATGGCTACTCGTCAAGCCACGCACTCTCGGACGTGCGAATGCTTTAGGCATCGATATCGCTGCGCCCTACTAGATGACGCTATCAAAGTACTGGCCACCGCGCCCTTCAATAAAAAATGCCCCCGCTTGTCACGGAGGCTGTGTGCACAACAATACGTCCTTGATTTGTTGTTTGATAAACGTGCATTCTAATCGTGGGCTAGTCAATGCAATTACTTGCATACATGCCTAATTATTGTGCTATACTACGTTATGACCTTGCAGGAGCACCGTATTCGCATTGACGCCGCCATCGCGGCCCTTGCTGCCGATCCTGACGCCGGGCCCTCCGAGGAGCGCCGCCTGCGCGCTCTGGCGCTGGTAGCCGATGCAACCGCATACGTCCGCACTCTGACCGACACCGAACCCCGACCGTGCCAGGTTGCCTTAGTACGCGCGATGACGCTGGCCATGTTTGGCACCAACGTCCTAGCCGTACTATCTCAGATCCGCGAGGCCCTCGACACCGCTGACCGCCTTGCGGCTGACGCGGCCGCCCGCGCCGCGCAACCGCAGCACACCTCAGCCCGTCCGACTCTCCACTGATGCATGACAATCGCCGAGCGCCGCGCCGAGCTGGACGAGACCATCGAGTCCCTTGCCAGGCTTCCTTCCTATCAACAGCACTCGCGTGAGGCCCTTGCGGCAATATCCGACACCATCGACTACATCCGCGCCCTTACCGGCACCCTTCCTCCGCAGTGCAAAGGTTCCCTCAACCGTGCCTTTGCCAAAGCCCTTGCCGGAGATACTCGCTCAGCAATCAACAGTCTGCTGCAGACCTTGATCACAGTTGATGCCCTTACGTCCAAACTTGGCCTCAAGGTCCCGCCCGCAGATCCACCACCGCCCGCGCGAGATCCAACCGACCCCAAGCCTGTCCGCGAGGTGGCCGATGCCCTCCTCGCTAAGCTCCGCAAACAAAGTCAGCGCCACTGAATTCTTATGATAGCTTCCAACGCCTCCTAGGCTCCTCTTGGGTCACCATCCAGTTGGCGTATATTCGGGACGACACTCTACGAAGTGGACTGATTGCTAACGGCGCCACTGTCGAGCGGTCTTGCGTAGCCACCACCTCACCAGCCGGTCGTTATGCCCTCCAAAAGGATTTTGCCGCCCTCTTCAATCCCAAGCTCAAAGACAAAGCCTTGGACAAAGCCATTGGTGATTGGCAGGCCGCCAACCTATCCGCCGGGGCACTTGCTCCCGTCGCGTTGCGGCGCAAAGGTGCAGTTGCGGGCAAACAGGGCGTAATGGTTCAATTCCCAAACGGCGAGACCAGAAATATGGCTCCCGGTCCGAGCTCCATCATTTCAAAAGCCGTTATCGAAGAGTTCGCCCAACGCTTTCTCGGCGATCCCGGAGTCATCTTTCTAAGCGAAAGCGCCAACAAGGTTGTCGCTCGCGATGATTAACTCGCTAAGGCTATCGGTCTTGCCGTCCAGGCAGAGAAGAACCTTCCCGACATCGTTCTTGTCGATCTGGCACCAAGCCACCCTCGTTTGGTCTTCGCTGAGGTCGTGAGCACCGACGGACCGATCGACACTTCCCGCAGAGATGCTCTCCTGCACCTGGAACCGGCCGCTGGCTTTGCAGACGACCAGGTGTCGTTTCTCACCGCCTTTTTGGATCGAGGCGAGTCTGCCTTCAAGAAACTGGTCGACTCCATCGCCTGGGGAACCTTCGTCTGGTTCGTCTCCGAGCCCAACCAACTCCTCTGCTTTCGCGATGGAGATGAGCAACAAGCTCCGTCGTTTGACCCCTAGCGAGGTCGAATATCGACTGGGGCAAGACTTGCATGTGCTCATGCATCGTGACCTTTGCCGCCTCAGCCCACCGACCGATCATATTCTCCCATATGTCCTCGCTTGAACTCAGCTCCCCGCCTGCCTAGACTCCCGCCGTAGTTGCAATTAGCTGGTTCTCCTCAATGACACCCAAAGCCGAAAACAGCCGGCAAGCCCGACGCCTCGCAGGCTCGTTTGGAAGAAGCTTGTACTCGTGGGCCGCAGGGACCGTAGTATCCGTAACTTGCATCGTCGTACTCGGTGTCTCTTATGAGGACTGGCTTGCCACCCAGATCCACCGCTTCAAGTTCGAACAGATGACCGATGCTCGAAAGGCTGAGGCACTCAAATCTGCACAACCGGTCTCCTGGCGAAGCGCCGATTCCGTCGAGTACAATTGGCTGCTTAATGTCTTTGGTCAGCAACTAGCCAATGCCAGAGACCTCCCCGAATACCTAAAACAACCCTTTCGCGTATCGTACGTCACGCTCGGCGGCGACGATTACTACACCGTCTTCTGGCCGCGACAATGCAACAACGATGGATGTCGCATCGACCTTATCAAGTATGCAGAGAACGCCATCGACTCCACGTTCGTCGTGGAGGGACTGAAGTTCACCGACGCGACCCTGAACGGCAAGCCTGTGTTCGCTGACATCCAGGGGACTATTTATTATTTTGATGGGGACGATTATGTCTCGCAGTAAGCTAATTCTCTCCGTTCTCCTCACTGTCATCTCAACGAACGCCCTGGCCGAAACCAGCAAGTGCAACTGCGAAGGAGAACGTTGCATTCCCCTTATGAAGCCGTCTGTGCTGACCGGCATGCTGACCTCTCAACAAGGAAGGCTTGTCCTTCAACTTCCCGAACTTACATGCTTCGTCGGCAGCGGCGACCTCAACCTCGACGGCGCGGATGGTGCCGACTACCCCACGCAAAGCTCCATTCAATTGAGCCTTGCCACCAACATGGACATGAACACCGCAAGTCGTAACGTGGGAAATGAGATCGAAGTCGCAGGCAGACTTTATGCTTGGCATACAGCGTGGCACATCAAACCAGTAATTATGGATGTCACCAGTTTCAAAGTTGCTCCGCCAGCGTCGGCACCCAACTGATCGGACATCGTGGGCCGACAGAAATCCAATCGAATTGAGAACCAACAGCTTGCAATTGCCATCGTCCTTAGGTGTCACGGACGCCGGGGCGGAAAATCACAACTGGCTATAACCGCCATTTCCATCCTCGCTTGATCTCGACTCGCCGCCTGCCTAGAATCTCGCCCTAGTTGCAACCACCTGGTCCCCCATCAATGACATTCCTTCGTACCGCGCTCGTCGCCCTTGGCGTTGTCTGCCTTCATGCCTCCCAGCCGGCCGTGGCTCAGCAGCTGTCTCCTCCACCTTTCGATGAACGAAAAATAACCAATGAGCCTAACGCAATTGACTGGCTCCATCGCGGGCAACTTGATGTAACCACCAACGAGCAACCAGAATTGAATAAATGTTCCTTTGTGCATCAGAGCGGCGAACAAACCGTCATCAACCAAGCTTCATATGATGAATTGCTGCGTCTCGAAGAGGCCGGCTTCATTACCATCGACGACCGCCGTCCCTGGTACGATGTCGTCGCCAGCCTGCCTCCAGGCATCACCAAACAGCTTGTCGTTTCACTCACCCCCAAGACCGAAAAACTTGTTCATGACAAGGTAATTTTTGGTTCCTGTGCATTGATTGCCTACGGAAAGTGCTCGAACGACACTATCTATGAAAACCAGGTCCTCCAGCGTGGAGGCGATGTTTACCGACTTGTCCGCGTCGCACGGCAATGCGACTTCACCCCGGAAGGAAAGCAACTCTACGAAGCCAAGTTCCAAACGACCCCCTCTCCCCGGCAGAAGATACAGTACCTGCTTAAGTACGATGTACTCCTGAAGGGTTGGCTCCCCATTGCCTGGGACTATGGCAACTACGATGGTCGCTTTGCTACCGACAACGTGCCCTCGCAGCTCCCACCCGAGAACTGAGGGTCCTCAGTATACCGACTGAACCGCCCACCTAAACGCCACACTTCTCACCACTTATCGCCCACCGGGCGTTGCTAAACCCGGCACCCCTACCCACACTGTAGGTATGAGAGACGGACGCCGCTTTGGTGACATGCGCCTAATGGCGCTGTTGCTGCTTGCGATGGCCCTTCTCAGCGGCAATGCCTTCGCCCAGGGCGCGCCCGACCCCAGCTTTCCATTCCTCAGCATAGATCCCGCGCAGCTGGATACCTTCTTCGTCGGTCTCCAGCTTCAATGGTCTCTCTTCAAGGGCTACAACGACGGCACCGTGCCCGCGCTCTATTATATTGCGCTTGCCGCCACGATGGTCGGCGCGCTCTCCATCATCTTCAACAAGACCCTTCACAACACCAGAACCATCATCGCCTGGTTCCTTATGGTGGTGATCTGCCTGTTCGCCCCCTACAGCAGCAAGCTGCTTTTCTACCCGGTCAAGCAGCCGCCATCGACCATCGCGCAACGGCATGCCACCCCCGGCTCCCCCACCGAAGTTCACGGCTTTACACCGCAACTTGCGGCGGCGCACGTCGGCACAACGCTTCAGGTTGTGTTCACCGACCTGTTTAATTCCATGCAGTGGAATAGTCTCGTTGACGAGGCCCTCGCGCAAGCCAGCCTCAGCCGCATGCCGGAGATGGCACTCAGCCCCAACAACGCGCAGGCCATCCGCAACTTCAACCAAGACTGCCAGACAACCCCCATCGCGCCGCAGTCGCTCCAGTCAACGGAGGCCCAACCAAATGGAACGGACGCATCCAATTCCACCCCGTCATTCACCCTTGACAGGGTGCTCGACAACATCAAGGGCCACTACCTGGGCAATGCCACCCAGGGACACACCGTCGATAAATCCGCATTCCAGACGCCACCCCCGATGATCGTTCTCGACCCCGCCGCAGTCGGCAACCCCACCTACGATGCGGGCATCGCCACGCTCTACAAACTGGTCACCGGAAAACAGCTCATCTACTACGACAAAACCCGCATCGAGGGAGCCCTCACCGAACTTACGGACCTCGCGCGAGGCGCGAACACCAGTAGTCCCGTCCCTCTCTCACTCTTTCACTACATGCAGGTTGGCAACTATGAGGCCGACGCCACCGGCGCTAAAGCCGCTCGCAACAACATCGAGAAATCATGCAACCCCGGATATCTTCAATGGGGGATAAACAGGGTCGGCTTTGCTCCAGTCAACTGTGACGACGTGACCAAATCACTCACCAACGAACTCACCCGCCCGGGCACCTCATCCGTACAGGGCCCATATCAGAATGCCCTCCTGGCCAATGTCTTCGCCCGCCTGGATGCCAACCCAGACATGAAACGGGCACTCGCGGCCATGCCGGTGTCGCAAGGAACCTCTACCAGCGCCGACGGCCCGATGACCGTCACCAACAACGTATGTGACCCGGCGACCGCCGAAACCTATTTCAACACCATCATGAGCACCACTGCGCTCGGCGAAACCTCGCGGCTTGCCCAACTCATCAACGGGGAACTCGGCGACGTACCTACGACAAAGAAGGAGTGGGAGGCGTTCTTCCAGATTGACGGCATCGGCTCATCCTCTTTGGGGAACTACTACGGTCTTGCCAATGGGCTTGCCGATGCGTTCACCGGCCCCTACTCCCAAGCCGCCTTCGAGCGCGCCACGTCCGGCCTCAGCAATTCGGCCGACATCCAGCGGGCAAAGCGCCAGGTGCTCGCCGACATTATCACCACCATCGCGCTCAAGAGCAGCGCCGCCAATACTCAAAAGGCCATCGCCGAACAGAACGGCGGCGGTAACAGCATGGATGCCGACAACACATCTTGGTTCGGTAAGGTGCTGGCAATCCCCGGTGAAGCAGTTGCCCGCGCTGTCGTCTATGCGGGCTCCTATCTTGCGGGCCTCGCCGCCAACATTGTCTTGAGCGTCATGCCGGTCATCATCGACATGACCTTGCTGGCCATACTAATCATTACACCGATTATCTTCCTCTTCGGCATTGCCCTGCCTGCTCATGCAGCCGGCCTGTTGATCCAGTCCGTCCTTATGGTCTTCATCCTTAAGCTGGTACCCCTGACGTTCCTGCTCGTTGACCGGGTTGGCAGCATCATCTACACCGCACTCGAAGCAAGCGGCGACAACTCCGGAGCCTTAGCACACTACTTCCTCCAGTCGGACGTACAGCTCAAGCAGGCCATCTTCCTGTTCGGCATCGCCACCATCTACGCAAGCCTCGTCGGCATGACGATGTTCTTGCTCTTCAAGATCGGCGATCCCCAGAACATCCAAAAACTTACCCAGCTCGACAACGCCGCCGAGAAGGTCGCAGAGGCTGGCGAGAGGGCCGCCAAAGCAATGGCATTCGTGGCCGCCGCTATTGCTACTGGCGGCGCACTCGGCGGTGCAGGTTGGGTTGCCAACAAACTGTCCGGCCGCAACTCCAACCCCCCCGCAGGAGATGCTGACAAAGGGGACGCCGGCTCATCACAACCCGGCCCCACACTCGGAAGTCCCACCACCGGCGGCCATCAGCCCGCCGTCCACGACGAACCACTTCCCGATGACGCTGATGAGGAAGACCCCTCACAAATCAGCACTTTGAGTGCCGCCACCCAGGCCACCGACTCTGACACCGCCGACAGCGACGACTCCGAGCCGCTTGGCTCACTGTCACCACCAGAAACCGCCACGTCCGATCAAGACGAGGACTTGCACGGCATGCCAGATGCAGCCGCCGTTGATCAGTCCGAGCCAGATGCCACTGTCAACGAACCCACCGATGCCGACACCAAGGCACCCGTCAGTGTATCTCCTGCATCCCGCGCAGCAGCGCGGCGGGTATTTGGCGCGGTAACTGCTCTTCCCACACTCTCTTCTGCCCAGGAAGAGCACGTGATTGAACAACTTGCGCAAGAAATCGAAGAAGGCAATGTGACCGAGGAAGACGCAAAGGAACAGCTTCGGCAGATCGGCGCCCTTGCAGGCGGTGTCGGCTATATGCCAACGGCCGCCGGCCCAGGCCAACCGACACACTCCATCGCATCGTTCTCTCAAGGCCCGCAGATTGCGGCCACAGGGGTCCCAGCCGCTCCAGGAACTACCGCCGCCAGCACTGTTGCAGGCACCTCTCCAGCCGCCGCCCCCGGCACCTCAACTACCACGGCCGCCGGGCAAACGATTGGGGCTTCGCAACCTTCCACACCGGATCCGCTCACCCAGCGGGAAGATCAACTCCAGCAGATCCTCAATCAGTTGCGCAGTGGCATAACCATCAAAAACCTACCGGCGCACATGCAGGCCGATGCATCCGCACTTGACTCCGCTCGGCATGAGTTCGCCACCAATGCGGCCGCAGACCTTAAGGCCGCTGAGGTCAAGGCTGACTCTGTCGCTGCAGAGAAGAAACCGGGCTTCTGGCGCTCCGTCGGCTCAGGAATGTACGGTGCTGCCACATCGGGCGGCACCCTAGGCCAACTCTCAGTTCTCGGTCCCATCAAAGAAATCTTCAACGAGTTTACCGAGGCCCCGGAGCGCGCACGCGTTTGGGCAAACAATGGCGGCATGATGAAGTGGCGAAGCGCGCGCCGTGATGCGGCCCGCCTGGAGCACCTCAAGAACGCCTCCGCCCCATACGGTCCCGCCGCAGAATACCAGGCACTCGGTCAACATGGCTCCTACAATGCCATGGTCCAAATCGCTCGCCGCACCGCCCATGAGGCAGCGGGCAAGGCCCACAGTGAAGGTATGGCCATTCGCATGAAAGAATCCGACCTCGGCCGCCGCCTCAACGCTAACGACTTCAAGAGCACCGAGATCGTCAACGCAATACAATCGCTCGACCAAACCTTGAAGGCATCCGCCATGCTCAGCGGCGGCTCCGTACAAGTTCAGGGTGGCGAGGTCACGCTTACTCCCCGTGTGATTCAGCGCATGGCTCAAGCCAAAGGCCACAAACAGGTGGAGGATCAACTCAACAACTTGCTATCCGACCACATGTACTTCGCCACCAAATACGGTAACCAGGATTATCTCGACTCCCTGGGTACCGGTCCTGCTCCCGGCCGCGCCGCCCGCATGCAACGCGCCGGCCGCTCCTTCATCAAGAACGAAATCGGCACCGACTACCAGGTCGATACGCTCATCGACTGGGTGAAGAAGAAAGAAAACTTCAAGCGCAAAACCGGCATGGCCGAAGCCATCCGTGATGCCATCGGCACGCAAAAGGTCATGTTGGACGAATTCATCTTGAAGAACCCAGGCGCGAGCACAGCCCAGATCGAAGCATTCAAGAGCAAACTAGCCATCGACAGGATCCACACCTACGCTCAGGTCGGCGGCTACCATCAACAATTCCTCAGCTCATACCAGGCTAAGGACATCGCCGGGCTGAAAGACGACTTCTCGTCCCAGCTCAAGCAGATGAAAGACGCCTCGCGCCTCGCATCCGCATTTAGCCGCAATCTTCAGGGCAACCTCAATTCAATGCTGCAGTATATCAACTCGCAGGGCGTCGCCATCCAGCCATCGGTGGTGAACAATCTGTCAGCGGCATTTTCCAACCTTCCCCGTTCGGCCCGCGCCCGCCTCGGCTATTCCTTCAAGAACCCGTATTCAATCGACGATCTCGTCCAAGCCTTCGAGGAAGCCGGCATCCACGATCCCGACGCGCTCAACACCTTGCGTGATATCCTCCGTCGCCGACCCTAACTTACCCCACCGGACCCACATGCCGTAACCCTGTTGGTGACCACTCACCAACACAGCGGTCGTTCGCCAACTCGGCATGTCAGGAATGCTTGAAGCCCCACCCATAACATTACAACCAACAACGAAAGCCCTAGCAGTGCCAGAATATGTCCGCACGCTACACAGTGGCGAATACAGGCGTCGTCAGAACTCGTTCACAGCAATCACCACGGCTCACCCAACACTCAAGTACCTCAAACAAGAGGAGCTTGGCCTTGGCCTTGCCTACTACCTACGCGATGACGGAACCATGGAGACTGTCGTCTTCACTCACGAAGAGGCGATCGATGCTGCCGACCCCAAAGACCAACAAGCACGCGATGCGTCGCACCTTGTACGGATAATCAACCCGCTAGGCTTCGTTGAACCGAGCGCCCTCTATTTCCTCGATCAAATCCGCGCCGGTACAATCACACATGCGGACCTGCTTCTTTGCAAAGAAATGCAGCAGCCGGGATGAACTGGCGGCTCACAGACGGCACTGCGATGGTGGCGCGCAAAACCGTCAACCTCCAACAGCCATGAAGCGGCCACCGCGAAACACACATCAAGACCAAGTCTTAACCAAGCACCAGATAAGCCGCCGCAACAACGACCAGCGCTACGACCACATAAAAGCGCCAGCTCGGCTCAGGCCCACCATAGTCCGGCGACTGATCGTAACCCGACATCTCTTATCTGTCGTGCAGACCAAAGTGCCGTTGCGGCATCGGTGGCACCTCGGCAAAGCCCAGCTGTTGGTGCCTGCGCACCCATTTGCTCTCTGGAATGATGCCAGGCAGTGCATTGCGTAGCGCATCCCTCATGTCAGCCTCACTGTAATAGCGAAGCACGACATCCATATCTGCGTTACCGCCATAAGCCACCGTATACGCAAAGAAGCGCACCGCGTCCGTTAGGGCCCCTTCTGGCTTCTCAAACCAGATGATCCGCTTCGCCGCATCTAACAGTGCAGGGTCATCCGGTAATGACTTTGTCAGCTCTGCCACACTCATACTGGTGATTGCAGCACAACCCGCCAAAGCTGTCGAACAATTCCAGTTGACCTCGGCCGCTTACGCAGAAGCCGCCTGACACTCCCTTAGCCGGCAAACGCAACAGAACGCCGTTTCCATAGGTTTCGAGCATCAGGCCAAGGCTCTCTAGCCTTTCTTTGCAAAACCACACCGCACGGCCTTTACGTCGGGGTGTGTGAGCCACGGCGCCTTCCCGCCAAGGGGTGTCCCCGGCTTCCCTCGCTCCGCTCTCTGCAGCCGGGCGATGCCCCTCCCCATTGTCGAGTCGTCAACTCGCCGGTGGCTCCTTTGACTCCCGACAGGCCGCAACGGGTGTGGCCTTCAACCAAAGAGGAGATCGCCAACATGGCCGACACACTCAACAGCAAACGGAAGCGCGGCGTTGCGCAATGGGAGAGCCAGCAATGAACCTCTCAGCTACCGACTACGACTTCCTGCGCACCCAGTTCGCCCAATTCAGCGACCCAGAGCTGACCCGGGCTGACATCAACGACCTGGTCGAAGCGCACTTCGCCTACGACCACTACGACGACAACCCCGCCTACATGGGCACCAACAACGAAAGCTTCCACGAATGCTAAAACCCAGCACCTACCGCGTGAGCTTCACCGAAGAAACTCACTACACCGTCGATACCATTGCCACCAATCACGCCGACGCAATTCAACGCGCCCAAGACTGCTACGACCGCAACGGCCCCAAAGAAGCACTTGGCTTCTGCGTCAGCACCGATTTCGGCGGCACCTCTGATTGGCAAGCCGAGGAACTACAGACCAACAACGAAAGCACCGACCATGCCTAAAGCAACCTGCAATACCTGTGGCGCCAAGTCCTATCATTGGCGCTGGGAAGAAGCCTTTCTCAAGTTTGGCTTTGGCGACGGTGATTGCGAAATCCAAACCGACATAGTCGTGCAAGCGCTTGAACGTGTCGGACTGGCAACGTCCACCGACGCACTAGCATTGCATAACGTGCTCATCACCTCCATTCGCCATAAGGGCAAAGACCTGATCCCGGCAACTGCACACGTCGGCTACGACGACCCGCGTGACTACCTGCCTAAGAAGATCGTGCGATTGCTCGACAAGAAGTTCCCCAACGAGGAAAGGCCCGCGTCATGACAACGAACCTTGACCGCGCCCGCTGGGGTGAACAGTGCGTGGAACTTTTCACGGAACTCACTGGAGCCGATACGCCCGAGGACCAGGTTAGCGACCTCATCGCCGACCTGGGCCACTACTGCGATACCTCCAGGCTCGCCTTTCTCGACCTACTCATCCGAGCCATCCAGGCTTGGCATGTCGAGAAGATCGACCCCGATTACTTCGGCGATAACCCCAAAGTGGTCATCACTATCAACAACGAAAGCATCCAATCATGACCGACATCATGCCACCGAAACACCAGTATAAGCGCCCGCGCAGCTGGGAGACCTTTGAGCGCCTGTTCGATCCCATCCCCCGCGATGACGACACCTTGCTCTGGCAAATTGGCGAGGTTCCCAAGGACGCCGATCCACACCACTGGTGGACCATCCTCGATCCATCGACCGACAAGCTGTACTTGGCCGCTGGCTTCCACTTCGTGAACCGCTTTGGCTACGTCAAGTGCAAGAACCGCTGGGGCGGCGACCCCAACGACCACCCCGACTACATCTACTGCTAACCAACGAAAGCGAGCAATGTGACTGCCCTACTTCTCCGTAACCCTCGACAACAACCAACCGTGCCGTTTCAGCGGCCGTCCGTACCCAAACTACTGCATCCGCGTGACATCACGCTTCAGCAGCTGGTCACCCAAACTGCCCATGCCTTCCGCATGGGCCCACAGATCCATCCCCGCAGAGCTGCGTATGAATTCTACCCGACACCGCCCGAGGCAACCCGAGCGCTGCTTTCTGCCGAAAGCTTTGATGGCGATATCTGGGAACCAGCGTGTGGCGAAGGCCATATCAGCAAAGTGCTCACCGAGGCCGGCTACAGCGTCGTCTCAACCGACCTGATCGGTTACGGATACGGAACGCCCAACCGCGACTTCCTGGCCGAGCGCAAACCGCTTGCCAAGCACATCGTCACCAACCCGCCTTACGGCCGTGGCCTTGCCGATGCCTTTGTTAGCCATGCGTTGAAGCTCACCCGCGAAACCGGTGGCACTGTTGCGATGCTGATGAACCTTGCCGGGCTTTGTCACCCAATCCGCCACGACTTCTACATCCAGAACCCGCCGGCCGTGATTTACGGCCTGGACGAATGCACCTGCTGGCCCTACGGCAACCCGCGCCGAACCACCACGTCCATCGCCAAGCAACGCTATTGCTGGATTGTTTGGAAGCACGAGCACACCGGCCCGACCGAGTTCCGCTGGCTTTCAACCCGTCGCTTTAAGTGACGGGTTCCACCTTTGGCTTCTCGCCACTCACGCCGATGGAAAGAAGCTCCGCTTGCGGCAGCGGTAGCTCCGGCTGAATATCCAGCCCATGCTCATAGTGATAGCGCCGTGTCTTGTGCCGGCCGTCGCCCCGCACTTCCTCCTGCCACGAACGCAAACCACCCACGCTCACCATATCGTTAAATGCCCTCCGGCAGCAGGAACGGAATGCTCGCCGCGTACTTGCCGTCTCATTCGGCCCCCACAGATCCCGACCAATCAGCTCTGCAAGCCGCTCTTCATCGACCCAGGTATGCCGGTGAAAGCTGTCAATGTATGGCCAGAACGCCTTCGCATAGTCTGATGTCAGAGCAAATTGCACGTCAGCATTCAAACTCACCAGTTTGGCCGACATCACCATGTTGGCGCTCCACTCCCCGTAAGACACCGATACCCGATCATCGAGACCCAGCCCACTCCATTCGATATCTTCCAACATGTTCCCCATCTTTCCAGCATCCTGCGGCAACCGACCCGCACGAAACCGATCCAACAATTGCTCCTCGTTCCCCTCGTACACCGTAACCACCACCTTCTTGATGTCCTGAAATGCGAAATGAAGCCCCGCGACATTGTTCACGTGCGCCGTCAGGCCCATGTTTTTCAGAAGCTCCCGCCAGGTCGTCTCAACCTTCAGTACGCGCCGACGACCCATGAAAGATTTCTCATCCTCAACGGTCACACTTTGCACACCCAGCCGAAACACCGCGTACAGCGCATCACGGTGCTGCGATCCCAGTTCCCGCCCACTCACGCGTACAACCGATTGCCCGCGCACCACGTACAAGCGCTCGAAATTTGAATCGGTGATCAGTCCCCGCCGCTTAGGCGCAAAGGCACTCGTCCGCGCCAATCGCGCCGGCACCTTGGCCGGGCGATTCCGGCCCCGCCGACTCGCAACCCGTTCGAGCCGCTTCTTCTCGGCTTCAGACAACTCACGGGGCGCAGGTGCATTCGTCACAGGTTATACCGTATACGGAGCATGGGAGCAGCAGCAACACTTTTGGGAACAGCAGCGACATTTTTGGGCATCAATCTGTCTCATCACCGCCACAGCACTCGCTTTTCGACGCTCAGCCTAACACGGGAGCAGCAGCGACACTTTTGGGAGCAACCGCGACACTTTTGGGAACAGCGGCGACACTTTTGGGAACAGCGGCGACATTCTCAGCGCGGCCTCGCACAACAACCATGCCCTAACCATCTGAAATGATTCACTCGTGCCCCGTCACCCTCTGCCGTGATGTCTCACCCGCTACCCCACGGGAAGTGCAGCGACACTTTTTGATCATCCGCACACTTTCAAATAGTTATCGAGCCTCCTCCGGCCGCACCCCCTCCTCAACTGTGCCACTACCGCCCCAACCTGTGGATAACGCGGAAGTGCGGCGACACTTTTGGGAAGTGCAGCGACAAAGCCGGGAAGTGCAGCGACAGTTTTGGGAAGTGCGGCGACACCATCTCCGATTAGCCTCAATCTTCTAAGGAGTTGAAGGCCCTTAGAGACTCTTAGAGATTATAGAGAAAGAAAGAGACCGTTTCGCCTGGGGATAACTCCCCACGTTCTCGCAGCCCCGACCGCCCGTTTGGCTGAACAAAGAAAGCCGAGTGAAAATTTCCAGTCTCGCCCCCAACCCAACAACCGAACGACTCAGGAAGCTCCGGTTCAGCTTGAACCAGTGTTCACATCAGGAGGGCCTTCGGCCCCTCCTATTGTTGTTGGGTTCTAACTGTTCACGCCGTTCCCACTTTTGTACGCGCCGTTCCCGCGTCGGCAAGTTTCACGCCCATGTACATCACGTTGGCACCACGCTGGCGAACCTTCAAATTGCAAGCTTCGATCACCGGCTCGAACCGCAATACGAACTCGCTTTCAACCAGCGGCGCTTCGTTGCGGCCACGGCACCACTTCGCGTACTCCTGAAACATTGCTGTGCTCGTTAGGCCCTTGCTGTCCATCTCGGGCGCCAGGCACTCAAGCGCAAACTCTTCAACATCCCCTAGTCTTTTTGCATCCGCGACATACTGGAGCATGGGTTCAGCCTCTCCGCCACGTCCGTTACCTGTCACACCCGCACTCCCTTCGCCACGCCAAGGCACCGTAGATACATAAAGCCCAAGACCACTTCCCAGCTCGAACAGTAAGCCCACCAGAACCAGCAACGCCAACCGCACACGGTTTCGGTCCGTGTGCAAGCTAAGTTCTTGCGCCAGACCTTCCAGCGCCACCAGCTGCGGATCGGCGCCATCGCCCGCGCCCCTGGAACCAAGACCGCGCAGCTCACCCCTCACATCGTGCAACCGCCCTTCCAGCTCTGCGGCTTCCATCGCCCGCGCCAGCTCTTGCCGCAGCTCCGCCGCCTTTGCACACGAGTGCCGCGACCAATTCCGCGCAAGCGTGCAGTTCTCCGAATACGCGCCCACCGTCGTCTTGCCGAGCACCCGCGCAAACACCGCTTCCAGCTCCGCCGAGATTTCTTCCTCGCCTCGTTGCACGCCCAGCTTCTCCAGCCGCGCTTCGATTCGAGATTCCTCATCTCGCAGGCCGGCGCGTGTTTCCACTGCGCTTGCCCTCACCCCTTCCGAGAACGCCCGCAATTTGGCGATGTACCCCATTCCCGCCGTGAACGAGTACGCCGTGAACACCACAAAGAGCACAACGCCGGCGCCAACCGCCAACCACTCCCGTTTGCGCCAGGCCCACCACACGAAGAACGGCAGCAATGCCTTCAATCCATCCGCGATGGCCGCGCCGCTCCCGTACACCCAGCCGTCAAGCTCAGTGCCGCCCATCCGGTATGCCATACGGAAATTCAGCGCTGCGCTGACCGCGATCAGCCCGAGGCTTAACAAGATCCCGCCGAGCACTAGCGCGTTAGTTATCAGCCTGTTTTCTGTCGTGGCCTGCACGGCGAACGATGGTCTCCCATTCTTTTTCTCCCAGCCTCTCACGCAGATGCCGAAGTTCCTCATCCACGGCTTCGCCGATGGCGCTCTCGCAGAAGCTGTTCTTATCGACCCCGTTGGCCAGCTTCAAAATCTCCAGTCCCCGAGCGATATCCTCCTTCACACGAAGGTTCACCCGCTGACGTTTGCCGAGATAATCGTTCCGCCGCCTCTTGCCGCCGTCTTGCGACCGTTGAAACCGTTCACGCAGCCGCGCTAACCGAGACGACACCCTCTTCCCTCCGTACACTCGTGCTATTGCACATTTCCCCATTAGCACATCTGGGGGTTGCCCCTTTTACACACTGGCACGTTTACCCGTCTGCCCATTACCCCATTTGTACGTCTGCACATGAGCACCAATGTGCCGTTCCCCATCACCACATCTGCCCACCTGTTCCCTTGTGCTTTCGCCCATCCGAACAGTTGACCAAAAGCCATAAGAACGTGCCCCAAAGAGAACAACAGCACATCTTACCAATAGAACTATGCACCACTTGTGCAACAGTACTTCAGCACATTCCAACATTTGTGCTGCCAAAACGGACTTAATTGCTTGACCACAGCGCGTTATCACCAAATCATTTCTACATGAACGCAACAAAACGACCCGCACATGCACCGACTGTTATAACCTTTGCCTCATCGAAGGGGGGAGTCGGGAAATCGACCTGCTCGGCCGCCATTGCAGGCGCGCTTGCCGCTCGCGGCGACAAGGTGACCATCCTCGACCTGGACGACAACGGCACCTTATTCCGCTGGCACCAGAAGCATGGTGCCAAGCTACGCAATATCGCCGTGACCCGCGCCGCGCCCGACACGTTCAACGACACGCTCAATCAAGCCAAAGCCACGGACGCTCGCTACATCATCATCGATGTTGCTGGCGCCTTCGAAGCTACGATGATCAAAGCTATCGCGGCCTCCACCGTCGTCATTACCCCCGCCAAGCTTTCCGAGCCCGACTTGCGCGAGGCTGGTAAGATCCTCGCGGAGGTGAACGCCTTCAACCAGCGCTTCAATGCAGACATCCAACACCGAGTGCTCATCAACGAGGCCGAGTCGCTGAACCCCATGTATCAGCGCCATGCCCTTGCAGAAGTGGATGCCTCAGCCCTGGTTCGCTTCGAACACCTCATGAACCGCCGCGCCCCATATCGGGAAATCTTCATCACCGGATATCCGCCTCACTTCGCAGGGAAGGGGCGTGCAACCGTCGAAAAGGCCGTGACCGAACTTAACGACATCGTTGCCGAAATCGACGCCATCCTCACCAACACAACGAAAGCCAAAGCCGCATGAGCGCCCAACCCAAACCCAAACCCGAATTCTCCGCTCTTGATTTGCCAAAGCCGGACGAAAAGACCATCGACAGCTACACCAAGGAGCGTGGCGCTCCCGTCCTGGTGCGTTCCGCATCCCCCAAGCCCAAACCCACCAGCAAGCTCGCCTACCTGCGTCTGGACATTCCTGACTACCTCGCCAAGGCCCTGCGTGTGCGGGCGGCCGAAGAGGGCTGCACCGTCCGCTATCTTGCCCTCAAGGCCCTCAAGGCCGATGGCTGGGAAGTCCATGACGACGACATTGGGGAGGGGCCACGGCGCCAACCCACGACCGCTTTATAGCCCTCTTCCAAATCATCCGCGCATTCTGCTAAAAGCAGCCATCACACGCGATGCCTTTCCGATACCGTCCGTCCCGTGATTGCTATATGCTTGCTAAAGCCCCACTAATTTACAAATTACCACATTCCTAGTGGCATAAATAATCATTATATCGGAATGGATTATACATAAAAGTGCCGGCTTAGCTCAGTTGGTAGAGCGGCTGATTTGTAATCAGTAGGTCGCGGGTTCGACTCCTGCAGCCGGCACCAATTTTCTCAATGGCACAGCGCAAGACGCCCTCGCCGTTTCCCGTCGCGGACATCAGTCAAGGCCAGCACTCAAGCGAAGCTCAACTTACTCAGCTGCTGCCCTGAACCGTCGAAGTTGTCGGGCCGCAACCAGCGTTCATAACCGGCTCGCAGGCGCGGCCAGTCGCTGTCGACGATGGCGAACCATGCGGTATCGCGGTTGAGCCCCTTGACGACCATGTGCCGCCGGAACACGCCTTCGAAGCCGAAGCCGAAACGCTCCGCCGCCCGCTTCGAGGCAAGATTGGCGTTGTCGCACTTCCACTCCAAGCGCCGGTATCCGAGCCCAAAGGCGTAGTCGGCCAAAAGGAAAACCGCCTCGGTCGCGACCCGCGTTCGCGTGATGGCCGGTCCCCACATGATGCTGCCGATTTCGACAACGCCGTGGACAGGAGTCACGCGCATCAGCGCCTGCCGTCCCTCGGCCTTGCCGGTTGCTTTGTCAATGACGGCAAAGAACAGCGGATCGGCACTCGTTGCCGCCTTCTCGGCCCAGCCATGCAGTTCGGTCAAATCGGCCGGTACACGATCGAAAAGATACCGAAACCGATCGTCGGCGCCGGGTGCCGTCGCCGCTTCGAACAAGGTCTGCACATGCTGTTCCGCATCAAGCGGCGTCAGCCGTGTGTAAGACCCTTCCAACATTTTTCGCTCCGGCTCGGGAGCTCCCTTCCAATCGCTGAGATCCAACAAGACACCATCCAGACTTTGACGGCCCGGCACCGTCGTTGAGTGTGTGAATCTACAATTGCATGGAGATGACCTGCTGTGCCCGTCCAATTTCGCCATTCAGAGCAGACCGATTGGCGAATGCCGGTAGGTCAGGCTACCGCACGTTCCGCATGGGACCGCAGGTTCACTAGCAACGCGCGGCTTGGGAGTTTGTCCGGCACCTCCCGATGCAGCCCGCGCCGAGGACTACTGGCCAGGCGTGGCGTGGTGCTTCCGTAGGCCGCCGGCTCATCGTTCTTTGGCGACCACAACCCGTCCAGCAACGCCGTGCGAGACGGTACGACGCCGCACTTATGAGCCCGCATTGGCCTCTTCGATAAATCGCGCAACGTTGTCCAGCGTTGCAAACCGTCGCACGAAAACAGACAGGTTAACGTGTGACATGGCGATGGAAGAATGCAATCGTAGGTAAAGGTTGCGAAACCAACCTGCCGAGGGGGTCATCCAATGAAAATAGGCACGATTGAGAGCATCTGGCGCTATCCATGCAAAGGGATGCGGGGAGAAGAAATTCCACATGTCTACACCGGATTCGCCGGTTTGATGGGTGATCGGATCTACGGTGTTATCGCAGAGGATGGCGATCCTGCCTTTCCCTGGCATACAGGACGCGACCAGGAAGAGTTCGTCCTATACGAAGCGCGCTACACATCCGGCGACGACCTGCTTGTGCCGAAAAATATCGACGCGTTCGAAGGGCTCGCGCCCGGAATTAAGCCGATCTATCCGGACGACGAAGCATTTGCGGTGAATGTAAAAACGCCTGACGGCAAGATCGTCGGCATTGAAAGCCGTGAATTTCTCGACGATTTGCAGAAGACGACCGACCGTTCGCTCAGAGTGCACATGACCCAGCAAGGTCAGCACGATTGCCGCCCGGTCTCGATCTTTTCGCTCTCCGCATTGGCGGCATTGAGCGAAGAGACAGGCATGAAGATCGACAAGCGCCGGTTCCGTGCGAATTTCTATGTCGAATGGGAAAACCAGGATGACCCCTACTACGAGTTCTCGTTGGTCGGAAAATCCCTAAAGATCGGCGACAAGCTGGAGGTCAGGGTTATCGAGCGCGATCCGCGCTGCAAAATGATCACGTTGGACCCGGATACGTCCGATGAATCGCCCAAGCTTTTGCAGCATGTCAGCCGTCGGCATGGCGGCAACGCGGGGGTTTTCGCCGCGGTTCTATCCGAGGGACGGGTTAAGAAAGGCGATCCCATCTACTTGACATGAACGAACTCGTCGAGAAGGTCGCCGGCCCCACCTACTACTGGCTGACCGTGAAAGCCGTTCGCGACGAAACTCCGGCCGCAAAGAGTTTTGTGCTTGTGCCCGAACGCCGCGAGGAAGCCCTGTTCAGGTATCGGCCGGGCCAGTTCCTGACATTCCGCATTCCTCACGAAAACGGACAAATCATGCGGAGCTACTCGCTGTCGAGCGCGGCGTGCAACGAGCCCCACATGACAATTTGCGTCAAGCGGGTCGATGAAGGACGGGGGTCGAACTGGCTAAATGATCACGTCACGGCTGGTACGCGCATCGAGGCGACGCAGCCGGCCGGCCGGTTCGTCTTGAGCGACGGAGATGCGCCCTTACTGCTGATTGCTGGTGGCAGCGGTATCACACCATGCATTTCCCTGATCAAACAGGCGCTGATCGAATCCGATCGAAATGTTAAGCTGGTTTACGCCAACAAGAACGAAGCCTCCGTGATCTACCGCGAAACGCTGGATGGGCTCGCCAACCGGTTCGCCGACCAGTTCACCTACCAACGCTGGCACGACGACGCGCGCGGTTTTCTGACCGCCGAGGATATCGGTGCCGAGGCGGTTGGCTGGGAGGCGGCGGATATCTATATCTGCGGTCCAGAACCGCTGATGGACATGGCGGAGAACACGCTGGCGGCTCAACTCGGACAGGAGAAGACAATCCTTACCGAACGTTTCGTTTCGCCAGACGACGAGGCGGCCAATCCTGCACCGGTCGCGGGCTTCGCTGCATCTCCCTGTAGTTTTCGTTTGACGCTCGATGGCGAAGACTACGAGGTGCCCTACCGGCCGGAACAGACACTTCTCGAAGCTGCAACGACCGCCGGTATCGATGTGCCAAGCTCCTGCACCGAGGGGCACTGCGGAACCTGTATGGCTTGGCTGCGAAGCGGCGAAGTCTCGATGGCGTCGACGAAGGCGTTGTCAAAGCGCAACATCGAGCGCGGACTTGTGCTTGCCTGCCAGTCACGTCCCGCAACGGATGCGCCGATCTGGCTGGATTTCGACTTCTGAATGCCTTGTTGGTTGAAACGAAAACGACCTAGTTGGTACGTATTACATCAATCGTGATGCCGCCCCGAAAGACCGCGCCAGTCAATGCGAGGATGTGAGCAAGGGCGTCGCGATCATCGAGCGATCCAAATCCACCGTCTTCGGCACCGACTTTCTGGAAGCGGCCACGCATCTAAAAGTGGGGGCGGGCGACTAGCGTTCCTCGGCACCCCCATTTTCAATATGACTGTCCCCAATTGCCCTCACTAGCGGCCGGCACGGTTGTGAGCCCGAACCGGCGTTCATTGGCGCGGCGCGATCTCCATGCTCCCGCGAGCCGCCGGCTCATCGCCGCCCGGAGACCAAAATGCGCTCAGCAACTCAGTGATGGACGGGACGCCAGCATGGATCCTGCCTGCATCGACCCCTTCGAGGAATCGCGCGGCGTAGGCCAACGCGAACACAAGGATTGCCAAAACGAGCACCTCCTTGAGGATACGCATCAATAGACCTCTCCCACCCGTCGCATTCTCACTCCGCCGAATTTTGCCGCGCGAGCCACAGAGCCAAAGCCTCGACGGCCCTTCTGGAATGGGCGCTCATGAGAAGCGTGCCCGTCTCGTCCGGCGCGAACCACCGCATGGCCTGACCTTCGCCGAGAATCAGCGGGCTGCCGTCGTAGTGTTCGATGAAAATGTGTTGGGTATAGGGTCGGCCACCGTGAACGAAGGGCTGGCTCATCCATCGCCAAGGCTTCTTGAGCGCATAGTCCAGTTCTTCGAGCGCCTCCCGGACGACGGCCTGCTCGGGCGTTTCGCCGGGCTCGACGCCGCCGCCGAAAAACGACCAATAGCCCGGAAAGGTCGGCGCGTCGTCCGTCCGGTGCTGGAGCAAGATCCTGCGCGCGCCGTCGTACAGGATAATTGCGGAGAGTTCGGTCGGAATCATGAAGCCTATACAGCGCACCACGCCACGCCCCGTCAACGCGACTTGGGGAACGTGAGGCCAACACGTCTCCCCTACCTTTGTTGGCCAGCATCGGACCGCCAGCGACAACGGCGATTATGGCTAGGGCTGGCACCGGGGCTGCGGCACGGTGTGTCTTGCGTCGCGTCAGGGGTTTCGATTTTGCAATGAGGCCGCTTATGATAGCGCCGCCGCAAGCGCCCGCTGTCTTGCGCCCGACGGGTCGCGCAAGCCTGCCGGAATCAGAGGTCAGTTCGATAAGGTGCCAAAGTCCATGACACGGTTTGCAGTGCTCTTGCTTGGGGTCCTCTTTCTCGGAGGCGCGGCGTTTGCGCAGGATTCGCAACCGGCCCAATCGCTCAAGCAGACACCTTCCGCCTGCACCGCCGGGAGCCAGTCCGTGCGGGTGTGCTCCAATGGCTTCCAATCGTGCACTGACGTCTGTGCGGCCCGTGCGCTGTCCGCGAATGCCGACGTCGCCGGCTGTGCCACGGCCTGCTGCAACCAGTTCAATGTCTGTCTTCAGATGCGCAATTGCGGTGCGGCGAGGATCAACTGCAACTAGGGCCTCTGCGGCAGCCTAGGAATCTCCCGCCTGCGCGGAGACTTCGTCGAGTTGAGCCTTCAGCATGTCGGGCGCCAGATACTGGATGACGGATTTCTCCACACCGTCCGCCTTGTAACGCAGCGTCAGCAAGAGACCGCCATAGGACTCGAAGAAGTCCTCGGCAGAAATGCCATCCTCCTCGCCCCTCGCCTCTGGCGGGAACGGAAAGACGAGACGGAAGGCCTCGCCCGGCTCCACGGTCGTCGCCGAAACAGGGGTGCCCTCTGCGGCAACGCCATCGTCGCTCCGCAGTCCTGGCATGACCTCCAACCTGAGATCGGGCCGCCGGACGTCTGATCTGAGCACGGCCTGAAGCCCAGTCAGCGGTTCCTCCGAATTGTTGACGCCGCCGATGGAGAGCCCATTGATGAGGAACGTACGCGGCGTCCCCGATAGCGTGAACACAGCCCGCTCGGAAAGCGGGACATCCGGCTGGTCGAACAACCAGGAAACCTTGGAGAACGTCTCGTCGGGGACCTCTGCCGCGATCACCGAGCCGGAGCTCGCGCGCATCAACAGGCCTCCCCCGATCAGAAGGCCGCCACAGACCAGCAATATGGCACCCGCAACGATCATCATGTGACTGACGTCGAGCCCCTTTTTTCCCGCCCAGGTCTCGGCCCAAGCGATCGCGGCCTCCGTGCCGGCACGGGCAGACGCGTTCGCCCGCACCCCTTGTTGCCGCAACCAGCTCCAGCCGCTTTGAGCGCTGGTGCGTGCCGCGCTGGAGAACGCGCCGGTGCGCGCACCCATTCCGCCGCCCCAGGATGACAGGACACGTCCCATCCCGCCAGCGGCCCCAGCGGCGGCGGCGCTCGCCGCTGCTCCTCTGGCCTTCAGGGAATCCGCCAGGCCGGCCTGACGAGGCGGCTGCGCGTGGGCATCGCTCCACTCCGGAGAATGGGCCTCTTCGCCAGGGTCGACGTCTCCGAGCCATGGATCGTCGGCGGGCCGGTCGAACGGCGCGGCGCTCTCTGTGTGGAAGCCGTACACTTCCGGAACTTGTGCCGAAGTCTCGGACGGCGCACCCGCATCCAAGTCAGCCATGTTGGCGGCCGCCATATCCACTGGCATCGCGAAGTCTCGCGGGCCCGCCTTGTTCGGCACGTTGACGCCCGGCATGGCAGCCGGCACCCGCCCAAAGATGAGACCGAACTTCGGCGCAATACCCTGTGCCCGCGACAGCGCCCAGGACATGCCGCTGGCAACGCCGCGTTGGCCGGACGATCCGGCTTGCGTGGCTCTTGCGGCGGCGGCCGAGACTCCCGTCATGACACCAAGACCGGCCGCGGAAGCGAGAGCCGACGCCTTCTTGCTTGCGGACGAAAGGCTGCTCCCGATCGCGCTTCCCGCCGTGCGCGAGAACTTTCCTGCGTCGGCCGCGGCAGATTGCGAACGAGCCGACAACACCTGCCCTCCGGCCCGTGCCGACGCTTTCGCTTTCTCGCCACTCCAAGCGGCTCCCGCAGCCAATCCTTCTCCGGCTCCACGCGCGGCCCTGCCGAATGTGGCTCGCACCGAGGTCGCCCCTTGCGTCAATCGGAGGCCCATAGCGGCGGCGGCATGCCGGGCCCTGAGGCTCACAGACGATGCCACGTGCGCGATGCCGCGCCAGACGGTCTGAAGGCTGCCCGTGGCCGCGCGGCCGAGAGACCTGGCACCGTTCGCGGCTTTACCGACGCCGAATGAGATCCAGGACCCGAAAAGCGCGAACAGACCGGCGAAGGCCTGCTGGACCGCTCGAACGGCACGCCGCCACACCACCCGGCGCTGACGGCGCACGCGCTCCTTCTTGGCAGTCGCGAGGCGCTCGTCGCGCTGACGCCGCAGCCATCGCTCGTGCCGTTCCCGGCCCTTCTCGACGGCGGCGTTCTGCGCGCGCAACCAGCGCTGATAATCTGTCAGATCGTCCTTGGTGCTCGAAAGAAGAGCGCCGGATTCCGCGGCCCGGTCCTTCGCGGCAGCAACGGAGGCCTCCAATGCGGCGGTCTCGCGAGCGTCCACATCGTCGTCGTCGAATGTCGACCAGGCACGTCGTTTCTGCATTGGACTGCCCACGCCGTCAGCCCCCACCTAAATCCCGGTCAAGCCTCTGGGTCCGCTCCGGCCCCCAACCCCGTCGAGCCTCGCGGCGACCCGCAAGCCTCAGTCAGCAACGGAATCAAATCGCTTCGGCGTTCGCTGGCCTCTGCCCCGCAGAATGCCCAATCGCCGATGCCGGGGACGGAACTCCTCGTCCTTCACGGCCCCGTATGAGAGCCGGACCAGGCGAGACCTCGTCAATTTCCGCCAACGCCACTGTAGCCGTCATCGGGGCGGCGGCCAATAGCCGCGCTCAAGGCCTTCGGGGCCAATCGGAGGGGCACGGAACGACTAGAGATCGTCGAGTCCGCCAAGAACACGGTCGAAGTCGCGCGCCTTCTGGTAGTCGATCACCGCCTTCTTGGCGCGCTTCGTCGCCAAGTCCTGCCGGCAGGCATCGTAGGCCGTCTCGCCCGGCTTCGTGTTTGTCGCACGGCACTTGGCGTCGTCTTCGGCCTTGTGGGCCTCCTCCGCGGCCTTGCGGTCGGTTTCTATGTCGCCGCGCGTGGCACAGGCCGAAAGGGCCATCAAAAGAGGCAGCAATAGAGCCAGAAGTCCCGGACGTCTCATCATCGGCGGTTGCTTGGGCCTCAATGATGGCCTCGTCAAGGTCAAAGCTCCGTGATCGTGATGGGCTTGCCTTGAGACCGCCAGCATGAGCGACTAGCTGCCTTACGAGCCCGCGCCCGAACCGAAACCCTGGAGCCGACGTGACCCGAACAGAGTACCGCATCCACCGAGCTTTCTTTGTCTGCGTCCTTGCATGTCTCGTCTTCGCCGCAAGCCCAAGCACCGTATTCGCCGAGGACACAAGCCACGCCGCCAACGCCTCCAGCAAGCCGACGGCCTCCAAGACTGCTAAGTCCGAGACTGGAAATTCTGAGGCTGGGAAAACCGAGCAAGCAGCGAAGCCGAAAAAGGTTCTGCTACGCCTGCCTCCGGACGTGACGACCCATCACGTCCTGAAACAAGACGGCGGGGAGCTTCCCTACACGGCCGTTGCCGGTTCGATCAAACCGGTGGACAGCGACGGGCAACCTGTGGCCGAGATATTTTACGTGTCCTACGCCGCCGACCCCGAAGATACGAAAAGGCCGGTCACGTTCGTATTCAACGGCGGGCCTGGCGCGGCCTCGACCTACCTTCATCTCGGCACAATGGGGCCCAAGATCGTCGCGACGACGGAAACCGGCGCCCTCACCGGACCGCCGTCGCATCTAATCCCCAACGATTCAAGCTGGCTCGATTTCACCGACCTCGTCTTCGTCGATCCGGTCGGTACTGGCTACAGCCGCGCCACCGGCAGCAAGACGGGAAAGGACTTCTGGGGTGTCGAGCAGGACGCGAATTCGCTCGCCGAGTTCATCCGCCTCTATTTGACCGAGACGGGCCGGATGGGATCGCCGGTTTTCCTGGCAGGCGAGAGCTATGGCGGATTTCGCGCCGCTGCGGTTACGCGGAAATTGCAGGGCAAGGGCATCGTGTCGCCGAGCGGCCTGGTGCTGATTTCCCCTGCCCTCGAATTCTCGATGTTGCGTGGCGAGGATTACGATCCGCTGCCATGGGCCCTCTCGCTTCCCTCCTATGCAGCGGTGAGGCTGGAAAGCGATGGGATCACCACGCGCGAAGGACTTGCCGAGGGGCTGAAGGACGTCGAGCGTTACGCCATGACGGACTACCTCGTGGCGCTCGCCTCCGGGATCGAACAAGGCGGACAAGCAGCGAGCGCGAAAGTGGCCGAACTGACCGGTTTGCCGCTAGCGAAGGTTCAGCAGCACTTTGCCCGCATCCCACAACCGTTGTTCGTCAAGGAATTCAACCGGCCGGACGGTCAAGTTCTGAGCCTATATGATGGGAGCATCGGCGGTCCCGACCCCCACCCGTCCAGCGCCTGGCCGCACGGGCCAGATCCTGTGCTCGACGCGACCGCGCCGCTCTGGTCTTCGGCCTTCGTGCGCTATGCGCAAGAGGATCTCGGCTACAAGACCGACGAAAGCTTCGAGTTGCTGAACCGGAAGATCAGCGCAAGCTGGGACTTCGGCACGAGCCCAACCAAACAGGGTTATGCCGGCGTTCTGGACGACATCCAAAACGCGCGCGCCGCCAATCGCAACCTCGAAGTGCTCATTGCCAGCGGCTACACCGATCTGATCACACCCTATTCCGTACCGGCCTATCTCGTGGGGCAATTGCCGCCGTTGAAGGGCGCAAGCCCGATCGAAGTCCGGAACTATGCCGGCGGCCATATGCTCTATTTGCGCCCTCCGTCACGGCGGGCCCTGAAGAAAGACGCCGAAGCGATGTACCGGCGAACGCTGGGCGCGACTGGCTCGGAAGGCTAGCGCGGCAAGGCCGCTTTCTCTCGTGCTGCGCGGGCCGACCAATACCTCTTGCCGAGCGCGGCGATGACGCTGAAGACGACCATGCCGGCGAGCACGAGCAAGGTCGTGCCGGGACCGAACGTGACCAATTGCTGGCCGGCCGCCACGACCAAAACCGTATAGGGCAGGAGCGCGGCGAAGCTCGCCAGAAAGAAGCGCCAGGTGCTGAGCGGCGTGACACCCGCGACATAGCTGAGCCCGTCCATGTTGAGGCCCGGAATCAAACGGCAAAGAAAGACCGCGGCCATCAGCTGCGATTGCGACGTGTTGTCGTCGAGGAGCCAACGTCCGGCCCTGGTCTTGGCAACTTTCTCGACCCAGCCTTGCCGCTCCACAAAGCCGCGGCCCAGACGCCGGCCGATGAGAAATCCCGCGAGTGCGCCGAGCTGCGCCCCTACCAAGACATAGAGGCTGCCGAGCAAGACGCCTTGCGACGCTCCCGCTGCCAACAGAAGTGGCGACGTCGGGACCACGCCAAGCAAGCTGGACCCGAAGCGCAGGCCTACGATGGCAACAGGGCCCCACAACCCGAGAGATTGGAGCTCATGCTCCAGACCCGGCGACGACGACGCAGCACCGGCCGACTCGGCCCATACGAGCACGATGAGCGCGCAAATGCTCGCAATGGCAATCGACGTTGCTGAATGTGATTGGCGCATATTCCCCGTCCCTACGGCAACTCCATCACGGAGCCGCGACAACGCCCGCACGGCCGTCATCCATCTCTAATATGTCGCCGGAGCTTGTCATAATACGACAATGTAAGACGCAAGCGGCCCTACGCCCTTGCGAATACCTTTTTTTTGTGGTCCACGGCTCTCAGATAACGGATCGGCCAATTTTGAGGAACGACGATGTCTCTTCGGCGTCTCACATACTGCCTTCTCGTCACGATGACGTTGGCGACACTCGGCGCTGCGATCACGACGTTCGGCTTTGCCGGACCTGTCCGCGCGGAGGACGCAGCTGATACGAAGGATGCGTCAGAAGACCAAGTGGAAAAGGAACCTGTCTGGCACGAGTTTCATTTTCCCGAGCGCGGCTTCGTAGCCTCGTTCCCCGACGTCACGGAAAGGCCGAAGCCCGAAAGCACGCCCGTGCCTGGGCAGAACCCGCTCCTGCAGCACGAATACAAGGTCAAGGCGGACAACGACACGGTCTACAGCATCGTCGTGTTCGAGTATCCGGAAGGCCGCGCACCGAACCCACCTACGCAGGACTATTTCGAGAAGATCGTGGCGGCCTATGCCAAGGGCAGCGACACCAAGGTGCGCAGCCAGACACCCATCAAGATCAATGGCCGTCCGGGCTACGAGGCGAAGGCCGAAGACGATCGCGGCAAGCTCAATCACCTGATCACGCTCGTCGCGAACGGCGATCGCATCTACATGCTGATCTCCGCCGGGCCGAAGAAGCACGCCAGCAGCGTCGAAGCGCTTCGCTTCCGCGACGGTTTCCGGCTGCTGGGCGGTCCGCCGCCGCCCGATACGGCCGACAGTTCGAACGCGAACCGTTAGGACCGCCAAACAGGCTTCGCGCGCAAGCTCTCGACGAAGCGCTGTATCCCGGCCGAAGGCGCGGACGTGAACAGTCCGACCAGGCCGGTGACGAGAAAGCCGGCGGGCACGCCGAACACACCGGCCAAGGCGCCATGCACGCCGAACCAATTGGCGATCGGATGCACGGACGCTTCCCACTTGGCCAGCACCGCGGCCTGCGCCGCCGTGTCGGCTACCACGTAGTAATTTTGACGTAACGCCTCGTAGGCAGCGGTCTGCGCCTGCGTCGCATCGGAGAAGAAACTCGACGATTCGTAAAACAGGAACGGGATCGTATGGGGCGCGATCATGTAATAGAGGCACACGATCAGCCCCGCCACCATGCCCGCGACCGCGGCTTCGCTGCCAAGCCGCTTCCACCACACTCCGAGCACCAGAACCGGCAAGAACGCGCTCGCGGCCAACGAGAAGGCAGCGGCCGTTCCGGCCATCGTCTCGTCCGGCCAATTGAGCGCCACGGCTCCGGCCGCACCCAAGGTCACGACAATCGCAAGGCGCGCCGCGAATAGCTGCCGGCTGACCGGCGCCGCCGGCCGGATGCTCTTGAAATAGAGGTCGTAGGAAAGGACGTTGCCCATACACAGGGCAAGCGCCGCGCCCGTGGAAAGAAGGACCGCGACGGCCCCGACCACCAGCACCGCCTCCGCGATCATGGACAGCGGGTCGCCGGACGCGATCGACGCCGCCTCGTAAAGACCGGCGAGCGCGGGCCCCGCCAAGCAGAGCAGCACCAGAAAGACCGGTGCGCCAACGAACGCGGCCCTAGCATCCACCGCATCGGGCGCAGTGAAGCTTCGCATCAGCAGATACGGAAACGAAGCCATGCCCGCGGCGAGACAAAACAGGAGTGCGAAGCTGTTGATGGGGCTCGTCTGCGCGAAGGGCTTCCACGGCAGCGACGGCACCACTTCGTCCACGAGAAGCGTATCCATGGCGGCCGGAGCGCCCGTCTGCCACAGCACGACCAAAACGGCGACGACGCCTGCGAGCAGCATCACCGCGTAGTAGGCGAGCTGAGAGAGGCTGAGCGACCGCATACCGCCCAGAAACGTTGCCACCAGGATCAGCAAGGCCCCCGCCGCAACCCCGATCCACATTGGCACCGCGAAAACGGCCTGACCGAGCAGGCCAAAGGCGAGCATGACAGACGCGAGCGCCGGAAACGAGCAGATGAGCACGCCGAACACACCGAGCGGCCGCACGGTCTCGGCTTCGAAGCGCTCCGCAAGGAAATCCGGCAGCGTGAAGCCGCCATAGCCGCGCAAGTAAGGCGCCAGCAGCACGCCCGCCAGGACCAAGCCGAGCCCGGTGCCCACCAGAAGCACGAGCGTACCTTGCCAGTCGAAATCGACCGCGCCGGAAGCGCCGACAAAAACAACAGCCCCTACGGACGATCCCGCGATCGCGAGGGCATTGAAAAACGCCGGCACTAGCCGGCCCGCCGTGTAGAAATCGGAGAGCGGACGCGTCATGCGCACGAGCCCTGCGCGCGCGAAGAACAGCACCGCCATGAGAAGCGAAAGCTGGGTACTAAGCGTTTTCGGCCTCCCTTCTATCGCCGTGGCCGCGCCGATGCTGTCTTCGGCGCCACCCCATGGCGCAGCAACGCGCCGAGCTGCATAAACTCGGACTTTCGCGGAGAACTCTTACGCCAAGCAAGTCCGATTTCCCGTTTGGGCTCCGGCGGCGAAAAACGCAAGAGCCGAATGCCGTCGGAGCGATGAACCTCGATCGATGTCGCCATCTCCGGCAACAGGGTGATCCCGTAGCCGTTCGCAACCATCTGAACGATCGTTGCGAGGCTGGACGCGCCGAAGCTCTCGCGCACATCGGGCTTCATCAACTGGCAATAGGATAGTGCCTGATCGCGCAGGCAGTGTCCTTCCTCGAGTAGCAGCAACCGATCGCCCGCAAGCATGTCCTGCGTGGCCGAGTCGAGATCCGCATTGTCCGGGGTCGCCTGGATCGCAAGAATGAAGGGGTCGTCGAACAAGAAATGCGTTTCCACGTCCGGATCGTCGATCGGCAGCGCGACGAGGATAACGTCGAGGTCGCCGCAGACAAGCTCCCGGACGAGCGTTTCGGTGACCGTTTCGCGAAGTTGCAGCGACAGGCCCGGAAAGCGTTGCTGCAAGGCCGGCAGCGCCGCCGGCAAAAGATACGGTGCGATGGACGGAATCGCGCCAAGCTTGAGGATACCGGTGAGGACGCCCTCCTGCCCCTTGGCATAGTCAACGAGATCCTGAACCGATGCGAGAATGGTCCGCGCCCGGCTTGCAACCTCCTTGCCCTTGTCGGTGAGGCCGATCCCGGATTTGCGGCGCTCCACGAGATTGAGCCGCAGCTCGTCCTCGAGTTCCTTGATCTGCATGCTGAGGGCTGGCTGGCTGACGGCGCACTCTTTCGCCGCCTGACCGAAATGGCGCGTTCGCGCCAGCGCCTCAAGGTAGCGCAACTGCCTAAGTGAAACCATTGACGATAAACGTGGGTTATGTGTTCGGAGCCCGTCAGCAGGAATCCTTATCAAAACGAGCCCCGCCCTTCCATGGTTTCGCGCGCGGCTGTCTCCCCAGAACGCCTTACCGGAAGCGCCATAGTCCCGGAAAACCGCCAAAACGGCTTCAGACGTTCTTAATCCGGGTTCAAGCCCGTGTTCATGAACGAGTCATAGATTTCCAGTTCGCTCTCCCCATCTATCTAGGAGAGACCGTTATAAGAGACGCCAGGAAGAAGAAGCGTCTGGCGAGGAACCCGAGCGAGGAAGTAGGCCCGTGACCAAGATTCTGAGCCCCGACGAACTCGAGGCGGAGCTGCGCGCAATCGGCGCCGCGCAGTACCACGACAAACACCCCTTTCATAAGCTTCTTCATGGCGGCAAGCTGAATAAGGGCCAGGTGCAGGCCTGGGCGCTGAATCGCTACTGCTACCAGTCGGCCGTGCCACGGAAGGACGCCGCGCTCATGAGCCGTTGCCACGATCGCGAATTGCGGCGCGAGTGGCTGCACCGCATCATGGACCACGACGGCTACGGCGAGGAGGAAGGCGGTATCGAGCGCTGGCTCGTTCTCACCGACGGCCTCGGTCTCGACCGCGACTATGTGATCTCGCGGAAAGGCGCCCTGCCCGAAACGATTTTCGCTGTCGAGGCCTATGTGAATTTTGTCCGCGACAAGACGCTGGTCGAAGCCGTCGCCTCATCGCTGACCGAACTGTTCGCGCCGAACATCCATAGGGAACGAATCTCCGGCATGTTGGAGAACTACGATTTCATCAGCGACGACGTGATGGCCTATTTCAAGCGCCGCCTCACCCAGGCGCCGCGCGATGCCGATTTCGCGCTGGAATATGTGAAGCAGAACGCACGGACGCCCGAGGCGCAGCAAGGCGTGCTCGATGCGCTTCGCTTCAAGACGCATGTCTTGTGGGCGCAGCTCGATGCTCTCTACTTGGCCTATGTCGATCCGGGCATGATTCCGCCCGGCGCTTTCGTGCCGGACGCATCGTGATGACGGATGTGCAAAAGCCCGGCCGGCTGATGATCGACCGAGCCACGAAGCCGCATATGCCGCGTTATCTGAAGCTTCGCCATGACGCGGGGCGAGACCGGTGGGTTCTTCTCGCGCCGGAGCGCATCTTGACGCCGGACAATACCGCCGTCGCCGTGCTGCAGCTTTGCGATGGAGAGCGCACCGTTGACGACATCGCCGTGAAACTGGCCAGCGAGTATTCCGCGCCCGCCGACGTGATTGCCTCAGACGTGGTCGACCTGCTCCAGGACTTGGCCGACAAGGGATATATCAAGGGATAGAGAAGAGACATGACCGAGGATCTCAAGATTGACGGACATGTCGACGGAATCGCCGTCGACGACGAGCCGACCGCCGGCGTCATCGGCAGCGAGGACGAAGCCGCCGAACTGTGCGCCCTGGCGCCGGTCGGTCTCCTCGCCGAACTCACCCATCGCTGTCCGCTTCAGTGCCCGTATTGCTCGAACCCCGTCGAGCTCGAAAGCGTGAAGAATGAGCTCACCACCGAGGAATGGTGCTCGGTCATGCGCCAGGCGGGCGAGATGGGTATCCTGCAAATCCATCTGTCCGGCGGCGAGCCGACCGCGCGCAAAGACCTCGAAGAGATCGTCAAGGCCGCGGCCGATGCCGGTCTCTATACCAACCTCATCACCGCCGCCGTGAATCTGAAGCGCGACCGCTTGGAGACGTTGCAGAAGCTTGGGCTCGATCATGTCCAAATCTCGTTCCAGGACGTCGATCCGGCCGGAGCCGACCGTATCGGCGCCTATCCCGGCGCGCTCCAGAAGAAGCTCGAAGTTGCCCGCTGGGTTACCGAGCTCGGCATGCCGCTGACGATCAACGCCCCCATTCACCGGCACAACATCCACAACGTGCCGCGCTACATCGACATGGCTGTCGAACTCGGCGCGCAACGTCTCGAGGTCGCTCATGCGCAATATTACGGCTGGGCCTTTCTCAACCGCGCCGCGCTGATCCCCACATACGAAGAGACCGTCGCATCCATCGAATACGTGGAAGCCGCCCGCGAGCGCCTGAAAGGCGTGCTCACCATCGACATGGTTGTGCCCGACTACTACGCCAAGCGGCCGAAGCCCTGCATGGGCGGCTGGGGCAAGGGCTTCATGAACATCACACCCGGCGGCAAGGTTCTGCCGTGTCACGCGGCCGAGAGCATTCCGGAACTGCACTTCGACAATGTGCGCGACAGGAAGCTGGTCGACATCTGGATGAACTCCGACGCCTTCAACGCTTTCCGGGGTACGGACTGGATGAAGGAGCCGTGCAAATCCTGCGCCTTCCGTGAGGTCGATTTCGGCGGCTGCCGCTGCCAAGCGATGGCCATCACCAAGGACCCGCGCAACACCGATCCCGCATGCTCGCTCTCGCCCTATCACGCGGAGATGGTGAGGCTTGCCAAGGAAGAGGCCGCACGGCCAGCAACCGAGTTCGTCTACCGCAACACGCGCAACGCCGCCGAAGTCGGCAAGACGCACGGGGAACCGCTGGTTCCGGCGGAGTAGACGGCATTAGGAGCCCAGTTCCGAAGGCGCCCTCATCGCGGGGTGCCTTTCTTTTTTGGCGAACAGTCGAAACCTAAAGGCGTCAGCCTCAGGCCGCGAGTTCCGCATCGGCGGCGGCGGCGTTCTCGGGTCCGCCCGACAAGAACCGGTAGGCATAGGCCGTGGCGAGTCCCACGATCGGTACAGCCACGAGCAGGCCAACCCCAAGCGCCAGAACGCCGAGCACGACGATGAGCGCCGTCAGGACGGCAAACCCGAACACCGGCCAGCGGTTGCCCTTCGTCAGTTCCATGCTCGCTCGCATGGCCTCGAACGGCCCCACTCCTCGGTCGACGACGAGGAAGGTGGAGAACATGAACAGCACCATGGCGATCAGGCCCGGCACGATCAGGAGCACGAGTCCGAAGCCAATGGCGAGAGATGTCAAAAGCGAAGCGGCAAAGAACTTCCAATAGGGTGTCGGATGCCACAGGACCGAGTAGTCCACGCCATTGGGATCGTCATGGGCCGCCAGAAAGAACGCTACTGCTCCCATGAGGATCAAGGCGCTCAAGGCAAGGTTGACGAGATTTGCAAAGAGAGTTGGCTCTTCGAGCGTGCCGCCTGACAGGGTGTTGACCCCGCTCGTGATGCCGACGTTGAGGATGTTTGCCACGAGCAAAATGACGACGGCGCCGGCGAAGAACCAGGGACGCTTCTTGAACGTCTCCCAGCCGAACTCTATCGCAGACAGGGGTGAAAACCGCATAGCACACTCTGCATTGTTGCGTGACGGAACCCTAAGGCACGCTGCGGATGTCCCTCGGCAATCCTCGGCAGACAGTGCGCCCGCCGAACCGTCTCGTCCGCTCAGATATCGAGCCGCGCGTCTGGCGGCTGAATCCGCGGCGCTCCACCGGACAGCATCCGGTAAGCATGGACATAGGCAAGGCCGGCCACGGGTCCCGCGACCAGCACGCCCACGCCGAGCGCCAAGACGCCGACAAATATGACCAGCGCCAAGAGCAAGATCAGCCCGAACAACGGCCAGCGATAGCCTTTCGTGAGACGCATGCTCTCCTGCATGGCTTCGACGGGACCGAGGCCCCGATCGATGACGAGCAGGGTCGCGAACATAAACAGGACCATCGCGATAAGGCCCGGCACGATCAACAGCACGAGACCGATGCCCACTGCGAGCGAAGCCAACACCGAGGCCGCGAAAAAATTCCAGAACGGCTTGGGGTGCCAGAGGGCCGCGTACTCCACCCCGTCGGGATTGTCGTGCGCCGCCAGGAAAAAGGCCGTCATCCCCATACTGATCAATATGCCAAGCAAATAGCTGACCAGATTTCCTACCAACGTCGGCTCGTCCATCGAACCGCCTGTCACAGTATCGACCGCACCGCTCACGATGCTGGCGGCTATGTTTGCGGCCACGAGGATCAGCATTGCCCCGACAAAGAACCAGGGGCGCCGCTTGAACGCCTCCCAACCGAATCTGATTGCGTTGCCAGGTGAGAACTGCATGGCCGCAACCTATCATTGTCGTACGGCAATTTGGGAGCGGATCGCATTTCACCAACAGGAATCGCCATTGGCCGGCCGGGACAGATTTGCACGTCGCCTTGCAAAACGATCCCTTCAAGGTTTCCACCTTGCCATGGTGGATTTGCTATTTGTACCATGCCGAAATGCTCGACCGACCCTCTGACACCGCCGGCGAGGGCTCGATCGGGATGTGAGGAAACGCAGTTCCGGCGCCCAAGGTCCCGTCATGCGCTTCGCCAAACCGTCAACGGTCTTAGCATTTGCAACGCTCGTCGCGACGTCCCTGCTGGCCGCTACGACGTCAGGTCCAGTCTTCGCCGCCGACACGGACCAACGGTCCGAGCAGCGAGAGGGCGGCGTCCGTTTCCAGGTTCCGCAGTCGCCTGAAATGGTGCCGGTCGATATCGGCTATTTGCGCGAAGAGGTCGCCGCGCCGGAGCCTGCCTCGCGATTGGATATCGAGCCGGAAGATGCCGGGATCGCCGGCGCCGAGATCGGCATCAAGGAGAACAATGCCGGCGGCCGTTTCATGGGCCATCTGTACAACCTTGGTGTCGAGACGGTCTCATCCCCGGAAGAGGCGGTCGCGGCGCTCGAGAAGCTCTATACGTCCGGCCATCACTACATTGTGGTCGATGCCTCCGCACCAACGCTGCTGAAGCTGTCGGACTGGGCGAAGGACAAGGAGATCCTTCTGTTCAACATCCGGGCCGAGGACGTCTCGCTGCGGCAAGAGGACTGCCGCGCCAACATCATGCATGTCGTGCCAGACCGCTACATGCTGGCAGACGCACTCGCGCAATATCTCGTCAAGATGGACTGGAAGAACTGGCTTCTCGTACACGGTTCCTCGGACGCGGACCTCGCGTACCGCGATGCGATCGGACGCGCCGCGAAGCGCTTCGGCGCGAACATCGTCGACATTCGTGAATATGTGGACGTGTCCGGTGGACGCCGAGACGGTGTGGGCCCAATCCCGCCGGCCCAGCCGCACAAGGAAGCAAGCGCCAACAAGACTGTCGTTCCCAGCGCGAAATACGATGTCATCGTCGTGGCGGACGAAGCACAGGTGTTTGGGCCCTTGATCCCGTATCGTGGGGGCGGCGAACCGCGCATCGTGGCCGGAACGACCGGCCTGACAGCCTCAACGTGGAGCCCCGGTCACGAGAAATGGGGCGCGACGCAAGCGAACAACAACTTCGAGAAGCGCTTCAAGCGGCTCATGCTGCCGATCGACTACGATGCCTATGTGGCGGTCCGGACCGTCGGCGAAGCGGTGACTCGCAAGCCCGGAAACGACTTCGAGACGGTGTCGGCATTCATCCATGGGCCCGACCTGCAACTCGCGCCGTTCAAAGGCATCAAGCAGCAGTTCCGGCCCTGGGACGGTCAGTTCCGCCAGCCGATCCTGATCGCGACCGAGAAGGTGCCGGTTTCGGTGTCGCCGCAAAAGGGCTTCCCGCACGCGAGTCATCCGGAGATCGAGGTGGACACGCTCGGCATCGACGAACCGGAGAGCGTCTGCAAGATGTAGCGCTATTGGCCCGGCTGCGCACCGGCGCTCCCCGTCCCGGCCGGTTGTCCGTCTTGATCCAAAACCGGCACGTCGTAGTCTTGCAGGATCGAGATGATCCTATCGCGATTGTCCGCGAGAACCTTGTTCACCTGGTGCTTGAATTGAGGTTCGTTCGGCCGAATACCGAAGGTAATCCCGTAAAATGTCGTGGGACCAGCGCTCTCCTTGACCAGCGGCGTGACGACAAGCGGGACATCAGCGCGGGCGGCGTAATAGCCGCCAACGGGACCCCAAAGAATTCCTGCGTCGAGTTGCCCGGACTCGATCTCCCCGATCATCGTTTGCGCCATGTTCGATTGGCTCTCCCCTGAGCGAAAATCGAACGGCTTCATGTTGCCGATCAAGCCATGCATCGAGAGGATGCTGGCGGGCGGCGTATGCGCCACGAGACCGATGCTCTTCGACCGCAGCCGGGGATCGGACAAGGACGCAATGCCGGCGAGGCTTGTATCGTCCGCACGCGTGATGAGGACGTAGGATGTGTAGTAATAGGGATTCGTGTCGTCGATGAGTCCCGTGCCTTGCGCGTAGCCCATCACCAGATCGCACGCGTCTTTCCCAATCGTGTTGGGAACGTAGCCTGTGCTCTCCGTGAACCACGTATAGGAAAGTTCGCGCCCCAGGTCCTTCGCGATCAGTTCGGCGAGCTTGTTCTCGAACCCCTCGCCTTTGTCGTTCGAGAACGGAAGATTGCCGGGGTCGGCGCAGACGCGCAGCGGCGGTGCATCCTCCGCGTTGACGGGCACGGCATCGTGAAGCGTGGCAACACTCAGGAGAACTGCGATCCAGCCCAAGAGCATCGCCCGCGCGGCAGCCTCTCCGATTCGTGATGCCATCTGTGTCAACGCCGCCTCATCGCCGCCCGTGACCCTTGACCAATCTGCGCCGGAATTCCCTCGAAGCGATTCCAGCGTGCGCCGAGGTCGAGATATGGCGCTCAAGACCGTCATCCGTAAAGACCGATGTCCCAGGTGATCGGCCTACGGGTCGAGCGCCCCACAGCGGCGCATCATATCGACGCGTTCCAATCCTGTCGGATAATAGGCGCCTGTTGGCTCGTCGCCGAACTCGGCCATGGCTTCCGCGCCCGCATCGATGCCTTCGGGCTCGTGACGATCGCGCAAGAGCTTCGCGGCACAGCAATCGGCCTTGAGTTCCAACCGTTTCAGCTCGGGTGCGACATAGAAGAACGCTTGCGGTCCAACATGACCGAGATCCTTCTTGAACTTGGCGACGTGCCCGAGCGTGTGATGGCAGCATTCGTGGGCCAACAGGAATTTGCTGTAGTTCGGATGATCGCGGAGCATCGACGAATTCACCACAATGACAGGACGTCCATTGCGATCTGTCATGGAGGAGGCCTGCTCCGCCACGTCGCGAAGCGTGTACGTCTTGATGCCGCAATAGGGATTGTCGATCTCGGGCAGCCAGCGCCCCGCCCGCGCCGGCACCGAAGCCTGCAGCGTGATGACCGGGGCAAGCGCCGTCGACAAGGCCGCCGCAAAGACCAGAAACCGGATACCGGAGTCCTTCTGTCCAAAGGGCGCACAGCTCCGCTCGCCTCGCGACCACGGCAGCCGGTAAGCCGGCTTCGTTCGTCTATCCATCCGGGCAATTCTAAACCAGATGGCTGGGAAACAGGATAAATCCTCCGTTATTGGCGCCCTGCCGCGGGCCTCTCCGGGACCGCATTGATCCGGCCCCTATGCCCCACCATATAGAGGCGGTTCCAACCGCCGATCGGCGCCGCTCCGCCCCGGAGGACTCCAAAATGATAGCCGAAGTGCTGAAGCAGCTGACCCTTTCCTTTTTTGGTCTCGTTCTCGGTCTGGCCGTGCTTGCCGCGAACGCCGATCCCGCCATGGCAGACCGCGGCAAGACACGCTGGATCGCCGGATCGCCGGGCTACGTGAGTGAGAGCCAGACTGCGAAACGCAGTACGGCAGCGACGCAAAAGCGGGTCGCCAAGCGCAAGTTCGATCCCAAGCTCGACACCGAAACGGAAGCCGTGTGGCGCAATCTACGGCCCGAATGGTTCGCCGATTAGCACGCCGCGCTTTGCCGGAATCGCATTCTATGCGCGCGGAACCCGCGCAAATCCCGCCATCTCTGGCCGATTGACAGGCCCGCGCCAGCGGCTAGGGTCTGGCCGCTGCGGGGCCCTCGCCCGGCCGAGAACAACAGAACACGAGCGGGATGGGTCCACGGTTTCTCTATACACTGATTGTCGGCGCCGTCATTTTGGCGTGCCTGGCGCTTCGCGTCTGGGACCCCGCGCCCGTCGCGCGTCTACGATCGCTCGTCTTCGACTCCTATCAGCGTTTGGCGCCGCTGAAATTCGACCCGGAACTGCCGGTCCGTATCGTCGATATCGACGAGGAGTCCCTACAACGGATCGGTCAATGGCCCTGGCCTCGGACGATGCTGAGCAATCTCGTGGGCAAGCTGCGTGATGCGGGCGCGGCCACGATCGGATTCGATATGGTGTTCCCGGAACCCGATCGGATGTCGCCGGCCAACGCGGTGCGGTATTGGCCGCAGTCGGATCGGCTGACAGAGCTCAAGAGAGAACTCGACGCACTTCCTTCGAACGACCAGATGTTTGCCAGTGCGATCGGCTCCGCACCGGTCATCATGGGCTTCATTGCTTCGCCTAGCCACGAAAGTAGCTTGCCGCTCGCCAAGGCCGGGTTCTCCCACGGCGGCGACGACCCTCGCCTCTTCGCCCCGTACTACCCTGGCGCGACCTCGAGCCTCGAAAAGCTACAGGAACCCGCTATTGGGACGGGCGCGCTCAATTGGGTGCCGGAAAACGATCAGATCATTCGCCGGATGCCGATCCTGGTCACCATTCGCGACAGTCTGTATCCGTCCTTTTCCGCCGATCTCTTGCGTGTCGCCCAAGGCGCCTCGACCTATCTCGTCAAATCGTCCGGCGCGAGCGGCGAGAAGGCCTTCGGCGAAAAGACCGGCATCGTGAAGGTGCGCGTGGGCGACTTCGAAATCCCCACGGATGCGAACGGTCAGATGTGGCTGCACTTCTCTCCGCAAAGCCGCGATCGGTACATTCCGGCATGGAAGGTGCTGAACGGGGAGATCGGCGAAGAGGAGATCGCCGGTCGCATCCTCTTGATCGGCACGAGTGCGGCCGGGTTGCTCGACCTTCGTGCTACGCCGCTCGAAGCCTCCGTCCCGGGGGTCGAACTCCACGCCCAAGCCGTAGAGCAGATCATTCGCGGCAGCTATCTCCTTCGTCCAGACTTCGCGACACCCGCCGAACTCCTCTACATTCTGCTGCTCGGTATCCTGATCGCGGTTCTGATCTACCGCGCGGGCGCGCTTGGCAGCGCCGTGCTGGGCGGTCTCGCCGTCGCCTTCGTTCTCTGGATGTCGTGGCACGCCTTCAAGAGTTGGGGCTGGCTTGTCGATCCCGTCTATCCGACGATCGCCCTCACCGCGATTTATCTCACCGGGTCGTCCTTCGTGTTTCTCCGCACGGAACGGGAACGCAACCGCGTACGCAACGCCTTCTCTCATTATATGGCGCCCGCCCTCGTGGAACGCCTTGCCGACGAGCCGGACCGCCTCAAGCTCGGCGGAGAGACGCGCGACATGACGCTGCTCTTCAGCGATGTGCGCGGCTTCACGACGATCTCCGAAGGGCTCGATGCGGAAGAGTTGACGCGATTTCTCAACGAGCTCTTCACGCCGCTCAGCAACATTATCCTCAATGAGCAAGGCACGATCGACAAGTTCATGGGCGATGCCTTGATGGCGTTCTGGAATGCTCCGCTCGACGATCCCGATCATGCCAACCATGCCTGCGCCGCTGCGCTCCGTATGGCCGACGAGATGTCCGTCTTGAACGAGCGCTGGCAAAAGGCCGCCGAGAATGCCGGGCGTCCGCACAAGCCGGTCATTATCGGAATCGGGTTGAACACGGGCCTATGCTGCGTGGGCAATCTCGGTTCCGAGACGCGCTTCGACTACTCGGTGATCGGCGATAACGTGAATGTCGCCTCGCGTCTCGAGGGACAATCGAAGACCTACGGGCTCGTGACCATCGCCGGAGAAGAGACGGCATCTCGCGCGGCGGACTTCGCCTTTCTCGAACTCGATCTCCTGAAAGTGAAAGGAAAAACCGAAGCCACGCGCATTTTCGCACTCCTGGGTAACGACACTGTGCGCCGGAGCGAGCCGTTCACCGCCCTTAGCACCAGGCACCAAGACTTCCTGTCCGCCTATCGAAAGATGGACTGGGACGAAGCGGAAGGCTTGCTCCAGGCGTGCGAAACGATGGGCGGCGAACAAATGGCCCACCTCTACGCGCTCTATCGCGAGCGTATCGCCCGCTTCCGGAAGACGCCGCCGCCGGACGATTGGGACGGTACCGAAGAAGCGCTCTCGAAATAGTTCATCCAAATCCATTCAAGCCAAAAACACGTTGTCAAACGCACTCATGCCCGAAATCGCCATTCTTTGTCTCAGCGCCGTTGCGATCCTATTGGTCAAACATACGGTGGCCGACTTCTTTCTCCAGACGCCCTATCAATTTCGCAACAAAGGTACTTACGGCCATCCGGGCGGGCTTCTGCACGCGGCCATCCACGTCGCGCTGACACCCCTCGTCTATCTCGTGCTAGCCCCGGCCACTTTGCTCTTGGCCCTGGAAATTGCCCTCGGAGAGTTCGTCATCCACTACCACATCGATTGGGCCAAAGAGCAGGTCGGCCGCCGGCTGAGCGCGACACCCCAAACCGCGTGCTTCTGGCACGCGCTCGGCATCGATCAACTCCTTCACGGCTTGACCTATGTCGGCATCGTCGCGGTGCTGATTTGGGCAATGCACTGAATCACAGACAAAACGCCCGCTGTCATACGCGGGCGCCCAATTCCAAGCCTCCGCTTTTGGAAACGAACCAGGCCTAGGAGGCGGATGCGAGCGAGGGCGGCCAACGACCCGTAGCGGGCACCCGAGGACGCAAAAAGGCGGCAACTAACGAATGCACCCTCTGCGTCAGAATGGTAGTGCCAAGCACGCGCAGCAGATGCTATTCCTGCGTATCTTGCGCAGTGGTGAGGGAGACGTTCCGATGAGGGCACATTGGCGCGGCTTGGCTTTGGCTTCAATCGCGGTGGGTTTTTGTTTGGCTCTGAGCGCTCCAGCTCAGGCGCGTTGCGTTCTCCTGTCGGGTACCGCCGACGGGTTCGACAAGGAGACAGCCGTCGGTCGCGCACAAAGTGCGCTTGCCGAGGAAGTCAAGCAGTACAAGGTGACGAAGAGGCTCGGTGCGGTCACCGTGAGTGCGATGCGCGCATCGCCCAACCCTTATTGGCGAGACAGCGTCAGCAACAACATGCTCTGCTTCAACGTTTGGTGCGGCATTTACAAGCCAGACATCGTGAAGAAGAGCTCCTACACAACGTGCTGGTCGGGCGTGGTCTCGCCCTATGTGTGTACGTCCGGGGCCAAACTCTGCTGGTGATTCGATAGATCCGCACGGTGGACTCTCGGAGCTCTCGGCCCACCGGCAAGCACACATGGACGTCGTGAGTTGCGTGTCCATTTCGACCACCTAACGGACGCCGCTGGGCAGTCAGCCGGGGCCGGCCACAGATCGGATGCGGCCGCAGGCACTCGTGGCGCCTCTTGCGCCCCCGCCTGGTGCGCCACGCCTCATCGAAACCGCGCCCTCTAATGCTGTTGCGCGCTGGGCGCCGAGCACGGCTCAAAATCCTCGCCCTGTTCGCTATGTGCGTCCCCCGACAGTTCGCGGTAGATGCGGCAGGCGGTGCAATCGCTGAAACTCAGCTGCAAAACGTCCCCGTCATGCTCATCCCGGCTCGAACCGTGAAGCCCACAGGCCGGCGGCGCGCCGCTGTAGAGCCCGATGAGCTGGCGCGTCAATCGCGACAACTGCCAGACGAGAGGTAGTTGCCAGTCAGAGGCGTCCAAAGCGACCAGGCGGGCCGGCTTCACTTCGCTGCCCTCAGGTACCCGCTCGAATCCGGGGTAGTCGGGACGGCCCGCCAACCGCAAGAACGTGTCTCCGATCCTCGTCTCGCGGACGCTGAGCATTGTCGAAATCGGAGCGGTGAGGTCGATCCGTGCCGGATGCTCGTCGTAAAGTTCGGAAAAGCGTTCCCCGAATTCGATCCAATCGAAAAAGCTAATCACGACAAAGTCGACGCCGCTAAATCGTTGACGCAGAATCGCGATGATGTCCTCGGCCGACGATAGGCCCGAGTTATCGTAATAGCCGCCATCGACGAAGCTCAAGGAATCGTACGACCCGGCAGGCAAAACCCAGGGAAAGCGGGCACTCAAAATGGAGGCCGTGCTCAACGCCATGGTTTCCCGATAGCGCGGTTTCGGCGATTGCGATGGTTCGCCGCGACCGGGCGTTTGTTCGCGCCCAGGCTCCGGACGCAGAACGTCGAACAATGGAACGCGCGCCTCGTCCATTCTCATGAATGGCATGACCGCATGATTGATCCCGGATTCGACGTTTGTCGTGTTCAGCACCAAGGCGGGCGTCGAGCCGTCCGGCTTCCATAACGTAAAGACGTCGTCGCGGAAAAGACCGGGGTCTTCGGGTGCAACATGCGCCCACGCCTTTTCGACAGTGACCTCCAGTGCACGGGCACGGTCGAAGGACGGTATCGGATAGGGCAGAAAGTGCTGAACGAAGTCGGGGAACAACAAGGCGGCTAGAAGCGGCGACAGGAAATCGCTGTCGAAAAACTCATCGACCCTTTTTTCATAGGCGCCATTGTGCGGCTCGTTCAGTGCGGCACAGGGTTCGTGGGCGTCGTTGGGCGCCTTGAGAGCCTTCGTCAGGGCGGCGAAAACCGCCCCACCCAAACTCCCGCCGGAGACACCGCTGATCGCAAACGTATGCTGTGCGAAGCTCGGACACTGATCTTGCAGCCGTGCCAGAAATTTGGCCGTGTGGTAGGCGGCATACAATCCGCCGCCGCGGGCGGCGACGATATAGACGGGATAAGGCCGGTTCCGATCCTCGTAGAACTTACGGTCTTTGCGGCTCCCGTACCATGCGCCGAACGCCTGAGCCACATCGGGCTTCTCGAACGCCTCGCGTCTCTTCCAGGTTCGAATGTCGTGATTGTTGTTCAGTTCGAGGACCGACGCCACCACCGCCACGATCACCAGGACCGTTATGATCGGGATACCGGATCGCCTTCCGAGAAGGTCCAGCAGCGTCAGAAACAACACGAGACAAATGATGAAGAGATTGAAGATCGTCAGCGCGCCCAGGGCTTGCGGCACCGCAACGGCGGTCAGTGCAAAGACGGTCGTTACCGCAAGGACCAGCGCATAAGAAATAAATCGCGGTTGCCTGCCTAGCACGGCCGGAAGCGGCGAAAGTTGTCTTGTCGTCTCGAACCTTTCCCGCAACAGAACCCAAAGAACGAGGAGCGCCGCCAAGCCGAAGCAAATGTAGGCGCCGGTTCGCAAAATTTCGGAATCGGTTTCAAGTTGCGTCCTGAGCGCATTGAGTTCCGCGATGCGAAAATCGCCGCTTAAACTGTCCAAGACATTGCCGGCATGAACCGAGGCATGGAGCAGGCCCTGTTGGGCATGAAGGATTCCAAATGCGCACGCAACAATCGGTGCAGTGCCGATTAGGCGCGGCAGCCAGCGCAGCAATATGGAATCGACCGATTGTCCGGAGCCAGGTTCCGTGACCAGCACTTTTGTCAGGCAATAGGCGGTGTCCCACAAGATCCAGCCCGCCAGGAAGAGGGAGACATAGGACGCGATGATCTGAGACCGATCCGTCTGAATATCCTGAGCGAGGATTCGGTATATCTCATGCGTTTGAGGCGGCACATAGAACGCGAGAGACGCCAAGACCGCTACGGCGAGCGGGACCCGCACAATATTGATGATCGCAAAAAACTGTCGGGGAAAATGTAGCAGACGCCGGCCGAATGACATCCGACAACTGTCCATAAGGTTTGCGCCCCCTTCAAGACCCATAAGACAGTCTAGTGGAGCGCCGAGATCTCGCGGTTGGCGAATTCGAGCCGGTCCGACAATAGCCGGATAATGAGCTTGTGAAGCGCGGCGGCGGCGGCGGGATCCTTCTCCTGCATCTTGTCGAAGGATTCGCGCGTCAGGATGTAAACGACACTTGCCCCTTCGGCGACCACGTTCGCGCCGCGTGGCACGCCGCGATAGAACCCCATCTCTCCTACCACTGTGTGCCCCAGCATGCGCCGCAGACGGATAGCCCGCCCGTACTCGCCGGTAATGGTGATGGCGACACAGCCCGAGGCCTGGAACACAACGGAGTCCGACGGTTCGCCTTGGCGGAACAAAACGGCGCCGCTGTCCAGTTCCTTCCGCGTCATATACGACTCGACACGCTCGAACGGGATATCGCCGCCAAGCCCGTTCTGAAGCCAGGTCTCGAAGGTATGGGACGAAGCCTCGCCCACCTCGTGATAGAGCAGGACCATATCCTCGCACCACTCGACGGCATCGTTGCGCGTGGGGAAGGCCTGATGCGGCCGGTCGGTTCCAAAGAAGCCCGCGCCGAGGAAAGCGGCATGCATGGCGTCACTCAACCCGCTGAAGACCAGCGTGACATCGTGTTCCTCGCAGAAATTGCGCAGCTTGACCAAGCTCAGCACCGCCGACGTGTCGAGCCCCTGCACGCTGCTGAAGTCGAGAACGACATAGTCGACGGGCTTATCCTTCTGCTCCTCGATCACGCGCTTGATGCGCTCGAACAGCCCGTTCGACGAACCGAAGAAGATGAATCCGGATAGCCAGAACACATGGACGCGCTTGCCTTCCTCCTGGAGAAGGCGTGTCTGCTCCGGCGACCGGTCCACGCTGCTCGACAGTTCGTAGCGCGTCAGATGACGGCGGATCACGCCGATCCGGCTATAGGACAGCGCGAACAATAGACAGGCGCCGACGACGCCGAGAACCACGCCTACCAGATAGCCGAAATAGAGGATGACGAGCGCGATGGCGATAGCGAGCGCCAGATCCGTCGTCGAACGCTGCGCGGGCGAATGCACCAGCGCCTCGACCAAGATCATCGCGCCGAGATAAGCGAGCATACCGCCGAGGATCGCCTTCGGTACGAAACTGCCGATATCGGCACCCGCGAACAGCACCAACCCGCAAACGACCGCCACCGACACGCCGCTGATGCGCGTAACCGCGCCGGCCTGTTGCAAGAGCAGGCTGTTGTTGAGGGACAGATTGCCCGCGACGCCGCCAAGAACGGAGGCCAGGAGGTTGGCGAGACCGTTCGTGCGAAACTCCTTGTCGAGATCGGCGGATTTCTGACGCGCGACTTCCAAACTCGACACGTCGAGCAGCATCGAAATCGCTGTCACGCCGCACACGGCTCCGATTTCGGCGCTGCTCATGGCCATGACGCCCCAATCGATGTCATGAGTCGCGAGGGCTTCCATCGGCCACCAGAGTTGCAGCGCTCCCACGGCCTTCAGATACCACGCCGCCTGCGTCTCGGGATCGCTCACGAAGCCGATCAAAATCGCGTTCAGCGCGACGAGAAAGACGAGGAAGGCAATGGGCAACGTCAGGTAGTCGTCCATCCACCGCTTCAGCAAGACGATGAACAACGCGAACGCGAGTCCGACGGCAATCTGCGGCAGGAAGCTGGAATCGATGACCGGCGCCCAACTCGACGGCGCAAGCGTCAGATTGCTGCCGATGATGACCTCGACGCCGCCGGTCATGAGCAGGAAGCCCGAGGCCGCGAGGAAGCCGCCGATCACGGGGAACGGAACGAACCGCAGCCACTGACCGAGCTTCAATCCGCCAAGCCCGAACAGCAGCGCGCCGGTCAGAAACGTGCTGACCGTGATGGCGACCATCACGTTGATGACCATCGTTTCGGTGTCGGCGCCCTTGGAGGCGAGTCCAGCCGCCACCGTGGTCGCCAACACGCTCATGACGGCGACTGCCGGCGTGTCCGGGCCGGCATCGGCGGGAACGAGCGTCGTGGTCAGCGCCACGACCATGCCCGTGACCATCGTGCCCATGATGAGCGCGGCCAGCCCCAACGGAAATCCCGCCGCGATGGAGCCTTGGAAGATCAGCGCGCTGAACGAAATGCAGTACGCGATATTGACGATCGCCGAGATCGTCCCCGCCAAAGCGTCACGCCCAAGCGTTGACACATCAAGATTCTGCGGGCGCTTGGGCGCGAAATTTTCCAGTAAAGACAAGGGCGTGTTGGGAATTCAAGGGGTTGCTTTCGCACCGATCATGGCCGGGCAAGACCACAATGCAAGCGAAAAGACCATTCCACGACGTTTCGGTACATCGAGTCTGTCCCGCCGGCCAGATCGCAAACCGCATCCCACCTGAAAACGTCCCAAGGCGCATGGTAAAACGCGCCGGGATTGGAACGCGATTCTAGGCGGATGGCGGAAGCGTGTCGCGTTCGGTCATGTCGGAGGAGCGCGTTGCCCTGCCGGTTCCGGTGAATTTCGGGTTCCACCGGGCCGCATCGAGACCCGTTTCGACGTTCCACCTGCCGACCCGGGTGGGCGCCACGATCGCCTTCGACAACAGGCCGTTGAATGCGCTGCGCGGCACCACCATGAATCCAAGCTGACTCAACTTCCCGATGATGCGCTTACCGTCGTTGAGCGCGAAGTCCCAATACTGGAGGTGGCAGCTCAGGGTCACGAATGCGACGGCCGCGGCATCGCGCTCGCGCGAAAACATGCCTTCGGTGAAGAAGGCGCGGCCGATCGAAAGGCCGTAAAGCCCGCCGGCAAGCTGGCCGTTGCGATCCCAGGCTTCGATGGAATGGGCATAGCCCGCGCGGTGCAGCGCGAGGAACGCCTCCGCCAAGGCGGGTTCAGGCGCGCAGGCGCGCAGCACGGCCGCAAAATCCGCGTCGAACGTCACGCCAAAGGCTTGGGTCTGAAGGTGCCGCCAAACACGTTGAGAGATGAAAGCGTTCTCCGGAAACGATACGGCACGTTCCGACGGCGCCCACCACTTGCCCGCCTGGGGGTAGAGCCCCTTGGCGTAGGCGGCGACCAGGGTGGGCACGTCGAGACGCGAACAACGCCCCGCAAAGCCTTCGGGCTGACGTAGCGCCTTTTCGGGATCGGGGAGCCGCGGACCGAAGCCGACAAACTGTTTGGCAAGCATCGCCAAGGCCGCCGGCCTGCTATATAGCCCCGATGCCGCAAGGCTTTCCGAGACCTGCTTCCGAACGATTTGTTTTGCGGACACCGGCAACTCCAACGCAATACTGTACGACGCGGTGGCAACGGCAATGCACCGCCACTCCTTCGGCCCAGCTTGCCCGCAAAGGATTCCCAACGCGTTAACGTCGGAGAAGGCCCCGTTGCGGCTCGGTCCCGACCGTTTTCCTAGGTCTTTCCGCTACGGACGCGGGCGATCGCCTCGAGCCAGCCGGCGTAGCGCGCCTCGCGTTCGGACGGTGCCATTTGCGGCTCGTAGCGCCGGGCCGGCTTCCAGGTCCGGGCGAGTTCCGCGTCGTCGCCATAGAAGCCGGCGGCTTGGCCGGCGAAATAGGCCGCCCCAAGCGATGTCGTTTCGGGGATGGGAGCAACCTCGACGCACTCGCCGAGAATGTCGGCGAGCCGCTGCATGGCCCAGCCATTGGCCGTCATGCCGCCGTCGACCCGCAGAATATCGTTCTCGCCAATGCCCGCACCCGCCATGTCCTCGCGCATGGCGCCGAGAAGATCGCGCGTTTGGAAGGCCATGGATTCCAAACCGGCCGCGACGACATCGGCCTTGGTGGACGCCCGCGACAGGCCGACGATGGCGCCACGCGCCTCCGCGTCCCACACCGGCGCACCGAGCCCCTGAAACGCCGGCACCAAATAAACGCCGCTTTCGGGATTGGCTTGTTTCGCCAACGTCTCGCTCTCGGCCGCATCCGCGATCAGACCGAGATTGTCACGCAGCCATTGAATGGTGGCGCCCGCCATGAAGATCGCCCCTTCCAGGGCAAAGGTCCGCACGCCCTCTTCCTGTGACAGGACCGTCGTCAGCATGCGGTTGGCGGATTGCGCCGGGCTGTCTCCCGTGTTCGCCACCACGAAGCAGCCCGTACCGTAGGTCGCCTTGATCATGCTCGGCCGCACGCAGGCCTGACCCTTCGCCGCGGCTTGCTGATCGCCCGCAACGCCGCGTATGGGCAGCGCCGCGCCAAACGCCTCGGCTTGAGTCATGCCGAAATCGCCGCGCGTGTCGCGTACCTCGGGCAGGATGCCCGTTGGGATTTGAAGATGCTCGAGAAGCTCCGGGTCCCACACGCCCTTGCCGATGTCGAACAACATGGTGCGGGCGGCGTTGGTCGCGTCGGTCGCGTGCAAGGCGCCGCCCGTCAGTTTGAACAGCAAGAAGCTGTCGATCGTCCCGAAGCAAACCTCGCCACGCGCGCACCGTTCTGCAAGACCAGGCACGTTGCCGAGCAGCCAGGCGAGCTTCGTCGCCGAGAAATAGGGATCGATCAAGAGACCTGTGACGTCCGTCACATGCGTCCCCCACCCCTCCCGCTTGAGTTCCTCGCACAGCGGAGCGGTACGCCGGTCTTGCCAGACGATGGCGTTGTGAAGCGGGGTGCCCGTGGCGCGATCCCAAACCACGGTCGTCTCGCGCTGATTGGTGATGCCGACGGCGGCGATATTTGCGGCCCCAACCTCGCGGACGACCGCGCTACAGACCTCCCGAACGGCGTTCCAGATTTCCTCGGGATCGTGTTCCACCCAACCCGGCGCGGGAAAGATTTGCGTCAGGGGGATCGCCGCCGAGGCCCCCGGCCGCCCAGCCTCGTCGAACACGATCGCGCGAGTGCTCGTGGTGCCCTGGTCGATCGCAAGCACAAACCCCATCACGCCCGTCCCCCTTGGGTTTCGCCGACGATCCAAGCGCAGTAGTCCTCGCTGCCCCCAACCGTGGGCAAGACGAGCAGCGCCGGGACCTCGTACGGGTGCAACCGCTTGACCTCGGCCACGATCTGCTCCGTGAGTCCGGCACGCGTCTTGACGATCATGGCCACTTCCTCGTCCGCCTGACGAGCACCCTTCCATTCGTAGATGGAGATCATGCCCGGAAAGACATTCACGCAAGCGGCAAGGCGCGCGCCAACAAGCGCGTCGCCCACGCGCTTGGCTTCGTCGAGATTCGGAAAGGTCGAGTAGATCAGGACCGGCATATCGGCGTCGTCCATGAGAGTTCCCTGTTTACCCTGTGGTCCCTGTTCACCCCAAACAGAGGCGTATCGTCACTTCGGACAAGACACCAAAAGAGACACTTGCGCGACTTTAACACCGCCGCTTTAGTGTGCCTCTCTCAATGGGCGGCTGAAAGCACAACAGACCAGTCATGGCAGATTTTGAAAGGATCGCTTTCGTAGCCAGCGAAACGCGCGATGCGGTGGATGCCTGCGCCGCGCTCGTCAAACGCTATGGCAACGCTCCGCCGGCAGAAGCCGACGCAATCGTCGCGCTCGGCGGCGATGGTCTGATGCTTCAGACCATGCATAACCACATGCATAGCCGCATCCCAATCTACGGCATGAACAGGGGCTCCGTCGGTTTCCTGTTGAACGACTACAAGAAGAACCGGCTCAAGGAGCGCTTGGCGGCGGCGGAGATCACCGTCATCCATCCGCTTCGCATGACCGTGCGCGATGTGAAGGGTGCCGCCCACGAAGCGCTTGCAATCAACGAAGTGTCGCTGTTCCGCCAGATTCACCAAGCGGCGAAGCTCAAGATCGCCGTGGACGGCACGACGCGGATGGGCGAGCTGATTTGCGACGGTGTCCTGGTCGCCACGCCCGCCGGCAGCACCGCCTACAACCTATCGGCGCACGGTCCGATCCTACCGATCACGGCTCCGCTGCTAACGCTCACGCCGATTAGCCCATTCCGTCCCAGGCGCTGGCGCGGTGCGCTGCTGCCCAACGACGCGCACGTCTTGATCGAGGCGCTCGAACCCGATAAGCGGCCTGTCAGCGCCGTGGCCGACCACACCGAATTCCGCAACGTGGCGTCGGTCGAGATCGCCGAAGCGAGCAGCATCGACATCTTCATGATGTTCGATCCCGGCCACACGCTCGCCGAGCGCATCTTGGCCGAACAATTCGGCTACTGAGATCCGCCAAGTTCGAAGACTTCATCGATAACCGCATAGTCGCGGTAGCCGAGCCGGGCGATTGGTCTGAGCCTGGTGATATCGACTTTGCCGCCGGTCAGCGCCGCATCGTCGATATGGATGCCAATGACCTGACCGAGGACGATCGCGTGGTTCCCCGGCCCGCCGTCCGGTCCGGGAAGTTCGATCGTGCGCCAATACTTACATTCGAAGGCGACGGGCGACTCCGCCACGCGGGGAGGCGCCACCATTGTCGATGGTGCCGGACTGAGACCCGCAAGGGCCATTTCGTCCACGTCGGGGTCCACGTGGCTCGACGTGCGATTCATCGCATCGCGCAGATCGTACGTTGCCAGGGAACAGACAAACTCTCCCGTGTCCTCGGCATTGCGCCGGCTGTCCTTTCGGCCGCCGGACGAGAACATCACGAAATGCGGGTTGGTCGACACCGCGTTGAAGAAGCTATAGGGCGCGAGATTGACCACCCCATTGGCGTCGAGCGTGGAGATCCAACCGATGGGTCGCGGGCTCACGAGGGCCATGAAAGGGTCCCGCTCGAGCCCATGAGTGTTGGCAACCGCGTCGTAGAACATGACGCTAAGGTAAGCCGGTCGAGGAACGTTTCAACATCGATCCTCCTTCGCCGCCCAGTCTTATGACGGCTTCCAGGCCGAAACGATCTCTTCGAGCGCCGGGCGCGGCCGCTCCTCGGGCTTCTCCTTGGCCGTACCGATATAGATAAAGCCTGCAACCCGCTCATTCTCCTCCAACCCGAGCGCCCGGCGCACGCCGCCGCTAAAAGCATACCACTCGGTGATCCAATTCACGCCGAAACCCAGCGCGCTGGCGGCCAGGACCATATTCTGGCAGGCGGCACCTGCCGACAGGACCTGCTCCCATTCAGGCACCGGCACATTCGTCCTGACGCGGGAGATGACGGCGATGACGACCGGAGCGCGCAAGAAGCGCTTCGCCTCAGTCTCGAGCCGTATCGCGCTCGGCTCAGGCTCCTCCTCGCGGCAAACCTCGGCCAGGACGCGCCCGAACGCATCGCGAGCCTCGCCCTCGAATAGGATGAAACGCCACGGGGCCAGCTTTTTGTGGTCGGGAACCCTGGCGGCAGCGGTCAAGATTTGCTCGAGTTGCGCACGATCCGGACCCGGATCGCCCAGGGCGTTCGCCGAGACCGAACGCCGCTTCAAGAGATGTTCGATAGTGGAATTGGACATGCGAATAGTCTGGTTGGCCAGTTGCGCGGTGCATATCGCGAAATTGTGCCCCCCACAATGCCTCGCTGGCCGCGGCAAACGGAAATGGGCCTTCCAAAAACGGCCTTATTCAGGGTCAAATTACAGGCACGGGTGCAGCCAAAGCCTATACTAAGAGGCTGCAAGGCTTTGAGAATTGGAAGAGACTTAAGCATGCGGGGAAAGGTCTTTGCGGTGCGAGGGCTTCTGCTTTTGACCGTTCTTGCCCTCGGCGCCACATCTGCGGCCGCCGAGGATACCGCCCTGCCCGCGCCTGGAACCGTCGCACCCGCGAACGAAGCCGCCGTGATCGTGCTCGATGCTTCGAAGAGCATGAACGAAAAGGTCGGCTCCACGTCCAAGATCGACACCGCCCGCGCGGCGCTTGCCAAGACCATTGCGGCCGAATCCGGCAAACGCGCGCTTGGGCTCGTCGCGTTCGGGACCGGAAAGGGCACGAGCTGCGCCGACACCGAAGCGCTGGCCGAGCCAGGCGCGCTGGAGGGCACCTCCGCTCCCGCTCTCCTCGATGCCATCAAACCGAAAGGCAAGGCCCCCATCGCCGCGGCCATCGGCACGGCGGCCATGCTTGCGGGCAAGCGCTCGCCGCTGAACATCGTCCTGATCGCCGACGGCGGCGACACGTGCGAAGCGGACCCGTGCGCGACGGCTCAAACGCTCAAGGAGCAGCGGAAGGATTTGCGAATCCACGTGGTGGGTCTGAGTGACAAGACCGACGATATCCAACCGCTGGCCTGTCTGGCGCAGGCCACGGGCGGAAAATTCGTCGCCGCCACGAACGAGGCCGGATTTGGCATCGCCCTCGGCGCCGTCTTCGCGGGGATCGACGCACGGTCCGCGCCGGTCATTCCCACACCCGTTCCCATGACCGCCGCCCCACCCGCATCGGCGCCCGCGCAGATCGCCAAGAGCGGTTCAAGCGAATCCGCGGTTCTGAAATCCGGGAGTTCTTCGGGCTTCAACACAGCCGAAAGCGTCATTCAGATCGCGCCCCCGACGCCCATGGCAGCACCCCCAGCCGTGCCCGTACAGGTCAGCTTCCACGCACTCGTCACCGAGGGCGGCCCTCGGCTGCAATCCGGGCTGATCTGGCGGATCTATAACGCCGGCGCCAAGACGGACAGCGGTTTCGAACTCGTCAGCACCCATCGCGAAGCCGCCCCTACCACGTCCCTTCCTCCCGGCGAATATCTTGTCAACGCGGCCTACGGGCTTTCCAACCTGACGAAAAAGATCGAGGTCGACGGCAGCAAGCCGGTGAACGAGACATTCGTCCTCAACACGGGCGGGCTGATGCTGCGCGCCGTCCTTGCCAATGGCGAGGAATGTCCCGAGGGCAATGTGCGGTTCGACATCCAGTCGGACGAGCAAGATCAGTTCGGAGAGCGCAAGACGATCCTCGCCGACGCCAAACCCAAGAACGTCATTCGCCTCAATGCCGGCGCGTACCACATCAACAGCCTCTATGGCGACGCAAACGCCAATGTCGGCGTCGATATCACGGTGGAGCCGGGCCGCATCACGCAAGCGACTGTCAAGCACACCGGTGCGAAGATTACCTTCCGCCTTGTACAAAGCCTGGGCGGAGAGGCCTTGGCCGATACGCAATGGCGTATCCTGACCTCGGCGGGCGATACCGTGAAGTCCAACGCGGGAGCGCTGCCCACTCACATCCTCGCCGCAGGCAACTACGCCGTCGTCGCCGAACATGACGGCAAGGCCTATTCGCGGACGTTCACGATCGAGGCCGGCAACGACAAGCAAATCGAGGTGGCCATCGCCGACGGTCCGACCTCGCCCGAAGCCCTTCAGGCCCTGCTCGATCCACCGGAAGCGCCGCGCCCCGGCACGGGCGGCCTTGCGGGCGAAGGCCCAGGCGGGTTCGACGGATTCTCGAACTCCGCCGATCCCAATGCCCCGCTCCTTAACCCCGGCGCGCTTCTACGGCCGTCGCGCTAGAACACGCGAATTCGTCTACGCCGCTTCGGCGGCCTTGGCCTCTGCGCGCATATCGGGCGGTACGGCCTCGGCGACAATCATCGCGACCGCGTCGTCGAGACTCAAGACGGTCTGCGCCTGAGAACCGAGCCGGCGCACCGACACCGTTCCTTCTTCGGCTTCGCGCTTGCCCGCGACGAGGATCACCGGCACCTTGGCCACCGAGTGCTCGCGAACCTTGTAATTGATCTTCTCGTTGCGAATGTCGGCCTCGGCCCGAAGACCGGCCGCTTTCAGCCGCGCCAGAACCGTCCCGGCATAGTCGTTCGCATCCGAAACGATCGTCGCAACGACCGCTTGCGTCGGGGCAAGCCACAACGGCAAGTGTCCGGCGTGGTGCTCCACCAGAATGCCCGTGAAACGTTCGAGCGAACCGAACATGGCGCGGTGGATCATCACCGGCACCGTCTTCTCGCCGTCGGCACCGATATAGTAAGCGCCGAGCCGCGCAGGCATGTTGAGATCGACCTGCACCGTGCCGCACTGCCAGTCGCGGCCGATGGCGTCGCGCAGGACGTATTCGAGCTTCGGCCCGTAGAAAGCGCCCTCGCCCGGATTGAGCTCGTATGAGAGACCGGCCGCTTCCACGGCGCGCTTCAAGGCGGCTTCCGCCTTGTCCCACACCTCGTCCGCGCCGACACGCTTCTCCGGCCGGTCCGAGAACTTGATCCGCACGTCCTCGAAGCCGAAATCCCGGTAGATCGAGAGCACCTGTTTGTTGAGCTTCACGCACTCCTCGGTGATCTGATCTTCGGAACAGAAGATATGCGCATCGTCCTGGGTGAAGTGACGCACACGCAATAGGCCGTGCAACGCGCCGGACGGTTCGTAACGGTGCACCTTGCCGAACTCGGCGATCCGCAGCGGCAGATCGCGATAGCTCTTCAGGCCGTTCTTGAAGATCTGCACGTGACCCGGACAGTTCATGGGCTTGCAGCAGAACACCCGGTCGTCGGGCGTCTCGGCGATATACATGTTCTCGGCGAACTTCTCCCAATGGCCGGACTGCTCCCAGAGCGTCCGTTCCATCATGTCCGGCGAGTTCACCTCGAAATAGCCCCAGTCCTGCTGGCGCCGGCGCATATAGCCGATCAGCGACTGGAACAGCGCCCAGCCCTTGGCGTGCCAGAACACCGCGCCCGGCGCTTCCTCCTGGAAATGGAACAGGTCCATCTCCCGGCCCAAACGGCGATGGTCGCGCTTCTCGGCCTCTTCCAGCATATGGAGGTAGGCAGCGAGGTCTTCCTCGCTCGCCCAGGCCGTGCCGTAGATGCGCTGAAGCATCGGGTTGTTCGAGTCGCCGCGCCAATAGGCGCCCGCGATCTTCTGCAGCTTGAACGCCTTGCCGACCTTGCCCGTGGACGTCATATGCGGTCCGCGGCACAGATCGAACCACTCGCGCTGCGAATAGATCTTGATGGCGTCGCCTTCGGGGATCGCGTCGATGAGCTCGACCTTGTAGCCCTCGCCCATGTCGCGGAACATCTTCTTTGCCGCCTCGCGCTCCATGGCCTCGCAGGAGAACGGCGAGTCGCGCTGGACGATCTCGCGCATCTTCGCTTCGATCTTCGGCAGATCCTCGGGCGTGAACGGTTCCTCGCGCGCGAAGTCGTAATAGAACCCATTCTCGATCACGGGACCGATGGTGACTTGCGTACCGGGATAGAGTTCCTGCACCGCCTCGGCCATCACATGCGCCGCGTCGTGACGAATGAGTTCGAGCGCCTCGGGATCGGTCCGCGTGACGATGCGGATGTCGGCGTCCTTTTCGATCGGCTCGTAGAGATCGCGCAATTTGCCGTCGACCGCCATCGCCACGGCCTTCTTCGAAAGCGATTTGGAGATGGAAGCGGCAACGTCGAGACCCGTGACTCCGGATTCGAAGTCGCGTGCGGAACCGTCGGGAAACTTTAGGGAAATCATATTGTCTCTCCTCTCAATCCTGCGTACGAGCGCAGGTAAGATGGATTGGGGCGTAGGCGGCGCCTTTTAGCGGGAATCGCCCGCCGCGTCACCTGTCTTGTCCCCGCTATGTAGGGGCGTGCACGACAGACGCCAATGCCCGTAGCGCCAAGGAGCGAACGGATGGTGCTCATCGCGCAAGTCCGGAACCGGATCGTAGCCGTGGCTGCCGAGCGGATTGCAGCGGCACAGCCGGGCGAGCGTCAGCCATCCGCCCCTCCAGGCTCCGTTCTTGTCGATGGCCTCTCGCGCATAGTCCGAACATGTGGGCAGATGGCGGCAATGAGCGCCGACTAGCGCGGAGAACGTGTAGCGGTAGGCCAGGATCGGCGCGAGCATCACGGCCTTCGCCGCACGCTGGCCGAATGCCGCAAGCGTGCTCATCCGTAGGGCTCTCCGTCCTTTCGTGTGAAGACGAAGCGCCCGCCCTCCTTGCGCGCCATCATGTCGATATCGCTGTAATGCGCGGTCTCGTCGTCCGCGCGCGTCCCAACTTCCAGATACAGAACGGGCGTACCGGACTTGTTGATCAAATGGTGCCCGTCGCGCCGGCCCGCCGGGAATCCGGCCGCCATTCCGGGCATGAGCAGCGTTTCGCCCGCATCGGTGACGAGCGTTGCTTCTCCTTCCAGAATGTAGACGAACTCATCCTCGTTCTCGTGCCAATGCCGTTGAGAGGACCAGGCGCCCGGCGGCAAGGTAACGAGGTTCACGCCGAACTGGTCGAGGCCAGCGGCATCGCCCAGTGCGCGCTTGACCCGACCCGCAACGGGTTCATCAAAAGGCGCCGGGTACGCGCTGCCTGTCCGTCTCGCCACGCGCGCTGCATCGACGACGGTTTGTTTGTTCTCACCCATGCTCATTGTTCCGGCCAACGTCTCGACCCGCTATGGGTCCTGCAAGAAACGCCAATATGCCACATACCTGAGGCTTCCGAAGCGGCCTATCCACCCCCGCGCGCCGAGCGGGTTCATCCGAGTACGATCTGATCGCTATCGGCGCGGCTGCGGGCCGATACGATCGAACGCGGCCCAATCGGGCCGAGCTGCACAAGGGAGGTTCTATGTCCATTTTTCGTCTTCGATCCGTTGCCGCCTTCGCCACGCTGGCGGGTCTCGTCTGCGGCTCCGCTCTCGCGGAGGAGGCATTGGTGCCCCGCGACGGCACATGGCAATCGGCGACGCGCGACACGGCCTTTTCCGAATGCGGCCCCATGGTCGAAAGCATGTTCAAGAATGTCATCGCAAAGCACGTCAAGAAAACGACGCGGAACGTCGCCTGGGGCGGCGTGTTCGACCCGGACAAGATGAGCGACTTCAACGAAGCTCCCACGCAGACGATCACATGGACCAAGACCGGGCCCAACAGCTACGAGGGCAAAGTCGTCCAGAAGACCCCGGACGGGAAACCCATGGGGAGCGCCGACCTCACCATGACGCTCGTCAGTGAGGATCGCATCGACGCGACGAGCGCCGTCTCGTTCAAGTCGATGATGCCCGAAGCCTCGAGCGCCATGGCGCAGCTCGGCGCGCAGAACTGCCAGATCAAGACATCCTTCGATATCGAACGCATCGGCGACTGACCCGCTATCCGGTCAGCCCCGCCTCCACTTCGGCACGCTGGGCTTCGATCTGCGCGATCGCATCTTCGACCGCATCGAAGACCAGTAACGTGGAGGCTTGCCGCGCCTTGTAGTCCCGGACGGACTCCAAAAGGGCCAAATCCGCCCATCTTCCGGATGGCGGCGGCCCATCTGCTTTCAGCATCGCGCGCATGGCGGCACCGACCGCGCGCAGCTCCACCGCCGGCGAGCCGACGATCTCCCGGCCCATGACGGAGGCAGCCGTCTGGCCCAGAAGGCAAGCCCGCACGGTCTGGCCGTAGTCTGTAACGACGTCGCCATCCATCTCGAGGTCGACCTCGACCGTGCTACCGCACAATTTCGAGTGGGCCTTGGCGGTGGCATCGGGCCGGGCAAGCCGTTCCGTGTGTGGGATCGCAGCGGCCAGCGCCAGCAACCGATCGCTGTAAATATCCTCTGGCCGCGTCATACGAATGCCTCTGGGACCGCCTGTCGAACGTCACTGCATGGATCATCGGCTTGCAGGCCAACCTTACGCACTATATATGCACCGGGGACCCGATCATCCACGCGCTGGATAACGCGCGGTCGGAACAGGCGTCAAACGCTTTGCGCAGTCTTACTCGTTGAAACGATTTCAAGCGCTTAGACCAACCGAAGGAACATTCGCATCATGGCCACCAAGACCGATGACCCCCAAGGTCGGAAACTCTATGCGGGCATCGAGATCGGCCGAGGGCCGCAAATCAAGCGCCCCTCGCGCGAAGACGCCGAAAGTGCCGTGCGTACCTTGATCGCGTACGCGGGCGACGACCCCGAGCGCGAGGGCCTGCGCGACACGCCGAAGCGTGTGGTCGGCGCTTACGAGGAGTTCTTCGCCGGATATAACGACTGTCCCATCGAAGTTCTGTCCCGAACCTTCGACGACGTGGGAGGCTATGACGATATCGTCATGCTGCGCGACATTGAGCTTAATTCCCATTGCGAGCACCACATGGTGCCGTTCATCGGCAAGGCGCATATCGCCTACTTCCCGACGGATCGTGTCGTCGGTCTCTCGAAGCTGGCCCGCGTTGTCGAGGTTTTTGCCCGCCGCCTGCAGACGCAGGAGACCATGACCGCACAGATCGCGGAGACCATCGATCGCGTCCTGAAACCCAAGGGCGTCGCCGTGATGATCGAGGCAGTGCATCAGTGCATGTCGATGCGTGGCGTTCGCAAGCCGGATGTGGCCACGATCACCACGCAGTTCACCGGCGTCTTCAAGGAAGACCCGGCGCAGCAAGCCCGTTTCATGCAATTGGCGGCGAACCGCGCTCGCTCGTAAACGCTGGGCGTCGCCGCAACAGGAAGAAATTGCGGTGACTGAGGCCGGACGTTTTCCGAAAGTCGACGACAAGACCGTGTTGGAGGAAGGCGACGTCTTCGCTCCGGCATTCGACGCGCACGGGCTCTTGCCTGTCATCGTGACCGCGGCCGGAACCGGCGAGGTCTTGATGTTCGCCCATATGAACGAAGAGGCCTTGGCCCTGTCGATCGAGACCGGGGAAGTCCATTTCTGGTCGCGCTCCCGCAAAGCCCTCTGGCGCAAGGGCGAAACCAGCGGCAACACGCTACGAATCGTCGAGATCCGGATCGACTGCGACCAGGACGTTTTGTGGGTCACGGCCGAGCTGACAGGCGCTGGCGCCTGCTGCCACACCGGCCGGATCTCTTGCTTCTATCGCGGCGTTCCCTTCGGCTCGAAGGCCGGAGAGCCCCTGTTCGAGGTGCATGCCGAGCGCCATTTCGATCCGGCCGCCGTCTACGGCGACCTCTCCCCAAAAAGGAAGCGTTAAAACCTGCGTGGGATCGTAGGAAGAACGACCGCTGCACGTCGCGAACCAGGCTGAGCGGAAATCAGGCGCGGGACTTGCGACGAATTGTGTGACGTCGTTGCGGCGTGCCAAAGCGGGACCCATATCTCCCGTAAGAGGTTCGAAGATGGGAAGACCCATAGTTGGATTGGCGCTTGGCGGCGGATCAGCACGCGGCTGGGCTCATATCGGTGCGTTGAATACACTCATTGCCGCCGGGGTTGAGCCGGACGTTGTGGTCGGCACTTCGATCGGCGCGGTCGCCGGTGCTTGCTATGTGACCGGCACCCTGGACCGGCTCGAGACGTTCGCCCGAAGTTTGACGCGCCGGCGCATCTTCGGCTTTCTCGATTTCAATCTCGCCGGCTCGGGTCTCATCACCGGCCAGCGCCTTTCCGGTCAGCTCGAAAACCATCTCAGCGGTTTGCAGATCGAGGATCTTTCTCCTCGCTTCGCCGCAGTCGCCACGGAACTCGCCACGGGGCACGAAGTTTGGCTCAACAAGGGCGATCTCGTCCCCGCGCTGAACGCGTCCTTCGCGCTTCCGGGCATCTTCAGGCCGGTGGAGATTAACGGTCAGTGGATGATCGACGGCGCATTGGTAAACCCGGTCCCCGTCTCCGTCTGCCGGGCGCTCGGCGCGCGCATCGTGATCGCGGTCAACGTTACGAGCGATCCCTTCTGCAAGGCGAGCGTGATCCACGATCATGCGTCCTATGTCGAACCCACGGATCTCGAGATTGCCTCCATGCAAAACGGCGAGGATCAAGCCCAGGACGGCGGCGCCCTGCGACTCCTGCATCGCCAACTCTTTGGCCGGGGCAATGGCGCACCGGGAATTTCCTCGGTCATGATGGCCGCGATCAACATTACTCAAGACCGCATCGCGCGGTCGCGCCTCGCGGGCGATCCGCCGGACATCACGATCAATCCCAAGACGGGCCACATCAACCTGTTCGATTTCCATCGCGCGGACGAGGCCATCGCACTCGGCGCGAAGGCGGCGGAATCCCAATTGGACGAGATTCGCCACACGCTCAATGCGCTCGCGGCCTAGACCGCGCATCAAAAGGTCGAAAGCGCCAACGGAATAGAGGTTGGATCAACCCGTGGCGATGTAGTCACGCATGGCTGCGGCTTCCATCTCGGCCTCGGCAATGCGCATCCGCACGACATCGCCAATGGAGACCAGACCGACCAGACGGCCCCGCTCGACTACCGGCATATGACGGAAACGGTGGGCGGTCATCTCGCCCATCAGCCGATCTATCGTATCGGCCTCCCGGCAGGTCACGACCGACTTCGTCATGTAAACCTCTACGGGTTCTTCCATGACGGGTGCGCCGATACGCGCCAACTCCCGGACGATGTCTCGTTCCGAGACGATACCGGAGACATTGCCGCCTTCATCGACGATGACAATGCACCCGATCTTGTGCTCACCGAGACGCTGGGCGATCTCAAGCAGTGAGGTGCCCGGGGACGCCGTAACGACATCCCTGCCCTTCAACTTCAATATGGCTGCGACATTCATGGGGGGTGTCCTCCAGCACGGCTCCATAAATTTTGTTCGCCGCCGCATTGTGTCGGCAACTCAAGGCGCGCGCAAGCGGCCCCAAAAGAGCGGAAGATTTCCGTTGCTTACTGCACCCGCTCAACGTCCGGGCCCGACCTGACACTGTCGAAGTAGCCAAAAACCAATAGGCCGCAAAGGAAGCCGCCGATATGGGCCTCCCAGGCGATTTCGCTGTCAGGTCCGGCCCCGAACGACATAGAGGTCATGCCGAAATAGGTATTGAGGACCAACCAGAAAACGATGAAACCCATCACTTTCCCGCTTCTCAGTGTCTCATTCAGAGATGCGAGCGGGACGCGCGCGAAATCGGGAATCTCCCCGTGAGGCCCGCTGCGCGCAAAGAAAATGAAACGCAGCGCCGCAGCCATCTGTCCCGAAATGGCAGCCGAGGCTCCCACCATGGGAGCCATTTCGCCCCAATGAAAGACAAGGTGCGTCAACGCCCCCGCGATACCGCACAAGATCGAGAAGGCAAAGAAGCTCGAGAGAGGCACCCGCCGCGCCACGGCCGTCCCGAAAGCCAGCATCCACAGCACGTTCACAAGCAGGTGCAGCCAGCCGCCATGGACGATCATGTAGGTCACGAATGAAGTGACAGCGGCGATGTAACCGCCCGGAATCTCCGCGCCGCCGCCCGTGTAACGCGCTGGAATCATTGCCAGAGTCAGGAACACCCGGACGCCGGCGTCGAACGGCAGGAGGCTCATGGCAACCTGCACCGCAACCATCAGACCCGCAGCGAGCGTCACCGCGCGGGGCACGTTCAGGATGGGCTCACGTGCGGACATGCGACACTCCTCGAAGGCCGGCACCGGCGTCAGCAACCTTAACGGCTTTGCCCTCGGGCCACTTGGGCCGGCCTGCCGGACCGCTGGCACACTCCATGCTTTCTAAATCATTACTCGCGCCGAACCTGCTGCGGCACTCACCCGCAAGCGTGGCCGGACGCGGCACAGAACGTTTCGTAGGTGAATTTGTCGAGCGAATGATGCAACAAGCGACCACGAAAGAGCTTTACGCGTATTGGGATGCGATCCGCAATGGACGGATTGCGCCACGCCGCTTCGAGATCGAACCGGCAAAGATCGCCGGACTGCTCCGGGAGACGTTTATTGCCGAATGTACGGGTCTCCTTGGCATGCGATTCCGCCTGGCCGGGACGCGCCTTTGTCACCAGTTCGGCCGCGAACTGCGCGGCGACGATTTTCTCGGCTTCTGGTCGCACGAGGACCGCGAGGCAATCAGTTCCGTCGTGCACAACATCATCAACGACGGGGCCGTGGGCTATGGAAGCTTCGTCGGCTTGACGGAGAGCAATCGCGAAGCGGCATTCGAATTCGTACTGTTGCCCTTGATCCACACTGGCTCCTCGATCAACCGCCTTTTGGGCGCCATAACCGCGATCGATCCGCCATTCTGGCTCGGATCAGAACCACTGGTTGCGTTCGAGATCGGCGATCTCGGCCTTCACTTGCCCGACGAAACACCAACGTTCCTAGCCCACAACAGTGCGGAAGCCGCGCGCCGCGCCCGGCAACGCTTCTACGTCGTGGAAGGCGGTCTGTCGCGTGACAATCAGCGGTAGACGCCAAGTGGTAAAAGTGCCGCATAGCGTGACTTCTCTTAGGCACACTTAGCGATTCCTTAATGCTTATGGCCGTAGAAGTGGCGTGAATAGATAAATTGTGCCTCTACGCAGGCCAGCTCTCGAGTCAGGCATGAGCACGTCGATGGTCGTGGAATCAGGGGCACAAAGAGTCCGGCTTCGGACCGAGCCACAAGCCGATCGACCGAAGATTCTCGAAGAGCGCCGCCGGTTCAAACGGATCGACGTTTCTCTCAGCGGGCGTTTTATGGGCGAGACGACCGAGGACGAGTATCCTTGCGAAGTCTTCAACATGTCGCCCGGAGGCATGGCCGTAAGGGCTCCATTCTCTCCGCGAACGGGCGAACGGGTTGTCGCCTATATCGAACATCTCGGTGGTCTGGAGGGCCGTGTCGCGCGGACTTTCGAGGGCGGCTTCGCCGTCGAATTCAAGATCAGTTCCCGCAAGCGCGAACGCATCGCCAATGTCCTCACCTGGTACAGCAGCGGCGGACACGACGCCGACGACCGCGCGCATGAGCGCTACGAGCCCCGCATCACAGCCCAGAAACTGATACTTCCGAGCGGCGACGTTCACGACTGCCGTGTGATCGACGTATCCTTGAGCGGTGCATCGATCGCGATACGCCTCAAGCCGGAAATCGATTCAATGGTTATCCTCGGACGCTTGCGCGGCCGCGTCGTCCGCCATCACGACAAGGGTTTTGCGATCCAATTCGTGTCCATTCAAGACCCCGACAACCTGGCGCGAACTTTCGGTTAGACTAACGGCCGAATAACCTTTCCCAATTCTTTAGCCGTCCACAGGCCTCCCTTGCCTCCGCAAGCGGAGAAAAAACCATTTATATTCAATGGGTAATGCCAGCGGCAGCGATCTCCCTAAAAGTTCGGGTAACTAAGAACCTTCAGCTTTGGGTAGGTCCCGCTAAAAATCCCCTACCAACAATACTTCAAAATCCAGGCTTTCCTTATCGGGATCGCAAAATGTTTCTGGGATAGTGCTCCCTAACAACAGGGGGACGTAATGAAACATTTTGTACTAGGGGCAGCATTTCTCATGTTTATTTCGTCGTTGCCAGCAGACGCGACAAATAACCATGCAATTTCACTCAAGACTCCGGCGGAGCCGCAGAAGATTGTCTATATGCAATCCTTCGGCGAAACCTTGCCGCCCATCGGCTACGTGAACTTCTGCCAGGGCCGCAAGGACGAGTGCCGGCCGTCCAAGATGTTTGCCGACCGCATTCAGCTGACGCGCGCCAAGGCGAACGAGCTCCGCAAGGTGAATGTCAGCGTCAACGAAGCCATCGCGCCGGTGACCGACATGGATCTCTACGGGCAGGTCGAAGTCTGGACCTATCCGGTGAAGAAGGGCGACTGCGAGGACTATGTCCTTCTCAAGCGCCGCATCCTGATCGAGCGCGGCTGGCCGGAGAGCGCCCTTCTCATCACGGTGGTCCGTGACGAGAACAACGAAGGTCACGCGGTCCTGACGGTTCGCACCGACCGTGGCGACTTTGTCCTCGATAACAAGCTGAACGAGGTCAAGAACTGGGCCGATACGCCCTACACCTTCGTGAAGCAGCAATCCGCCCGTAATCCACTGGTCTGGATTTCACTTCTGCCGCCGGACCTGACCCCGCAACCGCAGATCTCGGCGTCGAACCGTCGCCAGTAACCCGCTTCGCCTCCCCATTGTCCCCCTCGACGGGAGGCGTCCCCAGGGCCCGGTGGTAGTCCCCCAAGATCCCCACCAAACCGGGCCTTACTTTGAGCCGGTCTTCCCTAAAGGAGACCGGCTCTTTCTTTTTCGGTTCAGGGCCTTAAAGCGCCAGTACGATGTCAATCAACAGGCAGCCGATCAGAAGACTCCAAAATGCCGCCACGGCAGCCGACAATCCGAACCAAGCCTTCGGACGCGACCCCAGGACCATACCCCGCCAAGCATTGCGCATCAGGATCTCGGGACCGGCCACGACACGCAGCAACACGCTGCCGACCGATGCCGAGAATGACCGATGCTCCACCATGAAACGCAGCGGCTCGCCCGATACGAGTTGCACGAAGCTCGACAGCACGCCCGCCGCAACAAATCCGACCGCAACCATGTAAGTGAAAACCAGTGCCTCACTCATCGCCATCCCCTCGGCGCCTCTCCATGAGAGACACCATAGCGAGACCGGCGCTAGCGCGGCTACTTATTCTTAACGACTGGTTAACGCTTGGACGATCGTGGAGCGCTGCCCGCTATTGCAGGTCGAAATCCAGGATGGCCATCTGGAACTGGTAGGCGGTCTCGTCCTCGTCCTCGTCGTCGCGGAACAGGACGCCAATAAACTCATCGCCGATATAGACCTCGGCGGAATCGTCCTTCTGCGGCCGCTGACGCACTTGGATATCCGCTAGACGGAACGTCTTCTGCAGATAGCTTTCGAGCTTCAGGATCTCGTCGCGTGTCACTGCACTTGCCCCCTTCTTAAATCGCGCTAATAGCCTTCGTCGCGATGGACATCATCGCCCGAGACGTACTGATCCATGGTCAGCGCCGGCTCTGCGCACGTGTTTTCACCGATATCCCGTGCGGGCACGCCCGCGACCGTCCTGCGGGGCGGAATGTCCTTGAGCACCACGCTGCCGGCGGCGATGCGCGCGCAGTCACCGACCTTGATATTGCCGAGGATCTTCGCTCCGGCCCCGATCATCACGCCGCGGCCGATCTTGGGATGCCGGTCCCCATGCTCGTTTCCCGATCCACCAAGCGTGACGGCATGAAGCAGCGAGCAATTGTCGCCCACGACGGCCGTTTCGCCGATGACGATGCCGGTCGCATGATCGATCATGATCGCGCGGCCGATCCGGGCAGCAGGGTGAATGTCGACCTGAAGGAAGCGCGAAACCAGACTTTGAAGATAGAGAGCGAAATCCTTGCGTCCCGCGTTCCACAACCGGTGGCCGATGCGGTGAATCTGCAAGGCATGATAGCCCTTGAAATAGATCAGCGGCTCGATGAGCCGGTCGCAGGCCGGATCGCGCTGGACCCATGCCAACGCGTCAGCGCGAAACTCCTCGCCGAGCGTGGGATCCTCATCGAGAATCTCATGGAATGTTTTGTGAATGAGGCCCGGATCGAGCACCGCGTGCTGTAGCCGCCGCGTCAGACGATGCAAGACGGCATCTTCGAAACGCGCATGACTCAGAATAGACGCGTAAAGAAAACCGCCCAGCGCCGGTTCGGCTTTGCTGACCTCTTCGGCCTCGCGCCGGACCTGGCTCCAGACCGGGTCCCAACTTTCGATTTGCGGCTGCGCCGCGAGTACCGGCTTGTTCATGATCTACCTCTGCGGAGCTCGTCTAGGTCGAGCCCCCGTAGCAGGATCGTCCCGCTTCGTCCAGCACGGCTGGGCGTCCGGCGCGTCAACGCGTCACGGACGCGATGCCAGAAATTCAAGCACACCTTGTTTGAACCGCGCGTCACCCACCGCCTTCATGTGATCGCGATCGGTTATCTCAAGAAATTGGGCATTCGGGATCAATTCCGCAAGCGCGGCACCCGATCCACCGATCACGTCCTTACTGCCAACAGCCACGAGGACGGGAATCGTCAAGGCACCGAGTTTGTCCGCTGGCACCTTCTCGCGCGGTCCCCGCATACAGGCCGCAAGCGCCTTGAGATCGCTCTTGGTCTGCTCTGCAAACACACGAAAGCTGCGCGCGGTATCGTTGGTCACGTCTTCGAGCCGCGGGGCCTCGAGCGCCGCCGCCAACGGGCCCGCCCCCACCATGCCCCGGACCATATTGATGCCGAGGCCGCCGAAAACAATGCTGCGAACCCGCTCGGGATGCGCGATGGCGAGGAACGCCGCGATACGCGCGCCCATGGAGTAGCCGAGCACGTCGACCTTATCGATGCCGAGGTGATTCAGCAGGCGGATCGCGTCCTCAGCCATCTCCGGTGCTCCGTAACGCGCCGGATCGTACAGCTTCTCGCTTTGACCGTGCCCGCGATTGTCGAGCGCAATCACGCGGCGGCCATCCTCCGTCAGCGTTTTGACCCATCGCGGATCGACCCAATTCGTCGCGGCATTCGACGCAAAACCGTGGATGAGCAGGATCGGCTCACCCTCGCCCTCGTCCAAATATGCGATGCGCACGCCGCCGGAATCGAAAGTTTGCATTCTTTCACCTACCGCATTGGCTCAAGGATCACTATGGTGTCCGCCAACGTCCTTCAATCGCAGGCGAACGGAACTCATGGCTGAATCGCTCGTGCCCCATTTCGTGAACGACATAGGCGTCGGCCGGATCAAGATCGGCGTCAAGGAATTCCAGTGCATGGGCGCGTCTCCGCCTCAGGATCACCCGCACGTCTATCTGGACATGGGCAGCGACAACGAAATCGTCTGCCCCTATTGCTCGACGCTCTATGTCTACGATGTCGCACTGGCACCGGCCGAAAGCGACCCGAAAGGATGCGTCTACGTCGCGACGGCACCCGCAGGCGCGCCGGCGGCCTGACATTTTTCGTCCATGACCGACCAGCGGCCAGTCCTGATCGCCGGCGGCGGCATTGGCGGGCTGACAACAGCGATCGCGCTCGGCCGCAAGGATATCGATTCCCAAGTTCTCGAGCGGTCCGCCTTTGACAACGAGGCCGGCGCCGGTATCCAGCTCGGCCCCAATGCCACCCGGATTCTCGGTCCCTTGGGTGTCCTCGACGTGCTCATGCCGAAGACGTTCCGCCCCGAAGCCGTCTGGCTCTTCGACGGCTTGAGCGGAAAGAAGCTTGCAACCGTGCCTCTGGGAGACACGGCCGAACGCCGCTATGGCGCGCCGTACCTGACCGCGCATCGCGCCGATCTTCACGAAGCGCTCCGAGCGGCGGCCGCGAATGCAAGACATGTCACGCTGACGCCAAACTTTACCGTCGCTAGCATCGAGGACGGCGGCGGTATCACTGTCGCCAGCCTCGACGGGCCCAGCGTCCAAGGCTCGGCGCTCGTCGGCGCGGACGGGATATGGTCCACGGTTCGAAAATGGATCGCGCCCGAGGCGAGCCTCAGCTTCACCGGCGCGACGGCCTTCCGCAGTCTGTTGCCGCTTGGCAGCCTGACCTCGCCTTTCTCGGAGCCGATCGTCGGGCTCTGGCTCGGTCCGCGCACCCATCTCGTGCACTACCCGGTTCGCAGCGGCGAGGCGCTGAACGTCGTGGCGGTGACCGAGACGGGCCGTAAGGAAGAAGGCTGGAACCGGTCGGCGGAGACCGAGACGGTGCGCGCCAACTTCACCCGCTGGTGCGAGACGGCCCAAGGCTTGCTCGAATTCGCCCCAAGCTGGCGCGCGTGGTCGCTCTTCTCCCTGTCCGCCCTGCCGCAATGGCATCGCGGGCCTATCACCCTGCTCGGCGACGCGGCACACCCTGTCCTTCCTTATCTCGCACAAGGCGCGGCGCTCGCCATCGAGGACGCCGCTACGCTAGCCGATCACTTGGACGCCGCGCGAGGCAGCCCTGGAGCCGCTTTCCAAGCCTACGAGAGGGTTCGCGGCGTGCGCGCCGACAGGGTCCGGCGCACATCCCAGCGGCTCGGGCGCGCCTACCATATGGGCGACGCGGGCTTGGGCGGCATGGCCCGAATCGCCCGTAATGCGATTCTCGGCCTCCGTGGCGCGGACGCGACCTTGCGCGGATTCGACTGGCTCTACGGCGACGGCCGCTAACCGTCCTCACACGACACGCCCAAACTCTCGCGGGGCGCCGAGATTTTCCGCATGTGGATTTTGCACTGCGGGGCCGGATTCTGGCGACTTTCGGCCTTGATCCGACTATGTTTGGATGAGATCAAAATGCGCCACTCTGGGCCTTGCCCGCCACCATTGGCGATGGTCCTCCCCAAACCCCGGTAGAGACGACTTCGGTAGCCCAACGGATGCTTCTTGCCCTTGCGACGCTCACGCCTTTTTTCGGCGCGCTGGTGCCCCTGCTGGCAGACCGTCTCGGGCGCAATCTCTGCGCCATCGCCACGGGTGCGGTCACGCTCACGGCGCTGCTGCTCGTGCTGTCCCAGGCACCGTCGGTCTATAGCGGCGACGTCCTAACGTGGAGCGTGCCCTGGCTCCCTGCGCTCGGGCTTTCGTTCTCCTTCTTCCTCGATGGGCTCGGCCTCTTCTTCGCAGGGCTGATACTCGGCATCGGCCTGCTGATCATTCTTTATGCGCGCTACTATTTGAGCTCTAAGGATTCGCTCGGCGTCTTCTATTTCTACTTGCTGATGTTCCAAGGCGCGATGGTGGGGATCGTCCTCAGCGACAATATCCTCCTGCTGATCGTGTTCTGGGAACTGACCAGCCTCACCTCGTTTCTGTTGATCGGCTATTGGAACCATCTGCCGGAGTCCCGCCAAGGCGCGCGCATGGCGCTCGTGGTCACCGGCAGCGGCGGGCTGGCGCTGATCGCCGGAATGCTGATTCTGGGACACATTGCCGGCAGCTACGAGATCACCGAGATTCTTCAGCGTGGCGAGGCGGTCCGCTCCTCGCCCCTGTTCCTGCCCGCGCTTCTTCTAGTTCTCGTCGGGGCGTTCACGAAGTCCGCACAGTTCCCATTCCATTTCTGGCTGCCCCACGCCATGGCGGCGCCGACGCCCGTCTCAGCCTATCTCCATTCAGCAACCATGGTGAAGGCTGGCCTCTTCTTGATGGCCCGGCTTTGGCCGGTGTTCTCGCCCGCGGACGCCTGGTTCCTCATCGTCGCGCCGGCCGGCCTCATCACCATGCTCATCGGCGCGTGGATCGCCCTGTTCCGGGACGATCTGAAGGCACTCCTCGCCTTCTCAACGGTCAGCCATCTCGGCTTGACGACGATGCTGCTCGGCCTCGCGACGCCGCTTGCCGCGGTCGCCGCCATCTTTCACATCCTGAACCATGCGACGTTCAAATGCGCGCTGTTCATGAGCGCGGGCATCGTCGACCACGAAGCGGGGACTCGCGACATCCGCCGGCTCGGCGGCCTTCTGACGCTCATGCCGATTACGGCCACGCTCGCGTTCATCGCGTCGGCCTCCATGGCGGGCATTCCGTTCTTCAACGGATTCCTATCCAAGGAGATGATGCTCGAGGAAGCGGCGCACACGGTCTATGCCGGACACGAATGGATCTTCCCGGCCCTGGCGACGCTCGCGGCGCTGATCTCGGCAGCCTACTCCTACTGCTTCGCGATCTCGACGTTCCTCGGTCCTGTCCGGGGCGACTATCCCCACAAGCCGCACGATCCACCGTTCGGCATGTGGCTGCCCGTCGCGATTCTCGCCGCTCTCGTCGTCGTCATCGGACTATTCCCGGCGCTGACCGCAGGCCCAATCGTGGAACAGACCGCGTCCGCGGTCGTCGGCGGAACACTACCGAAATACCATCTGGCGATCTGGCACGGCTTCACGCCGGCGCTCCTCTTGAGCGCCATCGCGCTCGCAGGCGGCGCCGTTCTGTTCATCTGCTACGGCTACGCCAACCAGCTCCGGCTCGTTTTCGCCGGCATGGATGCGAAGAGCGTCTACGACGCGGGCATTTCCGGAATAGTCAGAGGCGCCCGCGCGTTTATCGTCGCGACGCATAACGGGTCCTTTCCGCGCTATGCGGGCGTCACCCTGCTCACGATCCTCGCGGTTGGGGTTGCCGCCTTCTTCCACGCCCCGCATGAAGCCGGAACCCGTACTGTCATTCCCGGCGCGTTTCCCGCATCGGCCGCCTGGATCGTCTTGGCGACCTTGTGCATCTCGCTTCTGTTCTGGCATCAGAACCGGCTGCTGTCCCTCGTGCTGACGAGCGGCGTCGGGCTCATTGCCTCACTGTTCTTCCTGCAGTTCTCCGCGCCCGACCTGGCTCTTACGCAGATCTCCGTCGACATCGTCACGACTATTCTTCTGCTGCTGGCACTCAACCTCGTGCCGCAAACCTCGCCCGCGGAGACAAGCACCGGCGGGCGCTTCAGCCGCGGTCTTCTTGCATCCGCCGTCGGACTGGGCGTGGGCCTCCTCGCCTACGGCATCATGACGCGCGATTTCCAGACGATCTCCGACTATTACCTCGCCGAAGCGAAGCCCGGCGGCGGCGGCACCAATGTCGTCAACGTCATCCTCGTCGACTTCCGTGGCTTTGACACGTTCGGCGAGATCATCGTTCTCGGCATCGCGGCTATCACTATCTTCGCCCTGCTCGACAACGCCCTGCGCGGAGCTGCCGCACGAACGCTGGCAACGATCCGCGATCGCGTGGAAAGCAAGAACGCCCATCCCATGATGCTCGTAATCGCAACCCGCGTCCTGTTTCCGCTCGCGCTCGTGGTCGCAACCTTCATCTTCTTGCGCGGCCATAATGAACCCGGCGGCGGCTTTATCGCCGGACTGATCGTCGCCATCGCGCTCATCATGCAATACATCGCCAGCGGCTATGGCTGGGCGGCTGAGCGCACCCGGCTCGACAGTCAGATCCTGATCGGCGCCGGAGTTCTCATCGCCGGCCTCACCGGCGTCGTATCCCTGACCTTCGGCTGGCCCTTCCTCACCAGCACCTATACCCATGTGCATTTGCCGCTCCTCGGCGATTTCGAACTGGCGAGCGCCATGTCCTTCGATCTCGGCGTATTCCTTGCCGTGATCGGCGTCGTCATGCTTTCGCTGGCGCAGATTTCCCGCGTCGAAGCGCGCGCCGAACCGGAAGCCGTTCCCGAAGGACCGATGGACGTACCGTTGAAGGACGGCCGCGTTGTCGGTTCGAACGACGGGGAGAGCTGACTTGGAACTTCTCGTCGCCAGCGCCATAGGACTGATGACCGCCGCCGCGGTCTATCTCATCCTGCAACAGCGCACCTTCCCGATCGTCGTCGGCCTGACGCTGCTGTCCTACGCCGTCAACATTTTCCTGTTCTCGGCGGGCCGGCTGATCGCGAACAAACCGCCAATCATCTCCGATGCGGACGCTTACACCGATCCGCTGCCGCAGGCGCTCGTGCTGACCGCGATCGTCATCTCGTTCGGCATGACGGCCTTGATCGTGGTACTCGCACTCCGCGGGTTCCTCGAGACCGCGACGGACACCGCCGACCTGCCGGAAGACGAATTGCTGCGCGACACGGAGGCTGACCGATGACGGCTGCCAACGTCGCCACCAGCTGGATTATCGCGCCCACCATCCTGCCGGCCATCACCGCGGCAGTGATGATCCTGGTGTGGCGGCGCGATATCCAGATGCAGCGGATCCTCTCGGTCGCCTCGACCTTCGCCCTGCTGGGGATAGCACTGTTCCTCTACAGCGCCGTGAGCGACGGCGAAACCGACGCCTACCGGCTCGGCGCCTGGCCTGCGCCGTTCGGCATCGTTCTCGTGCTCGATCGCTTGTCGACGACCATGCTGGTCCTCACCGCAGGGCTGGCTCTCGCTGTGTTGCTCTACGCCATCGCGGGTTGGGACAAGCGCGGACGGCACTTCCACGCGCTGTTCCATTTCCAGCTTCTCGGCCTCAACGGCGCCTTCCTCACGGGCGACATCTTCAACCTCTTCGTCTTCTTCGAGGTGATGCTGATCGCCTCTTACGGATTGATGCTCCATGGCGGCGGCGCGCGGCGTCTACGCGCAGGCTTCCAATATGTCGCCATCAATCTCATCGCCTCGTCGCTGTTCTTGATCGCCGTGGCACTGATCTATGGCGTCGCCGGCACGCTCAACATGGCCGACCTCGCCGTCAAGGCGCGGGAGGTCGCGCCGGACAACCAGGCCCTCCTGCAAACCGGCGCACTCCTGTTGCTTCTGGTCTTTGCCATCAAGGCGGCCTTCGTTCCCCTGCATTGGTGGCTGCCGGCCACCTACGCCGCCGCGTCCGCGCCGGTGGCCGCGCTGTTCGCCATCATGACCAAGGTCGGCGCCTACGCGATCATCCGCGTGTTCGGAACCGTGTTCGGCGACGGCGCCAGCGGCGACACGCTCGCGGCCGTCGTCGCCCCATGGATCCTCCCGGCAGCGATTCTGACTCTCGCGGCGGGCACAGCCGGCATTCTCGCGAGCCGGAGACTGCTCGATCTGGCGGCCTTCAACACCGTGGCCTCCATGGGCGTCCTGCTGATCGCTATCGGCCAGTTCGACGCCGATGGGCTCACGGCCGCGCTTTACTACCTCGTGCACAGCACCATCGCCGGTGCGGCCCTCTTTCTCATCGTCGATCTCATCGCGGAACGGCGCGGCGATGCCCTCGACGCACTCGTTCCCCACAATCCCATCAGCCAGGCGCCCATCATCGGAACGCTGTTCTTCTTCATCGCGCTTGCCGTCATCGGGCTGCCGCCGCTTTCCGGATTCATCGGCAAGCTGCTGGTGCTGAACGCGACCTACGACGCGTCGCAGCAATGGCTGATTTGGGCGGCTATCTTGGTCGCTTCATTGATGATGACGATCGCATTCTCGAATGCGGGAAGTACTGTCTTCTGGAAGGTCAAGGGACAGGTGACGGGCCCGACCTGGGCAACGGCACGTGTCATGCCTATGATTGTTGTCGCGTTGCTCGTCGCGGCCAGCGCAAGCTTGGCCGTCTTTGCCGGACCGATGACCAAGATGCTCCATGCGACGGCGGCGCAGGCCCTGAATACGCCGGCCTATGTCGAGGCCGTTCTGGGACGGCACGACAATGTCGAGCCCAAACGGCCCATTACAACGCCTGCGGATTCCGCCGCGACGTCGCCCGCGCCGATACCGGCGCCAGCGGAGCACTGACCATGCTGAAGACCCTCCTGCCCCATCCCTTGCTGACGCTGCTCATCGTTCTCATGTGGATCTTGCTCAGCGGCTTTTCCGTGGGCTCGGCCGCATTCGGCCTGCTCCTGGGCGTGGCCATCCCCCGTCTCACCAGCGCATATTGGCCGGACCGGCCGCGCATCGGCAGCCCACTGACGATCATCGAATATGCGCTGATCGTCCTTTGGGACATCGTCGTCGCAAACTTCCAGGTTGCCTATCTGATCTTGTTCCGCCGCGGGGACGATCTGCATTCGCAATTCGTGACGGTTCCGCTCGATCTGCGCACGCCGGAAGCCATCACCGCGCTTGCGGGGACGATCACCATGACGCCCGGCACGGTGAGCGCCAGCCTGAGCGCCGACGGCCGCGCTCTGCTTGTCCACTGCCTCGAAACGAACGACCCCGAACAGACGGTAGCCGGCATCAAGTCGCGCTACGAATCCAGACTGCAAAGGATCTTCGAGACATGATTGCAATCGCTTGCACCATTGCCTTCGTCGCCATCAGCGCGGCGATGCTGCTGTGTCTCTACCGCGTTCTCGTCGGGCCCGACATGCCGACACGCATCCTCGCGCTCGACACGCTGACGATCAACGCCATCGCGCTCGTGGTCCTGACCGGCATCTATTGGGATACGGGACTGTATTTCGAAGCCGCCCTGCTTTTCGCCATGGTCGGCTTTCTGACGACCGTCGCCTACTGCAAATACATCCTGCGCGGCAACGTGATGGAGTAGACCGATGCCCGGATTTGGTGAAATCGCAGTCTCGGCTTTGATCTGTCTCGGCGCGTTCTTTCTGTTCGTCGGTTCGTTCGGACTTGCCAAACTGCCCGATCTGATGCGGCGGCTGCACGGCCCGACCAAGGCGACCACGCTCGGTATCGGGGCGCTCCTAATCGCCTCGATGCTCTATTTCATTCTTGAGGACGAGATTGTCTCACTGCAGGAACTGCTGATCACGACGTTCCTGTTCCTGACGGCGCCCGTCACCGCGCTCATGGTGGCGAAGGCCCATATCCTGCTCGACAAGAACGATCAGGAGCATCTTCCGCCCACGGGACGCGAGGCCGGCTGGTCGGTGCTGGACGCCCCGCAGACGGATGAGGTCAAGAAGAGCTGACCTACAAGAAGACCGAATCTCAGTGGCCGCTCGAATCCGGCCTCCGGCCCGACTCGAACAAGAACCAGATGCGCTTCTCGGCTTGGTCGATCCACTCCTCGATCAAGGAGGCGGTCGCCCAGTCCCGTTCCTCGTCGCAAACGTCGTGCGTCTCGCGCAAACTTGCGATCAGCGCCTGATTGTCTTCGCGCAGCTCGGCGATCATATCGGACGGCTCGACATAGGCTGCATCGTTGTCGGCGAGGCGCTGGTGGCGCGCGATATCGCCAATGGAATGAAGCGTCGTTCCGCCAACCTTGCGAACGCGCTCGGCGATCGGGTCCGTCAGGGCAAAAAGCTCGGCCGCTTGCTCGTCGAACAGGAGATGATAGTCGCGAAAGTGCGGCCCGCTGACGTGCCAGTGGAAATTCTTGGTCTTCATGTAGAGCGCGAAAACATCCGCAAGCAGCGCGTTCAGCGCGCCCGAAATGTCCCGCGTCGCGTTGGAGCCGAGATCGGTCGGCGTATCGAGTTTCGCCTTCTGTCGCTCTTTCGGGCTAGCGGTCTTGCTCATTGCTGGCATCTCCGGACTGAAAAATGGGGGGTAATTTGGGGTTCCCATTAGATGGGAATCGAGTTCAGGACTTGCCAGCATTTGCGACAATTCGACGTTCGCGAGCCCGAGTACGCGGCCATGAGATTGGGCCCTTTCAACGGCTTAATGGGTGTCGTAGACAGCAGTCTTGAGACAGTTTCCGCCGCGATAGGTTCTCACCGTCGCGGCCTCAACATGGAGTTCAGCATGTTCATCGCCATGAACCGGTTCAAAGTGCACAAAGGCTCGGAGGGAGATTTCGAGCAGGTCTGGCTCTCGCGCGAGACTCATCTCGAGGATGTCCCCGGCTTCATCACATTTCACCTACTGAAAGGGCCGGAGCGCGAGGATCACGTGCTCTACGCCTCCCATAGCGTTTGGCGCTCCCAGAGAGATTTCGAGGCTTGGACCCGATCCGAAGCGTTCCGCAAGGCGCACGCGCGCGCAGGCGAAGGGAAGCCACTCTATCAGGGTCATCCCGAGTTCGAGGGCTTCACGCCCTTGCAAGAGGTCCGTTCGAGGGATGCGGCGGCATAGCCAATGCGCTCCCGCCGCACCGTCTCCGCCGGTGTTAATTCACCCGCCTCACCTGCACCAGATTATCGGAGAAGGTCGGCGCGTGCCCGAGGCTGGCGAACTCGTCCGAGCTGATACAGTTCACCGACCCGTCCGAGCGGTTGAGGCTCCGCCAATAGCCCAGAGTGGCGACGACGACGCCTTTGTTCACGTCGTCAGTCACGCGCACCAGACCCTCGAAATCGCCCCGGTCGTTGTAAACGCGCACAGGATCGCCATCGCGGATCGAACGCGCCTCCGCGTCTTCCTTGTTCATCAGAATGAACTGCTCGCCTTGGCCTTTGATCTTGTGCGGCTCGTTGGCGTAGCAAGAGTTCAGGAAACCGTGGCTCTTCGGTGAGATGATGTTGAGCGGGTATTGGTCCGCGAGTTTCGGATTGGTTTCGCGAGATTCGCGCGGCGGCAAATAGCCCGGCAGCGGGTCTACGTCCTCCCCGGACTGCTTGTCCTCGTACATCATACGGAATGGCGGCGCGACGAAGTTCTTCGCGTCCTCGACGAGGAACTGGACTTTCCCGGACGGCGTCGGGAAGTTCCCTTCCGCGTGTGGCAAGCGATCGTCCGGCGTTCCAACGGCCAGGTGGAAATAGCCGTGCTTGCGGAAATAATCCATGTCGATGCCGGCCATCTGCGGCGCATCCCATTGAATGTAATGCTCGGCAAGCTCCATGTCGCTCAGAGTGAAGCGCGGGTCGTCGTCGAAGCCGAACGCCGCGGCCAAGAGACGAAAGATCTCCGCGTTGGACTTGGCCTCGCCGCGCGGTTCGATCGCCTTCTCGTTCAAGGTCAAATAGAAGTGACCCCAGGAGAACATCATGTCGTCGTGCTCGCCGGCCATGGTCGCGGGCAGCACGATGTCCGCGTAGGCCGCCGTGTCCGTGATGAAGTGCTCGGCGGTTACGAAGAACAGGTCCTCGCGCGAAAGTCCCTCGACAATGCGATTGGTTTCCGGCGCTTGGCTGACGGGATTCGTGTTGTAGACGAATAGCCCCATGATGGGCGGATCGAGCTGCATGTCGCCCACGAGCGCGCGACCGAGCTGCAGGTTGTTCACCACTCGCGTGCCCGGACGAATGTAGTCGGGCCGCGAGACCTTGCCCCAATCCACTGGGAACTCCCAAAGCGGCATCTGCAAGAGTCCGCCGCCCACGTGGCGCCACGAGCCGGCCAGCGCCGGAATGGCGCATACGGCACGGATGGTCTGTCCGCCGCCCGCATGCCGTTCGAGCGCCACGCCCATACGGATGACGGAAGGCTGGATCGCCGCAAATTCGCGGGCGAACTTCGCCACGTCGGCGGCGGCCACGCCCGTGACCTCCTCCACATAGTCCGGCGTGAAGTCGAGCGCCCGCTTCGCGAGTTCCGGATAGCCGACCGTGTGGGCATTGACCCATTCGTCGTCCACATAATTGCTGCGGATCATCGAAGCGATGATGCCCATGGCGAGCGCGCCGTCGGTGCCGGGCTTCGGCGCGATGTGCCAGTCGGCGGCCTTCGCCGTACGCGAGCGGTAACTGTCGATGACGACGACCTTGGCGCCCCTCTTCTGAGCCTCCAGCACGAACGGCCAATGATGCAGATTGGTCGAGATCGAGTTGCAGGCCCAGATCACGATATATTTCGCATGCACGAAGCTCTCCGGATCGACGCCGCCGGTCGGCCCAACAGTCAGCAGCCACGCCGTCGACGAGCCGGACGCACAGAACGTCTTCTCGTTCACGGTCGTTCCGAGCCGGTTGAAGAATGCGTCGCCGCAAGTGAGCCCCTGCACCAGCCCTTCATTGCCGAGATAGCTGTAAGGCAGGATCGCCTGCGATCCATATTGCGCGATGATGTCTTTCCAGCGCGTCGCAATCTCCGAAATCGCCTCGTCCCAGGAAATGCGCTTGAACTGGCGGCTTCCTTTCGGCCCGACGCGGCGCAACGGATAGAGCACGCGATCCGGATTGTAGTGGTGGTCGTGAAAATCCTTGAGCTTCACGCATAGGCCGCCACGGGTCATGGGATGCTCTTTATTGCCCCGGACCTCGATCAGCATTCCGTCCACGACGTCGTAGAGCATGGCACACGTGTCTGGGCAGTCATGAGGACACCCGCCAAAAAATGTCTCGCGCTTCAGCTGTTCGTTCACGGGCTTCCTCCCAAAATCGCGGGCTCTCGGTGGCCGCTGTGCCAGGAGCGTACGATGGAGAGTCTGCCTTGTCGATTGTGCGCTGCCGAAGTGGGCCCACCTTATCGGCGGACGCCGTCCCAATGCGGCCGGTTTCATCGGAACAACCCGGAGGGCCTCCCGGAACGGCTCAGTGTTTTCCGCGTCGGCGCGAAGGCACACGACTCCCAAATGAGGGATCGACCCCATACAATGCGAGAGCGGGCGCCAGTAAATTCCTTCTCAGTTCTGGCGATCAAGCCAGCACACCGGCCCTGACCAAACGAAGGAACACACCATGACCACGACTAATCAGTCTACGACCAAGTTTGCATTTCTCTCGAAGTTTGCATTTCTAATCCTCGCCGGATTCATGTTTGCCACCATTGCCGCGCCCGCACCTGCCGAGGCGAGGACCCCACAGGAGTGCTATTCGAGTGGCAAGTCGGCCGGGCTGAAGGATGGCTACACGGATGGCTTCAACGACGCCTACAAGGCCTCGTTCAACGACACGATCATGGGCACCATGGATCTGTCGGCGCAAGAGTGCGCCAAGTACTACAAGAACGGCTACCAGACCGGATACAAGGCCGGTTTCAAGAACGGCCAGAAGGAAGGCAAGTCCGCGGGTAAGGAAGACGCCCAGGACTGGAAAGACGACCTGCGTGACCGGATGCGCGAGTGCATGCGGACCGGCAAGAACTGCCCATAACCACCAAGGCCTGCCATAGCCACCTGCCGTGGCCCCCTATTACCCATCGGGTTTTAGGGGGCCATGTCTCTGCGAGCATGTCTCTGGGAGCATGTCGCGGGGATCATGTCTCGTCTGTGTCATCCATGACGGACCTCACGGCCAACACCGACGGATCGGTTCATGTTGAGATCTCTCATTGCCTGTCTCGCTTTGCTCGGCACCATCGTACCGGCCTTTGCCACAACCGGCTCCGGCTGCCTCTACATCGTCAACGTCGCGCCGGACGACGTTTTGAATATGCGCGCGAGTGCATCGGCCGAGGCGCCGATCGTCGATACGATCCCGAACAAGGGACAAGGCATCCTCCACCTTGATGGAAAATGCGTTCCCTTGAGCCGGCCCTGGGGTAGCCGCTGGTGCCCCATCAGCCGCTATACCGGCGATGGCGTCACGAAAGGCTGGGTGAAAGCGCGATTTGTGCGCGACAGCGATTGTCCGTGAGAAAGGCCCTTGGTGCGGACGGCGGGAGTCGAACCCGCACGGCCTTTCGGCCTCAGGATTTTAAGTCCTGTGTGTCTACCAATTCCACCACGTCCGCGAGGCAGGCCGCGCCATAAATGAATAGCCCAGCCAAGAGAATAGCCGTACTAGCCGTTGCGTCTCGGTTTGTCTAAGGGCTCCAGCGCGCGTCTGTGGAAGATGGGCCTCATATCGCCGTCTTCTTCTTAGCGGTCCCATTCCCGGCTCCCTGACCGCCGGGCTCCCTGTCCGCAGGATCGTTGCCTGTCTCGGCATTCTCTTCTTCGATGTCCGGACTAGCGTTCGCCATCGATTTCTCCGCCGCCTCGGGCTTGTCCTTGTCATTATCGATCGTGGACGCCTCTGGTTTGGTTCCGGACTCAGGCATCGCCTGTGGCTCCGGTTCCGGCTTGGCCTCCTCCTCGGCGGGTTCAGCATTTTCCGCCTTCGCGGAGTCGTCCTTCGTCTCCTCTGGGGCGGTCTCATCGGACTCGTTTGCTGGCTGACCTGCCTTCGTTTCGCTCTTGGGCTTGTCCGCCTCAGCCTCGGATTCCGCGCTAGGCGTTTGTTCCCCGGCCGGCGGCGCAGCGGCCTCCGTTGCTGGAACGGGGCGCGTTCCCGTCTCGAGGCTCGCGCGCATGAGAAGGAACAGGACGAGCGCATTCAAGAGGTGCCAGATGAAATGAGTACCGACGGGACGCCCTTCGATGACGACGCGCTGGCAGAAAGACATGTCCAGCGACCGAAGCAGGATTGACCCGGTGAAGATTACCGTTGCCGCGAGGACATAGGGCGCAGCCTTGTGGCGGCGCTCGGCTAGCAACATACCGACGACGATCAGCGCGGCCAGCGCAGGCAGATAGCCGACGCTGCCGTTCAAGCACACCTTCTCATCCGGTGCCCCACCCGCGAAGCCGATTCCGCCCTCCCAGCAATGGATCTGCATGGACCCGGCGACGAGCCCGGCGAAGATCGCGGCAAGGAAGACCGTCCAGCCCGGCGGCACGTTCAAGAAACGGTTCAGGGCGAAGCCCAGATAGACCAACATGAAAAGACCGATGGGAATGACATCGGCAAGTTCCGTGACCCGATCCGCGTAGACGTGGAATGCCACGCTACCGGCACAGATCGCAAACACGAGCGCGACGAACAAATAGTGGTCGGGGCTCCGCTGCTCTTTAGGGCGCCACAGGACCAGTTGCCAAAAGATCAGCGCTGCAAGAAAGAAGCCGGCGTTCGAGATCGCGTTGATCGGCTCGGCCCACAGGGCCCCGTTCGTGCCCCGCTCGCAATAAAGATAAACATGCTCGCCTAACGTCATGGTCCCTTGTCCTTTCGTCCCTCACTCCAGGAAAGAGCCCTCCCTTGCGGCATATAGAGCGCCGTATACGGACTACATGCAAAATGAGCCGTGTCCGCCCATCTTGGTGCCCTACGGCACGCTCGATCGCATCATAGCCGTGAAACACCTCCGGCGTCAGCCATGTCATGCAAATGTTGCATCGTCCGTGTGCCGCATCTTTAGCCCTTCACGCCACCCCCCGGCAGCGCCAGCGCCGATCCCCACACCGTTCGCAAAGAGTAGATCAAAATGGTGCGCGAGACCGGCCTGCGCGACATCGCGCACGTGCGGGGACCCCGAAGCGTTCAAGGAGAGCGTCAAGACCGCACTGGAGCGATCTCTCATGCAGAAGAACGCGGAGCGCTAGCTCTTCGCCTTCGGCAGCGAGATGCGGATGTTCAGCTCCTTGAGCTGTTCCGGCGAGACCTCGGACGGTGCGCCCATCAGCAGATCTTCGGCCTGCTGGTTCATCGGGAACATCACCACTTCGCGCAAATTCTCCTCACCGCACAACAGCATCACCATACGGTCGATGCCGGGCGCGATGCCGCCATGGGGCGGCGCGCCGTATTGCAGCGCGCGCAGCATGCCGCCAAAGCGCTTCTCCAACTCTTCCTTGGGATAGCCGGCGATGGCGAAGGCCTTTTCCATGATCTCCGGCTTGTGGTTCCGGATCGCGCCCGAGGACAGCTCGACGCCGTTGCAGACGAGGTCGTACTGGTAGGCCATGATCTCTTCCGGCTCCATCGTGTCCAGCGCTTCGAGCCCGCCTTGCGGCATGGAGAACGGATTGTGTGAGAAGTCGATCTTCCCCTCGTCCTCGTTCCACTCGAACATCGGGAAGTCGACGATCCAGCAGAAGTCGAACCGGCCCGAGGCGATGAGCTGAAGCTCCTCGCCGATCTTGGTGCGCGCCTTGGCGGCGAAGTCGACGAACGTCTTCGGCAGACCGGCGACGAAGAACACCGCATCGCCTGCCCTCAACCCCAACTGCTTTCGAAGTGCCACGCAACGAGCTGCTCCGATGTTCTTCGCGATAGGTCCACTAGCCTCGACGCCAGTAGCATCTTCGAGCAGTTTGGCTTCTAGCTGATCGAGCCGCTCGTCAATTTCAGCCAGCTCCTTTCGCACGTCTGCCCTTGGTTGCGGCAATTTGGAAGCCGCTTCAGGTGATGCTGCGAGCGCGTTCCTTCGACTTAGCAACTCCTTGTAATCTTCTGAGGTGGTCCTCCAGAAGATATAGCCCAGCCCGGGCTGGCCCTCGCCTTGCGCCCAGGAATTGAGACGGTCGCAAACAGCGCGGCTGCCGCCGCCCTTGCCGGGGATCGCCCAGACCCGCGCGTTTTCATCCTTTTCGAGCATGGCGGCAAAAACCTTGAAGCCGGAGCCGCGGAAGTGCTCGGTCACGTCTTCCATCTCGATCGGGTTGCGCAGGTCCGGCTTGTCGGTGCCGTATTTGTGCATCGACTCCTTGTAGGCGATGCGCGGGAATTTCGGCGTCACCGGCTGGGCGTTGCCGAACTCCTCGAACAGCCCGCGTATGATCGGCTCGACCGTATCGAATATGTCGTCCTGGGTGACGAAGCTCATTTCCAGGTCAAGCTGATAGAATTCGCCCGGCGAACGGTCCGCGCGCGCATCCTCGTCGCGGAAGCATGGCGCGATCTGGAAATAGCGGTCGAACCCGCCCATCATGATGAGCTGCTTGAACTGCTGCGGCGCCTGCGGCAGGGCGTAGAACTTGCCCGGGTGCACGCGGGACGGCACGAGATAGTCGCGCGCGCCTTCCGGCGAGGATGCCGTCAGGATTGGCGTCTGAAATTCGAAGAAGCCCGCGTCGCGCATGCGCGTCCGGATCGAGGAGATGATCTCCGCGCGTTTCATGACGTTGGCGTGCAGCGTCTCGCGCCGCAGATCGAGGAAGCGGTAGCGCAGCCGCGTCTCTTCCGGATAGTCCGGCTCGCCGAACACCGGCAGCGGCAGCTCCGCCGATTCCGACAGAATCTCGATGTCGGCCACGCGAACCTCAACCTCGCCCGTGGGCAAGTTGGGATTGATCGTCTCCGCGGAGCGGGCCACGACCTTGCCGTCCACACGCACGACCCATTCGGGCTTCAGCGTCTCTACTGTCGCGAAAGCCGGCGAATCCGGATCGGCGACGATCTGTGTGATTCCGTAGTGGTCGCGCAAGTCGATGAACAGCAGCCCTCCGTGATCGCGGATGCGATGAACCCAGCCGGAAAGGCGAACGATGTTGCCGACATCGGCGCTGCGGAGCGCGCCGCAAGTGTGAGTGCGAAAAGCGTGCATGGCTCTTTAAATCTGTGGCGGAGAGGCGTATTTGCCGCTGAATGCTTCTGGTCGGAAGCGAGCGGAACACCGCACGGGAAGCCGCCTTTTGTCAAGGCGGAGGCGCGAGTTTCGCCGCGCCGGCCAGCCCGACGTTTCAACCGAACCGGCGGCGGCCCAAGAGCCCTCTTCCCAAGAGCCCTCTTGGCCACGTGCCTTCCCTTGGGCTATATCCGCCAGCCATGCATCTCATTACAACGACCGAAGATCTGAAAGCCGCCTGTGCCGATCTCGCCACGGCACCGTTTATCGCGGTCGATACCGAATTCATGCGCGAGCAAACCTTCTGGCCGCGCCTGTGTCTCATTCAGATCGCCGGCGGCGACACCGAGGTTCTGATCGACAACTTGGCGCCGGGCATCGATCTCAAGCCCTTCTTCGACTTGATGGTCAACGAGAACGTGCTCAAGGTTTTCCATTCGGCACGCCAAGACATTGAAATCGTTCATCATATGGCGGGCGTCGTGCCGCACCCGATCTTCGACACGCAAGTGGCGGCAATGGTGTGCGGCTTCGGCGAGGCGGTCAGCTACGCCATGCTCGTGAAGCGCCTGCTCAGCCGCAGCCTCGATAAGAGCTCCCGATTCACGGATTGGAGCCGGCGGCCGCTATCCGAACGCCAGCTCACCTATGCGCTCGGCGACGTCACCCATCTCCGCGATCTCTATCCGAAACTCCGCACTCAGCTCGACAAATCGGAGCGCGCAAGCTGGCTCAACGAGGAGATGGCGGTCCTGACCGATCCCGCCACATACGAGCTTCATCCGGAGCACGCCTGGCGGCGGCTCAAGATGCGGATCAAAACGCAGAAGGCGCTCGGTGTCCTCATGGAACTTGCCGCCTGGCGCGAACGCGAAGCCCAATCGCAAGACGTGCCCCGCTCGCGCGTCCTCAAGGACGAAGCGCTTTACGACATTGCCGGCCAAGCTCCCCGGACGCTGGACGATCTCGGCGCCCTGCGGTCCTTGCACAACGGTTTCGCCCGCTCGCCGCGCGGCCGCGCCGTGCTGGACGCCGTCCAGCGCGGCCTCGAGCGCGACCCTGAAACGGTCCCGCCGCTTCGGCGCGGCGAGCCGATGCCGCCAGAGGCACAGGCCGTCATGGATCTGTTGCGGGTTCTGTTGAAAGCAACCGCCGGCCTCAATGGCGTGGCGCCGAAGCTCATCGCCACAACCGACGAACTCGAGCAGATCGCCCGCTCGAACGATGCCGATACGCCGGCCTTGCGCGGCTGGCGCCGGAAACTGTTCGGCGAGGATGCGCTGGCGCTGAAGCGCGGCGAACTGTCGCTCACCATCCGCAAGGGCGCTGTCTTGGTTCTACCGGCGGAAAAACCAGAAGACCGCTCCGAGTAGCGCGGCCACGATCAGACCGGTGGTGAACGGCACATAGAAGTAAAAGCTGCCGAAATCCACCACGATGTCTCCCGGCAAACGGCCCAAGCCGTACAGCACGCTCGCCATGGTGAGCAGAATCACCAGTAGGACATAGAAAACGACCACGCCGGGAGAGCGCATGGCTATCGGCGGCGGCGCTGCGCGATGCGCAAGCGCACCGTGGTCCGCGTCTCGGGCGGCAGTTCCTCTATTGCCTCGACAAACCCTTGCAACTCGGCGCGAAGCCCGTGGATTTGATCGATGAGGCTGAGAAGAACCGGCACGTCCTCCTGATCGAAGCCCAACTCGTCCTCGAGATTGCAGATCAACGCGGCGCGCGCGAGATCGGCTTCGGAATAGGCCGGTTGCGTGTCGGTCTCCGGCTTGATGAAACCTTCCGACACGAATACGCGGAGCCGCGTCACCGTGAGGTGCGAGACGCGGGCAACAACGTCCTCTTCGGTCAGCATCACACCTGCTCCTTCAATTTCCGCCGCGGATCGTAGGCGTGGGATTGCTTCCATTCCTCGATGAACCGCTTCAGATCCTCGTCGATCGCCTCAGGCATCACGACATTGAGCTTTACGAGCTGGTCGCCCTTGCCCTTCACGCCGCGCCCCTTGAGGCGCAGCGTTTGCCCCGAATTCGCTCCCGGCGGTACCGTCATGGCCACACGCCCGCCGATGGTCGGGATTTCGACCTTGCCGCCGAGCACCGCCTCGTCGAGGCTGATCGGCAGCTCGATCGCGATGTCATTGCCCTCGCGCGTGAAGACCGGGTGCGGCTTCACGCCGATCTCGACCAGCGCGTCTCCAGGCTGTCCCTCTCCGAGGCCTGGATGCCCCTTGCCCTTCAGCCGTAGCACCTGGCCTTCACTGACACCCGGCGGGATGGTCACGTCGAGCGCGCTTCCGTCGGGCAGCGTGATGCGCGTCTTGGTTCCATTCACCGCATCCATGAAGCCGATATCGAGATGATACTGAGCGTCCTGGCCAGGCATGGAGAAGCGCGCACCGCCGCGCGCTCCCCGGCCCTGCGCTCCCGCGCGGCCGCCCGCGCCGAAAATGTCGCCGAAGAGATCGCTGAACTCGCCCATGTCTTCATAACCTGCAGACGAGCGGTAACGCGTGCCGCCGGGACCGCCCGCATATTCTCGGTAATACTGCGCCTCGGGCCGCTCCTGCCCGCTCGCGTCGATCTCGCCCCGGTCGTACTTCCCGCGCTTCTCCTCGTCGTTCAGGATCGCGTACGCGGAGGAAACCTGCTTGAACTTCTCCTCGGCCTCCTTGTCTCCTGGATTGAGATCCGGATGCAGCTTCTTGGCGAGCTTGCGGTAGGCCTTGGTGATTTCGTCGGCCGTTGCGGTCTTCGCAACGCCTATAGTGGAATAGAGATCCTCTGCCATCGGTATCTTAGGTCCGGGCCGGTCTTCCGGCTTGAGTGCTGTCGAAAAAAATTGCGCCCGAAGCGTTCGGGCTCATGGATTGGCGGCCGCTTGTGCCTTTGCTGTTGGGGATTTAGGGATCGCTCCTTGGTTCAGCAAGTTTGCCGGTGGCGGCGGCCATGATCGCGCTCAACTCGCCGCGAGTTGAAATGAGGTGCCCATCCGAATCTCCGGCTCGCGGTCCAGGAGATTCGCCAGCGTCTTGAAACGGCGGCTGACACGCTCGCCTTCAAGATCGGCATAAGGCTCCGGAAGCGTCCAGACAAGGCGATCGCCTTCGTAAGCGAGCGGCGTATGGGGCAGCACACCGGGCATCGCCGCGGCGACCATATGGGCCACACGGAACGCGGCCCCTAGGATCTTGGCGCGCTTCAGCGCATCTTTGTCGACCAGCTCGACCAGGCTTCGGCTCAACTCGTCGTTCACCACGCCCTCGTTCCGGTAATACGCGGTCAACGCCAGAAAGGCGCGCCCAGGATGATCGACGCCGACCAAATCGCCATGGGCCACAAGGTTGAGACTTTGGGCACCGCGATAGTCCGGATGCGCGCGCCAGCCGATATCGGACAGAAGACAGGCGGCGTGGCGCAGCCGGGTCTGCTCCGGAGTTTCGACCGGCCCCGGCACACGGAACAGATTGTCCGTCCAGGTCAGCAATTCGCCGGCGTTCTCGACCGAACGCGAGCGCTGTTCCGCAAGCGTGTAACACGCCTCGATCAACGGGTCCTTGGCCCGCTCTTGGGCACTCAGCAGGCTGTACAGCAATCCTTCGCGAATGCCGAACGCGGAAACGACAATGGCTCGCGGCTTCATCTGCTTGATAAGCCGCTCGAGCACCAGCGCGCCATATGGCAGGGTTTCCCGCCGCGCACTGGAGATGTCCCGCAAACCGGGCGTGTCGTCGGGCAATCCCGCATTCACCGCCCCGGAGAATTTCAGCGCTGCCTGCCCGTCAATCCGGTAATTGTGCATGACGCGCAACGGATAGTCCGTCTGCGCCATATGCAGCCGCGCGAGAGCCCGCCAGGTACCGCCAATCGCATAGAAGTCGCGTCCGCGTCCCTTCTCCAGCCAATCGACCTTGGCGAATTCCGCATCGATGATCTCGCGTGCCTTTTTGCGGTTACCGCCGGAAGCGTCTATCAAGCGCAAGCCGCCAAGCGGTAAGGTCAGCGCGTTGGAGAGACGGCCACCACGAACATCCACCAGTTCCAAGCTGCCGCCGCCGAGATCGCCTACGAATCCGTCCGCGGCGTAGATCCCCGAGATGACGCCCAGCGCCGCCAACTCCGCTTCCATGGTACCGGACAGCAGCGTGACCTTCTGGCCGACGATCTGTTCGGCCTTGGCGATGAAATCAGGCCCGTTCGCCGCCTCGCGCGCGGCCGCCGTGGCGATCACCTCGGTACGTTGCACCTGCAACTGATCGACCAACGCACGAAAACGCCGAAGCGCCCGCAACGCGCGCGCGACACCGTCCACGTCGAGGCTGCCCGTAGTCGCGATGGATCGCCCAAGCCCGCACAGAACCTTCTCGTTGAACAGCGGCGCAGGCGCATGTGTGGCGCTGTCGTAGACGATCAACCGCACCGAGTTGGATCCGATGTCGATGACCGCGACTGGCGCCCGTTTTCTCCTCCCAGCCATGCGGAGAGACTAGAGGCTCTCCACAACCCGCGTAAAGCGCGGAGGCATATTTTCCGGCAAAGAAGTTCCCCTTCCAGACAGGCTCGGATTGGTCATGAAATAATTCTGGGCGCTAAATGGCTCTTGGCCTTCCTCGACACCGATCCGCACCGAGTTCCCATCGGGCAGAACACGCCAGCTCTGGAGATTGTCCTTCAAGTTGGCGACCATGATCTGATCGAGGATCTGCTCGTGAACCGTCGCGTTCTTGATGGGCGTCATCGCCTCGACGCGGCGGTTGAGGTTACGCTGCATCATATCGGCCGAACTGATATAGATCGCGGCATTGCGATGCGGCAACCCGTGCCCTGCACCGAAGCAATAAATGCGCGAATGCTCCAAGAAGCGGCCAACGATGCTCTTCACGTGGATATTCTCCGAAAGTCCCGGCACACCGGGCCGTAGGCAGCAAATACCCCGGCAGACGAGGTCGATCTCGACGCCCGCTTGGCTGGCCTCGTAAAGAGCATCGATGATCTCCGGGTCGACGATGGAGTTCATCTTCATCCAGATCGCCGCGGGGCGTCCCGCTTTGGCGTGATACATCTCCTCGCGGATGTGATCGAGGATGCGGGCCCGGATGCCCCCAGGCGAGACCGCCATGGCCTCAAGCTCCGCTGGCTCGGCGTAGCCGGTCACGTAGTTGAAGATGCGCGACAGATCGTTGCCGATCGACCGGTCGGCGGTGAAATAGGACAGGTCCGTGTAGATCTTCGCCGTGACCGAATGATAGTTGCCGGTGCCGACATGACAGTAGGTGGCAAGCTGCCCGCGTTCGCGGCGGACGATGAGGCTCAGCTTGGCGTGTGTCTTGAGCTCGATAAAGCCATAGACGACCTGGACGCCGGCGCTTTCCAAATCGCGGGCCCATTTGATGTTGGCCTCTTCGTCGAACCGGGCCTTGAGCTCGATCACAGCCGTGACCGACTTGCCCGCATCGGCGGCTTCCTTCAGCGCCTCGATGATGGGCGAGGTCTTGCTCGTCCGGTAAAGCGTCCACTTGATCGCCACCACATCGGGATCGGCGGCGGCCTGCTTCAGGAACTGGAGCACGACGTCGAAGGATTCGTATGGGTGATGAACCACGATGTCCTTCTTGGCGATGGCCGCGAAGCAGTCGCCGTGGTGTTCGCGGATGCGCTCGGGAAACCGGCTGACATAGGGCTGGAACTTCAGATCCGGCCGGTCTGCCACGATGAGCTGATCGGTGTCCACGAGGCCGATCAGGCCCTTCTGCACGAAGCTCTCTTGCTCCGTCACCTTGAGTTCCTGCATGACGAAGCGCTGTAGCCGCGAAGGCATGGTCGCTTCCATCTCGAGACGAATCACCGAACCGCGCTTCCGGCGCTTCAGGGCCGATTCGAACACGCGGACGAGATCTTCCGCCTCTTCCTGGACCTCGATGTCGCTGTCGCGCACGACGCGGAATGCGCCTTGGCTGCGTACCCGGTAGCCGGGAAACAAGCGCGACACGAAGATGCCGACGACCGTCTCCAACCGGATGAAACGAATACCTGCGTTCTCGTCTACGCTTTGCGGCAACCGGATGAAACGATCGAGCTGCGATGGGATCGGCAGAAGCGCGTGCATGGTGCGGAACGATCCTTCGCGCACCAGTTCGAGGCCGAGGGTGAAGCCGAAGTTCGGGATAAACGGGAACGGATGGGCCGGGTCGACCGCAATCGGCGTCAGCACCGGGAAAATGTGGTCGAGGAAATGATCTTCCAGCCAGTCGCGCTCCAGATCCGTCAGTTGATCGGCGCTGAGCACATGAATCCCGGCTTCGCCGAGCAGCGCCTCCAGCGTCACCCAGCTTTCCTGCTGATGGGCGGTCAGATCGGCGACGGCATGGTTGATCCGATCGAGTTGCTGCGCGGGCGTCAGGCCGTCCTGGCTCGGCGTCTCGATCCCGGCAACCATCTGCGCCCGGAGACCAGCGACACGAACCATGTAGAACTCGTCGAGATTGTTGGCCGAGATCGATAGAAAGCGAAGGCGCTCGAGCAAAGGATGGCGCTCGTTCTCCGCCTCTTCCATGACCCGCTTATTGAAGTTGAGCCAGGATAGCTCACGGTTGAAATAGCGGCTCGGTCCAAAGGCCGCGATTCGGGCAGCCGCGCTTTCCGGCTCCATCTTTTCCGGCACGTTCATCGATATCCTCTTGAAACAAGACGCTTTGCGCGCCTCGCGGTCTCCGCCCGGCGGAGCCGCGATGTTACGCTGCCAAGTGTATCACTAGCGTAACGAAAAACGTCAAATGCGACCGGCTACTCCATCGTCGCAGTCCGTTCGAGCGCTTCCGAGACGAGCTGACGGCTGATCTTCCGGCCAGACCGAAGCGCCGCACGATCGACAGCATCGACCGCCGCAGCGGCGGCCTCCAACGAACGGTCGATCCGCAGGGCCAGGAATTCGAGTACTTTCGGCTCGATGGTGAGCTGACGGTCCGAGAAATGCTTGAGCATGACCGTACGCAACAGCGCCTCGTCCGGCACGCCGATGTCCGTCACGGGCACGGCGCTGAGGCGCGAAACTAGGTCCGGCAAGGAGAAGGGCCAGCGATTGGGACCGGCCCGCGCGGTCAAGAGCACCGAGAAGCCCTTCTCCCGGGCGAGGTTCAGGAGGTGGAACAGCGTGTTCTCGTCGAAACCGGCGCTGTCGGCATCCTCCACGGCGATACAGGTGCCGGGCGCCTGCGCATCAAGCCAGGGGAGACCGGCCGTCACGGGGTCGAGCATCCGCGCACCGGACCCTTCCTGCCAGACCCGCACGAGATGCGTCTTCCCGCTCGCGGGCGGCCCCACGAGCACCTGCACCGGGTCGGGCCAGTTGGGCCACGCATCGATCAGCCTCACCGCAGCAAGATTGCATTCGCTGACCAGAAAGTCTTCGGCGCCAAGCGCCGCCCGGTGCGGCAGGTCGAATGCAAGCTGACCGGGGCTCACGGCGTCTGGACCTCCGACCGGGAAGCGCGTTCCGCGCGGCTCCTCCTGCGGGGCTGAGGCTCCGGAGGCGCGGGTTCGTAACTCATCATGTGTCTCAGCCATCCCCAGAAATAGGCGACCGCCGACAAGATGGTGAGACTCCCCGTTACCCAGATCAAGACATTGACGACGCCGTCCAAACCGAGGCCGAGACCGAGCTTCGCGAGGGCGAGGCCGGCCAACGAGATCTGAGCGAACGTGTTGACCTTGCTGACCACGAGCGGCTTCACCTTGACCGGCCGCGACATCATCCAGGCCAGGACGACCGCGCCCACGATCAGCACGTCGCGGCTGACCACGGCAATGACGAGCCAGACCGGCAAATGCCCGGCCGCCCCAAGGGCCACGTAAATCGAAACGAGCAGCGCCTTGTCGGCAATGGGATCGAGATACGCTCCGAGCTCGGTGCGCCAGCCATACCGCTTGGCGAGATAGCCGTCGGCGGCGTCGGAGATCCCCGCAAGCATGAACACGACAAAAGCCGCGAAGAAATCCTGATCGATGATCAGCCAAATCAACAGCGGCACAGAAACGATCCGCGCGAATGTAAGCGTGTTGGGGATATTCACTGGCGCTCCTCCCGAGCGTCTTTGTGTGGTTGTCGTGTTTGGGTCCGGAGACTATCAGACTACGTTCCGCGCGCAGCGGAATTTCGGCAGACAATGCGTCGCGCCGGCCGGCCGCTCGCTAACGCGTGCGCAGCACGAGCGTGCCGTCCCGTTCGTAAAGCGCGACGCCGTACTGTGCGAGAAGCGCCTGCAACACGTCCGCCGATCCATCGAAGTCGAAGCGCACCGACGCCGCCCGCGCGTCCAAGGTTTCGACCGTGAAATCGTTCAGTCCAGCGACGCGCTGAAGGCTAAAACGAATCCGCTGCCAATCCCTTACGGTGCTGAACTCAACGACGGCGCCAACGCGGCCGAGCGGTGCCCCGGCTCCTTCGGACCCATGGTCCGGGAAAAGCGCTCCACGCTGATCGATGACGGCGGAGGCCTCGTCGACAGCCATATCGAGCCGCTGCTTCCAGCGTGTCTCTAGCGTTGCGAGAGCCCCTCGCGCGGCCTCATCGAGAGTCTTTTCCAGGTCGTGCCGGTCGACGGCGTTCGTGACGACCGCATTGATGGGCCCGGCTGCATCCTCGCCCGCGAGATGGGTCCTGAAGACCCCATCGACGGTCTCACCGGTTGCGACGACCAGTCCTCCATAACCATAGACACTGCGGAGCGCGGCGTATGCGCTCTCCTCGCCCGCTTGAAGTTCCCTGATGGTTCGCGCGTCGAGATCGTCGCGCGGCGTGACGAGCGTCGCCGGGGCGACTCCATTGGCGAGGTCCAGCCGCTCCCACACCCGCTGCCATTCAGCGCCCTCATCGCGGGCAACCCGGTCTCGTTGCAACAGGACTGGAAGGATCGAGATGCTCGAGGCCTGATCCTCGCCGAAAGGGATGGACCGGCTGGCAAGGAACCGCCGCACCGCGTAGGGATCGAAACGGACATCCAGCACCGCGACATAGCGCGTGTCCGATCCTTCTTCCTTGCCGATGGCGACGCCGGCGACGAGACCCTGAATTTCGTCATGAGTGAAGGACTGTACGCGGGATCGCGCGTGTGGCGGAACGAGGCGGTCGACGAGAATGTCCCAAGCGCGCATTTCCGCCTCGGCCATGCCTGTGTCCCGGGCCACCACCGCATCCTTCGCGGTGACGTCCACCGCCACCTTGGCCACATTATAGAGGCTGGCGGCGGTGCCTGCCGTCACACCCGTCAGCAATAAGGCGCCACTCAGCGCCACGCGACTCAATTTGGCAAAAAATGGCGCCAACAATCTGAAACCTTTGCCTGACTCCGCCGCCATCGAACGCACTGCGATCCCGGTTTCTCTCATGCCATACATGGCCCGAAAGGCGCTGGTGGATGCTGGACCCTTCTGCCTCAAGAGCTCTTGCCTGCTGCGCCCGCGCCTGCCAAGAGTGTTACGATAGAACGTTCGAGCATGCACCCAGCGCGCCACCGCGTCCCCGAAATCATCGGTCCCAGACAGTCCATCGTGTCCCAAGCTGAAGACAAGCCTCTGACCTATCGCGAGGCCGGTGTCGACATTGATGCCGGAAACGCCCTCGTGGAGGTCATCGGCCCCCTCGCCGCAAAGACGAAGCGGGCGGGCGTGCTCGGAAATCTCGGCGGCTTTGGCGGCCTGTTCGATCTGAAGGCCTGCGGCTTCAAGGACCCCGTCCTGGTCGCCGCGACCGACGGGGTCGGAACCAAGCTCAAATTGGCCATCGACACCGGGCTCCATAAGGGGATCGGCATCGATCTCGTCGCCATGAGCGTGAACGACCTCGTCGTGCAGGGCGCCGAGCCACTCTTCTTTCTCGACTACTTCGCGACGGGCAAGCTCGAGGTAGGCGTGGCCGCAGAGGTGGTGGCGAGCATCGCCGATGGATGCCGCCAAGCGGGATGCGCCCTGATCGGCGGCGAGACGGCTGAGATGCCGGGTCTCTATGGCGACGGCGACTACGACCTCGCGGGCTTCGCGGTCGGCGCCGTGGAACGGGACGCGATTCTGCCGCGCCGCGACCTAGAGGCCGGCGACGTCCTGATCGGCCTTCCCTCCTCGGGCGTCCACGCCAACGGCTTTTCGCTGGTGCGCCGCGTCGTCTCGGCGTGCGGACTTGGCTGGCACGATCCGGCCCCGTTCGCGCCCGGCAGCGAACTCGGCGCGGCGCTTCTCACCCCGACCCGCATCTATGTCCGGCAAATCCTTGATACGATTCAGGCTTGTCCCGGCGCGGTGAAGGCGCTGTGCCACATCACCGGCGGCGGGCTGATCGACAATCTACCGCGCATCCTGCCGGGCGGCCTGGCCGCGGCAATCGAAACGAACGCCGTCGACATGCCGGCCGTGTTCGAGTGGCTCCAGACCGAGGCACGCCTGGATGGCCATGAGATGTACCGCACCTTCAATTGCGGGATCGGCATGATCGTGGTCACGAGCGCGGCCGATGCACCCGCGGTCATCGCGAGCCTCGGCAGCGATGCAAAAGTCGTCGGCTCGCTGACGGAGCGCGGCAGCGGCGGCGCCGTACAACTCGGCGGCTCGCCATCATGACCGCCAAGAAGCGGGTCGGCGTCCTGATTTCTGGACGCGGCAGCAACTTGCAAGCGCTGATCGACGCCGCCAAGGCCCAAGAGTATCCGGCGGAGCTCGCGCTGGTGATCTCAAACGTGCCCGGCGTCCAGGGCCTCGCGCGGGCCGAAGCGGCCGGCATCCAGACCCGCGCCATCAAGCATCAGGACTTCCCATCGCGGGAGACCTTCGAGGCTGCGCTCGACGCAGCCCTCAACGAAGCGGGCGTGGAGCTCCTCTGCAATGCCGGCTTCATGCGCCTTCTGACCGGGAGCTTCGTGTCGCGCTGGCTCAACCGTCACCTCAACATCCACCCGTCCCTATTACCGGCATTCAAGGGCCTCGACACCCACGGCCGGGTCTTGAGATCCGGCACCCAAATCACCGGCTGCACGGTCCATTTCGTCCGGGCGGCAATGGATGACGGCCCGATCGTGGCCCAGGCCGCCGTCCCTGTCCTGCCCGGCGACACCGAAGATGCTCTTGCCGACCGAGTGCTCGCTGCCGAGCACCGGCTCTACCCCCATGCACTGCGGCTCGTTGCGTCGGGTCAAGTCGCGGTGGACGGGGAACGCGCGTCGGGAATGCCCGCCGGGATGGGCGATTCCGCTCTTTTTTCGCCCCCGCTTCCGGGCAATTTCTGATTGAACGCCAAAAATCGTGGGAAAACGGGCCTGCCAGGCCGCAGACCTTGATGCAGCGCAAATCGTGCGTTGCAAGGGCCCGTAGACAATGCAGATGGCCGGATGCTAGGAACAACACTTAATTCAGACGATCTCCGCAACTGCTCCTCGCGCGCATAGGTTATGCTGCCGCGAACGTTGCCCGAGACCTGGTGCTGATCTTCTAGTTTGGCCTCAGGCCCTGTCCGGCACACTTGGCCCAACGGGGACATTTGGCCCAGCAATAAGAGGGATGGCGTAAATGGCGGACATGACTGTCGCCTACTCTCCGTCACACGGTCTCGGAGAAGAAGATAGCATTTGGTTCAAGCTATCGGCGCTCTTGAACCAAGAGGACCCCATGCAGGTTCTCATGGCCCTTTGCGAGAAATACAACGGCGTTCTGCCGGTCAATCTCAAGAACCAGCGCATCGTCCTGCTCAGCGAGCCCGAACACGCAGAGCGCGTCCTCGTCACGAACGCGGACAATTACACGAAGTATTTCGACGGGCTCCGTCCGGTGTTCGGCCGCAGCATGATCACTATCGACGGCGCGCTGTGGCAAAAGATTCGCGTGCCACAGCAGGCGGCCTTCCATCCCAAGATGTTCGAGGAGTACTTCCCCTATCTTATGTCGGCGATCGACTCGAAGATGGATCGCTGGAAGGCGATCGCCGAGAGCGGCGAGACCGTCGAGATGGTGGAAGAGACCTGGACGATGGCTGCCGACATGGTGTGCCGCGCGCTGTTCGACCGCGAAATGCCGTTCAATCCGCATTTCGTCTTCAAGCAGGTCAAGACCTACACCGACGTGACCAACCATAAATCGGTGCGTCTTAAAACCGTGCGCGGAGAGCTCGAGGAAATCACCGACGAGGATCCCGCCAAGGCCATGGAAGTGTGGCACTCGGTCCCCGATACGGTGATCGGCGCGAACGTGATCGATCACCGCGAGAGCACCCTACTGACCATGATGCAGGAGGCCGAGGCCGATCCGGACTTCCCGGAATTCGACCACCGCCAAGTCATCGACGAGATGAAGCAATATCTTTGGGCGGGAACCGAGACGACGGCGCTAACGCTCGCCTGGTCGCTCTATTTGCTGTCGCAGCATCCGGAAGCAATGGAGCGGGTTCGTGAAGAAGCGCATCGGGTTTGCGGCGACGGAGATCCCCAATGGGATCAGGTCCAGCAGCTCAGCTATACCCGCATGGTCATTCAAGAGACCATGCGCCTTTTCCCGCCGATTTGGGGGCTGATTCGCATCGCCGCCGGGGACGATGAGATCGCCGGGCATAAGATCAACGCCGGTGACAAGGTCTCTGTGCTTACCTACATCGCCCATCACAGCCCGAAATACTGGGAAGATCCGGAGAAGTTCGATCCGGAACGGTTCGCGCCGGAACGCGCCAAGAAGCGCCGGAAGTACTCCTACCTGCCTTTCGCGGCGGGAAAGCGCTCGTGCATCGGCGGCGCTCTGTCGCAGATCGAAAACACGCTCGCGCTGGTGCAGCTTCTTCGCCGCTTCACGCCGGAGTATGTGGGCCCAAGCCCCGCGAAGATCCACGCCACTGTCACGCTGTGCCCGAAGGGCGGCCTACCCTTCCGCATCCGGGAACTGAGCTGACTGCGCTCCGGGTCTTGCCCAGCGTCCAAGGCCCCAAAACCTAGATCGCTTCTCTATGCGTGGTTGACCGGAAGGTCTCCGCCGTCCGCCGCATCGACCGGCCCACCGTCCGCTGATGCGGCGAGGATCGGCAGGTTAGTCTATTTTGAGAAGTTCAAAGGGGGGCAGGAGAGTGTGGAGGGAAGACGCCGATTCTAGCCGACGATCTCGTTCTTCTTGAAGCAGAGGTCGATCTCGCGCTTGGCGTTTTCGGGGCTATCGGACCCGTGCACGGAATTTCTCTGCATGCTGACGGCGAAATCCTTCCGGATCGTGCCGGGATCGGCTTCGGCGGGATTGGTCTTGCCCATGACGGAGCGGTTCCGCTGAATCGCGTCTTCCCCTTCGAGCACCTGAAGGACGATGGGGCCGGAGGTCATGAACCGGACGAGATCTTCGAAGAACCCCTTGTCCTTATGCATCTCGTAGAATTCCTCGGCGTCTTTCTTGTCCCATAAGACGCGCTTTTGCGCGATCACCCGGAGCCCCGCTCCTTCCAGACGCGCTACGATCAGCCCGGTAATGTTGCGCTCCGTCGCGTCGGGCTTGATAATCGAGAGCGTACGTTCGATGGCCATGGCCGTAAGTCCTTCTAATCCTTAAGTCTTCAGTATTCTTGAATCTCGGCGGGGCTTATAGCCATCGGTCATGACAGCCACAAGGCGCCAGCGCTAAAATCAATGTGCGAATGTTCTGAAAGTCCCCCAAAACGTAGCTCGAAAGCCGTAGTGAGGGCGTGACGATGCTCTATGCCACGATCAAGGTTCTTCTGACGAGCGTTCTTGTGGTCGCAGTCTCCGAGGCCTCCAAACGGAGCCCACTGTTCGGCGCGCTGATCGCCTCGATACCGCTCACCTCGGTGCTGGCCATGATCTGGCTCTATGTAGACACCGGCGATACCGAGAAGATCGCACGCCTATCCACTGGAATCTTCTGGCTTGTGCTGCCCTCGCTCGTGCTGTTTATCAGCCTGCCGATCCTGCTGCGAGCGGGGCTCGATTTCTACGTAAGCCTCGCCGCCTCCGTTGCACTGACCGTCGGAGCTTACTTCGCCATGCTCTACGTGCTGGGCGCCGCCGGTATCGAAATCTAGGTTTGGCTCACGCCTTCTGTTGCCACCGCCCTTCTTCGTCCTGCTGCCAATAGCTGACCGAGTGCCCTTGTGTCTTCGCAGCGGCCCAAGCCGCGCGCGCGCGCGCCACGGCGCCGTCGTCGTGGCCATCGAAGATGTGAACCACACGCGTATACGGTGCCGCATCGTCGAGCGTAGCGCCGTCCACCAAGAAGCGCACCGCGGCATCGTTGGGGTTGGCATCGCCCTCGGTGAGATAGACCGGCTGCAGCTCGGGCGTGCCGTCGCTCGCCGCGCCGTGCGGTAGAAAGCTGTCGTCGCGATAGGTCCAGAGCAATGTGTTGAGCGCTTCGACGCGCTCGGGGCTCGCCGCCTGAACGGCCGCCCGCCAGCCGCGCTCCAAGGATCGCTCCAGCAAGGCCGGCAAGACGTGCTCCAGCGTGCGGCTCTCCAGGTGATAGAAATAGACTTCCGTCTCGCCGCCCATCACGACCGCGCCTTCGCGTAAGGATTCTGGCCCTTGCGCAGGTTGAAACGGATCGGAACGCCCGGCAAGTCGAAGGCCTCTCGCAAGCCATTCACGAGATAGCGAACATAAGAGTCCGGCAGCGCCTTGGGCTGCGAACAGAACGCCACGAAGGTCGGAGGCCGCGCGTTTGCCTGCGTCATATACCGAATCTTCAGACGCCGTCCGCCCACGGCGGGCGGCGGATGTGCATCGACCATGGAAGCAAGCCAATCGTTCAGCTTCGCGGTCGGAAGACGCCGGTTCCAAACCTCGTCCGCCGCGAGCACCGCATCCATGAGACGGTCGACCCCTTTGCCGCTCTTGGCCGAAAGGGTCACCAGCGAGACGCCTTTGACTTGCGGCAACAGACGCCCGCACATCTCGCGCAGCTCGGCGAGACGCGCCTGCTTCTCCGTCACGAGATCCCACTTGTTGACGGCGATTACGAGCGCGCGTCCTTCTTGCGCGACCAAATCGGCAATTTGCAAATCCTGCTTTTCGAACGGTTGCTCGGCATCGAGCAGCAGCACGACGACTTCCGCGAACTTGATCGCCTTCAGCGTATCGCCGACCGACAATATCTCGGCGCGCGCCTCGATGCGCGCTTTGCGCCGCAGGCCGGCCGTGTCGAACACGCGCAGGCGCCGCGTACCCCACACGATCTCCGAAGCAATTGCGTCACGAGTGATCCCGGCTTCCGGTCCGGTGATCATGCGTTCTTCCCCGAGAAGCGCATTGACCAGCGTGGACTTTCCGACATTCGGCCGCCCCGCGATGGCAATCCGCAAAGGATAGACGCCCTCTTCGTCGGGCTCGCCCTCCTCGGGCGCGGCGTCGTTGGCGGCTTCCTCGCGCGCTTTGCGATAAAGTTCGGCAATCGCCTCCGTCACGTCTCCGATACCGAGGCCATGCTCGGCGGAAATCGCGAGCGGCTCGCCAAGACCGAGCGAATAGGCCTCGTAAAAGCCAGGCTCTGCGGCGCGCCCCTCGGCCTTGTTCGCCGCGAGAACGACAGACTTGCCGTGCTTGCGCACGAGATCGGCGAAGATCTCGTCGGCCGGCGTCACGCCCACGCGCGCATCGACGATGAACAGCACGATGTCGGCCTGTTCGATCGCGGCCTCGGTCTGCATGCGCATCCGCGCCGTCAGTCCTTCGTCACCGGACTCGAGCCCTGCCGTATCCACCAGCGTCATGGGACAGCCTTCGATCGTCACGTCGGCATCGCGCCGATCGCGCGTCAGTCCCGGCTGATCGTCCACCAAAGCGAGCCGTTTGCCCGCCAGCCGGTTGAACAGCGTGGATTTGCCGACATTTGGCCGTCCGACAATGGCGACGGTGAAGGACATGGCAGCCAGATCGTGAGGTCCGTTGTTTGAAACCGGGAAGCGCGCAACTCGGAGACCGGCGGCCCGTTCCGTTGACACATCTCAGCGACCGGCCGCCGGACCGCGATCGATGCCGCTGCGGCGCGCTAGTTGGTTTGGGACTTGTTGTCCGTCCCCGTCCCGCTAACGATGAGCGCTAGCATCATGTTGGCGCGGTCCCGCATATTCGGGGGCGTTGCCGGATCGCCGAGAAGCGCGCTGAACTGAGCCTCGGCCGATTTGAAGTCCTTGTGCTGAAAGGCCGAAAGTCCCAGCAGTTCGCGGGCGGAAAACCGCCAGGCGCTCTTTCCATTCGCGAGACCGTCCAGGCGCTTTTGCATTTCCGCGTAGTCGGCCTTGTCGAGCCGAAGCGTGGCGGCCTGAAGCGTGGCGAGCCCTTTCAGGATCGGATCGACGCCGCGGTCCTTGGCGAGCGCTTCATAAGCCGCGACAGCCTTGTCGGTCTCCCCGGCCTTGGCTTGGCTAGAGGCAAGCTGAAACTGCGAAAGAACCCGGTATCCCGATGGACCGCTCTTCGCCAACGAGTCGAAGGTCTTGGTTGCCTTGCTCTGATCGTTCGCGTTCGCGAATGACAGGGCGTTCACGAACTCATCGCCCGCGGCCTCGGCTTGGCTATCCTTGACATAGGTCCAGATATTGTACGCGGCGACACCTACGATGAGGGCCACGGCCAAACCGACGACATAGAGGCCGTACCTGTCCCAGAGCGCCTTGTACCGCTCTTGGCGCACCGCCTCGTCGACCTCGCGAATGAAACTTTGATCGGTCATATGGTTACGGGCTCTTTCGGCTTCAGGATTTGGCGCCTGGCGCCAAGGAAAGAATCGGGCTGGCGGGCTCCGCCTGAGGCGAGCCTAACCCACGCCGTATAGTGAAGGCGACTTGCCGGCGCAAGGCCGAAAGGGTTCAGACGCCTCCACCCACTTTGGGCAAAACGATCGCAAGTTATCGTTCAACCAACTGAAAATTCGTTCTTTTTCGCGGCGCGTGGCGCCTCATCCAGGACCGGGTAGGTATGTTCCTCGGATGGGAAGGTACGCGCCCTGACGTCGCGCGCATATGCCTTGACGGCATCCTCCACCGCAACCCGGAGCTGGGCGTATTCCTTGACGAATTTCGGCACGCGTGGCGTGAGCCCAAGCATGTCCTCCAGCACGAGCACCTGACCGTCGCAGGCTGCGGACGCGCCGATGCCGATCGTCGGAATCCGCACTTCCTGCGTGATGCGTGCCGCGAGCGGCTCCGCCACCGCCTCGATCACCATCGAGAACGCACCCGACCCAGCCACGGCGATTGCGTCTTCCTCGAACCGGGACCACTCGGCGCGGTGGCGTCCGCGCGCCGCGAAGCCGCCCAGCTGATTCACCGCCTGCGGCGTCATTCCGATATGACCCATCACGGGAATGCCGCGACCGGTCAAATAAGCGATCGTCTCGGCCATCGAGACGCCACCTTCGAGCTTTACGGCGCCGCAGCCCGTCTCCTTCATGATGCGCGCGGCGCTTCGAAACGCCACAGCCGGACTCTCCTCGTAGGAACCGAACGGCATGTCGACGACGACGAGCGCCCGCTCGGATGCGCGCATCACGGCTTGCGCATGGGCGATCATCAGGTCAAGCGGCACGGGCACCGTCGTCTCGAGCCCATGCATCACCATGCCGAGCGAATCCCCGACCATGAGAATGTCCACATGAGGATCGAGCAGCCTTGCCGATTGGGCATGATAGGCCGTCAGCACGACGATCGGCTCGCCGCCCTTGCGTCTTGCGATCTCCGGCGCGGTGATGCGCTTGATGTCCGTTTGATGCGACACGGGCCCTAACCTCGCAAAATCCTGCGTTAGACGCGTGTTATCGCAGAAAAAAGAGGATTTGTGCACCGCAAAGCCAAAGGGGCAAAAAACCGGCCTAAGCGGACACCACCGCCTTGCCGATCAGAAGCGGGTGCAGCCAAAGCAGGAACACCACATAGAGTACGAGCCCTAAAACCACCGCGATGATGTCGTTGAGCGGGCGCCCCGCCCCCGGCGTCTCGATCACTTCGGAGGGCTGGCGGTGCTTGAGCGCGATCCGGTCGTAGACCGCATAAGCGAGGAACGAACCGAATAGCAGGATGCCCGCAAGGTCGCCATTGGCTAGCAAATGCGCCAGCGCCCAAGTCTTGATGGCCGTCAGCATCGGGTGCTTGATGACGGTCTTGATGCGCCCTGGCAGATAGGCCGCTACCAGGAAAATAAAGGCCGGAATCATCAGCAGCATTGCCAGATGCCGCATCCAAACGGGAGGCGTCCAGATCTGGACAATTGGCGCCGTGGCGAATCCATAGACAAGCAGCACGAAAGCCAGGATCGACGCCACGGCGAAAAGGGCCTTGTAGCCGCTCTCCCCGAATCTCGCGACCAGCCGTTCGCGCGTGCTCCTGCAGGTCGGCAGAAGATGCAGGCCAAGAAAGACGACAATGCCGACGATCAGTAGCGCCATTGGAGAACCTCCCTCATTCTCATGGACGGACTCCTAGCACGCAGGTGCAAGCAAGGCGATGCGCGGATTGCTCCGCCGCTACCGGCAGATCGGCAAGGGCTGTGGCGGCGGCGCGGGGTGCGCCTTTCGGTAGCGGGCGATGATGGGTTCGAGCGTCTCCTTCGGCCAGAACTTCGGCGCGCCGATTTCCCGCAGGCAGGACGCATTCCAATAGAGCCCCGCTTTCGGCAACGACTGTCCGGCTTTCACGGCCTTGGCGACGGCGTCGATGTCGTTTGACTCCGGATAGATATAGAGCGTCGTCGGCTGGCTCTTGATCATGTCGACGATCAACGCCGACGTTTCGGGGGTCCAACTTGTGCAGCCATTGCTGCGCCCCGAGGCATAGTTCAGGAACCGCCCATAGGCGACGTAGCCCGTGGCGTCCGCGTACGGGTCCTTCGGGTCCTTGCGCCGGCACATGCTCTGCAACAGGACAGCCGAATGTCCTCCAATCACGCGCTCGCGTGCGTTCGCCGTATCGTCCCAGCCCTCGAACTGAACGAAGGGCCGGATCAGCGGCACCCGCTTGCCCGAGACACGATAATAGCCTTTGAAGGACGTTCTGGTTTCGGCCGTCACGTAGGCGCCGCCAGTCGTGAGCTTCGACCCTTCGGCGTTGCTGAAGTTCTTCGCGCACCGCCGTCCGTTGGCGAAATTTGCAAGCCCCGGCAAATTGCGGCCGTTGCCGTAACCGGACGAGACCGCCCGGAACGACAGGTCGTGTTCGCAGATAATGTAGAATCGCCGCGCCACCCGGCCGCTCGTCGCAATGCTCGGGCGCGTCGCATCCATGGCGAAGTAGCAGGGATTCTTGGCCGCGCCCTCTAGCACTTTTTGCAGATAGAGCTCCCGCGCGCGTTCCAAGACGACTTTCGAGATTTGCCCATCTGCGTCGCCAACATGAGGCCGCAGCCATGGTGGAATGCCGGAATATTGTCCGACGGCAGCCGTCGGGGACGCGCCAAGCCAGAGAATAGCGGCCGTGACACCGATAATAGTCAGTAGACTGACGACCCCCTGACGGAGAGAGATCAATCCCACCAGATTGGTTCTCCTGTCGAATCGGTTTTGCGCAGCTTACGCGCGAAAAACGCCGTGATTGCGGCCTCTTCCAGGCTCGAATCGGACAAGCAAAACATCCTAGCGGGACTTTAGCTGATTTTTCCTCCGTATACCTCCCCATGCGGAGGCCGAGGATCGACGGCGTGGCGAGACGCGAGCGCCCTTCTGTTAAGCGTCCACGTGCACGTATGTGTGCAGTGCAGCGCCGAGCGTCCCCTGTTCCAGGCAACGCAGCATATCGGCATACGTCTTCCGCACCTCGTCGAAGAAGTCGGGCGTGCGGACGGCGGAGAGCATGGCTCTGTTCTCGTCCATGCGCGAAAGGAAGCGCCGGTACCAAATGGCGTAATCGAGATCGAGATTGACGATGCCCGTACAAGCCCAACCGTGCCGCTCCGGGATTTGACGCATCTCCGCCGTCGTATGGACGCTCGACGGCAGACAGTTTGAATCCGCCAGCGCGTCGGCATCATAAGCGATGTAATCGAAGACGCCGGCGCGCGCGCCCGCGTTCGAAATCCGGCGGAACGCGGAAAAGCACCCATCCAAGTCCGCGCAGGCATAGAGCGAATTGAATGCGTAAATCGCGCCGATCTTCGGCAGTGCCATTTCGCCAAGCATCGTGATGTCGGCCGCCTCGAAGCGGGTGCCGGGATAGGTGGCCTTCGCGTAGCCGATGGACTGCGCATCGAGATCGACGCCGATCACGTCCGCGCTGGTTTTCTTCCGGATCGCATCGGCGGTCGCGCCGCGCCCACAGCCCGCGTCGAGAACAGTCTCGCCGGACCGAGGCCGCAAATACGATAGAACGAGATCGATCGCCTCCTCTTCTCCGGGATGCGCGAAGTCCCCACCCCGGATGCGCGCCAAATATTCCTTGTTGGCGAAGCTGTTCATCGTCATGGCGCAAATTAACTCCTGTGCCGCCGTGCCGGCGAACGGGCTTATGCCGTCGCATCCTCTGGCGATCTACTCGAAAGCACCCGGACCCGAGGCGCCGTGCCATACCACGTCATGTTCCTGCGCACTGCAGGGCGCCGTCGCGCCAAGGCTCTTCATCGGGTAATGTTGTGCCATGATCCGGCTCCTGTCACTCGCGCGCTTTGGAGCGGCCGCCGTCCTCATTCTCCTTGTCGGAGCGGCGGCGGCGGATGACGAGGCGCGGCCCTACTGCACCGAGGACGCGATGATCGTGTTCGATGCATCGGGTTCCATGGCCGGTAACACAGTGCAAGGCCTGTTCAGCGATGTGACGCGCATCGACGAGGTGCGCAGCGCCCTCGCCGAGGTTCTGCCGGACGCGGCACGGTTCCGGAAGATCGGCCTGATCACATACGGGCCCGGCCCCTACCAGCAATGCAACGTGGAGCTGGACTTCCGGCCGATGTGGCATGCTTCCCAACCCATCATGAACGTGGTGAAGACGCTCAATCCGGCGGGCAAGACGCCCCTCGTGGCCGCGGTGCAGCAGGCGGCGGCTGTTCTGGAATTCCAAACGAAGCCGGGCGTGATTGTCCTGTTGACCGATGGCGAAGAGACCTGCGGAGGAGCCCCATGCGCACTCGGCAAGGTCCTCAAGGAGAAGGCCAAGAAACTCACCGTTCACGTCATCGGCTATCAGCTCAGAGCCTTCCGTTGGACCGGCGCGCAGAGCTATCTCGAAGTGAAATGTCTCGCGGAGGAAACCGGCGGCCTCTACATCACGGCGGAGAACAGGCAGGATCTCGTCAACGCGTTCAAGAAAACGCTGGGTTGCCCCATGATGTCGGGATTGACTGGGCCGCCCCAGTCACGGCCGGGCCTCGCGCACTAAGACGACTTGCAGATCGGCAAATCGTTCAAGGTCCGCTGCCGGGTGGATGGATTGCGCTTCTTGTCCCGCGAGAGCACCGGCTCGAGCTTCTCTCTCGGCCAGAAATTGGGCTCGCCGATTTCGTTCAGGCAGGCGGCGTTCCAATAGAGCCCCGCCCGCGACGGCGACTGCCCGGCCCGCACCGCGCGACCCACCGCCACGATGTCGCTCGCCTCGGGATAGACATAGACCGTGGTCGGCTTCTTCTTCGCGATCGCCAGGATCACGTCGGCGTCGGCCTGCGGCCAGCTGGTGCAGCCGCTGCTGCGGCCATTGCTATAGTCGACCAGCTTGCCGTAAGGCACATAGCCGTCCTTGCTGGCATACGGACTGCCCGGAACTTTCATCCGGCACATCCACCGGACGACGACGGCCGGATGCCCACCGATGGCGCGCACCCTTGCGTTCGCCGTGTCGCCCTCGCCTTCGAATTGCAAAAACGAGCGCACGAGCGGCTGATAGGTTCCATCCGCCCGATAGTATCCCTTGAACGATGTCCTGATTTCCGCGGTCACGTAGCCGCCGCCGGTCGTCAGCCGCGAACTCTGCGCATTGCTGAAGTTCTTTGCACAGCGCGCGTTATTCGAAAAGTCCGCGATCCCCTCGAGCGCGCGGCCATTGCCATGGGTCGAGGTGATCGCGCGAAACGTCTGGCTCGGTTCGCAAATCACGTAGAAGCGGTGGCCGCCGTCGCCGGGGCGGGTCGCATCGAACGCGAAATAGCAGGGATTGCTGATGGCGCCCGCCTGCACCTTCTTCTGATGGAACGCGCGCGCGCGCCGCAGCACGACGGCCGAGATCTGGCCGTCGCCATCGCCGATATGAGCCTGAAGCCAAGCCGGTACGCCCGGCACCGCCGGAGCGGCAGGCGCCGCAGGCGGCAGCGGCGCTGGCAGAACGGGCGCGACGTGCCACGGAAGCTGCTCGGCGAAAGCCGGACCGGGACCTGCCAGCGCGAACGCAAGAGCGGCGACGCAAAGACCCAGCGCGCCGAATAGACTGAGAATGTGAGACGTCCCCCGCACGCGGCAAGCTCCCGTCAGCGCATCTACTGCCGACCCGAACGAATGTCGGCACGGCAAGGGACCCAACGCGGACATTCCCGGCAGAGATCCCTTCAAAGAAAGTTGGTTCGAGAGGTTAGAGTCCGAATGTTTAATCGGAGCTAAATGCGCGGCCCCCCGATGTCCAACCGACCGCCGGAACCGGCGGCACCGCGTCAGCCGCGCGGCGGACGGCGGCGCTCGCTGAACCACGAACGGTATTCAGAGGCCATCGTCTGGCGCTGCGATAGCGGCGCGCGCCGTTTGCAGGTCGCCATTTCTTCGCTGCCTTCCAACGCCCCCCAACGCAGCTCGACGCAATCGTTGATATTATAGGCCATCTCGAGATCGCCGATACGCACGAGCACATCGTCGAGCGTCAGCTCCCAAGGAGAGCCATTCGAGCGCGTGTAGGAGAACTTCCGCGCCGCGAGCTCCGCGTTCAGCGTCGCCTGCAGCAAGGCCTTGACCTCCGCCGGTGTCTTGCCCGGAGGCATCTTGTAGCGCTCCGGCCGCCGCGCCACCCGCTCGGGGAAGTGACGCACCACGTCGATGGCGATCAGCAGACGCAAATCGCGTGAGGGCGTGGCGAAATTCTCCCAGGCGCCGCTCGTCTCGAAGATCGACGCCCCGTTCGGCATAGTCACGATCGGGGGTCCGCCGGCGAGGAACTTGCGCCCGTTCTCCACCGAAGTGACGCGGGCATTGACCTGCTCCTCAAGCGAGGTAACGGCCTCCTTCATCGCCTGCACGGGATCCAGCGGCGCGGGCGACATCACGTCGTCCATGCGGTCGTAAAAGTCTTCGACGCCGAGCTTCGATTGGGCGAGCGAGAAATTGCCGTAATCGGGGTCCTCGGATATTTCCGCATTGGTCAGCCGCCGCAGAGAGCCGTTCGATTTCCGCACGATCGGCCGGAAGCGCTTGAAGCCCGGACTGCCGAGCGCGGGATCTTGCGCGAACAGGAAGTTGCCGCGCCAGAACCGCTTGCGCGCCACCGTCCCGTCCGGCTGCCCGTCGACTGCGAGGAATACGCCGGCCCCCTCATCGGTTTGCGGCACACGCTTCACGAGGATGAGGAGATGCCCGTAAGGGTCCGCGTAGATCGTGCCGGGGCGCAACGCGTCCTGCGTCAGCGGCACGGGATAGAAATCGGTGTTGTCGTCGTCGGCCGCCGTGCGCCCATTGCCCGAATGCACCGCGTCCGCGAGGGTCGACTTTAGATAATAATGGAATCCCGGCACGAGCCCTTTCGGCCGCGTGGACACCACGGTCCGCCGCACGACCGGCGAGGGAATGGACACCGTGCCGAACAGTCCGTTGGCCTTGACGACGCGGCGGTCACGCGTCTCCACGATCTCCGTCTCCGCCGGCTCCTCGTTCACGATGTTCCACCATTGTGGACATCGCGGCGCCACGCCGCCGTCGCCCCGCGTGCATTTGGCGTAGCCGAAGGGAAGCCCCATCTTGAAGGCGAAATAGGCACGCAGGAAATACGGAACGTCGGCGCAGTCGGGGCGGATGAGCGCGTTCTTCTGATCCTCGCGCAGGCCGAGATGGTCGAACAAGGCATTGCGCGAAGAATCGTGCAGCACCTCGCTCATCGCCTTCCACGACAAGTCTTCGTCGAGCGGCGCGTCGAACAGCTTCTCGATCCAGGCCGAATACAGATTCTCGTTGGCGCGATCCCACGCCCCGCGCATGGGCCAGACGGCCTTGCCGCCGCTGGGCCCGCGCGGCCGTTTGCTCCCGACCGCGATCTCCCGCGTGACCTCTCGGCAGCCGGCCGTGGCCCCGTCGCGCGCAAGCTTCGCATGCCATGTCCCCGCCTGCGGAGAGGCGACTTCCGCGTACCAGAAATAAGGAGGACCGCCGCGCATGTTGGACGACTTGGCCGCGACCTTGCCCGAAGGCCCGATCAGCGCGAGCTCGCCGGACAGCGGCTTCTCGGCGGCGAAGATGACGCGCAAGGGCGCGCCCTTCCAAGGCGCCATGGGCGAGGACAGGAGCGCAAGGCCGAATTCGTCGCAGACAGAGGCGGCATCCTCGGCCCTCGCCTGCGTTTGCGATAGCAGGAGAGCGGCCAAGGCAAGAGCGGTCAGAAATGCTCCGACCGCGGCCTTGGACTGGCGTACAGGTCGCATGGAACCCCCGTTCCCGGCTCCCTAAGCCGCGACCACGAATCTACCCCGAAAACGCGTTCGGAAAAACCTCAAAGGCGCGGCGGTCCACATGGGTCATGAAGCTGCGCGCCGTCACGCGAGGCTACTCAAACGCAGCCAATCGCCCTAACATGGCGCGAAAGCAACCCTTCCATTCTGACACCCTCCAACCACACCAAGAACGACGCAGGGAACGAAACGATGACCTCACGAACCACGACCGGACAAGGCAAACTCTACGAGAGCATCGTGGACACCATCGGCAACACGCCCTGCATCCGCGTGAACCGCTTGGCGCCGGACAATGTGCGCCTCTACGTGAAAGCGGAGTTCTTCAATCCGGCCGCGTCCGTGAAGGACCGCCTGGCCATCAGCATCATCGAAGAGGCCGAGAAGCGCGGCGATCTCAAGCCGGGCCAGACCGTGGTCGAGGCCACGAGCGGCAATACGGGCATCGGCCTCGCCATGGTCTGCGCCGCCAAGGGCTATCCGCTGGTGGTCACCATGGCCGAGAGCTTTTCGGTCGAACGGCGCAAGCTCATGCGCTTCCTCGGCGCCAAGGTGGTCCTGACCCCGAAGGAGCTCAAGGGCTTCGGCATGTATCAGAAGGCCGTGGAGCTCGCGAAGGAACATGGCTGGTTCCTCGCCCACCAGTTCGAGACGGCGGACAACGCGCTCGTCCACGAAAACACGACCGGCCAAGAAATCCTCGCCGATTTCCAAGGACAGCGCCTCGACTATTTCGTCAGCGGCTACGGCACGGGCGGCACGATTGCCGGCGTCGGCCGCGTGCTGCGGAAAGAGCGGCCCGAGACGAAGATCGTCCTCAGCGAGCCTGCCAACGCGCAGCTCGTCGGCAGCGGCATCGCCCAGGAGCGCGGGGCCGACGGCGCGCCGAGCGCCGGCCATTCCGCGTTCGAGCCGCACCCGATTCAAGGCTGGACGCCCGATTTCATTCCGCTGGTTCTGCAAGAGGTCATCGACCGGAGCTATTACGACGCGCTCGTCCCCGTCCCTGGCCCGACCGCCATCGAGTGGTCGCGCAAACTCGCAGCGCAAGAAGGCATCCTGACGGGCATCTCGGGCGGCGCCACCTTCGCCGTCGCCCGCCAGATCGCCGAGCAGGCCGAACCCGGCGCCGTCATCCTCGCCATGCTGCCCGACACAGGCGAACGCTATCTCTCCACGCCGCTGTTCGAAAACATCGAAGAGGTGATGACCGAGGACGAACGCGCCCTCATGAAGTCCACACCGGGGTATCAGATGGGTTAACAGTGGTGGGGGAGGTGATGCCGGGGACCACGCGCTTGATACCTTGATACAGTGCAGATCACTGTTGGATGCTGGCCTATTTGGGCGATGCGCGCTTGGTCGTGCGTTTTTCTCGCTTCTCTAAGGTTCGGGTCCAGCTCGGCTCAGCAAAAGCGTAAACGTCACCTTCGAGCGCAACAAATTCGTCGCGAATCCGAGCGAGATCGCGCTTCGTGTATGCGAGGGCAGAACTTTTCTCCCAGTCCCGCTTGAGCGGGGTCCGAGTGATCGGTGCACCTTTTCTTCCCTCGTCCCGATTCCAGAGACCGTGAGTGATATTATTGCGCTTGTGTGACGCCTCAGATATTCGGCTCAACAGCTTTTTGAGTTGTTCGAAACGCTTGGGCTTCTTTTCGAGAGCTACGGCCGCGAGTGCCTGAAGCATGTCTCTCCTTGCACGGTGGCCTTGATTCGAGAAGAAGATCACATAACTGAGCCGCCAGTCTAGGCGGCCGAGCAGGTCATCGAAAATGTACCAGAGGTACATTTCGATCTCATCCCATGAGAGGTTGATTTCGCCAATTAAGCGAATGAGTTCAACATCGTCGAGTATTTCTTCGTTCGGAACACGGGCCATTGTCTAATCTTTGTCGGTCTCGGAGGCGCTTTGCGTCACGAAACTCCGGTCCGGCTGCTCAAGAATCTTTCGTGGCCAACGTTCGCGCGGCGTACTCTATTCCATAAATCTCCAAGGCGCTCCTCCAGACCGTCCACTTCCTCAAACGCTTCCACGAAGCGAAAAAAGCGCGAGACCACATCCGTAGTCACTAGCGCAATAGCCAGCCCAATTTGAGGTCTCGGCCTATGCCATTCGAGGCTTGGGACGAAACCGTCTCCCTCCTCGTCTAGATGGTACTCGAGTAGGTCCATCCAGTTTCCATGGACGTGCTGCGAACCACCGCCAAAAGCAGCGAGGTAAATGGGCTCCAAGCCAACAGACTTGGCCCGCTCCCGAAGATTCTTTCCGCTCCAGCTCTTGGGCTCGGTTGGAGACAATTCCGTGATTGAAAAACCTGACTTTGTGGCGGCCGCCGAAATCGATGCGAGCATTCTGTCTTCGATCGGCAGCCGAATTCCTCCACGCTCCGCAATGTTCGTCTCAATAAGCTCATAAAGCTTCTTCTCCTGCCGCAGAGAGTATCTGATGTAGTCATCAAAGAGCTCGTTCGAGCCGTTTTCTATGAGATAGGCCAAGTTCACAGCGGTTTCGTAAGCTAGCCTCGACACAATGAAGGTCGTTTCACGCCTCAGCTGACACGTCTGATCGAGTAAGGTCGAAATCAGCTTGAAGAGCCGAACCAAATGGCCCCCATAGATCGCCTGATTGCGCGACCATCGCTTTGTGTCCGCCGGTAGGGCAGATGCGGCGATGCAAACAAACGAGCCCACCTCTTTCAGAAGTTCGACGGTCAGCTCATTGAAGTCATCCTCTGACGTAAACGTAGCAATGACCTCGTCATCGACCGGGGCTGGGCTTACTTCATTCAGGTTGTCGACAAAACTATCCGCCATAGTCGCACCCCTCGGGTAACTTAGCGCCCCCTACTCCCACTCGATCGTGCCGGGCCGCTTCGAGTTGATGTCGTAGACGACGCGGTTGGTGCCGTGCAACTCGTTGCTGTTGCGGGGGGCCCGGCTGCTAAATATCCTGCCATGCTCGAATCCATCGGCGCCGGCTGCACGGCGGCTTCGGAGACGTGATCCAGCCCGCTACTCTCAGCCGCAAGGCCCTACTCCAACCCCGGATCGAACGCCAACCCATCCCCGACCTCATCCAGCGTCAGCAGCGGGGCGGGTTTGATCTTCGACCGCTCGACGTGGTTTTCGTCGCTGTCGATGGTGCCGGTGGCGGTTTCGACCTTACCTGTCAGATAGTTGACGCTATTGGTCTCGACGACGCCGGTATTGCGCTGGACATTCGTCGCATCGAAGCCGATTAGGCGGAAGGCGCCCTTCTGCCAGCGGAAGGTGAAGCTCGCGTCGCGGGTGTCCCAACTACCGGCGCTGGAGAAGAGGTAGAGCTTGATCTGCAAGCCGCCCCGCGCGATGCCGATGCCGCCAGCCTCGTCAAGCGGATCCGCGATCACCGGGTCGACCCGGCGCGGAATCAGCGTGTGGTTCGTCGTGGCGAGCTTGTAGTCGCCTCCTCGTTCTCCGAAGGCGACCGCGAGGAGGCGGGGGTTGCTGTCTAACGGGCTCGCGCCCAGCCCGTCATGCTCAACCAGTTTCGCTGGATCGGTGTCTTGCAGAACAATCGCGAGATCGGCGATGCCATCCTTGTTCAGGTCGCCCGAGGCCTGTGCTTCCAAGCGCCAGCCCTTCGGCACGAAGCCCTCGGCCCCCGCCGCCTCGGCCGGCAGCGTCGGATAGTCCGCCGGCGGAACGACGAAGTCTTGCCCGAGAGCGGGCGTCGCCAGAAATGCGGCGAGCAAAATGACCCAACTTGCCGGCAATCCGCCCATCGCCCCCGCGCGACGGCGCCCGGGGCCTTCGCGTTGATGCCCCGCACCTCGTTGCCGTTGCGGGTGCCCGGCTGCTAAACATCCGGCCATGCTCGAGCCCATCCTGATCCTCGTCGATGCCGATGCCTGTCCCGTAAAAGACGAGGTTTTTCGGGTTGCCGCAAGATACGCGGTCAAGACCATCGTCGTTTCCAACGCCTATATGATGCTGCCGAAGGACGCGAACATCGAGCGCGTGGTCGTCGATCAGGGCCTCGACGTCGCCGACGATTGGATCGCCGAGCGGGCCCGCCCCGGCGTGATCGTGGTGACGAACGACGTGCCGCTCGCCCATCGCGCCGTTACGGCAAAGGCCGAGGCCATCGCGCCGAACGGCAAAGCCTTCACCGACGCGACCATCGGCATGGCGCTGGCCGTCCGCGACCTGATGACCGATTTGCGCTCGGCGGGCGCCGTGACGAGCGGCCCGCGCCCGTTCTCGAAGGCCGACCGCTCCGCCTTCCTGCAGGCGCTCGATGGCGCGATCGTGCGCCTGAAGCGCAACGGCCACCCTACGGATCAGTCAGGGGCGTAGTACTGCCGCCGAAGGCGGTCACTCCCACTCGATTATTAACGAGCCTCGTAAGGCACTGAAATCATGGTGATAAAAAAATTTTCGCAAACAAAATACCGTCAGTCCTGCCGTCAAAATGGCGGGACTTTGAAATCATTGGCGTTTTCCGGATGAGCCCGAAAACCGAACTTTCGGGGACTATCGTCAAGCGACGGATGCTGGAGATGATCTTGGCGCATCCATGCATTCCGCCGACTCTGCGAAGAAATCCTATCATCGGAGCGGCAAGCTGTCACGAGCGCTTGCGCAGTATGTCAGAATCTCGTCGCAGCCAACGAGCCGTGCTCAGGCCACAGCGGCCTGCTAGCGAACCGGCATCTGGCCGTTCCGCACGAAATGGTCGAAGACATCTGTCTCCTCCTCTTCCGCCTGGAAGCGCGGGCCCTCCGCCTCGAACTGAAGCACCGTGATTTCCTGATCATATCGATCAGAGCGAAAGCACATCTCATGCACCGGTTCGGGAAACCAAACGCCAGCTTGTTGTGTGGTGCCGGTTAGCGCAGCGTCGGAATAGTCCTGCCTTGCGGCAAAGGCCTGTGCTGGCAGCTCAAAGATCGTGTCCCTTGTTCGGATATAGCGCCCCGATTTCAGCGCCGCTGCACTCGTCTTTGCCCAATGGGCGAACCCTTCATTCGACACCACCATGATCGCTCGTGCCTCGGTGTATTCGAGCCACCGCAAGATCGCTGCGGTCAACGACACGCCATAGCGCTTCGCAAGCCGACTGAGGGTGTCGAAATCGACCCGCGCTTTAGCTGGCAACTGACGGCGGAAGTCATGGAACGGCATCAGGAGGGCAGCTGCAAATTCGTCGGCTTCCTGTTCGATGCCCAATCCGCTCCTACGAATCACGGCGTTCTCGTCGCAATAGATACCGCCGTCGAAGCTCGCCCCCTCTTCGATCTGTTGGCGATGCAGGATGTAGTGGCCGAACTCGTGCCCAACCGTGAACGACCGGCGTCCCTCCGACTGCCCGGCGTGATACATGATTGCCCATTGGCGCGGGCGTACCTCGCCGTAGACCAACGCTCCGACGCAGCCTGGAATGTTGCGTTCGACGACCTCGTGGATGGGGCTTTCGGGGGCGACTTGACGAGAATACTCCAGCGCGAGGTTGATCATGTCGACCGGAGCGCGATCAAATCGATCCGCTCCAAGAACCAGATCCAGCATCTGCGTAATGCGCGCCGCCTCCTTGAGCGGCCGAGGGCGGCTCGGCTCGTTCATTTGCGCGTCTTCGTGTCTAGGATGCGAGCCATCTCGCGGATCTGTCGGCGCGTCTCTTCCGGTAGGCCGCTATACTGCCGGAAGAAAGCCGTATCCTCAGCCTCGCTGAGCGTTTGTGTGTCACTTCCGATCAAATAATCGACGGTCACGCCCAGCGCGCCGGCTATCGCCGACAGTTTTTCAGCTGAAGGTCGCGGGGGATTTTTGTTCTCAAGTTCCCAGATGTAGCTCTTGGACGAGCCCGTCTCCAGTGCGAGCTGATCGAGGGTCAGGCCCTTCTTTGTTCTTAAGTCTTTGATCCGATGTCCGAATTTCATAACGACCCTTCCTAGCGACCCGCCTCAGTGGACGTTCGGAGTAGGCGCACTTTACGTCCCTTGACAGGCGCATTCAAGCTCCCCATCTTTGTTCGGAGTAGAAGAACATCGATTCATATCATCCCGAACATCGCGCGGGCGGTGACGAGATGCAGAAACGCTGCCAAGCCCGCCACGGAGATCGATATGAGTGTCCAGTTCACACAGACAGGCTTCAATCCTTTCGACGACCCGCTCGACCGTATCCTCGCCGAGATCGCGCTCAGCATTCAGCTGCCGCCCTCTCTTCATGACAAAGCGCAGTCGCGATACGAGGCCGTGCGGCGTCATCTCGAAGAACAGGACGCCTTCCGCGATCAGATCGAACACTTCTACCCGCAGGGTTCCATGGCGATCGACGCCACGATTTCGACGCGCGGCACCGACGACGAATACGATCTCGACATCGTCTCGCAACTCGGCGGCCGCTTTCACGGCATGGCGCCTCTCGAAATCCTGACCCAGCTCGAAGCTGCACTCGCCGACTACCCCGTGCAGCGCGTCTTGCGGCAAACCCGCTGCGTGACCCTGTTCTACGCTGACAAGATGCACCTCGACGTCACACCGTCGCTGCGTGTCTACGGCACCCTCGATCGCGAGAGCTTCATCGCCCACGCCAAAGGCCCGCACTGCTCGGCTGATGATCGCCTGGTAGACATGAATGCCTATGGCTTCGCGCAATGGTACGCGAGCAGGACGCCGCTCGAACTGCGCATGGCGAAGGAATTCCACCGGCGATGGCTCGATCATGCTGGCCTTGCGGCGCGTGCCGACGCCGACGTCGATGACGTTCCGGATCAGTGCGACTTCGTCGTCAAGAATACCGCGACGCTCGCCCTCCAGCTCCTAAAGCGCTACCGCAATATCCGCTACACCAGCTACAGCGGACGAATTCCGCCGTCGGTGATGCTCTCCCATTACGCTGGGCTCGCCGCGCAGCCGAACATGTCGCTCAGCGCGATGCTCGTACGCCTCGCGAGCTGGATCATCCGCGAGATCGAGCAAGCCTCGCTCTACGGGCGGCTCCTGCATGTCGCCAATCCGGTCTGCGAGGCCGACATCTTCACCGACCGTTGGCCGGAATCCGTCGCCCAACAGGATGAGTTCGCCAAGCATCTGCACGAACTCGTTCGCTCGCTGGAGGCGATGCGCAAGGGCGAGATGTTCCCCAACACGATGATGGACGTATTGCGCGGGAATTTCGGCGACCGCGTCGTAACCCGGGCCGCCGATCAGATCGCCGCCGAAATCGGTGGCGGGATCCAGCAATCGCGTCAGCTCTACACCCGACGGGGCGGCGTGCTGTTGCCCACCGCGGTCGCGGCACCGGTCGTCAATCCAGCGATCGCGACGGCGCGGCCGCACACCTTCTTCGGGCGTAAGTTCTAGTGATGGTGGCGATCCTTTCTATCGACGAGCAGATCGCCGCCATGAAGGCGACCTGGCCGCAATTCTCGGCACGCCGGATTGACCGCCGCGCGCAGTCTGCGCGGTGGGTTGGGAGCGTAAGGCCGCAATATGCGACCTACTCCTTGGAGATCCGCTACGAACTGGGATCGTTCCCGGAAGTGCGGGTGCTCTCGCCGAAGCTGATCCGATTGCCCGGCAATTCCGAGGGGCAACTGCCCCATGTCTATCCGCCGGCCGAAGATCCGACGCTTTGCCTGTTCGATCCTCGCGAGAATGAATGGACGGCGTCCATGACCATCGCCAGCACGACGCTACCTTGGGCGCTCGACTGGCTCGCCTGCTACGAGCTTTGGTTGATGACCGGGCGCTGGACCGGTGGTGGACGCCACGCCAGCCAGCCCCTCAACGAGGTCGGGGAGATAACGCGATGAACTATGTTCCGCCGCGGCGGTCGGATGGCACCATTCAGCAGGCGCGCCTCAAGCAGCCGTGGCGGCAAGGCCGCCCTTTCCGCATCCTGTCGATCGACGGTGGCGGCATTCGCGGCGTGTTTCCTGCAGCCGTGCTGGCCGAACTCGAAAGCCGCTTTCTGGGCGGTGGGTCGATCGCCAATCACTTCGACATGATCGCCGGCACTTCGACGGGCGGCATCATCGCGCTCGCCCTTGCCCATGGGATGACGGCGCGAGAGGCCTTGAATATCTATCTCGAGCGTGGCGAGCGCATCTTCCCACCGGCGGCGGGGCTCGGCAAACTGTCGAGGGTGATGCGCTGGGTGTTCAAGCCGAAGCACGACCAAGCTGCTCTAAAGGAGGAACTGCTGCGGATCTTCGGCGACAAGGTGCTCGACGACGCCATTACGCGCCTTGTGATCCCGAGCTTCGAAGGGCGACACGGCGAGCCGTTCCTCTACAAGACGCCGCACCACCCCGACTATCAGAAGGACCGCCACAAGAAGTTCGCGCATGTGGCGCTCCACACGACGGCGGCCCCGTCCTATTATCCCGGTGTCGAGGACGACGGTTACGTCATGATCGATGGCGGCATCTGGGCCAACAATCCGGTCATGAACGCTCTGGTCGACGCTCTCGCCTGCTTCGACATTGCACGCGAAAACCTGCGCATCCTGAGCCTAGGAACTGGCCAGTCCACGTTCACCGTCGATGATCGAGCGCGCAATGGCGGCATCAAGGATTGGGCGTTCATGCGTTCCTTCAATGCGGCCGCCCGCGCACAGTCACACAACGCGCTCGGTCAAGCCTATCTGCTGGTCGGCAAGAACAACGTCACACGGATCGATGTGCCGGAGAGCGATGCGCCGATCGCGATGGATGACGTGCAACGTTCGGTCCGGGAGCTGCCGATGGTGGCACGCAGTCTCGTCGAAGGTGCCGGGCATCACATCGAGCGGGTGTTTCTCGACGGCGCGGTCGACAAATTCATCCGTTGCCCGATAGCATAGGGTGTCTGATCGGGCACTCGCCTATCGCGCAGTAAGCAGGCGACACGCGAGCTCGCGGTTGCCCCACCGGGTCGAGAAGGTGTCGGAGACCTCGAACCAGCTCCCATCATTGCCGATGCCATGGTTGGCGCCCATGCAAGAACACTGGCATTCATGCCCTCGTGCTTCCTGGCACGCACGCGCGCAGATCTCCTGCTCGCGATAGGGTTGGATAATGTAGACCTTGCCGTAGCGCTGCAGCGCCCGATCGACGAAGTCGTTGAACCAGGACTTCGGCAGCTCCCAATAGGCGTCCGCGCGCCCAATCCATTCAGGTGCCGTGCGCCGGCCGTTCTGCAGCCATTGCCGATTGTCGTCGGCAAATGGCAGTCGCACCCGAAGCTTCTCACCACGCCCGGTCCGGCGCAGCACGACCGGCGTCGGCTTCTGCTTCCAGACGTAACCAAGGGTGAGCCGATACATGGCCACCTCCGGCTTAAGCAAGTTCGATATAGTGGTTGCTCGTCAATGCTTCACAGCGAGGAGCAGCATTTCTGACCAGGAAACTGGTCGATGAAGTGCTGGCGCGTAGACAGAAAGATTCGCATCAAACGACGTTTTCAAGCGTTCAATTGTTGGCCCGATGTCCTCACGTTCCTTCTCCGCGCCGCTTGGCGCGGAGGTGGGCGACAAGTTGTTGAGGATTTGGAGAAGCTCCCAGTCCCGAAGCACTTCAAGTTTTTCTCCATTCTCGCGAACACCAAACACGAGACGGTGGACGAGAGCACCCGTCCCCGTGACCTCGTCTTCAACCGTCACGATGAGCAAAGGCTGCTGCAGGCCGCCGACGCATGCGAGGCTGGCGGACCGGGTTCGCGCTTCTTCAAGGGCGAGGTCAAAAAGGACATGGCCAACTCCGAGAACCCGGGACGCAACGTTTTTCCCGCGCAGGCTGCGATCAAAGACGAGACCTTCGTACTTTTCCCGGACCGCGTAGCTCCGCGCCCGCCATTCGTCAGGCGCCTTGACTTCCAGCCCGTCGTCCCGCCGAAAGACCCGGCGCCCATGCCGGCTCACAGCCAATGTGAAGAACTTTTCAAGGTCCGGAAGATCGACTTTCGGGAGGTCCTTGCCCACCTGCTGGAAATCGAACCGCGATACACCTCCGAGGAGCTCACGGACGGTCTCAACCACATCACGTCCGCCCAAGGTCGCGGTGGACTGGTCGAACCAGGAGGTTAACCTGTCTTTCGAGAGGCCTTCCGCGCCGGCGAATAGCTCGTTGAACAGAGAGCTTCCGGTCATCCCGACCACTAGCAGCGATATATCCTCCTCTTCCTCCATCACCGACGACAAGGCCAGCTGGATGCGCTCTAGCTTGGCATTGAGAAGGTCCCAGATCCGAGCCTCAACGGTGTCCGGGTTGCGCAAGATGTAGACGGAAACCGGCCGCTTCTGGCCATAGCGGGACAAGCGCCCCACCCGCTGATGGAGGCGCATCGGATTCCACGGCATGTCGGCATGGACCAGGACGGCGCATCGTTCCTGAAGGTCGATGCCCTCACCGCCGGCCTCGGTCGACACGAGAAAGCGTACCTTGCCAGCGTTAAAGGCATCGGCCGCCTGCTCCCGAGGCTGGCTGATGACGGCCACCCGGCCGGAAGCTTGCTGCATGCCATCCAGCCGCTCGTCGCCGTTGATAAATGCGGCAGAACCAAACCCAAAACGGCGATGCAAAGCATTTATCACGAGCGCTTGCGTGGCCTTGTACTCCGTGAATAGCAGGACCGGCTCATCGGCCGCGAATTCCGTGCCAATCATCTCAAGCAGGCGCTCGATCTTGGTCTCACTAATGATATCGTCGCTCAACGCGATCAGCTCATCCAATCGGCGTATCTCGTCCTCCATAAGGAGGACGGCGGCGGAGACCGGCAGCGCTTCTTCCGCGTCGGCAAGATCGTCGAGCGTCGCCTGACCTTCATCAGGCAGCGCAACCGAGGCCACGCCGTCCGAACGCCGGACGAGCTCCGCCAGCATGCCGCGCCGTTTGCGAAGCGCGTTTCGGATGGCCGCAATTGAGCTCGCGGCCAGCTTCTGAAGGGTGATGAGCACAAGCATGCGCGCTGTCTGCGCACGGCCATCGAGAGTCGCCGCGTAGGCCCGGCCGTCGAGAATGAATTCGCTGAGCGTACGGTAGAAACGAGCTTCCGCGTCACTATAGCCATACTCGCGGCTATGCACCGTGACCGGCGTGAAAATTCGCTGTCCCTGAAGGTCGGTGACGGTCGCCTTGTTGTTTCGGATCATCACCTTGGGGAGGTGGACCAGCTGCGCGAATCTGTCCGCCTCAGGATCAAACAGATCGGGTCGCACGAGACGCATGAGGCCAAAGAACCCAAAGTCCTTTCCCCGATGCGGCGTGCCGGTAAAGAAAAGCAGCGAATTGATCTTCGCACGGTTCTGGAGTTCCGAAACGAGGCTGTAAGCCAGAGTCTCGCCCGCGCGCTCATCGACACTCAGGTGGTGAGCTTCGTCGACGATGACCAAGTCCCACGGATCGGCTTCAAGAAGCCGCTGACGCGCGCCGCGCCGGTCATCGCGCAGCGTGTGAAAAGACGCGACAACCATTGAGGCTGTCGCCCAGAAGTCGCCGCGCTCGGTATCCGCCTCCGCGACATAGCGCTGGAGTCGAATGTCGAACATGTCCTTCAGACGGAATTGCCACTGCGGCACGAGTTTGGCAGGCGCCAAAATCAACAACCGGCGCACGCGGCCCGAAGCGATCAGCGGCATGAGAACCAGGCCGCATTCAATCGTCTTACCAAGCCCCACATCGTCTGCGATAAGCCATCGGAAGGGCCATTCCTGGCTCACTTTTCGGCAGACCCACAATTGATGGGGAAGCAACTGCACCCGTGACCGGGAGAAGACACCCCACTGGTCGTTGACAGACCCAATTGCGAGCGCCTGCGCGCGAAGAAGCGCCTCGGTGGGATCGGCGGGCAAATTCTGGCGGATCGCTGAAGCGAGCGATGGAACTTCCACGACTTCGCTTGCGAGCACTTGCTCCACGGTTCCACCGAATCGCACGACGACCGTGGCTCCGAGATCCACGACCACACGTCCACTGCCGTGCCGCGGGTGCTGGACGGGAATGCCTGGTTCAAGCTGCCGTTGCGTGGTCGTCATGGGTCGCTCGTTTCGAAGGTTGGCTCGTCCTCCAATGCCTCGTGCGCAGTGTCGAAATCCGGAGGCTCGAGGTTGGCGGCTTGGAAGCAGTGCGTGCGTGCCGCGCCATGAACATCACGCGTTATCAGCTGCAGCGGGAGATCATAGTCGCCAACGAAGCGGGCGCGCTCGGCGCCGATGTTGTTGACGACAAACGTGTGAATGGCGCGGCTTTCTTCCTTGTCGGCCCATTCCCTAACACCCGCGCCAAGCGCGTTTAGCAGCCTGCGGACGCGCTGCGATGGAGCCCAGCAATAAGGAGCCATGGGGTCCGCATCCTGCGCTTCATAAACGCCCTGGCGCAGCATTTCCCGAATCATCCAGTTTGTGCCGATTCCAAGAGACCGGCTGAGCGGAGCGGCATCGAGACCTAGCGGCATGATCACGGGAGAGAAGCTCGGCCGGAGCACGTCGTTCAGCGAAACAGCGCCACGCTCGCGGACGATGCGCGGGAGCGCTCGGATCACCTCGACATACTCCTCGAGCCAACGGGCTACGGTGTAGAGGTCGACGAACGCGCGCCGCCACGGAAGGAACGTCTGATCGACCTCCTCGGGAGCACTCCACCTTTCCAGACGGTCTAGCCAGGACTGGACATCGTCCGGTGGGCGCGACTCCGCCAGATCCCGCCACCAGCCCTGGTCCCACCCCCGCTCGATGAACCGCCGGTGCTGGCCGTCCCGCGCGCGTCCGAATGACTGAAAACAGGCCAGCGCGAAGAGCGTGAACCAGGCGGCGCGGTCGGTTCCTTCGCGCAGTGCGTAGGGGGCGAAAAATGCGGGGTAGACGGAGGCGGAATAGGAGGCGCGCTCCTCGTCAGCAACCTCCGCCCACCAGTCATGGATGGCGCACAGAACCGCCTCAGGGTCGGCGCTATCAAGCTGCTGCGACGGATACTCAGGGGCCACGTTGAACAAGTGATGCCCGCCAAGTTCGAGGAGCAGCCGCTTACGATCCTCATCCGGCCAGCCATCCAGCAGAGGGTCCGCGAGGAGACGCTCAAGCGGAAGCGGAATCCACGCCGGACGCTCGCCACGCAGGGCATCCGCCAACGCCCGGCCTTGTCGGCCGGAGACGACGTACCGCAGAACCGCTTTGCGCTTATCCGGTTGGTCGGCGCCCAACGCCCACTTGTGTAGGAGCGCGGGGTGCGGCCCGTAACCGGATTGCGCCCGCGCGACCTTGAAGAACTCAACCGCGAATCCCCGATACCGCCCGTCAAGTCGCGCACTTTCCGGAGCAAAAGCGCACATGAGCAATTCGTCGTCGCCGCCGACGGCTTCCAAATTCAGTTCGCGAACCGAGCGCCACGAACCGTCCTGCGCAAGAAATTTTGCCTCTCGCGCTACTTCGAGCAATGGTTTGCGTTCCTGATAGAGCGGCTCCTGCTCAAGCCCTTCCGATGTGAGGACTTCGCCCAATCGGTCGGCGGTGGCGGCGTCGATACGCTGATCCGTGCCCATTTCCTCATGAAGGAGGTCAGATAGGGTGACGGCACGGGGTCTGACGAACCCTAGTTTTCGCAACTGTCCCGCGATGTCGGAAGCGACGATTCGACCCTCGAGCGCGACCAGCGTCGGCCACGCCCGCACGCGTTCCAGGATAGCAGAGTCGGCCAGCGCCCCGTCCGTGAAGCGGTCGACGACGGAAGCCTGAACAAGACCATCAAATGGCCACGACAGGCCAGTGGGGACCGCCGGCCGCTCGGCAACGAGCCGTCCGTAGCCGAGGGTACGCGCATGAAGATGGCGAGCGAGATCGTCATCCACGTCGAGGCACAGCACCTCGAAGAGGCGGGTCCAGAAGATTGTTCGAGCCGGATTCTCAGGGGCGTCCAGATCCAAGGCCTGCGAAAACGCCAGCCAGTCCGACTGACATAGGTCGAACAATCGAAGCAGGCGCTCGCCCAAAGCGCGCCCAAGGCTTGCGAAAAGCTCCTGACGATCGGCTATCCCGCCGGCGATCCGCCCGCGGCCGGGGTCAACGGCGAAGGGGCCATTGAGCAACCATCCCGATCGCAGATCCTCCTCCAGCGGGGCAAGGTTCCAGAGCCTCCGCAGGTCAGCAGGAAAACGGCTCGGTCCCGCAGCCTCGATCCGCAATAGCCAGATGAACCCGTCGCCAAGATCAAAGCGGAGCGCACGCTCGTGGTGTGCGCCTGAGATCGAAACCACCGCAATATCGTTCTCGTCCACAAACTCGGACGTTGAGCAGCTGACGACGGCCGGATCGTCGTCAAGGATTTCGATGCGCCGAATGGAACGCGCGAACACAGTCAACCACGTCATCGAGGCTCGAAAAGCCCGAATGGCCTCCTTCCCGGGTTCGGACGTCTCCGCCGAGAATGGCACATCTATGAGCGTCGCCTTTCGGCCGTCGGGATGCTTGGCGACCTCAGCTTCATCGATCCCCTTTGGCCACGACATTGGCAGGAAGCCGCCGGCAGTGCGCAAGGCGATGAAGCCGCTTGCGATGCCAACGCTGTCCGAAAGGACATGCACGCTCTTGAATCCGAGTCCAAACTTGCCGGTCAGGTTCTCGCCCGGCCGCTTCTCCGAGAAGTTCATGAGCAGCATGTTCAAGAGATCGCGGTCATGGCCTAGCCGGCGGCCTTCGTCCGGAGCCGGACCAAGGTGATTGATGGGCCGTCCCCAATGGATGATGCGAAAACCTTCCGCCGCGTGGGATGCAACCTCAACACGAAAGCGCGCATCCTCGGCCGGGGCTGCCAGCTGCAGGTAGGCATCGTCGGCATTCTGGAAGAGTTCGAACAGCACGCGGCTCGCCGAGTATCCGAACTCGTGGATCTTTTTGCGCACGGCGGCGAGCAGTTCGGGCCCAGACTGGGGCGTGGCGACCGCCTCCCACAGGCTCGTTTTGAGGTCCACCAGTTCGTGCGGCGGTCCGTTGAGGTGCGCGTGCCGTCCTGCCCCCTGTTGGTAGCGGCGAAGGGCGGCTTGGGCGCGATGCTCCGTCGGGAGCTTCAGCTCCGCGAGGATGGCGGGCAGCTGGTCGCGGAGCAGGCGTTCCGTCTCCTCCAGCGTAGCCTGGTCAATCTGGACGGCTTGGTCAAGGATGTCATGCAGAGCTGCCTGTTGGTTCGCCATCCCCAGCCATAGGCAGTCCGACGCGATCGTTTCGATAAAGCGGCGGAAGATGCCAGATGCCTCCCGGTGGCCCCGGCCGGTGAGATCGATCGATCGGAGCGGCAAGGTGATCAGCGACCGTATCGTGTCGTCGGCATCGCGAATGCCCTGCGGCGATTTGTGGAGATTCCCGACGATCATGCCGCCGGATGCATCGGCTACCGGCGCGTCAAACGGGTCGCCCGAAAGCGCTGTCGCACGCACATGGCTCCCCGTTACACGCTCGATAACGAAGCGGCGCTGATCGATTTCCTCGGCGAGGGTGTTGGGATAGAGCACGTGCTTTGGAAAATGCGCGTCGAGAGCTGCCCACAGCGTCTCGACATCCGCTGAGGCATCGGTCCTCCAGCCCTCGGCTATCTCCCTCAGCGAGTCGTTGCGACCGACAAGGCCGAGATAGATGATGACCAGATCCGATGGCACACGGCCTCGCCACGCTTCCAAAAAGGCGCGCTGTTGCGTTGCGCCTTCGGCTTCCAGGGCTGGGAGGTCAACCGTCTGAACCCCGTCGGGCTGCACCGGCAGGACCGCTGAAGGATCCCGCGGATCAGCCTGCCCGGACGACTGTGGCAGAGCTGGGTCGGACCGGCGAAGCATGGAAGCGTACTCGCCCGCCAGAAGGTGCGCGGGCTCGATGCCCTCACCGTCTTGGATGACTTCACTTCCCTCGCGCCAGACGCCGCTTTCTGTCGGAACGCGCGTGGTGCGGAAGACTTGACGGCGTGCGGCCTCGGGCCATTTGGCGATGACATCGAATGCCCGGAGATAGATTCGGCGCGCCGCTTCGGCCGCACGTCCCGTCTCTTGCGCAAGCGTCGCAAGGCAATCGAGATGCGTTCCAGCCACGTCCGCGCCGGAGGCATCGAGACCGGCAAATGCGGCGACCAGCTTCACAATGTCTTCGGTCTCATCCCTCAGCGATGTCAGAACGGCGGACACAAGCGGCCAGCCTTCGAGGCCCAGATCCACGCCCGTCTGCGCGATGATCGCGAAGTCACCGACTTGGGTGGCTTCCACGCGGCCGAGATGCCCGACGATTTTCGAATCCTCGATCATGAGGGCCAGGACGTCGAGGGATGTCGCCTGGTCGGGAAGGATCCACTCGATCAGGCGCGCAAAGGCAGCGTGCTCGCGGATGTCGACCGCCAATTGCCGAGATGGAAAGAAGGGAGGCCTCTGTCCATCAGCGATCAGCAGCCGTCTGGCTGCCTCGTCAACCGACGGTGGCAGCGCGAGGACGTCCCGTGGCGCCACCGGGAGACCGTCAGCAACAAGCCACGGCCGCTCTTGAAGGGCCTTGGCGAGATCGGAGCCCGGTCGTTCCTGCCCGCGCCCCAATGCGTCGAGTGCATCAAGGATCTCTGAGTGCCAGCGATGGGGATCGGCAAGGGACAATGCCGTCTCGATCTGGCTGGCCGGTGTCCACGCTGTCAGAATGCGCTGCTGACGTGCCCGGACGCCCGGATCGGACGATAGCTCCACCGTGAGGACGTGCTTGCGCAGCGATGCCGGGATTGGCCAGCTGCCTTCCACGAAGGCGTTCTCCGCGTCGCCGACTGCGCCGTCGGAGCGGACATGAATGGGCAGCCGCCGCAGCAACGCATCCGGGAGGTTGGTCAGGAGGAAGGCATCCCTTTCAGGTAGCGTGAGTTCAAGCTGCGAGAACGCCTGGAGGTTCTTCACCAGCAGGGCTTCAAGCCCACCGCTGTCCAGCTCGCGAATACCAAGGTAGCTACGCAGCCTGGGTCTCAATTCAGCCCCGATACAGGACGGAACAAGAAAATCACTCGCGCTCTGCCGCAAAAGGCTCGTCACCGTCCGTTCGATTCCGGCGGGGGCGCCGTCCAACGCCCAGACGTCAGCCTTGGCGTCGCCGGCCTCATGCGCCCCGGCGCACAGGCGTCGTAGCGCGGCGCGGTCGTCATCGTCGGTCGGCTGAAGGCGCTCAAGCAGCCGCGCCCGCGATTGGTCTGTGCCGAATTGAGCGCTGTGGTCGATGAGCGCGAACACCGAGGCTTTGTTGGCGACTTGGAGCGCGAGCAACCCGCCGCCGGTTTCGCGAATGAAGTCCGCCGTCTTTCCTTCGAGAATCAAGGGGTCGGCATCCGGCAGGGCCTGCGCCACCAGCGGCAACAACCGGTTCGCCTCGGGAGAGGCGCCGAAGAGCTGCCCCGCCTCGGATCTCGCGACCAAGACCTGAAGCGAAAGAGGTGCGATAGTGCTACGGCGCACATCCCGCGCTCGCAGGACCTGGATCGAGGCAAAGTCCGGGTCGCGAGCGAGGCGCGAGATGTCGTGACTAGCGCGCATCAGAAACGCCAATGCCGCCGGCGCGGCCTGGTCGGCGAGATCACCTCCGACATGCGGCTCGAGTGCTTCCAACAACTGCTTCAGATCGGAATCGGAAATCTGCAGTTGAAGTGCATGGTCGTCGGACCAAGCGGCACGGACCGCCAGGATGGTCGTTGGCGCCGTGGCCAAGGCCCGAAGTACCTGCCGGTGCTCCACGGCTGCCGGCAATGGGAAGAGGATGCCGCGGGGAACATAGGTCAAAATGGCCTTGATTTGGTCCGCGGAGGCCAACGGCACTGTGTCAGACATTGCGTTCCGCAAGGCAGAAACAAGACCTGGGCCCAGCGCGCGGAATTGCACCTCGCTCCGCTCCACGAGGGCGAGGAAATCCATGAGAAGGGGGGCGAGGGCGCCGGCTTGAAAGGCCCGCGGCGAAAGCGTCGCGAAGAGCGTACCGAGATTGTCCGGCGTCCAATCCACCGGCTCCGGTGCGAGTACCGCACTCCGATCGACGGCAAGGAGCACGTCTTCGGCCCTGGCCCATGAATGGATCGCCGGGAAGAGTTCGTCGATCCTTTTCGGTACGTCCTCTACCCTTCCCGGCAGCGGCCGAATGATGGCCCCACTCGACGTGAGTCGCCATGCCATCCCACCGGACTCGGCAAGCACGCGGCACAGGGCATTTTCGCGACAGATGGCACGCCGGTGACTCTGAAACCAAGAGCTCCCCGCGAGCGAGCGCACCAGGTCCCGAAGTTCAACTGACGTGGCAATCTTCGATTCGAGCGCATCCCGCAGCAACGCGGGAATGAGCGGCAGGACGACCGAATCACGAAGCTCGGCATTCCAAGTGCGGCGGAGCGCGGCAGCGTCGACCGGATGATCGGGAGCCGCCGGTGCTTTCAGCCCCTCGATCTCGCGCCGGCCAGCGTCCAAGAAAAAATAGCCATGCAGCAGCATACGCCATTGGCCGAGCGGACCCTCGCCGAGCGGAATGCAGATATCGGCCTCATCCGAGACGGGTAAGAAGACAGCCCAGGAGATTCGCAGCTCTGCGGGCCTGTCTTGTGAAGCACGGATCAGCGTGGCGGCCCCGTGCGGCTCCCCTTTCTCAGGTTTGGGTTGGGGGCTTCGCACGTCAATCGTCGTCGGCCAATGGGGATCGCGCTGCAGGAGCCCGAGGCGATCCACGGGAAGCGTCGCTTCGCGACCGACGAATGGCGCGGCCTCCCGGCCGGGAAGCGCGCGAGCATCACCTCCAAATGTTCGGACGCCGCTTGTCCACTTCACTGGCCCGAGCAATCGCCCGCGCGCGCTGTCGATCGTAATCGAGCAGCGAATGCTTCCTTGTTCCCGGATGTCGACCGAGGTGAGATGACGAAGCCCGGTCAGAACCAGGCGTAGGTCCGCCGGTTTGACCAACGCCGCGATTGTCGCTGACGCCGAGGGGAAATTGCTCGAGAAGCTTACGCCGGGCGCCGGCTGCAACTCGCGCCGGCGGAACGGTAGCCACAGCGCGAGCCAACGCTCCTGAAAGTCACTCGGGACGGCATCGCTGAGAAGCCCCAGGTCGGCCTGAGCGAGGCCTTCGCCATTCGGAGGTTCCCATTCGCTACTAACATTGCCGTCGACGTCGACGCCCAGGAAGGGATTGACGACGGTGCTAAACGGCGCGGGATTCCGATGGGCATGAACGACAAAGGCATCGCAGAGGTGGAAGACCGCCTTCTGCCCGAAGCCGAATTTTCCAATGGCGCCGCTATCGGTCGCTTTGCTGCTCTCGCCGAACGACGTGATGCCCCGCTCGTCATCGGGTCGAAACTTCCCGTCGTTCACCACCAGGAGTCCGGGCCATCGAAGAAGCGGATTCGCCGCGCCGGGCCAACCGGGAAGCGCGTTCAGATGGAAGCGCTGGGCCTCCGAATCATCGGCATTCTGGAGCAACTCTTTCAGGATCGGATATCCGGACCCGTAGCGATCCTGCAGGTTGCTCTTGATCTGATTGACGATCGAGATCGGGGAGACGCGAAACTCAGGCATCAGTTGGCCTGGACGTTGCGATGATATTCGCTATGAGTTCAGCGGCCGCGCTGCTCAGCGTTGGCCCCTCTTCCGTCGTCACGAGCTGGCCGGGGAACCAGCGTTCGTACCAGGCGCGCTTCTGCTTCCACTCTTCCGCATAGTCGGTGAGGTCGAGCCGGCCGAGATGCTCCCAATAGTAAGTCTTGCCTGCCCAAGTAATCGTAAAATCAGGAAGCCTTATCGTCCCGTCGCCCGCAAACAGGGGCTGCTCGTAGCGGAACGGGATACTCCGCTCATGGAGCATGTTGGCGATGATCACCTCCGACTTGGACCGGAGCATGTCACCGCTCAGCGCCTCGTGAATCTTGCCCGCCTCGTACCAGCCGCGGCGATTGGCAAGCGGCTCCTTTGCAACATGGAGCGTGAAAAGGAAGGAGTTGATTTGCGGTGTCTGCGCGTTCTCGCGGCGGCGTGCATCTAAGAGGCTCGCGACGTCCCGCTGCAGGAATAGGGTGCAGTGACGGCTAGCCCGCGTAAGCGCAGTATAAACGAGCTCGGCCGAGACCGCGCGTTTGGCGCTGGATGGAATGATCACGAATGTATGCGCGAACTCGCTGCCTTGCGCCTTGTGAATGGAAACGGCGTAGGCCAGCTCCAGATTCTCTTCGACGCTCTCGGATAGCTTGTACCTCGTGTCGTTGGGAACGTCCTTGCCATAGCCGACGGTGATCCTCGGCTTTCGCGTAAACTGCACGGCGAAGCGCCGTAGCCTGGGTCCGTAGCCCGATTTGACTCTGCCCCAGAGTTTGCTGCTTTCGAAGCCGAAGGCGTGCACGGTGCCTATCTCACCGTTAAAGACCTCTACCTTCAGCTTCTTTCGTGTTGCCGCGTCGTAACCCCAGATCGGGTCGGATTTCGGCCGATTGCGAACTTGAATGACCTTGTCGGACAGGGTGATTCCATCGACCGTGCCGATCCGCTCGATGATAAAGCTCGAAATGCGGCTTTGGCACACTTCATTGATCGCCTCGACACCGTGCAGTTCACCGCGGTGTGGCGTCAAAATCTGGAAAGCGGTCGGATCGTCGCCGAGGGCCTCTCGCCAGATTTGATAGGGTTGCCGCTCACTAGGAGCCGCACCCTTCGTCATCCCCGATTCCACGACTGAGATCAGGGTCTCGGCGAGTTGCTCGGGCTCGTCCCAATAGATCACGTCGAGGTCGCGGTCGACCGCTCCGCCGGCATGAATCCGAGCGATGAGCGCTTCCTGATCGGGGCGTGTCGAGCTGTCCGCGCCATCGATACTTTTGTCTTCATCGTCGAGGATGAAGAGCTCCGAAAGCGCGACGATGGCCGTACCTTCGCCATCAACCTTGTTCAGCAATTGTCGGAGGTTCCGGCTTAAGCGCCCAAGATTGGCGGGATGCGCGGCCGACATCCATCGGATCACGTCAGCAAAGACGCGCCCGCGCCCGATGGGTGGCAGCTGACCCGGATCGCCAACCAGGATCAGCCGTCGGATATGCTGCCAGTCAACCGCGCGAAACAGCGCCGCCGCCAGCTCGAGGTCGAGCATCGAGGCTTCATCGAGAAGGAGTGTCCCTACGGCCGCCTTCTTGCCGCCACGGCGCTTGAAGGTCAGGTTGTCGTTGAGCCAGCCATTGGCGGCGAGAAACGAATGGACGGTCACCGTCTCCACGCGCTGGAGCGACGCTTTCTCGAAAACCTCCCTGGCGCGGTCTGCTGCCTTACCGGTCGGCGCCAACACCAACACGGCCGCGCCCTCGCCATCCGCGCGGCGTACCCCGCGGATGAGCGCTTCAATGACCGTGGTCTTCCCGGTGCCTGCCGGCCCGGTAACGACGGAAACCGGAAGGCGAAACAGACGCTCGCAGACCTCGGCCTGTTCGCGCGTTGCCTCCGCGTAGTCGGCGCTCGCCTTTGTCGCGAGCGGGCTGTCGGACTTGAACACCCATGACGACCAGTCCGCCGCCGTGACGGGGCGGCGCAAGTCGATTTCGGGCCGCGACACCAGTTCGTTCAACGTGGCTTCAAGGAGGCGCTCATCCTCGAACACGGATTTGAGATAGACGGCGAGGCCGAGGTCCGTTGGCCGCAAAGCAAGCGCGCCCGAAAGAAAATCGGCATCCACCATGAAGTAGCGCTCGCTGAACGCCGCCTGCTTCCAGGCGGGCAGTCGGCCCATGCGCTGCGCGACCTCGACCAGCAGATCCTTGGCGAAGCGAAAGCTATGCTTCGGTTCGCGGCGCAAATGTTCGACGCAGAGCGCGCGAAAGCGACGCGCGTCATTGAGTTCAACATCGGCAAGGGGCTTTCCACCAAGCTCCGGCGACGGCAAAACACCGCGATCGATTGCACTCCACGGCACGCAGTCGCTGGCGTCAGTCCCGCAATACATTTCGGCGATTAGGTATGGATTCGCCACGATTTCCTCGGCGGATGCAGCGACGCCGGAATCGCCCCGCTGTTCCGCGGCAACGGCGCGCATCACTTCCAGTGTCAAATCCAAGCGCGGGAGCAGGTCGCGCAGGAGAAGGCGGGAGCCATCCTCCAGCAGCATCCAGTTCCGCGCGATCTTCTTCCGCTCCGCTGCGTCGAGGCCGGCGGTAAGAACGCTGTCCTTTCCAGTTTCCAGAAATTCGAAGGCGGCGGCGTGCGCCCGCTCCTGCCCCTCCTGAATGATAAGCTGCTTCACGCCATCAATGAGCGGTGTAGCCCCGGCTACCGTCAGCGCCTTAAGGAGGCTGGGGTAGAGGCCCCGATGGCGCCAAAGCTCGGTGATGGTAGTAAGGAGCCAAGCCTCGCGGACGTCCCAGTTCTCGCTTTCGTCCCCGATGTCGCGCAGAAACCGGACCTTCGCGAGGAACTGCTCCAAGAGGCCGATGGCCTCATCGTCGGTAAGGTGCTTGGAGCCGTACTTGCAGATAAGTGGGTTCTCGGGAAAGAGCGCGATCTCGGCGAGGCGATCGGGTTCGTCGAGGTAGCGGTGGTAGGGCAGCCGCACGCCTTCATCCGGATAGGCCGCGCTTATGTCGCGCGCCCAGATCATCCCGCCAGCGTAGCGTTTCGCAATTTCCTCCGAGACGTTCTCGTAGAAGAGCTCCTTGCCGACCTTCACGATGCGTGACACGCCAATTAGGACGTAGCGCGGCTCCTCCTCCTCGGAGAGCGGGTTGGAATAGTTTGCATAGTAGAAGATGAGATTGCTGCCGCAGTCCTTCTCGATGGGCTGGAAGAACTCCAGCATGAGCGCCCGGCGCTTGCTGTTGTCGAGATAACCCTCCGCCTTCACCTCTTCCGCGTACATCGCCTCATAGGGCCATACGCTCACGGTTGCGGGAGGTAGCGTCCATTCGTGCCGCCGCGCACCGTCGAAGAAAAAGTCGGGCGGGTTGGACGCGCTTGGAGCTTCAGCTCGACCAAAGGCGTTGTAGCTGTAGCTGCACGGCGGCACATAGCCTTCAAGCTTGGCGCCCGAGCGCCCCGCCAAGCGCTTCTCCGCTTCGAGATCGCGCTCGCGCTGAATGAGATCGCCGGGGTAGGACTTGCACCCAACGCAATAGGTGTTCTTCTCCGGCGCCCTGCAAATCGAGCCGTTCCATCCGTCGGTGTGCCAAGCGAGGCGGGCGGTAATGTGGGTGGTCATTTGCGTGAACTTTGTACTATTCGACCTCGCCTATTCCGTCTCGAAACCCTGGCTGTCGAACTTCAGGGTGCGACTGTTCTCCGTGACAGTGCGCACGAGCTGATCCGTAGCCCCGTTAGGCAGCCTGGCCTCGATCTCGATGGTGACGGTGACTTCTGCGCCCATCTGACCGGCCAAATGGGCGATCACC